>NZ_CM179504.1:4800000-6132736 GCF_058797855.1 Janthinobacterium sp. GW823-FHT01H08
ATGCCGGACAGGTCGAATTCCTGTGCGGGCGGTATCGCTTCCGGCAAGCTCGCCGGCGCTTGCGCATCGTCGAACAGGCTGTCGAGGGAAGGCTCGGCCGCCGCGACGGGCGCGGCAGCCGGCGCCACGGGTTCGTCGAGGTCGAAGTGGGCCAGGTCGACATCCTTCAAGGGATCAGGCAATGGCGTCAAACCGGCGCCCACGCCATTGACGGGGCCGGCAGGCGGCTCCAGGTCCAGGCCGAAATCCATGCTGGCGTCATACTGCGCATCGTGCGCGGCAGGGACCGGCTTGCTGTCCGGCCCAGGCATGACGATCGGCTCGCTGGTGGAAACAGGTTCGAAATCGAGGCTGTCGAGGTCAAAGTCGAGGGGGTCGCGCGCATCGCGGGCCGTCACGGAGGAGACCGGCTCGGCCGGCGCCAGGTCGGCCAGCGGCGCGGGCGGCTCGTCGGGCAAGTCCATGCTCTGGCCATGCACGTCGTCGCCGGCTGCCTTGCTCAGGCTGACCACGGCGTCGTCTTCCGTATCGCCATACAGGGGATTGGTGGGATCGAGCGCCAGTCCCAGCGCGGCCGCCTGCGGCCACTCCTCGCCCTGGCCACGCGTCAGACTGTAGAGCTCGCTGGCCTGGTCTTCAAACGCGCGCACGTCGTTGCGGGCCGAATAGATTTCCAGCAGCTTCAGGCGGGCCGCATGGCGTTCCGGGTGGATGCGCAAGGCTTCCTTGAGGATGTCTTCCGCCTGACCATCGCGGCCGTAAGCGATATACACGTCCGCTTCGGCGACGGGGTCCGTTTCATTCGCATCGAGCATGCTGGCGCCCGCCGCGGCGGCCACGCCGGCAGCGGCCGCGCCCGTACCGAACAGGTGATTGCTCGCTTCGGACTGCTGGTCTTCCGGCGCCAGGCCGGACGGCGGCGTCACGGGCGCTTCCGGTTCCGGCTCGACCACGGGGGCGATATCGCCCTGGGCTGGCTGCGGCGTCTCCTTGCGGCGCCGCGCGACCACCAGTGCGGCCACGGCCGCCAGCAGCGCGGCGATGCCGATGCCGATGGCGCCCAGGTGGTCATTGATCTTGTCGGTAATCGTCGGCTCCAGCGGCGATGGTTTTTTCACCAGCGGCACCGGTTTGACCTTCGGTGCGGCAGGCTGAGGTGCGGGCGGCTGCGCCTCGGCCGGCGCGCTGGCGGGTGCGCTGGCAGCGGCCTCGGCCGGTTTGGCGGGTGCGGGGGCGCTCTTGTCGGCCATGGCCTTGCTCTTGACCGCCATCAACTTTTCCAGGTCGCTGACGTTCTTTTCCAGCTCCTTGACGCGTGCAGCGGCTTCATCGACCTGTTTCGCCTTGGCGATCTTGTCTTCCTCGCTGGCGACGGCGCTCTTGCCGGCCGACTTGGCCGCCGGCTCCGCCTTCGACAGTTTCAGCTTGTCTTGCGACTCGCTCACGGCCGTCGGCTTTTCCTGCACCTTGGTCGCACCGATCTTGCCGGCCGTGCTTTGCGTCGCTTGCGCGGCCTTGGCCGGCTTACTTTGCGACACCTGACCTGCCAGCTTGTTGCGGTAGGCCTCGAAATCGATGGCGTGCGCCGTCACGATGCCCTTCGCTTCAGCCGCACCGGTAGCGCGCACGGCGTCCGCGCCAGGCACGGCCAGGATGCGCCCGGCCTGCATGCGGTTCATGTTCTCGCCCTTGAAGGCGTCGGGATTGGCGCGGTACAGGGCGACGAGCATCATGTCGAGCGACACGCCCGAAGGCTTCAGTTCGCTGGCGATGCGGCTCAGGGTGTCGCCCGTCTTGACCTTGTATTCCCCGGCCGGCTTTTTCGCCGCAGCTGGCGCAGCATCGGCCGCCGCCTTGCCTTTGCCCGGTTCGGCCGGCGCCGTCACTTGCGCGCCGCGCGTCTGGCGCGCTTCCGGCGTGTCGAGCACGAACGCATATTCGCGCACCTGGCGACCGCTCTTGCCGCTCAGTTCCAGCAAGAGATCCACCATGGGCTCGGCCACCGGTTGCGCCGAGCTGATGCGGATGAAGGGCTTGCCATTGCGGTTTTCCACGGCAAACGTCAAAGCGTTCAATGCGGGATTGAATTCCACGTTGGCCTGGCGATAGGCCTCCGGCGGCGCCAGCTTGGCCAGCAGGCTGGCTGCCTCGCCTGGCTTGATGGCCGATAATTCGACCTCGGCGCGCAGCGGCTGGCCGGCGGCGGACAGCACCGTGATCTTGCCCAGCTCGGCTGCGGATGCCGCCGGTGACAATAACACCGCACAGGCGACAGCGCTGCTGAGTGTTTTAATGGCAAGGGAGGCGACCCGGGGACGAGTGTGTACAGGCATAGTTGGCGGCATCTTAGTTGACATGGGAAAACAGTTACTTTTCCAGAGGTATCAACATATCATCATGCCCAGAGCTATGCAAGCTCCGCATGGTTGAGCCTTGACGGGCTCAGGGCGAAAAAAAAGCCGGGAAAACAGCCCCGACTTGATCCGCATCAGCAATTAATTGCTGATTTATTGCTGTTACGCATCCAGCAAAATACGCAGCATGCGGCGCAGCGGCTCGGCCGCGCCCCACAGCAACTGGTCGCCCACGGTGAATGCGGACAGGTATTCGCCGCCCATGCTCATCTTGCGCACGCGGCCGACGGGAATCGTCAGGCTGCCCGTGACGGCTGCCGGCGACAGGTCGCGCACGGACGCTTCGCGCGTGTTCGGCACGAATTTCACCCATTGATTGTTGCTGGCGATGATGTCATTGATTTCATCGAGCGGCACGTCTTTCTTCAGCTTGATGGTCAGCGCCTGCGAATGGCAGCGCATGGCGCCGATGCGCACGCACAGGCCGTCGACGGGAATTTCCTTGGTGCCGAAATCGATGCCGCGGCCGAGGATCTTGTTCGTTTCCGCGCCCGCCTTCCACTCTTCTTTCGACTGGCCGTTGCCCAGGTCCTTGTCGATCCACGGGATCAGGTTGCCGGCCAGCGGCGCGCCGAATTGCTTGATTTCATCCGGCGAATAGCCGTGCTGGGTGGCCAGCACCTGGCGGTCGATTTCCAGGATGGCGGACGCCGGGTTTTCCAGCAGCGCCTTGACGGAGCTGTTGATGGTGCCAAATTGCGTCAGCAGTTCGCGCATGTGCTGCGCGCCGCCGCCCGATGCCGCCTGGTACGTCATCGACGTCATCCAGTCGATCAGGTCGTGCTGGAACAGGCCGCCCAGGCCCATCATCATGCACGACACGGTGCAATTGCCGCCGATATAGTTCTTGACGCCCTTGCCCAGCGCATCCTTGATGACGTGCAGGTTGACGGGGTCGAGCACGATGACGGCGTCTTTTTCCATGCGCAAGGTCGAGGCCGCATCGATCCAGTAACCGTTCCAGCCGCTAGCGCGCAGCTGCGGGAAGACGGCGCTCGTGTAGTCGCCGCCCTGGCAGGAAATGATGATGTCGCACTTGGACAGTTCGGCGATGTTGTTGGCATCCTTGAGGATGGTTTCATTCTTCGCCATGGCCGGCGCCGCGCCGCCCGTGTTCGAGGTGGTGAAAAACACCGGTTCAATGTGGGCGAAATCGCCCTCTTCCTGCATGCGCTGCATCAGGACCGAACCGACCATACCGCGCCAACCTACCAAGCCAACTAATTTCATTACCATTCCTCAAGATGAGACGGCGACTGCCATCATTGAAATATTTTATCCTAATGCACGCACTACGGCATCACCCATGGCCTCGGTACCGACCAAAGTCGTGCCCGCTTCGTGGATGTCGGCCGTGCGCAGCCCCTGCGCCAGCACCTGCTTGACGGCGCCTTCGATGCGGTTTGCCTGCTCTTCGCGATTCAGCGAATAGCGCAGCATCATGGCGGCCGACAGGATCGTCGCCAGCGGATTGGCGATGCCCTTGCCCGCGATATCGGGCGCCGAACCATGCGACGGCTCATACAAGCCCTTGTTGTTGGCATCGAGCGAAGCGGACGGCAACATGCCGATCGAGCCCGTCAGCATGGCGGCCGCGTCCGACAAGATATCGCCGAACATATTGCCAGTCACCATGACGTCGAATTTCTTCGGCGCCCGCACCAGCTGCATGGCCGCGTTATCGACATACATATGGTCGAGCGCCACGTCCGGGTATTCCTTGTGCACATCGGTGACGATGTCTTTCCAGAACTGGAAGGTTTCCAGCACGTTCGCCTTGTCCACGCTGGTGAGGCGCTTGTCGCGCTTTTGCGCAGCCTGGAATGCCACGTGGGCGATGCGGCGGATTTCGCCTTCCGCATAGCGCATGGTGTCGAAGCCTTCGCGCTGGCCCTTGAACGGACCGTCCGGGCACTCGCGCACGCCGCGGGGCTGGCCGAAATAAATATCGCCCGTCAATTCGCGGATGATCAGGATATCCAAGCCCGACACCACTTCCGGCTTCAGGGTCGAGGCGCCCGCCAGTTCCGGATACAAAATGGCCGGACGCAGGTTGGCGAACAGGCCCAGGTTCTTGCGCAAGCCCAGAATCGCCTGTTCCGGGCGGAACTGGCGCTCGAGGTTGTCGTATTGGTAGTCGCCCACGGCGCCGAACAGCACGGCATCAGCCGCCTTCGCCAGGGCCAGCGTGCCTTCCGGCAAAGGGTGGCCATGGGCCGCGTAGCCGGCGCCGCCCACGGGCGCCGTTTCCAGCTCAAACGATTCGCCCAGCACATTCAAGACCTTGACGGCTTGCGCGACGATTTCAGGACCGATGCCGTCGCCGGGTAAGATTGCAATTTTCATATTTTAATCGTTTAAATGACGTTGGCCAGCCAGGGCTGAGCAGAAAGATGGCGTTCTTCGAAGGCGCGGATGTCGTCGGCGTGGCGCAGGGTCAGGCCGATATCGTCGAGCCCATTCATCAGGCAATATTTGCGGAAGGCATCGATCTCGAACGGGTACGAGACGGAACCGTTGCTGGTGCGCACGCATTGCTGCTCCAGGTCCACCACCAGCTTGAAGCCGGGGAAAGCCTTGACTTCATTGAACAGGTGCTCGACCTGGCTTTCCGACAGCACGATGGGCAGCAAGCCGTTCTTGTAGCAGTTGTTGAAGAAGATGTCGGCAAACGAGGGCGCGATGATGGCGCGGAAGCCATATTGATCGAGCGCCCACGGCGCGTGTTCGCGCGAGGAGCCGCAGCCGAAGTTCTTGCGCGTGAGTAAGATCGAGGCGCCCTGGTAGCGCGGCTCGTTGAGCACGAACTCGGGGTTCAGCGGGCGGAGGCTGTTGTCCTGGCCCGGTTCGCCATGGTCGAGATAGCGCCATTCGTCGAACAGGTTGGGGCCGAAGCCGCTGCGGTGGATCGATTTCAGAAATTGCTTCGGAATAATCGCGTCGGTGTCGACGTTGGCGCGGTCCAGCGGGGCGACCAGGCCTTCGTAAATCGTAAATTTATCCATGCTGTTTCTACTCGGTAAGACGCGCGGCGCGGGGCGCCGCCACGTCACGGTTTATTTTCCGCCGGCGCCAGTGACGACCTGGCCGACTTTCTGCACATCGCGGCCGATGCCCGAGACGGTGTTGCAGCCGGACAAGATGACGGTGGCGATAAGGAGGGCGAAGAGTTTTTTCATGATGATTTCAGTCTATGTGCTAATGGTTGCAAATCCCGTTAGTGTAAACCACCGGCAAATGCTGGGGTCAGACCCAACGGGTCTGACCCCAAATTCATCGCAATCCCCGCACGTCGACAAAATGGCCGGCGATGCCCGCCGCCGCCGCCATCGCGGGCGACACCAGGTGGGTACGACCGCCCTGCCCTTGCCGGCCTTCGAAGTTGCGGTTCGAGGTCGAGGCGCAGCGTTCGCCCGGTTCCAGACGGTCCGCATTCATGGCCAGGCACATGGAGCAGCCCGGCTCGCGCCACTCGAAGCCGGCATCCTTGAAGATGCGGTCGAGTCCTTCGCGCTCGGCCTGGTCTTTCACCAGGCCGGAACCGGGCACGACCAGCGCCAGGGTGACGTTCGAGGCGCGGTACTTGCCGCGCACCACGGCGGCCGCCGCGCGCAAATCTTCGATGCGCGAATTGGTGCAGGAACCGATGAAGACCTTGTCGATGCGGATGTCCGCGATCGGCGTGTTCGGCTTCAGCGCCATGTAGACGAGCGCCTTTTCGATGGCGTCACGCTTGACGCTGTCTTTCTCATTGTCCGGATCCGGTACGCGGCCATCGATGCCGACCACCATCTCGGGCGAGGTGCCCCACGTCACTTGCGGTTCGATCTCTTGCGCGTTGAGCGTGACGACGAGGTCGAAACGGGCGCCCGGGTCCGAATGCAGCGTGCGCCAGTAGGCCACGGCGCGTTCCCAGTGCGGACCGGCCGGCGAAAACGGACGGCCCTTGACGTAATTGATGGTGGTATCGTCCACGCCGATGATGCCGGCGCGCGCGCCCGCCTCGATGGCCATATTGCACACCGTCATGCGGCCTTCCATCGACAGGGCGCGGATGGCCGAGCCGCCGAACTCGATACAGTAACCGGTGCCGCCGGCCGTGCCGATCTTGCCGATGATGGCCAGCACGATATCTTTCGCCGTCACGCCGGCCGGCAGAGCGCCGTCGACCTGCACCAGCATGGACTTGGATTTCTTTTGCAGCAAGGTTTGCGTGGCCAGCACGTGTTCCACTTCCGACGTGCCGATGCCGTGCGCCAGCGCGCCGAACGCGCCATGCGTGGACGTGTGCGAATCGCCGCAGACGACCGTCATGCCGGGCAGGGTCGCGCCCTGCTCGGGGCCGATCACGTGCACGATACCCTGGCGCTTGTCGTTCATGTTGAAGTAGGTCAAGCCGTAGTGCTTGGCGTTCTTGTCCAAGGTTTCCACCTGCAGGCGCGAGACGGGATCGGCAATGCCGTCGACCCGGCTGGTGGTGGGCACGTTATGGTCGGCCACGGCCAGGTTGGCGGAAATGCGCCACGGCTGGCGGCCCGCCACGCTGAGGCCATCGAAGGCTTGCGGGCTGGTGACTTCGTGCAGCAAGTGCCGGTCGATGTACAAAATTGTCGTGCCATCATCTTCGGCCCGAACAACGTGGGATTCCCAGAGTTTGTCGTAAAGCGTCTTCATCATGATTTATGCAGCGTTGCCACAGCCTGTAGTAAGTGATCAAGTGATACCAGGTCATACGGTGATCCACAAGGATTATGCCATATATTACGCGACACAGAACCGAAACAGGCAAAAGCGTGGGATTGGCGATACAAAGTTTGGCCGCATTGTTGGATATGAGCTGGAAATTGCCGATATCGGCATATCGGCGACATGACGACCCCATCTGCGGGCAGGCCGCCGAACGAGCCACGGCGCGGCCAGAAATCGATACTTTTTCTTCAATCTTTCGTGTATTGTATTTAGACAACAATTTCAGGAAAGACTGCATTGATGAGACTGTGTTCTTTTGCCGCCACGCTCCTGACTACTTTGACAGTCAGCCATACGCAAGCGGCCACGCCGGGCGAGACCTGCCTGCAGGACTTGCGCGTCCTTCCCGCCTTTTTGCTGGAAAACGATACTGGCGCGCGCCAGCATCTGGCACAAAAAGGTCAAGCGTATTTCGATCATGCATTGGCCAGCGCCAGCACCGCGGCGGCCAAGGTGAACGGTGAGGCTGCCTGCAATACGGTACTGTCCGGTTACCTGAGCCAGTGGCGCAAAGGCCACCTGCAGATCATGCCGACCGGTGCGCTGAAACATGAGACACCAGCTGCAGCACCATCCTCAACCGCCGCGCCAACGGCCACCATCGATGACAGGGCGCCATCGCTGCAGCTGCTGTCGCCGCACACGGCGCTGCTGACCTTACCGAGTTTTTTCCCCGGGTACGCCGGGCTCATCAATGATTTACTGGAAAGCAAGCGCGACGAACTGGCCAGCCGTCGAAACTGGATTATCGATGTGCGGCGCAACAACGGCGGCAGCGACAGCACATATGCGCCCTTGCTGCCATGGCTAGCTTCAGGCGAGAGCGTCAATATCGGTGGCGAATGGCTGTCCACGCCGGCCAATATCGCCAGCCAGGAAAACATCTGCGCGCTGTACGCTCCCGGCGACGCCACCTGCACGAAATATATGGCACTGGCCGTCACCCGCATGCGCAGCGTGCAGCCCGGCCAGTTCGTGGCGCAAAGCACCAACGGGCCTGTCAGCTATGCGAGTGTGTCTGGCCAGGCAGTACAGCCGTCCAGGGTGGCGGTGCTGGTCGACCGCGATTGCGGCAGTTCCTGCGAACAGTTTCTGCTGGAAGCGCGGCAAAGCTTTCGCGTCAAGCTAATCGGACGCAACAGCGGAGGCGCGCTCGATTATTCGAATCTGCGCATGCACCCCCTGCCCTCGGGACGGCGCCAGCTGGCCTACGCCACCTCGCGCTCGGCCCGCCTGCCAGATCTGCAGGTCGATCTCGACGGCATCATGCCCGACATCTACCTGCCGCCGCCGAAGGACGAGGCGGAGCGCGCCCAGGAAATCGTGCGCGTGCAGCGCTGGCTGGAAGGCGGCACCTTACGCCCTAACAACATCTGACACCGCTGGCGCCATAAAAAAAGCCCGCTATGCCTAGCGGGCTTTCTAACGATTGAAGCAAGACTCAGGCAGCTAGACGAACGCTTCCCCGGCAGCCGTCCATCAGGAACGACAGGCCCACGACCAGCACCAGCTCGCCTTCGGCCGAGCGGGCCGTACCGGTAATGCCTTCCACGGTGATGGCCGTCATCGGCTTGATCACCAGGTCGGCCGTGCCGTCGACGGCTTCCACGGCAAGAATGTACGGCTGTGGCGCGGCGACGACGATGCCGACGCGTTCGCTGCACGATTCATAGCCCAGGGCACCGGCCAGCGACCGTACGGGCAATGGACGGCCCTGGTCTTTCAGCACGGGCGCGCCACCCACTTCCATGAAGGTTTCCGGCAATTCGACGACGCGCTGCACCACCGCCATCGGCAGCGCCAGCGCGGCGCCCGAGGTCGACACGAGCATGGTCGGCACGATCGACAGTTCGATCGGCAGGCGGATGGCGAACTTCGTGCCCTTGCCCAGCGTCGACTCGATGTGGATGGCGCCGCGGTTTTTCTCCACGGCCGTTTTCACCACGTCCATGCCCACGCCGCGGCCGGAGACGCTGGACGCCACTTCCTTGGTCGAGAAGCCCGGCAGGAACACCAGCTGGAAGCATTCGTCGTTGCTCAATTGCGCGTTTTCGCTGATCAAGCCCTTTTGCTGGGCCTTGCTGCGCAGGAAGACCGGGTCCATGCCCTTGCCGTCATCCTGCAGCACGATCATGACGCTGTTGGCCTCTTGCCAGGCTTTCAGCGAAATATACGACTTGGCGGGCTTGCCGGCGGCCAGGCGCGCTTCCGGCGATTCGACGCCATGGTCGAGCGAGTTGCGCAGCATGTGCACGAGCGGATCGTACAGGCTGTCCACGACGACGCGGTCGACTTCCGTTTCCGCGCCTTCGATGGTCAGCTCGACATCCTTGCCCAGGTCTTTCGCCAGCTCGCGCACCAGGCGCGGGAATTTCTGGAACAGGCGGCCGACAGGCTGCATGCGCGTGGCCAGGGTGGCCCGCTGCAGTTCGGTCGAGTAACGCGAGGCGCGCTCCAGGGTTTCCGCCAGGGTCGCCATCAAGGTGGCGGCCTGGCCTTCGAATTTGAATTGCAGCAAGCGTTCGAGCAGCACGGCAGCCTGGTTGGCGGCCTGCACGGATTCGCCGGCCACTTCCAGCAGCGCGTCGAGCTTGACGGCGTCGACGCGGATGCTGTCTTCCTTGACGGGCGCGGCATGGCGCACTTCCGGACGCTCTTCGCGTCGTTCGGCGCCATCCCAGGCCTTGGCGGCCGGCTTGGCGGCAGCGGCAGCGGCAGCGGCAGCGGCAGCAGCGGCGGCCACGACGGCAGGGGCAGCGGCGACGGCGGACACCGGCGCGGCAGCGACCCGGCTGCCCTCGGGCACGACGGCGTTATACATGCCTTCCCAGTCCAGGCCATCGGCGCCGACGGTGGAGACGGCGGCGGCAGGCGTGGCGGCAAGCACTTCCGCAACCTCGGCAACGGGCGCGGCCACTTCCGCCACCACGGCGGCGGCAGGCGCAGGCGCGTCCATGCCCTTGCCTTCGATGGCGTTCGTCAGGATGTGTTCCAGCTCTTCCGGCATGGCCGGCAAGCTTTCCGGCGCGGCGCCATTGGCCAGTTCCGTCAGCTGGTCGGCCACGAAACCGGACGCCTGCAGCGCCGCCTCGATGGCGATGGGGGTGACGGGCGCGGCGCCCGTGCGCAAGGCGTCGAACAGGTTTTCCGTCAGGTGGCAGGCCGCCACCAGCGCGGGCAAGCCCATGAAGCCGGCACCGCCCTTGATCGTGTGGAAGGAACGAAACACCGCATTCAGTGTTTCCTTGTTGTCAGGATCGCGCTCGAGGCGCAACAAGTGCTCTTCAACATTAACCGCAAGATCCATCGCCTCAACGACGAAATCCTTGAGCATATCGTCCATTAGAATCCCAAATCCGCAAGAAGGTCGTCTACATTATCCTGGTCCAGCGCCACCGACGGCACGGACGGGCCCTGCATCAGCGGCACCGGCTTTTGCGCCAGTTTCTCGCGCACCTCGGCCGGCGCGTTGTCGCGCAACAGCTGGGCCAGTTCGTTTTCCACGGTCTTGGTGATGTTGACCACTTTTTTGATCAGCTGGCCCGTGATGTCCTGGAAGTCCTGCGCCATCATGATTTCCAGCAAGCGCGCTTTTTCCGCTTCCGTCGCTTCGGCAACGGCTTGCGCGAACTGGCGCGAGTCGCCGGCCAGGGCCTTGAATTCTTCCAGGCTCAGCTTGCCGTCGAACAGCGCCGTCCAGCGGCCATCCATGTCCTTGGCTTTCTTCGACAGCACATCCTGCGCCGGCATGCCTTCGTCGAGCGTGTTCAGGACCTTGTTGGCGGCCTGCTCGGTCAGGGTGGCGACGTATTCCAGGCGGTCCTGGGCGTCGACGATCTGCGACGACGCTTCCGTCAGCGCCTTGTCGTAGCCCAGTTCGCGCAGCGAATCGTGCAGCAGGCGCACGATGCCGCCCAGACGCTCGAACATCGGCTTGTCGGACTGGTCGACGGGATCGGCCGCGTCGCCAGACGCCTCGGCGCCGGCCACAGGCAGCGCTTCCGCCTCGGCGACCACGGGCTCGGCGGCTGCCGGCACGGCGGCGTTGGCCGACACCGAGTCGAACAGCGCGTCGAAATCGTCCTCCGCAATCACGGCGGGAGCGGGCGCGGCGGCAGGCGCGGGCTGAGCCGCGGCCGCACTTTGCGCAGATACTTCATCGAATAATGCGTCGAAATCATCAGCGGCGTTGGTCATATCCCTGCTTCTCCATAATTTGTCAAAATTCCGCCTGAACTGTGCGTTTTACAGACTGATACCCACAATTTCTCGATTAAGATGATTTGAGGCAATACCGCTGCGATGGTGCGAGTGTAGCAGGGCGCCGCCCTGTTGGTAAATCTCAAAACGCGCTTCCTGGTGCAAAGCTGGCCTACAAGAGCTTTTCCACAAGGAAATATGTGTTCCAGCTGTTGTATTTTGAAATACTACCATTGGCGTGCGTGCAAGACCACGCACAGCAGAAGAAATCCTGCTTCCGGGCGTCTGCGCAACAGCGTCACATGGACATCGTTGCAGCTACACACGATCTTTCTGCCAATGTTGTCTATACTGAAGGTGCAGTTGTATTGATAATTATCAAGTCTTTGCATGAATACAATGCTGCCGCCGCGTCTACAATAAGAGGCGTTGCGCGCGCTCAGTCACCGCCAAAGGACCTGCCATGTATAAGAAAATTCTGATCGCCACCGATGGCTCCACCGTCTCCAACCTGACGGCCTGCGCCGGCGTTGCTTTTGCCGAACAGATGCACGCCGACATCCTTGCCTTGTATGTGGCGCCCGAATACCAGTACCCGGTGTACATCGAAATCATTCCGCCAAGCTATCCCAGCGAGGAGGAGTACCGCATCGCCATGCGCAAGGCCGGCGCCGACCACTGGCAGCCCATCCTCGACGCGGCCGCCAAGCGCGGCCTGGAAGCGACGGGCCTGACGGCCTTTTCCGACAGCCCGGCCCTGAAGATCGTGGAAGTGGCGCAATTGCAGCATTGCGATCTGATTTTCATGGGTTCGCATGGCCGCAGCGGCTGGGGGCAATTGCTGTTGGGCAGCGTGACCAATAAAGTGCTGTCGCACTCGAAATTGCCCGTGCTCGTGCATAGGCTGATCAAGGAACCCCTGTCCGAATAAGAGGTCACATGACCACCGGGGCCGCCGTTGCCGGCATATGCAGAAAAAGGCATAATGCGGCCGCCTCAGTTAAAATGACAACGTTTCTCGTTTCTCAACATTTGATTGTCCGGTGACGGACAGAGCAGATTTCACGCATCCAGATTGCCCGCCTATGATACGTATTGTAATTGCCGACGACCACACCATCATGCGAGAAGGCTTGAAGCGCATCCTTGACGGCGCGCCGGATATCGATATCGTGGGCGAAGCCATCGACGGCTTTGAAGTACTCAATCAGGTGCGCCAGGGCGGCTTCGACCTGCTGCTGCTCGACCTGTCAATGCCGGGCCGCAGCGGCGTCGACCTGATCCGGCAAATCCGCAGCGAGGCGCCCAAGCTGGCCATCCTGATCCTCACCATGCACGAGGAAGAACAATATGCGGTGCGCGCCATCCGCGCCGGCGCACAAGGCTATCTGACCAAGGAAAGCGCTGGCACCCAGCTCGTGGGCGCCATTCACAAGGTGGCATCGGGACGCCCCTACATCAGCGCCGAGGTGGCCGAGCAGCTCGTGCTCAACATCATGATGCCGAATGAAAGCTTGCTGCACAAACAGTTATCGGACCGCGAGTTCGAAGTCTTTTCCCTGCTGGTGGCGGGCAAGTCGATCACGGAAATCGCCAACAACCTGCACCTGAGCGTGAAGACGGTGAGTACGCACAAGACGCGCATCATGCAAAAAATGGGCATGAGTTCGCTGTCCGAAATGGTGCAGTACGCCGTGGCGCACCGCCTGCTCTCCCCCTTCAAGACGTAAGCCCGGCGGCGCGCGCCCGCGCGTCGACCGTAGGAACAATCCTACTCCCCCTACCGTAGCTCCTACTGCCATATTCAGCCACTGCTGATATTAATTGCATATGGTTGTTGGCATACTGAAACCAGTAATCAAGTTGCTGGGAAGTTATTTCATCACACAGCAAGTCGTCAGCGAATTGAGCTTTACCAGCCTGGACGCGCGCCGCCCTTTCCCTGCCCGCCGTCTGCGCACCCTGTCATTCAACTCTGAACTACCTGTCACCAGGAGATGAACATGCTGTCCACGCAAACGCCCGAAACCCGCGCCGCCGCCCCATCGCTGGCCCCCTCTTCCCCGATGGAAGCAGGGCGCCAGCGCCAGGGGCGGCTATGGTCGAACCTGAAGGAAGTATGCGATCTGCTGCATATCTCCAGCGCCTGCACCATCGCCGCCGACGAACTGCTGTTCCAGCACGTGCAATTCAAGACGGGCCAGCGCGTGCATACCATCGGCCAACCGTTCGACACCTTGTACATCGTCAATTCGGGCTTCCTGAAAACCGTGCTCATCGACGAATTCGGCAATGAACAGGTACTGAGCTTTCCCATGAAGGGCGACATGCTGGGCGTCGACGGCATCCACTCGCGCCACTACTCCTCGGAAGCGGTGGCACTGTCCGACTGCGACCTGATCTTGTTGCCGTTCAAGAAGCTGACGGCGCTGGGACGTGTTCACCTGGAACTGGAAAACGTCATGTACGGCGTGATGAGCCGCGAACTGGTGCGCGAACAGGCGATGATCGGCATGCTGGGCGCCCTGAGCGCCGAGGCCCGCGTGGCGCGCTTCCTCGTCTCGCTGGCCGACCGCTTCGCGCAGATGGGCTATTCGAGCAAGCTGTTCAACCTGCGCATGACGCGCCACGAAATCGGCAGCTACCTGGGCCTGACCCTGGAAACGGTGAGCCGCACTTTGTCCGCCTTCAATGAAATCGGCCTGATCTCGGTTGACCAGCGCACCATCGGCATCAAGGATCCGGACGCCCTGAAAACCCTGCGCCGCTTGCCGCCGTCGCGCTCGCGCGCCAAGCAGCTGGCTGCCGCCAAGCTCAAGGCCGACACCACCGCCGCCGCGGCCGCCTCGGCGCAATTGCTGGCCACGATTTAACGCCATCCCGATTTCTTCCAGCTTGGCACAGGCTTGACCCGACCAAGGCGCGCACCGCCTTGCCGGGTCTTTTTTGCTGCCGCTCCCCTTCCATGCCGCGCCAGTGGCCGTCTTCGCGCAGCGCCATGCTCCACGCTGCCATCCCATCGCAAAAAAGCACGGCTTGCGCATAAATAAGCCTTGCTTTTCGGGCCACATTCAACAATAATGCAAATACGAATCATTCTCAACTGAGATAAAGAAAGCCCAACATGCAAAGCTCAAAACCAGCCTTGATCCAGGATGCCGCTACCGCCCACGTCCGTCCTCCCGTCAGCATGGCCCAGCCGGCGCGCCGCATTACCAGCGAAGCGCTGCTGCAGCAGGGCCGCGAAGTGGAGATTGAGCACAGCGGCAAGATCTATCGCCTGCGCGTCACCCAATTGAACAAGCTGATCCTGACTGCCTGAAGCAGCACGGCAGCCAGTCACCACGCTCGCCAGCCAGTCGCGCCCCGTGCGCGCAGCCAGCCAAACCACCGCACAGGAGTGTTTGATGGCGAACGACCGACCTTCCCCGATGTTTCCTTCCCCGCAAGGCCAGCAGCCTGAATTGCTGCTGTCGGCCGTGCTGCACCTGATGTCGCACTACCATGCGGACAGTCCCTGCGAGAAACTGGCCGCAGTCATCGAACGCCACCTGCAAGCGCTGGCCGGCTCGCCCGGCCTCGGCCCCGTGCTGCAAGCGACTTGCCAGCAACTGTCGCAGCAATGGGCCACCCTGGTGGCGCTGCACCGGCCCGCGCCGCCGAAGACCACCTTGCTCGAGCGCCTGGCACGCATGCTGAGCGCCAGACGTCCTGCCTCGCCGCTGCCGCACTAATTTCTATTTCTCTTCCACCGCTGCCCCACCGCCCAACAGGATATCGCCATGTGTGACAAAGACCAGTCCCTGCCCGTCATCAGCAATTGCGCCCACGCCGACACGGAAACGGCCGCGCTCGCTTCGCGCCGCCGCCGGCTGTGGGAACTGTCGCATACCTGCCATTGCCCGCTGGTCGGCGTGGGCTTGCCCTTGGGCTACCTGCGCAAACTGGTGGGCAAGATGACGGGCGGGCGCGTGCTGGCCGACGACTACGAAGTGCACGTGGGCGCCGTGACGGAATGCGGCGCGCGCAACCGCCTGTCCGAAGCGCTGCAAAAGGAACTCGAACGCCGCTACGCTCCCGTGATCCTGCGCTTTCGCGGCGCCAAGACCACGGAACAGGTAGCGCAACTGTGGCGCACGGCCGTCGCCAACGGCGACGTGTCGGGCGCCTTCTGGGCCGGCCTGACGCACCCGCGCTGCGACGCCGAGCTGGAAGAGCAGATGTGCCGCGACTTGCACATGATCCAGCACCAGGCCGGCGCCTGCGTGCGCGCCGACATGGGCAAATTTACGGCCTTGCAGGAAGAAAATGCGCGCCTGACGCAGGAACTGGCCAAGCTGCAGCAGCGCAGCCAGGCCGCACTGACGGAAAAAACGGGCGAACTGGAACGCCAGGAAGCCGTGCTGCTGCGCACGCGGGCCGAGTCCATCGGCAAGGATAGCGTGATCGACGGCTTGCGCGCGGAACTGGCGCAATTGCAGGCGGCCGTCCCGGCGCTGGAATCGCGCACGCGCCTGGTCGAACGCCTGGCGCAAATGGATGAGCGCGAAAAGGAACTGCGCCAGCAAATCGCGGAATTGAAACAGGCCCAGCCGCGCCCTGCCGCCGCCGTGCCGCCACCGGCGCCCAAGCTGGAAGTGCCGACCGGCGGCAAGCTGAAAATGCCGATCCGCCTCGTCGATCAAAGCGTCTTGTGCGTGGGCGGACGCAGCGGCAATGTCGCCACCTACCGCGCCCTGATCGAGCGGGTCGGCGCGCAGTTCGCCCACCACGACGGCGGCCTGGAAGACAATGCCAACCTGCTCGACTCGAGCCTGGCGGCGGCCGACCTGGTGATTTGCCAGACGGGCTGCATCAGCCACAGCGCCTACTGGCGCGTGAAGGATTATTGCAAGCGCACGGGCAAGCGCTGCGTCTTCATCGACAACCCCAGCATCTCCAGCCTGGCGCGCGGCTTGCAGGAAGTGAGCGGCGACATGGACACGGCGCCGCTGGCTGCGATCCAGCCATAAGCAATCGCTGCTGCATTAATACACGTCGCGCCGGTAGCGCCCTTCGGCCGCCAGCGCGTCGAGCGCGGGCCGGCCCAGTATCTCCTGCAGGGCCTGGTCTACACCGCCCGCCATGCCGGCCAGGCTGCCGCAGATATAGATGGCCGCGCCCTGCTCCAGCCACAGCTTGACTTCATCGGCATTGCCGCGCAGGCGGTCCTGCACGTAGGTGCGCTCGGCCTGGTCGCGCGAAAACGCCAGGTCCAGGCGCGGCAGGTCGCCGCTGGCATGCCAGCCTTCAATCTCTTCGCGATAATGAAAATCGTGGGCCAGGTTGCGCTCGCCAAAGATCAGCCAGTTGCGCCGCTGCCCTGCCAGCACGCGGCTCTTCAGGTGGCCGCGCAGACCGGCGATGCCGCTGCCGTTGCCGATCAAAATCAATGGCCGCTGGGCATTGTCTTCCAGCCGGAAGCGTTTATGCTGGCGCAAGCGCAGCTGCACCACGTCGCCGACCTTGGCCTGCGCCGTGAGCCAGCCCGAGGCCAGGCCCAGGCTGCCGTCGGGATGCGCATGCTGGCGCACCAGCAAGTGCACGCCGCCATCGCGCGGAATCGAAGCGATCGAATATTCGCGCGGCTGCGAGGGGTCGGCGGGCGCCGTCACCTGCACCAGGTCGCCCGACTGCCAGTCAGGCAGGCTACCGGCCACGGGCGCCAGTTCCACGTGATAGATGGCGCCGCCCGCGCTGCCCGGGTTGAGCAGCTGCCTGTGCGTCAGGCGCCAGTCGCCGAAGGCGGGGGCGCTCCAGTCGGGCGCGTCGCTGGTGCCGGCCAGGTGACTCAGATGCTGGAACCATTGCTCGATGCTGACGCTGGCGCTGCGGTCGACTTCGATGCGCTCGAACAGGCGCGAGGCGCCCTGCGCCGCCAGCCAGGCATCGAGCGCGCGGCCGAAACCGCAAAACTGGCCATAGCTGCGGTCGCCCAGGGCCAGCACCGCGTAATGCAATTGCGGCAGCGCCAGCCCGCCCGTCATCAGGCGGCCCATGAAGGCGGCCGCATTGTCGGGCGCATCGCCTTCGCCATAGGTGCTGACCAGGAACAAGGCCCGTTCGGCTTGTTGCAGATCAACGGCCGTGACTTCGGCCAGCGTGCACAGGCGCACGGGGATGCCGGCCAGTTGCAGGCTCTGCGCCGTTTGCGTGGCCAGTTCCTCGGCATTGCCCGTCTGGCTTGCATACGCCACCAGCCAGGCGGGACTGTTTGCCAGCGCCGCCTTGGCGGCGGCGGACGCGCGGCGCCTGGCGCGCGCGCGCAACCAGGGCGCCAGGCACACGCCCGCGTAGCTGAGGGACAGGGCCGCCAGCAAGGCCAGCCGCGTCGTATCGTGCGTAAAAATCATGGAATTAATCGTTCATTCGTCGAGCATGGCCAGCATGTGGCTGCTCAGCGTTTCGTGAAAGCCAGAGCCGTCGCGCTGCAGGAAGCGCGCGGCCAGGCCCTGCTCTTCGGCCAGCGCCATGCCGGCCTCGGCACCGAGCACGGTCAGGGCCGTCGACCAGGCATCGGCCGCCATGCATTGCTCATGCACGACGGTGACGGAAGCGAGTTGATTGGCGATCGGCATGCCGCTGCGCGGATCGATGGTGTGTGAGAAACGCGCCGTGCCATCGTCGAAGAAACGCCGGTAGTCGCCCGACGTGGCCACGGACAAGCCGTGCAGCGCCAGCAGCATTTCCGGCGGATCTAGATCCGCGTCGGCGCCGTCGACCTGTTCCAGCATCACCCACCACGGCTGGCCGTCGGGCTTGCTGCCGGCGCCGCGCAGCTCGCCGCCCACTTCGACCAGGTAATGGCCGATGCCCTGGCTGTCCAGGTAGCGGGCCAGGCGGTCCACGCCATACCCCTTGGCGATGGCCGATAAATCGAGCTGCAAGCCGCCCGGCTGACGCGCGCGGCGGGCCGGCAAGTCCAGTTCCAGGCGGCGGCGCTGGCGCTGCGACAGCAGCAGGGCCACCGTCTCTTTGTTCGGCGGCAGAAAACCGGGCTCGTCGTAGCGATGGCGGGGGCCGAAGCCCCACAGGTTGACGAGGGCGCCTGCGCACGGATCATACGCGCCGCCGGACGCCTGCGACACGTGCATGGCAAAGCCCAGCACCTCGCAAAAGGCGGCGGGCAGGCTGTGCCAGCTGCCGGGTTCGGCCCGGTTGAAGCGGCCCAGGTCGGACTCATCGCTCCAGTGGCTCATTTGCGCCACGACCAGGTCCAGCTGCTGCTGCAAGCCCTGCTGCAAATCGGCGCTGCCGGCGCGTCCCGGCATGGCGGACTCGAGCAGGCGCACCGACCAGCTGGTGCCCATGGTCAAGCCGCGCAAGTCCCGGATCGCGGCGCCGGGCGGCGCGGCCTGATCGGAAATATGCTGCGGCAGCAGGACCCGGCGCATCGGCGAGCTCGTGACGATGCCGCCGCTTACTGCGGCAGCACTTCCACGGTGGCCGCGTAGGTCATGCGGCGCTCCGGCATGGCTGGCGGCTGGCCGGCCACGGCAGGTGCGGCCGCAGGCCAGGTGCTGCTCAGGTAATACATGCCGGCGGCCGGCACGGTGAACGTGATTTCGCCCTTGGCATCGGTGCTCTGGCGGATTTCACCGAGCACGCCACGGTAGCGCACGCCGCCCGGCACCAGGCTGAACGCCTGGTTCGCGGCCGGCTTGCCGTCGATCAGGAAGCGCCACGTGGCTTTTTCGCCTGCGCGCAAGTCGTTCGGATGGGTCACCGGCACGAATTCCAGGCCCACGCCCGTCGGCTTGAACACTTCCGTGCTGGTTTCGCCATTGCTGAAGAAAGTTTCCAGCCGCGCTGCCGTGCGCGTGATTTTCAGCTCTTGCGCGTCGGCCGGCACTTCCTTCTTGAACGTCTCTTCATTGCCGCGGAAACGCTTCTGCTCGCCATTGAGCTTGTAGCTGGCCATCACATTCTGCGACACGATGGCCGCTTTATACGTGCCCGGCTTTTCCATCTTCACATCGAACACGCTGCGCAAGCGGCCCGTGAGCGTATTCGCCGGCGCCACTTTCGCGCCATCGGGGCCGGTCACTTGCAGCGCATCCAGGCGCAGCGGCTGGTGGTCGATCTCGAACAGGCCGTCGGAGACGGCAGCGTCCACCGTCACCCAGGCGTCCTTGCTTTCCACCATCGTGCTCGACGGCACCATCCAGCCCCGGTGGGCGTGGGCATTCAAGGCCAGGCCGGCCAGCGCCAGGGCGATCAGCGGTTTATTCAGTTGCTTCAACATGGTAGAGGCGCCTTAAGGTTTGAGTTGGACGACGACATTGCCGAGTTCTTCCTTGCCCTTGCCAGGAACGGACTGGGCCGATTTCAACGGCCACTGGAACGGCACGCGCACCAGTTCGCGTCCGCCCGCTTCGCGCGCCGCTTCCACGACCACCTGGTATTCGCCGGCCGGCAGCTTGTCGAGCAAGGCCTTGGCGCCAGGGAAAGTCAGGGTATGTTCGCCCGGCGCGCGCGTGGCGCCGCTGACGCCGTCCACTGGCATGGCCAGGTCGCGGCCGCTCTTGCGCCACCATTGACGCATGTCCTTCAGCCATTTTTCGCCCGCCTTGTCCTTCTTTTTCACGTCATACAGCACAGCCAGATTGCCAACGACCTTTTGATCGGCCGTTTCCAGCCACGCCGCCACATAGGGGCGGTGGTATTCCGCCACGTTCAGTTGCGGAATTTCAATCTTCAGGGACAAGTCGGCAGCCATCGCCGACGTACCGATCAGGGGAAGGCCAAGCGCCAGGGAGTAGCGTAATTTCATGGTGTGCCTGTAAAAAGGAAAAATAAAAACATCAGTGGATAAACAGCAAGGCGATCGCGCAAGGTATCAAGATACCGAGGCCAACCATCGGCCAGGTAAATGGCCGGTTGGCCGCGTGGAACTTCAAAATCAATAGCCCCGTCAGGCAAAACACGATGCAGGCGCCGGCAAAGATGTCGATGAACCAGCTCCAGGCGACGCCCGTGTTGCGGCCCTTGTGCACGTCGTTGAGCCAGGACACCCAGCCCCGGTCCGTCAATTCATATTCGGCGGCCCCGTCTTCCAGGCCGATGCGCACCCAGGCGTCGCCGCCCGCCCTAGGCAACGGCAAATACACTTCGTCGATCGACCATTCGGCGGGACGCCCGCCCGCGTTGAGCGACCATTGCTTTTTCAACCACGCTTCGGCGGCGGCCGGCATGGGCGCGTTGGCGCCATCATGCTGGGCGGCATAGGCGGCCAGTTCCGTGACCAACGGGGCCGGCAAGGTCGCCTTCTGGCGCGTGATCGACGGTTTCGACTCGATCTGGCCGGCGTGGTTCAGGGTGATGCCGGTGATGGCGAACAAAAACATGCCCAGCAAACAAAGTGCCGAGCTGATCCAGTGCCATTGATGCAAGTTCTTCAGCCAGACGGCGCGGCTGGCGTTGTTCCTGGCCTTGTCGGCGGCGCCCGCACTATGCATGCTCCGCTCCCGGCAAGGGGCGGGCCAGCTGGCGCGACAAGTCAGTGTGCTTCATTCCCATCCTTCAATCAGAGTGCATGCCGATATTTCAAACAAATGATAATGATTATCATTTATTAAGTCAAGACATGGGGCGCCCCGCCGGGCCGGCGTTTTGTAACAGCTTTGAAACAAAGCACCGCTGCTACGTAAGCTGCCGTACAGAGCCGCATGCAGCAAGCGCCTATGCTTGTTGTTCAGGACAACCAACAAGGGAGCACCCATGCAATCGTATTCCAGCGAACAACTGGCCAGCATCGCGGCCAAGATCAAGGACGTCAAATTCGGCATGCTGACCACCAGCGACGACATGCGCACCCTCACCAGCCGGCCGCTGACGCAGCAGCAGGTCGATAACGAAGGGCAGATCTGGTTCTTTGTTTCCGACGAGGCCAGCTATACGCGCGACTTGCTGAACAATCCGCAAGTCAATGTCAGCTTTGTCGACACGGGCGACAGCCTGTATGTATCCGTCTGCGGCCACGCGCAGCTGCTGAAAGACCGCGCCAAGGCGGAGGAATTGTGGAATCCGCTCGTGAAAGCCTGGTTCCCGGGCGGGCTCGACGATCCGAAGCTGTCGCTGATCAAGGTGACAATCCAGTCGGCCGAGTATTGGGATAGCAGCGCCAGCAAGATGATGCAATTCTATGAAATGGCCAAGGCCGCCATCACGGGCGAGCCGCCGAAAGACATGGGCGAACACGGCCGGGTCGATCTGTAGCAGATTTATCCTATTTTACCCGGGTAATATTGACTTTCCATTTAACCCGGGTAAAATTGCCTGCATTCCCCATGGAGGCAAGACATGCATACCCCCGCACCACCTCAGCTCACCGCCTTTGCCGGCAAGCGAAAAGTCGCCGCCGGCCCTTTACATGCGCTTGCGCAAACACTGAAGGAACTGGTGACGCGCGATCCCGATGCGCAGATCCTGATTTTCGACGATGCCAGCGGCAGCCAGGTCGACCTGAACCTGCACGGCAGCCTGGCCGAGGTGCTGCAGCGCCTGCCTCGCGCGGCAACGCCGGCGCCGCAGGACGACGCTCCCGCCCCCGCACGCACGGCAGGCCGCCCGAAGCTGGGCGTCGTGGCGCGCGAAATCACTTTGCTGCCCCGTCACTGGGAATGGCTGGCGACGCAGCCGGGCGGCGCTTCCGTCGCCTTGCGCAAACTGGTGGAACACGCGCAGCGCGGCAACAAGCTGCACGATGAGCAGCGCCAGGCACGCGAAGCGGCCTATAAAGTCATGAATGCGCTGGCCGGCGATGCGCCAGGCTTCGAGGAAGCAAGCCGCGCCCTGTTCGCCGGCAAGCAAGCAGCGTTTCTCGCATGCGTACAGGAATGGCCAGCGGACGTGCGCGAACACGTCTTGCAGCTGGCCCGGCGCGCGTGGCTTGAGAGTGAAGAAAGTTAGGCGGCCAGATCAGACGCCCGTACTGCCCGTGGTGTCGGGCGCATCGTCGGCGCTCTGCCGGCTCTGCCCGGCGGAGCCTGACTGGTGATGGGGCAAGCGGTCGGCGCGCCGCACTTCGCCGATGGAAAACAGATCGTCGCCGATATCGAGCCCTTGCTCGCTATCGACCAGCACAAAGTTCTCGGCAGAATCGGCCGTACTTTGCTTGTTGCCTGCCACGGACGGCGTGCCGCCCTGGCTATTGCCGGCTTGCGGCGTGGTGGAGTTGCCCATCATCTTCTCCCTGATCGTGAGTGCGATTTGACTGCGTTGACTGCGTGTCGGCCTTGGCCGGCGCAGCTATTTCATCATAGTCCATGCCTGCTGCGTTGCATCAAAATTTTGCGGCAGCCAAATAAGCGTGGCCCTGACCAGCGGCGTGCCTGCTTCCCGCTGGCCAGAGCCACTTGCAAATTGCTACTCAGCTGGCGCTACTTGTTGCGCGACCCGGAGCTGGAACCGGACCCGGAACCGCCGCTTTGCTTGTTGCCACTGTCACGGTTGCCCTCCTGGTTCATGCTGGCGTTATCGCGCGAACCGCTGGAGCTGGAGGCGCTTTGCCGGTTGGCATCGTTCTTGTGGCTTTGGCTGCCTGCGCGGCGGGCCTCTTCCGACGTGAATTCATGGGCCGTGCCTTTTTCATGCGCGGCACGTCCGCCTTCGCTGGCGATTTCGCGCTGCTGGGCGGGGTCCATGGAAGCGAAACCCCGCTTGCTGGTATCGCTTTGCTTGCTGCCGCCGCTGCCGCCGCTGCTACTGCTACTGGTTTTACTACCTTGCTGTTTATTGTCGCTCGATGTGGCCATGATGATCTCCTTGATCGATGGAATCGGAAACAGTGCAAACCATGCAATTCTTCCCCCTCGCATGGCAAGGGAACCGTCATCTTAGTGCGCACATGGGGCACAAGAAATAGGAGGATGGCAAGAGCGCATGTAGGATGAGTCCCGCCTACGGTGGCACAGTTACTTTCAGTTTTCCACCAAAAGTACCAGGCACTCAGCAGTTGGCGGGCAGCGGAAAAATCGCCGCGTCCGCCGTCACGTACACGCGCTCGCCAGTGCCTGGCAGCACCGCATGGCCGCCCGTGAAGGCGCCAAACGAGGGCAGGATGGCGCGCTGTTGACCCAGCAGGAAACACGGCAGGCGCAAGCCGCCGCCGTGCGCTCCGCTCCCTTTGGCGCGCAAGTGAAACACGGGATGCACATGGCCCGCCAGCACGTAGCCGGGCGCGACGGTGTCAGGATGATGGCAGAACGACAGCTTGCCCACCTGGTGCGGCTCGTCCACCATGCGGATGCCCAGCGCGGCGGCCGGATCGCCCGCATGCGCGTCGTGGTTGCCGCGCACCACCGTCAGGCGCACGTCGCGATGACGCATGCGCCAGGCCAGCATGGCCGCCACGGTGGCGGCCGCATGGGCGGCGCGCGCGTGCAAAAAATCGCCGAGAAAGACGATTTCCTCGCAGGCGTAACTGGCCAGCAAGGCATCGAGCGCCAGCAGGTTTTGCGTGGTGGTGCCGCGCGGCACGGGCACGCCCAGCGCGCGAAACGCCGCCGCCTTGCCGAAATGGATGTCGGCGATGATCAATATCCTGCGCGCCGGCCAGTACACGGCCTTGTCCGCCAGCAGCAAGACCACCTCGCCGGCCAGCTCCACCGCGCAGTGCGCCTGCTCCTGTCCCTTCATGCGGCCGCCTTTTCCAGCGCCAGCACCAGCCGCGCCACCCGGTCCGACAGTTTTTCCGTCGTCAGCTGTTCGCGGAAGCGCTCGACCATCAGGCCGAAGGCAAATGGCGAGGCGCGCTCCAGCGCTTGCAGACTGAGGCTGCGTCCATGCAGTTCGCGCAAGGTGGCGCGCAGGCGCGTCAGTTCCAGTTCCTGCTCCAGCACTTCGCGCTGCGCCTGCGTGAGCAGCAAATTGGCCGCGTCGTGCTTGCGGAACACTTCAAAGAACAGCGAGGACGACGCTTGCAGCTGGCGCGCGCTTTTCGGCTGGCCCGGATAGCCCTGGAACACGAGGCCGGCGATGCGGGCGATTTCACGGAAACGCCGCTGCGACAATTCCGTCGCGTTCAGGCTGGCCAGCACGTCTTCCAGCAAGTTGTCCGTGCTGAACAGGGGAAGATCGGCACCGCTGGCGGCCGTCAGCAGCGGCGCAAAATCGATATCGTCCGCGCCCAGCAATTCAAAGCCGTAATCGTTGACGGCGATCGACAAGGTGGCCGGCTGCACGCGCGCGATGCGATAGGCCAGCAGGGATGCCAGGCCCAGGTGCACGGAGCGGCCCGCGAATGGATACACGAACAGGTGATGGCCCTCGCGGCTGGACAAGGTTTCCAGCAGCAGGCTGGCGCGCGTGGGCAGGCTGGACCATTTCTGCTGGATGGCCAGCAGCGGCGCCAGCGCGCGCATTTCCGGCCCGCTGGCACGGCCCTCCTGCGCCAGCTGCAGCTGGTCCAGCACGGCGTGCGCCAGTTCCGACGACAGCGGCATCTTGCCGCCCTGCCAGCGCGGCACGGCACCGCGGCTGCCCGTGGCGCGCCGCACGTAGGCCGTCATCTCATGCACGCGCACGAATTCCAGGATGCGCCCGCCAAACAGAAAATGGTCGCCCTGCTTCAGGCGCGCGATGAACGATTCCTCGATGCTGCCGATGCGTCCCCCGCCGAGGAATTTGACCTGGATCGCCGCTTCCGAGACGATGGTGCCGATGCTCATGCGGTGGCGCCGCGCCAGCGCCACGTCCGGCACGCGGTAGACGCCTGCATCGTCCGGCAGCACTCTGCGGTATTCCGGGTACACGGTCAGGCTTTGCCCGCCGCGCGCGACGAAGTCGAGCGCCCATTGCCACTCGTCCGGCGTCAGCTGGCGATACGACCAGGCCGCGCGCACTTCCGCGTACAGCGCCGGCGAATCGAAACCGCCGCCCAGCGCGATCGTCACCAGGTGCTGCACCAGCACGTCGAGCGGCTTGTCCGGCACGGGCCGCGCTTCCAGGTGGCCCTGCGCCAGGGCAGCGCGGGCGGCGGCCGCTTCCAGCAATTCCAGGCTGTTGGTCGGCACCAGGGTGACGCGCGAAATGCGCCCCGGCGCGTGGCCGCTGCGCCCCGCCCGCTGCACCAGGCGCGCGATGCCTTTCGCGCTGCCCACCTGCAGCACCCGTTCGACGGGCAGGAAATCGACGCCCAGGTCCAGGCTGGACGTGCACACGACGGCTTTCAGCTCGCCCGTCTTCAGGTGCTGCTCGACCCACTCGCGCACTTCGCGGTCCAGCGAACCGTGGTGCAGGGCGATCAGGCCGGCCCAGTCGGGGCGCGCATCAAGCAAGTGCTGGTACCACAGCTCGGCCTGCGAACGCGTGTTGGTGAACACCAGGGTGGTGGCGCTGTCCTCGATCTCGGCGATCAGCGGCTGCAGCATCTGGATGCCCAGGTGGCCGCCCCAGGGAAAGCGCGTGGGATTGACGGGAATCAGACTGTCGACAAGGATGCGCTTCCTGACTTTACCTTCGACCAGCACGCCATCGCTTTGTTCTCCCAGCAAGACGTCCTGCGCCTGGCGCAGATTGCCCAGGGTGGCCGACAAGCCCCACGTCATCAAGGTTACATTCCAGCGGCGCAAGCGGGCCAGCGCCAGCTGCACCTGCACGCCGCGCTTGCTGCCCATCAATTCATGCCACTCATCGACGATCACCGTTTCCAGCAGGCTGAAGCGTTCCTGCGCGTCCGCCTGGCTCAGCATCAGGGACAGGCTTTCCGGCGTCGTGACGAGCACCTCAGGCCACGCTTTCGCCTGCCGCGCCCGCTGCGCGGCGCTCGTATCGCCCGTGCGCGCCTCGATGCGCCAGCCGGGCGCCAGCGTTTCGCCGGACGCCTGCAGCGCGCGCACAGTGTCGGCCGCCAGCGCCCGCATGGGCGTGATCCACAGCACGCGCAAGCCCTGCTTCCTGCCCTTGCGCGCCAGGCGCTCGGCGCGCAGCAAGGCGCCGAACCACACGGCATACGTCTTGCCGGACCCGGTACTCGCATGCAGCAGGCCGGACTGGCCCTGCGCGCCAGCGCGCCAGACGGCGCGCTGGAAAGGAAAGATCGTCCAGCCGCGCCCCGTGAACCACGCATCGATGCGCTGCGCCAGCGCGCTTTTACTCATCGCCTGCTCATGCGGCGCCCGCCAGCATGGCCTTCAGGGTGGCCAGGGTGTCGGCGTCGGCAACTGTCTTGTCTTCGCGGCGGCGCAGGATGCGGGGAAAGCGCACGGCGATGCCCGCCTTGTGGCGGCTGGACGCAGCGATGCCCTCGAAACCGATCTCGAACACCATCGTCGGCTGCACGCTGCGCACGGGGCCGAATTTTTCTATCGTCGTCTTGCGGATGGCCGCGTCGACTTGCGCGATCTCCGCATCGGTCAAGCCCGAATACGCCTTGGCGAACGGTACCAACTTGCGCTCGCCCTGCCCGCCCTCCTCCACGTCATCCCACACGGCGAACGTATAGTCCGTGTACAGCGACGCGCGGCGGCCATGGCCCGCCTGGGCGTAGATCAGCACGGCGTCGATGGCATACGGATCGATCTTCCATTTCCACCATGTGCCCACGTCTTTCGTGCGGCCCACGCCATATGCGGCCGACACGGCCTTGAGCATCAGGCCTTCCACGCCGCGCGCGCGCGATTCCTCGCGGATGATGGCCAATGCCTCCCAGCTAGCCGCGTCAACACGCGGCGACAGGCGCAACGCGGGAGAGTGCACGCCGGCCACCACGCTTTCCAGCAGCGCGCGCCGTTCCAGCTGGGGCAGCTGGCGCACGTCCACGCCATCGAGCTCCAGCACATCGTAAGCCACCAGCACGGCGGGCAGCTCGGCCAGCAGCTTGGGCGAGACCGTCTTGCGGCCCATCCGTTGCTGCAAATCGGCAAATGGCGCCGGCACGTCGCCCGGCTGCCAGATGAGGATTTCGCCATCGAGCACGGTACCCTCGGGCAAGGCCAGCTGCGCCAGTTCCGGAAAGCGCTCCGTGATCAATTCCTCGCCGCGCGACCACAGCCAGTTCACACCCTCCCGGCGCAGCAGCTGGGCGCGCATGCCGTCGTATTTCCACTCGGCCAGCCAGCCGGAGAGCTCGCCCAAGGTTTCCGGCGCCGTCTGCAGGGGATGCGCGAGGAAAAACGGATACGGCTGGCCGCCGCGCAGCGCATGTTCGCCGTCCGACTGCGCGGCGATCAGCTTCAAGAATCCCGCGCCCGTGGGGTTGACCTTGCCATCGGTCCAGCCCATCAGGCGCTGGGCGATCAGCTTGCTGTCGACGGCGGCGATCGATGCCAGCGCGCGCGTCACCAGCAGTTTTGAGACGCCCACGCGAAAGCCGCCGCCGATCAGCTTGATCAACAGAAAACGTTCGCGCGTTTCCAGCTCGTCCCAGTACCCCAGCAGGGCGGCGCGGATGGCGTCCGGCGCCGCGCCGCGCAACGGTGCGATGCGCTGCTCGACCCACTCGGCCAGGCCGACGTCGCTGCGTTTGGCGGGCGCGGGCAGGATCAGGGCGATGGTTTCGGCCAGGTCGCCCACGGCGTGATAGGCCTCGTCGAACAGCCAGGCATCAAGGCCCGCCCGTTCGGTCGCGTATTCGCGCAGCAATTTGGTGGGCACGGCCTGACGCGGCTTGCCGCCGGCCAGGAAATACACGGCCCAAGCCGCGTTCTCGGGCGAGGCGCCGCGAAAATAGGCTTGCAGCGCCGCCAGCTTGCGGCTGGTGGAGGTCGTCTCGTCGAGTTCCGCGTACAGCCGGGCAAAGTCACGCATGGCTGACGTCCTCCGCCGCCGTGGCCGCACCGGGCGCACCGTCATCGGCCTCGTCATCGCCGTATTCCGTCTCGAAGCCGCCCGCCTGCCAGCCGTTCTGCTGCAGCCAGCGCACCATGACGGGAATCGAGCCATGCGTGACGATGATGCGTTCGGCCTGCGTGGCCGTGATCGCTTGCATCAGGCCGGGCCAATCGGCATGGTCGGACAGCACGAAACCCCGGTCCACGCCGCGCCGCCGGCGCGCGCCGCGCAGCAGCATCCAGCCGCTGGCAAACGCATCGCTGTAGTCGCCGAAGCGCTTCATCCACGGCGAGCCGGCGGCCGATGGGGGCGCGATCACCAGCGCCGTCTTCAGGGCGGCCTTGTCCGCCACCTCGCCCACCATCACGGTGGCGGGCAAGGCCACGCCCGACTCGCGGTAGACCTGCGTCAGGGCTTGCGCCGCGCCATGGCAGATGATGGGGCCGATGCTGGCATCGAGGCCCGCCAGGATGCGCTGCGCCTTGCCGAAGGCATAGCAGAACAGCACGCTGGTGCGCCCTTCGGCCGCATTCCTGCGCCACCACTGGTTGATGTCGTCGTAGATTTCCTGCGGCGCCTGCCAGCGGTAAATGGGCAGGCCGAAGGTCGATTCGGTGATGAAGGTGTCGCAGCGCACGGGTTCGAACGGCAGGCAGGTGGGGTCGGGCTGCAGCTTGTAGTCGCCCGACGCCACCCACACTTCGCCGCCATATTCCATACGCACCTGTGCCGAACCGAGCACGTGGCCGGCCGGATGCAGCGACACCTGCACGCCGTGGTGTTCGATGGTCTCGCCATACGCGAGGCCCTGGATGGACACGGGGCCCAGGCGCGCGCGCAGCACTTGCTCGCCTGGCGCGGCGCACAGGTAATGCCGGTGCCCGACCCGCGCATGGTCGGCGTGCGCATGTGTGATGATGGCGCGCTCGACGGGGCGCCACGGGTCGATGTAGAACTGACCCGGCACACAGTACAAACCTTCCTTGCGCACCACTACCATGTCTGCCATGCCCTGCTCCCTGCATTATCACGCGTTGGAATGGGCTGATTCTAGCGCTCTTGCGCCAGATCATCTGTCAGACAGCGCACACTGGGTTCACGCCGGTGCGACAAACTCGGCCATGAAGGTGCGCGTGGTGTTTTCCGGAAAGGCAATCGTGACCTGGTCGCCCGCCACCGACAGCACGGTGCCGATCTGGTAGCGGGGCACGCGCACGCGACTGCCGACGGCGATCTGCGGCGCTGGCGGCGGCGATGGCGCTTGGGACGGGACCGGGGGCAACTCGTCGAGGGAAATGGGCGCGGCCAGCGCGGGCGGCGACAGGCAATTGTCGCAGGTGCAGCAGCGCTCGAAATCGCCGGCATCGCCAAAATAATCGAGCAGCAGTTTCCAGCGGCACAAGCCGCTTTGCGCATAGGCCACCATCTGCTCGAGCGCCTGTTTGTCGCGCTCCTGCTTGTCGACGTAGATCTGCGCCAGCTGCGCATACGAGGGCGAGCTGGCCGAGGGCGCTTTCAGGCTGTAGCCCAGTTTGCGGTCCTGGCGCAGCAGCTTGCCGTCCTTCAACAGTTTCAGGCACACCTTCAGGTGGCCGTCAGAAAAATCGGGCAGGCTGGACGCCAGCGCAGCGAAAGTAAACGTGGCCGGCAATTCTTGCGCTGCCGCCACGATGGCGGCCAGTTCTTCGGCCGTGGGATAGTGCTTCGCCAGAAAAAATTGCTGCACCCGCTTGTCTTCCTGGAAGTACAGCAAGGTGCAGTCGGCGGGCAAGCCGTCGCGCCCCGCGCGGCCCGATTCCTGGTAATACGCCTCCAGGTTGGCCGGCACCTGCAAGTGAATGACGAAGCGCGTGTCGGGCTTGTCGATGCCCATGCCAAAGGCGTTGGTGGCCACCATGATGCGGCGCTCGCCATTCATGAACAAGTCCTGGTGGTGCTTGCGCTCGCGCGCCGCCAGCTTGCCGTGGTAGCAGGTGACGCTCTCGCCCAACGCTTCCAGCCGCGCCGCCAGGTCTTCGACGGCCTTGACGGTGGCCGCGTACACGATGCCCACGCCCGGCGTCTCGCGCAGCAGGCGCAGGACTTCGTCCTGTTTTTCTCCCGCATTCGTGACCTGGATCACGCGGTAGCGCAAATTGGCGCGGTAGATGCCGGTATTGATGACGTTCAGCTTGCGCGCTTCGAGTTGCGTATCGATATCGGCCATTACTTCCCCGGTGGCCGTGGCCGTCAACGCCAGCACGGGCGGGCGGCCCAGCGCGCGCAGGGCGGCCGCGATGTCCAGGTAGGCGGGACGGAAGTCGTGGCCCCACTGGGAAATGCAATGGGCTTCATCGATGACGACCAGGCTGGGCGGCGCGCCGGCCAGCAGGGACAGGAAGGCGGTATTGGTAAGACGTTCCGGCGTGCAAAAGATGATGAGCCTGCCGCCCTGGGCGATGCGGGCGATGGCGTCGTCTTCCTCGGCGCGCGACAGGCTGCTGTTGAGCTGCACGGCCGTGATGCCCAGTTCGTGCAGCTTTTCCAGCTGGTCCTTCATCAGAGAAATCAGCGGGGACACCACCACTGTGGCACCCGGCAACAGGGCGGCGGGCAGCTGGTAGCACAGCGACTTGCCGCTGCCCGTGGGCATGATGGCCAGGGTGTCGCGTCCGGCCAGCACGCTGTCGATGACGTCCTGCTGGCCCGCGCGCAGCCGCGCCACGCCAAATACGGAGCGCAGCAGACGCTGGATCTTGCGCTGGCGGGCGCTGCCCGCTTCGTTCACTGCAGAAATGGTAGTCGCCATCGTGGTCCGGTCCCTCACATGCCGGCGCCAGTCGCCAGCTTGCCGCCACTTTACGGCCGGGTCTGGCGTACGACCATAGGACGGCTGCTACAGCCAGCGTAGGATTTCAGGAAGCGAACAGGATGGCCCAGAACAGCATCAGCAGCCCGGCTATCGACACGCACCACACGAGCGTGCGCACGACGGGCACGCCGAACGCGTACAGGGGCAGATACAGTACGCGGGCGGCCAAATACAGGGCGGCGCCGTACAGGCTCAGTGCGCTTTCCTGCGCCGTCACGTGGGCGATCAGCACGGCGGCGGCGAACAGGGGCAGGGTTTCGAACAGGTTCGCCTGGGCACGCTGCAAACGGCCCGTGATCTTGCCCACGGGCGGTCCGTCGCCGTCGCGCGCGCTCACGTTATAGGCCGTGCCCGTTTCGCGCGTGCGGAACAGCGCGGGCAGCAGGATTTGCACCAGCGCCAGCACCAGGGTACCGGCCAGCATCGTCAGTTCAGGGGTCATGCCTTACCTCTACGTGTGAGACGGGCGGGCCGAAGCGGCGCGTGCCCGTCAAGGTTGGTCGAGTGCCGCTTGCAACTCCATCAAATCATAGGGCTTGCGCAAGACACTGGCGGAAAAACCCAGCTCATCCATCGATTCCTTGCCATAGCCCGTGGAAAAGATGATGCGCATGGCCGGTTTATCGCGCAGCACCATGCGCGCCAGCGCGATGCCGGACATGCCGGGCAGGCTGACATCCGTAAACAGGATATCGAAGTCTTGCTCATTGAGCAATTTCCACGCCGCCTCGCCATCGGATACGCCGCTGACCGTATGGCCCAGCATGCCCACCAGTTCGCACACCATCAGCTGCGAATCGAGGTTGTCTTCCACCACAAGTATTTTCATCGATGTCGGCATGTCCCCCTGTGGTTCCGGAGCATGGCCCGTCAAGTCCAGTCCCGGCGTGTCACTTCCCAGCACGCTGGCCGCCGCGCTGCCGGTCGGCAGGATGCCGGCCACCGGCGCGCCGGACCGTTCAAACTGGCGCGCACGCATTTGCTGCTGGCGGTTGGCCAGCACATGGCGCAGCTTGCGTGCCAGCTCTTCGCGCCGGTACGGCTTGCTGAGCAATTCCACTCCCGCGTCGAGACGCCCCTCATGCACGATGACATCCTGCGCGTAGCCCGACGTAAACAAGACGGCGATATCGGGCTGCAACTCGCGCGCCTGGCGCGCCATCTCCGTGCTGCTGACGGGACCGGGCATGATGACGTCCGTAAACAGCAAGTCGATCTGCGCGCCGCTATGCAGCACGGCCAGCGCGCTTTCACCATCCTCGGCCTTGAGCACCGTATAGCCCAGCGCCCCCAGCATGTCGACCACGGTCGTGCGCACGCCCACGTCGTCTTCCACTACCAGCACGGTTTCCGTGCCGCCCGTGACGACGCCGCTCAATTCCAGTTCCTCGTCCGCTTCGGCCATCAGGGAACGGGGCAAGTAGATTTTGACTCCCGTGCCCACGCCAGGTTCACTGTAAATGCGGATATGGCCGCGGCTTTGCGTGACGAAGCCATACGCCATCGACAGGCCCAGGCCCGTGCCCGCGCCTTCCGGCTTGGTGGTGAAGAACGGCTCGAACGCGCGCTGCAGCACGGCGCCGCTCATGCCGCGGCCCGTGTCCGTCACCGACAGCATCACGTACTGGCCCGCCGGCACGTCGACCAGATTGTGCACATACTGTTCGTCGAGCACGACGTTGCCCAGTTCGATCGTCAGCTTGCCCACGCCATCCATGGCGTCGCGCGCATTGATGGCCAGGTTGAGGATGACGTTCTCGATCTGGCTGCGGTCGACCAGAGTATTCCACAGCCCGCCGCCGCCCACCAGCACGATGTCGATCGCTTCGCCCAGCGCGCGCCGCAGCAGCGCATCCATGTTGCGCACCACGCGGGTCAGGTCGGCCACCACGGGTTTCAACGGTTGACGCCGCGCAAAGGCCAGCAGGTGCGACGACAATTTGGCGCCCCGCTCGACGGCGGCAATCGCCGTGTCCAGGCGCTGGCGCATGAGGCCATCCGTGCCCGCCAGATGCTGCAGCAAGTGCAAATTGCCGGAAATAATTTGCAGCACATTATTGAAATCGTGCGCGATGCCGCCCGTCAACTGGCCCACGGCTTCCATCTTTTGCGCCTGGCGCAACGCGTCTTCGGCCTTGGTGCGCTCACCGACTTCCTGTTCGACCCGGTGCTCGAGCGTTTCGTTCAATTCATGCAGCGCTTTTTCCACGCGGCGCCGGTCCGTGATGTCCGTCTTGACGGCGATCAGGGAACGCGTATGACCCTGCTCATCGACGAGGCGGCTGACATTGCTCGACACCCACACTTGCGTGCCGTCGGGCTTCAGGTAGCGCTTTTCCAGCGAAAACGACTCGCCCGTTTCCACCAGACGCTGGAACAGCACGTTGTTGCCGGGCACGTCCGCCGGATGCATGATGTCGTTCATGTTCAGGCTCAGCAGTTCCTCGGCGGAACGCCCCAGCATGCAGCACAGGGCACCGTTGACCCTCTGGAAACTGCCATCGAGGCCCAGCTCGGACAAGCCCACCGAGGCCTGGCCGAAAATGGCCGCCATGCGCTCCTGGCTGGCGTTGAGTTCGTCCTCGATCTGGCGCCGCTCCGTCACGTCGAACGACACGCCCACGTAGCGGCGCTGGCCCGGCATGCGGCCGGCCACCACCTCGCCCTGGCGCGCGATCCAGCGCAGCGCGCCATCGGCGGGGCGGCGGATGCGGTACTCGACGTATTCGAGGGGATTGGGCGCGACGTCAAGTTTGCTTGGTCCGACCTTTTGCTGGTCGCGCGCATCAACCAGGCTCACCAGCAGGCGTTCCGTCACTTCCACCTCGTCGGCAATGCCCCACAGGCGGCGGAACGTGGGCGACACCACCATCGCGCCCGTCTCGGGGAACCATTCGAAGGTGCCGATGCCGCCCGCCTGCTGGGCCAGGCGCAGCCGCTCCTCGCCTTCCATGCGTTCGGTCACGTCGATGCCTTCGACGAGGATGCCCGTCACCACGCCCTCTTCATCCTTGATGGGCTGGTACACGAAATCGATCTGGCGCTGGCCCGTCTGCCCGTCCGCCGCCTGCAAGTCCACCTTCACCTGGCGCCCCTCGTAAGGTTCTCCCGTGCGGTAGACCTGGTCGAGCAGCTCGATGAAACCTTGCTCCTTGACTTCAGGCAAGGCCGCTTCGACTGTCTTGCCCAGCACATCGCGGTGCCCGACCAGACGCAGATAATGCTCGTTCGCCAATTCGAACACGTGCTGCGGCCCGCGCAGCAGGGCCATGAAACTCGGCGCCTGCTGGAACAGGGCGCGCAGCAGCGCCCGCTCCTCGCCCAGGCGGCGGTTGGCCGCGCGCACGGCCTCGCTCTCGGCCTGCAAGGTGGTGTTGAGTTGGCCCAGCTCGGCCGTGGCCAGCTTCAGCTGGCGCCCCTCCTCCATGCGCGCCGTCAATTCCAGCGCCGTGCACAGCACGCCGTCGACCTGGCCGTCGGCGCCATGCACGGGCGTGTAGAACAGGTCGAAACAGACGTCCGTGCGCTGTCCGCCGCGCAACAACGGCAAACAGCATTCGCGGTGCACCTGCGTCTCGCCGCGCAGTCCCGCTTCGAGGATGCGCGCGTTCCAGTCCCAGATTTCCGGCCAGATGCCCGGCACCGTGCCGCCCAGCGCCGCCGGATGGCGCTCGCCTGCGATCTGGATGTAGTCGTCGTTGTAAATCATGACGTGCTGCGGGCCCCACATCAGCACCATCGCCATGGGCGAATTGAGCACGATGTCGACACTGGTGCGCAGATGGGCGGGCCAGCCATCGACGGCGCCCAGGCTGGTGGCGGACCAGTCGCGCTCGCGCACCAGTTCCCCCATGCTGCCGCCGCCGCGCGGCCAGGCTGGCGCGCTCATGTCGCCCGTCCCGCTTGCACGCACACCTGGCACTGGCGCGGAATGCGCACGGTCGCCAGCGTGCCCTGCGCGGCCGTCGAACTGAGCTCGAGCGTGCCGCCATGGGCCTTGACGAACATGTTTGCCGTGTACAGGCCCAGTCCCAGGCCCTGCCCCGTCCGGCGCTTCTCGCCCGCCTGCTGGAACGGTTCGAACAGGGTCGGCAGCAAGGTGGCGGGAATGACGCCACGATTGGCGATGCGCAATTCAATACTGCCGGCGTCCCGTCCGTCGAGGGCCAGTTGCACGGGCGCGCCCGGCTCGCCATGCGTGATGGCATTGTTTAACAGATTCGAGATGACTTGCGACAGCAGGCCCGCGTCGCATTGCCCGTGCAGCTCGCCCACGCTGCTGACCTCGACCAGCGGCGCCTGACCGGCCGTCTCGCATTCCTCGACGATGGCGCGCGCCAGCGCCAGGTAGTCGTGCATGCTGCCGCGCAATTCCATCGTGCCGGAACGGATGCGCGCCAGGTCCAGCAACTGGTCGACCATGCGCGCCATGCGCTTGGCGCTGCTTTCGATGCGCTGCGCCGTGACGATCACCTTCGGGTGGTCGCTCATCATCGGCAACAGCATGGCGCCGTTCATCACCACCGACAAGGGCGTGCGCAAGTCGTGACCCAGCACGGCCGTGAACAGTTCATTCAGGTGCAGCGCATGCTTGAGTTCGTCGAGCTGGGCCGACAATTCGCGTTTCTGCTGGTAGAGCTGCACCAGCACCGCCACCTTGCTTTGCAAGGCTTTCACGTCGATGGGCTTGTAGAGAAAGTCGACGGCGCCCGCCTCGTAGCCGCGGAAACTGTAGCTCGGCTCGCGCGACGCGGCCGTGAGAAAAATCAAGGGAATGCTGCGCGTGCGTTCGCTGCCGCGTATCAGCTCGGCCAGCTCGAAACCATCCATCTGCGGCATTTGCACGTCGATCAGGGCCAGCGCCACTTCATGCGTCAACAGCAGTTCCAGCGCTTGCGCGCCCGAGCTGGCCTTCAGGATGACAATGCCGGGCCGCGCCAGCACGGCTTCGGCGGCAACCAGGTTTTGCGCGATGTCGTCAACGACGAGGATATGAATAGGAGCGGTCACGGAATCATCTTCAGGCATCGCAACGGCAAGACGCCATCGTGTTTCGATATGGACATAAACATTGTTTCAATTCTCACATATATTACACGCACTACACTATTCCCATTCACTTGTGTTCGCCATCGCCGAGCAATGCCAGGCTGGCGGCCATTTGCGGCAAATCGAGCACGCGGTCGGCGCCGGCCAGCTTGAGCGCGGCGGCCGGCATGATGCCACAACTGGCCCGCTGCGGGTCTTGCACCCAGGCGCTGCCGCCCAGCTGCCGCACGCGCGCCAGGCCCGCCGCGCCGTCGGCCGAGGCGCCCGTCAGGATGATGGCCAGCATGGCGCGCCGGTAGGCATACGCAGCCGTTTCCAGCAAGACATCGATCGATGGGCGCGAAAAATACACGGGCGCTTCCTGTGACAGGGAAAAACAGCCATCGGGCTCGACTTGCAGGTGGTAGTCGGGCGGCGCGAAATACACGACGCCGGGTTGCAGCGGTTCCTTGTCCTGCGCTTCGCGCAAGGGCAGCTGGCAACGTTCCGCGTACAACTGCGGCAACTGGCTCGAGCGGCCCGGCGCCAGGTGCAGCACCACCACCACGGCCGCGCGGCAGGTGGCGGGCAAGGCGCGCAGCACGATGCCCAGCGCTTCTACGCCGCCGGCCGAAGCGCCGATGGCGATCAGGCGCAGGCCGGCCGGCGGTGGCGCGACGTCGGAGCTCGGCAGCATGTCAGGCACGCTGGAAGATGCGTTCGGCCGGGCTCAGCTCGTTAAAGCTGTCCGCATGGCGGCTGAAATGCAGGCTTTCCTTCATGCCCAGACCCAGGAAGCCCCGGTTCACCAGCGCTTCGTGGAACAGGCCCAGGCTGCGGTCCTGCAAATCTTTATTGAAATAAATCATCACGTTACGGCAGGAAACCATGTGCACCTCCGAAAACACGCTGTCCGTCGCCAGGCTGTGGTCGGCGAAAACGAACTGGCGCCGCAAGCGCCGGTCAAAGATGGCGCCCTTGTAGGCGGCCGTGTAATAGTCGGACAGCGAGCGCTTGCCGCCCGCCAGCTGATAATTCTCGCTGAACTGGGCGATGCGCTCGACCGGATAGATACCCGCTTCCGCGGCGGCCAGCGCTTCCACATTGATGTCGGTCGCATAAATCATGCTGCGCTCGAGCAAGCCTTCCTCTTCCAGCAAGATGGCCAGCGACCACACCTCTTCGCCGCTGCTGCAGCCGGCCACCCAGATCTTGATCGAGGGATAGGTGTGCAGGATGGGCACGACTTTTTCGCGCAAGGCGCGGAAATACGCGGGATCGCGGAACATCTCGCTCACCTGCACCGTAAAAAATTGCAGCATCTGCGCGAACATGGCCGGCTCGTGCAAGATGCGGTCCTGCAATTGCGACAGGCTGGCGCAGCCGAAGCGCTCCATGGCCTGACGCATGCGCCGGCGCAGGGAGGCCACGGAATAATCGCGGAAATCGTGCTGATAGCGCAGCAATATTCCCTCAAGCAATAATTTCAGTTCTATATCGAAAATATCGTCATCTAACAACATCCACCTCATCGGATACCTGACCGTTGAACACGGGGCAACACGCACCGTGCAGTCACTGCCAAATGCTAGCAGATCGTCGCCGATTATCCCGCAGGAAAAGCGTCAGTTAGGTACGCTGGCGTACGCTAGATCCAATTTTTTCACGCGTCCACGCCCTTCATGCCTTCCTCCGTATAGCGCGCGCCCGCCGCCATGCCCAGGGGAAAGGCCGCGTTCATCGCCGCCAGCTCCGCCCCGTCCAGCCGCACGGCCAGCGCGCCCAGGTTGTCGTGCAGGTAGGCGATGCGCTTGGTGCCGGGGATGGGAATGATGTCGTCGCCTTGCGCCAGCAGCCAGGCCAGCGCCAGCTGGGCCGGCGTGCAGCCTTTGGCGCGCGCGATGTCCCTGACCTGCGCGACGATGGCCTGGTTATGCGCCAGGTTGTCGGCGGCAAAACGGGGATTGAAGTGGCGGAAATCTCCCGCGTCGAGACTGGCCGCATCGGCGATGGCGCCCGTCAGGAAACCGCGCCCCAGCGGGCTGTAGGCAAAGAAACTGGCGCCCACGTCGCGGCAGGCGGCCAGTACGCCCTGCTCCGGCTCGCGCGTCCACAGCGAGTATTCGCTCTGCAAGGCCGCCACGGGGCAGAGCGCCGCCGCGCGCCGCAAAGTGGCGGCGCTCACTTCGCACAGGCCCACGGCGCGAATTTTTCCTTCTTGCCGCAATTGCGCCAGCGCTCCCATCGACTCTGCCAACGGCGTATCGAGGTTCAGGCGGTGCAGGTAAAACAGGTCGATGCTCTCCACGCCCAGGCGCGCCAGCGACGCTTCGCACGCCTGGCGGATGTAGGCGGGGGAATTGTCGACGCGGCGCGCATAGCTGCCCGGCTCGCGCGCCAGGCCGCACTTGGTGGCGACCAGCGCCTGGCCTGGGTGGCGCGCCAGGAAACGTCCCAGCAATTGCTCGTTGTGGCCAAAACCGTAGGCGTCGGCCGTGTCGAACAGGGTCACGCCCGCCGCCAGGGCCGCTTCCAGGGTGGCCATCGATTGCGCCTCGTCCGTGGCGCCATAAAATTCCGACATGCCCATGCAGCCCAGGCCCAGTGCCGAACTGTTCAAGCCGCTATTACCGATGCGTCGTTGTTGCATGCTGCTCTCCTCATGTGTTGACTCGATGCAGCCAGTCTAGGCCGTGCCGGCTGGCGGGGGAATGCGCGATTTCGTGATACCTTTCTGGTATGAGAGCCCTCGACACCCACGCCCTGACCCTGTTTTGCGCCGTCGCCCGTTGCCTGAACTTTCGCCAGGCGGCCGAACAATTGCACATGACCCAGCCGCCCTTGTCGCGCGCCATCAAGACACTGGAAGAAAAACTGGGCGTGCGCCTGTTCGAGCGCGACACGCAGGGCGTGGCCTTGACGCAGGCGGGCCGCACCCTGCTGCCGCAGGCGCTGCACATCCTCGACTTGCTGGAGACGGCGCACACGTCGCTGCAGCGTGATGCCGCCCCCGCACGCCTGCGCCTGGGTCTGACCAGCTCCGTGGCGGCCGGCCTGTTCCGCCCGCTGCTGGCGGCGCTGGAGGCGCAACTGGGCAATGTCCGGCTGGAACTGACGGCGGCGCCGTCGCCGCGCCTGGTGGCTGGCGTGCGCAAGGGCCAGCTCGACGCGGCCCTGCTCGCGCTGCCCAGCGCCACGTTCGAACTGGCCGTGCAGCCGCTGGCGCGCCAGCCCATGATGCTGGCCCTGCCCGCCGGGCACCGGCTGGCGAAGAAGCGCAAGCTCAGTCTGACCGACATCGCGGCAGAATCGATTTACTGGTTCGAACGGGCGCGCCAGCCCGCCTTCTTCGACCATTGCCAGCAAGTGTTTCGCCGCCATGGCTTCGCGCCCGCCTTCCTGCGCGAAGCGCCCGACCACCATGTGCTGCTCGGTGACGTGGCGGCCGGCAAGGGCATGGCGCTGCTGGCCGACTCGTTCCGCGCGCTGCGCCTCGCTGGCGTGGCCTACCGGCCATTGGCGGAGGGCGAGGAATTGGCGGCCGGCATCGGGCTGGCCTGGCGGGAAGAGCACGGCCATGCGGCCCTGCCCCTGCTGCGCCGGCTGGCGCAGGAACACCTGCAAAAGTGAGGGTCACACGCGGATGCGCCAGACGCGCTACCATAGCGCCTTCCCCATTTTGCGCTCCACCACGACCATGACGTTTACCCTCAGCGACGCCGCCTACGGCACCGATACCCCCGAAGCCAAGCAAGCCATGTATGCGGACCTGCGTTCGCAGCTGCAAGGCTTGCTGTCGGGCGAAACCGACTTCATCGCCAATACGGCCAACTTCAGTTCGCTGGTCTTCCACACGATGCCGGGCCTGAACTGGGCCGGCTTTTATTTCCTCAAGGGGGAGGAACTGGTGCTGGGACCGTTCCAGGGCAAGCCGGCCTGCATCCGCATCAAGAAGGGCCGCGGCGTATGCGGCACCACCGTGGTCGAAGGCAAGTCCATCGTCGTGCAGGATGTGCACGCGTTTCCCGGCCACATCGCCTGCGACGTCAATTCCCGTTCGGAACTGGTCGTGCCCGTGTTTGCACACGGCGAGATCGTCGGCGTGTTCGACCTCGACAGTCCTTTGACCGGCCGTTTCGATGACGTCGACGCGCAAGGCGTCGAATCGCTGGTGCGCGTGCTGGAAGCGGCTATCGTCGCTGAATAATCAGTTGCCGGACTTGACGGCGATGAATTCGCCCTTGCCGACAGTCGCCAGGCACGCCGTGTAGCGGCTGTCGGCGCGGATGGCTTCGATGAAGCCGGCCATGTCCGCGTAGTGCGAACTGGCGTTGTCGACCACCAGCACGCCGCCCGCCGCCAGCACCCGGTCCAGCTGCGGCCACCATTGTGCATATTGCTGGCGCGCGGAATCGAGGAAGATGAAATCGTAGGCGCCGTCCGCCGCATCGCGCAGCACGTCACCCGCGTCCGCCAGCAGCTGACCGATCACGCCTTGCAATTGCGCGCGCACGAAGTTGTCGTGCGCCATGTCGAACTTGTCCTGCGCCTTTTCCACCGTCACCACGCTGCCGCCCAGCGCCTGCGCCGCGCGCGCCAGCCACAGGGTCGAGTAACCGTTCGAGGTGCCGATTTCCAGCAGCCGGCGCGCGCCGCGCGCGTGCACGAGCACGGCCAGCAATTCGCCCGTATCGCGCGTGATATTGAGCATGCGGCTGGCGCGTTCCGTGTGCGCCGCATCGTTGCTGCTGCCGAAGGCTTCGAGTTCGCTCAACAGGGTATCAATGTCCGGCATGATGGCTCCTTGTGAAAAACATCAGCATAGCAAAAAAACTAGGCGCTGGCGCGGCGCAGGGGGCGCTTCAGGGTTTGCACCATCACCACACCCAGCAGGGTCACGCCGCCGCCGATCACATCGTAGCTGTGTAAGGTTTCACCGAGAAACAGCATGGCGATGATCACCGTGAACACGGGCAGCAGATTCATCAGGGTGGTGGCGCGGCTGGGGCCCAGCTTGGCCAGGCCATGCATCCACAAAAACGGCGCGATGATCGATGCGGGGATGCCGGCGAACAGCACCAGCGGCAAGCCGGCGCCCGTGACGGGCGGCGCCGACTGGCTCAGGTAATACACGAACAGCACGGGCACGGCGCACCAGACCTGGATCAGCAAGGAGTGCCAGTTATTCAGAGGAATCTTCCAGCGCTTGAGCAGCACGCCGTAGCCCGCATACGACAGGCAGGCCAGCAGCATCAGCGCGTCGCCCAAGGCCGCGCCATGGGCGATCAGGGCGGCCGGGTCGCCATGGCTGAGCAGGTAGCCAAGTCCCAGCAAGGACACGATGCCGCCGAACACGCCGCCCACGGTAGGCGCCTCTTTCAGCACCAGCACGGACAGGCCCACGGCCAGCAGCGGCATCATCGACGCGAGGATGCCCATGTTGGTGGCCGTCGTCGTCTGTGCGGCGATGTAGGCGAGGCACTGGTACATGACCATGCCCAGCATGCCCAGCACAAACAGTTTGCCCAGATACGGTGTCACCACGGCCCGCTGCTTCCACACGGCGCGTCCAAACACGAGCGCCAGCAGCACCCCGGCCAGCAGCCAGCGGAAGAACGAGATGGCGGCCGGATCGATCACGCCCACGGCCAGCTTGCTGACGATGGTATTGATGGCCCAGATCAGCACGGCGATCACGGGAAACAGATAATGCTTGGCTTGCATGCGGCGGACTCCAGATTTCAATACCGCCATTTTCGCATGGTCTGATTCCATGGATATAATGCATATCGGACAATCGATGCGAAGAACAGGACAAAGACACCATGGCCAGCAACCAGCATTTCCCCGCCGTTTCCGACGCCCTGCCCTATCCCGTGTACTTTCGCCTCGACGATTATCACGCGCACCAGCAGTTCGATTACCAGAGCCATCCGTGGGGCCAGCTCACCTATTGTTCCACGGGCGTGATGGAAATCATGGTGGCGGGCCAGCGCTATCTGTCGCCGCCCCAGTACGCCGTGTGGATACCGCCCGAGACCCTGCACGACGGCTATATCCGCCAGGACGTCGTGTTTCACTCCGCCTACATCGATGCCAGCCTGTGCGCGCAGCTGCCGGCCCAGCCGTGCGCGCTGGTATTGAGTCCCCTGCTCAAAGCCATCCTCGGCGACTTCGCCGACAGAAACGTCACCACGCCCGCCACCGCAGCCGACCAGCGCCTGGCGCAAGTGCTGGTCGACCAGCTGCAGCTGGCGCCGTGCAGCCGCAACTACCTGCCCGGCAGCGACGAGCCCGTCATCGCGGCCTTGCTGGCGGCCCTGCAGGCGGAGCCGGGAAGTAATCGCTCACTGGCCGAGTGGGCCGCGCAATTGCACGTCACCGAGCGTACTCTGGCACGCCGCTGCCAGCGCGAGCTGGGCATGCCGTTCGGCGAATGGCGCCAGCGCCAGCGCTTCCTGGCGGCCCTGCCCCTGCTGGAACAGGGAGAAACCGTGCAGGCGATCGCGCTGGAACTGGGCTACAGCACGGCCTCCGCCTTCATCGCCATGTTCCGCCGCCAGAGCGGCGGCACGCCGGACCAGTTCCGCCGCGGCCTGCGCTGAAAAAGCGGCTCCGCTTTGTCATGCTTTGTCATATGAGGATGCTAAAATTCAAACATCTTTCCAGAGAGCAAAAGGACGCGCATGAACCCCAGCACCGAGACGGCCCATGAAACCCAAGGCATCGAGGATGCGCCGCAGGTGACAGAGACGGCCGTGGCGGCGCCAGCGCCCGTCAAGCTCGGCAAGGAAGACATCCCCACCGTATTGGGCAAGCTGCGCACGCTGGTGCAGGACAAGACGCGTTTCGAGCCGCACGACATCACGCCGCTGGGCGAGGAAGACGTGCTGCAGGATTTTTCCCTGCAAGCCAATTACGCGCTCGAAGCGCGCTTCGAACAGCGCGTCATCAACGGCTATTTCACGCCCTCGGGCAATGACTGCCGATGTGGCTCCCACGAGGTGGGAGCGCTCGCTCACGCGCAGGAGAAGGAACGGCTGCGCCGCGCGGCGGGCAAGCTCGACAATGCCTTGCGCCAGGCGGGCCAGGCCTACAACGCCATCGAAGCGGGCGCCTACCTGCCGCACGCCGTCAAGTACTGGCACCTCGATACGTGCGTCCCCTGTTCGGGCAAAGGCCGCATCGGCTGCCACACCTGCCACGGCGCGACGACGGAAACATGCTGGAACTGCCACGGCGGGCGCACCGTCAGCTGCGACGCTTACGGCTGCTACGGCAGCGGCAAGGTGTCGTGCTCGTATTGCAGCGGCAGCGGCACGGTGGCCGAGCAAGTCACCGATTACATCACGGTGCAAGTGCCCACTACCACCTACAGCAACGGCAGCTCGCACACGAGCTACCACAGCGAAACGCGCACGCAATACCGCACCGAGCATCGCAATTGCTACCATTGCAGCTTCGGCAAGGTCACGTGCAACACCTGCCACGGTTCCGGCAACATCAATTGCGGCACCTGCCGCGCCAGCGGCAAGGTTACATGCCGCACTTGCAGCGGCGCGGGCGACTTGCGCTGCAACCCGTGCGACGGCTCCGGCAAGGTGGGCACGGCGGCCTGGGTCGACGTGCACGTGACGCCCGGCTACAGCGTCAGCCTGCCCAAGCCGGCGCCCGATGACGCGCGCCGCATCCGCGACAAGGAGAGCGTGCACTCACTGGCGGCCATTGCCAGCAGCCTGGCCCTGGCAAAAGTGAGCATTTACAATGAAGACCAGCCGCAGGAAGTCGACGCCCTGTATGCTGCCAAGCTGCGTATCGTGCGCCTGGACGCATCGTGCAACGCGGAAAAACACCACCTGGTGGCGTACGGCACGGACTTGCGCTGGCTGACCCTGGACGATATCGTGGAAAAGCTGCTGCGCGGCGACCTCAAGGCGCTCAGCGATGCGCTGGCCGGCAGCGCCGACGACGGCCTGTTCTCGGCCCACGTGCAGGGGCTATTGACGCCGCTACGCGACGTGGCCGCCTCGGAACTGAATGCGGACGTGATCGAGTCTGTCCTCAGCGGCGACGCGGATCACGCCCACGTCGATGTCGTCTCCGCCGACTATGCCAACAATGTGCGCACCTGCGTGCTCGGCGCCCTGCGCCAGGTCTACACGCGGCTGGCCAAGCAATTCTGGTGGAAAAGCGCGCTGGCCGCGCTGGCCGCCGCCATCGCCGCCTGGTTCTTCGCCGGCCGCGGCGCGGCCGCCGTTGCCGGCCTGCTCGTCACGGGCGCCGGCTACTGGCTGTTCAACCGCAAGGTGAAAAGCGTGCTCAGTGAAGCGCTGGGCGGCCAGCAGCAGGCCGCACGCGCCATGGGCATCGCCGGCAAGGGCCGCCGCAACCAGCTGGCGCAAGTGCTGATCCTCGCCCCCGCCAGCGTGGCCGTGCTGGCCGCCAGCTATGGCTTGCCCGTGCGCGTGCGCCCCGCTGCGCCTCCGCAGCAGGCGGCCATGGCCTCGGCGCCCGTTGCGCCCCATGCACCGGCCGCCGTGCCGCAGGACGCAAGTGCCGCCAAGGCCGTCAAGCTGTACGAAAATGGCGACAAGGCACAGGCGCTGGCCATGCTGGAAAGCCTGGTCGGCAAGGGCGACGCGGGCGCGTATGGTCTGTATGGCTGGATGCTGCTGATGGGCGAAGGCAAGCCCGGCCCCGTCACGGCGCCGACGGCGCAGCAGCGCGAAGCGCGCCAGGTGGCCGCCAAGCCCCTGGTCGGCAAGGGCCTGCTGAAGAACGACAGTTATGCGCTGACGGCGAAGGGCGTGATGCTGGCCGAAGGCTGGCAGGAACCGCGCAACATGGCGCGCGGGCTCGACCTGCTGAAACAGGCCGCGAACAAGGGCAATGCGCAAGCGATGCACTTATTGGGCCTGTACCACGTGCGCGGTTACCAGATTCCCGTCAATCACAAGGAAGCGCGCAAATGGTTCACCCTGGCCGCCGACAAGGGCAGCGCGGGCGACATCTACAACCTGGGACTGATGGACTGGGAAGGCGCCGGATTAAAACGCCCGGACCGCGCCAGCGCCATGCAGCGCTGGAAGATCGCGGCCGCCATGGGCGAGGAACGCGCGATCAAGGCCGTCGCCCAGGGACAGCCTTAAGCGGCGGCTGCCGCCAGCGCCTGCAGGGCCATCGGGTTCGGCGTGGGCTCGCCGACTTTCGTCAGCAGGTTGCGGTCCGTGTGGTGGAACGGTTCATCCTTGCCGCGAATGAGCATGACCGTGTCTTCATCGTAGCCCCAGGTGCCGTCGGCGTGGATATCGACCTTGATCCGGTATTCGACGGTGGTGAACGCGTGTTCGAGGAAGGGGTTCGAGCAGATGCCGTAGGCCGTCGAATCGCGCTTGGCCACCAGTTCGAAACTGGTGGCGTCCGCCGTCGTCGTGCCCGACGCCATGGCGATCTGGCCGCGCGGGATGGCCAGGGTCTGGATCACGGCGCCCGTGGCCGGCTCCCACAGCCAGTAGCCCACCTGCTCATGATAGGTTTTCACTTGGTCCGGCTTGGTGATGTGGATGTAGTAACGCAAGCCGTAGAACAGTTGCGGGCCGTTGGTGACGGGGTCGATCGGCTGCAGTTCGATGCGCTCGACGAAGGCCTGCTTGCGCGGACCGTCCGCTTTCGGCTTGACGTCCAGGCCGCGCGTGCCCGTCCAGATGCCGGCCATGCCGGTCAGCGGTCCCAGGTTGTTCAGGGTGTGCACGTCGGCGGACGGCTCGGTGTAGATATCTTCGGGAAAATCGCTCATGCGGAAGTCTTCAAAATGGGGCAACAGTGCTTGCCGCCATTGTAAGACGCAGGCCGCTATCTGGGAAAGAGCGTGATGTGGCGTTCGATGAACAGCAAGGCCGCTGCCGCCAGCGCGGGGCGCTGCGTTTCGAACACGGCCGCATCGCGCGTTTGCAGCAGGTTGGCGGCCGCCTCGGGCAGGCCCAATTCGCCGGCGACGAACGCCGCCACCGCGTCGATATTCGCGTACAGGGCGCTGTCGAAGCCTTCCCAGTCCACGTAGGCCAGCCACTCGGCCAGGGTCAGCACTTGGGCGACGGGCGGCGCCAGGGCCGCGATGCGTTCAGAACGCAGCACGCTGTCGTCGCGGATGCCTTCCTGCTGCAGGACGGCCAGCGCCACCTGCTGCAGCGCGTCTTCGGGATCGTGCCGGTACTTGTTCAGCAGGCGCTGCGTCAGGCTGGTACTGGCCGCATCCATGCTCAGACCAGCGGCTCGGTCGAACCGGTCAGGGTAAAGATTTCAAAGCCCGTTTCCGTCACGCCCAGCGAATGCTCGAACTGCGCCGACAGCGAACGGTCTTTCGTCACCGTCGTCCATTTGTCGGGCAAGACCTTGACCTGGTAGCTGCCCACGTTGAGCATCGGTTCAATCGTAAAGATCATGCCCGGTTCGAGCACGATGCCCGTGCCGGCGCGGCCGTAGTGCAGCACTTGCGGCGTGTCGTGGAAGACCTGGCCCACGCCATGGCCGCAGAAGTCGCGCACGGAGGAAAAGCCCTGCGCCTTGGCCACCGCCTCGATAGCGGCGCCCACGTCGCCCAGGGTCGCGCCCGGGCGCACGGTGTGGATGCCGGCCATCATGGCGTCATACGCCGTGTTGACGAGGCGGTTGGCCAGGATGGACACGGCGCCCACCTTGAAGGTGCGGCTGGTGTCGCCGAACCAGCCGTTGAATTTCGGCGTCACGTCGATGTTCAGGATGTCACCCACCTTCAGGATCTTGGTCTCGGACGGGATGCCGTGCGTGACTACGTGATTGACGGAGATGCAGCTGGCGTGCTTGTAGCCGTGGTAGTCGATGGTGCCGGGGATGGCGCCGGCGGCGCGCATGAATTCCTCGCACAAGGCGTCGAGTTTGGCCGTCGACACGCCCGGTTTGACGAAAGGCGCGATGTAGTCGAGCGTGTCGGCGGCGATGCGGCCGGCCGCACGCATGCCGATAAAACCTTCTTCGTCGTGCAGCGGGATTTTCTTGCCGTGTTCAAGCTGGGTGGAATAGCGCATGGGGATTCTTTTCTTTGTTAGTGTGATGTGGAATGCAAGGCCCAGCCGCGCACGGCATCGTGCGAGGCGCGCAGCATGGCGTCGACGCTGGCCGGTATCGGCCGCTCCTGGGTCAGGTAGGGCTTGACGACGGCCACGGGCGCGTCGATCAGCACGAATTTGAGCAGCATGTGATCGAGGTCCAGCTCCGTGGTGGCGGGCATGGCTTCGGCGCAGCGCACAAAGCAGGCGTCGAGCGCCGCCTGCTCCTCTTCCACGGCGGCCAGCAACTCCTCGCTGAGGCCACCGCTGAAATCGGGGCTGTCCGCGCATTGCAGCAGGAAGCGCGCATACACGGGCTTGCGCCGGCACCAGTCCAGCAGACCGTGCACGCCGGCCCAGGTGTCGCCGCCGAGCCAGCGGCTGGCCACTTCCTCGCGGAAGTCGCTTTTCACGCGCAGCCAGGCGCGCGCCAGGATGGCGTTGCGCGAATCGAAGCGGTGATACACGGAGCCGATGGGCGCGCCGGCCTTGACGGCGATGGCAGCCATCGACACGGCGCCCACGCCGCACTGGGCGGCGACGGCGATCGCGCTGTCGATGAAGTTGTCTTCGTTGAATTTGGCTAGTCTGACCATTCAAATAGAATACAGATTCTATTTGAATCCGTCAAGCGCCCCCGATATGCGCCAACATGAGTTGCCTTGCTGCCTTACAATGGTATGCACGAACCGCTACAAGGAGAATCCGCTTGCTTACGCCCCCCTTCATCGCCTCCTCCCGCTTCGACGATCCACGCCTGGCGTTGGAACAGGTGCAAGCCATCTACCGCAGCAGCATCGAACACTTGCGCGACGCGCTGCAGCGCTTTGTCGCCGGCGAAGACATGCACGAACGGGTGCGCGCCTGCTACCCCTTCGTGCGCATCCAGACCGACACCGTGGCGCGCGCCGACTCGCCGCTGGCCTACGGTTTTGTCGCCGGTCCCGGCGTGTTCGAGACCACGCTGACGCGCCCCGACCTGTTCGGCGACTATTATCTCGACCAGTTCACGCTGCTGCTGAAAAACCATAACAGCGGCCAAAAGGTACATCTGGAAGTGGGCGTCAGCGCCCAGCCCATCCCCGTGCATTTCTCGTTCGCCGAGCATGACCATATCGAGGGCAATATGGATGCGGGCCGCCGCCTGGCCATGCGCGACCTGTTCGACCTGCCCGACCTGTCGGCCATGGACGACGGCATCGCCAACGGCACGCACGAACCGGCGCACGGCGAAGCGCAGCCCCTGTCGCTGTTCACGGGACCGCGCGTCGATTATTCGCTGCAGCGCCTGCGCCACTACAGCGGCACCTCGCCGCAGCATTTCCAGAACTTCGTCCTGTTTACCAATTACCAGTTCTATATCGACGAATTCATCCGCCTGGGCCACGCCATGATGGACCGCGCGCCCGATGCGGCCGCGCCATCGGACGACGATGGCTACGTCGCCTTTGTCGAACCGGGCAACGTGGTCACGCGCCGTGTGGGCCAGACGGTCGAGAGCGAGGATGCGCTGGGCGCCGCCCCGCCGCGCCTGCCGCAGATGCCCGCCTACCACCTGCTGCGCGCGGACGGCAGCGGCATCACCATGGTCAATATCGGTGTCGGTCCGGCCAACGCGAAGACCATTACCGACCATATCGCCGTGCTGCGCCCGCACGCCTGGCTGATGCTCGGCCATTGCGCGGGCCTGCGCACCACGCAAAGCCTGGGCGATTACGTGCTGGCGCACGCGTATGTGCGCGAAGACCACGTGCTCGACGAAGACTTGCCGCTGTGGGTGCCGATCCCGCCGCTGGCGGAAATCCAGCAGGCGCTGCAAACGGCAGTGGCGGAAATCACCCAACTGACGGGGCATGACTTGAAACACATCATGCGCACGGGGACCGTGGCCAGCACGGACAACCGCAATTGGGAACTGCTGCCGCAGCGCACGCCGGAGCGCCGCTTCAGCCAGAGCCGCGCCATCGCGCTGGACATGGAAAGCGCGACGATCGCCGCCAACGGCTTCCGTTTCCGCGTGCCGTACGGCACCCTGCTGTGCGTGAGCGACAAGCCGCTGCACGGCGAAATCAAGCTGCCCGGCATGGCCAATCACTTCTACCGCGAAAGAGTCGACCAGCATCTGCGCATCGGCATCCGCGCCGTGGAACTGCTGCGCCGCCAGGGCGTGGACCGCCTGCACAGCCGAAAATTGCGCAGTTTTGCGGAAGTGGCGTTTCAATAAGCGCGCTTCCCCGTCATGCCGGCCGCCCTCCACGGGCGGCTTTTTTTTGCCCGTAGCGCTGACGCAATGCGGCAGGCAATCGTCGCAACGACACTATAAAACGTCACAAAAAAACAACAGATGTCTAGATCGGCATTATAAAAAAACAAAACTATCCACGCTTTTTTTGCTAATGGGAAAATTAAATTTATTTAACAATTGAAATTTAATGATTTCCTGCCATACACAAATCAAATTCATCCAGCGTCATTCTTCGAAGAGAGAATCCATACGCAAAAAGCAGAGCCGTCTTGACAGCCCAAGGCGAAAAATGGTCTGATGAATTGTAAATTTAAGCTGCTAAATTTATAAACATGGTAATTTTGAAAATACTTTCAAATAGCTAAATAAAAACCCTAAGGAAACTAAAGTTTCCTAGTTGGAGGATGGACAATGATTGAAAAGAAATTAAGCAAATCCTTGCGCATGATGTTTGCCGGCACTTTGGTCATGAGCGCAGGCTTCATGCACCAGGCCGCTCAAGCGCAGGAAGCCAAGGCTGACGAGAAATTGCAGCGCGTGGTCGTCACCGGTTCCGCCATCAAGCGCGTGGATGCCGAAACGGCCGCACCGGTGGAGATTTACACCAAAAAAGATATCGAGCGCACGGGCGCCACCAGCGTTGCCGAATTGGTCAAGAATCTGGCCTCGATCGACATCAATGATCAAGGCGAGCTGAGCGCCAACTCGCCTTCCGGTTCCGGCACCACCAACATCAAGATGCGCGGCTTGAGCGAACGCAACGTGCTGATCCTCTTGAACGGCCGCCGCCTGCCAACCAATGCGCTGGCTGACGGTTCGGGCGCGGGCGCCGCGGTCGACGTCAACGCTATCCCGCTGAGCGCGCTGGAACGCATTGAAATCCTGAAGGACGGCGGATCCGCCATTTATGGCGCCGATGCGGTGGCCGGCGTGATGAACTTCATCACCAAAAAGAACTACCAGGGCCTGGAAGCGAAGACCAGCTATGGTCAAAGCTCGCGCTCGGACGCCAAGGAAAAGACGGCCAACCTCGTGTACGGTTTTGGCGACTACGACACCCAGGGCTTCAACGTACTGGCCACGGTCGACGTGTTCAAGCGCGATCCGATCTACCGCAAGGACCGCGACCTGACCCGTTCGGCCGACTTCCGCCGCTTTGGCGGCCCGGATGGCCGCAGCGGCTTCCATCCTAGCGGCAATATCGCCGGCGGCGGCACCCTGGTGCCATGCCCACCGGACGATTTGAGCAACGGCTCCTGCCGTTTCGACGTCAACAAGACCTTGCTGACCTCGACCAACGGCGCCGATCGCGTCAGCGGCATGCTGATCGGCAGCCTGAAAATCAGCGACAACATCCGCGCGTTCGCGGAATTTACCTATTCCGAAAGCAAGGATGACTTCGAAGCTCAGGCTGCTCCGGGCAACTTCGTAGTCAATGGCAAGACCGTTGCCGGCCGCTTTATGCAAATGGGTCCTCGCAAGACCAACCGCAAGGGCACAATGACCCAGTTCTCGACGGGCCTGGAAGGCACGACGCGCGGCATCGACTGGGACGTCGCCATCGGCAAGGGCGTAAGCAAGGCCACCAACCGCGATTCGAACTACGCACATTACGATCTGTTCAACGAAGCGATCGAGAATGGTTCGATCGACCCGACCCGCACCGACAACCCGCAAGCCGCCGTCGACAAGATTCGCCTGACGCCTACGCGCGCCGGCAAATCGGAACTGACCTTCTTCAACGCCAAGGCCTCGGCGCCGATCATGGACCTGGCTGGCGGTGCGATGGCCTACGCCGTCGGCGTGTCGTACAACAAGGAAACGCTGAGCGACCAGCCCGACCAGAACCAGATCGATGGCCTGGTCTTCGGCAGCATCCAGCAAGCCTCCGTGAAGGCGGACCGCAATTCCAAGGGCATCTTCGGCGAACTGTCGATTCCCTTCCTGAAAAACGTCGAAGCTCAGGTCGCCTTGCGCTATGACGACATCTCGAATGTCGGCAGCAAGACCAGCCCGAAACTGGCTTTGCGCTACCAGCCGCTGAACAACCTGATGTTCCGCGGTTCGTATGCAGGCAGCTACCTGGCGCCATCGCTGAAACAGATGTATGGCGGCGTCGATGCCGGTGCCTATACGACGAACGACAAGGAAATCTGCAATGCCTTCCCTTCGATTTCCGGCAATTGCACCAACTTCTCCTACTACCAGGTCTCCGGCTCCAACAAGGACTTGAAACCTGAAACGGGCAAGACCTATAACCTGGGCGTGGTGTTCTCGCCAGTGAACTCGCTGACGGTCAGCATCGATTACTTCAAGATCGACAAGAAGAACGAGATCGGTACCCTGACGGAAACCAAGGCGATCGAGCGCGGCAACGTCGAAATCAAGAATGGCGACGCGCGCATCCTGCTGAACAACCAGAACCTGGCTACCACCGAAGTACGCGGTTTCGATACGGACGTACGCTACACCTCGCCGCAAACGATGTTCGGCAAGTTCACGATCCGCAATGCGTCCACCGTCTACACCCGCATGGAAACGCAGGATACGGAAACGGATCCGGTGCAAAGCACGCTGAAGACGTTCATGAACCCGAAATACCGCAACACGTTTACTGCGAGCCTGGAAAAGGACAATATGTCCGGCTCCCTGGTCATTCGCACGACGGGCGACATGATCGACTCTGACAAGCGCCGCGAAGAAATCAAGCCGGGCACCCGCACGATTCCTTCGCACACGGAAGTCGATCTGACGGGCCAGTACGTGGCGATGCAAAACCTGACCTTCACGGCCGGCATCAAGAATCTGTTCGACAAAATGCCGCCGTTTAGCGCAATGGGCGCGGGTAACCAGTACGGCACCCTGGGCTTTGCTCAGCTGTACAACGTGCGCGGCCGTTACTTCTACATCGGCGCAGGCTACAAGTTCATGTAATGTAGCGCAATCCCCGGCAGCCTGAAATGGCTGCCGGTACTGCCCCCGAAAGCCGCACGAGAGTGCGGCTTTTTTCATGCCCGGCAGACGAAAAAAGCTATGTCACCGTCAAATGTGGGAACTCGCCCAATGTTGCCTTCAATAATGTTTCTGGGGAGCGGATGCGCCCGGCGTCGAGTATCCAGCGCCAGCCCAGGTAATTCGGCAGGTAGCGCGTCGCCACGCCGTGAAAGGGGCCTAGCCATGCCCGCAGGCGGCTGTGATACGCGTTGACGTTCTGCACGTGGGCGGCGCCCTGCACGCGGATGCCTGCGCGCACATTGACGGCCTGGTGACTGATGCCCGCTTCACGCGCGAAGGCGCGATAGGCAGCGTGGTCGTCGGTGACCAGCAAGATGTCCTTGTCGATCACCGGCGGCAGGCAGGCATGCAGCTGCGCCTTGGTCAGCGCCCCTTTTCCCGCGACGAAATCGCGGGTTTGTCCCGTGCGGTCGCGCGCCACCAGGATGCAGACTTGTTCACTGGAAATGCCGTGCTTGCGGGCATGGCCGCCACGGCGGCGCGCCGGACGCGTCAGATGCCGCGCGCCCTTTTCCGATTCCAGCACATACAGCTCGTCCGCTTCGGCGATGCCATGCAGGCAATGGGGCCGGTCCGTCTTGGCCAGGCTTAAAAACCGGTGGCGCCAGCGAAAGGCGGTGTTGCGGTGCACGCCCAGCTGGCTTGCTGCCTTGCGCACGGAAGCCGACTCGAGCAGGCAGTTGGCGTAGTCGAGCCACAAGGTCTTGTGGCGCAAGCGGGCCAGCGGTGTGCCGGTGAGCGCATTGAAGGTGCGCCCGCACGGCACGCAACGGTAGCGCTGCAGTCCGTGCGCATGACCGTGCCGGTGCGCATGACTGCTGTTGCAGGCAGGACAGTGCAACCGCTGCCGGGCTACGCTTTCGACCAGTGCCACGGCGGCGTTCTGCGATCCTGCCCCGCGCAGCAGAGCAGTGCTCGCCAAACGCTGGCGACGGCTCAGTGCGGCGAACTGGGCGATGAAGGTTTTCCATTCGGCTGGCTGCATGGAAGGCTCCCGTTTGTCTGATATGTACAGTCAGACAGCCGGGGCTGGGGAAGATTCCTTGAGTTCCCCTATTTGTCGGGGACAGAGCCTAAAAAAAAACCGCTGCAGGCAGCGGTTTTCAGGTAACTCCAACGCTTACCTTACAGGAAGCGGTCGAGTATCTTGCGCGTCGTCTTGTCGATATTAAACATGTCGCGTATCAAAAAGTGGATGCCGTGGTTGTCGGCGATCAAGAGCGACGCGGCACCGATGCGGCGGATGTCTTCCTCGCCTTTCAGCACGAATTGCGTCTCGCCCCGGTCCGTGTCGACATGCCAGGTGCATGGCGTGGCGAAGCTGGAGACGCTTTTCACGCGCGCGATCTCGGGCATGAATTCGCGTCCTTCCAGCTCTTCCTGCAGCAGGCTGCGCGCCGGCTCCGGCATGGCGTCGAGGCGGTCGATCCACGCCACTTCCTTGCCGTTGCCCAGCACCAGCGAAATGCCTTCGTCCGGCGACTGGATGGGGAAGGCGCGCACGGGCGCCACGCCTTCAAAGACCTGGCCGTCCGCGTCCGTCATCACCAGCTTGCCGAAAGGGTCGCGGCTTAATGTAAAAGTTGTACTGGCCATGCTTATTCCTTGTCATCCAGGGCGAGTTCGTTGTTGCGCGCCTGTGCTTCGTAGAGGCGGAAATAGGCGCCCTCTTTCGCCATCAGTTCATCGTGACTGCCCACTTCGACGACCTGGCCACGGTCCAGCACCACCAGACGGTCGGCCCGGTGCAGGGTCGACAGCCTGTGCGCGATGGCGATCGTCGTGCGGCCCTGCACCAGATTGTCGAGCGCCTTCTGGATCTCTTTTTCCGTTTCCGAATCGACCGACGATGTCGCTTCATCCATGATCAGGATGCGCGGGTCGATCAGCAGGGCGCGGGCGATCGAGATGCGCTGGCGTTCGCCGCCGGACAAGCCCTGGCCACGTTCGCCCACCATCGAATCGTAGCCTTGCGGCAGGCGCAAGATGAATTCGTGCGCATGCGCGGCGCGCGCGGCGGCGATGATCTCCTGGCGCGTCGCATGCGGTTTGCCGTAGGCGATATTTTCCGCGATGGTACCGAAGAACAGGAACGGTTCCTGCAGCACCAGGCCGATATTGCGGCGGTAGTCGGACACGGCGAACGAACGGATGTCGACGCCGTCGAGCAAGATCGCCCCTTCCGACACGTCGTAGAAACGGCAGATCAGGTTGACCAGCGTGCTCTTGCCCGAACCGCTGTGGCCCACCAGGCCGATCATCTCGCCCGCCTTGATGTTCAGGGTGATGCCGCGGTTGACGGCGCGGTTGCCATAGCGGAAACCGACTTCGCGCAAATCGATCCTGCCTTCGATCTTCTCCAGTTTCACGGGCTGCGCCGGTTCCGGTACGCTCGACACATGGTCGAGGATGTCGAAGATGCGCTTGGCGGCGGACGCCGATTTCTGCGTCACGGAGACGATGCGGCTCATCGAATCGAGGCGGCCGTAGAAGCGCGTGCTGTAGGCGATGAAGGCGGTCAGCACGCCGACGGTGATTTCGCCGCGCGACAGCTGCCAGATGCCGAAGCACCAGATGACCAATAAGCCCATCTCCGTCAGGAAGGAAACGGTCGGCGAGAACAGCGACCAGACCTTGTTCAACTTGTCGTTGACGGCCAGGTTGTGCGCGTTGGCGTCGCGGAAGCGGGCCGCTTCGCGCTTTTCCTGCGCAAACGCTTTGACGACTCGAATGCCGGGGATGGTATCGGCCAGCACGTTGGTCACTTCGCTCCACACGCGGTCGATCTTTTCAAAGCCCGTGCGCAAGCGGTCGCGCACCAGGTGGATCATCCAGGCGATGAACGGCAGCGGCGCCAGGGTCATGATGGCCAGCCACGGATTCATCGACCACAGGATCACGCCCGTCATGATGATCATCAGCACGTCGGAAGCGAAATCGAGCAAGTGCAGCGAGAGGAAGACGCAGATGCGGTCGCTGCCGCTGCCGATGCGCGCCATCAGGTCGCCCGTGCGCTTGCCGCCGAAAAATTCCAGCGACAGCTTCATCAGGTGTTCATAGGTGGCCGAGCGCAAGTCGGCGCCCATGCGTTCGGACACCAGGGCCAGCACATAGGTCTTGCCCCAGCCCAGCAGCCAGGCCAGCAGGGCCGAACCGAGCAAGCCGCTCATGTAGTACACCACCAGCCACGGATCGATATGCTTGCCGTTCTGATACGGGATCAGCACATTGTCCATCAGCGGCGCCGTCAGGTAGGGCGGAATCATGTGCGCGGCCGTGGAGAGCAGCATCAGCATGAAGCCCAGGGCCAGCTGGCCACGGTAGGGATGGGCGAAACGCCACAGGCGGAACAGGGTCCAGGTCGATGGCGGCGTATGCAGCACCTTGGCGCAGATCGGACATTCTTCCTGCTCCGGCTCCAGAGGCGCCTTGCAGCTCGGACACACTTCCTGCTCCGCTTCCAGCACGGGCTGGCCCGTCAGGTGGCTGTCGAGGCGCTCGACGAACTGTTCCAGCACGCGGATCGCATGCAGATTCTGGCCCAGGGTAAAACGCCACGACGCCAGGCGGCCGTGGTCGTCGAACAATTCCAGGTGGCCGACGCCGGCGTGGTCGTGGTGCGTCAGGCGCAGTCCGTGGCGGAAAGACCAACTTTTCCAGGTGGTATCGCCCGGGGAACGGGCCAGTAAACGCTTCTCTGTGACAACAATTATGCCTTTTGTGAAACGTAATCGCGCATCGAGGTCAACCTCAACGCTACTTAAAACGTTCTCCCCTGGAGAAAGCTTGCTTTCCACTTCCGCCAGCCAGTGTTCCGGCAGCGAGGTAAGGGGAATAGTTGTTGCAGGAACACTCAGTTCAGTTGTCATCGTAAAGCATACTCCGGCTCGAGGCCAAGCCCTTCAGGGCGGGATTTGGGGGATGGGGCAGACGCCCGATCAATGTTTGTGTATTGCGCGATGGCGAGGTAGATGCACCAGTGGCAATTTCCTGTATTGTATCGAATGGATGCCTGCAGGTAATGAATGATGGCAAAACGGAGCAAAAAAATGCGCGGCCATCGTACAGGGGCAAGTATACAACAGCCCGCTGTTGCGCAAATGCTCCAGCTTAGCCCGGAGTCGGTAACTTTATAACAAGTATGGCAACAATTAGTAACAATTAGAATGACAACACCAGCAGAATACGAGAAGCAAACGCGACAAGAGGCCGCTAAAAGTGGCACACTGCGCATACCCGGGATAAAGAACCAAGCACGAGCCTGAAAAGACTCTGTAAAGCCAACATAAAGTATCTGGCGCCCAGACGCCTGGCTTGTTATCAAGAAACCACTTACATGATCAAGAAGAAGAACATCGAATTCGTCCGCGTCACCCACTTGCGCGGCCCCAACATCTGGACTTACCGCCCGGTGATTGAAGCCTGGGTCGACATCGGCGAACTGGAAGACTATCCATCGAATACCCTGCCCGGCCTGTACGAGCGCCTGGTGGCGTGGCTGCCCGGCATGATCGAGCACCGCTGCGGCGTGGGCGAACGGGGCGGCTTTTTCGAGCGCCTGCGCGAAGGCACATGGTCGGCTCACATCCTCGAACACGTGGTGCTGGAACTGCAAAACCTGGCCGGCATGCGCACGGGCTTCGGCCAGACGCGCTCGACCAGCCAGCGCGGCGTCTACAAGATGGCCTTCCGCACGCGCGAAGAGCACGTGGGCCGCGCCGCCCTGGCCTCCGCGCGCGAACTGCTGATGGCCGCCATCAATGATGAAGCCTACGACCTGGAAGCGGCCCTGGCGCCGCTGCGCGACATGGTCGACTCGCGTTGCCTGGGCCCGAGCACGGCGAGCATCGTCGATGCCGCCACCGAGCGCCGCATCCCTTCCCTGCGCCTGAACGACGGCAACCTGGTGCAGCTGGGCCACGGCGCCGCGCAGCGCCGCATCTGGACGGCCGAAACAGACCGCACCAGCGCGATTGCCGAAGGCATCGCCAGCGACAAGGATCTGACCAAATTCCTGCTCAAATCGTGCGGCGTGCGCGTGCCCGAAGGCAGCCTGGTGCGCAGCGCCGAAGCGGCCTGGGAAGAAGCGCAGGACATCGGCGTGCCCGTCGTCGTCAAGCCGTATGACGGCAACCATGGCCGCGGCGTGTCGCTGAACCTGATGACCGAAAGCGACGTGAAGGCGGCCTATGAACTGGCCGCGCGCAAGGGCGACAGCTCGGCCGTGCTGGTGGAAAGCTTCATCACGGGCGACGAACACCGTCTGCTCGTCGTCGGCAACAAGCTGATCGCGGCCGCCAAGGGCGAATCCCTATGGGTCGACGGCGATGGCACTTCCAGCGTGCTGGAACTGGTGAACACGCAGATCAATACCGATCCACGCCGCGGCGAAGGCGAAGATTTCCCGCTCGGCACCGTCAAGCCGCATGAATCGGGCGAGATCATTCTCGAACTGCAGCGCCAGGGCATGACCGCCCTGTCCGTGCCGCAGGCGGGCCAGAAAGTGCTGATCCAGCCGAACGGCAACGTGGCCATCGACGTCACGGACGACGTGCACCCGTCCGTCGTACATGCAGCCCTGCTGGCCGCGCGCGTGGTCGGCCTCGATATCGCCGGCATCGACCTGGTGACGAAGGATATTACCCGTCCCCTGGAAGAGCAGCGCGGCGCCATCATCGAAGTCAATGCCAGCCCCGGCCTGCTGGCGCACATCAAGCCAGGCGTGGGCCAGCCCCGCCCTGTCGGCGCGGCCATCGTCGACCACCTGTTCGCGGCCGAGGAAACGGGCCGCATTCCGCTGATCGGCGTGACGGGCACGCGCGGCACCAGCCTGATCGTGCGCATGCTGTGCAAACTGCTCAACCTGTCGGGCCTGCATACGGGCGCCGTCTGCAGCGAAGGCATGTATCTGGACCAGCGCCGCGTCGTCAGCAGCGATTGCGTGAACTGGGACGCGGGCCAGCGCCTGCTGCTCAACCGCACCGTGCAGACGGCCCTGTTCGAGAGCAATCCGCGCATGATCCTGGCCGAAGGCCTGGCCTACGACAAGTGCCAGATCGGCGTCGTCACGGACATGGGCAGCCTCGATAGCGTCAAGGATTTCGACGTGCTGGACGAAGCGGGCCTGTACAAGGCCGTGCGCAGCCAGGTCGACGTGGTCGTGCCGACGGGCGTGGCCGTGCTCAACGCCGCCAACGCGCACGTGCTGGAACTGGCCGAACTGTGCGACGGCACGGTGACCCTGTATGCGCAGGATGGCAGCTTGCCCGCCATTGCGGCGCAACTGGCCGCCGGCCAGCGCGCCGTATTCGTGCGCGGCAACCACATCGTGCTGGCCGAAGGCGGCATCGAAACGGTCCTGCTGTGCCTGGACCTGCTGAAACCGGCCACGGCCGGCAATGTCGACAGCGTACTGGCCGTCGCGGCCGCCGCCTGGGCCCTGAACCTGCCCGTCGACCTGATTTGCGCCGGCTTGCGTACCTTCGACGCGGCCCCCGGCTGCATCGGGAATTAAGACTCAAGCCCGGCTACGGCCGGGCCCACAAGAACACAACAGGATTACGGTTTAATTATGGAAGTATCTCGCGTACGGGCCTTGCGGGGCCCTAACCTCTGGAGCCACGACACCGCCGTGGAAGCCATTGTTTCCTGCACCACGCAGGAACTCGACATCGCCCAGCTGCCCGGCTTCGAAGCCCGCCTGCGCGCACTCTTTCCGCAACTGAGCCCGCTGCAACCGCTGGGCAATTACAACGCCGCGCCGATGGCGCAGGTGCTGGAACTGGCGGCGCTGGGCCTGCAGGCGCAAGCCGGCTGCCCCGTCACCTTCAGCCGCACCACGCCGACCCTGGAAACGGGCATCTTCCAGGTCGTCGTCGAATACTCGGAAGAAGCCGTCGGCCGCCTGGCCCTGGAACTGGCGCAGCAGCTGTGCCGCGCCGCGCTCGACGATGCGCCGTTCGACCTGGCCGGCGCCCTGCACCAGCTGCAGGAACTCGATGAAGACGTGCGCCTGGGCCCTTCGACGGGCGCCATCGTCAACGCCGCCGTGGCCCGCAACATCCCGTTCCGCCGCCTGACCGAAGGCAGCCTGGTGACGTTCGGCTGGGGCAGCAAGCAGCGCAAGATCCAGGCCGCCGAAATGGACGGCACCAGCGCGATTGCCGAAGCCATCGCGCAGGACAAGGAACTGACGAAAAAACTGCTCGATTCGGCCGGCGTGCCCGTGCCGCAAGGCCGTGTCGCCGTCGACGCGGACGACGCCTGGGCCGCCGCCTGCGAGATCGGCCTGCCCGTCGTCGTGAAACCGAAGGATGGCAACCAGGGCAAGGGCGTTACCGTCAATGTCACCACGCGCGAGCAGCTGACGGCCGGCTTCCTCGCGGCGCAGGAATTCCGCGACGACATCCTCGTCGAACGCTATCTGCCGGGCCACGATTTCCGCTTGCTCGTCATCGGCAACAAGATGGTGGCAGCGGCCCGCCGCGACCCGCCGCAAGTCGTGGGCGACGGCCAGCACACGGTGCGCGAACTGGTCGACCAGGTCAACCTGGACCCGCGCCGCGGCAGCGGCCACGCCACCTCGCTGACGAAAATCCGCTTCGACGACATCGCCCTGGCCAGCCTGGCCAAGCAGGGCTACGTGGCCGACTCCGTGCCGCCCGTGGGCCAGCGCGTGATCTTGCGCAATAACGCCAACCTGTCGACGGGCGGCTCGGCCACCGACGTCACCGTCGACGTGCATCCGGAAGTGGCGGCGCGCGCCGTCGCGGCCGCGCACATGGTGGGCCTCGATATCTGCGGCGTGGACGTCGTTTCCGACAGCATTCTGAAACCGCTGGAAGAGCAGAACGCCGGCATTGTCGAAGTCAACGCAGCACCGGGTTTGCGCATGCACCTGGCGCCGTCGTTCGGCAAGCCGCGTCCCGTCGGCGAAGCCATCATCGCCGCCATGTTCGCCGAAGGCGACGATGGCCGCATTCCCGTCGTCGCCGTCACCGGCACCAACGGCAAGACCACCACCGTGCGCCTGATCGCCCACCTGCTGACCACCTCCGGCCTGCGCACCGGCATGACGAACACGGATGGCGTGTACATCGAAGGACGCCAGATCGACAGCGGCGACTGCAGCGGCCCGCGCAGCGCGCGCAACGTGCTGCTGCACCCGGACGTGGACGCGGCCGTATTCGAGACGGCGCGCGGCGGCATGCTGCGCGAAGGCCTGGCCTTCGACCGCTGCCAGGTCGCCGTGGTGACGAATATCGGCGCGGGCGACCACCTGGGCCTGAACTACATCACCACCGTGGAAGACCTGGCGGTATTGAAGCGCGTGATCGTGCAGAACGTGGCTGACAGCGGCGTGGCCGTGCTGAACGCCACCGACCCGGCCGTGGCCCGCATGGCCAAGAATTGCAGCGGCACGGTGACCTTCTTCGCCGCCGACAAGACGCATCCCGTGATGGCCACGCACCGCGCGCAGGGCAACCGCGTCGTGTACGTGGAAGACGGCAAGCTGGTCGCGGCGCAAGGCAAGGAACGCCACGAAATCGCCCTGTCGCAAGTGCCCATCACGCGCAACGGCGCCATCGGCTTCCAGGTCGACAACGTCATGGCGTCGCTGGCCGCCGCCTGGGCCGTGGGCCTGGACTGGAAAACCATCGCGCTGGGCCTGAAAACCTTTGCCAATGAAGCCGACAACGCGCCGGGCCGCTTCAACGTGTTCGACTATCGTGGCGCCACGCTGATCGCCGACTACGGCCACAATCCGGACGCCATCCTGGCGCTGGTGCAGGCCGTCGAAAGCATGCCGGCCAAGCGCCGCTCGGTGGTCATCAGCGGCGCCGGCGACCGCCGCGACGAAGACATCCGTCAGCAGACGGAAATCCTCGGCGCCGCCTTCGACGACGTGCTGCTGTACCAGGACCAGTGCCAGCGCGGCCGCGCCGACGGTGAAGTCGTGGCCTTGCTGCGCCAGGGCCTGGACGGCGCCAAGCGCACCAGCCATATCGATGAAATCAACGGCGAATTCGTCGCCATCGACAAGGCCCTGGCGCGTTTGAGCGAAGGCGATCTGTGCCTGATCCTGATCGACCAGGTGGAAGAAGCGCTGGCGCACATCGCCAAGCGCGTCGCCGAAGCGTAAGCGCGCCAACTGCGCACAAGGGCGGCCTGCGGGCCGCCTTTTTTTTCGCTCCTGCGCGGCCGGCGCACCGGCGCGCATTTCATCGGCAGCGAACAGCGATGCCTGGGTGCGCCGCCAGGGCGCATGAATGCAGCAGGGATACCGGAATTGATATTGACTTCGCAAAAGAAGTCATTTGTGGGGCAAAGTCATTCCCACCTACCATGTTTCTTGAGCAGGTTCCAGCTCTGGCGGCGACTGCCGCAGCGTTCTCAACATAACTAAAATACAGGTGGAGACAAGATGAAGCAATCGATGGCAACGGGCACCCGCACGTCCCGGCACAACACACGTCTGACCTTGAAGGCCACAGTGGCCGCGCTGGCCGGCGCCGGCCTGCTGAGCAGCGCGTCCGTCTGGGCGCAACAGGCGCCCGCCGCGGAAACACCAGCGGCAGAAGTGGTAGAAACAGCACCGGCGGCAGCGCCAGCCGACAGCGGCATCGCCGTCGTCGCCGTCACGGGCGTGCGCAGGGCGGCACAGAGCGCGCAGACGATCAAGAAAAACAACGACCAGGTGGTCGACTCCATCGTCGCCGATGAAATCGGCAAATTCCCCGACAAGAACGTGGCCGAAATCCTCGGCCGCGTGACGGGCGTGCAGATCCGCCGCGAAAGCGGCGAGGCGGGCACCGTCATCATCCGCGGCTTGCCCGGCGTGGTGACCCTGCTCAACGGCCGCGAGATGTTCACCTCGGTGGGCCGCAGCCTGTACCTGGCCGACATTCCGACGGCCATGTTGCAGCGCGTGGACGTGTACAAATCGCAGGGCGCCGACATGGTCGAAGGCGGCACGGCCGGCGTGATCGACGTGCGCACCAACCGCCCGTTCGACTTCAAGGGCTTTACGGCATCGGGCAATGTGCGCGCCGAACACCGCGACAAGGCCGGCTCGACGGACCCGAACGTCAGCGGCATGGTCTCGAACCGCTGGAAGACCCCATACGGCGAATTCGGCGCCCTGCTCGGCCTGTCCTACCAGCGCGGCAGATACTATGACGAGACGATCTGGAACGCCGAACCCGTCAAACGCCCCGAAGCGGGCAACATCACGGGCCCCGATTCCGTCGGCATGATCCCGACCGTGGGCGACCGCAAGCGCTACGCGGCCAATGCCGCTTTCCAGTGGCGCCCGAACTCGCAGGTGGAAGTGTATGCGGAAGGCATGTCGACCCTGATCAAGCATGCGTTCGACAGCCAGTTCTTCGTCGGTTCGCTGCCCTGGGGCCAGAACCCGGACATCACCCTGATCCCCGGTACCAGCCAGGCGGCCACGGTGGGCAAGATCGACGGCCCGTGGTCGCCGTTTACCCTCGGTTCGACACAGGCGCGGCGCGACCGCTCGATCGGTTCGCAAGGCGCCATCGGCGCGCGCTGGGACATCACGCCGCAGCTACGCGCCACCACGGAGCTGGCGCGCACGGTGAGCAACTTCGAGCGCGAATTTCCCATCCTCGACTTCCTCGCCCACCCGACCAGCGTGATCGGCAGCACGAATGTGAACGGCGGCGCGCAGATCAGCTACCCCGGCTACAACATGCTGGACCCGAAGAACTACACGCTGCTCGGCTTCTACGATAACCACAGCCACGACGAAGGCAGCTCGACCGACTGGCGCGGCGACCTTACCTACGACATGGACAGCACGGGCTTTTTCCGCGAATTTTCGGGCGGCGTGCGCCTGGCCAAGCGCAAGGCCGAATCGATCCGCGAAAAAAATGGCCAGGGCGGGTTGATGTCGATTATGACTGCGGACGCGATTCCCGGCCTGGCTTGCGCCTCGCACGAGAACACGGGCAACTTCGGCCTGCAAAGCTGGCTCACGCCCTGCCGCGACTTCATGCTCAACAACACGGCCGCGCTGCGCCAGCTGTTTACGGGCAGCAGCGAACGCAGCCCGGACGATCCGATGACCCACTACAAGGATGTGGAAAAAACCAATGCCGTCTACGGCAAGGCGCGCATCGGCTTTGACCTGGCGCAGGTACCGGTCGATGGCACGCTGGGCGTGCGCGTGGTGCAGACCAAGCAGGACTTGCAAGGCAATTCCTCGCAAAACGGCATCGTCACGCCCGTGCGCGTGAAGACGTCGGATACGGACGTGCTGCCCAGCCTGACCCTGAAAGCCCTGCTGCGCCAGGACCTGATCGCCCGCCTGACCGCCGGCAAAGCCGTGCAGCGCCCGAACTTCGCCGACTTCAACCCCGGCGTGAGCCTGGGCCAGAGCCTGGAAATGGTGCGCCCGACTGGCAGCGGCGGCAATCCCGACCTCAAACCCGTGGAAGGCAAGAACCTCGATGCAGCGCTGGAATGGTATTTCGCCCAGACGGGTTCCGTCACGGCCACCGTGTTCCGCCACAATTTCAAGAACTACATCCTCTCCGGCTCGGCCAAGGAAACGTACGGCGGCATCGAGTACGACATCACGCGTCCGCGCAACACCTCGAAGGGCCATCTGCAAGGTCTGGAAATGGCTTACCAGCAGTTCTACGACAAGCTGCCCGGCTGGATGAGCGGACTGGGCCTGCAGGCGAACGCCACCTACATGACGGGCGAGCTGGAAGAGTTGAATGGCAGCGTGCACCCGTTCACGGGCATGTCGAAGTGGTCGGCCAATATCGTCGGCCTGTACGAACAGGGACCGTGGTCGGCGCGCCTGGCCTACAGCTGGCGCGACAAATATGTCGACGACTACAACTACCGCGGCAAGGGCATCCACCTGACCGTGGCGCCGACCAAGACCCTGGACGCATCGGTCTCGTACAAGCTCAACCCGAACACCACGGTAACGCTGGACGCGAACAACCTGCTCGACTCGACCTACCGCGACTACCACGACACGCCCGACTATGTGCGCGATGTGCGGCGCTATGACAAGGTCGTCGGTTTGTCCGTCCGCTGGAGCTACTAGTGGACACCTGACCAAACCGGCTGCGCGGCGCGCTTTGCGGCCGGCGATGCTCACGGCACTACAGTGCCGTTGCGCTTCTCGGCCACAAATCACTGCCGCTCGCGATGGTTTTGTCAGGCGTCGAGACGTTGTTAAAAACAATATACCTTTCTTCCTTCGAGGGTTTTCAGCGCCAGCCGGCAACGGTTGGCGTTTTTTTTGCTTTGTGGAATCTATCCGCCATAGGAATTGATCTGGCGCAAAGTGGTGGCGCCCGGGCGCTTTTATGCTGGCAGCTTGACCAGCGAACCCGGCGGGGGACAGCATGCGCGATGCACGGCACGTCGATATACAGTTATTTCAACCCGACATCCCGGTACGGCTCGACATGCGCACGGCGGCGCTGGTCGAACATGCGCTGGCCTTGCAGGAAATGGCCGGCACGGGCGCCGCCGCCCTGTTTTTGCATTGCCACGACGTGCCGCTGCCCACCGCCTTGCGCGTGCTGACGACGGGACCGCGCCGCAAACCGGCCGGGCCGCATCTGTTTGCCCGCCTGCGTCCGCGCACGGCCGCCCGGGTGCAGGGCGCGCCGCTACCGGCGCGCTGACGAATCCTGTACCATCGCCGCAACCTATCAAATGAGGCACGGCGATGCAGGCAGCGACACCCTACGATTCCTATGCGGCACTGATGGACCTGATCAAGGCGCGCCATGCGGAACTGAGCCCGCAATTCCAGGCCGGTGCCCGCTACCTGGCCGACCATCCGGACGAAGTGGCCGTCTCATCGATGCGCAGCATCGCCGCGCGCGCGCAGGTGCAGTCGGCCGCCCTCGTGCGCCTGGCGCAGCAGCTGGGCTTTGCCGGCTGGCCCGAACTGAAAGCCATCTTCGTCGAACGCCTGCGCGCGGGCCAGGCCGGCTATGCGGCAAAGGCGGGCGCGCTGGCCGGCAAAGAGGGGAAAGAGCGCGACCTGGTCACGGAAGTGTTCACGGCGCAGCAGCGCAACCTGGCCGCCACGGAAAGCGCCAACCACACCGCCCTGGACACGGCCGCCAGCCTGCTGCAGGCGGCACCCCGCGTGCACGTGGCCGGCTTTCGCGCCGCCCATCCGATCGCCTACACCCTGCACTACCTGTACCGGCTGGTGCGCCCCAGCGTGCAGCTGCTGAGCGGCCAGGGCGGCACCCTGGAAATGGACTTGCGCGCCCTGCAGGCGGGCGAAGCCGTCGTCATCGTCAGCTTCGCGCCGTATTCGAGCGAAGCGCTGCTGGTGGCGCAGGCGGCGCGCCAGGCCGGCTGCCAGGTCGTCGCCATCAGCGACAGCGCCATGTCGCCGCTGGCCCTGCAGGCAGACGCCAGCATCGTCATCGCCGTCGACAGCCCCTCGTTCTTCCCTTCCATCGTGGCCGGCGTCGCTGCCGTGGAAAGCCTGGTGGAATTGCTGGTGGCGCGCGCGGGGCCGGATGCCGTCACGGCCATCGGCGCGGCGGAAAGCCAGCTGCGGGCGCTGGGCGCCTATGCAAAAACATCGAATGATGCAAATTAAAACAAAATACATCAATCGTTGCAATGCGGCGCAACGCCTCCTATAATCGGCCATTCCCCCTTTGCCGATAAGAAAGCGATGCCATGAGCCATGTCTTCCACCGCAGCCTGACCGCCACCTACCCTGTCGCCGCGGGCGGCGACGGTCCCTACCTGATCGATGCCGACGGCAAGCGCTACCTGGACGCCTGCGGTGGCGCCGCCGTCTCTTGCCTCGGCCATTCGGATGCGGCCGTGACCGCCGCCGTGCAGCGGCAGATTGCCACGATGGCGTACGCGCACAGCGCGTTTTTCACCAGCGCACCGATGGAGCAGCTGGCCGATTTTCTCGTCGCGCGGGCGCCAGACGGCATCGACAGCGTGTATTTCGTCTCGGGCGGTTCGGAAGCGGTGGAAAGCGCGCTGAAAATGGCGCGCCAGTATTTCGTCGAGCGGGGCCAGCCGCAGCGCCGCCACGTCATCGCGCGCCGCCAGAGCTATCACGGCAACACCCTGGGCGCGCTGGCCACAGGCGGCAACGCCTGGCGCCGCCAGCAGTTCGAACCGCTGCTGATTGGCGTGACCCACGTATCACCCTGCTATGCCTGGCGCGACCAGCAGGCGCATGAAACGGATGCTGATTACGTGGCGCGCCTGGGCCAGGAGCTGGAAGACCATATCGCCGCACTGGGCGCGGAGAACGTCATGGCCTTCATCGCCGAGCCCGTCGTCGGCGCCACGGCCGGCGCCCTGCCCGCCGTCGCCGGCTATTTTGCGCGCATGCGCGCCATCTGCCAGCGCCACGGCATCCTCCTGATCCTCGACGAAGTCATGTGCGGCATGGGGCGCACGGGCAGCCTGTTCGCCTGCGAGCAGGAAGCCATCACTGCCGACCTGATCTGCATCGCCAAGGGCCTGGGCGCCGGCTACCAGCCCATCGGCGCCGTGATGGTGTCGAAGGACATCCGCGAGACCATCCGCGCCGGCACGGGCTTCTTCCAGCACGGCCACACGTATATCGGCCACGCCACGGCCTGCGCCGCCGCCCTGGCCGTGCAGCGGCAGATCGAGGAGCGCGATTTATTGGCCAACGTGCGCGCCATGGGCAGCTTGCTGCAGGAGCGGCTGCGCCAGCGTTTCGGCGAGCACCCGCACGTGGGCGACATCCGCGGCCGCGGCCTGTTCCTGGGGCTGGAACTGGTGCAGGAGCGCGCCGGCAAGCAGCCGTTCGACCCGGCCCGCCGCCTGCACGCGCGCATCAAGGCGCAAGCCATGCAGAACGGGCTGATGTGCTACCCCATGGGCGGCACCATCGACGGCCTGCACGGCGACCACATCCTGCTGGCGCCGCCCTACATCATCGACACCAGCCACGTCGAGGAAATCGTTGACAAGATGGGCATGGCCATCGACGCCTGCATCAGCTAAGGCCGCCCACTGTTGCCCACGGTAGAGATCAGGCTGGCGCCGCAGCTCGTCTTGTGCCCCTCGAAGGCCACGGGCACGCCATCGATCAGCACCTGCGGATCGCCCTCGGCGATCACGCAGCGCACATGGCCCTTGATCGGGCAGACGCAAGGGTCGCCCTTGCGCGCCACGGCCACGCCCAGCACCGTGCTGTTCGGCGCCGCGCCTACCACCTTGCCGCCGTGGCTGGTGGGGTCGTTCAAGCGGATCACGCCGCGCATATTGCCTCCTGATCGCGTTTCACTGTGAAAACCCCTGGTAATACTCGGGCGCATCGTGGCGCAAGCCCCACCAGGGCAGATATGCATGGTTGCCGCTGCGCGCGCGGAACCACGGTTTGTCGGGCCGGATCGGCCGCACGACGGCGGGCGGCGCCACCACCAGCGCCACGGGGGCAAGCAGGTCGCTGGTGCCGGCCACCAGCACGGGTTTACCGAAATGGTGCGCGTAAGCGATGCCCAGCGCCACGTTCGTCAGCGCCGTGCCCGCGCCCGTCTCGCCCAGCACGGCCGTCAGATTGAAGCTTTGCTTCAGCAGATCGAATTCCGGCAATTGCACGGTAAGCGTCTGCGCCAGCGCAGCGAGCCGCGCGGACGAATCCTGATGCGTATTGCCAGCGTCGTGGATGACATAACCGATCCCGGTCTCCGCTTGATTGGCCTTAGCCGCAGCCTCTTCGATGGCCGCCGTCCACGCCTGCACCAGTCGCGGCGGTTCGCCCTTTTTGACTTCAAAATCGGCAACCTTCTTGGCACTCGGATAGCCGAGCCACGCCAGCGGCGCCCGCTCCGTCTTGTAGTCGGGACCGGCCAGCACCAGCAGCACGAGGTTCTCGTTGATCTGCCGGTCCAGGGGACGGCTGGGCGCATCCCAATTCATGGCCCAGACGGTTTCCTTGGGGTGGGTTTGCAGATAGTCGAGCGCGGCGGAAAGTGACGTGAAACCGGCGTTGGGGCCGCCCATGGTGACGCGGACGTCGGGTGGGGTGGAGCGGGTCCACAGGGTGGGAGAGTGGATGTTGCCGATGCTAAAAGTCCTTGCAACTCTTTTGCGCACAAATGCTATCGTTTCGACCGGATCGAGCTTACCTTCTGGCAGGGCATATTCGATATGAATACCAGCCAACTCTCGCCAGCGTGATTTGTCCTCGGCTGAATGAACGTTATAAAAATATTCCGAGTCGGAGTAATACACATCATGGTACAAGTTCATTAACTCATTAATGTATTTTTCATGGTATCCATCGAAAGTTTCAGAGCCTTCATTACCTATAGCAATGGAGGCAATACTCTGCAACTTAGAATATTTTTCAGGTTTTTCTTTTACCATATCATCGTTCGGATTAGGCCGTGCCAGGCCAAGGGTCCAAAGTAGCTGCCATTCAGTGGGATAGTCTCTACGATGCAAAGGATTTAACCATTGCAACCCGACTACCTGAGCCAGAAATGGTCTCTGCACTAAAGATCCATCAATAGGAACGACAGGAGTCACTATGTTTGCCGATGTACGTAAACGGGCGCAAGCTGACAAAACTAAAACAATCAAAAACGCACCGAGTATAGATAACAATATAGATCTAGCCATGACATGATCTCCAACAAGATAAATATTTACTTAATATTTAGGAATTTATATGAAATGTGATTTCTCTTTATAAAAATGCTCGTTCACCGAAATTAGGACGAGAATCAAGAGCAGGGTTCTCTCTCACGTCAACTATGGATACAGGAAGATTTCCTTCTCCACCAGTCTGCTGAGACCATTGAGTAATGGTCAAACCATGCAATTTCCCATCATTAAAATATTCTTCGAACAATTTAGCGGATTCAGTATTATTTAGTGCCCTCAACAACCGCCAATCCGCCGCCACCCTCAACTTGCGCAGCTGGTCCGGCTTGATGCGGCACACGCCCACCGCCACGTCATACGCAAGCGCCCGCTCTGAGTGCATGGGGTTGGTCAGGATGGTGGAATGGTCGGTGGCGTAGGCGCCGGCCTGACTGGACATCATTTCCCCTACCCGCGTGCTGCGCCATTGCAGGTACTCGGCGTCGGGCGTGGCGTTGGGCATTTCCTGTTGCACTTTTTGACCCTCGGGACTTTTCCCTTCCCGTACGGCTTGCGCGCGTATCACCGCGCGCTGCTCGAATCGCAGGCGCGCCTCGTCATCGGCCGTGCCCCTGGCCCTGTCCATGCGTTTGGCTTCGTTTTTCCCAGCCAGCCCCTGCAAGCCGCCGGGCGGAATCTCATGATCGGCAAGGTAATCGTCGCCGGGCGCGCGTTGCTTGCCGGCCTGGCGCGATTCGCCGGGCGGCTCGTAGCCTTCGTCGAATTCCTCGCTGGTCTGGCCAAAGCGCAAGGACTGCGGCTTAAAGGGCGGCAGCAAGTCGGGCGCGTTCAGTTCGATTTTCCAATCTTTGTGGGGCGAGGCATTGCAGGGGCTGCGAGCCAGGCCCGTGGCCACGATGAACAGGGGCGCAAACCCGACCGTCAGGATGGTGGACAAGCGGCTCTCCTGACTGGCCTCGACGCCCTGTTTAATGGAATACGACGCATATTTCTGCGCCGGAAACCAGAAATCGTTGCCGCCCGACGCAGGCTTGCGCCAGTGATCGCGCCAGTAGTGATAGCTGCCCTGCTTGCCCACCTCAAAACCCTGGGCAAACACGCGCTGCACGCACACGCCTGCCGCCTCGGTGGCAGCCAGTTCGCCGCCGTCCTTGCCGTCCTTGGCCAGCGAACCCGACAGGCCGCGCCAGCCGATGCCCTCGATGGCCACGGACGACACCACCACATCGTGCGGATTGCAATAGATGGTCACCCTGCCATACGATGATTTCTTGCCGCCCCGGGCGGCGCCGGCAATCCCGTATTGCTCGCGGTCCGCCGCGGCGGAAAAACCGTGCTCCAGATTGGCCATGCAGCGGTCGATTTCCTCGTCCGTCTGCACCTCGCCCAGGCTGGCGCGCTGGCCGATGATGGCAAAGAAGTTTTTCAAGGTGGCGATGCGCGCCTGCACCGTCACCCTGCCCGTGCTGCCGTCCGCCGCGCGCAGGTTGCCGGCCACCCAGTTCTCGGCGCTATTGCATTTCGCCAGGCTGTACGGCGAATTACAAATCACATAGTTGTCGGCCACGCAGGGAACGCCATCCACCTTGGGCAGACGGGTGCCCAGAAAGGCCGCCGCCATCGCCACCATCGTGCCCTGGCTGTGGCACACGATGGTGACGGGCACGTCGGCCTGCTGTTGGCGGATGGCTTCGACCAGCTTGGCCAGGCGGTAGGCGGCCAGCACGAAATACGGGCGCGGCGGGCAGCTGTACACTTGCCGTTCCGGGAAGGGATTCATGTGCTGGATGGTGTTCCACAAGAATAAACCCTCGCTCAGCCCGTCCTTCCACAGGTCGGCCAGCGCGCTGCAGCCATTGGCAAACGGCCCGCCACCCCAGTAATTGTCTTCGTTCAGGTAGATGCACTTGCCGTATTGCTGCAGTTCCTCGCCGGAAGCCTTGTAGCCCCAGCGAAAACGGATCACGGGAGAAAAAGTGCCGGCATCGCGGATCAAGGTATCGGCCGACATCTCCGGATGGAGAAAGCCTTCGGCCGTGATTTCGGCGCCATAGCTGACCGGCTTCAGTTCGCCGCCTTCCACGCCACGGTGCTGCATATGATGGCAGGAACGCTTGAGGCGTTCGTTGAGGCCGTTGCACAGTCCCTCTTCGGCCGCCGCGTACCACTCGCCATCGGAATTGACGCCGTGCACGAAGATCACGATGCCGGGCAGCGGCAGTTGCTGCAGCGTGTCCCGGTCGCTGCTCTGGAAATTGGCGTTGCAGGAAAACTGACCGAGGATATCGATTTCGGGGTCGTCGCACAGCGGCGGGTGGGGATCGAATTGCATGGTGTGCTCTCCAGTGACGGGGGTTCAGGAACGGCGGCGGAAGAAAAATCCCTTCAGCCGCTGCAGGTGGTCGGTCGCCACCTTCGGCCCGCGCCCGTCGGCACCGCTGACGCCCGTCAAGGGACTGTCGCCTTCGCGCTCGATGTGCACTTCCACGCCTTCGACGGGCAAGCCGTCGGTGGGACGCAGCAAGCGCGGCACGCGGCCCAGCTCGCCTTCGCCGAAGGTGGGCAGTTCCGCCTTCATGCTGGCCGGGCCGCTCCAGTGGTGGCCATCGGTCTTCACCGTCAGTGCGCCGGGACCGCCCAGTTCCACCGCGCCGCCGGACAGTTTCAGGTAGGCGCCACCCGCCGTCATGAAGGTGATTTCGTCCTGCGCCATGCCGACCAGGCGCGTGCCGGCCGTCAGGCGGATGTCCTTGGCGGCGTCCGCCTGCAGCAGGTCGTGCTGGCTTTGCAGAAAAAATTTGCCGAAATGGGCCACCTGCACGATGCCATCCTGGTGCGCGAACAGGGAAATGCCCTTGCCCCCGTTGACGTTGCAGCGCTGGGCCGCGCTCAGTTGCAGATGCTGCTGGGCCACCATGTCGATATTCGCGCCCGCGTTGCCGGCAATGGTCCGGGGCGTGCTCAGCGCCACACCCTCGGGCGCCGTGATGCTGACGGCGGGCTGGTCGGCGGCAATCGCCGCTCCCAGCGCCTTGCTGCCGGCCGCGTCCAGCGCCAGTGCCTGGTGCTGGGCGGCAAACTCGCCCAAGGAGCTAAACAATTCCAGGCACTCCTTCATCACGGCGGCATGCTCGTTGCCGTCGAGCTGCTTGCCGCTGGCACCCAGCTGTTTCCAGGCCGAAATCAGCAGCGAGCGGGCCGTGCGCACGCTGCCGCTGGCGTCGCTGCGCAATTCAAAGCCGTCGCCGCGCTGCCGCCCTACGCCGTCGCTGCGCGGCTCGGTCAGGTAGCCGAGGTTCAATTGCGTGGCCGCCTGGTCGCTGGCCAGTTGCGCGCTGATTTGCGACGGCGTGTCGTCAAAGCACAGCTGGTTGCCGCGCCCGCCCCGCACTTCGCGGCTGCGCATGCCGGACAGATAACGGTTGCCCGGCAAGGCGCCGCGGCTGCTCAGGCCGGGTGGCGCGCCCACGGCGTTGTACAGCTGGCCCACGATGATGGGCCGGTCCGGGTCGCCGCCAAGAAAATCGATCAGCACTTCCGCGCCGATGCGTGGCAAGCTCAAGGTGCCGCATTGTTTGCCGCTGCCCGGGCCATTGCCGGTCCAGCTCGACGCCACGCGCACCCAGGCCGAATCGCGCTCCGTATCGGAAGCACCGGAACCGTTGGCATGCGCGTGGTCCGGCGCGCGCGTCGCAACAAAACGCACCTTGACGCGCCCCAGCGCATCGCAATGCACTTCCTCGCCGGCAGGCCCGACGACCAGCGCGCTTTGCAGGCGGACGACGGGGAAATCGCTGCGCGGATCAAAAGCGGGCACGATGGCGATGCCACGCCGCACGCAGGTAAAACGGTTGCGGTAGCGCAAAGCCGCCTGGCCATCGGCGCCGGCCCCTTGTGCCAGAGCGGCATCGCACTGCCAGCCGCTCTGTGCAAACAGGCGCCCGACCCTGGCATCGAGCCCTGTCGGCAAGTTATTGCTGGCAGCCACGCTCAAGGCCGTGATGACGAAACTGCGCTCGGCCACCGGGTGGCAGTCGATATCGGCATGCCCTTCCAGGCTGAACCATTGGCCCGCGCAAAAGTCGCGCACGCAGCCTTCTCCCTGGAAACACTTGCTGTCCATGTCGTGACGTGCCATCGCCAGCTGGCCCAATTGCCGCAATTCGTCATTGCTGCCGGCGGCCAGCGGCGGCTCCACGATATAGTCGTCGAGACTGGCCGCCAGGCGATTGCCATTCCCGCCCTGATCTGCTCCGCTGTGAGACTGCGTGGCCATGAACTGCGGACTGTGCGGGTGGCCATCGTCCCAGCTGTAGCATTCGAACTTTCCCGCTTGCAAGCGACGCACCGCACTCCAGGCCGTCACGGTATCCCTTTCCTCGGTGGCGTCGTCGCGGTGATAGCGTACCGTGCCGGCCGCATTTTCCGGCAGGCGGCTGGCGTCGTCGAACAGCAGCAGAGCATGCATGGGCATGGTGGTGGCGTTCGCGCTGGCGGTCGCTGCCGCCTGGAAACACCAGGCGATGCCGCGGCGCCTGAGCAGGCGGCGGATAAAGGCGGCATCGGATTCATTGTGCTGCATCGTGAATTCGCGCACGGGCAAGCTGCGCGCCGCCAGCGCCGCATCGATGGTGAGATCCAGGCTGGCGGCGAGCACGCTATTGCCCTGCCGCCACTCCTCAAACAGGAGCTGCACGATCTGCAATTCATGCTTGTTGCGAAACACGCGCGTGTTGACGCGTTTTTCCATCAACGCCAGGCCGTCGCGCAGCACCAGTTGATAGGTCGCCAGACCGCCATCGCTTTGCCCCGCGCTCGCTTCGGCGACGATGCCGCAGACCCTGCGCAGCTGCCCCTGGTCCGTCACGATCTGCAATTCGGCCGGCACGGCGATGAACTGTTTCAGCGGCAACCGCGCTTCGGTGGCGACGCACAGGATGCGGTATTCCAGGCCACCGCAGACGGCCTCGCTTCCGCTGATGCGCTGCGGCAGCAAGACATCCTCATTGCTGCCTTCCGGATAAGCGAGGCGCAGCCGCAAGGCTCGGTTACCAGCGGTCAAGGCCTTGTCCACGGCCAGCCATTGCGCGAAGTCTTCCATGGTTTTCTTCCTTCCAGCGGTCATCGGGGCACAATATGTATGGCGGTCTCAGGCGGAACCATCGAATCGTATGTCGTAATGCATGTCGTCACGGTCGCGAGCCGGCAGCTTGCCGGCCAGAAAGGCATCCTGCGCCAGGCAGGCGCCCATGCCCAGGACGCAGGTGCGCACGTCTTCCCGCCGCAGCACCAGGCGTATCTCGAAGCCCACGCCGGGCAAGCCGAACAGCGCCAGCATCTGGCGCAGGGCCAGCGCGCCCGTCCGGCCGGGCAAGAAATCCTCGTAGACACGGCGCTCCAACGGTCCCAGCACCAGGCGCACGCGCAAGTCGGCGCGCCGGCAGCGCTCGCCCAGCATGGCGCCGTGCCCCAGCCGGGCGTGCGCGGTGGCCAGCAGGGTGCGCTCCTGCGGCGCGCGCCGGAACCAGGCACCCACAAAACGCTGCATGCGCACGGGCACGCCAAAATACTCGGCCAGCACCGCCTGCATCACGTCGGCCGCCACGGGCCGATGCCGCAGCAAGGCCGCGTAATGGGCCAGCACATGCGCAGGCAAGCCATCCGCCTGCCGTGCCACCTCGGCAGGCCAGGCACCGGCCAGGGCCAGTTGCAGGGGCAGGAAATCGCCGCCGTTGGCGTCCATCTGGCATTCGATGCGGTAACGTGCCCAGGCCTGGTAAAACAGGGCCAGCGCGCGCTGCGACAGCGTATCGAGCCAGTCACGGGGACCGCCATCGCCCGTTTGCCGTTCGTGGCGGGCGAACGTTTCCGTGTAATGCAGCGGCAAGCTGCCATGCACGCCCAAAAAACCCAGCATTGCCGCTCGCACATGCACCTGCGTATGACCATCTGCTTCCTGCTCCAGCCACAGCTGTTCGATTTCTCCCGGCGCAAACGACAGCGATGCGCTGCCATGCAGGCGCAGGCAATCATCAAACACCTGCTCCTGCGAGATACCCTGCTGCATCAGCCAGGCAGACAGCAGCCGCACCGCCTGAAAGAAAGTGGTGCCGGACGGGTCGGCCAGCAGGCGCGCGACTACACCAGCGCCTGGTTTCCATTGCGGGGCAGGCAGCACAGCAACTCCTTTCCAGTCTTCTGCGACAAGACGATCAGGCGGGTAAACGAGCCCAGGTGCACGTACAGTCCGAGAAAACGTTCGATCACCTGGGCAAACGCATGCAAGCCGCTGCCGACAAAGGCTTCCTCATCGACGGATAGCAGGACGTCAATGCCGAACACCAGGCTGCCGCCCGCCTCGTCGTGCAGCCAGGTACTGGCGGCGCGCTGGCGCAGTCCGGTCATGCCCGCGATCTGGCGCGCGGCGCTGGCCGAACCGGGCAAGTTGTACAACTCGAGTATTTGCTTGAAGAGCGGCAAACCCTGCTCGCTCAGCGACTGATGATTCAGGGACAGTTGCGCGATCAGCCGCCAGTGCGACGCCACTCCCGCAGGGAAGCGGCCTGCAGCGCTGGGCTTGCGCAGCAGGCGCACCGGCAAGGCGCTGGCCATGCCGTCATGGCGCAAATCGCCAGCGGCATTGCCGAACACCAGGCGGCTGGGCAAATCGCGGTTGCTGCAGGTGAGCATGATGGACACCGTTTGCGTCGCGTCGTGCAGCGGCTGCATGGCGCCATCGACAAAGGCGATGCGCATGTCATAGCCGGGATTGCTCAGCGCCATGTCTTCGTCGCGCCGCGTCACCCAGTAGCGCCCCTGACGGCCGCCCGCCTCGCCGTGGCGCATCGAATAGAACGGGTGAAACGTGTCCAGCGTGGCACCCTGCGGCGTTTCACCGAGCACCTGCACACTGTCGACGCTGTGGATATCGTAGCAATGCGCCTGCCTGACCGATGGCAGCAGCACATGCTCAGCGCTCGTGTGCGTCAGGCGGATGGGATTGGCCGCCTGGCGGAACAGGTTGACGACGGGCGTGCATCCCAACACCAGATGCCTTGCCGACAGCGGCCGCAGGATGCGCGCGATATCCGTATCGACCTGCACCTCGGCCAGCAGCAGATGCACGGTGCAACGCCGGCACGCCGGAGGCAACAGGGGACGCATCGCGGCCATATCCAGGTCGACGAAATTGAATTTATCCGGGAAGGCAAACCATTCGCCCAGCAGGCGGTAAGCGGGATGCGATGCGGCCGGGGCCGGTATCAAGGCGTCTTCGGCGGAAAAACCGACCGGATGCAAGGGCACCGCGTCCAGCGCATGCCAGGCGCCATCGACTTCCACACAGGCGCGCCGGGTGCGCAGGAACAGGCTGTCGCGCAAGGTGGCGCAAAACGCAGGCTCGCCGTCGAGGAACAGACGCAGCATCGACAGCGGCAGCCCATCCAGCGTGGCTGTGGCGCCCGTCGCTTCGAGCGTGATGCTGATCGCCGCCCCCAAATCCGGCGTCAGGCGCAATGCGGGCGGCGCCGACACGATGGACTGAAAGCGCACGTCGGACAGGCGCAGCGGCGCCACGGCGACATCGTAGACAGTGGTGAACTTGCAGGTGACTCCCTGATGCTCGGCAGCATGCATGACTGTGCCGTGCGGGATCATGGCCGGCTCGGTCACCGTCGCAAGGTCGTTATCGATGCGGGCAATGGCGCAGGCAGGAAACGGGCGCAAATAATGGGGGAAATTCACTTCCAGCAAGGTTTCGCTGAAGGTGCCGAAACCATCAGCCAGCCGTTTGGCCGTACGTGCGTTGAACATGGCAAACGCCTGCAGCATGCGCGCCAGGTGCGGGTCGCCCGTGTCTCCGCCCTGGATGCCCAGCGCCCCCGCGATGGCCGGATAGCGCCGGGCAAACGCCTCGTTGTGCGCATGCAAGGTGCCCAGCTCGTGCTCGTAAAATTGCAACAACTCATCCATGCCAGCTCCCAACGCCTGACCCGCATATGTAGGTACAGCCCCATCAGCATTATTGAGGAAGCGGGGAAAAGGAAAATTGAGTTTGAACAAGATTGCAAGCATGAATCGGCAAGCAATGCCTTGCCCACGGCAGCAACTTTTGTTCACTCCTTGTCAATACCAATTGACTTATTCGAAACAATCGTTTTAAATCAGGAAGTTACTCAAAATCAATCATTTTGCGCACAAAGCCATCGCAATTCCCTTCCCGATGCCTGCTGCGCACCTTGATGCACTCTGAAGCCAAGGTATATGGAACTGCTCGACTCCCTGCGTCAGACCCCGTCGCAAGACGACACGATCAGCGGTCACTACGAAGTGCGCCGCTTGCTGGGTGAAGGCGGTTTCGGCCATGTATTCGAAGCGTGGGATTCCAAGCTGTGCCGTAGCGTGGCGCTGAAGCGCCTGAAACCGCAAGCCGATGTGCTGCATCCCGAAAAACTCATCAATGAAGCGCGCCTGGCCGCCTCGCTCAGGCATGCAGCCTTCGTACGCATTTTCGCCATCGAAGGCCAGGGCACGAGCCAGTCCATCGTCATGGAACTGGTCGAAGGCCAGACCCTGGGGCAATTCATGCACAGCGGCAAGGCTGACCTGCAGTCTGCGCTCGACATCGCCTACCAGATCGCCGACGCCATGGACGAGGCGCATGCGATGGACTTGGTCCATGGCGACCTGAAACCATCGAACCTGATGCTGGAAGCAAACGGCAGGGTGCGCATCCTCGACTTCGGCCTGGCGCGCCACATCGACCCGCAAGCCACACAAACGACCACCCTGTGCGACCTGCAGGGCACGATCGCCTACATGGCACCCGAACGCCTGATGGGCCGCCTGCCCGACACGCGCGGCGACGTGTATGCCTTGGGCGCCATGCTCTACGAAATGCTGGCCGGCCAGCGCCACTTCGCCCACCTGAACGGCCTGGCCCTGGCCGCCGCCCACATGCAGGCAACAGAACCGTGGCCCGACCTGCCGGACTCCGTCCCGCCCGCCATCAACGCCCTCGTGCGCGCGATGACGGCGCACGATCCGGCCGAACGGCCACGCACCATGCGCGACGTGCGCGAGGCGATAGGGGGGGGGCACAGAGAGACGACAACATTGGCAACACCTGTCGTGGCGACGCCACCGCCAGTAGATGTGGCGCCCGCAGTCTCCATCCGCTTGCCCATTCCACGCAAGCGCACATTACAAATCACTGCCGGGATTGCGCTGCTGGCTTTGGCTGCATGGCAAATGCCAATCATTTCTTCCACAGTGAAGTCATTCATCACAGCCAAAGAAGCGCCCGCACCTTTTTCGGAAATCGCCAGCATGGCAGCCGGTATGGAAGCTCTGCGGGTTTTCGACCGCGAGACCAGCCAGACGCAAGCGATCGAACATTTCAACACGGTACTCAAGCATAGTCCGCACAATGCGGCCGCAGCGGCAGGTCTCTCTCTCGCCTACAGCCTGCGCTATATTGGCGATGGCCGCGATGATACCTGGCTCCAGCGCGCCGATGCCAGTGCCCAGCAGGCCCTGATGTCCGACAATCAAGTGGCACTGGCCCATGTCGCCCATGCTTGGGTTCTGGATCTTCAAGGCAAGCAGGATGCGGCAATGCAGGCAACGGCGATTGCGCTCAATCTCGATCCACATAATATGCTGGGACTTGCAGGCAAAGCGCGCCTGTTGATACAGGCAAGTAAATTTGACTTGGCTCAAGTGACGCTGGACAAGGCCATCGAAATTTATCCACGCGAACGCCTTTTCCCTTTGCTCTTAGGCATGATGCGTTATCGTCAAACAGATTATGCAATGGCAGAGCAAGCCTTCCGCACCAGCATAAAACTGGACCCGCAATCGTCAAACGCCTACGCCTATCTGAATGCGGTTCTCCTACGCCAGAATCGCAATGATGAGGCACTTCAAGTACTTCAACAAGGCTTGCAACTACAACCGCATTGGGAGCTATACAGCAACCTTGGTACAAGCCTCTTTGCGAAAGGCGACTATTTAGGAGCAGTGCAGGCTTTTGAAAATGCAGTCTCATCCAATAAGGGTGGCCCTGGCATTTATATGCTTTGGGCTAACCTTGCCGATGCACAACGTTGGATCCCTGCACAAGCCGCCGCCTCCAAAAAATCTTATCAACGCGCAGTCACATTGCTCAAGCCGATATTGGCGCGCCAGCCTGACAATGCCACCTTTAACTCCCGTATGGCGCTGTACTCAGCCTATCTGGGAGAAAAAAAATATGCCATGGAACGGATGCGGCAAGCTATTTCAATTGCACCTGACAGCGCTGATGTCCATTTCAGAGCAGCCTTGACCCATGAGTTACTTGGCAATCGTACAGAAGCGATTCAGGCAGTGCTACATGCCTCCAAACTCGGCTACCCCATCAACCTGATCGATTCGGCCCCCGATCTGTTGAACCTGCGGCGAGATGCCCGCTACCAGCAATTTCTTATCAACATGGAAAGAGATAGTAAAAAATGACACTTGTAAGCCCTTGGATGAAGCTATCCGTACACTTCGATGCAGATCAAATCACCAACCAATTGGATTACAGCTTCACCTCGTGCGATGGAACGGCAGACCCCCGCCACGGTCCCTACATGGGCGGCGTACACTTCCAGAAAGGCCAGCACGTTTACCTCGACGTTACCTGCTGTGGCTCCAAGGAAAGCGGCTTCACCTCGTTCCAGATCGTCGACTGCTGCATCATCACCGTACCGCAATTGACGCAAATCGGTCCGAAAGTACCGACCGTGTACTCGCCGCCATCCCCATTCTTGCAAGCCGTGGGCGCCACCTATCATTTACCACTGGACTTCGAAATTCAGCAACTGCTGGGCGAACCGGAACTGCCGCCCCTGCACCGCATCCGCCAGGAGTGGAAACACAATCTGGACGTAGGCTATGCTGCCGGTCGCTGGGAATTGTCCTTCGTCATGACCGTGCGCATTATGCGCGGCGAAGACGTTCAACCGGAACTGCGCGTATTTTCTTTCGACCCGGAAAGTTCGGTCGGCGGTACCGTCGCTCTTTAAGGTCTGGCACCACTGGCTGAAACAGAAACGCATTACTGGAACAGGGCGCGAGCCCTTACGCGCCACTACCCTGTAAAACGCGAATGACGCCAGGCTTTATGTCAGCACACAAGCTAGTGTGCTGACCGTCAGTAGTAGACGCGTTGTTGGCTGGAGATATTCCTTCCTCGCAGGTATCTACTCCGCCTCGGCCGACTTTGAAAAATGGACGTGTCCCGCGACCTTCGCCAGTTCCAGTGCCAAATTTCAGTAATATGGATGGTGACATAACCATTCTGACGCCACTCACTTCCTTGTCCTGACCGCATCGAAATAAAAGCCGTTCCAATAGACCAGGATGCGGCCCGGTTCCTTCAAAAAGAGGTGGGTGCAGCAGACGTCGATCGCCGTGACCGGCTCGGGCAACCCCATGTTTGCCGAGCTCACATGCCCCTGCTCTCGAAACGAGCGCGCCAAGTCGTTGACGCTTCGCTTGTAGGTCGGCGATGCACACGCCGCTCCATTAAAAACGAACTTGTCCTTGGTGACCGCGACGGTTTTGCCGATCAACGCGCGCGCCTGCCGGTCCGACATCGAGGCGATGTCGGCGGCGTCGATCACCTTCGTCAACCGCTACTGGCCAAGGATGTCAACGTTGAGCTCGGCTCCGGCGCGCACGCCAGGAACTGACTCGGCATCCACAGCCGCCGTTCCGACGGATGCCCACACCAGCCCCACGAGGAAGAGCGCGAGACCACCTGCAATTTGCGGATCCTTCCAGGAACGGCGCTCAGCGACATGACTCTTCCTTTCGTGATGTGGTCCTGATGCTCTGTGGCCTTATGCTGCGTGCCTTTGGTGCTGTGGCCAAGTGCTGAGCCTGAGCTGGCGGGCTACTTCGCCGCGTCGCGGAAAGGTGTGCGTTGCTGGTATGGTCGGTGAGAAAAGTCTATCCAATCGATTAAGTGTAGGGACGTATGACGCGCAGCGTGGCGTTTCCCCTCATGCGGCACCATAGCGATGCAGATGGCAATGCTAGATCAAATCCATACCTCGCCTGCTCTCGGTCTTGTTTTTCGCGCGGCAGTTGCGCCAGATTGCCACCGGCCATCGTGTAAAAATAGTCCAGAACCTGATTTGGGTCTTCGAGCTTCAGCATAGTGTGATGCCGATGCTCGGGCAGGACGATGGCCACGGCATGCGGCCCGCCTGTCCACATGCTACGCTCTATTGCGCCCCTTTGCAGTAGCCTGCGGAACAGATTCCATTCGTAGATTGCGACACCATCGATCTGATAAGCGCTGAAAGACGGCAGCGTGTGCACAACGACATAATGCGAGTTCGCGAGAATATGCTGGTCGGTCAGCCTGATATCGCCCAGTGCGCCCTTAATCTTTGCAAGCACGTCCTTTTCCGTAAGTCGTTGGCGCAAGGCGACCAGTCGCTTCACGCCTTTCGTCAGCGGCCAATTCTTGCCGCCCCAATAATTCAATTCATCGCCCAGATCAGCCGTACGGCTATTGCGCTTCCACTTCGCCTGGATGAAAAATATCTGCCGCCGCGCCACCTCGAAAATGATCAGGTCGCAGTCGTACATCTTGCCTTTGCCATTTTCGCTCCGCTTGAATCCGGCCCGCACCACATAATCCGCTGGAGAAACGCGTCGCGTGATGTATTCCGTAATTTCCTTTTCAAATTTTTCGCCGAGGTCACGGGCCTGCTCCCCGCTCAGGGCGGCGGATTTGCAGCAATGGACCGCGTGTCCGAGCCCCGTTTTTCCCAGGCTCAGACAGCCGCCAGCGTGCACGTAAATGCCGCGATTAGATGGAATAGCAGCGGCGCGATCAGCCAGCACGAGGTTCAGCAGGTCTCGATCAAGTTCAAGTCGCTCACATAGAGCATCGTTCGGTATGACGCCCGCTTCGTCGGCGAGTCGGACAATTTCAAGCAGCGCAAACCAACGGCACAGTTCGCGCGCGCCGCTGATCAGTTCCGACGAGGAGGCATCGCGTGCCATATACGCGCCGATAGAGAAGAAACTGTCCAGAAAAGCGTCTTCCAGCGTGTCGAGCAGCTCGGGCCGCAACAGTGTCAGGATGCTGGCGGTGCGGGTCAGGTCGCCATGACGCAGGTGGGTAATAACGTCACGCAGCACCAGCGTCAACGACAGTTGAGACTGCGCCTCCATGGTCGTTGTGATCGTCCGGTTGTACAAGATTTCTCCACCGTGCGGCGTGAAGGAAAACGTCACCAGTTGGCGCGTTACCTGCGCTTCCAATATCCCCATCAGCGTCAGGAAGACCACTTCCTGGAAGCTGAATGCACGCACGGCAACCCGGCTGCTGTCAGCGTCGAGCTTGAACCGCTGGTTTGGCTGCTCGCTGCGCTGATGAACGAAGTCGGCGTGATCGCGGACGAGTTCCTCCAGCAGTTCGACCTGTCGGGCGAGCACCAGTTCCGGAACCAGCGGAAGTTGGTCAGGTCCCAACTGCGCGACCTGCTGAAAGACGCGCTCAGCCTGGTGCACCTGCGACAACAATGTTCCACCTCGCCACGTCGGCATTGAGCCTGCCAGCGCCCGATAAACCTGCGCCAGATGCGGCAACCGGTCAGCCACCAGCGCACAACTTTCGTCGGTAAAGGGCTTTCTAAAAAAACGGGAAAGTGTCTTCCTTTCCGGCTCTTCCAGCATGGCGGCATCGAGATATATCAGCATGGGCAACAGAAAGCGATGGCATCAGGTCGAATAATGATAAACGAGTTTATGATTGTTGCCACCTGTTGCTTTTGAGAGCGGCCCTATGACCAGCGTCTTTCCAGCTGCAATCGCCAGAGCGCAGCATGCCAAGATTGACTGGGCCCACGAATAACGATGGCCACTTCGCGAAATGGAGAGCGGAGCCTCCCCGTCCCGAAACACTCGCTCGATGGTCTACTTGAAGACTTGCTCTGCAAAGGCGGCCACGGCCACGGCCAAAGCAAGCACATCGTCTTGCGAAATGGAAATAGAATTTCATTCTACCCAGGCCGCCCCGACCTCCACGAGCGCGGCTTTTTCACACCCGCACGCAATACCCCGCCCCGCCCGCCGAAAGCGGTAAAATGACGGCCTTGAACCCAAGCTCCGCCCCACTGGCGCGGCCTAGCACACACAACAGCACCACCCACAGCCCGGCAGGCATGCCTTCCCTGCGGCCGGACCAACGACAAAGAACACATGACCACCGTCCCAAAAGAAATCAACGCCGCCGCGGCAAAGAAGAATTCGGCTGAAAAGCTCACGCCCATGATGCAACAATATTTAGGCATCAAGGAAAACCACCCGACGATGTTGGTCTTCTACCGCATGGGCGATTTCTATGAGTTGTTTTTCGAAGATGCGGAAAAAGCGGCGCGCCTGCTGGGCATTACCCTGACGGCGCGCGGCGTGGCCAGCGGCAACCCCATCAAGATGTGCGGCGTGCCGTTTCACTCGCTCGACGGCTATCTGGCCAAGCTGGTCAAGCTGGGCGAGTCGGTGGCCATTTGCGAACAGATCGGCGACCCGGCCACCAGCAAGGGGCCCGTCGAGCGCAAGGTCATGCGCGTGGTCACGCCCGGCACCCTGACGGATGCGGACTTGCTGCCCGAAAAGGCCGAGCGCCCGCTGCTGGCCATGTGCAGCATCACGCAGCGCAAGACAGTGACGACGGGCCTGGCCTGGCTGTCGCTGGCCAGCGGCGCCTTGAAACTGATGGAGTTTTCCGGCGACAGCGCCACCGTGGCGGCGCGCCTGCAGCAGGAATTGGAACGCATCGTGCCCGCTGAAATTCTCAGCGGCGACAACGGCAACCTGTTCGACGACTATGCGGGCACCCACATCAACCGCGTGCCGGACTGGCATTTCGACGTGGTGGGCGGCCACAAGGCCCTGCTCGATCAATTGGGCGTGGCGACCCTGACGGGCTTTGGCGCCGATGGCCTCGGCGCCGCGTTCGGCGCGGCCGGCGCGCTGCTGCGCTATGCGCAATCGACGCAAGGGCGGGGCTTGCAGCACGTGCGCTCCTTGACGACGGAAACGGAAAGCGAATTCATCGGCCTGGACGCGGCCACGCGCCGCAACCTGGAATTGACGGAAACCATCCGCGGGCAGGAATCGCCGACCTTGTTCTCTCTGCTGGATCATTGCCGCACGGCCATGGGTTCGCGCATGCTGCGCCACTGGCTGCACCATGCGCGGCGCGACCAGAACGTGGCGCGCGCGCGCCATGAAGCGATTGCCGCGCTGGCGCAAAGCGAAGCGGCCGGTCCGCTCGCCGCCACGCTGGCGCAAGTACCCGATATCGAACGCATCACCACACGCATCGCCCTGCTGTCGGCGCGTCCGCGCGACCTGGCCGCCCTGCGCGACGGCCTGCTGCAACTGCCGGCCCTGCGCGGCGACGTGGTCCGTTGTTATGGTCCTGGCCAAGGCGGCGAAAGTGGTTTGCTGGCCGCCATCCACGGAGCCCTGGCCACGCCGGCCGCCTGTCTGGACTTGCTGGTGCGCGCCGTGGCGCAGGAACCTGCCGCCATGGTGCGCGACGGCGGCGTGTTCGCCACCGGCTTCGATGCGGAACTCGATGAACTGCGCGCGCTGTCGGAAAACGCGGGCCAGTTCCTGCTCGACCTGGAAACGCGCGAACGCGCGCGCACGGGCATCGCCAACCTGCGCGTCGAATACAACAAGGTGCACGGCTTCTATATCGAAGTCACGCACGGCCAGACGGACAAGGTGCCGGACGACTACCGCCGCCGCCAGACCCTGAAAAACGCCGAGCGCTACATCACGCCGGAACTCAAAGTGTTCGAAGACAAGGCCCTGTCGGCGCAAGACAAGGCCCTCGTGCGCGAAAAGCTGCTGTACGACCTGCTGCTGGCCGACCTGGCGCCGCACATCGGCACCTTGCAGACGATTTCGCAGGGCCTGGCCCAGCTCGACACCCTGAACGCGCTGACGGAACATGCGCAGCAGCACAACTGGGCCGCGCCGCAACTGGTCGACGAGCCGTGCATCAACATCGTCGAAGGCCGCCACCCCGTGGTGGAAAAGCAGATCGAACGCTTCATCGCCAACGATTGCCGCCTCGTCAACGAACGCCGCCTGCTGCTGATTACCGGCCCGAACATGGGCGGTAAATCGACGTTCATGCGCCAGGTGGCATTGATCACCCTGCTGGCCTACGTGGGCAGCTACGTGCCGGCAGCGTCCGCCACCATCGGCCCCATCGACCGCATCTTCACGCGTATCGGCGCCACCGACGACCTGGCCGGCGGACGCTCGACCTTCATGGTGGAAATGACGGAATCGGCAGCGATTTTGAACGGCGCCACCGAGCATTCGCTGGTGCTGATGGATGAAGTGGGCCGCGGCACCTCGACCTTCGACGGCCTGGCCCTGGCCTGGGCCATCGCGCGCCATCTGATCGACAGCAGCCGCAGTTTCACTCTGTTCGCCACGCATTACTTTGAGCTGACGCAATTGCCGGACAGCCATCCGAGCGCAGCCAACGTGCATCTGTCCGCCGTCGAGCACAAGGACAGCATCGTCTTCCTGCACGCCGTGCAAGCCGGTCCCGCTTCGCAAAGCTACGGCTTGCAGGTGGCCCAGCTGGCCGGCGTGCCGCAACCCGTGATCAAGGCGGCGCGCAAGCACCTGGCGCGCCTGGAAGCGCAGGCGCTCGACGCCACGCCGCAGCGCGACCTGTTCGCCGCCCCGGCCGCCGATCCGTATGCGCAGGAAGAAGAAGAGGCAACGGCGCCGCTGGCGGCGCTGAACGCGGCACAGCAAGCCCTGCTCGACGCCATCGCCGACCTCGATCCCGACGCGCTCACGCCGCGCGATGCGCTGGAGCAGCTGTATCAGTTGAAACGGCTGGCCGCCGCATGACGATCCGGCGCGGCACGATCCGCCTGCTGGCCGCCGGCTTGCTGGCCGTCAGCCTGCCATGGCAAGCGGCGCTGGCCGCCCCTGGCGACCAGGCCGGCTTCGAGTTTGCCGTGCTGGGCCATTCCTTCAACGCGGGGCCCGACGATGGCCCCCTGAAAAAAGCCATCGCGGACACCAGCGCTTTCAACGCGTCCTTCGTGGTGGCCACCGGCATCAAGGCCGCCAGCGAATCGTGCAGCGACAAGCTGTACAGCCAACGCAAGGACTTGCTGGACGCCAGCAGTCCGCCGCTGATCGTCTCGCTGTCGGCCAGCGACTGGGCCAACTGCCGCAATTCGCGCGGCCGCATCAACGCCATCGAGCGCCTGAACCGCCTGCGCGACGTGTATTTCGCCGACGACCAGAGCCTGGGCCAGCGCAAGCTGACCCTTTCACGATTGTCATCGACGGCGAAATTCCGCAGCTATGCGGAAAATGCCCACTGGGAGTACGGCGGCGTGCTGTTTGCCACCATCAACCTGCCCGCGAATAACAACCATTTCCTGCCAGAAGCCGGCCGCAACAGCGAATTCGAAGACCGGCTGGTCGCCAACCGTTCCTGGCTGCAGCGCCTGTTCGCCATGGCGCAACGCAAGAAACTCGACGGCATCGTGCTGTTTTCCGATGGCGACATGGGCGTGCTCGATGAAGACGACAATTCGCTGCTGCCCAGCTTTAGTTCTAAACAGGATGGTTTTGCCGGACCGCGCAAGCAGGTGCGCACCCTGGCGAAGAAGTTCAGCGGCAAGGTGTTATTGATCGATACGCAGCGCGAAGCCGAAGCGGACGGCAAGGAAGGCAAAAACAAAAAGGCCGCGGCCAGGACGGACGCGCCAAAAATCAGCTGGAAAGGCAACCTGGGCCACGTCAGCATCGACAACGACTGGTCCGCCATCGCCGTACGGCCCGGCAAGACGCCATTCTTTGAGGTACGTCAACGTGCCACCCGCCCATCGGCGCAAGCGCGCGCCAGGGCGTCGACTGTGCGCCGATAAACGTGCGCCGCAATAGATAAAGGCCGGCACGCAGCCAGCCTTTATCTAACAAACAACAGGCGTTACGACCAACAAACGTCACGACGCCTGACAAAACCGTAGCGAGCGGCAGTGATTTGTGGCCGAGAAGCGCAACCGTACTCTAGTACGGTGAGCATCGCCCGCCGCAAAGCGCGCCGCGCAGCAGGTTTGGTCGGGTGTTACCCACCAGCGTTACGATGCCTGACAAAACCGTCGCGAGCAGCTGCGCGGCGTGGCCGAGAAGCGCAACCGTACTTAAAGTACGGTGAGCATCGCCGGCCGTGCCCCGCTGCGCGCAGTAGGTTTGGTCAGGAGTCCTCAGTGGATCGGGTGGGTGCGAAAGTGATCGCCCTCTTCGCCTTCATCATCTTCATCGCCATGGTCGTGGCCGTGTGCGCCATGCACGTGGCCATGGGCGATTTCTTCTTCGGTGGCTTCGCGCACGTCAGCGACGGTCAGCGAGAAGCGCAGCGCGATGCCGGCCAGTGGATGGTTGCCGTCCAGCACCACTTTGTCGTCGGCGATATCGGTCACGGTGAAGATCATCGCTTCTTCGTCCGGCGAATCGCTTTCCGGCATGCCTTCGAACTGCATGCCCACTTCCAGCGGCTCAGGCAGGCGATTACGTGGCTCGACCTTGACCAGGGCTGGATCGTATTCACCGAAAGCATCATCCGGTTCGATCTGGATCGTGTTGGAATAGCCAACTTCCTTGCCGTCGAGCTCTTCTTCGATCTTCGGCAGGGTGTTTTCATAATCACCGTGCAGGTAGACCATCGGCTGACGGCCGTCTTCGATCAGATTGTCTTGCGCGTCTGACAGTTTGTAGTTGACAGTCACGACCGTATTTTTGGCAATCTTCATTATGCTTCCTTTCATTGTATAAGCTGGCAAATTATACCTTCACGCCGCCAACGGCAGGCGCATTCCTGCATTTCCGGTTGTTATAATGGGCGCATGAAAAAATTAACTCTCCTCGGCGATATCACGCCGGCGCAATTCCTGCGCGACTACTGGCATAAAAAACCCTTATTGATCCGTCAAGCCGTGCCTGGCTTCAAGGCGCTGTTCGATGTCAAGGCCCTGACCGAGCTGGCTGCCCTGGACCACGTGGAATCGCGTCTGGTCAGCCATGCGGATGGACACTGGAACATGCAGCAAGGTCCGCTGACCAGCCTGCCCTCGCTGAAACAGAAGGAATGGACCTTGCTGGTGCAGGGCGCCAACTTGCACAGCGCCAAGGCAGATGCCCTGCTGCGCCAGTTCCGCTTCCTGCCCGACGCGCGCCTGGACGACCTGATGGTCAGCTTCGCCACCGATGGCGGCGGCGTGGGCCCGCATTTCGATTCCTATGACGTGTTCCTGCTGCAAGGCCAGGGCAAGCGCCACTGGCGCATCGGTGCGCAGAAGGACCTGAGCCTCATCGACGGCTTGCCGCTGAAAATCCTCAGCAACTTCACGCCCGACGAAGAATTCACGCTGGAACCGGGCGACATGCTGTATTTGCCGCCCCACTACGCGCACGACGGCGTGGCCATCGGCGACTGCCAGACGTATTCGATCGGTTTCCGCTCGCCATCGTTCCAGGAACTGGGCGAAGCTTTCCTGCAATTCATGGCCGATTCGATCGACTTGCCGGGCATTTACAGCGATCCCGACCTGAAAGCGTCGGGCAAGCCGGCGGAAATCCCCCGTGAAATGCTCAGCACCATCGCGGAAGAAATGAACAAGGTGCGCTTCACGGAAGAAGACGTGACCATTTTCCTGGGCGAACACCTGTCGGAACCGAAGCACAATGTGTTTTTCACGCCGCTGTCCAAGCCGCTGACGGTGGGCCGCTTCGCGGACGCCGCACAGAAAAAGGGTGTCGTGTTGTCGCGCAAGACGCTGATGCTGTATCGTGGCAAGAATGTCTTCATCAATGGCGAATCGTTTGCCATTGGCAAGGCCGACAAAACGGCCCTGGAAACCTTGGCCAACGAACGCGCCCTCGATGGCGCCGCCGTAGCACAGGCGTCCGATGACGTGATGGATGCTTTGTATACCTGGTATCAGGATGGCTGGATCGAACTGGCTTGAATGAGCGTGTCGTAGCAAAGTGGTATTACAGTAGGTAAAATAACAGCTTCTGCGCCAGCGCAATGAAACATATTATTTTTATATCGTTTTGTCGCGCTTTCGCAAATCGCTTACACTTGCTTGCAATTTGCTTCGGCAAATATTGCGATATCACAAAATAGTTGCGAATTTGCCTCTTGCTCCTATTGCGACGCACCAAAAATCGCTATAATATTCGGTTAGGAAGTTTCCGTTGTCTGGCAGGCACCACCTGGTACGAAAAGCCTTCGAAGACGACCTAACGAGCGATAATTACCGGTAATTATTCATCGCAACAATATTGATTTATTTTTTGAAATAATTAAGGAAAACAAATGAAAAAATCCCTGCTGATCGCCTCCCTGATGGTTGTTGCTCTGGCTGCTTGCAGCAAAAAAGAAGAAGCTCCTGCACCAGCACCAGTAGTTGAAACCCCAGCACCAGCACCAGCAGTTGAAGCTGCTCCAGCTGCTGCTGCTGACGCTGCTGCTTCGGCCGCTACCGACGCTGCTGCTGCTGCTTCGAGCGCTGCTTCGGCCGCTTCGGACGCTGCTGCTGCCGCTTCGGCTGCTGCATCGGCTGCTAAGTAATTAGCACCCAGCACTAGAGAAAGCCGGCCTTCGGGCCGGCTTTTTTGCGTCCGGCGTTTTATCCGCAGGATAAAACGCCGGACGCAGGCAATAAAAAGGCTGGCCCGGTTTCCCGGGCCAGCCTTTTTAATGCGCGGCAGGTTCTGATGCCTGCCGCGAATGTAGCGCTTATTTCAACTGGTCGTTCAGCAGACCCAGGATCTTCTCGGCCACTGGCGAGGTATCGGGTTTGCCTTCGTTGCTGAGGACGCTGACCAAGCTGGTCGAGCCAGTGCCGGCCTTGACCAGGACGCGGTAGCGCTGCGCTTCCTTGTCCTTGTCGGACGACGAGCCCCAGCTGAACAGCTTCGAGAAGAAGCCATCTTTCTTGACCGCGTCCGGATCGACGTAACGCACGAAATACGTGCCTTGCGTGCGGTCGCGGTCTTCCACGGTGAAGCCGACGCGGTCCAGCGCCAGGCCGACACGGCGCCAGGCGCGGTCAAAACCTTCATCGACTTCGATGCCGCGCGTCTGGGTGGCGGCGTCGCCCACCAGCTTGGCGTGCTGCGGCTGCACGATGGCGGCATCGACGGCCGTCTTCGCTTGCGCATCGTCGCTGGCCGCGCCCAGGCGCGTCATCAGCTTGGCCAGGAATTGCGCTTCCAGGCCCGGATCGTTCGGGCGAGCGGTCCAGGTGGTGGTTTCCTTGTCGCGGCCGGTGACAACCTCTTCCACGCCGCGGTGGCTGATGTAGATCTCGGTCGAGCCGTCGGCCAGGCGCTCCACGCGGGTACGGAACTTGTCTTTTTCACCGGTCGAGTACAGCGAATCGAAGGCCTTGCCGATGGTGCTGCGGATAAAGTCTTGCGGCACCTTGGCGCGGTTTTCGTTCCACTCGGTTTCCATGATGCCAGCCGTCGGCTGGTCGACGGCAATGGTAAAGCCCGAATCTTCCCAGAATTGCTTGAGCTGCGGCCACAGCACTTCAGGCGACTGCTTGACGACCAGCCAGCGCTGGTTGCCCGCGCGCTCGACCTTCACGCCGCCTGCCGTGACCGGCACCACGCCGACCACGCCGTCGGCGCCCACGACGACCGGGGTACCGGCCGTGGCATTGCGCTGCGCGTTGTAGCCGGACGCCGTGGCCACGCCGTTTTTCGCATCCGGCAAGGAGTAGCGGTTGTCCTGCTGCAATTGCGTCAGGTCAGGCGGCACGTCCAGGGTGCCGGCTTTCTTGACCGACTTGTAGTCGACCTTGTCGCCGCCGACTACCGAACTGATCATGCCGCAGCCCGCGAGGCTGGCTGCGACGGCGCCGATGACGATGCCGCGGACGGCGATGGTGGCAGGCGCCGATTGGTTTTTCTTGCAATTAGTCATGTCGTAACTGGATAAGAAGCTAAGTAGCAGCTGGAATCAGGGAAGGTCCGGACTGGTCAAGTCCGGGCTTGAAGTTCGGCCTTAAGACAGGACGCCGGCGTCGCGCAAGGCATCGCGCACGGTGGCATGGCAATTTTCAGCCAGTCGCACCAGTGGCAAGCGTATGCCGGCAGGCATCAGGCCCATTTCGGCCATCGCCCATTTGACGGGCACCGGGTTGGGCTCGACAAACAATTTCTGGTGCAGAGGGAAAACTTTGTTATTGATGGCAATCGCCGTGGCACGCTCGCCCGCCATGGCCGCGACGCACAGTTCGTGCATGGCACGCGGCGCGACGTTGGCCGTCACGGAAATGTTGCCGTGGCCGCCGCAGAACATCAGCGCCATGGCCGTCGGATCGTCGCCCGAGTACACGGCGAAGTCGGCCGGCACCAGGCGCAGCAGGTCGATGCCGCGGCCGATATTGCCGGTCGCATCTTTGACGCCGACGATATTCGGGATGGCGGACAGGCGCACGATGGTCTCGTTGCTCATGTCGGCAACCGTGCGGCCCGGCACGTTGTACAGGATGACGGGGATATCGACGGCTTCGGCGATAGCCTTGAAGTGCTGGTACATGCCTTCCTGGGTAGGACGGTTGTAGTACGGCACCACTTGCAAGACAGCATCGGCGCCCGCTTCTTTCGCGTAACGCGTCAGTTTGATGGCCTCGGCCGTGGAGTTGCCTCCGGCACCGGCGATGATAGGAATGCGTCCCTTGGCATGTTCGACGGTCAACTGGATCAGTTCGCAGTGTTCCTCCACGCTGACTGTTGCCGATTCGCCCGTTGTGCCAACGATGACGATGCCATCCGTACCCTCGGCGATATGCCAGTCGATCAGCTTGCGCAGACCTGGAAAGTCCAGACTGCCGTCTGCGTGCATCGGGGTGACGATTGCTACAATGCTGCCCTTGATCATAGTAAGTTTATAGCGCCGATAAATAAAACAACGATTGTAGCGGATAGCCCGCGCCTGTGGTGCATTCTGACATAGTATGGCCGCTCAAAACGTCGGCAGCAAGGCTGCCAACCGTGGAAAATCCGGCCGGACGGCACAAATTCGTTGCACCAGAGCAGCTTTTGGCTGTTCGACGCGCCCATCTTCATACGCTACCACACGCAAACCCTGCTGCACCGCCCAGGTCAGCATTTCGCCTTCCTTGAGCAGGAATTTCGGATTCGACGGCTTGCCGAACTGCTCATTACCCTCGGCAAACGTTTCATACAGCAGCACGCCATCGGGCGCCAGGCTGGCAATCATGGCTTCCAGCAACGGCCGGTGCAGATAATTGGTGACGACGATGCCGGCAAAGCGGCCAGGAGCGAAGGGCCACACGGCGCCCGGCGCCTCCAGGTCCACCAGCGAGGTGGTGATACCCGTGCCGGCCGCCTTTTCCAGCATTTCAGGATCATGGTCGAGCGCGAGCACCGGGTGGCCCAGGCTCACCAGGTGGCGCGCATGGCGGCCTGCGCCGCAGGCCAGGTCCAGCACTTCGCCGCCCGGGATCAGGGGTGCCCAGCGGCGCAGCCAGCCGGAAATCGTTTCAGTGTCTACTATTGGTTCAATTGCTTGCATCGGTACTTCCATCAATTATTTACAACCATCCAGTTGCTTGCATCAAGTCAACAGGGCCGTCAGGGGCGTGACCACGGTGACAAAAATGCCTATGACAAATTCGATCGCCGTCAGCAGGGCGCGGTTCAGGATGCCTGTGTACATCAGCAGCACCAGGGCGCCGAACACATACAGGCTGTAGCGCTCGATGCTGGCGTACGGGCGCGCCAGCTGCATCGGCAGCAAGCCCGTCATGATGCGTCCGCCATCGAGCGGCGGCACGGGAATCAGGTTAAAGACGAACATGGCCGCATTGACGCTGACGCCGGCGCCCGCCATCTTGCGGAAAAACATGCCCATTTCCGTCGGCGGCAGCACGCTGAGCACGACAAAGGCGATCATCCAGCCCAGGCCCATGACGAAATTGGCGCCAGGCCCGGCAAACGCCACCCAGGCCATCTGTTTCTTCGGATTGCGCAGGCGGCTGAAATCGACGGGCACCGGCTTGGCATAGCCGAACGGTACCTGGATCGTGAAATACAGTATCAAGGGCAGCAGGATCGTGCCGAAAGGATCGATATGCCGGATCGGATTGAGGCTCAGCCTGCCCTCGTTCGAGGCCGTGGGGTCGCCGAAATAGCGGGCGGCGTAGCCATGCGCCGCCTCATGCAGGGAAATGGCAAACAGCACCGGCACCAGGTACACCGCAACGGTCTGGACTATCGTATTGAAATCGCTCATGACCGCGATTCTACCAGAGGAGTCCCAGGCCCTTTCTTACGTTGTCATTAAGAACAAATGAAGAGCTGCGCCGCAACAGGTGGGCAATGCCCCTCTACAAGCCCAGCACGGCAGGGTCGCCGCGTCCCACGCGCACCACTTCCGGCTCTGGCCCCGTCAGGTCGATCACGGTGCTGGGGCCGTGCGCGCAGACGCCGCCGTCGATGATCAGGTCGACCAGTTTTTCCAGGCGTTCGCGGATGGTGTCGGCATCCGTCAGGCTCTCCTCGTCGCCGGGCAGGGTCAATGTCGCACCCAGCAGCGGCTGGCCCAGCTCTTCCAGCAGGCATTGCACGATGCGGTGCTGCGGCACGCGCAGGCCGATGGTCTTGCGCGAAGGATGGCTGAGGCGGCGCGGCACTTCCTTGGTCGCTTCCAGGATGAAGGTGTAGGCGCCCGGCGTGGCCGCCTTGAGCAGGCGGAACTGGCGGTTGTCGACTCTGGCATACACGCCCAGCTCGCTCAAGTCGCGGCACAGCAAGGTCAGATGGTGCTTTTCATCCACGCCACGGATGCGGCGCAGGCGCTCGACGGCGCCCTTGTCGTCGAGCTGGCACACCAGCGCGTAGCAGGAATCGGTGGGCAAGGCCACGACGCCGCCGGACTGGATGATCTGGGCCGCCTGCTTGATCAGGCGCAATTGCGGATTCTCAGGGTGAATCTGGAAAAATTGACTCATGTGTAAGCGTTCTGGCGAACCAGCTTGTTAAGTTAGCATTATTGTACGCCGCGCAGCGCGGCGATACGTTGTTCGATGGGCGGATGGGTGGCGAACAGCGCGCCCCAGCCGCCATTGCCGCCGCTGATGCCCAGCGCCTGCATCGATTGCGGCAGTTCGCCCGGCGGCACGCCGCCCAGGCGGGCCAGCGCATGCATCATCGGCGTGGGGCTGCCCAGCAGCTTGGCTGAACCGGCATCGGCGCGGAATTCGCGCTGGCGCGAGAACCAGGCGACGATGATGGAAGCGAGCAAGCCGAAGATCACTTCGCACACCATCACGGTCACAAAGTAACCGATGCCGCGCCCGCCGCCTTCGCGGTTGTTATTTTTCAACAGCACATTGTCGACAAAGAAACCCACTACGCGGGCCATGAAGACGACAAAGGTATTCACCACGCCCTGGATCAGGGTCAAGGTGACCATGTCGCCATTGGCAACGTGGGCGATCTCGTGGCCCAGCACGGCCTCGACTTCATCGCGGTTCATGCTTTGCAGCAAACCGGTGGACACGGCCACCAGCGCCGAATTCTTGAAAGCGCCCGTGGCAAACGCATTCGCGTCGCCTTCGTACACGGCCACCTCCGGCATGGCGATGCCGGCCCGCTCGGACAGCGCACGCACGGTATTGACCAGCCACAACTCCGTCGAGGACGTCGGGTTGTCGATCACGCGCGCGCCCGTGCTCCACTTGGCCATGGGCTTGCTGATCAACAGAGAAAAGATGGACCCGGTGAAACCCACCACCAGCGAAAACACCAGCAGGCTGCCCAGGTTCAGCGTACTGCCGCGCGCCGGATTGCCCACGCCCAACAAGCTGAGGACGAGCGACAGCACCAGCATCACGGCCAGGTTGGTTGCGATAAAAAGGACGATACGTTTCATGGGCGATGGCTCCAGATGACTATGTATAACAAGAATAACAAAAAGATATGCACGCAAACGCAGATTTCAAGCAGCGACACGACGGCGCATCGGCAGCCAGGAAAATCGTCGCGAGCGGCAGTGATTTGTGGCCGAGAAGCGCAACCGTACTGGAGTACGGTGAGCATCGCCGGCCGCAAAGCGCGCCGCGCAGCAGATTTGCCTGGCTGTCAGCTAAAACCAGTCGTGCCAGATGGGGGTTACGTTGGCAGGCAACGGCGGCAACATGGCAAAATCCACGCGCGATTCGCCCGGCGCATGGAAATCCGTGCCGCGCGAGGCGAGGAAGCCGTAGGCATTGGCCAGCTGCGCGTATTCCGGATACTGGTCCGGACTGTGGCTGCCCGTGACGACTTCGATGGCCGCGCCGCCGAGCTGCTTGAATTCATCGAACAGCACGCCTTGCGCCATGTCGCTGAAGCGGTAGCGGCCCGGATGGGCGATGACGGCCACGCCGCCCGCCCCGCGTATCCAGCCCACGGCTTCGGCCAGGGTGGCCCAGCGGTGCTCGACATAGCCCGGCTTGCCTTCCGACAGGTATTTCTTGAACACGTCGGGGATATTCGCGCATTTGCCCGTTTCCACGATGTAGCGGGCAAAGTGCGTGCGCGACATCAGATCGGGGTTGCCGACGAATTTCAAGGCCCCTTCATAGGCGTCGGGGATGCCGGCCAGGTCCAGCTGGCGGGCAATCTCGCGGCCGCGCGCGTCGCGCCCCGAACGCGTCTGGTGCAAGCCCTGCACGAGGCCCGGGTTGTTTTCATCGACTTGCAAGCCCACGATGTGCACGGTTTCGCCGGCCCACGTGATCGAGATTTCCACGCCGGCCACGAAACGCATGCCCAGGTCCAGCGCGGCCGCGCGCGCGGCGGCGACGCCCGATACTTCATCGTGGTCCGTCAGCGCCCACACATCGACGCCCGCCTTGCGCGCGTGCGCAGCCACGGCGGCCGGTGACAGCACGCCGTCAGAGATATTCGAATGACAATGCAGGTCGACTTTAAGCATGTGAAAACAATACCCTGCACGGGCTCAGCATGGAAGAAGTTTTCATTGTACGCTGCTTGTCAAATCGCGCTGCGGCGTTCCCGATACACATCAGGTCAAAAATGCTTCCACCAGGCGCGCCAGTGCCGCCGGCTGATCATGATGCAGCATGTGGCCCGCGTCCAGCATCATCTCGCAGCGCACATCCTTGATGCAGGCCAAACGCCGGTCGATCTCGATGCGCGCCTGTTCCTTGGGCCCCATCCATTGCCACATATTCGTCTCAATAGCTTCCACCCACAGCACGGGCGCCGTGATGCGGCGCCAGCAGGCCATCACTTCTTCCACCTGGTACAGGATGGGATTGACGCGCTTGTGCTGCGGGTCGCCCATGATGTCCCACTCCCCCGCCTCGTTCTGCGCCGACCAGTGTTCGGCGAGAAAGGCCGCGCGGTCGTCCGGCAGGCGCGGATTGGTCTTTTGCAGGCGCTCGGCTACGGCCTTTTGCGTGGGATAACTGCGCATGGCGGGCGGCTCGCGCAATTCATCCAGCCACTTGGCGTAGCGGCCCGGCGCCTGCTCCGGTTTTGTTGCCATCATGCCGAAGCCCTCCAGGTTGATGAAGCGGCTGATGCGCTCAGGCCGCACGCCCGCGTACAGGCCAGCCACGTTGGCGCCCATGCTGTGACCGAGCAGGTTAACGGGCGCGTCCGGCGAATAGTGCAGCAGCATGGCGTCCAGGTCGGCCAGGTAGTCGGGGAACCAGTAGGTGTCCGATTGCGTGTAATCGCTCAGGCCAAAGCCGCGCCAGTCGGGCGCGATCACGTGCCAGTCGCCGTGCAACTCGTCGACGACGAACTGGAACGAGGCGGCCACGTCCATCCAGCCGTGCACCATGAACAGGATGGGCGCGCCTTCGCGGCCCCAGTGGCGCACATGCGTGCGGGCGCCGCGGATGTTGATGAATTCGGAACGGGAAAGTTTCATGGGTTTCATCTGATTGCCTGCCTTGAAAGTGGCGCAGATGGCGCCACATGCTGTGTCTGTAGATAGGATGGACATAAAAGTACGACCGTTCGATAATTATACCGGATTGACGGTCGGCGCTCGGACTTGTCCTGCAACAGCGTAAAATAGCGCAAAACTTTCGCGTCCGGCCGCGCCCGGCGCTTCCACCACCGCCACAGGCTGACGATGACACTCTACCAATTGGGCGACTATGCGCCGCAGATTGATGCTTCCGCTTTTGTTGCCGACACGGCCAACGTGATCGGCAAGGTGACCCTGGAAGCGAATACCTCCGTATGGTTCGGCGCCACGATTCGCGGCGACAACGAACGCATCACCGTGGGCGCCAACAGCAATGTGCAGGAAGGCGCCGTGCTGCACACGGACCCGGGCTACCCGCTGGACATCGGCCGGAACGTGACCATTGGCCACCAGGCAATGTTGCATGGCTGCACGATCGGCGATGGCGCCCTGATCGGCATCCAGGCCGTGATCCTGAATGGCGCGAAGATCGGCAAAAACTGCCTGGTCGGCGCGGGCGCGCTGGTCACGGAAGGCAAGGAATTTCCCGACAATATGCTGATCATCGGCTCACCGGCGAAAGCCGTGCGGGCCCTGACGGCAGACGATATCACCAGGCTACAAGGCAACGCCGTGAACTATGTGCAGCGCGGCCAGCTATTTAATACGCAACTCAAGAAGATTGGATAAGAGAATGACGACTGAAACCACGGGCGCCGTCAGCGCAGCCGCCACCGGCCAGGATACCCTGCAAAAATTTATTTTCGACAATGCCGCCGTGCGCGGCCAGTTCATCGACGTATCGACCACCTGGCAGGAAGTGGTGTCGCGCCACGCCTACCCCACGGCCGTGAAAAAAGTGCTGGGCGAAATGGTGGCCGCCGCCGCCCTGCTGTCGGCCAACCTGAAATTCAACGGCTCCATCATCATGCAAATCCACGGTGACGGTCCCGTGCGCCTGATGGTGGTCGAATGCGATTCCGACCTTCGCCTGCGCGCCACGGCCAAGCTGGACCCGGACGCCGCCATTCCCGACGTGGCCACCGTGCCGCAATTGCTCAACGCCACGGGCAAGGGCCGCTTCATCATCACCCTGGACCCGGCCGACAAGGTGCCTGGCCAGCAACCGTACCAGGGCATCGTGCCGCTGGACGGCGACGACATGGCCACCGTGATCGAAAACTACATGTTGCGTTCGGAACAGCTCGACACGCGTCTGTGGCTGGCCACGGACGACACCGTCTCGCGCGGCCTGCTGCTGCAAAAACTGCCGCACCATGGCGGCAAGGCCGAGGCGACGCCCGTCTCGGAAGAAGACGCGCTCGACACGTGGAACCGCGCCGTGATGCTGGCATCGACCCTGAAAGAGGCGGAAATCCTGTCGACGGACATCGATACCCTGATGCAGCGCTTGTTCTGGGAAGAAACGATCCGCGTGTTCGATCCGCTGCACCCGAGCTTCCATTGCAGCTGCACGCGCGAAAAAGTGGGCAATATGCTCAAAATGCTGGGCGAGGAAGAAGTCAACAGCACCCTGGAAGAAGTGGGGCAAGTGGGAGTGAACTGCGATTTCTGCGGCCAGCATTACGAATTCGACAAGGTCGATTGCGCGCAGCTGTTCATCACGGATGCGCCGGCCGAGGTCTTGATTCCGCCAGCCGCCAGCATCAACTAAGCATTACAGTTTCGCCATGAATCTGCCGCGCCGCCCTTGAGGCGGCGCAATCGTTTCCACTGTCATCGTTCCGTCATCAGTTCGTCATCAGCCCGTCACGCGCCGCCGTTACGCTGCGCAGCTTGTATTACTTCCCACTTTCCACAGGCTGATGATGACCACCCACTTGACGCTGGCCCTGCGCCGCCATTCCTTCCACGTTTTGCTGGGCGCGTGCGCCGCGGGCTTGAGCTTGCCGGCCCTGGCGCAAACGGCCGTGGCCGCCGCCGTGGCATCCGCCACGACCGACATGGCAGCCGCTGCCGCCCCGGCTGCCGACGACAACGCCCCGATGGCCACCGTGGAGATTTCCTCGCGCAAGACGCGCTCCTCGGTTGCCCTGAGCAAGAATGAAATCCAGAAAATCCTGCCCGGCACGAATCCCCTCAAAGCCCTGCAAACCTTGCCAGGCGTCAGCTTCCAGACGGCCGATCCTTGGGGCAACAACGAGCAGAACCTGTCGCTGTTCGTGCATGGCTTTTCCGGCCAGCAACTCGGTTACACCATGGATGGCGTGCCGCTGGGCGACCAGCAGTACGGCAACTACAACGGCCTGTCGCCGCAGCGCGCCGTCATCAGCGAAAACGTGCGCAGCGTCGTGCTGTCCTCGGGTGCGGGCGACCTGGCGACGGCCTCGACCAGCAACCTGGGCGGCACCATCGAGACGTATTCCAGCGATCCGCTGGCCACGCAAGGCGCCAGCCTGCAGCAGACGGTGGGCAGCCACCGCACCTCGCGCACATTTGCCCGCTACGACACGGGCGTTTTCGGCGACGGCAGCAGCGCCTATTTTTCCATCCTGCACCACGAAGCGCGCGCCTGGGATTTCGATGCGTGCCAGGGCGGCGACCAGTTCAATGCCAAATACGTCAACCGCAGCGAGGCGGGCAAGCTGACCCTGTTCTTCAATTACTCGGACAAGATCGAGCCGAACGAAGACAGCACCGTGCACGTGGCGGGCGAAACGAGCGCACCGTACACGCGCCCCTTCCTGTACCCCGACTTCAAGGCGGCCCTGAACTACCTGTCGCCCACGGGCGCGACGCCTGCCGCGGACGGCAACAATTACCGCAATTACTACAGCGATGCGCAGCGCACCGATTACCTGGCCTACGCCAAGTTCGACGCAAACTTGTCAGATGGCATGACCTGGTCCAACCAGGTGTATTACCACAAGGATGACGGCGCCGGCGTGGTGGCCGGCCCCATCGGCGTGGCCGGCTTGCCGGGCCTGTTCAGCGTGTACTACCCGAAACAGAACCTGAAACAAGTGTTCGGCAACTCGGGCTACGCCGTGCGCACCACGGAATACGACATCAAGCGCGGCGGCTTCATTTCCACCGTGCGCAAGGAAATTGGCGAGCATCAGCTGGAAGCGGGCCTGTGGCTGGAACAGAACCGCTCGTCCGCCTACCGCCGCTGGTATGCGCTGGACGTCAACAACCCCACCTCGCCGTATGACCGCCCCAGCAATCCTTTGATCACGCAGTACGGCAGCGAGATCGACAACAAGGTGGTCCAGCTGCACCTGCAGGATGAATGGCGCATCCGCCCCGATATCGCCCTGCAGGCCGGTTTCAAGTCCAGCCTGCAGTTTGCCGACGGTCAATTCCCCGTGCAGCCGGCGCTGGGCGCCATCGCGGGCGGCTCGACGGCCTTGCCGGTCGGCACCATCAACACGAAAAAATGGTTCTTGCCGCAAGTGGGCGCGCGCTGGGACTTCACGCCGCAAGACCAGCTGTACTTCAACATCCAGAAAAACATGCGCCAGTTCGTCACCTATGGCGGCGGCGGCGCCTCGCCGTGGAGCTTGTCGAGTCAGGCCGCGTTTGATCTGTTCAAGCGCGACGCCAAGCCGGAAACGGCCCTCACCTATGAAGTGGGCGTGCGCGGCAGCCATCCTTTGAGCCTGGGCGCCATCACGGCCATCGATGGTCAGGTCAACGTCTACCACGTCGATTTCAGCAACCGCTTGCTGCAGATCAGCCCCACGCCCGTGATTTCGTCCATCATCGGCGGCAATCCCGTGCTGGCCAACGTGGGCAGCGTGCGCACGGACGGCATCGATATCGCAGGTACTATCCACTTCGGCAACAATTTTTCGTTCTACAATGCCCTGTCGTACAACCGCTCGCAGTACGCGGACAATTACAACAATGGCGCCGCGCTGGTCTTGACCGCCGGCAAGAACGTGCCCGGCTCGCCGGAATGGCTGAACAAGTTCGTGGCTTCGGCCACGTTTGGCGATATCGAAGTGCAACTGACGGGAGACTATGTGGGCAAGCGCTACGCGACGTACACCAACGATTTGTCGGTCCCCAGCTATTTCCTGATGGGCCTGGGAGTGTCGGGCAAGCTGCCGGCCATGGCCGGCTGGCTGAAAAACCCGCGCTGGCGCGTGAACGTCAGCAACCTGGCCAACCGCGAAGGATCGCTGAACGTGGTCGTGGGCGCGGCCGACAAGACGTACAACACCTTCCCCATCGCCCCGCGCCAGGGCTTCCTGACCTTGACGGCGGACTTCTGATGCGCGCGCCGCATCTCGCCCCTGTGCTGCCGCAACGGCACTTTTCGCGCCGCAACTTCGTCCAGGCGGCCGTGGGCGGCCTGGCCCTGGCGGCAGCACCGGGCTTTGCCGCCGGCCTGCTGGCCACGCCCCCGAGCCGCCCGCTCGTGTTCGCCCACCGGGGCGCCAGCGCCCTGCGCCCCGAGCATACCCTGGCGTCGTACGCCAAGGCCATCCTCGACGGTGCCGACTACGTCGAGCCGGACCTGGTGGCCACGCGCGACGGCATCCTCGTGGCGCGCCACGAAAGCAACCTGATCGACACCACCGACGTGGCGCGCCGGCCCGAGTTTGCCAGCCGGCGCGGCAAGAAGATGGTCGACGGCGAATGGCACGAAGGCTGGTTCGTTGACGACTTCACCCTGGCGGAACTGAAAACCCTGCGCGCCATCGAACGCTTGCCGAAAGTCCGCACCGGCAACACCTTGTACGATGGACAATTCCAGATCCCCACGTGGGAAGAAATCATCGATTTTGTTGCAGCGCAATCTACCGCCAGCGGCCGCGTCATCGGCCTCGTGCCGGAGCTGAAAAGCTCGACCTACTTCCGCGATGCGGGCCTGGCGCTGGAAGACCGTTTCCTGTCGACCATGCTGGCGCACGAATACACGCGCCGCGCGCCGATCGAAATCCAGTCCTTCGAAGTGGCGAATTTAAAGTACCTGCGCGAGAAGCTGGGACGGCGCGCCAACGTGCGCCTGATGCAGCTGGTGGTGGGCGGCGACGTGCGTCCGATGGATGTCGTCAAGGCGGGCGGAAAGCTGACGTTCGGGCAGATGACCACGCCGGCCGGCCTGCGCGACATCGCCGCCTACGCGGACGTGGTGGCGCCGCCAACGCGAGCAATCATCCCGCTGGACGCCGACCAGCGCCTGGCAAAACCCTCGTCCATCGTCGACGATGCGCACCAGGCGGGCTTGCTGCTGCACACGTGGACCTTCCGCCCGGAAAACCGTTTCCTGGCGGCCGACTTCCGCGATGGCAATGGCGAGAATGCGCGCAACGAAGCCGGTTCCGTGGCGGAGATGCGGCGTTACATCGAGACGGGACTGGACGGCTTTTTCAGCGACGATCCCGGTCTGGGACGCATCGCCGCCGGATAAACATTTGGTAACAAATTCTTTTTCAGGGCGTGGCTGGCGGCTACGCCCTTATTATTCGTTTCTTGAATTTCTGAAATTGGAATTTGAAATTAGACATATATCGCCAACTCCATTATTGTGCAATGCAACAACAGACCATTCATGGAGGGCATATGTCCACTTTTACCAACACCTACAGCAACGACAACGACAACTACTTCAGCAACCTGGGCCGTGCGACGCGCGCCTTCCTGGGCGCCCTGCTCGCTTCCAAGCCGTACAGCGAACTGGCCCAGAAGGAAGTCATCGCCAGCGCGACGACCAGCGCCGACGACGAACGCTATGTACGCCCAAGCAAGCGCGATTTCGCCCTGCTGAACTCGGAAGCAAACCGCTACGAAAAGCTGATGCCTAACCTCGCAGCCGAGTTGCGTTTCTTGGCCTCGCGCGGCTAACTAAATACTGAAAGGATTTTTATATGATGTTTCTCGAAACCGCACTGATCGCCGTAGCCGTCGTCGTTACCGGCATCCATTTCTACCTGATCTCGACCGGCAAGGCGCGTTTCTGATCAGCAAGCAACAAGGCAGTCGTGTATAGCAGTAGAAAGTAAGAAGTACCAGGTAGTAATACAGCTGTGATATGTCAGCCTGGCAATCGGTTCAGGCTGGCAAGTGGGAAGTACTCAGTGCGGCGCGGCAGCGTCCACCGGCGTTTCCTGCAGTGGCGGGGTTTGTCCCTTGCGCACGATCTGCACGAAAATCTCATTCTGTTTGACCATGCCCAGCTCATAGCGGGCACGCTCCTCGACGGCGCCCGTACCATCTTTCAGGTCGCGCACTTCGGATTCGAGCTTGGCGTTGCGCGCCTTCAATTCCATATTCTTTTTATTCGCCACCGCCACCTGGGCTTCCATGTCGGCAACGCGCAGCCAGCCGCCTTTACCCAGCCAGAGGGGAAATTGGATCAGCAGCAGCAGGGCTGCCAGGGCAAGCGTAATCAGGCGCATGGGGTAGTCGGTTAACAAACCGGCCGGATTTCTCCGGCCGGCCAGTGGGTTTTACATCAGCTTACTTCAGATTATAGAACGCATCGCGGCCAGGGTAGCTGGCGATGTCGCCCAGGTCTTCCTCGATACGCAGCAGCTGGTTGTACTTGGCCATGCGGTCCGAACGCGACATCGAGCCGGTCTTGATCTGCAGGGCGTTCGTGGCAACGGCGATATCGGCGATGGTCGAATCTTCCGTTTCGCCCGAGCGGTGCGAAATGACGGCCGTGTAGCCGGCGCGCTTGGCCATTTCGATGGCGGCGAAGGTTTCCGTCAGCGTGCCGATCTGGTTGATCTTGATCAGGATCGAGTTGGCGATGCCTTTCGAGATGCCTTCTTTCAAGATCTTGGTGTTGGTGACATACAGGTCGTCGCCGACCAGTTGCACTTTCTTGCCCAGTTCCTTGGTGAGGATCGCCCAGCCGTCCCAGTCGCCTTCATGCATCGCGTCTTCGATCGAGATGATCGGGTACTTGTCGCACCAGGTCGCCAGCAGGTTGGTGAACTCGGTAGCCGTCAGGCTCAGGCCTTCGCCTTCCATTTCGTACTTGCCGTTCTTGTAGAACTCGGACGCGGCGCAATCGAGGCCGATGGCGATCTGCGTGCCTGGCTCGTAGCCCGCTTCTTCGATGGCCTGGATGATCAGCTTGATGGCTTCCTCATGGTTGGCCAAGGATGGCGCGAAACCGCCTTCGTCGCCCACGTTGGTATTCAGGCCCTTCTTGTGCAGGATCTTTTTCAGCGTGTGGAACACTTCCGCGCCGTAACGGACGGCTTCCTTGAACGATGGGGCGCCCACGGGAATGATCATGAATTCCTGGATGTCCAGGTTGTTGTCGGCGTGCGCGCCGCCGTTGATGACGTTCATCATCGGCACCGGCATCTGCATGGCGCCCGAACCGCCGAAATAGCGGTACAGCGGCAAGCCCGCTTCTTCGGCGGCAGCCTTGGCGACGGCCATGGAGACGGCCAGGATGGCGTTGGCGCCCAGGCGCGATTTGTTTTCCGTGCCGTCCAGGTCGATCAGGGTACGGTCCAGGAAAGCCTGTTCATTGGCATCCAGGCCCATGATGGCTTCGGAGATTTCGGTATTGATGTTTTCGCATGCTTGCAGCACGCCCTTGCCGAAGTAGCGCTTGGCATCGCCATCGCGCAATTCCACGGCTTCGCGCGAACCGGTCGAGGCACCCGACGGCACGGCCGCACGGCCCATCACGCCCGATTCCAGCAACACATCGCATTCGACGGTCGGGTTACCGCGCGAGTCCAGGATTTCGCGACCGATAATATCAACAATAGCACTCATGTCATTCTCCAAAGTTAAGCGTAACAGGGGCTGCACACTGCGTTCTGATGCGCAATTGCACAAAGGGGGCAAAGAAACTCCCGGCGGGAACCATCTGGCCGGGAGCTGTCTTACGGGTAATACTGTCGTGATCGACCGCGTTATTGCGCAGCGGCGTTGGCTTCTTTGTGCGCCAGCGCTGCCTTGATGAACGAGGTAAACAACGGATGGCCGGTGCGTGGCGTCGACTTGAACTCGGGATGGTATTGCACGCCCATATACCATGGGTGGGCATTTTCACCCGTGCGTGGCAATTCCATGATTTCGCACAAATCTTCGCTCGGCGTGCGGGCCGAGACGATCAGGCCAGCCGCTTCGACACGGGCCAGGTAGTGATTATTGGCTTCGTAGCGATGGCGGTGACGCTCGGTCACCACGCTGCCGTAGATCTCGGCGGCGAGGGTGCCCGGATTGACGGCGCAGGTCTGCGCGCCCAGGCGCATGGTACCGCCCAGGTCCGAGTTTTCATCGCGCAACTCGACTTTACCATCGTGGTTTTGCCACTCATTGATCAGTGCAACGACCGGTTGATCCGTATCAAGGTCGAACTCGGTCGAATTCGCGTTCGGCATGCCAGCCTTGTTGCGCGCGTATTCGATCAGGGCCACTTGCATGCCCAGGCAGATGCCCAGGTAAGGGATCTTGTGCTCACGGGCGAACTGGGCCGCCTTGATCTTGCCTTCCACGCCGCGCTTGCCGAAGCCGCCCGGTACCAGGATGGCATCGTACTTGCCCAGGTTGTCGCAACCGGTCGTTTCGATTTCTTCCGAATCGATGTACTCGATGTTGACGCGGCTTTCCGTGTGGATGCCGGCGTGGCGCAGCGCTTCGATCAGCGACTTGTACGACTCGGTCAGCTCGACATACTTGCCGACCATGCCGACGGTCACTTCCGCCTTCGGGTGCTCCATCGTGTAGATCAGCTTGCTCCAGATCGACAGGTCGGCCGGTGCGGGATCGAGATCCAGCGCATCGCAGATGATCTTGTCGAGGCCCTGGTCGTGCAGCATTTGCGGCACTTTGTAGATGGTGTCGACGTCCCACACGGAAATGACGGCGTCTTCCTCGATGTTCGAGAACAGCGAGATTTTCGCGCGCTCGTCTTCCGGGATGGCGCGGTCGGCGCGGCACAGCAAGGCGTTGGGCAAGATGCCGATTTCACGCAGCTTTTGCACCGAGTGCTGGGTCGGCTTGGTTTTCAGTTCACCGGCCGAGGCGATGTACGGCACCAGGGTCAGGTGGACGAACGCCGTGTTCTTGCGGCCGGCGCGCAGGCTCAGCTGACGCGCCGCTTCCAGGAATGGCAACGATTCGATATCGCCGACGGTGCCGCCGATTTCGCACAGGGCCACGTCGTAGCCTTCGGCGCCACGGCGGATGTAATCCTGGATTTCATTGGTGATATGCGGGATCACCTGCACGGTCTTGCCCAGATATTCGCCCCGGCGTTCCTTGCGGATCACCGATTCATAGATCTGGCCAGTGGTGAAGTTATTCACCTTTTTCATGCGGGTGGAGATGAAGCGCTCGTAGTGACCGAGGTCGAGGTCGGTTTCGGCCCCGTCGTCGGTGACGAATACTTCACCGTGTTGCATAGGGCTCATCGTGCCAGGATCGACGTTGATGTACGGGTCGAGCTTGAGCATGGTGACTTTAAGGCCGCGCGATTCGAGGATCGCGGCGAGGGAGGCGGCGGCAATCCCTTTTCCAAGGGAGGACACAACGCCACCAGTGACGAAGACAAATTTGGTCATTGCAGATGGTGCCGAACGGCACGTGCGGGAAATTGAAATTATACACTAAAGCCCGCCTGCGTCGCCCCCCGCGCGCGGAAATTTGCGCCAAATACCGACTATCCCTCCCCCTCCTGCTGTCTACGCACAACAAAATTACCCGATAGCAAGAATTGAAATATTTCCAATTCCATACTTTGTGTGGGCGAGCGAACAGACCCTGCCGCGCCCTGGCGGCAGACTGGGATTTTTCAACAGGAGGTCACCATGAGCTACGAAGAACGCGACGCCTACGGCATGTATGTCAACCGCGGCCACAAAGGCCCCGGCCCTGAACTGATGGGTGCCGACACCCTGATCGGCGACCATGTGCACAACGCCAAGGATGAACACCTGGGCGAAATCAAGGAAATCATGATCGACATGCGCAGCGGCAAGATCGCTTATGCCGTCATGTCGCACGGCGGTGTCTTCACCATCGGCGAAAAACTGTTCGCCGTGCCCTGGGAAGCGCTGCTGCTCGACACCGTCAACAAGCGCTTCACCCTGAACGTCGACAAGGAACGCATCGAAAACGCGCCCGGCTTCGATACCGATAACTGGCCGAACATGGCGGACCAGACGTGGGCCAATTCGATCCACAGTTACTACGGCACGACGCCGCGCGAGTATTAAACAGGCAGCCTCATTTGGGGTCAGGCCCGCCGGGGGCGTGCGGTCCAATGGGCCGCATGCCGATTCCAGAGGAACTGACCCCTGCTTTAAGGCGTCGCAGCTTTAGTAAAAAACTAGAACCGGTACTCCAGCCCCGCCACATACGTCCTGCCCCGCGCCGTGCTCAGCGGCGTGTTGTCCTGCGACTGCGACGGCATCGAGTTCAGGCGGTTCAGCGCTTCCGAAAAATCCTTGTTCATGGCGTTCTGCACGGACAGGCGCAGGAACAAGTTTTTCGACATCTGGTAACTCGCATACAAGTCGATCACGGCCGGAATCTTCGGATTGTCGGCCTTCAGCACTTCACCCGTCGCTTCATCAGCTTCGTTGTCCGGCGACAAGCGGCGGTTCGACCCCGTGTGCTTGATGATCGCGCCGATCTCCATTTTATTGTCCAGCAAACGCGTGCCCACGTCGAGATTGTAATAAGTGCTGGGCAGCTCGCTGATGTCGGCCGCGCCAAACCAGGCGCTGGCGATCGAGGTGGGCTGGCTGGTCTTTTCACGCGTGTACGACAGGCGCGCATACGCCGAGCCCAGCTGGTACTGCGCTTCCAGCTCCCAGCCCCGCGTGCGCACGGGCGTGGCCGAGTTAATGTAGATATACATATTCGTCATGTAGTCATCGACATTCTGCCAATCATTGGCAAGCACTTCCGCGATATTGCACTTGCGGCCGCGGTCGCACACGAGGAAGGACTGGCTGGTGATATAGCCATCGATCTTGCTCTTGAAATACAGCGCCTTGAAATTCAGCACGTCATTCTTGCTCAGCAAGCCATGCAGGCTGGAATTGAAGCCCAGCTGATAGGTCGTCGCTTTCTCGCCCTTCAGAAACGGGTTCATCGAAGCCCCGCCGTCATTCGAGAAAAACACTTCCTGCGGATTCGGCCCGCGCATGGTGCGCTCGGCGCTGGCAAACGGCTGGAACCACGGCGTCACTTGCGCGGAAACGAGCAGCGAAGGATTGATGCCGTGTTCCTTCAGTGCAATGTGCGAAGCCCCTTGCGGGAAACATTTCACGCGTTCATCGCAGGCCGGCTTGTAGCCCGTCAATTCAAAACGCGTGGTGTTCAGCCCCGCGTTGACTTGGTAGATGCCGCGGTTGTATTGCAGGCCCGCATACAAGCTGCTGATCTTTTGCACGCCTTCGGGGCCGAAGGTATTGTTTTCAATCGATTGCTTGTTCGCATCCGGGTTGTCCGGATCGTCGACGAGGCTTTCCACGTGCTTGCTGTACTTGTTGCGCATCAACTTGCCGCCCACCGTCACCAGCGCATCGCCGCCGGCCAGCTTGAAGCTGCTCGTGTTGTTGATGTCGATGGCATCGGCGCGGTTGGCCGCATTCGTGTTGATGAAATTGGTCAGCGCTTCGGGCATGTATTTCTGGTTGCCACGGCTGCTGCTGGCCACCACATTGAGGTCGATCAATTCCGAAAACGGCGTGTAGTGATATTTGACGTAGTAGTCATCACTCTGGATATCGCGGCGCGTAAACGTGTTGCGGTAATCGCGTGCCGACAGTTCCAGCGAGTGGAAGTCGCTCAATCTGAGATCCAGCTTGAGCAACTGCGATTTCGGTTTTTGCTTGTAATAGCGGTTGTAGCCGAAACCGAATTCCTCGCTGTTGACGCCCTTCGCATTCTTGTAGTTGTTGCCGATTACGCTGGCGCTGGTGGCGGCCATGAAGCCTACGCTGCCGCCATCGAAGGCCGGGTTTTTCATGGCCACGGCCAGCATGGCGCTGCGCCCCACGCCGTTATTCCCTGTCGACATCTTCGTGCGCGCGCCCACCTTTTCGCCGGCGAAGACCACGTCATCGACGCCGATGGTGCGGAAGTTGGTGCTGCCGGCCAGCGCATTGACGCCGTCGCCGCCGACGACATTGCCGCGTGACACGTCCACGCCGATGATGAAGTTCGGATCGATCAGGGCGCCGAACTGGCTGCTGGGCACGCCGCCGTGCGACACGGACGACGGTGCGCTGCCATAGTAATTCTGGCTCACGCCATCGACCATCATGTTGATGCGGCCCACGCCCGACAAGCCGCGGATGTTGACGCTGACGGCGCCCTGCGCCGGATCGATCTGGGTAAACGTGCCCGGCATGCTGCGCACGATCTGGTCCACGGGTTGCAAGCGCGTGTCCGCGCCGCGCGCGCTGACGGCGCCCGGTTTTTCCAGCGCCTGCTGTTCCACAGGAATATTTTCACCCGATACATTCAGCGGCGAAAACACGACCTTGCCGTCGCTACTCTCTTGCGCCCATGCCTGCTGCGCCAGCAACGCCATGCAGACGCCCACGGCTCGTGTCATTGTCTTGATATGCATACACCCTCGATTTGTTATGGTTGGATTTTTAATGAATACAATCGGCATCCTCATGCCTTGTCCTGCCCTGGCTCCAGCTTGAACGACACGGGCAAGGTGACGGTCACCGTGCCCTGGTGCAATACATTGTCGGGCGGCGCCGGCAGCGGCTGCGCGCGCTGCAGCACTTGCAGCGCTTCGCGGTCGAGCAGCACAGTGCCCGATGAAGTGACCAGTTCGCTGGCCAGCAGCTTGCCGTCGCGGTCCACCTGGAAGCGTACCCAGGCGGCGCCGGCCCGCTTGCGCTGGCGCGCGTCGCCCGGATAGCGTTTGAAATGGGCCAGGTGGCTGAGCACCCGGCTTTGCCAGCTGGCGGGCGCAGCGCTGGCGGGCGGCGTGTCGCTGTCGAACGGCGCCGCCTGCGGACCGCGCACGGTGCTTGGCGCCGGCGTGGCGCTGCTGCTGGCCTGGGCTTGCATGGACGCTTCCCTGGCGGCATCCTTGCCGGGATCTGGCGACGGACTGGCTTCTGCCTTCGCTTCTTTTTCGGCCGCGACGATTTGCGGCGCGGCGGCGCGCGCCAGCACGGGCAACGCTTCTTGCCCGGTCGTACTCTTTTTCGGTTGGGCTGCGCTGGACGCGGCCGACTGGCGCGCCCCTGCCGCTGCCGCCTGTTGCGTCTCCGGCGACATCGCTTGCGCGGCAAATACGACCATCACGCTGGCGGGCGGCTGCGCGGGCGCGACAGCGACGGGCTGCCAGGCCGCACACAGCAGCAGCGACAGTGCGGTAGCCGCCACCAGCGACGTGGCGATGCCCCAGCTCAATACCGGACGGGGATTCACCCTTCCTCCCGGGCCACCAGGCCCACTTTCAGATAGCCGGCCTGGCGCAGGGCATCCATCACGCCCAGCACGTCTTCATACGCGGCTTGCTTGTCGGCCTGGAAGAACAGCGTACGCTGGCGGTCGCCGCCCGTCTGTGCATCGAGGAGGCGACCCAGCTGCCCGCGCGCCACAGGCGACTCGCCCAGGTACAGGCTGTGGTCGGCTTTCAGGGAAACGAACACCGGTTTTTCGGGGCGCGGCTCGGGCTTGGCCGTGGCGGCCGGCAAGTCGATCTTCAGGTCGACGGTGGCCAGCGGCGAGACCACCATGAAGATGATCAAGAGCACCAGCATCACGTCAATGAAGGGCGTGACATTGATCTCACTCAATTCCGGCATGTCGGCCGTGTCGTCGTCCTGCGATGGGAAAAGGCTGGCCATGGCTCAGGCCTGCTGGCGCACGTCGAGGTCGCGGCTCAGCATCAGCAGCACTTGCGCGGAAGCGGCCCGCAGCTGCGCCTTGTACTGATTGATGCCACGGCTCAAGACGTTGTAGATGACGACGGCGGGTATCGCCGCCACCAGGCCCAGCGCTGTCGCCAGCAAGGCTTCCGCGATACCGGGCGCGACGGTCGCCAGATTCGTGCTCTGGCTGACGGCGATGCCGATAAAGCTGTTCATGATGCCCCACACGGTGCCGAACAGCCCCACGAACGGTGCCACGGCGCCTATGCTCGCCAGCAAGCCGATGCCTTGCGCCATGCTGCGTACCTTGTGCGCGATCAATTGCTCCTGGCGAAACCCGGCACGCTCCTTCAGGGCCGCCGCCGGCGCGCTGGCATGCGACAGACTCAGTTCCTGCTGCACCTCGGCCAGCAGCTGCTGCGCCAGCGAATTGCTGCCTGCGCCCTCCACTTTGACGGCCGCGTCCGGCAAGGACGTTGCCGTCTTCAGCATGGCGACGGCTTGCGCCGCCGCGCGCCGCGCTTGCAGCAAGCTGGCGCCCTTCACCAGCAAGACCACCCAGGTGGCCAGCGCGGCGAGCAGCAAGCCGATGAGCACGCTTTTGACGATCTGGTCGGCGGCGAAGAACATGCCCAGCGGCGACATATCGTGCGGCAAGGCGGACGCTTGCGCCGTGGCATGGAACAGGGAAAGAAACACGCCGCCGGCGGCGGCTTTGATACAGAGGATACGCATGGGAGCTTCAACAGGTAACAGGCATGGCTGCGCCAACGGCGCGCACGCGCATGCAAAAAAATCGGAAAAACTACCTGGCTGCTGCGAAGAAGCTTGCTGGGGAGGAGTGCCGGGCTGAACGCCCGGCGGAGTTACAACGGATTACTTGGCGCTGGCGACGGCGGGTGCCGCCACCGGCGTGTACCACACAAAATCCGCCTGCGGCGCCAGCACCGTGGCGCCCTGCTGGGCGAGCACCAGTACCAGCGGCGCGGGGCCGCCCGTCAAGTCCTGTACATGCAGCGGCACGCCCAGGTCCTTGTGCGCATGGTAGGCGCCGGCGATCAGCACGGCGGGCGCGGGCGCGGCCAGCAGGCGCTCGGCCATGCGGCGGTCGCGCTGCTGCTGCACCGACAGCATGGCGGCCAGGCGCGGCGCATCGATCTGGTTGTCGTGCATGACGCGGATGATGTCTTTGAGTTTGTCATGCACCTTGCCATCATTGGCCAGATTCGAATGCTTGCCCTGCACGGCCGGCTGGTCGACAAACAGTTGCTTGATCTCGCTGCGGTCCAGGTTGGCAGACCAGACGGGATACGGCGCGCGCATCACGGTCATGACCAGGTCGCCATATTGCGCCCACTTCCAGCCCGGCTGCCAGGCCAGCAGCTCGGCCACGTGTTCGGGGCGCACGACGGGGTCCGTCTGCAGCCACGGCTTGACCTTGTCCACCTTCGCTTGCTGGTCCGGGTTCAGCATTTCCAGCAGCACGCTGCCTTGCGGACGCTGGCCCTGCAATTGCTGCAACAGCCACTGCTCGATCCGGTGGTGGCTGAGCTGGTCATGCTGCTCGCCGACGATGACCCTCGGGGCGGCGGCCAGCCGGGCCAGCAATTGCTCGGCAGTCAAGCGCTGGCCGCTGCGCAGGTCGACGATCTCGCCCAGCTGGCGCACGTCTTGCACAGTAGCGGATGCCGCAGTCGTGGTACTCAGCGGAGCGACGCTGCTGCAGGCGCTCAGCGCCAGCACGCAGACGGGCAGGACGGCGGCGAGGGACAGGGGGAATTTCATGGCATGGCCTTTCGGGTGGAAGCATGCATTGCAAAATAACTACTGGCGGGCATTTTAATAGAAATGATTCTCATTTACAACCTATGCACGGCGCACCATGCAAAATTTTTACAACTGGCAAAAATAGTGCTTCGGTGAAATCCCCGGGCGCGGAGTAGAATAAAAAAAACGGAGGACTTGCGTGAATCAAACTGACCAGTTGGCGGTACTGAAAAAACCGCTGCCCGTATCCCTTGCTGCCGTACTTTCCCTGATCTTTGCCGACCGCTTTTCCATGACGCAAGCCATGCGCGCACACCATGGCCGCGACGAGTCGAGCTATCCCCCCATGCTGCCCGATGCCGTCATCTTCGCCCATTCCACCGAGGAAGTGGCGGCCGCCGTCAAGCTGTGCAGCGCGCACGACGTGCCCGTCATCGCCTACGGCAGCGGCACCTCGCTCGAAGGCCATGTGCTGGCCCTGCATGGCGGCGTGACGATTGATCTGTCGCAAATGAATCACATGGTCGCCGTGCATAGTGAAGACTTGACGGCCACCGTGCAGGCGGGCGTCACGCGGAAGCAGTTGAACGAGGAAATCCGCGACACGGGCCTGTTCTTTCCCATAGACCCGGGCGCCAATGCCTCGCTGGGCGGCATGGCAGCCACGCGCGCCTCGGGCACGAACGCCGTGCGCTACGGCACCATGCGCGAAAACGTGCTGGCCCTGACGGTGGTGACGGCCGACGGGCGCATCATCAAGACGGGGACCAGGGCGAAAAAATCGTCGGCCGGCTACGACCTGACGCGTTTATTTGTCGGCAGCGAAGGGACCCTGGGCATCATCACGGAAGTGACCGTGAAACTGTATCCGCTGCCCGAAGCGATCTCGGCCGCAGTGTGCTCGTTCCCCGGCACGGGCGAGGCCGTCAGCGCCGTGATCCAGGCCATCCAGATGGGTATTCCCGTGGCCAGGGTCGAGTTTCTCGATGAAAATGGCGTGAAAGCCATCAATGCCTACGACAAGATGGCCTTGCCGGAAAAACCCTTGCTGCTGTTTGAATTCCACGGCACGCCGGCCAGTGTGGCCGAGCAGGCGCAGCTGGTGCAAGCCATCACGGCGGAACATGGCGCCAGCGATTTCGAATGGGCCAGCCGTCCCGAAGAGCGCTCGCGCCTGTGGGCCGCTCGCCACAACGCGTATTTCGCCCTGCTGCAGATGCGGCCGGGCAGCCGCGCCATTTCCACCGACTGCTGCGTGCCGATTTCGCGCCTGGCCGAATGCATCCTCGCCACCAAGGCCGATTGCGAGGCGCAGGGCCTCGTCTATGCCATCATCGGCCACGTGGGCGACGGCAATTTCCACGTGCAGATGCTGGTCGACCCCGACGACCCGGCCGACATCGCGCGCGCCGAAAAGGTCAACAGCGACATGGTCACGCGCGCCATCGGCATGGACGGCACGTGCACGGGCGAGCATGGCGTGGGCATGCACAAGATGGCTTTCCTCGTGGAAGAACATGGCGAGGGCGCCATCGACACCATGCGCGCCCTCAAGCACGCGCTCGATCCGAAGAACATCATGAATCCAGGCAAGATCGTGCGCTGGTAAAGAAGCGCCATAAGCCTGCAAGCAAAAAATGGGGTCAGACCCGCCGGGTCTGACCCCAGCCTTGGCCATTTTACAACTCCATGCGCATCGGCACGAAAGCGATGCCGCCCGTTTCCACCTTCGGCCCCGTGGCGACAAAGCCCAGGCTTTGATACAGGGGCAAGGCGTAGGCCGAGGAATTGACGGTAAACGCCGTCACATCGCCCCTGGCCAGCGACGCGTCGCGGGCTGCCTGCCACAAACGGCGCGCCATGCCGCGCCGGTGCAGGGCGCGCGGCACGAACATGTGGAACAGATGCGTGTTGTCGCGCATGGCCACCACGCCGGCCAGTTCGCCGTCGATATGAGCGAGCTGGTAGGCGTAATTGGGCAGCGACAGATAGCCTTCGATGGCGGGCTGGCGGCAGTTCTCGATGAACTTTTCCGCCCCCGCGCCGTCCGGGTGCAGGGTCAAAAAGGGCATCAAGTCGTCGATCAGGGCGACGATAGCGGGCGCGTCGGCGACCAGGGCGGGACGCAGTGTCGGTTCGGGTAAAGTAGTCATATGACAATCATGCCACCGCCTGGACGATATTGACAAGCCTCAACAAAAATCGCGGCTGCTGGTCCGCAAGCGCCCCAGCAAATGCGACATATCGACCAGGTGCTTGGCCACCAGGTTGCGCACGATGCCCTCCCTTTGCCACACGCCATACACGCCCAGCAGCGGCGCGCTCAGCACTTCGCGCCGCTGGCTTTCCACCAGGTCGGGCCAGACGATGACGTTGACGGTGCCCGTCTCGTCTTCCAGGGTCATGAAGATGACGCCCTTGGCCGTGCCCGGACGCTGGCGCACGGTGACGATGCCGCAGGCGCGCGCCACTTGCCCGCTCGTGTACGTCATCAGCGTGGACGCCGGCATGAAGCGCTGTTCCAGCAATTGTTTGCGCAGCAGCGCCAGCGGATGGCGGCCCAGAGTCAGGCCTTGCGCGCGGTAGTCGCTGACGATGCTCTCGCCTTCCGTCGGCGCGGCCAGCACGGGCAAATCTTCCTCTTGCGTGGTATCGCGCAGCAAGTCCCTGTCGGGCACGGCGCCGGCCGCCTGCCACAGGGCTTCGCGCCGGTGCCCGGCCAGCGCATGCAGCGCGTTGCCGGCAGCGAGCACCTGCAAGTCATGGCGGTCCAGGCCGCCACGCCGGGCCAGGTCGGCCACATCGACGAAGGCGGCGATGGCGCGCGCATCCTCGATGCGCCGGGCGGCCTCCGCGCGCATGCCGAACAGGCTGTTCAAGCCCAGGCGCACGGCCGGTGCATCACGCTGCCCGCCCTGCCCTGCCGGCGCTTCCAGCGCTGCCTCCCAGCCGCTGACGGCCACGTCGACGGGCAGCACCTGCACGCCATGGCGGCGCGCATCCTGCACCAGTTGCGAGGGACTGTAAAAACCCATGGGCTGGCTGTTGAGCAAGGCGCACAGAAAGGCAGCCGGTTCGTGGCATTTCAGCCAGGAACTGGCGTAGGTCAGCAGCGCGAAACTGGCCGCGTGCGACTCGGGAAAGCCGTATTCGCCAAAGCCCTCGATCTGACTGAAGATGGCCTCCGCGAACTCCCGTTTATACGCATTTTTGACCATCGTTTCGACGATGCGTTCCTTGTAATTGTTCATGCCGCCCTTGCGTTTCCAGGCCGCCATGGCGCGCCGCAGCTCATCGGCCTCGCCGGGCGTGAAATCGGCCGCGATGATGGCCACCTGCATCACTTGCTCCTGGAAAATCGGGATGCCCAGGGTGCGCCCCAGCGCCTTGTCCAGGCCCTTCGGATACTCGACCGGCTCTTTCTGCTGGCGCCGCTGCAGATACGGATGCACCATGCCGCCCTGGATGGGGCCGGGGCGCACCAGCGCCACCTCGATGACGAGGTCGTAGAATTCTCGGGGACGCAGCCGGGGCAGCATGCTCATCTGCGCGCGCGACTCGATCTGGAATACGCCGATGGTGTCCGCCTGGCACATCATGTCGTAGGTGGCGGGGTCTTCGCGAGGAATATCCTGCAGGCGAAATTCCTCGCCGCGCCGCCCACTGACCAGTTCCAGGGCGCGGCGCAGGGCCGACAGCATGCCCAGCGCCAGCACGTCGACCTTCATCAGGCCCAGTTCTTCCAGGTCGTTCTTGTCCCACTCGATGACGCTGCGTTCGGCCATGGTCGCGTTTTCAATCGGCACCAGGCGCGACAGCTTTCCCTGAGCGATGACAAAGCCGCCCGGATGCTGCGACAGATGGCGGGGAAAGCCCAGCAGCTGCTGCGCCAGGCCCGCCCACTGCTGCGACAATTCCGCTTCCGGGTCCAGCCCGCATTCGGCCAGGCGCTCCAGCAGATCGCGCTTGCCGTCGAACCAGCGATGCGCCTTGGCCACTTTTTCCACGATGGCCAGATCGATTCCCAGCGCCCGCCCGCTGTCGCGCAAGGCACTCTTCGGCCGGTAGCTGATCACCACGGCGGCCAGCGCGGCCCGCTCGCGGCCATATTTTCCGTAGATATATTGAATCACCTCTTCGCGCCGCTGGTGCTCGAAATCGACGTCGATGTCGGGCGGCTCGTTGCGCTCGCGCGACATGAAGCGCCCGACCAGGCAATTGCCGCGCGCCGGGTCCACTTCCGTGATGTGCAGACAATAGCAGACGGCCGAATTGGCGGCCGAACCCCGGCCCTGGCACAGGATGTTTTGCGAGCGCGCAAAGCGCACGATGTCGTAGACGGTCAAAAAATACGCTTCGTAGGAAAGATCCCGGATCAGCTCCAGCTCCTGCTCGATCTGCTCCTGCACGTTGGCTGGAATACCGAGCGGAAAGCGCAGCCGCGCGCCCGCATACGTTTCTTCGCGCAGATACGTCGCCGGCGTGTGGCCGTGCGGCACCAGCTCGACGGGATAGTCATAACGCAGGCTGTCGAGCGAAAACGTGCACAGTTTGGCGATGCGTACGGTTTCCGCCAGCGCTTGCGGCGGATACACATTGGCCAGGCGCAAGCGCGCGCGCAGATGCTGCTCCGCATTTTGCGCCAACGCATAGCCGCACTCGCCCACGGGTTTGCCCACGCGGATCGCGCACAGGGTGTCGAGCAGGGGCTTGCGCGACCGCACGTGCATGCACACATGGCCGACGGCTGCCACGGACAAGCCCAGCGCCTGCGCCGCCTCCTGCACGGCGCTGCGGTGCGCGTCATCCTGCGCCCGCTGCAGCAGGTTCAGGCCGATCCAGCTGCGCTCGCGGCCAAAGGTGGACGCCATCCACTCACCCTGCGCGCGCACGGTTTCCGCCTCGGCCGCATAGCTGGGCAGCAAGATCATCAGACAGCCGGGCAAGCCCCGCAAATGGGCAAACTCCGCCGATGGCGCGGTGAAATCATCGGGCGTCAGCAGATAGCGCCCCTTGGCCGCCCGCGTGCGCGCCATGGTGATCAGTTCCGACAAGTTGCCGTAACCATCGATATCGCGCACCAGGGCCAGCAGGGACGGCCCCGGACTGCCGTCGGCCTGCGTCAAATGGAAATGCGCGCCGATAATCAGGTGAAAACCGGCCCGCTTGGCCACCGCATGGGCGCGCACGACGCCGGCCAGCGAACACTCGTCCGTGATGGCCAGCGCCTTGTAACCGAGCTGCACGGAGCGCGCGACCAGCTCTTCCGCATGCGAGGCCCCATGCAGGAAGCTGAAATTGCTCAGGCAGTACAACTCAGCATACTCGGGTAAGACGGCGCCCCACATGATCTACCTCAATACTGTATATAAACACAGCATATTATACTCATCTGGAATCAAGTAGCCGGCTCCAGTCGGATAGTGTTCATTTTGATAGGCACACGGAGCGTCTGCCGGCCCGCGCTAGGCTTTGGCCTGTCGCATGACGGACCACATTGATAGTCCGGCAAATCAGTTAGCAACTATGCGAAACTCCGTCGCTGTGGCTACGGGGCGAACTTGATTTCGCTCCCGTTTCAATTCCACGATGCCGTAATTGGACATTGTTTTCAATGTGCGTGACAGGTTGCTCGGTTTACGGCCCGTTATCTCAGCCAATGCAGAGATGGATTCCGGTTGCGTTTCCAGAATCACGTGCAATAACGCCCGGTTTTCGTCGCTCAGGACTTCCGCCAGCGATTTGATCGAAGTGAACCAGACCTTGGGCTCATCCGCCTTCGGTTTATATATGCCGCGAGCGATGGCGAGCACGCGTTCGCGGATTTTCTCTTGCGGCATGATGCCAATAAAAATCGGTTTCATTGCTTTTTTACCTCCAGCAAAATGCGATCCACGTCAGCAAAGAAATCATTGATGAGATGCTGTGCATCCTTGAATTCGTATGGCACTCCCTGATCTGACGGATGCCGGTGTTTATGGTCGAATGCCACGATACGTCCCGCATATTTGAATTTCTTTGGCGGCTTTACCATGTGCGCATTGTCGTAACCGAGGATGCGTTTGCCATACGGTTCGTGCAGCGTCAGCGAGTAGCGTATGCCGTGAGGAATCTCATCCGACACCTCCGTCCGCCTGGCTTCTATCTTGATCCAATAACCGCCATCCTGGTCGAGGATGGAGCCATCCAGGTCCAGCAATGTATCAATGGCAGGATCGGTCCTCATGCGGGAAGTATATCATCTGCTGATATGTCACTTCCACGAAAGCGTCAATAGGCGCAGCCTTTGACTCCATCCAGCCAAGACATCGCGAAGCTTTGCACTTATTTTCGTTTATGCTGGTGTTTTATCTTGCCCATCGAGCGCCATGATCGTCCACTTATTAAAATGTTTCGGCACCGTACCCGGCGGCGGCAATGCGGCACTGGTCGTGGAAAACGACGGCAGCGGCGAAACGGCGCGCCAGACCTTCGCGCGCGAACGCCAGGTCAGCGCCTGCGTCTTCCTCGACCGGCAGGCGGACGGTGCCATCGTGCTCGACTATTTTTATCCGCACACGCGCAGTCCCTTGTGCCTGCACGCCACCCTGGCGGCCGCGCACGTGCTGCTGACGGCGCCCGGCGCGCCGGCGGCGCTGACGGTGAGCACGGCCATGCGCGGGCAAGCCTTGCAGCTGGTGCGCCGCGCGGAAGGGATATTCATCGGCTTGACATCGCAGCCGGCACCGGTCGTCATGCTGGAAAAATATGTGCCGTCGGAACTGATGGGCCAGCACATGCACTTGCTGTCGCCGCCCGTGATCGCGTCCGTCGGCAGCCCGAAGCTGCTGCTGGAAGTGGCCGACCGCACCACCCTGCGCGCGCTGCGGCCTAACCTGGAACTGATCGCCGACTGGAGCGCCTTGCATCAGGTCAGCGGCTGCTATGCGTATTGCCGCACGGGCGAGAGCGAATATGAAGGACGCAACTTCAACCACCGCGACCCGGCGCTGGAAGACAGCGCCACGGGCGTGGCGGCAGGCGCGCTATCGGCACATTTGCAACAGTCGCTGCGTCTGCATCAGGGCCACGTGACGCAGAAGCCGTGTCTGATCGAGGTGCAATACAGCACGCAGGCAATCTGGGTGGGCGGCATGGTGCAACGCAGCACCTGAACGGGGCATCGCGCACCAGTACAAGGCAAGCCCAGCAGCGCCCAAAAGAGAATCAACCAGGAAACAACAGTTACAGCAAATTTGTAATAACAAAACAAAGTATCGCTGGTGAATGCTGAAATGATGGCACTAGAATCAAGTCACGAATCTTGCTCATCAGCCAATTGGAGATACTGCGTGCCGACCCTCACCACCTTGCGTAAAGCCATCCTCATCAGCCTGTACGGCAGCGCCGCCCTGGCCGCCGTCAGTCCCGCCGCCATGGCCCAGAGCACGGAAGCGGCCGCCACGGACGGTCCCGTGCAAACGGTCAGCGTGGTCGGCTCGCGCCGGGTCGCCAGCTCCGCCACCGATACCATGGTGCCCGTCGATATCATTCCGATTTCCAAGGTGGCCGAGCAAGGCGGCCAGTTTGATCTGGCGCAATCGCTGCAATACATTTCGCCCTCGTTCAACTCCACGCGCCAGACGGGCGCCGACGGGGCCGACCTGATCGATTCGGCCGCCCTGCGCGGCCTCGGCTCCGACCAGACCCTGGTGCTGGTGAATGGCAAGCGGCGCCACACGACGGCCCTGGTCAACCTGTTCGGTGCGCGCAACCGCGGCAACACGGGCACGGACATGAATGCGATTCCTTTGCTGGCGATCAAGAACGTGCAAGTGCTGCGCGACGGCGCGGCCGCCCAGTACGGCTCGGACGCCATTGCCGGCGTGATCGACATCGAACTGAAGAAAAGCCTGGGCTGCGAAGCGGTGGCCGGCTACAGCCAGTACTCGGAAGGCGACGGCAAGAATTACATGACGTCCGCCTACTGCGGCATCGCGCTGGGCGACAAGGGCACGCTTGCCATCACGGGCGAATACCTGGACCGGGGCCGCTCGAACCGGGCCGACGCGGACAGCATGCGCATCATCGGCGACACCAAGTCCAAGAACAAGACCCTGTACGTCAATGGCGACTACGCCACCAGCGGCACGGGCAAGCTGTACTTCACGGCCGGCGCGCAGACGCGCGACGCGTCCAGCGCCGCGTTCGGCCGGGGCGGCATCGGCAGCGACGACATCCCTGCGCGCAATTCGGCCGCCATGTACCCGGACGGTTTCGTACCGTTCATTAACGGCAAGATCGACGACCAGTACGCCACCATCGGCCACCGCAGCCAGATCGGCGAATGGCATGCGGACTTTTCGCAAACCTATGGCTACAACAAGATGCGCTACGACATCAGCCATACCCTGAACGCCTCGATCGCCAACCTCGACCTGATGAACGGCGGCAAGGGCGTCAGCGCCAGCAGCTTTGACGCGGGCGGCTTCTCGTTCCAGCAGCTGACCAGCAACGCCGATTTCAGCCGCTACTACGATACGGTGATGAGCGGCATGAACGTGGCCTTCGGCGCCGAGTACCGCAGCGAGGAATACAAGATCATGGCCGGCGAACCGGGCTCCTACATCGACGCCGACGGCGTGGGCGTGGGCGGCAACGGCCGCAGCCAGGGCTTTCCCGGCTTCCAGCCCAGCGACGCCACCAAGGCCAAGCGCCACAGCATCGCCGCGTATGGCGACGTAGAACTGGACTGGACGGAACGTCTGAAAACCCAGGCCGCCCTGCGCTACGAAAAATTCAGCGATTTCGGTTCCACCGTGACGGGCAAGCTGGCCGCCAGCTACAAAGTGGCGCCCAACGTGCTGCTGCGCGGCTCGGCCAGCACGGGCTTCCGCGCACCGTCGCTGCAGCAAGTGTATTTCTCGTCCACCTTTACCGACTTCGTCAGCGGCGTCGCCACCGACGTGGTGCTGGCGCCCAATGGCGGCGCCGTCGCCAACGCGGCCGGCATTCCCAAGCTGAAAGAGGAAAAATCCACCAGCTTTACGTTTGGCGCTACCTGGACGCCGACGCAGGCCATTTCCGTGACGGCCGACTTGTACAATATCAAGATCAAGGACCGCATCGTGCTGTCGGGCCGCTTCAATGCCGGTAACTATCCTGACCTGGCCGCGCGCCTGGCCCTGCTGGGCGTGACGGAAGCGCAATTTTTCGTCAATTCCGTCGACACGCGCACGCGTGGCCTGGACCTGACGGCCTCGCACAAGGGAGAATTCGCCGGCAACCGCCTGAACACCTTCCTGGCCTTGAATTTGAGCAAAACGGAAGTGACGAAAGTCAAGACGCCCGCCTCGCTGACGGGCTTTGAAGACGTGCTGCTGTCCGAACGCGAACGCCTGTTCATCGAACAGGGCGGCCCACGTTCGAAAGCCACGCTGGGCTTCGATTACATCACGGGCAAGCTGGAGTCGGACTTGCGCATCATTTATTTTGGCCCGCAAACCCTGGGCACCTTCAGCGGCACGGCCGAGGGCGTACCGAACGCCCGCTACGCGGCCAAGACCTCGGCCGACCTGAGCTTCACCTACAGCATCAATAAAAATACCAAGCTGACCTTCGGCGGCAACAACATCTTCAACGTCAAGCCCACCACGCAAAACGCGGACGAAACGGATAACGGCTTCAAATACGACAGCGTGCAGTTCGGCCTGAACGGCGCCTCGTATTTCGGACGGCTGTGGGTGAAGTTCTGATCATCCTGTGCGCATAAGAAAACAGCGGAAAACAGCGGCTGCGCCAGCATGGGCAGCCGCTGTTTTTTATGCCGACATCCACGTCTTCACGTCCAATCCGGATTGTCGCTTGACTTGAAATGATGAAACAGCGAATCGTAACGCCAGCCATCCTCGGCCACGACACTGCAATCGGTGGCGCGTACGCAGTCATGCAGCAATTTGACTGGATCAGCAATAACAGGAACAGGTAATGTATCCAATATCCGTTTCCTGGCAGCAGGAAACTCGGCGTATTCCTCTGCAAAGTCCTGTTCGCTGAACCGAGCGGTCCGGCGCATCTCTTGCAAGTTGCCACGATCTGAAAACTTGAGCAGGTCGCGCCAGTAAGGCAGCGCCAGCATCATGGCAATCAGCTCCGTGAGATTGGCGGCGATACAGCCCGCCTGCCCCTCGGATGTAACATACAGGACAGGGCGTCGGTCGACCTCGCCATCGCCGTACGCCAGAAAAACGCCACCACTGCTTTCACCGGCCAGTACCATGAAAGGATGTTCTGGCTGCAGCGTGATCCAGGAGCTGTCCCGAGCGGCGCGGCCAAGGTCAAAATCGCAATACGATGCGAGCTCGTCCATCACAGTTTGCGATTTTTGTATATCAGCAAGAATAATCATAATAGAGAAACAACCTTCAGTGCGATAGGTGAAAAGCCATGGACTATCCGCTTGCTTCATAGCGGAACGTGCCCCCTTGGCCCACCCCAGCGGCTCCCGGCCAGCACGGCCGCGGTGAACAATCTTTGCCCTGCGGCGGAAAGCAAGGATAATAGCGCCTAACTCATAAGCACAGTATTGGATTACCTCATGGAAATTAAAGTCAACTTTCTCGACAAGCTGCGTCTCGAAGCCAAGTTCGACGATTTTACGGTCATCGCCGACCAGCCCATCCGCTACAAGGGCGATGGCTCGGCGCCTGGCCCGTTCGATTACTTTTTGGCATCGTCGGCACTGTGCGCCGCGTACTTCGTGAAGTTGTATTGCGATACGCGCAATATTTCCACGGAAAATATCCGTCTGTCGCAAAACAATATCGTCGATCCGGAAAACCGCTACCAGCAGATTTTCAAGATCCAGGTCGAGCTGCCGGCCGATATCTCGGCCAAGGACCGCCAGGGCATCCTGCGCTCGATCGACCGTTGCACGGTGAAAAAAGTGGTGCAGACGGGTCCCGAGTTCGTCATTGAAGAAGTCGAGAACCTGGATGCCGATGCCCAGGCCTTGCTGGCCCTGAATCCGGCCCCGGGCGCGAGTACCTATATCGTCGGCAAGGATTTGCCGCTGGAACAGACCATCGCCAATATGTCGGGCCTGCTGGCGGGCCTGGGCATCAAGATTGAAATCGCCTCGTGGCGCAACATCATTCCGAATGTCTGGTCGCTGCATATCCGCGATGCGCATTCGCCCATGTGCTTTACCAACGGCAAGGGCGCAACCAAGGAAAGCGCGCTGGCGTCGGCCCTGGGCGAGTATATCGAGCGCCTCAGCAACAACCATTTCTACGCGGGGTCGTTCTGGGGCGAGGACATCGCCAACGCGGATTTTGTCCATTACCCGAACGAGCGCTGGTTCAAGCCGGGCCGCAAGGATGCGCTGCCGAAGGAAATCCTCGATGCGTACACCCTGGGCATCTACGACCCCGATGGCGAACTGCGCGGCTCGCACCTGATCGACACCAATTCCGGCAATGCCGAGCGCGGCATCTGCTCGCTGCCATACGTGCGCCATTCCGACGGCGAGGTCGTGTATTTCCCGTCGAACCTGATCGAAAATCTATATGTCAGCAATGGCATGAGCGCCGGCAATACTTTGGTCGAAGCCCAGGTGCAATGTCTGTCGGAAATTTTCGAACGGGCCGTCAAGCGCGAAATCATCGAAGGTGAGATCGCCCTGCCCGACGTGCCGCAGGAAGTGCTGGCGAAATACCCGGGCATCCTGGCGGGCATACAGGGGCTGGAAGAACAGGGTTTCCCCGTGCTGGTGAAAGATGCGTCGCTGGGCGGCGTGTACCCGGTGATGTGCGTCACCCTGATGAACCCGCGCACGGGCGGCGTGTTTGCCTCGTTCGGCGCGCACCCTAGCCTGGAAGTGGCGCTCGAGCGCAGCCTGACGGAATTGCTGCAGGGCCGCAGTTTCGAAGGCTTGAACGACTTGCCGCAGCCGACGTTTGCCAGCGAAGCCGTCACCGAGCCGAACAACTTCGTCGAACACTTCATCGATTCGAGCGGCATCGTCTCGTGGCGCTTTTTCAGCGCCAAGGCCGATTACGATTTTGTCGAATGGGATTTTTCCGGCCACGGCGAAAACTCGAATGCCGAGGAAGCGGCGACCCTGTTCGCCATCCTCGCCGACATGGGCAAGGAAGTGTACACGGCCGTGTATGACCAGCTGGGCGCCACCGCCTGCCGCATCCTCGTGCCCGGTTATTCCGAGGTGTATCCGGTCGAAGATTTGATCTGGGACAACACCAACAAGGCGCTACTGTTCCGCGCCGACATCCTGAACCTGCATAAGCTGGACGATGCCAGCCTGGAAGACTTGCTCGACCGGCTGGAAAACAGCGAGCTCGACGAGTACGGCGACATCGCCACCCTGATCGGCATCGAGTTTGACGAAAACACGGTGTGGGGCCAGCTGACGACCCTGGAATTGAAGCTGCTGATTCATCTCGCCTTGCAGCAATTCGAGGAAGCGAAAGAACTAGTGGAAACCTTCCTGCAGTACAACGACAACACGCTCGAACGCAAACTGTTCTATCAAGCCTTGAACGTGGTGCTGGAGGTGGAACTCGATGACGAGCTGGAACTGGACGATTACGTGGTCAATTTCCGCCGCATGTTTGGCAACGCCCGCATGGACGCGGTGCTGGGCTCGGTGGACGGCAGCGTGCGCTTCTTCGGCCTGACCCCGACCAGCATGCAGCTGGAAGGCCTCGACAGGCACCAGCGCCTGATCGACAGCTTCAAGAAACTGCACGCGGCGCGCGCCAAGGCGGCTGCCGCCTGACCCAGGAGCGATACCATGGCCGCACTGGAATTCTGGTTCGATTTCGGCAGCAACTACAGCTACCTGAGCGCCATGCGCATCGAAGCGCTGGCGCGCGAAAAGCAGGTCCATGTGATCTGGAAACCCTTCCTGCTGGGCGTCGTCTTCAAGGCGCTGGGCTGGGAGACGTCGCCCTTCGTCCTGCAAAAAATTAAGGGCGACTACACGTGGCGCGACATGGCGCGCCAGTGCGAAAAGTACGGCTTGCCATGGCAGCAGCCGGGCGTCTTCCCCCGCACGGCCCTGCTGCCCATGCGCGTGGCGCTGATCGGCGCGGACCAGGGGTGGATTGCGCCCTTTGCGCGCAGCATGATGACGATGAATTTTGCCGCGGACCGCGATATCGACAACACCGAGGCCGTCAGCGAGGCTTTGCAGGAACTGGGGCTCGATGCACGCGCCATCCTGGCGCTGGCTTTGACACAGGACAACAAGCTACGGCTGCGCCGCCAGACTGAGCAGGCACAAGCGCTGAAGCTGTTCGGTGCCCCCAGTTTCCTCAGCGGCGGCGAACTCTTCTGGGGCAACGACCGGCTCGACGATGCGCTGGCGCATGCGGCAGCCAGCCGCCGTTAAACTCAGCCGCCCGCCAGCGCTGCGATCTCTTTCTGCATGTTGTCAATCGCCCGCTCGTTGTACTGGTCGGCGAAATACGCATCGCCAAACAGCTGGCCCGCCTGTGCCTTGGCGCACAGATGCTGCAGGGCCAGTCCCCGCTGTTCGTTGAAGCGCACGGGGTCCACGTGCGCGTATTCTCTTCCGATAGCTTGCGTGTAGGCGTGATACACCTCTTCATCCTGGCCGAGGATGGCCAGGTCGGCGCTGAGCATGGCGTCTTTCAGCGCGTGGCTGATGCCGGGACCCTGGAAATGGTCGGTGGCGCGTATCAATTGCGCCACATCCTGATTATCGCCCGCATCGAGGCCGCTGGCCAGCCACAGCTGGGCACTCGCCTCTTCGCTCGAATACAGGGCATCGTCGTCGTGGTTGTAGACGGCGTCGTGGAACCAGAACGCCTTCTTGACCAGCGCGCTGTCGCGCTTGGGCGCAAAGGTGTTATCGGCCCACACGCGGATCTCGGACAGGCCGTGCACCAGATGGTCGAGGTTGTGATAATGGCGGTCCCCGCCGCCGTACGCCTGCGGCCCGGTCAAGTGCGCGAACCAGTGATCCGCCAGCGCGATGTCGGCCTGCGAGGCTGTCGCGTAGTGCCACAACGCTTCCCACTCCTTGCGCAGGCAGTCGAGTATCCATGCCTGGTAGGCCGGACCGGGAACGAATTTCTTCATGGTCCAGTTCCAGCCGACAGGCCCTTCCAGCGCCTTGACGAAGCTGGAACTGACGGAGCCGAGGTCGCGCGGCGGCATGACGAAGATCGTCTTGGCGCCCTGCAACACGTCCACATTGGTTTGCTGGATCAGGTTTTCATAGTCGAAATCAGCCGTCGTGCGGATGCCGCGGATCAGGTAGTCGCAGCCGTGCTTTTTCGCCGCGCGCGCCGTGTAGTCGCCCTTGACGATGACCACCTGTACATTGTCCCAGCCGCACTCGCGCGCGCTCTGCTCGATGATGCGCTTGCGGTCTTCGGCGGGAAATTGGGGACGCTTGGCGGGGTTTTGCGACAGGAACACGATCACCTCGTCGGCGAGCGAACGCGCTTCGCCGATCACCCACATGTGGCCGTTGGTGATGGGGTCGAGGGTTCCTGAAAATCCGATTCTCTGCATGCTGCGCTCCGTGGTCTGGTTCTGCTTGTTTCGCAGACAATATAGGGCCACGGCGCGCGCGTCAATGCAACATGCTAAAGATCATGATCAAAACGCTCATTTCACGGCTTGCGGGAATTCCACGCGCACGGACAGGCCGCCCAGGCGCTCGGATTTGTCGAGCACCAGACGCGCGCCATGGCGCTCGGCGATGGCCTTGATGATGGCCAGCCCCAGGCCGCTGCCGTTGGCGTCCGTGCCGGGCACGCGGTAGAAGCGGCTGAAGACGCGCTCGCGCTCTTCGGGCGGGATGCCGGGGCCGCTGTCTTCCACCGATAACGTCACGCCGACGGGGCTGGCGCGCAGGTCGATGTCGACGGTGCCGCCCTGCGGCGTGTACTTGATGGCGTTGTCGACCAGGTTGCGCAGCATGATGTTGAGCGCATCGGCCTGGCCGGCCACCTTGGCCGGGTCCATGTGGTGCAGGCCCAGGTCGATCTTGCGCGCCTGCGCGATGCCGGCCATGTCGCCCAGCGCGCGCTTGACGACGTCGTTCAAGTCCACCGCCTGCAGCTGGTCGCCGCTGGCGGCGCTCGCTTCCTGGCGCGCCAGCACCAGCAGCTGCTCGACCAGGCGCGTGGCCCGCTCGATGCCGGCGCTCACGCGGCTGATCGCCAGGCTGCGCTTTTCTTCCGATTCGGCCCGTTCCAGGCTCAATACCTGCAGTTTCAATGCCGCCAGCGGCGTGCGCAATTCATGCGCGGCATCGGCGACGAAATGCTGCTGTGCGTCGAACGCCGTCTTGACACGGCCGAACAGCAAATTGAGTTCATGCACCAGGGGCCGCACTTCGTCGGGCAAGCCCGCTTCCGATACGGGAGATAAATCGTCCGCCTGGCGCGCCGCCACCTGCTTGCGCACGCGCGAGACGGGCGCCAGCGAACCGCTGACGACCCACCACACGACGAGCATCAGGATAGGCGCCATCAGGGCAATCGGCCCCACCGTGCGCAGCGCAAGGCTGCCGGCCATGCGCTTGCGCACGGCCATGTCCTGGGCGATCTGCACGGTCTGGGAACTGGTTTGCACGGAAAAGATGCGGTAAGTCGTGCCGTTGGCTTTCACGTTCGAAAAGCCCAGCACGGCGCGCTGCGGCAATTCCGCGCGCGTGATCGAGCGGAACACCTGCACGCCGTCCGGCGTCCACACCTGCACCACCATGTCGTTGTTGACAGGGTCGGCCGGCAAGGCTTGCGCGTGGTTGGCCAGCGGCGCGCCGGAGCGCAGCGACAGGGCCATCTGCTGCATGTGGTAATCAAAAATCTGGTCGGCGTCGTACAGGGCGCTGCGGTAGGCGATCGAGGCCTGCGCCAGGGCCGCCATGATGATGGCCGCCAGCAAAAACCACAGCAGGCGGCCGCGCAGCGAGTGCGTCACCGTAACCTTCATCCTCATGCCTTGGGCACCATGTAGCCGAGGCCGCGCACGTTCTGGATCAAGTCGCTGCCCAGCTTCTTGCGCAAGCCATGGATATACACTTCCACGGCATTGCTGTTGACTTCATCTTTCCAGCTGTACAGCTTTTCTTCCAGCTGCGCGCGCGACAGCACGATGCCGGGGCGCGCGATCAACGCTTCCAGCACGGCCCATTCGCGCGCCGACAGGTTGACGGGATGGCCTTCGGCGATCACTTCGCGCGTCAGCGGATTGATGGAGACGCCCTGGTGCTCGAAGACCGGTTCCGGCCGTCCCGAGGCGCGCCGCAGCAAGGCGCGGATGCGCGCCAGCAATTCGTCGAGGTCATACGGTTTCAAGACGTAATCGTCGGCGCCCGCGTCGAGGCCGGCGATGCGCTGCTCGATGGCGTCGCGCGCCGTGGCGACCAGCACCGGCGTGTCGAGCTTGCGCAAGCGCATCGAGCGCAGCACGTCGAGACCGTCCTTGCGGGGCAAGCCCAGGTCCAGCAGCACCAGGTCATAGGTCTGCGTCTGCAGGGCCGTATCAGCCATGTCGCCATCCTTGACCCAGTCCACCGCGTAATGCTCGGCGCGCAGCAAGTCGAGCACCACCTCGCCGATCATCGTGTCGTCTTCTACCAGCAATAGCCGCATGGCCGCTCCTTTTTTATTTATTTGCCCCATAGCGGAAGGCTGGGGTCAGACCCGGCGGGTCTGACCCCGGTATTTACCCCAGCCGCACGGGAATGAATATCTTGTCCGGGCCGCGCTGTATCAGCAAGGCCACCGACTTGGCGGATTTTTCCACCACGTCGCGCACCTGCTCGACCGTGTTGACGGGACGGCCATTGACCGACAATAGCACGTCGCCCGGCTGCACTCCGGCATTCGCGGCGGCACCGCCCGCGTCTTCCACCAGCAGGCCGGCGCTGATGCCCGCCTCGCGTTTTTCATCCGATTGTAACGGACGCAGGGCCAGGCCCAGCTTTACCTTGCCGGCGGCGCTGTCGCTCTTCGCCACTTCGGCCACCTTGTCGGCCGCATTGCCCAGGGTTGCCGTCAGGCTGACGATCTTGCCGTCACGCCAGACATCCATGCTGATCTTGTCGCCTGGCAAGGACGTGCCCACCAGCGCCGGCAAGTCGGCCGAGCCGATGATGCGCTGGCCATTCACCTTACGCACCACGTCGCCCGATTTCAGTCCCGCCTTGTCGGCCGGGCTGCCCCGCTCGACGTTGGCCACCAGCGCGCCTTCCGGCGTGGCCAGCTTGAACGAATCGGCAAAGCCCTGGTTGACTTCCTGCACCGTCACGCCCAGCTTGGCATGGCTGGCCTTGCCCGTGGCGACGATCTGGTCCTTGATGCGGCCGGCCAGGTCGATCGGGATGGCGAACGACAAGCCCTGGAAGCCGCCCGTCTGGCTGTAGATCTGCGAATTGATGCCGACCACTTCGCCGCGCGTGTTGAACAGGGGGCCGCCCGAGTTGCCCGGGTTCACCGCCACGTCCGTCTGGATGAACGGTACATTGCTGTCGTCGGGCAGCGAGCGGCCCTTGGCGCTGACCACGCCGGCCGTCACCGTGCTGTCGAAACCGTATGGCGAACCGATGGCCAGCACCCACTCGCCCACTTTCAGGTCGCTCGAATGGCCGAGCGGCACGACGGGCAGGTTATTCGCGTCGATTTTCAGCACGGCGATATCGGTCTTCGGATCCGTGCCGAGCACCTTGGCGCGGAATTCGCGGCGGTCGTTGAGCTTGACGGTCACTTCGCGCGCATCGCGCACCACGTGGGCATTCGTCATGATGACGCCGTCGGGGCTGACGATGAAGCCGGAACCGAGGCCGTGCGTGGGCACGTCGCGGCCGCCCCGCTGCCCGCCTTGCGGCCCCTGGAAGCGGCGGAAAAATTCAAAGAAGGGGTCGTTGCCGAAATCGTCGTTGCCGGCCTGGGCCGATGGGTCGTAGGCCACCTTGGTGCTGCCCGTGACGCTGATATTGACGACGGCCGGGCTGTTGCGCGCGGCGATCTGGCTAAAGTCGGGCAAGGCCACCAGCGGCGCGCTGGCGGCGGGCGCCACGGCCGCAGCCACGGGGGCGGCGGGGGCGCCAGCGGCGGCGGCATTCGCGCCGGCATTGTTCTGATGCACCACCATGGCGCCGCCGGCGCCCAGCACACCGATCGCGGCCAGCGCGGCTACGGTGCGTTTGATTTTCAGGGATGCGGTATTCGTTTGCTGTTCCATGAATTGCTCCTCATTCAATGAGATTTTGATGTATGCAATAGTGGGCCACGAGTCTTAGGCGGTGCTTAACATTTTTCTATTTGGAAACAGGCATTTGCGCCTTTAAGCAGGGTTTAATCTTGCGTGCCGCGTGACAATCAATGGAAGCCCGAATGGGCTCCGGACGTGACACTGGCCGGATCAACCGGCCAGTATTTTACTGCATGGGAGAAGCTAGCCCGGGCGCCCTAGGGGCGCCGCGATCAGATCAGGCTGCCTGGCGCTGTTCCAGCACACTGACGGTATCGCTGCCGGTGCCGCTGCCGATCTCGATCTTGCGCGGTTTCAGCGCTTCCGGCACTTCGCGCACCAGGTCGATGGTCAGCATGCCGTTTTCAAACGTGGCGCCCGTGACCTTCACGTGGTTGGCCAGCTGGAAACGCTGTTCGAAGTCGCGGGCAGCGATGCCGCGGTGCAAGAACGTGCGCTCGACGCCATCTTTCTGCTTGCGGCCCGTGACGTGCAGCGAGTCGCGTTCGGTGATGATGTCGATTTCTTCGCGCGAGAAGCCGGCCAATGCCATCACGATACGGTATTTATCTTCCGACACCAGTTCGATGTTGTAAGGCGGATAGCTCGGTTGCGCATCGGCGCGTTGTTCGTTGAGCAGCTGTGCCAGGCGGTCAAAGCCGATGGCGGAACGGTACAGGGGAGCAAGGTCAAAAGTACGCATGATAAATATCCTTTTCAAATGAAGCGATAAGAGGGGCGGACCTCACCATGAGCATCCGCCTGTTACCGATATACGGCCTCTCCAGTCCCTTTCAAGGCCTTGAAATTGGCGTAAAACGCCCCAGACGCCCTCAAATTTGTAAGAAATTTTTACAGAATGCTAGACTCGCCCTTTGTCCTCCCCGCCGCCCCGTCCCATGCCCCGCTCCATGCCCTATTCCCGTGCCGTCCTGTCCCTGTCCTTCTCGCTTCTCGTTTCCACTGCGGCCCAGGCCGCCTCGCCCACTGCTCCCCCCATCGTGCTGCAGGTGGACGCCAGCAATGTGGCGCAGCAACTGTTCAGCATCCGCGCAAGCATTCCCGCCGCGCCCGGCAAGCTGACCTTGCTGTATCCGCAATGGGTACCGGGCAACCACGGCCCCAGCGGCCCGCTGAACCAGCTGGCCGGCCTGCGCCTGTCCGCCAACGGCGCGCCCCTGGAGTGGCGGCGCGACCCCGTCAATATGTTCGCTTTTCACCTCGACGTGCCGGCCGGCGCCACGGCCGTGGAAGCGCAATACCAGCTACTCTCGCCCGTCGACACGAGCCAGGGCCGCATCACCATGACAAGCGCCATGCTGGGCGTGCAATGGCATGCGATGACCCTGTATCCGGCCGGGCGCGCCGCGCGCGACATTCTCGTGCAACCGAGCCTGACCCTGCCGGCCGGCTGGGAATTTGCCAGCGCCCTGGAAGTGCGCGCGCGGGCGGCCACGCCGGCCAGCCAGCAAGTCGATTTCGAGCCGCTGGACCTTGACACCCTGGTCGACTCGCCCGTCTTTGCCGGCCGCCATGTCGAGCGCATCGACCTCGACCCTGGCGCCAAGGTGCCCGTGCTGCTGAACGTGATGGCCGACAGCGCCGACAGCCTGGAAGCGTCGCCGCAGCAAGTCGAGCAACACCGGGCCATGCTGCAGCAAGCCTACAAATTGTTCGGCGCGCGCCACTACCGCCACTATGATTTCCTGCTGGCCTTGAGCGACGAGTTCGGCGGCATCGGCCGCGAACACCTGCAGTCGAGCGAAAACGGCGTCAAGCCCGGCTATTTCAGCGAGTGGGACAAGAACGAGGCGGGCCGCGTGCTGCTGCCGCACGAGCTGGTGCACTCGTGGAACGGCAAGTTCCGCCGTCCCGCCGGTCAGGACACGCCGGATTTCAACACGCCGCTGCAAAACAGCCTGCTGTGGGTCTACGAAGGCCAGACGCAATATTGGGGCAATGTGCTGGCGGCCCGTTCCGGCCTGGTGGCGCCAGCCAACATGCGCGACCTGTTCGCCGCCACGGCAGCCCATTACGACGTGATGCCCGGGCGCAGCTGGCGCACCATGCAGGATACGACGAACGATCCCATCATCAATGGCCGGCGCCCCATAGCCTGGAGCAGCTGGCAGCGCGACGAGGATTACTATATGGAAGGCGCGCTGATCTGGCTCGACGTCGACACCACCATCCGCGCACTGTCCCACGAGCGCCGCTCGCTGGACGACTTCGCCCGCAGTTTCTTTGGCATGCAGGATGGCAGCACCACGCCCCTGCCCTACACCTTCGAGGATGTGGTGGCGGCCCTGAACGCCGTGCAGCCGCACGACTGGGCCGCCTTTTTTCGCACGCGCCTGGAGAGCCACGGCCCCGGCGCACCGCTCGATGGCCTGGCCCGCGCCGGCTGGAAACTCGTCTACCGCGACACGCCGACGCCGTTCCTGAAAGCGAATGAAGAGCGCAGCGAGAGCACGGACCTGAGCTATTCGCTGGGTTTGACGATCGACAAGGATGGCAAGCTGGGCAAGCTGCTGTGGGACGGCCCCGCCTTCCAGGCAGGTTTGTCCGGCAATACGACCTTGCTCGCCGTGAATGGCACAGCTTACACGCCCAAGCTGCTGAAAGCGGCCATCCAGGCGGCCAGGACGAGCCCGCAACCGATCAACTTGCTGGTCAAAAAGGGCAAGCAATTCGAGACGGTAGCGCTCGACTACCACGGCGGCTTGCGCTACCCGCAACTGGAACGCATCGACGGCACGCGCGACCGCCTGTCGGCCATCCTGCAGGCGCGCTGAGGCGGAGATTGCCCGGCGATTTTGCACCGCGCCCCCTATGCGGGGCCGGCTTTTGGTGTATGCTGGCGGCATGAACAATGACACCGACATCCAGCTCAGCGGCCCCTTCAAGGCCACCGACGGCTCCGGCCGTGCCCATGACATCAAGGCCATCCGCATCTTCGACGAAGGCTACGGCATCATCGACGTCTACGTCGACTTCGCCGCCCCGCTCGAAACGGGCGCCTACAAGGACAAGACCCTGGTCGGCCACATCCTGGCCCGCTTGCGCAGCCTCGGCTACGTGGGCCCCGACTTCGGCCATGGCGACCTGGGCTTGCAAGACAAGAAACTGATCGTCCTGGAAGCGCCCGAGGAATTTTCCGCCTTTGCCGTCAGCAAGGGCTGGAAGGATCTTTCGGCCGAATTTGACGAAGACTGAGAACACCTGACCAAATCTACTGCGCGTCGCGCTTTGCGGCCGGCGATGCTCACCGTGCTTTAGCACGGCTGCGCTTCTCGGCCACAAATCACTGCCGCTCGCTACGATTTTGTCAGGTGTTGTAAAGTACCAATAGTATCTGCGCCGCGCCAGCTTCTGCTGACGCGGCGTTTTTCATGGGCGACCGCTTAGTTCAGCTTAGTTGATATAACGCGCGCTCCACGCGGCGATGACATTGGCGACATAGGCCGCATCATCGCGCCCCGTCAATAAGTGGTCGGCATCGTCGAGCGAGACGAAGCTTTTCGGGTGCTTGGCTGCCGTAAAGATATCCATCGCGTTCGACAGGCTTACCGTCGTGTCGTTCGGCGCGTGCATCACCAGCAGGGCGCGGCGCAGGCCGGCGATGTGCTCCTTTAAACTGTGGCTGCCAGCGTCGTCGACGAATTGCTGGCGGATGCGGAAAGGCCGCCCTTCAAGCTGCACCAGCGCTTCGCCTTCGGCGGCGATTCGCTCCAGATGCTCGCTGAACATGCGCGTCACGTAGGCGGGCGTGCTCGGCGCGGCCAGGGTGGCAATGGCCGTCGCTTCCGGCACGTGCGCGGCAGCGGCCAGCACGGCGGCGCCGCCCAGGCTGTGGCCGATCAGCAATTGCGGCGCAGCATGTTTTGCCCGCAGGAAATCGGCGGCGGCGATCAAATCGTCCACATTCGACGAGAAATTCGTGGCGGCAAACTCGCCCTCGCTGGCGCCCAGTCCCGTGAAGTCGAAGCGCAGCACGGCGATGCCGTGTTCCGTCAAGCCTTGCGCGATGCGCCGCGCGGCCAGCACATCCTTGCCGCAGGTAAAACAGTGGGCGAACAGCGCGTACGCGCGGATGGCGCCGTCGGGCGCGTCGAGGCGCGCCGCCAGCACATGGCCGTGGGCGCCGGGAAAATCTTGCCGGGTGGATTTCATTGTCTCAGATCAAAGCTGCCGCGCAGGGCGACCGATGGCGCATTGTAGCGCCGGCCGGCCGCCGCCTGTTTTAACCACGCTTGGGAATATCCACGCCCCTGGCAACGGCTGGCCTGGCCAGGAACGCGTCCAGCGCGCGCTGCACGTTCGGGAAATTATCAAAACCGACCAGGTCGCCGGCGCCATAGAAACCCACCAGGCAGCGCACCCACGGGAAGATGGCAATGTCGGCAATCGTGTACTGACTGCCCATGATCCAGTCGCGGCCCTGCAGGCGCTGCTCGAGCACGCCCAGCAAACGCTTCGCTTCGCCCAGGTAGCGTTCGAGCGGACGCTTGTCTTCGTATTCCTTGCCGGCGAATTTGTGGAAGAAGCCCACCTGGCCGAACATGGGGCCGATACCGCCCATCTGGAACATCAGCCATTGGATGGTTTCGTAGCGCAGGCCCGCGTCCTGCGGCAGGAACTTGCCCGTCTTTTCGGCCAGGTACAGCAGGATGGCGCCCGACTCGAACAGGGCCAGCGGCTTGCCGTCGGGACCGTTCGGGTCGAGGATGGCGGGAATCTTGTTATTGGGATTGAGGGACAGGAAGGCGGGCGACAGCTGGTCGTTTTGCTCGAAGCTGACCAGGTGCGGCTCATACGCCAGGCCCAGCTCTTCCAGCAGGATCGACACCTTGATGCCGTTCGGCGTGGGCAGCGAGTACAGCTGCAGGCGCTCGGGGTGCCGGGCAGGCCATTTTTGGGTGATGGGAAAGTCGGAAAGCGGTGTCATGGATATCCTTCATTTCAATTAAAGACGCGACGCAAGAAAGCAAGTATAGCCAAGCATGGCCGTTTCAGCAGGACAGCCCTTTCAGCCAAACAAACCATGCAAAAACCAGCGCGGCGCGGCGTCTTCGCCGCTGCCGGCGATGCGTTCGCGATAGACCCAGTAATGGGCGTGGTCGAGGCCTTCCGCAATGAAATAATCGCGCGCCTGCGACTGGCCCCACCAGCCCGCTTCGATGCGTTCGGCCACGGATACCATTTTCAAGGGCGAGCCATAGAAGGGCCGGTGCTCGCGCATTAACAGGGCGATGGGCTGGGCCAGCAGCCAGCCGGGACGGGGCATGCCGGACAAGCCGGGCGGCAAGTCGGGTGGCGCGTTCTTGCCACTGCCCCTGGCCGGCAGCGGCAGCCACTGGTTGGCCGCCTCGGGGCGGTAATCGGCGCGCGGTGCGGCCTGCAAGACATTGTCTGTGCCCAGGCGCGCCACCAGCAATTCCAGCAGGCGCTGACGCTCCTGCGGCGTGCCGCCCGGCTCGGGGAACAGGCCCTCGCTGGGCGGCGCCATCGCTTGCACCTGCAGCGCTTCCAGGCTCAGGCCGATCACCGGCGCCTCCAGCGCCAGCTGCGCCAGGCGTTCCTTGAGCAAACGCACCAAGTGCTCGTCGCGCCAGACGGCTTCGCCCAGCGCCAGATCGATGACGGTGGGCGGGCGCGCCACCCTGCCCCGCTCGTGCGCCAGCAGCAGCTGTATGCGCTCGACGGCAAATTGCCGCGCGCACAGCCAGCCCGTCATTTGCTGCAGCAGTCGGCGCGCGCCGAACAGCAGCGCGTCGGCGTGCTCCACGCGGTCGAACAGTTCCAGGCTGGCGCGGAACGTGGGCGGCGCTTCGAGCCAGACGAACAGTTCCGTGCTGTGGCCATGCGCGTCGTCGAGCATGTCCAGCAAGGCCCCGCCGCAACGGCGCTGCAAGCCGGGCCGGGGCAAGTGGCGCAGCTGCCCCAGGGTGCGGCAGCCGATGCCCTCGAACCAGTCGAGCCAGGGGCGCGCGGGCGGCAGCAAGGCGCACGGCAGGTCATCGAGGCGGCGCACCAGGCTGGCCATGCTCAAGGTCCGGCCCCGGCGCGTACCGGCGCGCGCCAGCAGCCAGGCACCGCGTGCCGTGGGGGCGCACGACAGCTGGGCCGTGTAACCGAGCGCGCGCAAGCTGGCCGCGATGTGCCGGCACAGGGCGCGCACGCCGCCGAACAGGCGCAGGCTGGCGCCCGCGTCGACGAGCAGGGTCGCTTCCTCGCCCTGCGCCACCAGCGGCGAATATTGCAGCAGCGCCAGCGCCACCGCCTGCAGGGCGTGCGCTTCCAGCTCGGGCGAGCGCTCGTGCAAACGCGCCTGCGGTGCCAGCATCAGCGCGCCCGCCCGGCGCATGCCGGGCCGGATGCCGGCCGCCAAGGCCAGCGGCGACAGGGCCATCACTTGCTCCTGCTCCAGCACCACGCCGAGGTGGTCAGCCGACCAGCGCGGGCAAAATACTTCGAGCGGGAGCCGGGGCAGGCACAGGCCGATCCAGAGTCGCATGGCGCAGCAGTAAAGAAGGAGGTTGCAGGGGCAGGAACAACGGCGCGTCGCGCTGCGGTCCCCGGCGCTTGATGAAGCCGATCTCGATGCCGCCGGCGGCCGGGCGCACGGACAGGCGCAGCGGCGCGGGCGACGCATCCTGCGCGCCGTGCAGGGGGCGCAGCATGCAGAACAGGGTGTTGCCCGACTGCGCCGCCAGGTGCAGCCGGCGCAGGCTGTCGGCGCGCACGTGCGATTGCCAGAACAGCAGGGCGCCGCACGTGCCGCTGCGCAAGATGTTCTCGGCCGCCCACAGGGCATCCTTGCTGCCGGCGCTTTTGAGCCACAGCAGCTGCGACGGCGCCAGCCCCTGCGCGGCCAGGGCCAGCGCCTGCGGCGGATGGGGCGGCTGCAGCAGCACGATGGGCAAGCCCGGCAGCTGCGCCAGCGCGGGCGCCAGCAGCCGCAATTCGCCGCTGCCCGGCTGCTGCACCAGCAGATCGATGAGGCTGCCGCTGGGCCAGCCGCCGCCGGGCAGCTGCGCCGACAGGGCGGCAAAGCCCGTATCCAGGCAGCGCGCGGCACCCTGGCCCAGCTGCGATGCGCGCCATAAAGACGGATGCAGGGCTTCCGGCGACGCCATCAATTCGGAATGTTGCATAATTGAATATCAAGATGAATACTGTATGCATATACAGTACTATCCAGCCCTGCTTTTGGCAAGGCTTATCTGCCAGATAGCGCGCCCGGGGCCGCTACGCCATGTCCGAAAAACCCCGTTTCTGGCATCGATTGCTGTACCATAAGCACTCTCCTTACCGCTCGGCAATGCACCGGGCGGCTTCCTCCGTCCATAAGGAAACGCATTTGACCACCATCCAAATCATCAGCGCCATCGTCTTCGGCCTTGCGCTCATCCACACCTTCGCCGCCAAATCGTTTGAAACATTATCGCGGCGCCACCCCCGCCATGCGGGCTTGCTGCATCTGCTGGGCGAAGTGGAAGTCGTGTTCGGCTTCTGGGCCTTCATCCTGATCATCATCATGGCCTTTGTCTCGGGCAGCGATGCGGCCATCGAGTATGCCGAGTCGCGCCATTACACGGAACCGCTGTTCGTCTTTGTCGTCATGGTCGTGGCCGCCTCGCGCCCCGTGCTCGACGCCGTGCAGCGCCTGTTGAAAGGCGTGGCGCGCGTGATGCCGCTGCGCACGGAACTGGCCCTCGTCTGGCTGGGCCTGGCGCTCGTGCCCCTGACGGGCTCGCTGATCACGGAACCGGCCGCCATGACCCTGGCCGCGCTGATGCTGGCGCCGCAAATCTTCCGTCCGGGCATTCCTGAATGGCTGAAATACGGCGCCTTGGGCGTGCTGTTCGTCAACGTTTCCATCGGCGGTACCCTGACCTCGTATGCGGCACCACCCGTGCTGATGGTGGCCACCACGTGGAACTGGGACAGCGCCTTCATGGCCACCCATTTCGGCTGGAAAGCCGCCATCGCCGTGCTGGTCAATGCCACGGGCGTAAGCATTTTGCTGCGCAAATACCTGCATAGCAACACCTCCGACATCAAGCCGAAAGCCGGTGAAGTCGAAGCGCCGAAAGTGCCGCTGGCCGTCAGCCTCGTGCACATGATCGTGCTGGCCGGCGTCGTCACCCTGGCGCATCATCCCGTGCTGTTCATCGGCCTGTTCCTGTTCTTCCTCGGCTTCGTGCAGGCGTATGAACGCTATCAAAGCCCGCTGATCCTGAAGGAAGGCTTATTGGTCGGCTTCTTCCTCGGCGGCCTGGTGGTACTGGGCGGCATGCAGCAATGGTGGCTGCAACCGATCGTCTCGAGTCTGAAGCCGCTGGCCCTGTTCTTCGGCGCCCTGGGCTTGACGGCGATCACGGACAATGCGGCCCTCACCTACCTCGGTTCACTGATCGTCGGCATGACGGACGAAGCGAAATACATGCTGATGGCGGGCGCCGTGGCCGGCGGCGGCCTGACCGTCATCGCCAATGCGCCGAACCCGGCCGGCGTGGCCCTGCTGCGCCGCGGCTTCAAGGATGAATCGATCGGCGCCGTCGGCCTGCTGGCGGGCGCCCTGCTGCCGACGGCCGTGGCGGGCCTGGCCTTCCTGGCCTTGTAAGCACCCTCGCGGGGCGGCTGCCGGCCGCCCCTGCTCTCCCTCAGTTTCCCCTCAGTTTCCCTCATACACGAGGAAATGCAGCCGGTCATAGAACAGGCTGTAGGCATAGTCGAACGTGCCCACGCTGCGAAAACCCTTGTGCAGATACACTTGCAGCGCTTCGCTCTTTTCCCACACCGTCAGGGTGATGCGCGCGCAGCCCTTGCGGCTGGCCAGGTCGCGGATTTCATGGAACATTTGCCGGAACAGGCCCTGGCCCCGGTATTTCTCGTCGATGGCCAGGCTGCTGACGAAACAGTCGTCGGCGCGCGCATGCGCGAGCACGAAGGCGTCATACGCATCGTCGAGCGCCTTCATGTCATCGCGGTAATATGACACGGCGCCGCAGGCCTGGAACTCGTCCATCGTCGCGGCCGTGAAAAAGCCGATGAAGCGCTCGTCCTCGTCATGCAGGCCGTGGATGTGCGCCAGATACGGATCGATGTTTTGCCGCCGCTGCAATTCGACGAACTGCAGATTGAGTTTATTTCCAAAAGAGCAGTATTCCAGATAACTGGTGGCAAACAGCAGTTTGGCCATGCGGTTCTTCGTCTCGTCGCCCAGCAATTCACCTGCCACCAGCTTGAGCGGCGCATGCGACAGCAAGCCCGCCTGCGCCTCGTCACCGGGCGGGGCGGCATCGCTGACGGCCGGCATGCGGCTGCCGTGGCGACCGACGGTGGGGCGCCAGAAATTGCCGGCGGCAATATGCTGCGAACGGTGGGCCAGCAGGTAGCGGCAAAAGACGTCATTTACGCGATCGAGCTGCGGATCGCTTGAGAGCACCGAGTAATAGTGGAAATGATCGATGTCCGCCCGCAGCTGGGCCGCATACGCCATGCGCGGCACTTCCTCGATGTCGAACACGTCGACGATGTCGGGCAGGCGCAAAGGATCGTCGAGCTGCCAGTCGATGTCATCGAGCCGCGCCACGCAGCGCGCATACGCGCGCCGCTCTTCGTCGCTCAAGGGGATGTGCATGCCGGTAATGATATCGTCCAGCAAGCGCATGCCGCGGATGCCGCCCGCCACCGCTTCGCGCACGCCGTCATACAGCACGCAATAGCGCTGGTAGAACTCGGCATGGCTGAGCAGGGTCACGCCCAGGTTTTTCTTCCATTCGGCATAGAACTGGCCGAACAGCTGCGCCTCGAATTGCGGACAGGAACGGGGAATCTGCGCATCGATGCCCGCATAGGCGAGGTTCACATTACGCTGGATCACGCGCAACGCGGCGTCGTTTTTCTTGGCGATCAGCATGCCCGTTTCATCGAGAAACAGATTCATCCAGCTGACATGCCGGCGCTCTTCGCTGTCATCACTCTTGCGCTGGAAATAGTCGGGCACTTCCGGCTTCATCAGGAAAATCGTCGCCGGATTGTGCGGGATCGTATCGACGTCCATGTACATGCCGCCGTATTCGCACATGATGAGGATGCGGAAATAATCGGACAGGGTGGCGAAGTAGCGCTGCGTATGCAGGGTGTCGAGGATGTCGAAGCGGGCCGGTGCGAAATCGAGCGCCAGCGCGCGCAGCGAGTTGATGTGCAGGGTCGTGCCGCCGATGGCGTAGCGGCCTATCGTGTAACGCCCGGCGCCGCCCGTGGGGCTGAAGCGTTCGTCATTGCGCAGCTGCTGCGCATCCCACACCCACAGGATGGAGACATACGGCGCGCCGCCGTTGTGCCGTACTTCTTCCAGCGCCGCGCCCCACTGCCCGATCGCGTCAAATGCGATGGCCGGCAGCGGCCCGCCCATCCAGATGCGGTGCAGGTAGCGCTCGTCGTCGCCGAGGGCGCGCGTGGGGATGCAGCTGAGCGAGGAACAGCTTGCCGCATTGAAATGGTTAAAGTTCAGACCGACGAAGCTGCGCAGGGCGGCGATCCCCGCCTGGTGTTCCGCGGCCAGTTGTTCCAGATCAATGCCAGGGGGCCGCACATCGGCCAGAGTGATGTAATCGAGCTTCAGCCGGTTGATGCGGAACTCGTATTCCAGGTTGAAAATCTTTGCTTGATCGTGTTTTGAGGCCAGGTCATCTATTTTCATGGGCGCACCATTTTCCGCAGGAGAGTGTCAATAAACGTCGCAGGGGGTAAAACAAGGTCGAGAACATGCGCTGCGCCATCAGTGCCGGGCCAGCCGCACCTCGCTTTCCCGGCGCTCCGCCATGCCCCGCGTAAACAACAGCAGGCAGGCGGCGATGACCACGATGACGGGAATATTCAGCAGCGCATACGTTTCCAGCACATAGCCGAAGCGCTGGCACAGCACGTTGTACAGCTGCAGCCAGGCGGACAGATAGATGCAGTACAGCAAGCTCATGGCGGCCGTCGTCAATGTCATCGACTCCTTGCTGGCCGTGATCGCGCTGCGGATCAAGGCGCCGTTGAACAGGCCGAAGCCGATGGAATAGACAAACATGCAGGCCGCAAACACATCGACGTGATGGCGGCCCGCGCCGGCGCCCAGCATGCCGGCCGCCGCGATCAGCCCTCCCATGCGCAGTAGATGGACGAGCGGAAAATCCTGGCGCAGGCGCTGGATGGCGATGCTGCTGAGGACAAAGCCCGACAGAATCACGCATTGCAGCGCGATATAGGTGGCGTAGGACGCGCCCATTTCCTGCAGCACGAAGATGGGCGAAAAGCCGATCCAGGCCGTCAGGGGCACGGTGGCCAGGCCGGCCGTGAACATGCCGAACATGAAGCGCCCGTTGCTGAAAATGGCGGCATAGCTGCGCACGATGGCGGCAAGGTCCAGGCGCGTGACCGTCGGCGCCGCGCGCGGCATGGTCTTGAACAGGCCCAGCAGGGACAACAGCGCCAGCAGGCCGGAGAGGAAAAACACATAGCGCCAGTCCAGCCGGCTGATGATGGCGCTGCCGAGGATGGGACCGGCCAGGGGCGCAAGGATGGTGGTGCTCGACAGAATGCTGCTGAGCTTGACGGCGGCCATGTCGTCGAACAGTTCATGGATCATGGCATAGCCGACGAAGATGAAGCAGCAGCCCATGCCCTGGATGAAGCGCACGGCGAGAAATTGCTCGATCGAGGCGGTCAATGGCACGGCCAAGGTGGCCAGCAGGAACAAGGCATTGCCGGTCAACACCAGCTTGCGCTTGCCGATGCAGTCGGCCAATGGCCCCAGGAAAATCTGCAGGGAACTGCCGCCCAGCAAATACAGGCTCAGGGACAGGGGGACAAACTTTTTCTCCGCCTGGAACTCGTCGACGATGCCCAGCATCGCCGGCATGATCATGTCGTTCGACAGATAGATGTTCAGTTCGAAGACGAGAAAAAACGCAAAAAACCACAGCAACTGCTTGGACTTGATGGACATGGCGCGTTCCGTAACGTGGGTGGCTGCCGTCAGTGCATGCCAGCCGTCGGGGCATGGGACGGCGGACACATCTCACACTGAAAACGTATACCAATTGTATACCAATTAGTATTTTTAACGCCGATTTTTGTGATTTTTAAATACCGCAGCAATACCACTTACGATAATTCCATGGCATTGCGGGAATGGCGCCTGCCCTGAAAAGGGCGCGCCAGCATGCCGGCGCGTTGGCGCGGGCATGCCGGGAAGGGAAAAACGATGCGTACCAGTGGGCGCGCGGCGAGCCGCTTACCGGCGGCGGTGGCCGGCGAAGAAATCGAGCAGCATCTTGCTGGCGTCGGGCTTGGCCTTGTCGTTGAACGGCAGGCTGGCGTCGCCGCCGCTCCACGCGTGCTCAAGGTGCTCGATCTGCGCCACGCGCAGCAGCACCTGCTTGCCCACCTGATAGTCGTGCAGCGCATAGGCATGGGCCGGATTGCGCCCGCCCGCAGCGCCGCCGGGCAGGCGCTGCGCCGTTACCAGCGTGTCGGCGGGCATGCGGTTCACACGCACGCTCTGGCGTACCAGCTGCGTCTGGTTAATGGGACGCACCACCTTGTCGGACAGCCCTTGCAGCAGGATGGTGGGCAGGCGGGGGAACGCGGGCTGGCGCGCCAGCACTTCATCGATGGCCGCATCGGCGCGGGCACTGGCGCCATGCTGCATCACGCCCAGCGCGCCGATCAGGTTATGGCCGGCGCCAAACACAGGACCCGAATGCAGGCCCAGCGCGGCGAACAGATGCGGGTGATTCAGGGCCACGATATGCGCCATGCCGGCGCCGGCGGAAATGCCACAGATGTAGATGCGCGCGCGGTCGATCGCATAGCGGGCCGCCACCTGCTCGATGGCGCCGACGATCAGGCGCACATCGCCGCCGCCCTCCTGCGTCAGCTTGTCGTACCACTTCCAGCAGCGGCGCGCATGCGCGCGCAGCGATTGCTGCGGATACAGCACGGCATAGCCCTTGCGCTCGGCCAGGCGGTTCATGCGCGTGCCGTCGGCAAACTGCGTGGCGCTCTGCTCGCAGCCGTGCAGCATCACCAGCAGCGGCCGGCCACGGCTGCGCATGGCGGCGCTCGGCGCTTTTTCGGGCAGGTACAAAAAATAAGGCAGGCGCCGTCCGGGCAACTGCCCCAGTTCCGCCAACGGCGCGTAGTGGGCGGCCAGCCACTTGCCCGGCGGGGGCGCCGTTCGCTTGCGCACGCGCGGTGGCGACAGGGGCGTGGCAAACGGCGCCAGCGAGGGCACGGCGTCGCTGGCGGGCCTGGCGCGCGGCGTCGGCCTGGTCTTGGCCACAGGCTTGCTGCGGGGCTTGGCCCTGGGCTTGGCAGGCACGGGCCCGAACAGCACCTTGGCCAGCTTGGTTGCCGTGCGCTGCTGTGCCTTACCGGCGCGCAATAGCCCGCGCAGCCATTTGGTGGCGGGCTTTACCATGGCGCTCGGCGCGCGTGTCTTGGTGGAGCGTACCGCAAGTTCATCCCTCTGCATCGTTGCATCGTCAGCATGTGCGGCCTCCTCCGTAGAACGCATAGAGTACCGCAATTGGCCGACCACACCGTACGTTTGCACACGGATAAAAGTGCCGCTAAGTAATCCTCAGGAAATTATTGTGAATTTATGACGAACAGAACCGGATGCTATGCAAGGCGTCCACTGCAACGCAGTGCGAGCACTGCTAGCAGTGGGCAAGCCTCGTCGGCCACCTTGCAGAGCGCCGGTTATGGAAGTCAGAAATCATAATAATTTATTGGGGGTTACTTAACACCATTGAGGCAGATCAAACGCGAACAGGTGCGTAAGCTTAATCTGCATGTTCGATCAGCATTTCACCAGAGGAGAGAACACCATGAGCTATCTGGACCGCGACATCCTGGGCATGTACCGCAACCACGACGGCCCGGGGCCAGCCCTGATGGGGGCCGACACCCTGATCGGGGACGAAGTCTACAATCACAACGACGAGGAGCTGGGTGACATCAAGGAAATCATGCTCGACATGCGCACCGGCCAGATCGCCTATGCCGTGCTGTCGTTCGGCGGCATCCTGGGCATGGGCGACAAATTGTTTGCCGTGCCCTGGGAACGCCTGACCCTGGACACCGTCAACAAGCGCTTCCTGCTCAACGTGGACAAAGACCTGCTGAAAAACGCTCCCGGCTTCGACAAGAACAACTGGCCCGACATGGGCAGCGATGCCTGGAACCAGCAGATGGAAGCGTTCTATGGCAGCGGCACGCGCTACAGCAGCGGCGCCATGGCCGGCAGCCGCATGCCATCGGGCAGCGACCTGCGCGGTGGCGCCAGCCTGCAATCGGGCAGCGAAGGCAGCCTGTCCGGCAGCTCCATGAGCGGCAGCCGCGCCGGCACCAGCAGCCAGAGCGGCTCGCGCTCATCGCTCAGCGACGATGATCTCAATAAAGATAGAACGTAGATCGGGCAGGTCGCACAGGTCGCACAGGTCGCACTGGTCGGGTAGGTCCGGTAGGTCGGATTAGCGGCGCAGCCGCGTAATCCGACACCACCAGCGACACCGTTAACAGCAGCGCACCATCCAGCGCACCATCGCCCAGGCCAACGATGACGTCGGATTACGCGCGCCCTGCGGACGCGCTAATCCGACCTACCGCTGCATCGATTCCCACACCTTCTGCAAACGCTTGGCAGACACGGGCATCGGCGTGCGCAGTTCCTGCGCAAACAGCGACACGCGCAGCTCTTCCAGCATCCAGCGGAACTCGACCAGTTTCGGATCCGTGTTCTTGCCGGCCTGGCGGTCCTTGGCCTGGCGCAAATACGGCGCGGCGGCCGATTGCCATTCGGCCATCAACTTGGTGTCGCGGGCGGGGTCGGCGCGCAGTTTTTCCAGGCGTACATTGATCGCTTTTAAGTAGCGGGGGAAATGCGCGAGCTGCGTGTATTCGTTTTCCGTCAGGAAACGTTTATGCACGAGTCCCTGCAGCTGCGCCTGGATATCGGTGGCCGCCGCTGCGGGAATATTTTGCAGCCGCTTCGGCAAGCCGTGGAATTCCGTCAGCACTTGCGACAGCAAACGGGCGATTTCATTGACCAGCAAGACCAGGCGCGACTTGCCTTCCGCCTGTCGCTTGGCAAACGAGGCGGCGTCCAGCGGCAGCGGATCTTGCAAGCAAGCAATGTCGAGCGCCTTGTTGATGATTTGCTCGCGCAACTCTTCCTGCGAACCCAGGGCCATGAATTGCATGCCCATCTGCTGCAAGCCGGGGATGCTTTTCTCGACGTACTTGATCTGCTCCTTCATTTGCAGCGCAAATAAACGGCGCAAACCGACCTTGTGCGTACGCGCGGCCACCGTCGGATCATCAAACACTTCCAGGTCGCAATGCGTGCCCTTGTCGACGAGGGCAGGGAAACCGATCAAGGTCAGCTTGCCCTGCACGATTTCCAGCAACTCCGGCAATTCGCCGAAGGTCCAGGCCGTCAAACCCATGTGCTGCGAGACGGTGGCGTTCGGAGGCGCCGGCGCGGCGGCGGATGCGCCCTTGCCTGCTGCGACTGTAGCGCCCTGTGCCTGCAGCCGCGACGCCACTTGCGCGCCCGCCACCTTGGCGCCGGGCGTGCCCGTGCCGGAGACGCCCGACACTTCGGCCAGCTTCTGGAAACTCTGGCGCGCCTGGCCGCCGAATTCCGCCTGCAGGGTGGCCAGGTTGCGGCCCATGTCCAGCTGGCGGCCATGCTCGTCGATCACCTTGAAATTCATGAAGTGATGGGCAGGCAGGGTTTCCGGCTTGAAGTCCGTCGTCAGCACATTGATCGTGATCTGCGTGCGGATGTCGAGGATGATGGCGTCGATCAGGTCACCGCGGCCGAACACGCCCGCTTCATGCACGCGCTCGCAGAATTTCGCCGCGTAATCGGGCAGCGGCACGCAGTGGCGGCGCAGCTTTTGCGGCAAGGATTTTAATAGCAGATGCACTTTTTCCTTCAGCATGCCCGGCACCAGCCATTCGCAGCGCTCGCGCGGCAGCTGGTTCAGCGCGTACAGCGGCACCGATAACGTCACGCCATCGCGCACGCTGCCCGGCTCGAAGTGGTACGTCAAGCCCATTTCCAGGCCCGTCACGGACATGGTTTTCGGGAACAGATCCGTCGTCACGCCGGCCGCCTCGTGGCGCATCAGCTCTTCGCGGTTCAGGTACAGCAGCTTCGGGTTGTCGCGCGTGGCCTCTTTATGCCATTTCTCGAAACCGGCGCCATTGCACACGTCCGCCGGCAGCAGCTTGTCGTAGAAGGCGGCGATCAGCTCATCGTCGACCAGCACGTCCAGGCGGCGCGACTTGTGCTCGAGGTTTTCGATATCCTTGATCAGCTTGTGGTTGTGCGCAAAGAATGGCGCGCGCGTGTCGAAGTCGCCGCCGACGAGGGCGTCGCGGATGAAGATTTCGCGTGCTTCCGGCAAGTTGAAATTGCCGTAGTTGATGCGGCGCTGGCTGTACACCACCAGCCCGTACAAGGTCGCCCGTTCCGATGCCGTCACTTGCGCCGAACGTTTTTCCCAGCGCGGCTCGCCCCACGATTTCTTCAGCAGGTGCTCGCCCACTTTTTCCAGCCACTCGGGCTGGATCTGCGCCACGCAGCGCGCGTACAGCCGCGTCGTGTCGACCAGTTCGGCGGCCATGATCCACTTGCCCGGCTTTTTCAGCAGCGAAGAACCGGGCCAGATGTGGAACTTGATGCCGCGCGCGCCCAGATACCCGGCACCCGGCTCGTCCTCGCCCTTGAAACCGATATTGCCCAGCAAACCGGTCAGCAAGGCCATGTGCAGATTGTCGTAGGTGGCGGGCGCTTCATTCAGGCGCCAGCCCTGCTCCTTGACGATGGTCAGCAGTTGCGAGTGCACGTCGCGCCATTCGCGCAGGCGCATCTGCGACAGGAAATTCGTGCGGCAATTATCCTGCAGCTGGCGGTTGGTTTTCTTGTGCTCGATGGCGGACTCGAACCAGCGCCAGATCTTCAGGTAGCTGAGGAACTCCGACTTTTCATCGGCAAACTTCTTGTGCGCCTCGTCGGCCGCCTGCTGGTGTTCCATCGGGCGGTCGCGCGGGTCCTGCACGGACAACGCGGAGGCGACGATCAGCACTTCCGTCAGACACGCGTTATCGAGCGCGGCCAGGATCATGCGGCCCACGCGCGGGTCCAGCGGCAGCTTGGCCAGCTTGTTGCCCAGCGCCGTCAGTTTATTGACTTCATCGACGGCACCGAGTTCCTGCAGTAGCTGGTAGCCGTCGGCGATGGCGCGCGCCAGCGGCGGCTCGATGAAGGGGAAGGTTTCCACGTCCGTCAGGTGCAGCGACTTCATGCGCAGGATGACGGCGGCCAGCGAGGAGCGCAGGATTTCCGGCTCCGTGAATTTCGGGCGCAGCAGATAATCCTGCTCTTCGTACAGACGGATGCACACGCCGTCGGCCACGCGGCCGCAACGGCCGGCGCGCTGGTTGGCGGCCGACTGGGCGATCGGTTCGACCTGCAGCTGTTCGACCTTGTTGCGGTAGCTGTAGCGTTTCACGCGCGCCAGGCCCGCGTCGACCACGTAGCGGATGCCGGGCACCGTCAGCGAGGTTTCCGCCACGTTGGTGGCCAGCACGATGCGGCGCGCATTGCTGGTCTTGAAGACGCGTTCCTGCTCCTCGGCCGACAGGCGGGCGAACAGGGGCAGGATTTCCACGTGCGGCGGATGGTGCTTGCGCAGCGCTTCGGCGCAGTCGCGGATTTCGCGCTCGCCGGGCAGGAACACCAGCACGTCGCCCGAGCCGATGCGGCACAGCTCTTCCACGCCATCGACGACGGCATCCATCAAGTCGCGCTTTTCGCGCGCGGCGGCGGTGCGCTGGCCCGGCTTGTCGGCATTGCTGCCTGCGCCAGGCATGGCCACCTGCTCGCGCTCCACGGGACGGTAGCGCACTTCCACCTGGTACAGACGGCCCGACACTTCGATCACGGGTGCCGGTTTTTCCGGCGTGCCGAAATGGCGCGAGAAGCGCTCGGCATCGATGGTGGCCGAGGTGATGATGATCTTCAGGTCGGGCCGGCGCGGCAGCAACTGTTTCAAGTAACCCAACAGGAAGTCGATATTCAGGCTGCGTTCATGCGCTTCATCGATGATGATGGTGTCGTAGTTTTTCAACAAGGGGTCGGTCTGCGTCTCGGCCAGCAGGATACCGTCCGTCATCAGCTTGACGGACGCGCCACGGCTCAGGGTGTCGTTAAAGCGCACCTTGAAACCCACCGTTTCGCCCAAGGGCGTGCCCAGTTCTTGCGCGATGCGCTTGGCCGTCGACGAGGCGGCAATCCGGCGCGGCTGCGTGTGACCGATCATGCCCTTCTGTCCGCGTCCCAGCTCCAGGCAAATCTTCGGCAACTGCGTCGTCTTGCCGGACCCCGTCTCGCCCGAGACGATGATGACCTGGTTTTCCGTCAAGGCCTTGGCGATTTCTTCGCGCCGGCCCGAAACGGGCAAGTCTTCCGGATACGTAATCGGTGGCAGCGGGTTGCGGAAGGCCTTTTCCGCCTCGCGCGCGGCGCGGGCCGCGTCGCGGCTCTCGCGGCTTTCGCGGCTGGCCTGGTCATCGCGCGGCGCCTGCCCCTCGCGCGGCGGACGCGGCGCGCGCTGCTGCTGTTGCTGTCGCTGTTGCTCTTTCTGCTGTTCCGCGCGTGGCGGCTGCTGCCTTTGCTGGCTCACGGGCGGGCGCTGGCGGCCTTGCGCAGGCGTGGCGGCAGGCGTGGCAACACCCCCGCTGGCGGGCACATTTGCAACGGTGGAAGGAGGGGAAGACTTATTGCTGGCTGAAGACATTGTTTTTTACAGGTATTTTAAGCGCGCACATCGCGCAGCGAATTATAATGCGCTTAATGGAAAACCCTACCCAATTCGTCCAATGGCTGCGCTCCGTCGCGCCCTACATCCACGCCTTTCGCGGCAAGACCTTCGTGGTCGCCTTCCCCGGTGAACTCGTCAGCGCCGGGGCGCTGCAGGTGCTGGCCCATGATTTGTCCCTGCTGCATGCGCTGGACATCAATGTCACCGTCGTCTACGGCTCGCGGCCGCAGGTGGCGGAACAACTGGCCTTGCGTAACGTCGAAGGCCGCTTCCACAACGGCGTGCGCATCACGGACATCGCCGCGCTGGAATGCGCCAAGGAAGCGGCCGGCGAGCTGCGCCTCGATATCGAGGCCGCGTTCAGCCAGGGCTTGCCGAACACGCCCATGTCGCATGCGGCCATCCGTATCATTTCCGGCAACTTCATCACGGCGCGCCCGCTGGGCGTGATCGATGGCGTGGACCTGGAACTGACGGGCATCACGCGCAAGGTCGACGCCGAAACCATCCATTCCATCCTTGGTTCGGACGGCCTGGTGCTGCTCTCGCCACTGGGCTTCTCGCCCACGGGCGAAGCGTTTAATCTCACCATGGAAGACGTGGCGTGCAGCGCCGCCATCGCCCTGCACGCGGACAAGCTGATCTTTATTACCGAAACGCCGATGATGGAAGACGCCACGGGCGTGGAAATCCGCGAACTGTCGTCGCACCAGGCCGAAGCCGTGCTGATGGCCGGCTTCCTGCCCGACGCCACGGCGTTCTACCTGAAGCATTGCGTCAAGGCTTGCCACAACGGCGTCGAGCGCTCGCACATCGTGCCGTTCTCGATGGACGGTTCCGCCCTGCTGGAATTGTTTACCCATGATGGCGTGGGCACGATGATCAGCCATGAAAACCTGGAAAGCCTGCGCCAGGCCACCATCGAAGACGTGGGCGGCATCATCAAACTGATCGAACCGTTGGAAGCGGACGGCACTTTGGTGAAGCGGGGCCGCGAGCTGATCGAGCGCGAAATCGATTATTTCTCCGTCATCGAGCATGACGGCGTGATCTTCGGCTGCGCCGCCCTGTACCCGTTCCCCGCGCAAAAGATGGCGGAAATGGCATGTTTGACGGTCAACCCGGAAGTGCAAGCCCAGGGCGACGGCGAGCGCATCCTGAAACACATGGAAAACCGCGCGCGCGCCGCCGGCCTGAACAAACTGTTCGTGCTGACCACGCGCACCTCGCACTGGTTCAAGAAGCGGGGCTTCGTGCCGGCCACCGTCGACGATCTGCCGAAGGACCGCCAGCATATGTATAACTGGCAGCGCAAGTCGCAGGTGTTGATCAAGACCCTGTAATCGGCGTCACTGAACACGCAAAAAGCCTGGCATTGCCAGGCTTTTTGCATTGCAGACAAGGGCAGCCGATAGCTTACCTTACCCAGCCTGCCTGGAACAGCAGGCGCGTGCGCGATGCCGATTCGCTGCTCGGCACCCCGCCTACCGTGCGGTGCACCAGTTGCAGGTTAAGCAGGATGCCGCCAGCCATGGCGCTCAGGCCCAGGCCGATATCGCCCAGCTTGCGCGAGGCGACGCCGCCGGCCGGCGCCGCGACCGACCTGGCCCAGCCATAGTCGCTAAAGATGCTGCCGCTCAGCTGCGCCGTGCCGCCGCCCGCCAGCGGCCGGGCCAGTTCGGCGCGCAGCAGCGCCGCATGGTCGCCACTGAGTTCGCCGATCGGATACGCGGCTACGCCACCGTCGCCGGAAATGCTCATGCGCTCGACGCCATCGAGGCTTTTATTGTTCAGCGACGCCTGCGCCTTGACGCTGGTGGTCAGCAGGAATTGCGACGGCAGCACGCTGACGCGCGACGCCGCCAGATTCAGCCTGGCATAGCCGCCCTGCGTATCGGCGCCGGCCGCATCGAGCGCTTCGGCAGCCGCTTCCTTGAAGTGCAAGCGCCCCACCGTCAGGCTGGCGCTGCTCTGGGTCAAGCCATCCCAGCCCAGCAAGGCATGCATACGCCGGTCCGCGATGCTGGCGCTGATGCTGCTCAACTGCTTGCCCACCGAGGTGCGCGTGGCACCGATTTCATCCTTTAAATCCTTGTACGCCACGCCCAGGCCCGCTTCCACCGTGTGCTCGCGGGTACGCTTGAGCGGCTTACTCAGGAGCAAGTCCACGCCATTGGCGTTGCCAGAGGCGTCAAGCGCGGCATACACGTCGCTGAGTTCATAGGTAGTGCGGCTGAGCGCCCCTTCGACGCGGGCGCCGTCCGTGCCCAGCAACATCGAATAGCCAAGACGGCCGTTCAGCAAGCCACTGTTGCGCGTGGCCATGCCGCTGGCCGACAGGCGGTCGCCGCGGCCGCTGGGCGAATTCCAGTCGGCATTGAAACGCAGGCGCTGCTTGCCCGTGTACGTAGAGCCATAGTTATCCAGCAACACGTAGCCGCCCCAGGCGGGCGTGGCCTCGGTACGGATGGCAAAATCCGAGGTGCCGACCTGCTCGCCCGGCATCACGTCGGCCTGCACCACCTTGACGCCAGGCGTGTCATTGATGATCAACATCGCCCGCTCCAGGGTATCGAGGGACACGACATCGTGCCGCCTGGCCTGGTCCAGCAAGCCTTGCACCACGCTATCGTGCACGCGCGAAGTATTGCTGAGGATAAATTTTCCGTATTGACCTTCCACCACGCGAATGATCAACTTGCCATCAGTCAATTCCTGCGCCGGGATATAGGCGCGCGCCACAAAGTAGCCGGCGGCACGGTAATGGCGCGTGATACGGGTGGCCATCTCTTCGAGCTGGGCCAGGGTCAGCGTCCGGCCCAGCTCCGGCTGCAGCAGCGCCAGCAGAGTGGCGCTGTCAATGGCGTGGTTGCCCTCCAGCACGAACTGCGTCACCCTGACCTTGCTGGCGGCATCGCCGGTCAAGGCCTGCAGCGGTGGCGCGGCCGGCACGCCGCCCAGCGCAGGCAGGGACGGCGGCGGCGTCACCGGCGGCGGCACCGGCTGGCTCTGGCGCACGACGTCGCCGATGGTCGGTACCTGCTGGGCCTGCGCCATGGCGGTCGCGCCCAAGGCCAGGCCCAGCGCCAGCGACATGGCCGTGCGTTTGCATGCCGCCCGGCGGGCGGTGGGGACGATGGAGGTACGGATAAGCATGCTCATTTATTGGGCCTTCACGACAAACAGCAACTGGTCCACGCCATCGGGCAACTTGACGCCGCCATTGACGATCTCCATCAGGGAATTGCGGCTGACGGGCAAGCGCAATGGCTGCGATCCGCCATTGCCTTGGGCGCCGGCTGGCTGCAGCAAGCGCTGGGTTTGCGCCAGGGTAAGACTTTCGCTCATCTCGTTCGCGCCGGGACTGTACAGCACGCTCAGCGGCGCATTCGCGCCAAAGGCGGCGCCCAGTGGCACGGCACTGCTATTCACGGTGGGTGGCACGGAAACGAACGGGATCAAGTCGCTTTGCAACGACAGGCCGGCATCGCGCAAGACCTCGCGCTTGCTGGGAACGCTGGTCCGGGAAACCTCGCCTATGGTGCTGGCCAGGCTCGCCTTTGGCGCTTCCGGCGTTTCCGGTGTTTCCGCTTCCAGCGGGAGGATCTCCACGGTGCCGCTGGCATTCGCGCCGGCCAGCGTGTAATTGCTGTTGGACACAGTCAAGCCCGACAAGCCGACGATGGATTGCTTGCCCGCCTCCTTGGAAGACAGCGTCGCCTTGCCGCCCAGCACGGCGCTGTCGCCGGCCAGCACGCCGTTCAAGGCCAGCAAATTGGCGGCCGCATCCGCAGTGTCGTCAAACGCCCGGCTCGCGCCAGAGACTGCCGCTACATTGACGGGCAAGGCCGTGATGGCCACGCTGCCGGCAGGCAGCACGCCGCTCAAGGTGTAATTGGCATTGTCCAGGCTCAAGGTACCCAGGCCGCTGATGGATTGCGTACCGACATTCTTGCCTGCCAGTAGCGCATTGCCGCTCAGGCTGGCGCTATCGCCCGCCAGCACCCCGGCCAGGTTCAGCAGGCCGGCGGCCGCATTCACGCTGCCGTCGTAGCGACGCGTGGCGCCGCCAGCCGCATTCACGCTGACCGCGCGCGGCGTCACCAGCACGCTGGCGCCCAGGCTGGCTGGCGCGAACGTGTAGTTGCTGTTGTCCAGCACAAGGTCCGCATAGCCTGCCAGCGCCTGCGTACCGGCGTTGCGCGACGCCAGGGTAGCTGTGCCGCTCAGGTTGACGGTGTCGCCACCGAGCACATTCGTGATCTGCAGCAAGCTGGCGTTGAGCTTGTCGGTCGCGTCGTATTCCTTGCCGCCCAGGCTGGCGAGATGCACTTCCAGCGCACGGATGGTCGCCGCCAAATTGATGGTCGGCGTGGACAGGATGTAATTGCTGGCCAGGCCCGCGTTGGCGCCGCTGCCGTCGCCTACCAGCAAGCTGGCCGCCACCGTGCGGGCGCCGGCGTTGGCGCTGTCGAAGGTGCCGCTGGCCGACAGCGACAGGTTTTCGCCATTCACAAGGCCCACCAGGGTGCCGGCATTGATGCTGGCCGCGTTCGTGCGGTCATACGTCTTGTTGGCGGCGCCGATGCCGGCAATGGTCAGCACGGCCGGCGTGATCGACAGGGTACCCGTGCTGTAGGTGATGTCATAATCGCTCAGCTTGCCATAGCCGGCGCCCAGGGTCGGCGCGAACAGGCTGGCGCCGTAATTGAGCGTGCCGACGGAGGTGGTGGGCAGCAAGGCCGCACTCCAGTCGACGCCGCTCACGCATGCCAGGTTGTTGTCGCAGCCGCTCACCGTCCAGCCGCCTGTCAGGACTGGATTGGCCCCGCCATAGGTTTTCGTCAAGGCCGGGTTGTTCAGCGTGATGGTGATCGGATCGACGTAGCCAAACGTGCGCAAGACGGGATAGCCGTCATTGAGCGTTGCCTTGCGTCCCCATACTCCGCTGTGGAAGGTGAAATCCCAGCTGCTGGTGATAAATGTATTGCTATCTTTCATTTGCGCCGTGGTCTTGCCCGTGCCGTCGCCACTGCTGTTCTGCCCGCTGGTCTGTGTATCCCAGAAACTGTTGCTGACGCCGCCGATGCTGACACCCATCAAGCCGCCCACGCCCGCGCCCGGGCTGCTCACGAGGCCGGTCGAGTAGCTCTTGTCGACGGTTCCCAGGTTGTTGCCGATCAAACCGCCCACATAATTGCCGCTGGTACTGACGGCGCTGCGGGAATAGGTATTGACGACGTTGTTGCCATAATTTAAGCCAATCAGGCCGCCGACATTGTCGCCGCTGGCATTGACGGTACCGCTCGTATAACTGGTATTGACTTCATTGTCCGGCGTGGCGGTGCCACCGGCGGCGCTACTTCGGCCGATCAAGCCGCCCACCGTGCTCGTGCCGGTAACGGCGCCGCTGGCGTAGCTGCCGCTGACCTTGCCGTTATTGTTGTTGCCGACCAGGCCGCCCGTATTCGTGGTGCCGGTCACGGTGGCGGTGGCGTAGCTGCCGGTGACTCTGCCGCTGTTGTTATTGCCGACCAGGCCGCCCGTGTCGCCCTTGCCATTGACGCTGCCGCCGGCATGGCTGTCGACGATGTAGCCGTAATCGTTTTGCCCGACCAGGCCGCCAGTCCAGGTGCCGGCCGTATTCGTCACCGTGGCGTTGGCATAGCTGTTGGCCAGGGTGATCTGGTATGCCAGGTAACCGGTCAGTCCGCCGATGTTATTGCCCTGCGAATTGACCGTGCCGTCGAAATGCAGGCGGGTGAGCGTGCCATCGAAGATCGCACCGATCAGGCCGCCCACGTAACCGCCCGGCCCCGTCACGCTGCCTGCGGCGTAGCTGTTGTAAACGCTGCCCATGTTCAATCCGATCAACGCCCCCACGCCCTGATTGGCGCTGACCACCGCATTCGACATCGCCACGTTGCGCACCCGCCCGTTGTTGCTGCCAAACAGGCCAACATACGTGCCGGACGGCTGGGTGATGCGCAAGCCGCTGACGGTATGACCCAGGCCGTCGAACACGCCGGAGAGGGATACGGGAGCGAAGCCGGCGCCGCCGTTCCAGCCGCTGGTGGCGCTGGCGTCGATATTGCCGGCCAGTGCATAGTGGCCGCCGGCGCCGCCGTTGATGCCCTGCAAATCGAGGCTGCTGGTGCTGCCGGCGCTGCCCAGCGCATTGATCAGGGTATAGCCGATGTTATTAATCGTCAGCAACCCCGTACCGGCGCGGTCGACATCGATGCGGCCCTTGAAGACGCCGGCGTCATCGATACCCACCAGCACATTCTTGCTCGTGTTAAACGTCGGGCTGCCGGGATTGAAGTTGTAGCCTGTTTTCAGGTTCAAGGTCGAACTGCCGGTGGCGCTCATGACGGCGTTGACATTGATGTCGCCGTGCGCTTCCAGGGTCAGCTGGTTGGCGTTCCAGGCCAGCGGCGCGTTGACGTGGATATCGCCCGCTTCGCTGCCGGCCGCCTGGGTCTGAATCGTGACATTGCCGGCAGCCAGCGCCGCTTGCAGGGTATCGACGCCGATGCCGCTCGCGCCTTGCGCGGCGCTGCCGCTGCCGATCGTGAAATCGGTGGGGTCGATCAGCCAGGAGCCGCTGCGGCCCGCAACGGCGCTGCTGTCGACGCGCGTGCCGTCAGCCACGCGCAGCACCGGCCCCGAGGTTTCGATGAAGCCGCCATTGCCGCCCTGCGGCGCGCTGGCATCGAGCTTGCCGGCCACTTCCACGGCGCCGCCTTCGCCCAGCAGGAAAATCCGTCCGCCGCGCTCGTTGATGGTGCGCGCGCGCACTTCGCCCGTGTTGTTGACGACGGTACTCAACAGGCCGTCGGCGCCTTTCGCCGTCAGCACCACCAGGCCGCCATCGGCGTGCACGGCGTTGCCATTGGCGACCAGCGCGGCCAGCGCCGCCTCATCGACGGCCACGCCCACCAACGCGCCGCCGTCGAAAGTCAGGCTGACCTTGTTGCCGGCCGCCAGCGCCACCGTCCCCAGCCTGGCGCTGATCACGCCGTCATTGCGCACTCGCGCGCCCAATAACGCGATGTAGCCGCCATCCCTGGCGTTCAGACTGCCCAGATTGCGGACGGCGCCGCCCTTGCCGGTGAAACTGGTCTTGCCTGCCAGAAAATCGGCATCGCCGAGATTGAGCGTGCTCGCTACCAGGCCCGCCGTATCGACTCTGGCGCCCTTGCCGAACAGCACGCCATTCGGATTCAAAATGAACACCTGGCCATTCGCATGCAGCGCGCCGTCGATGACCGAGCCTTCATTGCCCCGGACCCGGTTCAAGGTCACGGCGGCGGCATTCGGCTGCACGAAATTGACCCTGGCATCCTTGCCGATCGAAAAACTGTTCCACTCGATGGCCGCCTTGCCGCTGGCCTGGGTTACGGTCATGGCCGCGCCCTGCTGGCCGACGTGCGCCTGTCCCGCCGTCACCACGGCGCCGCTGGGCAAGGCCGTGGCGGCAAGGTCCGCCGCCTGCGCCGCGCCGCCCAGCATCACGCCGGTCAGCACGCTGGCCAGCAGCGTCCCTGTGGTGCCGGAGCGCTTGCCCCCGCTGCCGGCATGTTCTGCCACGACCATGACCGCGTTGCGGCGGCGGTTCCATACCGTGCGATGAATTCGATTCATGTGATGTTCCGATCTGACGTGATGACATCGGGGCTTGCCAGGACTTTTCGGCAAAAGCAATTAATGGCATTATAAAATGCTGCAAGTAAGCAATTTCGACAAATTCTCCCCATCGGGCGTTAACACAACACGCATGCCAGACAACAGCACCCGCAGCCGCTGCAGGCAAAAAAAAACACCACCGGAACCGGTGGTGTTTTTGCTCACAGAACGCGCGAAAAACAGCTGCTAGTGACTAGTTACTTGATATTCAGCGGCGCAAACGACTTGACCAGATCGTCGAGCGCCTTCAATTGCGCCAGGAACGGTTCCAGCTGGTCCAGCGGCAAGGCGCTGGGGCCGTCGCAGCGGGCATTGTCCGGGTCCGGATGGGCTTCCAGGAACAGGCCGGCGATGCCGACGGCCAGGCCGGCGCGGGCCAGGTCGGCCACCTGCTGGCGGCGGCCGCCCGAAGCGGCGCCGCCGGGATCACGCTGCTGCAGGGCGTGCGTGACGTCGAAGATGATGGGCAGGTCGTCGCAGGTCTTTTTCATGACGCCAAAGCCCAGCATGTCGACCACCAGGTTGTCGTAGCCGAGGCAAGTGCCGCGGTCGCACAGGATCAATTGGTCGTTGCCCGCTTCCTTGAATTTCTCGACGATATTGGCCATCTGGCCTGGGCTCAAAAATTGCGGCTTCTTGATGTTGATCACTTTACCCGTTTTCGCCAGCGCCACGACGAGGTCCGTCTGACGCGCCAGGAAGGCGGGCAATTGCAGCACGTCGACCACTTCGGCCACCTGCTGCGCCTGCCATGGCTCATGCACGTCGGTAATCACGGGTACGCCGAACGCCGCCTTGACGTCCTGGAAGATGCGCATGCCTTCTTCCAGGCCTGGTCCCCGGTAGGAATGGATCGAGGAACGGTTGGCCTTGTCGAAGCTGGCCTTGAACACATAGGGAATGCCCAGTTTTTGCGTGACGCGCACATATTCTTCGCAGGCGCGCATGGCAAGATCACGCGATTCGAGCACGTTGATGCCGCCAAACAGCGCGAAGCTGCCGGTATTGCTGACATCGATGCCATGGACTTTCACTGAGGTCATAGGGATTCCATATTGGTTAATTGTTACTACTTGCTTGGAAGAGGCGCAGCCAGCGGCTGGCGCGATAAGGCATCTTACTAGCTAGGGCGGCGCAGATCAAATTTGATCCAGCGCAAGGGCGCGGCAAACGGCGTGTCGCCAGGCCGCGACGACCCCGCGAGGGCAGGCGCAAAGTGCCTTATAATCACGCTTTATCTCTACACTGATTCAGGAGCACAGATGGCCCGCACGATCCACTGCATCAAACTCAACAAGGAAGCCGAAGGACTGGATTTCCCGCCGTACCCGGGCGAACTGGGCAAGAAGATTTACGAATCCGTGTCGAAGGAAGCATGGGCCGCCTGGCTCAAGCACCAGACCATGCTGGTCAATGAAAACCGTTTGAACCTGGCCGACGCGCGCGCCCGCAAATACCTGGCCACGCAGATGGAAAAGCATTTCTTCGGCGATGGCGCCGATGCCGCCATGGGCTACGTGCCGCCAACGGAATAAGTTTTATCGCTTGCCCGTGGCCGCCGCGTCACGGGCAGTTTCACCTGCGTTTCACGCCCTCCTCCGCTGTTTCACGGCACCGCCTCCCCGTTTCGTCGCACACCGCTCGCCGCCCATGCCGCCCGCTGGCACAGTACGTCCATCGACAACCTCACTCCAAAGGCGGACACCATGTTGCAGCACATCTTCAGCCACACTCCCCTCTACGTCTGGGCCATCCTGGGCTTGCTCGTGTACCGGGGCGTGCTGGCCAGCCGCGCACGCGAAGTGACCTTGCGCAAGCTGTGCATCATTCCCCTGGTCATGCTGGCCCTGTCGCTGAGCGGCGTGCAGGGCAGTTTCGGCCTGGCCGGCGTGGCGCCGTTCGCCTGGGCCGCCGGCGCCCTGGCCGGCGCGGCGCTGGCATGGACACTGAGCGATGCGCGCAAGATCGTCGCCATACCCGAACGGACCAGCGTGCTGCGCCCCGGCAGCTGGGTGCCGTTGATGCTGATGATGAGTATCTTTTGCATGAAGTATGCGGTGGCCGTGACCCTGGCCATCGCGCCGGCCTACGCCCATGCGACCGGCTTCATCGTGCCCGTCTGCCTCGCCTATGGCTGCTTCAGCGGCATCTTCCTCGGCGGCTTGCTGCGCACCGTGGCCGTGTACCGTCAGGCACACATGACAAGCGGCCCGCAAGGGGCCGCCGTGTAAGACAAGTGCAAATGCCGGCGAACGCCGGCTATCACCTTAAGTACGCCAAGGTACGCACGCCTTCCGGCATGCCCAGCAGGCAGACATTCGCGCCGCGCACAGCGAACAGGCCGACGGCGATGACGCCGACGATCTGGTTGATCTGCTGTTCCAGCGCCACCGGGTCGGCGATCTGCAAGCCCAGCACGTCGATGATCTCGCCGCCGTTGTCGGTGATGAAGGCTTCCGTGCTGCCAGGCTTCAGGCGCAAGCGTGGCGTGCCGCCCAGCGCGGCCAGCTGGCGCGAGACGGCGGCGCGCGCCATCGGCACCACTTCCACCGGCAGCGGGAAGGCACCGAGGGTCTCGACGAGCTTGGAGCCGTCGGCGATGCAGACGAACTGTTTCGCGACGGACGCGACGATCTTTTCACGCGTCAATGCCGCGCCGCCGCCCTTGATCATGGCGCCGCTGGCCGTGATTTCATCGGCGCCATCGATGTAGACGGCGATCGACTCGACGTCGTTCAGGTCGAAGACGGGAATGCCATGACCGGCCAGGCGCGCGGCCGTCGCTTCGGACGACGCGACCGTCCCCTTGATGCGGTCCTTGATCTTGGCCAGTTCATCGATGAAAAAGTTGGCGGTGGAACCGGTGCCGACACCGATGATTTCACCGTCCACCACATAGTTAATGGCGGCGCGGGCTACGGCTTGCTTCAATTCGTCTTGGGTCATGGCAAAAAAAGGCTAAAGTGAGGAATGCCGCTATTTTAACGGATTGCCGGCCCGGCCAGCCGGCCATGATGACGGACCTGGCGACGGGATACAACAGGCAAGTGGAAAAGACTTGCCCCAAGGCAATTGCCCAGCCAATTACTCTCTATGCCCTCTAAAATATGCGAAAATGGAACGATTGACCGATATGACGTTTCAGGAATAGCACATGAATCACAGTAAGCAGGTACTTGTTGTCGATGACAGCCGGGTTTCACGTCTGATGTCGCATCAGTTCATCCTCAGCAAACATGCCGACTGGCAAGTGATTGAGGCGGCGACGGGTGAGGAAGCCCTGGAAAAAGTCAAGACTGTCAGCCCTGTGCTGATATTACTGGATGTCAACATGCCCGGCATGGGCGGTGTGGCGGCGGCGGAACAATTGCGCGCGCTGTGCCCCCAAACGCACATCGTTCTCGTCACGGCGAACGTGCAAAACGCCATCCGCAACCGCGCCATCGAACTTCGTGTCGGCTTCATGGAAAAACCGATCACGGAAACCCGCATCCACCAGCTGATCGAGTCACTGGGACTGTGAGCATGGTCAATCTCTCCGAACTGGAAAACGATGCCCTCGTGGAGATATTCAACATCGGGGTGGGCCATGCGGCCGCCGCGATGAGCGAGATCGTCAATGAAGAAGTCACCATGTCGGTGCCGTCGATCACTTTTCTGAACCGTGCCGATGCGGCTGCCCTGCTGGGCAGCAAGAAGGATGGCGAACGCATCTGCGGCGTCAGCCAGCATTACGATGGCGCCTTCGCCACCGAAGCCATCCTGATGTTCCCGGAAGATAAAAGCCTGGAAATCGTGCGCCTGATGGTGGGCGACGCCATGCCGCTGCAGGAACTGACGGAGATGGAACAGGAAGCGATGAGCGAAATCGGCAACATCATCCTCAATTCCTGCGTAGGGACTTTGGCCAACCTGTTCGACAGCGAACTGCATGGCTCGCTGCCCCTGTACCACGTGGGCACCAGCGCGGAAATCCTGTCTTCGTTCGGCGGCCACGATGACGAGGCCGTCGTACTGATGCTGCATATCGACTTCGTGCTGTCCAAGCACCAGATCCACGGTTATGTGGCATTCGTGCTCGACCTGTCCGCCCTGCACGACCTGAAGCAGCAGGTCAGCCACTATCTGGCCAAGGTCCTGGGACAGGCGTGACGATCATGCCCGATGCCTTACACCGACTCGCCCTGCTCGAGAGCATACTCGGCGCCGTCAACCTGGGCGCCATCGTGCTCGACGAGCAGCACCGCATCGTGCTGTGGAACCACTGGATGGCGCGCCACTCGGCATGCCAGGCCGACGCCGTGCTGGGCCAGGATTTCTTCACCGTCTATCCGGAACTGCGCCACAAGCGCATCGATTCGGCCATCACCCAGGCCCTGCGCGACAATTTCCAGTCGCTGCTGTCGCAAACCCTGCACAAGGCGCCGTTTCCCCTGTACACGCATGGCGCGGCCGAAGGCCGGGAGCGCATGCAGCAGGCGATCGCCGTCACGCCGATCAATTTGCCCGATTCGCCGCGCCACTGCCTGATCCAGATCAATGATGTCACCATCGCCGTGGGCCGCGAAAAGCTGCTGCGCGAACAGACCATGGTCTTGCGTTCGCAAACCTTTGCCGACGGCTTGACAGGCATCGCCAACCGCCGCCACTTCGACGTGGCGATCGAGAAGGAAATGCGGCGCGCCATGCGCACGGGCAGCCCCCTGTCGTTGCTGATGATCGATATCGATCACTTCAAGGATTACAACGACCATTACGGCCACCAGCAAGGTGATGATTGCCTGATCCGCGTCGCGGCCGAACTGGCCGCCATCCTGCAGCGCCCCACAGACTTGCTGGCGCGCTATGGCGGCGAGGAATTTGCCGCCATCCTGCCCGACACAGACGCGGCGCAGGCGCTGCGCATGGCCGAGGTAATCCGCCAGCACGCGGCCGGACTGCGCATTCCGCATGCCAAGACGGGCAATGAGGTCGAGCACATCACGGTCAGCATCGGCATCGCCACCCAGCACCCGCAGCAGCAGCCGACCATCTCCGCCCTGATCGGCGCCGCCGACCGCGCCCTGTACCTGGCCAAGGGCGCCGGGCGCAACCGCGTGATGGTGCAGCCGCTGTAAAAAAAGCAACGCAAGACAAAGGATTCCAGTAGACATCTTTATGGCGTGTGCGTAGACTCGTCATTGATTGCAGCAACAATAACAAGAATTTATCTGTGGTATCTATCCCTGCGCATGGCTCACCATGCGGGACATGGCCAGGAGCGCTTGTGAATCTCGATCCTCCCCTCAGATCCGGCTTGCCGGGTGCCGGCATGGATACGACCATGGTCAACGGCATGCGCCTGCTGCTGTCGAGCGCCACCTTGCTGACCCTGTTCATCGACCCCGAAAGCGCCGGCAAGCTGAGCAAGATTACCTGGCTGATCTTTTCCGCCTACACCATGCACAGCCTGCTGCTCTACGTGCTGGCCGTGCTGGGCTTCAGCCTGCCCCAGGACATCTTGCTGTACTGGCTCGACGTGGCCTGGTATGCGCTGATCGTGTTTTCCACCAGCAGCCACAACAATTTATTCTTCCTGTTTTTTTTCTTTGCCATCCTGACCTCGTCGTTCCAGCGGGGCTTCGAGGAAGGCGCGCGCGTGACCCTGGCCTCGGCCGGCCTGTTCGCCGCCACGGCCCTGTTCGGCGAATCGGATGCGGAGCTGTCGCGCCTGCTGCTGCGTACCACCTTCCTGCTGGCGCTCGGCTACATGATCGCCTACTGGGGCGGTTCGGCCATCACGCAGCGCAGCCACCTGGCGCTGCTGCGCGATGTCAGCCAGCTGTCCAATCCGCGCTTCGGCGTCGACCAGACCATTACCTCCGTGCTGGAAAAAACCCGCAGTTATTTCAACGGCCGCAGCTGCCTGCTGATCATGCAGGACAAGGGCACGCGGGTCTGGTCGCTGCGCAGCGTGCTGCAAACGGCAACGGGCGTCGTGCACACCAGCTCGCTCCTCAGCGATGACGCGGCCAGTCCCCTGCTCGCTTTCCCGCACGATAAAATCGCCTTGTACAACCAGCCCGCCGGCCGCTGGCTGCCGTGGACAGGCGGCGCGCGCATGCTCGATCCCGACAGCGGACGCTGGCTGCGGCACGACGACGCGGCAGGCGACCGCCTGGCCGAGCTGCTCGAAGCGCACGCCTTCATCAGCGCACCGCTGCCCCTGCGCAATGGCAAGGGCCGCATCTTCATCGTCTCCGCCACCAGCATGAGCAAGACGGACGCCCTGTTTCTCAGTCATATCGGCGCGCAGGCGTTTCCCGTCATTGAAAACATCGACCTGCTCGACCGCCTGGCGTCGCAGGCGGCCTCGCGCGAGCGCGAAAAGATCGCCCGCGACCTGCATGACACGGCCGTGCAGCCGTACATCGGCCTGCGCCACGGCCTGGCCGCCCTGCGCAACGAAGCCACGCCCGGCAACCCGCTGCTGCCCGAACTGGAAAAACTGATCATCATGTCGGGCCAGGTGATCGCCGACCTGCGCAGCTACGCGCGCACGTTCAAGAACGGCCAGGTGCAAAGCGAGCCGGAACTGCTGGTCGCACTGCGCCGCCAGGCCACGCAGATCCGCGAATTCTATGGCATCGATATCGCCCTGCAAATCGAAGGCGACCTGCACATCAACGACCGCCTGGCGGCCGAGGTGTTCCAGATCGTCAACGAAGGCATGAGCAATATCCGCAAGCATACGTCGGCGCGCCACGGCGCCGTCAAGCTGACCTGCGTGCAGGGCGCGCTGCACATCAGCATCGACAACGAATGCGCCGCCGCGCACGTCCCCGATTTTCTGCCCGACTCGCTGGCCGAACGGGCAGCTGCCCTGGGTGGCACGGCCCGCGTCACGCATGGCATGCTGGGCAACACCTCCGTGCAGATCGAGATCCCCATATGAACGACTTACGCTACACGCCCCCGGCCAGCCATGTCATCAGCGTCATGCTGGTGGACGATCACAAGACCATGCTGTGGGGCCTGGAGCGGCTGATCGGCGGCGAGCACTCGGGCATGCGCGTGGTCGCCACGGCGTCCGACAGCGCCGAGGCGCTGGAGCAGGCGAAGGCGCTGCAACCGGATGTGATCGTGCTGGACCTGGACCTGGGCGGCATCAGCTCGCTGGCCATCCTGCCCGCGCTGGCGCAGTGCGGCAGCACGCGCGTGCTGGTGCTGACGGCCAGCCACGACCAGGCCGTCCTGGACCAGACGGTGCTGAAAGGCGCGCGCGGCATCGTCAGCAAGGATGCGCCGGCGGAGATGGTGCTGAAGGCCATCGAAAAGGTATACCAGGGCGAGCTGTGGCTGGAACACGCGATGCTGGGACGCATGCTGACGCAGCTGACCCAGCCCGGCGGCGGCTCGGCGCAAGCCATCGCCATCGCCAGCCTGACCCTCAAGGAAAGAAAGATCATCGCCGCGCTGGTGCACGGCAGCGGCACGCCGGCCAAGCTGCTGGCGGACCAGCTGTTCATCTCCGAACACACCCTGCGCAACCACCTGACGTCGATCTACCGCAAGCTGGGCGTATACAACCGCCTGGAACTGTACGCCTACGCCACCAAGCACCAGCTGGGCCAATTGCCGCCCGGCGCCTGACGCCGCTGTCCCCCGGCACGGCCACTGCCCGGCCGCGCACTCCCTCCGCCGCCCCCTTCGCCAGCCACCGGCGCTGCCTGCGCCCGCGCGCCCGCGCGCCAGACTCGACCATGACAATTGTCACGAAAAAAACAAGCAATTCCTCCTTGCAATAAAAGGATGTTCTTCTGATGTAGATCAAGGTGCCAACTTCTATAGTGGATTTACCGGAGTGCAAATCACCGCGCGGCCCACCACGACACGGAGCACAGCATGCGCCTTGACAAGTTTCTTCCGACAGCCCTGATCACCTATTTGCAGGGCAAGGAAAAGGCTGCGTTCTACCGCTATGCCCTGGTGGCGGCCCTCATGGCGGTGGTGTGCATCATCGGACTGCTCGCACTGGGCGAAAGCCCATGAGAGCGTAGCAACAGGAAGCAACACCGCCATGCCGTTTTACCCACCGTCGTAGCTTAACCACCACCAGGAGTTGTCATGAACCTCATCAAAAACTTTATCCGCGAAGAAGATGGCGTCACCGCAATCGAATATGGCCTGATCGCCGCCCTGATCGCCGTGGTGATCATCGCCGCCATCACCATCGTCGGCACGCAGCTGAAAAAAACCTTCAGCACCATCGGCACCAAGCTGACCACCGCCAATGCCTGACGCGGTGCCGTCCGGGCCGGCCCAGCGCCAGCCCGGACTACGCTTCCCCATATTTCCGGCACGCCCACCTTGATACCGCCTAGCGAGGCCCATCGTGAAATCTCTCTTCAGCCGTTTATCCGACGAGTCCGCCGTTACAGCGATCGAATACGCGTTGCTGGCGGGCCTGATCGCGGCAGTGCTGGTGGTCACGATCACCGTGCTGGGCGACCAGGTCAAGCTGCTGTTTGTCTACGTCAAGGACCAAGTGGTCCTGGCCCTGTCATGAACACCCTGCGCGCCTCGCTGCGCACCCACCGCGCCCTGCTGCTGATCGTGCTGCTGTACGCCGCCGCCGCGACCTTGCTGGCCGGCGGCCTGCCCAGCGCATCGGAGATCCTCAACGTGCTGGCCGGCTTCTTCGTGGCCATCCTCACGGGTCCCGTCTTCATCCTGTGCGGCTACACCATCCACGTCATGGTGATGAAACGCCCGCACCGCCTGTGCCACTATCTGTACCACGATCTGCGCCGCTACCTGAGCAACGAGCGCCTGCTGCACGCGCTGCCGGCCATGCTGCTGATTCCCGTCTTCGCCTCCAGCTTCACCGTCTTCAAGGGCGCCATTCCGCGCCTGCACCCCTACACCTGGGATGCCACCCTGTCCGCCTGGGACATGGCGCTGCATGGCGGCATGGCCCCATGGGAAAGGCTGCAGCCGCTGCTGGGCCACCCGCTCGTCACGGGCTTGCTCAACTTCAGCTACCACTTCTGGTTCTTCCTGTTCTACGCCATCCTGTACTGGCTGATCCTCGACACGCGCCGCCCGCTGCTGCGCATGCAGTTCCTGCTCAGCTTTGCGCTGACCTGGATCGCCCTGGGCAGCATCCTGGCCGTGCTGTTTGCCTCGGTCGGTCCCTGCTACTACGGCCACCTGCACGCCAGCGATCCGTATGCGCCGCTGATGGCCTACCTGCATGACGCCAACCAGCACGTTCCCGTCTGGGCCCTGCAGGTGCAGGAGATGCTGTGGCAAGGCTATCAAAGCAAGGGGGCGAACGGCGAACTGGGGATCTCCGCCATGCCCAGCATGCATGTGGCCACCGCCGTGCTGATGGCCATCATGGGCTGGAAGGTCAGCCGCGCCGCAGGGATCGCCCTGTCTGCCTTCGCCGTGCTGATCCTGCTCGGCTCCATCCACCTGGGCTGGCACTATGCGCTCGACGGCTATGTGGGTGCGGCCGGCGCGGCGCTGGTGTGGCGCCTGGTGGGACGGCTGCTGGGCAGCCAGGCTACAGCACCGGCCATGCACATGGCCACGGCGCCCTGCATGAGCAAGGAAGGACTGACGTCATGAACGCCCACCTGCCCATGCTGCTGTGCCTGGCCGTGCTGGCCACCCTGCTCGCCAGCGCCCTGTGGCACGACCTGCGCACGCGCCGCATCCCGAACCGGCTGGTGTTGTGGGGCACGCTGGCGGGCTTGATCCTGAACAGCTTCGTGCCGCCAGGTAGCGGCCTGTTCGACGCCTCCTTCGGCGGCCTGGGACTGCTGCAGGCGCTGGCCGGCGCCGCCGCCGGACTGGCCCTGCTGCTGCCCATGTACCTGCTGCGCGCCCTGGGCGCCGGCGACGTCAAGCTGATGGCCATGTGCGGCGCCTTCCTCGGTCCCGACGCCGTGCTCGAAGCGGCCCTGCTGACCTTCCTGTGCGGCGGCGTGCTGGCCCTGGCCGCCGCGCTGGCCGGCCAGCGCCTGCGCCAGGTGCTGAAAAACACCTGGCACATGATGCTGGGCGCGCTGCTGCACAGCCTGGCCGGCGGCGCCGCCACGATCGCCGAACCGCCGCCGGCCACCGGCAAGCTGGCCTACGCCTTCGCCATTGCCAGCGGCACCGGCTTGCAGGTCTTCCTGCAATACACCCACCTGTGGAGCCTGCGCTGAAACGCGCCGCTCCGACGACCAGCCACCATAGGACCCGACCATGGACACCCTCGCCACCCTCTGCCACTCCCGCCACGCCAGCCTGTTCACCAGCATCGCCATGGCTTGCCTGTGGACGTTCTTTGCCAGCGCCCACGTGGTGGGATTCCTGCACAGCGGCGACTGGAGCTATCTGCTGTTCTGCGCCGCCGAAACCCTGGCCGCCCTGTTCTTCATCGTGCGTTCGGCCCCCGTCAGCGTCTCCACCGATGCGGGCGACTGGCTGCTGGCCATCGGCGCCACCTTCGCGCCCTTCCTTCTGTCCCCCGCCGACATGGCCATCTGGCCCGGCGCGCGCTACCTGCTGGCCGTCGGCAGCCTGCTGCAAATCGCCGGCCTGCTGTCGCTGAACCGCAGCTTCGGCCTGGTGGCGGCGCAGCGCGAGATCAAGACGGGCGGTGTCTACCGCGTGATACGACATCCGCTGTATGCCAGCTACCTGATTTCCCTGAGCGGCTACCTGCTGGCCAACACTTCGCCCGCCAACACCGTCATCTATGTCGCGACGATGGGCATGATGGTGATGCGCCTGCTGCGCGAAGAGCGTTTCCTGTCCGCCGACGTGCGCTACCGCGTCTACATGCGCCAGGTGAAGTACCGCCTGCTGCCCTTCATCTTCTGATATCCGGCCATCCGAGCGAGGAGTATCCATCATGCCTGACACCTATCCAGAACGCAGCGACGGCGGCGGCGTCGAACCGGCGGCCAAGCGCGCGCCACGCACGGTCGAGGAAACGGGATTGCCCTTCCTGTTCCTGGTCGAACTGCTGGTCAAGATACTCTTCCTGCGCGGCCAGATCGGCCTGCCCGCCCTGTCGACGCACGTGAAACTGGGCGCCGGCGTGCTCGAACCGCTGCTCACCTTCATGCGCGCCGAAAAGCTGTGCGAAGCGCGCCGCAACGGCGGCAGCGGCACCGACGCCGACCTGTATTACCTGCTGGGCGACCAGGGCCGCCTGCGCGCCGCCGAATACATGCGCCGCAACGCCTACAGCGGTCCCGCCCCCGTCACCCTGGCCGATTACAGCAACCAGGTGCTGGCGCAAAGCGTGGCCGACATGCATGTCACGCGCGACGACGTGCAGCGCGAATTTCGCGACGTGGTGGCCAGTTCGGCCGTGCTCGACCAGCTGGGCGCAGCGATGAATTCCGGACGCGCCCTGTTCTTTCACGGCCCCGCCGGCAGCGGCAAGAGCTACCTGGCCGAGCGCCTGAACGGCTTGCTCAGCGGCGCCATCGCCCTGCCCCATGCCGTGATGGTCGACGGCGAAGTGCTGCCCTTCCTCGACCCCATGCTGCACACCCTGTCAAACAAAGGCCGCGTGCCATCCGACCCGCGCTGGGTGCGCGCCGAACGCCCCGCCGTGCTGACGGGCGGCGAGCTGACGCTCGACATGCTGGACCTGCAATTCGACCAGGGCACCCGCCTTTACCAGGCGCCGCCGCACCTGAAGGCCAACAACGGCATCTTCATCATCGACGACCTGGGCCGCCAGCGCTGCTCGCCCGTGGAACTGATGAACCGCTGGATCGTGCCGATGGCGCGCCACATCGATTACCTGTCGCTGCACACGGGCTACAAATTCCCCGTGCCCTTCGACGTCATCGTCGTGTTCTCGTCGAACCTGGCGCCGCAGCAGCTGGCCGACGATTCCTTCCTGCGCCGCATCGGCTACAAGATCCATGTGGGTCCCCTGAGCGCCTACCACTACCTGGCCGTGTTCCGCAGCACCTGCGCCCAGCTGGGCATCAATTTCGACGAAGCCTCCTACACCTACCTGCTGCACCTGCATAGCCTCTACAAGCGGCCCTTGCTCGCCTGCTATCCGCGCGACATCCTCGCGCAGGTCTGCGACCAGGCGCGTTATGAAGACCACCCGGCGCAACTGTCTCCGGAAGTCCTGTTCTGGGCATGGCAAAACTATTTCGGCAGCGATAACGACCTCGCAAGCACACACACCGGACCGGCAGCGGTCCAGCACAAAGGGGAAGCAAAATGAGAAACGCACGCGCTCTGACGATGATGGCCATTGCGGTCATCCTGGCGTTCGCCGCGGTCATCGTGGCCGCGCGCTGGATCAATGCCCAAGCCTCGGGCAACATCAACAAGGTGGCCGTGGCCCAGGTCGACATCAGCCTGGGGGCGCGTCTCACGCCCGACATGGTGCGCATGGTCGACTGGCCATCGAACGCGCTGCCGCCCGGTGCCATCAACGATCCGAAACTGCTGGAAACGCGCGTCACGCGCACCAGCATCCAGCACGGCGAACCGATCATGGAAGGCAAGCTGGCGCCTCCCGGCACGCAAGGGGGCCTGTCGGCCGTCGTCGCCGAGGGCAAGCGCGCCATGACCGTGCGCGTCAACGACGTGGTGGGCGTGGCCGGCTTCGCCCTGCCCGGCAACTTCGTCGACATCCTCGTCAACACCCAGGGCGAAGGGGCCCGCAAGACGCCGGACCGCGATCCGAACATTTCCAAGATCGTGCTCGAACGCATCCTCGTGCTGGCCATCGCCCAGGAATCGAGCCGCGACGACACCAAGCCCAAGGTGGTCAACGCCGTGACCCTGGAGCTGACGCCGGACCAGGCTGAAAAACTCGACCTGGCGCGCAGCGTGGGCACCCTGTCGCTGGTGCTGCGCAATCAGGTCGAGGACAAGCCCGTCAACACGGAAGGCGCCACCAAGTCCAGCTTGCTCGATGAAAAGGTCGCCATGGCCGCCCCCGCCGCCATGGTGCAAGCCAAGCCGCTGCCACGCCGCCGTCCCGCCGCCGCACCCGCGCCTCAGGCCGGTCCACGCGTCGATGTCATCAAGGGGCTGGAACGCAGCTCCCAACAATTCTAACCTGCACCAGAGGAGTCACGCCATGAGCACATATTGCACAGCAAGCGGAAGCCGGGTACTGAGCCTGGCGCTTGCCCTCGCCATGATCGGCGCCCTGGCGCCCCAGGCACGCGGCGAACCCGTCGCCGCTGCCGCCACCGCCGCCGGCACCGACACGGGCGCCGCCAGGAGCAGCCGGGCCGCCGCCCGGCCCAGGGCCACGCCGCCGCAAAGCGAATCGCGCGCCGGCCGCACCGAAATGGCGCCGCAAATGAGCCTGGCCGAAGGCAAGTCGACCCTGATGCGCCTGCCGTTCGCCGCCAGCCGCATGTCCGTCGGCGACCCGCGCATCGCCGACGTCATCCTGCTCAATCCCAACGAGGTGTACCTGCTGGGGCGTTCCGTCGGCACCACCAACCTGATCCTGTGGAACAAGAGCAATGACGCCACCATCATCGACCTGGCCGTCGGCATCGACAGCAGCAGCCTGCAGGCACGCATGGCCGAACTGCTGCCGAACGAAAAAATCCACGTCACGGTGGCGGGCGACACCCTGATCCTGTCGGGCATGGTCAGCGACGTCGTCAAGGCCGACCAGGCCCTGTCGCTGGCCAACGCCTATGTACAGCGCAGCGCCCGCAGCGGCGCGGCCAGCTCCGGCGCCGCGCCAGCCGCAGGCGCGGGCGCCGCCGCTGCCGCTCCCGCCGCCACGCCCGATGCGGCCGCACCGCGCGTGATCAACCTGCTGTCGATCGCCGCGCCGCAGCAGGTGATGCTGGAAGTGAAGGTGGCCGAAGTGTCGAAGGTGCTGGTCGACCAGCTGGGCGCCAGTCTGGGCATCAACAAGACCATCGGCAGCTGGTCGTATTCGCTGCTGTCCAGCCTTCTCAGCAACAATCCCAGCGGCTTGAGCGGCGCCAGCAAGAACAACTTCTTCAACCTCGACGCGCAAAAACGCGATGGTCTGATCAAGGTGCTGGCCGAACCGAACATCATGGCCATCAGCGGCCAGGAGGCCAGCTTCCTGGCCGGCGGCAAAATCTTCATCCCCGTCAGCCAGAGCAACAATAACGGCGTGCCCACCATCACCCTGGAAGAGAAGGAATTCGGCGTGGCCGTGAAATTCACGCCCACCGTGCTCGATGGGGGGCGCATCAACCTGAAGGTGGCGCCGGAAGTGTCGGACCTGAACAAGGACGGCATCGGCATCACCGCCACCGGCATCTCGGCCACGGCCATCCTGCCCTCGTTCACGACGCGGCGCGCCACCACCACGGTGCAGCTGTTCGACGGCCAGAGCTTCGCCATCGGCGGCCTGATCAAGAACAACGTGACCAGCAATATCAAGGCCCTGCCAGGCCTGGGCGAAGTGCCCGTGCTGGGCGCCCTGTTCCGCAGCACGGACTTCCAGACGGACCGCTCGGAACTGGTCTTCATCATCACGCCGCACCTGGTCAAGCCGCTGCCAGCCGACTACAAGCTGCCCACCGACGGCTACATCCAGCCGACGCGCGGCGACATGTTCATGCAGGGAAAAATGGAAGGCAGCGCGCCCACTCCTGCTGCCGCCCCCGCAGCGCCGGCAGCGCCCATGCAGCCGCAAGCGGCCGCGCCCCAGTCCGCCGCCGGCTTCGACCTCAAATAGGAGAACACCATGAAAACCGCACATTGCCTGCCTTGCGCCACCCTGCTGTCGCTATTGCTGTTAGCCGGCTGCGCCGCCACCACCACGCCCGTGCTCGATTCGCACTTCGGCGAATCGGTGGCCCTGCTCAAGGCGCAGCAGATCATGTATCCGGACGCCTACCGCAACATGGACCCCGTCAGCGGCATCGACGGCAAGGCCGGCGCGAGCGCCTACCAGCGCTACCAGAAATCGTTCGCCGCGCCGGAACCGCAGCCGAATGTCTTCACCATCGGCGTGGGCGGACGCCAGTAGGCGCCAGTTTCGCGACGCACTCCCCCCAGGCCACCAGGAGACAGCCATGAAGACCGCATTTCGCAGGCACGACAAGCAGCAGGGCGCGATCGCCATCGTGCTGGGGCTGACCCTGGTGGTGCTGTTCGCCATGGGCGGCCTGGTGCTGGACCTGGGCCACCTGTACATCGCCAAGACGGAACTGCAGAACGGCGCCGACAGCGCCGCCCTGGCGGGCGCCGTGGAACTCAATCAAAGCGCCGCCGGCATCGACAACGCGCAGACGAAGGCCATCGCCATCGCGCAAAAGAACCGCTACGATTTTTCCACCGCGCTGACCATCACGGCCGCCAACATCAGCTTCGGCCCCAGCCCGGACGGTCCCTGGTCGTCCGGCGCCAGCGCCCGCACCAGCCCGCAGGGCCAGACCTTCATCCGCGTCGACACGGGCAGCAAGACCTTCGCCACCTACCTGATGGGCATCGCCGGCATCGCCAGCACCAGCACCTCGGGCGTGGCCGTGGCGGGGCGCTTCGTCAACGACGTCACGCCGATCGGCGTGTGCGCCGTCGATCCGGCCAACAAGACGGCGCAATACACGTATCCGGCCGCGCCGGCCGGCACGGGCCTGACGGAGCTGGTGGAATTCGGCTTTCGCCGCGGCGTCACCTACAACCTGTTCGGCCTCAATCCGCTGGGCGGGCCGTCCGATCCCTACCTGATCAACCCCGTCGACGCGCCGCCCGGCAGCTGCAGCGCCTCGCACGCGAGCGCCGCCTCCACCGCGCCATTCATGTGCACGGGCAGCAGCGCCGTCATCACCAGCGGCACGGGCCAGGTCTACACGAACACGGGGCTGACGGCTTCGCTGGCCGCCTCGCTCAATTCGCGCTTCGACGACTACGGCGGGCCATCCGTGTGCGACCCCGCGACGGCGCCGCCCGACACCAACATCAAGGAATATCCGTGCGTGGGCGCCGCGTCGCCCTGCGCCGCCGCTGCCGCCAACTCGCCGCCCACCGGCTGGATGCAGCCGGGCGCCAGCACCTTGCCCAGCCAGCAGCCGGTCAGCCTGGCCGGCAACAAACCGAATTACCAGCTGCCGTCAGCCGGTCCCGTCCCGGCACCGTCGGCCACGTTCGCGCAGTTCGCCGGCTACGGCGTGCTGTGGTCCTACGGCCCCGCCTACCAAAGCAATGGCGCCACCCCGGCCAAGGCCGGCACGGCCTACAGCGTCGCGGACGGCAACGCCAACCCCATGTACAGCACGGCCAAGGCGAATTACTTCGACACGGCCAGCTACCCCGTCAGCGCCGGCGCCGGCTTTCCTGCCAGTACGCCGCCTGCGCCATACAACCAGACCAGCGGCCCCACGTTCCAGGCGCCATCGGTGGCCCATCCGGGCCAGCGCAACCGCCGCATCCTCAACGTGGTGCTGGTCGACTGCCGCACGGCGCCCGTCGGGCCGGCTTCGTGCGGCACCATGAACGCGGTCGGTATCGGCAAATTCTTCATGACGATGAAAGCCGATTTCAGCGGCGGCACCAAGCGCCTCGACGTCGAGTTCGCGGGCCTGATCGAGCCCGTGCCGAATTCCGAAATCAAACTCTACAAGTGAGGCGGCCATGCGCATCCACCTTTCCCCTCTCAGCCAGCGCGGCGGCGCCGCCGTCGAATTCGGCATCGTGCTGGCACTGCTGATCACCCTGCTGGCCGGCATCTTCGGCTTCGGCCGCGCTTTTTGGTACTACGACGCGCTGAACAAGGCCACGCGCGACGCGGCGCGCAACATGTCCGTCAAGGCCAAGGCCGGCATCGCCTCGCAGGGCGTGCCGGCGGCCAGACAGACGGTGGCCGATGCGGCCGTCAGCGCCGGCATCAGCGACTTCACCACGGCCAACGTGACGGTCACCTGCCTGGACGCGGCATTCAACGACAGCAGTTGCACCGACGGCACGGCGCCGGGCGGCATCCGCGTCGAAGTCGTCAACTACACGCTGTCGGTGGGCCAGTACCTGCCCTTCGTGATCGGCGCAGCCAGCACCTATGCCACGCCGCTCGCACCGCGCACCACCATGCGCTACATGCTGTAAGGAGAACGCCATGCGCCACCGCCTTTCATCGTCTCCTCCAGCCGGGCTCCAGCGCGGCGCCGCCGCCGTCGAATTCGCCCTGGTGTCGCTGCTGTTTTTCACCCTGCTGTTCGGCATCCTGGAATTCGGCCGCATGCTGTACCTGTACAACACGGTGCAGGAAGTGAGCCGCCGCGCCGCGCGCGAAGCGGTGGTGCGCTGGATCGACCAGACCGACGCCGTCAAGACCCTGGCCCTGTTCGGCGGCACGGCCCTGCCGGCCGCGCCCGAACTGACGGCTGCCAACATCACCATCCGCTACCTGAACAAGAGCGGCGCCGAAGTGACCTTGCCGCCGACTGACCCGGGCGACAACCTGTCGGCCTGCGGCGACATCACGCGCACGGCCAGCTGCATCGACAGCGTGCGCGTATCGATCGACAACGTCAGCTACACGCCGATGGTCAGCCTGTTCGGCTTTCTGAATATCGCCGTGCCAGCCTCGGTGGTGGTCATGCACGCCGAAAGCCTGGGCTTCCAGATCAACTGAACGCCTTTACCGAATGCCTTTACCGGGGAGTACCAAGTGAATATCGTCATCGTCTCGAAGAATGAAGCCCAGCTCAAGCGGCTGACCCGTTTGCTGCGCGAACGCAGCGCGGCCGACCGCGTCTCGCTGCTGGCGAGCATACCGGATGTGTTCGACAACGGCGTCACGCCGGACTTGCTGCTGCTGGAGCAGGAGCAGACGGGCGAGGCGGAGCTGGAACGGCTCGAACTGCTGGGCGGGCGCCATCCGAACCTGGCCATCATCGTGCAATGTCCGCAGCAAAGTCCGCAATTCCTGCTGCGCTCGATGCGCGCCGGCGTGCGCGAAGTGCTGCAGCCCGACGACGACGCGGCCCTGTGCGCCGCCTTGCGCCGCATCGAGGACAAGCTGCAGAAACAGGTCACGCGCAAGGGCCAGGTGCTGGCCTTCGTCTCGTGCAAGGGCGGCAGCGGCGCCACCTTCATCGCCGCCAACCTCGGCTACGCGCTGGCCGCCGGCGAACAGCGCAAGGTGGCGCTGTTCGACCTGAACCTGCAGTTCGGCGACGCCGCCCTGTTCGTCTCGGACCACAAGCCGGCCACCACCCTGTCGCAGCTGTCGCAGCAGATCGTGCGCCTCGATGCGTCGCTGCTCAGCGCCAGCATGATCCAGATCACGCCCGCCTACAGCGTGCTGGCCGCCGCCGACGACCCGGCCCATGCGGCCGACGTCGAGGCCGACCATATCGACCGGCTGCTGACCCTGGCGCGCAGCCAGTACGACTACATCCTGCTCGACGTGGGACGCGGACTCGACCCCGTCAGCGTGCGCGCGCTGGACCGGGCCGACCTGATCTTCCCCGTGCTGCAGGCAACCTTGCCGTATGTGCGCGACGGCAAGCGCCTGCTCGACGTGTTCCGCGGCCTCGGCTACCGCGAAGACAAGGTCCGCCTGATCCTGAACCGCTATGCCAGCAGCGACAGCATCCGCGTGGCCGACCTCGAGGCGGCGTATGGCAAGCACGTCTACAAATCCATCCCCAACCACTATGAAGCGGTGGCGGCCTCCGTCAGCCAGGGCGTGCCCATTCTGAAGCTGACGCCGCACAACGCCGTCTCGCGCGCCCTGCAGGAACTGGCCGCCAGCCTGGCAGGCGAAACCCCGCCCGCCGCGCAAAGCTGGGTTTCGCGGCTGCTCGCGCGCGCCTGAGGCTCCAGCCTGATCCTCGAGCCTGATACCGCCCCACTCACCGGAGACCGACCATGACTGCCGAAAAACTCACCCTGCGGGACCGCCTGGGCTATGCCCAGGATGACGCCAGCCTGAATGACGATGCCGCGCACCAGGGCGCAGCGAGCCACAGCTACCAGCAGCTCAAGCACCGCACCCACCAGGCGCTGCTCGACCGCGTTGACCTGGAGGGCATGCAGCGCCTGTCGCGCGAGCAGATCCGCGAAGAGCTGAAAATCCTCGTCAGCGACGTGCTCACGGAAGACAATGTGGTGATCAACGAGCTGGAACGGCGCTCGCTGATCCGCGACATCCAGGACGAGGTGCTCGGCTTCGGCCCGCTCGAACCGCTGCTGGCCGATCCCGGCGTGTCCGACATCCTCGTCAACACCTACCGCCAGGTGTATGTCGAGCGCCATGGCCGCCTGGAGCTGAGCGACGTCTGCTTCACCGACGACGCCCACCTGATGAAGATCATCGACAAGATCGTCTCGCGCGTGGGCCGGCGCATCGACGAATCGAGTCCCATGGTCGATGCGCGCCTGCCCGACGGTTCGCGCGTGAACGCCATCATCCCGCCGCTGGCCATCGACGGCCCCGTGATGTCGATCCGGCGCTTCTCGGCCCAGCCGCTGCGCCTGGCCGACCTGCTGCTCAAGCACAGCCTGACGGAGGAAATGAGCACCACCCTGCAGGCGCTGGGCAAGGCCAAGGTCAACATCCTGATCTCGGGCGGCACGGGCAGCGGCAAGACCACCATGCTCAATGCGATTTCCGGTTTCATCAGCACGGCCGAACGCATCGTCACCATCGAGGACGCGGCCGAACTGCAGATGCAGCAGCCGCACGTGGTACGCCTGGAAACGCGGCCCGCGAACATCGAGGGCAAGGGCGAGGTAACGCAAAGGGCGCTGGTGCGCAACGCGCTGCGCATGCGCCCCGACCGCATCATCCTGGGCGAGGTGCGCGGCGCCGAGGCGCTCGACATGCTGGGCGCCATGAACACGGGCCATGAAGGCTCGATGGCCACCATCCACGCGAACACCCCGCGCGACGCGCTGACGCGGCTGGAAAACATGATCAGCATGGCTTCCGCGGCCCTGCCAGTGAAAGCCATGCGCCAGCAGATCAGTTCAGCCATCAGCGTGGTGGTGCAGGTATCGCGCCTGACGGACGGCAAGCGCAAGGTCACGTCGATCCAGGAAATCACGGGCATGGAAGGCGAGATGATCACCATGCAGGAAATCTTCACCTTCCGCCAGACGGGCATCGGCGAGGACGGCACGGTGCAGGGGCATTTCCATGCCAGCGGCGTGCGGCCGCGTTTCCTGGAACGCCTGCGCGCCTTCGGCATCAGCCTGCCGGAAACCCTGTTCGATCCCGCCCGCCAGTACCATTAAGGGGAGCATCATGGACTATCTCTATTACGTATTCGCCATCCTCACCTTCATCGCCGTGGTACTGCTGATCGAGGGCGTGTACCTGGCATGGAACACCTCGCGCGGCCCGGAAGCGGAAAGGGTCGCGCGCCGCCTGCGCATCATGTCGGCCGGCGCGCATGGCGACACGGGCAGTTCGATGATCAAGAAGCGCCTGCTGAGCGACACCCCGGCCCTGCAGCGCGTGCTGCTCAGCGTGCCCCGCGTGCATGCGCTCGACCGCCTGCTGGAGCAGTCGGGCCTGAGCTGGAGCGTGGCCAGCTTCGCCGGCGTGATGCTGGCCACGGCCGGCGCCGCATTTTTGCTGCTCAGCTACCTCAGTGTGCCGTGGCTGCTGCTCCTGCCGCTGGTGGCCGGCGCGGCACTGCTGCCGCTACTGGTGGTCTTGCGCGCCAAGGCCAAGCGCCTGCAGCGCATCGAGCAGCAATTGCCCGACGCGCTGGATCTGATGGCGCGCGCCCTGCGCGCCGGCCATGCCTTCCCCACCGCCCTGAAAATGGTCGGCGATGAAATGAACGCGCCGCTGGCCGTGGAATTTCGCGCCACCTTCGACGAAGTCAATTTCGGCATCGCCATGCAGGACGCCCTGATGAACCTGGCCACGCGCGTGCCCAGCACGGACTTGCGCTACTTCGTCATCGCCGTGCTGATCCAGCGCGAAACGGGCGGCAACCTGGCCGAACTGCTCGACAGCATCAGCCGCATCATCCGCGAGCGCATCAAGCTGCTGGGACAGGTGCGCGTGCTGTCGGCCGAAGGCAAGCTGTCGGCCTGGATCCTGTCGCTGCTGCCCTTCGGCGCGGCGGCCATGATCCACCTGACCAATCCGCAGTTCCTGGAAATGCTGTTCGTCGACCCGGGCGGACGCAAGATGCTCGCCGGCGCCCTGGTGATGATGGTGTGCGGCATCCTGGTCATGCGCAATATCATCCGCATCCGCGTCTGAGCCCGCAAGGAGAACCCTCATGAATCCCGTGCATATCGCCTTTCTCGCCCTGCTCTTCATTGCCGTCTTCGGCACCGTGCTGGTGGCCATGCGCAGCTTTGCGCCCGATCCCTTGCGCCAGCGCATGGACAACGCCACCGGCAAGAGCGCGGCGGCGCCCGGCGCATCGGCGCCCAGCCCCTGGCTGGCGCGCATGGTGCGCCTGAGCGGCCCCCTGGCCAAACTGTCGCTGCCCGAGCAGGGCTGGGAAGGCTCGGTGATGCGCCGGCGCTTCATGAATGCCGGCCTGCGCCAGGCGTCGGCGCCCATCCTGTTCTTTTCCGCCAAGACCATGCTGGCCATCGGCCTGCCCCTGCTGCTGTTCCTGGGACTGAGCGCCTCGGGCAGCCAGATGGCGGGCAAGGCATTGCTGTTCTGGCTGCTGATCGTGGCCGCCATCGGCTACTACCTGCCCAATATCGTGCTGGCACAAATGATCAAGCGGCGCCAGCGCGATATCTTCGAAAGCTTTCCCGATGCGCTGGATTTGATGACGGTGTGCGTGGAAGCGGGCCTGGCCATGGATGCGGCGCTGGCCCGGGTGGCGGCCGAGATCGCCCTGAAAAGCGCCGTGCTGGCCGAGGAATTGCATCTGGTGATGCTGGAACTGCGCGCCGGTAACACCAAGGAGCGGGCGCTGCGCAACCTGGCCCTGCGCACGGGCGTCGAGGATGTCGACGCGCTGGTGGCCATGCTGATCCAGGCCGAGCGCTTCGGCACCAGCATCGCCGCCTCGCTGCGCGTGCAGTCGGACCAGCTGCGCACCAAGCGCCGCCAGATGGCCGAGGAAGAAGCGGCGAAGATCGCCCTCAAGCTGCTGTTCCCGCTGATCTTTTTCATCTTCCCTTCGCTGCTGGTCGTCCTGATGGGGCCAGCCTTCCTGCAAATTTACCGCGTGCTCCTGCCCAGCATGGGCAGCGGCAGCTGACCGGAGAACCGCCATGTCACAGCACACCACCCTGATGCTCATGCTCGCCTGCGCCGGCCTGCTGCCCGCCTGCGGCCACCTGCCCGGTCCCGCCAGCCAGCACAGCCAGGCAAATCACGCCGCCCCGCCCCAGGCGCGCGGCGATGACAGCCCCGCCGCCCGCAGCGCCGCGTTCTGCAAGCTGGGCAAGCGCATGCAGGAACTGGGCGACCCGCGCGCGGCACTGGCCGCCTACCGCGAAGCGCTGCTGCTTGAGCCCGACTCGGCCGATGCACGCAATGGCGCCGCCGTGCTGCACGCGCAGCTGGGCCAGCTGGACACGGCGCGCACCATGCTGCAGGCGCTGGCGCAAGAAGCGCCGACGGCCCGGACCTACAACAACCTCGGCTACGTGCTGTACCTGCAGGGCGATTACGCCCAGGCGGCCAGCGTGCTGCGCCAGTCGCTGCAGCTCGACAATGGCCAGCAGCCGGCGCGCGCCAACCTGGATCTCACCATCGCGGCGCTGGCGCGCAGCATAGCGACGGTCGATGCGGCCGATGCCACCGCGGACGCCGTCGCGCCCGATCTGGCGCCGGCGCCCAAGCCGGCGGCACCGGCCAGCCGCCTGCAGCTGACGCAGTCGCAGCCGAATATCTTCACGCTGAGCTGGCGCGACACGCCCGTGGCGCCACGCGCCGCGCCGGCCGCCGTGCCCGCCCTGGCGAAGCAGGCGACGCCCCTGCCACGGCTGGAAGTCATCAACGGCAATGGAGAAACAGGGATGGCGGCGCGCATGCGCGGCATGCTGGGCGGCATGGGCATCAGCGTGCAGCGGCTGGGCAACCAGCGGCCGTACGGCATCCAGGCCAGCAGCATCGTCTACCGCCCCGGCCATGCGCAGGCGGCCGCCGCCCTGGCGCTGGTCTTGGGCGGCATGCCGCAACTGCAGGCGGCCGGCGACAGCGGCATCGGCGCGGGCGCCGACCTGCGTTTATTGCTGGGCAAGGATGCGGCGGCCAGCCTGCGCGCGCCGGACGTGCGCCTGGCATCGAACGCGCAGTAACGGCGGCATCAGCGCGGCAGCAGGCGGCGGTCGGCGGGGTTGATCAGGAAGCCTTGCAGGATGTCCTGCAGCTGCGGCAGCTTCGCCACGTAGGCGGGAATGCCCAGCTGGCGCGCGCCGAAGTAGTGGGCGATGATGTCGCCCTGCTGCTCCATGTTGAAGTCGGACAGGACGCCGCCTGCCTGCGCATCGTAGCGGTAGGCGCGCTGGGCAATGTAGCCGCCGCGCAGCGCCAGCAGCACGCCATGCAGCAGCACGCCGTAGCCGAGCTGGTACTGCCACACGTGCACCATCTCGTGGATGAAGAACAGCTTGCCGCTGTTGCCTTCGCGGGAAAAATCGTCGCGGTACTGGGCCGGCATGAAGTGCAGGCTGCCGCGCGGCGTCATCGCCGTGTTCTGGTCCTGCAGGCCGAACGGTAGAAAGGAGCCGCGCACGACGCGCACGCGCGCATAGTCGATGGCGCCCTGGAAGACGCTGCGGGCCATGGCGGTTTCGCCGATGGTGAGGGGGCGGCGCAAGACTCGCATAAGAAGAAGAGAAGAAAGCGCGGCAAGCGTAAAGCCTGCCGCGCCGGTGCCGCTTAAGCCAATCGAAGACCGCTGGCCGCCTTGGCGATTTCCGTGATGCGGTCCCAGTTGCCGGCCGCGATCGCGTCTTTCGGCGTCAGCCACGAGCCGCCCACGCAGGCGACGTTCTTGCACGCCAGGAACTGCGACGCCGTCTCTTGCGAGATGCCGCCCGTCGGGCAGAACGTGATGTCCGGCAGCGGGCCGTAGATCGCGTTGAGCATGCCGATGCCGCCCGCCGGTACGGCCGGGAACAGTTTCAGCTGCTGGAAGCCGTTTTCACGCGCCGCCATCACTTCGCCTGGCGTCATCACGCCTGGCAGCAAGGGCAGGCCGCTGCTTTTCGCCGCCGCCACCAGGGCGCTGGTCAGGCCCGGCGAAACGCCGAAGACGGCGCCCGCATCACGTGCCTGGACGAATTCCTCGGGACGGGTCAGGGTGCCGACGCCGACGATGGCGCCCGGCACGGCCGACATGGCGCGGATCGCTTCGAGGCCGTGCTTGGTGCGCAGCGTCACTTCCAGCACGCGGATGCCGCCCGCCACCAGCGCGCGCGCCAGCGGTACGGCGTGTTCAGGATCGTCGATCGCAATCACGGGGATCACGCTCGAGGTGCGCATAATTTCCAGTAGTGTCATGGTCATCTCTTATTTCCTAGCCAAAAAGTCTTCATCGGAACCCGGTACGGTATCGCCGACATTGTCGGCGTCGTGCAAGGCGACGGTGGTGGGAATCGGCGACGGCAGGCCGAAGGTGGTGGCACCCTCTTCCGCCGCGCTGACGGTGGAACGGAACATGGAAAACAGCTCGCGGCCCATGCCGACGTGGTTCGGCGACAGGTCGGCCGTGACCAGCGCACGCGCGTGCCAGACGTCGGCCGGCACCAGCGCCTCCAGTACGCCCGTGAAGGCGTCGAGACGGATGATGTCGCCGTCGCGCACGAGGCCCAGCGGGCCGCCGGCGAGGATTTCAGGCGAGACGTGGATGGCGGCCGGCACCTTGCCCGACGCGCCCGACATGCGGCCATCGGTGACCAGCGCCACGTGACGGCCCGCATCCTGCAGGTTGGCCAGCGCCGGGGTCAGCGCATGCAGTTCCGGCATGCCGTTGGCGCGCGGACCCTGGAAGCGCAGCACGGCGACGAAATCGCGGTCCAGCGTGCCGGCCTTGTAGGCGGCCATGAAGTCTTCCTGCGAATTGAATACCAGGGCAGGCGCTTCGACCGTGCGGTGCTGCGGCTTGACGGCCGACACCTTCATCACGGCGCGGCCCAGGTTGCCCGCCACCAGGACCATGCCGCCGTCCGGCGCGAAAGGATTGCTGGCCGGGCGCAGCACGTTTTCGTCGGCGCTGGCGGCCGGCGCATCTTTCCAGAAGACCTTGCCGTCTTCGCCGAGGAACGGCTCCATGCAGTGCGCGCGCAAGCCGTGGCCCAGGATGGTGTTGACGTCTTCGTGCAGCAAGCCCGCGTCCAGCAATTCGCGGATCAGATAACCGGTACCGCCGGCAGCGTGAAAATGGTTCACGTCGGCGTCGCCGTTCGGGTAGATGCGCGTGAGCATCGGCACGATGGCCGACAGTTCGTTGAAATCGTTCCAGTCGATGACGATGCCGGCCGCCTTGGCGATCGCCACCAGGTGCAGGGTGTGATTGGTCGAGCCGCCCGTGGCCAGCAAGCCCACGACGGCGTTGACGATACATTTCTCGTCGACGATATGGCCGACTGGCAAGTAGCTGCCGCTTTGCGCCGTGATGACGGCCGCGCGCTGGGCGGCGGCCCTGGTCAGCGCATCGCGCAGCGGCGTGTTCGGCGTGATGAAGGCGGCGCCCGGCAAATGCAGGCCCATCACTTCCATCAGCATCTGGTTGCTGTTCGCCGTACCGTAGAAGGTACAGGTGCCGGCGCCATGGTAGGCTTTCGACTCGCCTTCGAGCAAGTCTTCGCGCGTGGCCTTGCCTTGCGCATACAGCTGGCGCACCTTGGCTTTTTCCTGGTTCGACAGGCCCGACGTCATCGGACCGGCCGGCACGAAGACGGCCGGCAAATGGCCGAAGTGCAGCGCGCCGATCAACAGGCCCGGCACGATCTTGTCGCACACGCCCAGGTACAGGGCGGCGTCGAACATATTGTGCGACAGCGCCACGGCAGTCGACATGGCGATGGTGTCGCGCGAAAACAGCGACAGTTCCATGCCCGGCTGGCCTTGCGTCACGCCATCGCACATGGCGGGCACGCCGCCGGCGAACTGGGCGACGGCGCCCACTTCGCGCACGGCTTGCTTGATGATCTGCGGGAAGCCTTCGAAGGGCTGGTGCGCCGACAGCATGTCGTTGTACGAGGAAACGATGGCCACGGACGGCTTCTTGTATTCCTTCAGCGACAGCTTGTCGTTGGCGGGAAAGGCGGCAAAGCCGTGCGCCAGGTTGGTGCACGACAGGGCGCCGCGCTGCACGCCCTGGATGCGGGCCGCATCCAGATGCGCCAGGTAGGCGCCGCGCGATGGCCGGCTGCGCGCGATGATGCGCGCTGTTACGGATTCGACTACTGGATGCAGCGCCATATGGATTTCCTTAAAAATGAGTATTTCGTGAAATTTTACTACAAAATGGTGAAGAAGAAGCACTCTTGCATGGGCCGACCGCACAAATAAGCCACGGATTGCGGCGTATCAAGGCAAGCCCGGCAAATATCGCGTATCGGCAGCTGTCAACATAGCTCTTATATGGCACGGGCGCAATCGCTAAAAAAAGCACAACAAAAATCGGCTTCACGTCACAAACTGTAGTGAAATTACGTTTTTCTGATGTATTATTCTCATACCAATGCCGGACCCGCTGTTCGCCACCACGAACGCGCCGCGCTCCTTTCAACCGAGACAAGCACCCAAGCCGACCGCCATGCGCCAGCCAGCACCTACTCCTGCCATCACCGCCACCGCCAGTTTCCAGTCCCTGCAAGCGCATAGCGCCAGCCTGCGCGAAGTGCATCTGCGCCAGCTGTTCGCCGCCGACCCCGCACGTTTTTCGACGATGACGGTCGATGCGGCCGGCCTGCTGCTCGATTACTCGAAGAACCGGGTCGACGCCACCGCCATGGCGCTGCTGATGGACCTGGCCCGCGAGCGCGGCGTGGAAGCGCAGCGCGAAGCCATGTTCACTGGCGAGAAAATCAATCTTACCGAACATCGGGCCGTTCTGCATACCGCCTTGCGCGCGCCGCGCGGCACCAGGCTGGTGGTCGATGGCCAGGATATCGATGCTGACGTGCAAGATGTACTGCAGCGCGTCAAGGCATTTACGGACAAGGTCCGCAATGGCAGCTGGCTCGGCTACACGGGCAAGCCCATCTGCGACATCGTTAATATCGGCATCGGCGGCTCGGACCTGGGCCCGAAAATGGCGTGCCTGGCGCTGCGCTCGTATGCCAACCCGGGACTGGAAATGCACTTCGTTTCCAACGTCGACGGTCACGACATGGAAGCGACCCTGTCGAAAGTCGATCCGGAAACCACCCTGTTCATTGTTGCCTCGAAAACCTTTGTTACCGCTGAAACCATGCTCAACGCCAACACGGCGCGCGCCTGGTTCCTGCTCGAAGGCGAAGAAAAGGATCTGGCGCAACACTTTGTGGCCGTGTCGACCAACACGCAAGCCATCGTCGACTTCGGCATTTCGCCGGACAATATGTTCCCGTTCTGGGACTGGGTCGGCGGCCGTTATTCCGTCTGGTCCTCGATCGGCCTGGCCGTGGCCCTGTCCGTCGGTTTTGAATATTTCAGCGATTTCCTCGCCGGCGCGCATGCGATGGACCAGCATTTCCGCCAGGCGCCCCTGGAAGACAACATGCCCGTCGTGCTGGCCATGGTCGGCTTCTGGAACCGCCAGTTCCTCGATTGCGGCTCCGTTTCCATCGCACCGTATCACCAGGACCTGAGCCGCTTCGCCGCCTACCTGCAACAGCTGGACATGGAAAGCAACGGCAAGCGCGTCACCAAGGATGGCGTGCCCGTCGACGTGCCGACCGGCCCCGTCATCTGGGGCGATTGCGGCACGAATGCCCAGCACGCGTATTTCCAGCTGCTGCACCAGGGCACGGACATCACCCCCATCGACTTCATCGCCGCCCTGCGCGCCACGCACGATTTGCCGGGCCACCACGATGCCCTGCTGGCGAACTGCTTCGCCCAGTCGGAAGCCTTCATGACGGGCAAGACGGCCGAGGAAGTGCGCCTTGACCTGCAGGCGCAGGGCTTGCCGGAAAGCGAAATCGAAGCGCTGGTGCCGCACAAGACTTTCCCCGGCAACCGCCCCAGCAACACCATTTTGATGGACCAACTGACCCCGACCACCCTGGGCGCCCTGATCGCCTTGTACGAACACAAGACCTTCGTGCAGGGCGTCTTGTGGAACGTCAACAGTTTCGACCAGTGGGGCGTGGAACTGGGCAAGGTGCTGGCCAAGAAAATCCAGGCCGAACTGACGGGCGAAGCCCGTCCCGACCACCACGACAGCTCGACCAATGGCTTGATTGCCTTGGCGAAAGCCGCCAAGGCGGCGTATTAACTTAATTGAGGTTTATGAATATTTACGAAATCAAAGTAGTCAGCGACAAGGCCATGCAAGTGGGCGAATGCCCGCTCTGGCATGGCAAGGAAGCGGCCCTGTACTGGGTGGACATCGATGGCCGCGCCGTGCACCGGCTGCACCCGGCCAGCGGCAAGCATGCGCAGTGGACCATGCCGACGGAACCGTCGGCGCTGGCCATCAACGCCGGCGGCGGCCTGATCGTCGCCCTGCGCAGCGGCTTTGCCCACCTCGACACGAAGACGGGCAGCCTGGCGCACATCGCGCCGGCGCCGTTCGACATGGCCACCACGCGCTTCAACGACGGCAAGGTTGACCCGGCCGGCCGTTTCTGGGTCGGCACGATTTTCGAGCCGCGCAACACTGACGCAGCGGAAATGTTCGTGCTGGAAAAGGGACAAGTGCGCAAGGTCTGGTCGGGCGGCATGACCGTGTCGAACGGCCTGGGCTTCAGTCCCGACGGGCGCACCATGTATCACTCGGATACCACCACGCACCGCATCGACCGTTTCGACTTCGATGCGGCCACGGGAGCCATTTCCGCGCCACAACCGTTCCAGCGCTTTTCCATGGACAAGAAGGCGTTTGATTACGGCGGGCGCCCCGATGGCGCGGCCGTCGACAGCGAAGGCAATTACTGGTCGGCCATGTTTGAAGGCGGCAAGATCTTGCGCTTCGCCCCCGACGGCCATTTGCTGGGCGAAATTACCGTGCCCGTGCGCTGCCCCACCATGGTGACGTTCGGCGGCCCCGACCTGCGCACCCTGTACATCACCAGCGCCAGCCACAACCGCTCGGCAGCAGAAATCGCCGACTATCCGTTGACGGGTCACGTGCTGTCCGTGCGCGTGGACGTGGCAGGCCAGCCGGAAACGCCTTACCAGGCGTAACACGGTCAGGTATGAAAAAGCGCCGGCACCCGCGAGGGTCCGGCGCTTTTTTAACGCTCACGTAGGTCGGATTAGCGGGGCAAGGCCCCGCGTAATCCGACAACAGTGTTGGCCATGGTGCCGTCGGATTACCGCGACAGCACCTTGCGGATCGTCTCCGCCAATTCAGCCGCGACGAACTTGGCCACATAACCGTCGGCGCCCACGCCCTTGACGTGGTCTTCGTTGGTCGAGCCCGTCAGCGACGAGTGGATCACCACGGGAATGTTGGAGAAGCGGCCATCGTTCTTGATGTTGCGCGTCAGGGTAAAGCCGTCCATTTCCGGCATTTCCAGGTCGGTCAGCACGAGCGCGACCTTGTCTTTCGCCGTCTTGCCTTCGGTGGCCGCCTGGGCCGAGATCGCTTGCAGGCGCTCCCACGCTTCCTTGCCCGTCTTGGTCATGATGAAAGGCACGCCCATCGCTTCGAGGCCCTTTTCGATCAACGAGCGGGCCAGCGAGGAATCGTCGGCCGCGAGAATCACGGCGCCGGCCGGCAAGCGCACTTGCGGGCCGATGCTGTTTTCGTCCACGTCCGGATCGCCCGACGGCAGCACATTGCGCAAGATTTGCTCCACGTCCAGCACTTGCGCCAGGCGGGTCTTGTCCGTGTCGCCATCGAGGCGGGCGATGCTGGTGACGAGGCCGCCGCCGACGCTCGATTCGGCCGACAAGACCTGATTCCATTCGAGGCGCACGATTTCATCGACCTCTTCCACGGCAAACGCCTGTGTCGAGCGGGCAAATTCCGTCACCATCAGGATCTTCAAGCCGCTGCTCTTGCAACCGACTGCCATCGGCAAGTCGATCACGGGAACGATCTGACCACGGATATTGACCACGCCCAGCATGTGCGGGTGTGAACCAGCCACCGCCGTGATGGCCGGCATTTCCATGATTTCACGGACTTTGAACACATTGATGCCGAACAGTTCGCGGCTGGCCGAGTGATCACTGGTCCCCAGCTTGAACAGGAACAGTTCGAATTTGTTATTGCCTGTCAGGCTGGTGCGTTCATCGACATCTTGCTGCATTGAATTCATTGTGTCCCCTTGAGCCGTCTTGTAAAGTTAAGTCGCCCGCCCCTGATGCTGCGGACAGTGCGGACTGCACGTCGCATGGACGCCGGACGGCGGGTTTGGGGCATGGCCGGCGCTAACGGTGCAGTGTATATCGTACAACTTCATACAACCAATAGTTGCTATCGATTCGAGCTTGAATTATACGTTTTTTTACTTTCTTCAAAGCTACTTTACGCTGCCAACGGCGATCCTGACAGCATTTCTTGATTTCCTTGTTGCTACAGCGCAAATGATGACGGAGAGAATCGAAAATTTCCCTGGCAACCATGGTTGCTTTGCAAAGCCGATAACCAGCATGACGCTGCGCCAGCGCCGGCGAACGGCATATAATGGCCATGCCGGCATCGCAGGCAGGCATACCGGGCAAAATGGCGACGGCAGCGGATGGAATGTAGTAAAATTTCTTGCAATTGCCTGTTATACGTAGTAAATTTACACCATCGATTATAGTAGCGACAGACTGGCACTTCCGGTCGGCTTTCTCCCCGCTCCGGCCCTTTTACTTTTGCGACGACACTCACTTATGGCACTTACCGATTTTGACCTGGTCCTGTTTGGCGGCAGCGGCGATTTAGCAATGCGCAAGTTGTTGCCTGCAATGTATGCGCGCGACGTCGCGAACGATTTGCCGCCGACGGCGCGCATCATCTGTGTGGGGCGCCAGGACAGCGGCCAGGATGCCTTCCTGAAAATGGTGGAGACCAATTCGCGTCCCCACATCAAGGCCAGCACCCTGAACGCCGCCACCTGGAGCAAGTTCTGCGCACGCATCGTGTATGTGTCGCTCAACGCCAGCGATGCGGCCACGTACGCGCCGCTGGTCGAAGCGCTGCGCGGCGACGCCGACCTGACGCGCGTGTACTACCTGGCGACGCCGCCGCATCTGTTTGCCTTGATATGCGACAACCTGGAAGACAACGGTCTGGTCACGCCGAATTCGCGCGTGGTGCTGGAAAAGCCGCTGGGCCGCGACCTGGCCAGCGCCAAGCAGATCAATGCCGAAGTGGGCAAGGTCTTCCAGGAATCGCAGATCTACCGTATCGACCATTACCTGGGCAAGGAAACCGTGCAGAACTTGCTGGCCCTGCGCTTCGGCAACATCCTGTTCGAACCGCTGTGGCGCCGCGAATGGATTTCCGACGTGCAGATCACCATCGCCGAAAAGCTGGGCGTGGGCAACCGCATGGGTTACTACGACACCTCGGGCGCGCTGCGCGACATGCTGCAAAACCACTTGCTGCAGTTGCTGTGCATCGTCGCTATGGAACCGCCGACCTCGATCGCGCCGGACGCCGTGCGTGATGAAAAGCTGCAAGTGCTGCGCTCGCTGAAAAAATTCACACCGACCACCCTGGCGCAAAACATCGTGCGCGGCCAGTACCGCGCCGGCCACGTCGATGGCGCCACAGTGCCGAGCTACCGCGACGAGCCCGATGCGCCGGAACATTCGCGCACCGAAACCTTCGTTGCGCTGAAGGCGGAAATCGACACCTGGCGCTGGGCCGGCGTGCCGTTCTACCTGCGCACGGGCAAACGCATGGCCGACAGCCTGGCCGAGATCGTCGTGCGCTTCAAGCAGATTCCGCATTCGATCTTCAACCAGCCGACGTCCAGCTTCCAGCCGAACTGCCTGGTGATCCGTTTGCAGCCGGACGAAGGCTTGCGCATGAACCTGATGGCGAAAACCCCGGGCGACGGCATGCGCTTGAAACCGGCGGAACTGGAACTCGATTTCCGCGAATCGTTCAAGACCCCGCGCATGGACGCCTACGAGCGTTTGCTGCTCGACGTCCTGCGCGGCCAGCTGACCCTGTTCATGCGCGGCGACGAGCTGGAAGCGGCCTGGGAATGGGTCGAGCCGATTCTCGACAACTGGGAACAGAACGACAGCGCGCCGATTCCGTACACGGCCGGCACCTGGGGCCCGGCGGCCGCCAGCGCCCTGATCGGCCGCGATGGCTTGCAGTGGCGTGAAGAGGCCTTGCCAGAGGACTGAAGCCGTTAAGATTTGGCTTAACCCTGAACGGCGAAATACTGGGGTCGGACCCTGAGGGTCCGACCCCGGAACTTTGCTTTTGGGGTGAAAAGGACGCAAACTTACGGCATTACTGCCAGAAGATCAATCAATGCTACTCGATTCCATCCGCACCCAGCTCGATTCGCTCTCCAAGTCGGAGAAAAAGGTCGCGCTGGCCGTGCTTGACCAGCCCAACCAGACGGTCAGCCAGAACATCACGGCGCTGGCGAAAAGCGCGCAGGTGTCGGAACCGACCGTGGTGCGCTTTTGCCGCACGCTGGGCTATGACGGCTGGCATGAATTCAAGCTGAAACTGGCGCAGGGCCTGGCGCTGGCCATGCCGGGCGCGAATGAGCAGCCGGCGCAGGACGACCTGGCGGCCGACCTGGTGAATAAAATCTGCAGCCGCTCGATCAATACCCTGCTCGACCTGCGCAACAACCTGAATCCGGAAGCGATACAGCGCGCACTCGACATCCTCTCGCGCGCCAGCAAGATCGAATTCTATGGGCAGGGCACGTCGGGCATCGTGGCGGCCGACGCGCAGCACAAGTTCTTCCGTTCGGGCGTACCGACGGTGGCCTACAGCGACCCGAACATCCACAGCATCGCGGCGGCCCTGCTGCGCGGCGGCGACTGCCTGGTGGCCATCTCGCAGCGCGGCAACAGCCCCGCCCTGGTGCGCTCAGTGAAACTGGCGCGCCGCGGCGGCGCCGACGTTGTCGTGCTGGCCCCATCGGGCACGCCGCTGGCCGACCTGGCGACCGTGCTGATCCCGATCGACCTGGTCTTCAACACCGACCCCTACACGCCCATTTCGGCGCGCCTGGCCTACCTGGTCGTGATCGACGTGCTGGCCGTGGGCCTGGCCCTGCAACGGGGACCGGAATTCCGAAAGAAGATGCAGAATGCGCAAAAGGCGCTGCAGGAATTCGACATGCAGTTTGATTCGTTTATCGGCTAAAAAGCGGCAATCCGGGGCCAGACCCGCCGGGTCCGACCCCGGCACTTTAGCCCTTGGGTTAAAAGCGCCGCCACCGTCCCGCATTCGGTACAATACCCTGGCAAGCCCATTCACTCTTTCCTGTGCAGCCATGAACCAACTCGAACAACTGAAGCAATTTACTACCGTGGTGGCCGACACCGGCGACTTCCAATCGATCCAGGCCTACACGCCGCGCGATGCGACGACGAATCCGTCGCTGATCCTGAAGGCCGTGCAGAAGGATGAATACAAGCCGCTGCTGGAAAAGGCCGTGAGCGACCATCCGAACGCCTCGACCACCGAGATCATCGACCGCCTGCTGATCGCCTTTGGCGTGGAAATCCTGCAAACCATCCCCGGCCGCGTCTCCACCGAGGTCGATGCGCGCCTGTCGTTCGACACGCAGGGCACGGTGGCCAAGGGCCGCGACCTGATCGCCCTGTATTCGAACGCGGGCATACCACGCGAGCGCGTGCTGATCAAGATCGCCTCCACCTGGGAAGGCATCCGCGCCGCCGCCATCCTGGAAAAGGAAGGCATCCGCTGCAACATGACCCTGCTGTTCTCGCTGGCCCAGGCGATTGCCTGCGCCGAAGCGGGCGCCCAGCTCATTTCCCCGTTCGTCGGCCGCATCTACGACTGGTACAAGAAATCGACGGGCATCGACTACATGGGCGCGGAAGACCCGGGCGTGCAATCGGTGCGCCGCATCTACAATTACTACCGCAAGTTCGGCTACAAGACCGAGGTGATGGGCGCAAGCTTCCGCAACACGTCGCAAATTCTCGAACTGGCCGGCTGCGACCTGCTCACCATCAGCCCCGACCTGCTGCAAAAGCTGGCCGACAGCGATGCGCCGGTGGAACGCAAGCTGAGCGCCGAAGCGGCGCCATCGACCAATATCGTGCAAATGTCGCTGAACGAAGAAGCCTTCCGCTTCATGATGAATGAAGACGCGATGGCGACGGAAAAACTGGCCGAAGGCATCCGCGCCTTCTGCGTCGATTCCGGCAAGCTGAAACAGATGATCGCGGCGCTGCGGTAATCGCATCATTCCGACCGGCGAAAAAAAGCGGCGCCGTGCATTGCACGGACGCCGCTTTTTTTATTCTAGTCGTCCTCGTTGGCCTCAGGGCGACTGACGGCACCATTGCGAGCGGCCGCAAATCACGACGCGCAGCAGGTGCCGTCAGGCGTCATCAAGAGCAACGGAAGGTGGCCACGCCCTGGTAGTTGGCGCCATTCGCCAGCTGCGCCTTGTAGGCGGCGATCAGCAGATAGCGGCCAGCGCCGCCGTCGCCCAGCATCAGCTGCGCGCCCGTGCCATTCGACAGGTAGCCACCGGTGATGCTGCTCGACGCGGCCGACGCCATGGTCGTCGAAGCCGATACCTTGCCCGTGCTGCCGCCGGCGCTGGCGTCGATGGCCAGCACGACCTTGGCGCCCGAGGCATCGAAGGACATGCTGGCAGTGCCGCTGGCCGTGCCGAAGTTGGCGGTCGACGAGACGCTGCTGCCGCCCGTATAGCTAGGCGCCGTGAACGTGCCTGCATCGCAGGTGAAGGTGCCGGTCGCTGGCAGCGCGGCGAGCACGTTATAGGCGACGTAATGCCCACTGGCATTGTTGCCGCTCAACGTAGTGGCGCCCGTACTATTGCTGAACGCGCCCTTGAACCAGCGTCCCTGCGCAAAGGCCGCGTCGCCGCTGATTTCGCGCGTCACGGCCGGGTTGCCGGTGAAGACGATGCCGCTGATCGTGCTCAGGGCGCCGGAGGCATCCTGTACCAGCGGGCTGGCCTTGCCACTGCTCTGCAAGCCGATCGACGTAAAGATGTAGCGGCTGTTGTCGCCATTGGCGAAACGGGCGCTGACGGCCCCCGTGTTTTCGCCGGTGGCCGTTGGCACGACGGGAACGACGGGCGCCACCGGATCGGCAGGCTTGGCCGTATTCACGACAGCCGTCGTGTCGGATGGGGAAGACGAACCGCCGCCACCGCAAGCGGCGAGCGAAGCGGCGATCAGGGTCAGAACAAAAGCGTGATTCAGTTGCATACGATTCCAATAAAAAAAGCAAGACATAAGGAATCCTTGGCACATGCCAAAAATTCAACGTCCAATATTATGCAACATTTCTCAATAGAATGGTTGCCTTAAAGAAATTTATTAATACTAACAATGTGACTATACCGAGCGCGTCTGTGCCGTGTCGCCGCGCTGGCGGTAAAATACCTGGCTACAGGCCGCCAGCGACTACTCATGCAATCACCGATCACCATCCGCCTGGGCCGCCGCGCCCGGGCGCGCATCGCCGAAAACGGGGTGCGCGCCAGCGACATCGCCATCGTTCCCGCCGCCGCGGGCGGGCCGAAAGGCTTGATCCTGCACCAGCTCGATTGCTGGCTGTTCGGCGACTTCCTGGCGCAGGCGCCGCGCCCGCGCCAGTTCGTCGGCGCCTCGATCGGCGCCTGGCGCATGGCCGCCGCCGTGTTCCCCGACCCGGTGGCCGCGCAGCGCCGCCTGGTGCGCGAATACGTGGGCCAGCGCTATCCCGACAAACCCGATGCGGCGCACGTGAGCCGCACGTGCCGTGCCCTGCTCGACGCCGTCCTCGATGGCCAGGATGCGCAACTGCTGCGGCACGAGCGCCATAGCCTGTCGGTGCTGGCCGTGCGCGGCATCGGCGCGCTGGCGCAACCTGGCAAATGGCGCGACCGGCGCGGCTTCCTGCTGGCGGCCGCCGGCAACGCTGTGGCGCGCGCGCGGCTGGCCGCCTCGCTGGAACGCACCGTGTTCCATGCCGGACCGGACGGCGCCAGCTGGCTGCGCTCGCGCTTCGACGCCTTTCATTCGCATTTCGTGCCGCTGGCGCAGGACAACCTGCGCGACGCGCTGCTCGCTTCCGGCTCCATCCCGCTGGTGCTCGACGCGGTCACGGACATCGCCGGCGCGCCGCCAGGGCGCTACTGGGACGGCGGCCTGGTCGACTATCATTTGCACCTGCCCTACCAGCGCGAACCGGACCTGGTGCTGTACCCGCATTTTGCCGACCATATCGTGCCGGGCTGGCTGGACAAGACCATGCCCTGGCGCCGCGCGCGCCGCGGCGATGGCGCACTCGACAACATGATCCTCGTCTCGCCCTCGCCCGCCTTCGTGGCCAGCCTGCCCAACGGCAAATTGCCGGACCGGCGCGACTTCCCCCATTACGGCCAGGACCACGCGGCGCGCATGCGCGACTGGCGCCGCGCCATCGCGGAAAGCGAGCGCATGGCGGCCGCCTTCGCCCGCTGGGCCGAGCAGCCGGACCTGCGCCAGGCGGGCGAGCTGTAGCACGGGCGTGGCTGCAACAGGCGCAAAGACAAGCGCGCTTTTCCCTCGCCTCTTGGTCACTTATCAGTGCATACTATGTCGCACAGGCAACCTTTAATCCCTCTGCGACAGGAGCTCCAACCATGCACGCCCTCTCCCACCTCCGTATCGGCACACGCCTGGCTGCAGGCTTCGCGCTGGTGCTGCTGCTGTCCGTGATCTCCACCTCGTACGCGCTGTACAGCGCCAGCGTGAATGCCGAAGCGACGCGGCAAATGATGGAAAAGCCGCTGGCCAAGGAACGCCTCGTATCGGACTGGTACGTACTGATTTACTCGGCCATCGCGCGCACTTCGATGATCGCCAGGAGCACGGATGAAACCCTGTCGAACGTGTTTGCCGACACCATCGCCGACAGCACCAAGCAGGGCGGCGAGCTGCTGAAGCAAATCGAAACCCTGCTCGTCAGCGACGAGGAAAAGGCCATCTTCAAGGCGTCCATTGCCGAACGCGTCAAGTACCAGGATGCCAAGACCCTGGTGATGAATGCGCGCAAGGGCGGCAATGCGGCGCAGGCGGAAAGCGTCTACCGCGACAGCTTCGCGCCGGCCGCCGCCAAGTACCAGAACAACGTCAAGGCCCTGCTGTCGCAGCAGCGCCAGGCCATCGACGCCACGGCGCACGCGATCGAGGCGGCCAACGGGCGCAGCTTCACCCTGCTACTGACCTTGTGCGCGCTGGTGGTGGCGCTGGGCAGCGTCTGCGCCTGGCTGATCACGCGTTCGATCACGCAGCCGTTGAAGGCCGCCGTGAAGGTGGCCGAAACGGTGGCCGACGGCGACTTGCGCACGCATTTCGGCACGCCTGCCAGCGATGAAATCGGCGACCTGATGCGCGCGCTGCACGGCATGAACGAGGCGCTGCGCAAGGTGGTGTCGGAAGTGCAGACGGGCACCAATGCGATCGCCACGGCGTCGGGCGAAATCGCCGCCGGCAACCAGGATCTGTCGGCGCGCACGGAACAGCAGGCCAGTTCGCTGGAAGAGACGGCGTCGTCGATGGAAGAATTGACCAGCACCGTCAAGCAGAATGCGGACAACGCGCGCCAGGCCAACCAGATGGCGGTGGCCGCATCCGGCGTGGCCGAACGGGGCGGCGGCATCGTCAGCCAGGTGGTCGACACCATGGGCGCCATCGATACGGCCTCGACGAAAATCGTCGACATCATCGGCGTCATCGACGGCATCGCCTTCCAGACGAATATCCTGGCCCTGAACGCGGCCGTCGAAGCGGCGCGCGCCGGCGAGCAGGGGCGCGGCTTTGCCGTCGTCGCCACGGAAGTGCGCAGCCTGGCGCAGCGCTCGGCCGCGGCGGCGCGCGAAATCAAGACCCTGATCGGCGACTCGGTGGAACAGGTCAACAACGGCACGCGGCTGGTGCAGCAGGCCGGCAGCACCATGGGCGAAGTGGTCGACAGCGTGCGCAGGGTCACCGACATCATGGCCGAGATCACTGCCGCCAGCGCCGAGCAAAGCATGGGCATCGACCAGGTCAACCAGGCCATCGCGCAGATGGACCAGGTGACGCAGCAAAATGCGGCGCTGGTGGAAGAAGCGGCGGCGGCAGCCGAAAGCATGCAGGACCAGGCGGCGCGCCTGGCGCAGGTGGCGGCCGGCTTCCAGCTCGAGCACGTGGCCACGGCGGCGCCGGTGCGCGCCGCGCGGCCGGCCAGGGCCGCCATTGCCACCACGCAAAAACTCGCGCCACGCCCGCCCCAGGCCAGGGCCGGCAAACCCGCAGCACCCAAGGCGGCCGGCGCCGCGGCGCGCAAAACGCCATCGCACATCGCCGGCGAGCAGGACTGGGAAGAGTTTTAAGCCCGAGGTTTTAAGTCTGGCGTTACACCCGCTTTCCAGCACCGTGCAGGCGGCGGCAAGGCGCTTGAAACCATTTGACAGCGGCGCCAGGCGCGCCGATACTGGTTTCAGGTGGGACTGGCGCGCCACCGCGACATGAGACAGCCGGCGCCTCCAGGGAGAGACCATGCGCCCCTATCTTGTTTTCGCCGCTTGCTTCAAGCGCCTGGGCGCCGCCCTGCTCTGCGGCGCTTTGGCGGCCTGCAGCGTAGCACCGCCAGCCAGCCTGCCCCCCATCTTCAACGACGGCGATTTCGCGCCGGCCGCCGCCATCGACGCCAGCCAGGTCTTTGCCATCGACGAGACCATGCGCCAGTATGTGCGCACGCAAGTGCGGCGCGAAGCGCGCAACAAGAATGACCGCGCGGCCCTGTATGACGCCCTGTACGACAAGAGCAGGCTGAAACTCGAGTACGATGCGGCCATGACCCGCAATGCGCGCGAAACGTTCGCCGCGCGTCAGGGGAACTGCCTGTCGCTGGTGATCATGACGGCGGCGCTGGCGCATGAAATGGGCTTGCAGGTGCGCTACCAGGAGGTGCTCGGTGAAGAAAGCTGGAGCCGCAGCGGCGACATGTATTTTGTCGCCGGCCACGTCAACCTGGTACTGGGCCAGCGGCTGGACGACAAATCCGGCAGGTACGATGCCAAGGGCATGATGGTGATCGATTTCCTGCCGTCCTCGGAGATAGGCGGCTACCGCACGCGAGAACTCGACGAAGCGACCGTGCTCGCCATGTACATGAACAACCGCGCCGCCGAAACCATGAGCGAGGGCCAGCTGAATCAGGCATACTGGTGGGCCCGGGCAGCGCTGCTGCAAGACTCCTCGTTCAGCGGCGCCTACAACACCCTGGGCGTGATCCAGTTCCGCCATGGCGACCTGGCGCAAGCGCGGCGCACTTTCGCCCATGCGCTGACGCGCACGCCGGACAACACGGTGCTGCTGTCGAACCTGGCGCAGGTGCTGGAAGCGTCCGGCCTGCCCGAAGAAGCGCTGCCGCTGCGCCGGCGCCTGCTGGCGCTGCAGCCGCAGCCGCCTTTCCACTACTTCAACCTGGGCAAGGCGGCCATGCAGCAAAACGATTACGTGCGGGCGATACAGCTGTTTTCACGTGAAATCGCGCGCGACCCGTACTACCACGAATTTCACTTCTGGCTGGCGCAAGCCTATGCGCGCCTGGGCCAGATGGAGCAGGCCGGCAAGCAGCTGGAACTGGCGATGAACAACAGCACCACGCGCAGCGACCATACTCTGTATGCGGCCAAGCTGCAGCGCCTGCGCGCCGTCACCACGCATTAATCCTCCAGGAACATCTGCTGCAGGTCATTCAGGAAGCACAATCCCCGTTCCGTCGGACGGATGACCTGGTGGTCGCGGTACAGCAAGCCTTTCGCTTCGGCCGCATTGAGCGGCTGCTCGATGGCGTTGAGGGCCAGGCCCGTACGCTCGGCGAACAGGTTCGGCGCAAAGCCCTGCGTCAGGCGCAGGGTATTCAACATGAATTCGAAGCCCATTTCCTCGCGCGCCAGTTCACGCTCTTCCTGCACCGGATTACCGGCCAGTACCGCGTCCATGTAGGCGCGCGGCTGCTTGTAGCGGGCCTGGCGCAGCACGCGGTGCGGGAACGAAATCTTCGAGTGCGCGCCCGCGCCGATGCCGAGATAGTCGCCAAATTCCCAGTAATTGCGGTTGTGGCGTGCCTGGCGGCCCGGCTGCGCATAGGCCGACACTTCGTAGCGGCCATAGCCGGCCTGCGCGGCGCGCGCGGCCACCATGTCGGCGATATCGGCGCTCTCGTCGTCGTCCGGCAGCGCGGGCGGATACTTGGCGAACAGGGTGTTCGGTTCCAGGGTCAGGTGGTACAGCGACAGGTGCGGCGGCGCGAACGACAGCGCCGTCTCCAGGTCCTGCCGCGCTTCGTCCAGCGTCTGCGTGGGCAGCGCGTACATCAGGTCGAGGTTGAAATTGTCGAAGTTGGCATGCGCGATCTCCACCGCGCGGCGCGCCTCGCTGTCGTCATGGATGCGCCCCAGCGCCTGCAGATGGCGGCCATTGAAGCTCTGGATGCCGACCGACAGCCGGTTGATGCCGCTGGCCCGGTAAGACTTGAATTTTTCCGCTTCAAAGGTGCCCGGATTGGCTTCCATGGTGATTTCGCAATCGGGCTCCAATGGCAGCAGGGTGCGCACGTCCGACATCAGCCGGTCCAGGCCCGCCGCCGACATCAGGCTGGGCGTGCCGCCGCCGATGAAGATGGTGTGGATCTTGCGGCCCCAGATCAGCGGCAGCGCCATCTCCAGGTCCAGCCGCATGGCCGCCAGGTATTCGGCTTCCGGCAGGTCGCCGCGCACCTCGTGCGAATTGAAGTCGCAATACGGGCATTTTTTCACGCACCACGGAAAGTGAATGTACAGCGACAGCGGCGGCAGGGCCGTCAGGTTCAGCGCGCCCGGCTGCAGGTACTTCAGGGCCGCCCCGGCCGCGCCGGAAATGCCTTCCTGCGGCGCGGGCCTGGCTGCCGACCTGGCGGCCGATTGGGCAACGGCGCCCACCAGTTTGATCGGGATCATCGCAGCTTTTCCACCAGCGCGCGCAGGGCCTGGCCGCGGTGCGACAGCGCGTTCTTTTCATCGGACGTCAGTTCGGCCGCGCACTTGCCCAGCGCGGGAATGAAGAAATGCGGATCGTAGCCGAAGCCGCCGTTGCCGCGTGGCGTGGCGATCATCTCGCCGTTCCAGCGGCCGTCGGCGATCACGGGCTGCGGGTCGTCCGCATGGCGCACATACACCAGCACGCAGTAGTAATACGCGGACTTGTCGGCATGCGCCTCAAGGTCGGCGATCAGCCTGGCGCTGTTGGCCGCATCCGATTTCGGCTCGCCCGCATAGCGGGCCGAGTACACGCCGGGCGCGCCGCCGAGTGCATTGACGCACACGCCCGAATCGTCTGCCAGCGCCGGCAAGCCCGTCAGGCGAGATGCGTGGCGCGCCTTTTGCAGGGCGTTTTCAACGAAGGTGTGGAACGGTTCGTCGCTTTCCGGCACATCGTATTCGCCCTGGGCGTGGACGGAAAAACCGATGGTCGATAGCAGCTCGTTGAATTCCTTGAGCTTGCCGGCGTTGTTGGAGGCGAGGATGAGGCGTTGGGTCATGTCAATAGTCCGGTTGAAGTGCCGACATTGTAAACCTTTTGCGCTCCCCTCACCCTGGCCCGCCGCTGCCGAAAAAAACGGCAGGTGCGGGCTTTTTGCCCGGCGCAGCGGGCGAAGACATGTAAATCTATGTAAAGATTACATGCCGAGAGCTTGCTTTTGCAGGGCGATCAGATCGGCGATGCCGCCCTGCGCCAGGTCCAGCAGGCGGTTCATGCCGGCGCGGTCGAAGGCGGCGCCTTCGGCCGTGCCCTGCACTTCGATGAAGTGGCCCGCTTCCGTCATCACCACATTCATGTCCGTGTCGCAGCCCGAGTCTTCCACGTAGTCGAGGTCCAGCACCGGCATGCCCTGGTAGACGCCCACCGAGATGGCGGCGACGAAGCTTTTCACGGGGATGGCGGCAATCGCGCCGCGCGCCTGCAGCTGGGAAAACGCGTCATACGCGGCCACCATGGCACCCGTGATCGAGGCCGTGCGCGTGCCGCCGTCGGCCTGGATCACGTCGCAATCGAGGTGCAGGGTGCGTTCGCCGAACGCCTGCAAATCGAAGGCGGCGCGCAGCGAGCGGCCGATCAGGCGCTGGATTTCCTGCGTGCGGCCCGACTGCTTGCCGCGCGCCGCTTCGCGGTCCATGCGCGTGTGCGTCGAGCGCGGCAGCATGCCGTACTCGGCCGTCAACCAGCCCTGGCCCTTGCCCTTCAGGAAGCCCGGCACCTTGTCTTCGATGCTGGCTGTACAGATGACCTTGGTGTCGCCGCACTCGATCAGCACCGACCCTTCGGCATGTTTGGTGTACTGGCGGGTGATGCGGATGGCGCGCAGCGCATCGACGGCGCGGCCGCTCGGGCGGGATTCGAATGTCATGGGGATGTCCTGTGTGATTGGGGTTGCGGCAGCGATTCTACCACCGCGCGCGCGCCCATTTGCAGCCATGCAACAGCGCAGGGCGCAATGGCGGGCGGCGCACACATGATCCCTACAATCCTGCCCCGCCAAACACAATTTTCTTTACAATGCCGTAAAACGCACACTATTCAGCAATTTTCAGGCCATCGGGCACTTCGGTCCTGTTTCGCGGCGCGGGCAGTATTGCCTGCGCTGGCTGATTAAGTGTATAAGTGACTGTATACAAGATCAAATCGGGGAATCCTTTGAGCATTTCAAGCATGACAGGCTACGCGGTTGCCACCAGCGAAGGTGCTGCAGGCACACTGACAATTGAAATCAAGAGCGTCAACTCACGCTTTCTCGACCTGCAATTCCGGATCAACGACGATCTGCGGGCCTTGGAACCTGACTTGCGCGCCGCCGTCATGTCCGCCATCACGCGCGGCAAAGTCGAGGTACGCCTGAGCTTTGGCCGCAAGGCTGCGACCGCCGGCACGCAGGCGCTGAACGTGCCCCTGCTGACCGAACTGGCGCGCCTGCAAAACGAAGTGGGCCAGCATTTTGTCTCCGCCCCCGTCATGACGGTGGCAGAACTGCTGCGCTGGCCTGGCGTCATCGAAGAAGCGCAAGTGGGACAGGAGTCCCTGCAGGCGGACGTGGGCGCGCTGACCAAGCGCACCGTGGCCGCCTTCGTCGACAGCCGCAAGCGCGAAGGCGCGGCGCTCGAAGCGGTGCTGGTGTCGCGCATCGAAGCGATGGAAGCCATCGTCAAGCGCATCACGCCCTTGATTCCGCAAGTGGTGGCGGCCTTCCAGCAAAAAGCCATCGAGCGCATGCAGGATGCGCTGGGCCTGGCCAGCCAGGGCTCGAATTCGGCCCTGTCGCGCCAGGACGCCATGGAACGCATCCGCCAGGAAGTGATCTTGTACGGCATCCGCATCGATGTGTCCGAAGAACTGGCGCGCCTGTCGGCCCACCTGGGCGAAACGCGCCACATCCTCACCAAGGGCGGGCAAGTGGGCAAGCGCCTCGACTTCATGATGCAGGAACTCAACCGCGAAGCCAATACGCTGGGCGCCAAGGCCTCCGTCAAGGAACTGGCCGACGCCTCGATGGACTTGAAGCTGCTGATCGAGCAGATGCGCGAACAGGTGCAGAACCTGGAATAAGCCATGACCGCACCACGCATCCTGACGCTCGCCAGCGTCACCCTGGCGCTGCTGGCGGCAGGCGCGCAAGCGCAACCTGCGCAGCAGCCGTCGCCGTATGCGGTTGAAGGCTGCGCCTCCGGGTGTTTCGCTCTCAAGGAACGCGGCGCCGCCATCTACACGGGCGCCGACGCCGCCTCCTACCGCATCTGCTCGCGCAGCAACCTGGGCGCGGAAGTCTCGGTCGACAGCGCCATCGTGCGCATCAGCAACCGCGACTGCACCGATGTGAATGGACGGGCCATCGTGCTCAATAGCGGCGAAATCGCCCTGGGCCGGCTGCCCCGCTGAGACAGGGCATGCAACTTACGCCAGGCGCGCTCCGGTGCGCGCCCTGTCGCTGGCGGCGATGACGACGCAGGCGACAAACAGCACGATGCTGTACTCCACGCCGCCGGCGCCATGCTCGCCCACGAACCAGCCCTTGGCCGCATGCACGATGACGATGCCGCCAAGGCAGATCACCATCAGGCCGGCCGCCGCCCAGCGCATGTATTTGCCGGCGATGAGCAAACTGCCGCAAACGATCTCGACGATGGTAATCGCCCACACGACAGCCAGGCCATAGATAAATCCCTTGTCTTCCAGAAAACCGGCAAAGCGGGGAATGGTGCCGTTGGCGATGCGCGTGATGGCGTGCGCCATGAACATCACGGCGATGGCCACGCGCAGCAACAGCATGGCCTGGGCAATACTGAGAAACGGGAAATTTTTCATGCGCACATCCTGTCGATAAAGAAAAAATATTCCAAATTAGATAACTATTTCTTCAGGATAACAAGCAAAAAATGCGCAGGCGCGGCGGCCAGGCGCATCGCAGGGCTGGCTCGCCGCCTTGCCTCTTGGTAAAATACCGAATTGGGCGGCGCCCATGCAAGCGCACACGCCGCCATCACACGCAAATGGAAAGATCCGCATGAGCCACCCTACCGCCTTCTCCGGCAGCCTGTTCGTGGTCGCCGCGCCATCGGGCGCCGGCAAATCGACACTGGTCAATGCATTGCTGGCGCAAGAGCCCGGCATCAAATTGTCGATCTCGACCACCACGCGCGCCCCGCGTCCGGGCGAGCAGCATGGCCGCGAGTACTATTTCACGACGGCGGAAGACTTTGTCGCGCGCGCCGACCAGGGCGAATTCCTGGAATGGGCGGAAGTGCATGGCAACTACTACGGCACTTCGCGCATCATGGTGGAACAGCAAATGGCCGCCGGCACCGATATCCTGCTGGAAATCGACTGGCAGGGCGCGCGCCAGGTGCGCAAGCAATTTCCCCGCGCGGCCGGCATTTTCATCCTGCCGCCATCGATCGATGCGCTGGAAGAACGCCTGAACAAGCGCGGCCAGGACGAGCCGCACGTGATCACGCGCCGCCTGCTGGCGGCCGGCGGCGAAATCGCACACGCTCCCGAGTTCGAGTATGTTATTATCAATGAAGAGTTTACGGTCGCTTTGTCCGAACTGAGCGCGATCGTGAGAGCGGCCCGTTGCCGGTTTGCGCAACAAGCGGCCCGCAACGCATCGCTATTCGCCCAGCTGGGCCTGCACGCAGAGTAAAAACGCTGCAACGGCACGCCAGTTCACACAGCACCACGCAAAAATTTTAGGAGTTACTATGGCCCGTATCACAATCGAAGATTGCCTGAAGCAGATCCCTAACCGTTTCCAGCTGACCCTGGCTGCGACCTATCGCGCACGTCAGTTGTTGCAAGGCCACACCCCAAAGGTGGAAGCCAAGGACAAGCCTACCGTCGTCGCACTGCGTGAAATCGCTGCCGGTAAAGTCGGCATCGAAATGCTGAAAAAGGTCCCGATGTAAGTGGGAACCCGCGTGCCGGAACAGTGCTGACCCCTGGTTCTACCGTATTCTTTATTCACACTGTGAAGCAACGCGACGTTTTATGAGTCTGACCCCAGCCGACACGACTTCCGCAGCACTGCCGCCCCTGGCCTCGCGCCAGGCGGCAAAATCGCAGGGCGCTTCCGCGCCCGGCGCCGGCACGTCCGGCAGCAACACCCCCGCAGCACCGCCAGCGCCCGCCCTCGGCGTGGCTTCCGTCAGCCATCTGGCCGACAAGCTGGCCGAATACCTGTCTCCCGCCGACCTGAAAAAAGTCAAGGAAGCCTACCGCTTCTCCGACGAAATGCACCTGGGCCAGATGCGCCGCTCGGGCGAGCCGTATATCTCGCATCCGATCGCCGTCGCCGAAATCTGCGCCGACTGGAAGCTCGACGCGCAAGCCATCATGGCCGCCCTGCTGCATGACGTCATGGAAGACCAGGACGTCAAGAAGGAAGAATTGATCGAGCGCTTCGGCGCTCCGGTGGCGCACCTGGTCGACGGCCTGTCGAAACTGGAAAAGATCGAATTCCAGAGCCAGATCGAGGCGCAGGCGGAAAACTTCCGCAAGATGCTGCTGGCCATGGCGTCCGACGTGCGCGTGATCCTGATCAAGCTGGCCGACCGCCTGCACAATATGCGCACCCTGGACTTCATGACGGCGGCGAAAAAACGCCGCATCGCCAGCGAGACCATGGAAGTGTACGTGCCGATCGCGCACCGTCTCGGCCTGAACAACATCTACCACGAGCTGCAGGACCTGTCGTTCTCGCACCTGTATCCGATGCGCTACCGCACCCTGGCGAAAGCCGTCAAGGCGGCGCGCGGCAACCGGCGCGAGGTGGTCAACAAGATCATGGAAGCGGTGAAAAGCACCTTGTCCATGGCCGAGCTCGAAGCCGACGTCACGGGCCGCGAAAAGACCCTGTACGACATCTATAAAAAGATGCGCAGCAAGCATTTGTCGTTCTCGCAAGTGCTGGACGTGTACGGTTTCCGCGTGGTGGTGGGCAGCTTTGCCGACTGTTACGTGACCCTGGGCACCCTGCACAGCCTGTACAAACCCATGCCGGGCAAGTTCAAGGATTACATCGCGATCCGCAAGCTGAACGGCTACCAGTCGCTGCACACGACCGTCATCGGCCCGTACGGCACGCCCGTGGAATTCCAGATCCGCACGCAGGAAATGCACCGCACGGCCGAGTCCGGCGTGGCGGCGCACTGGCTGTACAAGAGCGGCGAATCGAACCCGTCCGACCTGCAGCAGCGCACCCATGCGTGGCTGCAATCGCTGCTCGACATCCAGCAGCAGACGGGCGACTCGGCCGAATTCCTCGAACACGTCAAGGTCGACCTGTTCCCCGATTCCGTCTACGTGTTTACGCCGAAGTCGAAGATCATCGCCCTGCCGCGCGGCGCCACGGCCATCGACTTCGCCTACTCGATCCACACGGGCATCGGCGACCAGACCGTGGCCGTCAAGATCAACAACGAAACCTCGCCCCTGCGCACCGAGCTGCACAATGGCGACATCGTCGAAATCATCACCGATTCCTCGTCGCGCCCCAGCCCGACGTGGCTGTCGTTCGTGCGCACCGGCAAGGCCCGTTCGGCCATCCGCCACCATCTGCGCACGATCAACCTGCCCGAATCGATCGCCCTGGGCCAGCAACTGCTGTCACAGGCGCTGCACACCCTGAACATCGACGCCGACCTGCAAGCGCCACTGGTCGAACGCCTGCTCAACGAATCGAGCGCCAATTCCATGGACGAGCTGTACGCGGACATCGGCATCGGCAAGCGCATGGCCACCCTGGTGGCGCGCCACATCTTCGGCTTGATCGGCGGCGAAGCGGCCAGCATGCCCGTGGAACACAATAGCGGCAGCGAACTGGACCCCGTCACCATCTGCGGCAGCGAAGGCGTGTCCGTGCAACTGGCGCCCTGCTGCCTGCCGATTCCCGGCGACCAGATCATCGGCCAGCTGCGCCGCGACCAGGGCTTGCTCGTGCACACGAGCGACTGCTCGCAAGCGAAACGCCAGCGCGCCAAGGAACCGGACCGCTGGATCGCCGTGCGCTGGGGAACCGAACTGAACCGCCGCTTCGACTGCCGCATCAAGGTCTTGATCAACAGCGAACGGGGCATCCTCGCCCGCGTGGCCGCCGAAATCGGCGAATCGGACGCCAACATCATCTATGTCGGCATGGACGAAGACAAGGACAACGTGCTCGACCAGCTGCGCTTCACCGTGCAGGTCAAGGACAGGGTCCACCTGGCCGCCCTGCTTCGCAATGTGCGCAGAGTGGCCGGCGTCAACCGCATCCTGCGCGAGCGTAACTGATTCACGCGGCAACAAGCTGGGGTCAGACCCGCCGGGGGAATACGTCCCAATGGGACGTATTCCGATCGCGAAGCGACTGACCCCGGATCTCCGCTGCGGGCTACCGGTTCAGTTCCGCAACGCGTCGTAAAAACGCCTGATCCCCCACCGCAAATTCAGCATTGACTGCTTCTCGCAGTTGTCCGATGCAGCGATCGCCTAATTCATCCTGAAATAACGATTGGTATGTCTTTTGCCGCTCAAGCACATCACATCCAAGTTGCATATATAAAGAATGCGGAGACAGCAGATCATCATGCACGCCCTGCGCATTGCTTCGATAACTGGACCAGCAATATTGACCAGGCAATGCCACGATACCGGCCCTGACAGGGTTAAGTTCGATATAGCGCTGGCAAATCAATAAATAACGCTCGCCCTGTACCAAGCAAGATTTGTAGCGGCCCTCCCACAAACTGCCGGTGCGGCCATAACGCCAGTTGAAATACTGCACATAACGCTGGTTCAGCATTTTCATCAGCAACGACAGGGACGTTGTGCTTTGCGTGGAAAGCAATAGATGCACATGATTATTCATCAGCACATACGCATGCAGATGGCATGGTGCAAGCGCCAAACAACTGTGCAGATAATCCAGATAACGCTGCTTGTCTTGCCCATCAAGAAAGCAGGCTTGGCGATTCACGCCACGTTGCACCACATGTAAGGGAACGCCGGGCAAGACGAGCCGAAGGCGACGGGGCATGGCAACTCCTGATACCAACTGAATGGTCAGTGTGCCAGCGCGCGCCTCTGGCGTCCTGCGTCACCGCAAGCTTACCCCTCCCCCGGCGCCGGATACGTCACTTCCAGCAACTCCAGTTCCTGCTCGCCCAGCGGCGTGTTGAGGGTGATCACATCGCCTTCGCGCGCCTTGGTGATGGTGCGGGCCATGGGCGAGACCCAGCTGATCTTGCCGTTCAGGGGGTCGAATTCGTCGATGCCGACGATGGTGATGGTGTGCGTTTCGCCGTCGCTGGTGCGGTAGGTTACCGTGGCGCCGAAAAACACCTGGTCGTTGCCATGGTGCACGCTGGGATCGACGATGGCGGCCAGGTCCATGCGTTTGGTGAGGAAGCGGATGCGGCGGTCGATTTCGCGCAGCCGGCGCTTGCCATAGATATAGTCGCCATTTTCCGAACGGTCGCCATTCGACGCCGCCCAATGGACGATGCGCACCACTTCCGGACGGTCGACGTCGATCAGCTGCAGCAGCTCTTCCTTGATGCGCTGGTAGCCGGACGGCGTGATGTAGTTCTTGGCGCCGGCGGGAATGGCCAGCGCCAGCGCGACCGCTTCTTCATCGTCGTCGTTGTCCGATTCTTTTACAAAGGCTTTATTCATCCGCCTATTGTAGCCCCGCCAGGAAGCCATGGGCACACGGGATGCGGGCGCAGGCGGGCTTTTTTGACGTATCATCGTGGCAATCGCGGCAAACGTGGGCCGCACACGGAGACGGATGAAAAAAATCTACAGAGTCAGGCGCTGGCTGTTCGCGCCGCTGGTCTACCTGGCCGCCATCTGCCTGCTGATCGAGGAATGGCTATGGGCGACGGGCGCGCGCATCATGCAGGTGGTGTCGCAATTCCCTCCCCTGCATGCGCTTGAAGCGTGGATCAAGCGCCTGCCCCCGTACTGGGCGCTGGCCATCTTCGTGCTGCCGGCCGTGCTGCTGTTTCCCGTCAAGCTGCTGGCCCTGCTGGCGATCGCGCGCGGCCATGCGTTTTCCGGCATCGGCGTGATCATCATCGCCAAGCTGGGCGGCGCGGCCGCCGTCGCGCGCCTGTATTCGCTGACGCGCCCTACCCTGCTCAGTTTGCCGTGGTTTGCGCGCTGGCATGGCCTCTTCATGGAAACCAAGGACCGCTGGATCGCCCGGCTGCGCGCCACGCGCCCTTGGCGCCGTGTCAGCCGCCTGTCGGCCGCCCTGGGCCGCGCCCGCCGCGCCTGGTGGCAGCGCTTGCGCAAGGGCACGCCAGGGCGTCATAATTCCCGCCCAGCCAGGGTGCTGCGCCGCTTTGCCGCCTTCTGGCGCGCCCGCCGCTGATGAAGAAAGGCAACTCCATGCACGACACTCCCCGGCTGGCCCCCGCCCTGCGCGCGGCGGCGCCGGAAATCTACCTGTACGACGCGGCCAGCTTGCAATTGCTGGACGCCAACGATGCCGCCTGCGACAACTTGCAGTATGCGCGCAAGGAATTGCTGGCGATGACGCCCTTCACGCTGGCGCCGCAGCTCGACGCGCAGCAGCTGGCCGCCGTGCTGGCCACTCTGGACGACAGCATCGGCGCGCAAGCCCGGCTGCACGTGCAGCAGCGGCGCCGCGATGGCAGCCTGTATTCGCTCAGCCTGCACCTGTCGCGCGCCCAGCGCCAGGGGCGCCCCCTGTTGCTGGCCGAGGGCGAAGACTTGCGCACGCCGCAGGCGACGGCCGCCGCCCTGGCGCAGGTGCAGTCGCGCTTCAACGCCATCGTCTCGAATACGCCGGGCCTCGTGTACCAGTTCTGCCTGCATGCGGATGGACGGGCGTCCTTTGCCTACCTGAGCGAAGGCTGCCAGGCCCTGCTGGGCCTGAGCCCGGCGCTGCTGCATGCGCGCCCGGAACTGTTTTACCAGTTGATCCTGGCCGACGACCGCGCTTCGTATCTGGAATCGATGCAAGCCTCAAAAAGCGCCTTGTGGAGCTGGAACTGGGAAGGCCGGATCTGGATCGATGCCTGGAAGGACGTCAAATGGATCAACCTGCGCTCGACGCCGCGCGCGCTGGCCGACGGCACGGTGCAGTGGGAAGGCATCATGACGAATATCACGGAAAGCCGGCTGGAACAGATCGAAGTGCGCCAGTCGCGCGCCCGCCTGGCCGAGCTGACGGCGCATATCGACAAGGTCAAGGAACACGAACGCACGCGCCTGGCGCGCGAATTGCACGATGACCTGGGCGGCAATTTGACGGCGATCAAGATGGCGCTGGCCATGCTGGCGCGCCGCCTGCCGCCGGACGACCCGCTGCTGCAGGAAAAGGCCGACTATGTCGATGCCCTGGTCGACCGCAGCATCGACGCCGTGCACCGCATTTCGCTGGACTTGCGCCCCTCCATGCTGGACCTGGGCCTGGTCGCCGCGCTGGACTGGCAGGTCAAGGAATTCGCGCGCCAGGCCGGCATCGAGTGCCAGTTCATTTCCAACCGCCAGCACATCGAACTGGAGCTGGACCAGGCGACCAGCCTGTTCCGCATCGCCCAGGAGGCGCTGACGAATATCGCCAAGCATGCGCAGGCGAGCAAGGTCAGCGTGCACCTGGCCCGGCAGCGCCAGCATATCAGCCTGACCATCGCCGACAATGGCGTCGGCATGCGCCTGTCCGACCGCGCCAAGCCGCAGTCGTTCGGCATCCGCGGCATGGCCGAACGGGCCAGCGCGCTGGGCGGCAGCCTGAGCCTGATGGATGGGCCGGACGGCGGCACCATCCTGAGCATAAAAATCCGTCTGACCACCCCGCGAGAGGCGATAATAGCGGCTGCAGCCAGTGCGCCCGCGCACAGCGGGCCGCCGCCAGACGCGGCCTAGTGGGTGAATTAGATAGGAAACAATGCAGTCATGAAAGAAAAAGCCACCATCCGGGTATTCATCGCCGACGATCACGCGATCGTGCGCGAAGGCTTGAAGCAAATCCTCGCCGACACGAAGGACATCATCGTGGCCGGCGAAGCTGAAAATGGCCACGACGCCATCAAACTGTTCCGCGGCTCGAAATGCCAGGTGTTGTTGCTTGACATCTCCCTGCCCGACCGCAGCGGCATCGAGGTACTCAAGCAGATCAAGAAGGAAAAGCCGGAACTGGCCGTGCTGATGCTGTCCATGCACCGCGAAGACCAGTATGCCATCCGTTCGCTCAAGGCGGGCGCGGCCGGCTACCTGACGAAACAGAGCGCGCCGCGCGAGCTGGTCACGGCCATCCGGCAAGTGGCGCAAGGGTTGAAATACATCAGCGCCTCGCTGGCGCAGGAACTGGCCAACACGGTGGGCGAAGACCACGAAACGGCCTTGCACGACACCTTGTCGGACCGCGAGTACCAGACGCTGGTCATGATTGCCTCGGGCAAGGCGGTGGGCGCCATCGCCGAAGAGCTCAAATTGTCCGTGAAAACCGTCAGCGAATACCGCGCCCGCTTGCTGGTCAAGATGAAGCTCAAGAATAGCGCGGAACTGACGCATTACGCCATCCGCAACCAGCTGGTGGATTGACGGCAAAGCGGCATGCCCGCTGGCATCGGGCGAATTGACAGGACTTCTCCTTGCTTCTCGCACAATAAGTTCTTTGCCAACTCGCATATCATGAGGATAATGAGAAATATCTAAAAAGGCTGTGCCTACATGTCCAGTAAATTGCCATCCTCACCAGCAGGCGCTCCCGCTGGCGCCACGAATACCGCCGCCGCTGCGGCGATGAACCCGGCCGATATCGCCCGCGAAGCGTTTCGCCGCCTGGCCACGCGCCGCATCGCCCCCACGCCGAGCGCCTACCGCGACATCTACAATGAAATCGCGGGCATCAGCGAAGCGGCCGAGACGCCGGCTACGCCGGGAGCCGTACTGGCCGCCAGCGCACCCACGGAGAGCGGCGCGGAAAACGTCCTCACGCAATTCGCCGCCAAGATGAGCGAATCGGCGGGCGAACTGGGCGACTTTGGCAAGCGTTTCCAGCGCGCCCTGAAAGCGCGCGACTGGGATGGCTATGCACGTACCCTGGCGCAACTGGCCGAGAAACAGGTCAAGAAAAGCGGCGGCATCGAATTGCCGCCCCTGCCGGACGGCGAACAGACGCGCACCCTGCGTGAATTGCTCAGCCGCACCCTGGGCTTTGCCGTCGCCACCTTGCTGACGGGCACGCCCGCGCTGGTGGAAGAGGCAGAGTCCCTGGGCGCGGCCATCAAGCTGGCCCACACGGAAGAAGCGCTGAACGAAGCGGCCCTGCGCCTGAAACAGCTGTGCTACCAGATCGAACTGAAAAGCGGCGACACGGCCGAGCAGCAGGAATTGTTGCTGCGCCTGTTCAAGCTGCTGCTCGACAACGTCAGCCAGCTGCTCGACGACGACAGCTGGCTGCGCGGCCAGGTCGACGCCGTGCAGAACCTGATCGCCGGTCCGCTCGACCAGCGCGCGCTGGAAGACGCCACGCGCAGCCTGAAGGAAGTCATCTACAAGCAAAGCCAGCTCAAGCACAGCCTGTCCGACGTCAAGCTGACGGTCAAGAACATGATGATGACCTTCATCGACCGCCTGGGGCAAGTGGCGGCCAGCACGGGCGACTTCCACGAAAAGATCGGCGGCTATTCGGAAAAGATCAGCCAGGCGGAAAATATCAGCGAGTTGAACAGCGTTCTCGACGAAGTCTTGCGCGAAACGCGCATGGTGCAGAACGAGGCCTTGCGCGCGCGCGACAAGATGGTGCTGGCGCGCCAGGAAGTGCAGGATGCGGAACAGCGTATCCACACGCTGGAAGCGAAGCTCCAGCATATGAGCGAACTGGTGCGGGAAGACCAGCTGACGGGCAGCCTGAACCGTCGCGGCCTGGACGACGTGTTCGAGCGCGAGACGGCCCGCTCGGACCGCCGCGGCACGCCGCTGTGCATCGCCATGCTGGACCTGGACGACTTCAAGCGCCTGAACGACACCTATGGCCACCTGGCCGGCGACGCCGCGCTGAAACACCTGGTGAAAATCGTCAAGGAAACCCTGCGCTCGATGGACGTCATCGCCCGCTTCGGCGGCGAGGAATTCCTCATCCTGCTGCCGGAAACCACGGTCGAAGCGGCCTCATCGACGATGACGCGGCTGCAACGCGAGCTGACCCGGCATTTCTTCCTGCACGACAACGAAAAAGTCCTGATCACCTTCTCCGCCGGCGTGGCCCTGCGCCTGCCCAACGAAGACCAGGCCGAACTCGTCAAACGCGCCGACCGCGCCATGTACCAGGCCAAGCAGACGGGCAAGAATCGGGTGGTGGTGGCGGATTGACGCCCGCCCGCTTCGCCACATGCCGTCCCGCCACTCGGCCGGACGGCATTTTTCATGGCATAAACAACAACACCCCTCACCCCCTGCAGCATGCCGCCAGCGTCCGCGCGATATGAAAATAAAACTATTTTTACCCTCAAGTTTTCTCAAACGCCGTCGTTTAGCGCGCGGCCAGCAGCAAACTGAAGGGCTAAAAATTAAAATTTAAAGCACTTTCCGCTATAAATTTTCCCGCAGAGCAACCGTTACCCTAAACAACAGCGGCTTGATTGTCCCGGAACAGCGGGGCAGGCCAAAGTGAACGGCACTTAGCACAATGTAGTATCTGTTTGGAGAATTAACATGGCTGCAGTAATTAATACCAACATTGCCTCCCTGAACTCACAGCGCAACCTGTCGACGTCGCAATCGGCCTTGACCACCTCGCTGCAACGTCTGTCTTCCGGTATGCGCATCAACAGCGCCAAGGATGACGCTGCTGGTCTGGCGATTTCCGACCGCATGACGTCGCAAATCCGCGGCATGACGCAGGCAACCCGCAATGCAAACGACGGCGTCTCGCTGGCTCAAACGGCCGAGGGTGCACTGTCGAGCTCGGGCGACATCCTGCAACGTATCCGCGAACTGGCAGTTCAATCGTCGAACGCCACCAACTCGTCGAGCGACCGTCAGGCTCTGCAAACCGAGGTTGGTCAACTGGGTTCGGAATTGAACCGCATCGCTCAAACCACTTCGTTCAACGGCCAGGCGCTGCTGGACGGCACCATGGGCACGGCCAACTTCCAGGTCGGCGCGGACGCGAATCAGCTGATTTCGGCCAGCGGCGCAAACTTCCTGACCAATACCTACGGCAACAACCGTATTGAGAATGATGCTGTTGCAGTCAAAGCAACGTCAACCAACGTTGCCGATGCAAAAGCCATCACCATCAACGGCAAGCTCGGTTCCGCCACCTACACTACGGCTACCGCTGCCGTAGGTCCTCCAGCTGTCCTGTCGGACACGGCTAAATCGATCGCTGCTGGCATCAACCAGAAAACCAGCGCTACCGGTGTCACCGCTACGGCAAAAACGGAAACCAACCTGGCCCTGGCCGCCGAATCGTACTCGTTCCAGATCGCATCGGACAACGATCCAGCCCAGACTCCTGTCACCGTGTCCTTCGCAGTTGGCGGCAGCGCAAGCAGCGCCACCGACTTCGCAGCAGGCATCAACGCCATCAATGCCCAATCGGCAAAGACCGGCGTGACGGCTCAGTACGACACGAAAAACGGCGGTATTAAGCTGAGCAATGCCAATGGCGCTGACATCAAGCTCACCAACGGCGCTACTGCGAACACCAAGTTCGATGTCGCAAGCTACAAGCTCGACGGCACCAAGACCACAGCGGTCGATAACAAAGGCGCTGTAGCTGTCGCTGTTGCAAACGGCACCGTGACGTTCGACTCGGACAGCAGCTTCTCCGTCACCGATGCCGGTTCCGGTCTGGGTCTGGGTGCGACTGGTGCAGGCGCCGCCAACCAAGGTTCGTCACTGAAGTCCGTCGCGTCGATCGACATCACGACGTTCGATGGCGCTCAGCTGGCCTTGAAAATCGCCGATGCAGCCTTGTCGACGGTCAATGGCCAACGTGCTCAGTACGGTGCATTGCAATCGCGCTTCGCTTCGGCGATCTCGAACCTGCAATCGACCACGGAAAACCTGTCGGCATCGCGCAGCCGCATCGTCGATACGGACTTTGCGTCGGAAACGGCCAACATGACCCGCGGCCAGATCCTGCAACAAGCTGGTACGGCCATGCTGGCGCAAGCGAACTCGCTGCCAAACGGCGTCCTGAGTCTGCTGCGCGGCTAATCTCCGATTAGCCAGGCAACAGCGTAGAACTCTGATTCCCCTGCCGGATTTTTTCGGCAGGGGAATTTTCACTAGGAGAGCACCATGACTATCGATACGATAGCGGCCGCCTCCGCGGCCAGGATAGACAAGAGTTACACCGCGACGGATACGTCGGCGGCGCGCCCGGCAACGCCACGCACGACGACGGAAAACGACGCAGTTGCACCACAACAAGCCAGCAAAGAACCCAGCCGCGAGCAGTTGAACAAGGCGGTATCGGAGCTGAACCAGTCATCGCAAATAAAAACGCAAGGCATTGAATTTTCCATCGACGAGGACAGCCAACGCACGGTGGTCAAGGTCATCGACCAGGAAACCAAAGAAGTGCTGCGCCAGATTCCCACCCGGGAAGCGCTGGAGCTGGCCAAGACGTTCGATTCGGCCAAGGGTTCCCTGATTAGCCAAAGCGCATAAGATGATGGCATTGTCCACGGAAGCGCAGCATCGTGGCAGCACGCATCAGCAGTTTACCGGGGCCAGGTAGCCTGACTACCGGGCCTCGTATTTTATTACAAATACAGCAATATTCCCTTTTTTCCTCCCGCCTTTTCGTTTCGCCTGAAAACAGCGCGGTAATTCCCCCTCTCAAGTCCTGATTGATTCTGCCGATAACAGCTTATATTAGCGTTTTCCTAGGAGCATTCCGTGGCCATCACCCCTACAATTTCATCCGTTGGCATCGCCGCCGGCGCCAGCGGCCTGGACGTGAACGCCATCATCGACAAGCTGATGGCGGCCGAAGCCGTGCCACTGAATACCTTTGACAAGAAAACAGCGTCCTACCAGGCCAAGCTCAGCGCGCTGGGAACGCTCAGCGGTTCCGTCAGCAGTTTTCAGAGTTCGCTGTCGGCACTGACCAACTCGAATAACTTCCGCGCCGTCAGTGCCACGCCATCGGACCCGCTGGTGTTGTCGGCCAGCGCTGGCGCCAAGGCAGTGGCCGGCAGCTACAACATTAATGTTTCCCAGCTGGCCCAGGCCCAGACACTCACGTCCGGCGGCATGGCCAGCAAACTGTCGACCATCGGCAGCGGCGCCAAGACCACGGTGTCCTTCCAGCTTGGCGCACTCGCCGGCGGCACATTTGGTGTAACAGGCACGGCACTGGGCGGCAGCACCCTGCTCACGGGCGTCAGCAACGGCTCGCTGATTATCAATGGCACGGCCATCCCGACCGATGCCAGCACCAAGAGCGCGCGTGCGCTGGCCGACGCCATCAACGCCAAGAGCAGCACCACGGGCGTGACGGCCACTGCCCAGCCGACGGCCAGCAGCGCCAGCATGTTCACCGGTTTCGGCAACATTGCCACCGGCGCGGACGGCACGTATTCACTGTCGGTTGGCGGCATCGAGATCGTTACGCAAGGCAACGGCGTTGCCGCAGGCAGCGGCATCACGGCCGCTTCGCTCGATACGACACTGGCGGGCCCGAATGCCGTCTCGAACGCGCTGGCCGCCGCGAATATCACCGTCACAGGCACGGCAGCTGGCGGCAATCTGCAATTTACGCGCGCCGATGGTTCCAATATCAATATCGAGGAAGTGGTCACGGGCAGCACCATGGGCGGCATCGGCCATGCCTCCAATGCCGCCAACAGCGGTTCGAACGTGACGATTGCCAGTTCGATCACCCTGGCTTCGGGCAATGCCAGCCCCATCACCATCGCCGGCAGCAATCCAGCGGCAGCCGGACTGACGGCAGGTTCGGGCGGCGCCTATATGAATACGGGCTTCACGCAGGATGGCACGCAAGCCACTGGTTCGGTGGTGATCGACTCCACCAACAACACCTTGCAGGGCATACGCGACGCCATCAACAACGCCAGTCTCGGCGTGACCGCCAGCATCGTTTCCGATGGCAGCGACAAGCCGTATCACTTGGTGCTCAGCTCGACAAAGACGGGCGCCAATTCAGCCATGAAGATCACACTCAGCGGCAGTGATGGCCAGCCCGCCGACAGCGCCTTGAGCGGTTTGCTGGCCTACGATGTGGCTGGCGCACAAAACTTGAAACAGAACAGCGCGGCCCAGAACACCATGTTCAGCGTCAACGGCATCGCCATCACCAGCAGTTCGAACAGCGTCGATACGGCGATCGAAGGCGTCACCTTGGGCATTACCAAAATAGGCACGTCCAGCCTGTCGGTGGCCAAAGATACAACAACGGTCAAAACCAGCATCACCGCCTTCGTCAAGGCCTACAACGATCTGAACACCGCGATCGGCAAAATGACGGCGTATAACCCCGATACCAAGACTGGCGGGGTTCTGCTCGGCGACTCCACCGTGCAATCGATCCAGACCCAGTTGCGTCGGCAGCTGGGCGTGCCGATTACAGGCCTGGGCAGCAGCATGAACACCTTGAGCCAGGTGGGTATCTCCTTTCAGAAGGATGGCAACCTGACTCTGGATACAAGCAAACTCGACAAGGCGATCAGCGCGAACTTCAGCGACATCGCCGGCCTGTTCTCGGCCATCGGCAAGGCCAGCGACAGCAACGTCGCGTTTACCAGCTCGACCGCGGCCACCAAGCCCGGGACCTATGACCTGACCATCACCACCATGGCCAGCCAGGGTTCGCTCACATCGGATGCTGCGATACCGGCCAGCACCACGATTGCCAGCGATACCACCTGGAATGTCACCGTGAACGATACGGAACCCTCGGCCGCGAAGAACACGGCCAAGGTGACGATCCCGGCCGGCACCTACACCCCGACGCAGCTGGCATCACTGGTGCAATCGTCAATCAACGGCATCAAAGCTTTCTCGGACAATGGCACCACGGTTTCCGCCGCGATCGATGGCACCGGCAAACTGGTCCTTTCCTCAAGTCGCTATGGTTCCGTCTCCAACCTCGCCGTGAGCAGCGACACCGGGACTGGCATTGGAACCCTGTTTGGCACAGCCAAACCCGTCAAAGGCAGCGACGTGGCCGGTACGCTGGGCGGGCAACCGGTCGTCGGCTCGGGCCAGACTCTGACGGGCGCCCCGGGCTCGCCAGCCGAAGGCTTGAAAATTGAAGTCACCGGAGGCGTCATCGGCTCGCGCGGCACGGTCAGCTTTTCGCAAGGGTATGCCTACCAATTGAACAACCTGGCGACTTCCTTCCTGGGCACGGATGGCATGATCACCGGACGTACGAACGGCATCAATGAAACCCTGAAGTCAGTGGCGGCGCAGCGCGACAAATTCAGCGCAAAATTGACCGAAATCGAAGCACGCTACCGCGCCCAATACACGCGCCTCGACGTTACGCTAAGCAAATTGCAGTCCACGCAAACTTATTTGACCCAGCAGTTGGCTTCCATCGCCGCCAACCGTTAAGCGCTATCATCAGGAGAAATATATGTTTGGAACCCAACAACGCGGCGTCAACGCCTATGCCAAGGTCGGCCTGGAAACGGGCATCGGCTCGGCCTCGCCGCACAAGCTGATCGTCATGCTGTACGACGGCGCCCTGGTGGCCGTGCTCAGCGCGCAGATGCACATGAATTCAGGCAACATCCCGGAAAAGGGCAAATCCATCTCGAAAGCCATCCAGATCATCGACAATGGCTTGCGCGCCAGCCTGGACAAGGAAGTGGGCGGCCAGATCGCCGAAGGCCTCGACGCCCTGTATGAATACATGAGCGCGCGTCTGCTGGCGGCCAACATCCGCAACGATCTTGGCATGCTGGAGGAAGTACAGCGCCTGCTGACCGACCTGCGCGAAACCTGGAACGCCATCGGCGCCACGCCGGCCGCCATTCCCGGCGCCGATTTAAAACGTATGCCCAGCCTTGCGAGCGCCTGATCCATGATGACCCACCAAGAAGTCCTGACCACCTACGAAGCCATGCAGACCCTGACGGGCCGGATGGTGACCGCCGCCACCAACGCCGACTGGGACGAGCTCGAAGCGCTGGAACAGCGCATCAGCGCGCATGTGGCCACGCTGAAGGCGAACGAAGAAAAAGTCGTGCTGGAGACCGCCGGCCGCCAGCGCAAGGTCGCCCTGATCAAGCAGATACTGGAAGACGACCGCAAGATCCGCGACCTGACCATGCCGTGGATGGCGCAATTGTCCAAGCTGATCAACAGCACGGGCACCGAGCGGCGCCTGGCCAACGCCTACGGCGTCTAAACGCCCACGGGGCAAGGCTAGCTATCATGTTGCCGAAGATGGATGCGATCGGCATGACGCCCCTGACCCCGGTCAAGCCCACGCGGGCTGCCGATGCCGTCGCCGACCCGCGCCAGGCCGAGTTCCAGCGCTCGCTGCAGGGACTGATCGGCAAATCCATGCAGGGACAAGTGCTGGCCCGCATGGGCGACGGCAGCTTTCTCGTGCGCGTGGCCGGCACGCCAGCCCGCATGCAGCTGCCCGCGGGCGCCCAGGCGGGCACGGAAATCCCGCTGACCTTGATTGGCATCAATCCCCGCCCTTCTTTTCAAATCGGCAATAACCGCGACCAGCCCGCCAGCGCCCTGCTGACATATGCGGACGCGGAAGCCGAGCCCGAGGCTGCCGACCTGCGCGGCCCCCAGGCCGGCGCCGCCCAGGCCGGCACGCGCGCCAGCAGCACGGCCGCCACCCTGCTCAGCCGCGCACCGCTGACGCCAGCCAATCTGCTGCCCGCCCTGGCCGGCGACACGCCGGCGCCGGAGCTGAGCACGACCGCGCGCGCCATCAGCACAGTGCTCAGCCAAGCGGAAAGCGTGCCCGGCGCGCCCCTGTCCCTGGTCGGCAAGACGCCGCTGATGGCCTTGCCAAGCGCCGCCCCGGCCCAGGTGGCCCAGAAACTGCAGGATGCCGTCGGCAGCAGCGGCCTGTTCTATGAATCGCATGTGGCCGAATGGGCCGAGGGCAAGCGGCCGCTGGCCTCGCTGTTGCTGGAACCGCAAATGCAGAAGGCGGCTCAGGGCGAGACGGCCAGGACGGGCACCGACCTGGCATCGGCGCAACTGATCAATTTGCAGCTGCATACGCACGAACAGGCGCGCGTGCAATGGCAGGGCGAAGCCTGGCCCGGGCAGAAGATGCAGTGGGATATCAGCCGCGATGCGCCGGAAGGACAGCAGCACGAGAGCCGTGACGCCGACGAGGAAGCGACGGCCTGGCGCAGCAATGTGCGCTTCCAGTTCCCCCTGCTGGGCGACTTGGCCGCGCACGTGGTGTTGCAGGGCGGCAGCGTGGCCATCCAGCTGCAAGCGGGCAGCGAAGGCAGCGCCGATACCTTGCGCCAGCATGCGGCGCGGCTGGAAGCGTCGCTGGCCGCGGCCGGATGGCCATTGTCATCCTTGACGATCGCCGGCAAGCCGCAGGCGGCTGGAGAAGACGATGCTTGACGACACCAAGCGCAAGGTGCCGCAGACAGCCGTTGCCCTCGCTTACCAGAGCGGCACGCCGGCGCCCAAGGTGGTGGCCAAGGGCAGCGGCCTGATCGCGGACCAGATCATCAGCACGGCGCGCGAACACGGCGTCTTCGTGCATGAGTCGAAGGAATTGGTGGCGCTGCTGATGGATGTCGACCTGGACCGCCAGATTCCGCCCGGCCTGTATCGGGCGATTGCGGAACTGCTGGCCTGGTTATATCATATTGAATCTGCGAATGGCGGGCCGATTCCGCCGCCGCCCGACACCAGCGTCAACCTCACCGATACATAGACAGGCATCAATGCAAGCACATATTATGGATTCCGGCCTCGAAAACTGGCACGATTTTGAAGTGGAATCGCGGCGGGAAATCATTGCCTTGCTGCGCGGCATCAGCGAAAAGAACCAGCTGATCCGCATGCTGATCCACGGTGAGTCCGATGTGTGCGTCACGTCCATCCTGGAAGTCGATGCCGACCACAACACCGTCATCCTCGACCGTTCCGTGAACGCCGACCAGAACCGGCGCATGGTGGCCGCCACCGGTATTTCGTTTGAAACCTCGCTCGACAAGATCCGCATCCTGTTTGCCAGCGCCCTGGTGGAAGAGTGCAACCATGGCGGCACGCCCGCCCTGAAAATTGCCATACCTGAAACACTGATCCGCCTGCAGCGGCGCGAGTATTACCGCATGACGACGCCCGTGAGCAATCCCGTGCGCGTCTCGATTCCCCTGCCACCCTCGCTGGGCGGCGCCGACACCCTGTTTCCGCTGGCCGACATCAGCTGCGGCGGCATCGCCATCCTCGACAATAAACTGATGCTGGGCGAGACCATCGGCAGGGACTATCCCGGTTGCCGCATCGACCTGCCCGATGTCGGCATCGTCACCGCGACTTTGCAAATTCGCAATTCGCTGGACATGACCCTGCTCAACAACAAGCTGAACCGCCGCCTCGGCTGCCAGTTCGTCGACCTGCCGCGCAGCATGCTGGCGCACGTGCAGCGCTATATCACGCGCCTTGAACGAGAACGCAATGCGCGCATGGCGGGGCTGGGTTAATTCAATCCAGAGTCAAAACTTAACGTTTCGCAAAAGCGTAGCGAGCGGCGATGATTTGCGGCCGAGACGCGCAGCTGTGCTGTAGCACAGCGAGCATCGCAGGCCGCAAAGCGCGCCGCGCAGTAGCTTTAGCGATACGTTAAACTTGCATATTCATGATCTCATGATATGCAGCAACTAATTTATTCCTTACCTGCACCGTCGCCTGGAATTCGATGCTCGACTTTTGCATCGATACCATCACGTCCGACAGGCTGACCTTTTCGTCACCCATGGTAAAGCGCTGGCCCAGCGCCGACGAAGCCTGTTGCGCGCCGCTCACGGAGTCCAGTGCGCTCTTGAAGGCATCGGCAAAATTCACCTTCGCCGCCGGCATCTCGGTCTGGATCGCCGGTATTTTCGCCTCCGGCCGCGTGGCCGCCGACTTCAGTTGCGCGATCATCGCCTCGATCCTGCTGCTATCGATACCGCCTGTTTTCACTTCGCCTCCCGATTCTGGTGTGCTTCATAACTGTTCCATGCCTGTTGCACCCAGAGAACAAAACCCTGGCTTGCAAGGCAACGACGGGTACAATAACTTCCGTCACATGTTGCCAGGGTTCCACAATACCAGCGCCAACGCCAGCCGCTCGGCCGAGCAGGCGGCAAAAGCGCCTTCTATTTGGACGATTGAAGCGCGTGACAGTGGCGGATAATTCTGCATATCGCCCCCTCCTCCAGTGGAAGCGGCCCCCACTCACTACCCAACATACGCGCCCCGGAAGGCAATCATGGCTGTAGCCGAAGAAATCGATGTGAACCGCATACCACCGGAACCGGCGCCTGGCCGCTCGCCCGTGGAGTCCGTGCAAGCTTTCGCCAAGACGCCGATGGGCAAGAATTTCCTGCGCGGTCTGGGCGTGGCGGCACTGGTTGCCATCGGCGTGGCCCTGTACATGTGGAACCAGCCGCCCGAGTACAAGGTCCTGTTTTCCAACTACACGGACCGCGACGGCGGCGCCATCACCGCATCGCTGGACCAGCTTGGCATCAAGCACAAGTTTTCCGAAGGCGGCGGCGCCATTCTCGTGCCGTCCGAGCAAGTCCATGACGCGCGCCTGAAACTGGCCGCGCAAGGCTTGCCGAAGGGCGGCAACGTGGGCTTCGAGCTGATGGAAAACCAGAAGCTCGGTGTCTCGCAATTCCTCGAACAGGTCAATTTCCAGCGCGCCCTCGAGGGCGAACTGGCGAAATCGATCGAATCCGTGTCCGCCGTCGATACGGCGCGTGTCCACCTGGCGCTGCCCAAACCGTCCGTCTTCGTGCGCGAACAGCAAAAACCGACGGCTTCCGTGCTGCTGAACCTGCACCCGGGCCGCGGCCTGGACCAGCTGCAGGTGAGCGCCATCGTGCACCTGGTGGCGTCGAGCGTGCCGGAATTGCTGCCAATCAATGTCACTGTGGTCGACCAGGCCGGCACCCTGCTGTCGAACCAGGAAAAGGACAAGGACCGCGCCAACGGCATCAAGAGCCTGGACCCGAACCAGCTGAAATACGTGCAGCAATTGCAGCAAAGCGTGATCAAGCAGGTCGAATCGATCTTGCTGCCCATCGTCGGCGAAGGCAATGTGCGCGCCGAAGCGACGGCCGATGTCGATTTCTCGCAAAGCGAACAGGCGGCCGAAACCTACAAGCCGAATTCGCCGCCGGAAGCGTCCACCATCCGCAGCCAGCAAACGAGCGAATCGACGGGCGCCGGCAATGCCAACCCGTCCGGCGTGCCGGGCGCGCTGTCGAACCAGCCGCCAGGCGTGGCGACGGCGCCATTGACGGCCGAGGCGCCGGGCGCCCCGGCTGGCGCGCCGACGGCGCCGACACAGAAGGAATCGACGACGAATTATGAAGTCGACAAGACTGTGCGCTACGAGCAGAAATCCATGGGCGGCCTGCGCCGCCTGTCGGTGGCCGTCGTCGTCAACTACCGCCGCAGCTTCGACAAGGATGGCAAGGTCACGGTCAAGCCGATTTCCCCTGCCGAAATGGTCCAGATCAACAATCTGGTCAAGGAAGCGATGGGCTACAACAAGGAGCGCGGCGACAGCTTCAGCGTGGCCAACTCGCCGTTCGACGGCATCGACCGCGCGCCGGAAGGCAAGCTCGAGTGGTGGCGCGACCCGGCCAACTTGCCGCTGGCCAAGGAACTGGCGAAATTCCTCATCACGGCCCTGATCCTGCTGTACATCTTCATCAAGATCGTGCGCCCGATGCTGCGCCCCGTGATGCGCAAGATCGACGATTTCGGCGCCCCGCCGCCCGTCATCGAACCGGAACTGGCCAAGGAGGGCGAAGAAAACGAAGTCCTGCTCAGCGAAGCGGAGCTGGAAGAACTGGAAGAAGATACGGCGCGCGGTTATCGCGAAAACCTGGCGATGGCCAGAAAACTGGCGCAGGAAGACCCGCGCGTGGTGGCCAACGTAATCAAAGCATGGATAGGCAATAATGACTGAGACAACGGGACTGCAAAAAGCATCGATCCTGATGCTGGCACTGGGCGAGAGCGAAGCGGCCGAGGTCATGAAATTCCTCGGCCCGCGCGAAGTGCTGAAACTGGGCGCCGCCATGGCCACCATGAAGGGCATCGCGCACGAGCAGGTGGTCGAGGTGCTCGGCGACTTCCGCGCGCAGACGGAACTCAATTCCACCGTCGGCCTCGATTCGGACGAATATATCCGGCAAGTGCTGACCAAGGCGCTGGGCGACGACAAGGCATCCGTGCTGCTGTCGCGCATCCTGGGCGGCAAGGATGCCTCCGGCATCGAATCGCTGAAATGGATGGACTCGCAATCCGTGTCCGAGCTGATCCGCAACGAACACCCGCAGATCATCGCCACCATCCTCGTCCACCTGGAACGCGACCAGGCCTGCGAAATCCTCGGCCACTTCACGGACCGCCTGCGCAACGACGTGGTCTTGCGCATCGCCACCCTGGACGGCGTGCAGCCGGCCGCCTTGCGCGAACTCAACGACGTGCTGACGAAACTGCTGTCGGGTAACGAAAACATCAAGAAATCGTCGCTGGGCGGCGTGCGCGCGGCAGCCGAAATCCTGAACTTCATGAGCGGCGAGCAGGAAGGCTCCGTCATGGACAATATCAAGAACTACGACAACGACATGGCGCAAAAGATCATGGACGAAATGTTCGTGTTCGACAACGTGATCGATATCGACGACCGCGGCATCCAGCTGCTGCTGCGCGAAGTGCAGTCGGAAATGCTGATCATCGCCCTGAAGGGCGCCTCGCAGGAACTGCGCGACAAGATCTTCAAGAACATGTCGCAGCGCGCCGGCGAGATGATGCGCGAAGACCTCGAATCGAAAGGCCCCGTGCGCCTGTCGGAAGTGGAATCGCAGCAGAAACAGATCCTGCAGATCGTGCGCCGCCTGGCGGACGAGGGACAGATTGTCTTAGGCGGAAAAGGCGAGGATTCGTTTGTCTAATTTGATTCCCAAAGAGCAGCAAACCGCTTACCAGCGCTGGGAAATGACCTCGTTTGGCGACGAGCGCCCCAGCGTGGTGGCGGCGCGCAAGCTGCTCGAACCCGATCCCGAACCGGAATTCGATCCATTTGCCGAGCTGCACGAGGAAGAGCCGGCCCCGCCGCTCGAATACCCGACGCAGGAAGAACTCGACGCCATCCGCGAGGAAGCGCGCGCCACGGCCTTCGAGGAAGGCCGCGCTGCCGGCTATGCGGAAGGCCACGCGGCCGGGCATGCCGACGGCCATGCCGAATCGTATGCACAAGGCAAGGCTGCCTCGGCCGTGGAACTGGCGCACCTGCAAACCATCGCCGTCGACTTCGGCACGGCCGTGCACCAGGCCGACGAACTGATCGCCAACGACGTGATGGAACTGGCCCTGCAGCTGGCCAAGGGCATGCTCAAGACCGCCTTGCCCGTGCGCCCCGAACTGATGCTGCCGATGGTGCGCGAAGCCATCGAATACTTGCCTGTGCTGCAACAACCGGCCTTGCTGATGCTCAACCCGGAAGACGCGCAAGTAGTACGCGACGGTATCGGCGATGAACTCGACAAAGGTGGCTGGCGCGTCATCGAAGACCCGTCCGTGGAACGCGGCGGTTGCAAGATCGACACGGCCAGCAATCAGATCGACGCGCAGGCATCCACCCGCTGGCAGCGCCTGACGCATGCGCTGGGCAAAGACCTGGACTGGCTGGCGCCGTGAGCGAGCCCGTCAAAGGCCCCACTGCCCATGCGGCGCGCTGGCGCGCCTACCTGAGCGATTGTTCGGCCGTGGTCGGCTTTGTCGAACCGATGCAAATTTCAGGCCGCGTCACGCGCGTGGCCGGCCTGGTGATGGAAGCCGTGGGCTTGCGCCTGGCCGTCGGCGCCGCCTGTACCGTGCCGCTGCCCAATGGTGGCCGGGTCGAGGCGGAAGTGGTGGGTTTTGAAGGCGACCGCCTGTTTTTGATGCCGCAAAGCGACGTCGAGGGCATCGTGCCCGGCACGCGCGTGTTTTCCGTCGAGCCGGCCATCCCCCGCCCCGGCAGCGTGGCGCACCCGCGCCGCCGCCCCAGCGACCGCGCGCGCCATCTGCCCGTGGGGCCGCAGCTGCTGGGCCGCGTGCTCGATGGCGCGGGCCGTCCGCTTGACCAGCTGGGCCCGCTGCACACGACCGACAGCGCCCCCATCAACGTACGCCCCGCCAATCCCCTGGGCCGCGCGCCCATCGTCGATACGCTCGACGTGGGCGTGCGCTCGATCAACGCGATGCTGACCGTGGGCCGCGGCCAGCGCATGGGCCTGTTCGCCGGTTCCGGCGTCGGCAAGAGCGTGCTGCTGGGCATGATGGCCCGCTACACGGAGGCGGACGTGATCGTCGTCGGCCTGATCGGCGAACGGGGCCGCGAAGTGAAGGAATTCATCGAACAAATCCTCGGCCCCGAAGGCCTGGCCCGTTCCGTCGTCGTGGCCGCGCCGGCCGACACGCCGCCGCTGATGCGCCTGCAAGGGGCCGCGTATGCGACGGCGATTGCCGAACATTTCCGCGATCAGGGGCAAAATGTGCTGTTGATCATGGATTCGCTGACCCGCTACGCCATGGCGCAGCGCGAAATCGCCCTGGCCATCGGCGAGCCGCCCGCCACCAAGGGCTATCCGCCATCCGTCTTCGCCAAGCTGCCCGTGCTGGTGGAACGGGCCGGCAATGGCGAGGAAGGCGGCGGCTCGATCACGGCCTTCTACACCGTGCTGACCGAGGGCGACGACCAGCAGGACCCGATCGCCGACTCGGCGCGCGCCATTCTGGACGGGCATATCGTGCTCAACCGCCGCCTGGCCGAGGCGGGCCATTATCCGGCCATCGACATCGAGCAATCGATTTCGCGCGCCGCCCACTCGATCACCACGCACGAGCACCAGCAGCAGGCGCGCAAGCTGAAACAACTGTATTCGCGCTACGAGCGCAGCCGCGACCTGATCAGCGTGGGCGCCTACAGCGCCGGCACCGACCCCGTGCTGGACCAGGCCATCGCCCTGCATGAAAAGATCGAGGCGTTTTTGCAACAGCAAATCACGGAGCGGGTCAGCATGGATGAGAGCTTGGGGCAACTTACCGCTCTATTCGACTGATTAGGACTTGCATAGCGGGAATATAATCAGCCATGGCTTCTCCTTCCCAACTTGCTACCCTGATCGACCTTGCCCAGCGCGAAACCGACGATTGCGCCAAGCGCCTGGGCGCGGCCCTGAAAGCGCTCGACGATTGCCGCCAGAAACTCGACATGCTGTCCGGCTACCGCGACGACTATGCCAAGCGCTTCGAGGCGAGCATGAGCAACGGCATCACGCCCATGGCTTACCGCAACTTCCAGGCCTTCATGGTCAAGCTCGACAGCGCCATCCTGGGCCAGCAGCAAGTGGTCGAGCATGCGCAGGCGCGCAGCGAGAATGAAAAGATGCGCTGGCAGCTGGCCGAACGCAAGCGCATGTCGTACACCACCCTGAACAACCGGGCGCAGGAACAGGCGCTGAAGCTGGAAAACAAGCGCGACCAGAAAGCAATGGATGAGCACGCGGCGAGACAAGCCTATTACAAACGCTAAGCAACACTGAGGCAGCATCATGCAAACCCAGCCAACACCGATTTCCCAGATCATCTCGCCAAACGCCACGCCCGGTGCCGCCAACCGCAGCCAGCCCTCCACCAGCGGCGCGGCGGGCGACTTCCAGCGCACCCTGAACCGCCAGATCGAGCAACGCCAGGCCAGCCGTAATATGGCGCAAGCACCAGCGCCGGCACGCCCCGCCAGCCCTGCGGCCGCGCCAGCACCCGCGACGCCGGCGCCCGCCAATGAAGCGAAGCCGGCGCAAGCGGGCACCGAACAGGCGGCCAGCAGCGAACAGCCGCCCGCACCAGCTACCGAGGCGGCGCCCCCCGCCAACGGCGACAATGACAGCGCCACGGCAGAGGCCAGCGTGCCCGCCGTTCCCGCGACGACAGTCACGCCGCCAGCCGATCCGGCCGCCGAGATGCTGGCCCTCGTAGGCAGCATCCAGCTGGCCATCCAACCGCCGGCGCCAGCCGCCAAGGCCGTGCCGGAACTGCCGGCGCGCGCCAGCGTCAAGGCCGACGGCAAGGGCCTGGCAACCGGGCCGTTACTGGCAGCCGGCCAGGGCAGCGGCAAGGCAGCCGCCACCGTCATCGCGCAAGCGGACAGCGGCGACTTTGCCGACAGCCTGGGCCAGGCCCAGGGCAAGGCGGCCGCCACACCAGGCGCCAGCGTGCCGGCAGGCAAGGCCGAGCCGGGCAAGCTGGCCATCGACGCCCAGCTGGCGGCCACCGCCAAGGCGGGCGCCGCCGTAGCCGAACCCATCCTCAAGGAAACGCCTGCCGACCTGAGCCGCCTTGCGGCCCAGTTGCAGCCGGGCGCGCTGCAGCAGGCCGCGGCCGCCGTGGCCGTGCCGGCCGACAAGCTGACGGGCCGGGTCGGCTCGCCGGCCTGGGACCAGCAACTGGGGCAGAAAGTCGTGTGGATGGCGGCCGGCGGCGACCAGAGCGCCACCCTGACCCTGAATCCGCCCGATCTGGGCCCCGTGCAGGTGGTCCTGACGGTCACCAATGACCAGGCCGATGCCGCCTTCATGTCGGCCCAGCCGGAAGTACGCCAGGCGCTGGAAGCGGCCATGCCGCGCCTGCGCGAAATGATGAGCGAAGCAGGCATCGCCTTCGGCAGCGCCACCGTCTCGGCCGGCACGCCGGAACAGCAAAACCATGGCGAGCGCGCCGCCTCGGGCGAACGCCGTGGCAATGGTCAGGGTGGCGGCACCTCCGGCGGCGAGATCGCCATCGCGCCGGCAGCCGGCGGCCGCAACCGACCCAGCCTGAGTGCCGTGGATACCTTTGCCTGACGACAATTCGTCGTCCGCAGGCCACAGGCGCGCGCCGCGGCATAACTTTTCGTATAAAAACAGCGAGTTGAGGGCGCTTCCGCCCTCTTTTCACTGCATCCTTCTGCGCAGAATTTGCCGATAATGACATAATGGCGTCGTGATCCACTTCCATGCACCCGAGTACCATTGAAAGCAAATCCAAAAATGAAAGCAGATCCGAAAGCAGATGCAGGCCTGGCCCCCGCCGGCGCCTCGAAAAAGAAGCTTCTGATCATCGTGCTGGCCTCGGTGCTGGTGGCCGGCGGCATCGGCGGCGGTGCCGCCTGGTACTTCTTGCATGGCAAGGCCGATAAAGAAGAAGCGGCGCCGAGCAAGAAAAAACACGCCGCTTCCAAGGCAGGTCCGCCCGTTTTCGTTCCCGTCGATGCCTTCACCGTCAACTTGCAGCCGGAAAATGGCGAGCAATATCTGCAGATCGCGTTTACCCTGCAGGTGGGCAGTCCGGAAGAAATGGATAGCATCAAGCTGAACATGCCGAAAGTGCGCAGCCGCTTGTTGCTGCTGCTGTCCGGCAAGAAGGCCTCCGAACTCAATACCGTGGAAGGCAAGCAGCAGCTGGCGGCCGAAATCATCAATCAGGTGAACCAGCCGTTCGAGGACAAAGGGCCGGAGCAGGACGTGACGGACGTATTATTTACCGCATTCATCATTCAATAAGCAGCCATGGCCGATAATTTCCTCTCCCAGGAAGAAGTCGATGCCCTTCTGAAGGGCGTCAACGGAGACCAGGACGACGCGCAGACGCCGGAAGATGTCACGGGAGTTCGTACCTACAACCTGGCAACCCAGGAGCGCATCGTGCGCGGCCGGATGCCGACGTTGGAAATTATCAACGAGCGTTTCGCCCGGCTGCTGCGCGTGGGCCTGTTCAACTTCCTGCGCCGCAGCGCCGAGGTGTCGGTCGGGTCCGTGCGCGTCTCGAAGTACAGCGAGTTCATCCGTAATCTGGTGGTGCCGACCAATCTGAACCTGGTGCACATGAAGCCGCTGCGCGGCACGGCCCTGATGGTCTTCGATCCGGGCCTCGTCTTCCTGCTGGTCGACAACCTGTTCGGCGGCGACGGACGCTTCCATACCCGCGTCGAAGGGCGCGACTTTACGCAGACGGAGCAGCGCATCATCCTGCGCATCCTCGATATCGTCTTCGAGGCCTATACCAAGTCGTGGGAGCCGGTCTTCCCCGTCGAATTCGAATATATCCGTTCAGAAATGAACACGCAGTTCGCCAACATCGCCACGCCGAACGAGGTGGTGGTGGCGTCCACGTTTACGGTGGAACTGGGCTCCGTTTCCGGACAGATCCACTTCTGCATGCCGTATTCGATGATCGAGCCGATCCGCGATTCGCTGACCTCGAGCCTGCAGGGCGAGGCGCTGGAAGTGGACAAGCGCTGGATCCGCCTGATGACGCAGCAGATCCAGATCGCCGAAGTCGAGCTGGTGGCCTCGCTGGGCACGGCGCGCGTGTCGTTCGACGAGATTTTGAACATGAAGGTGGGCGACATCATCCCCCTGAATATTCCCGAACTGATCGCCGCCACCGTCGATGGCGTGCCCGTGATGGATTGCACGTATGGCGTGTTGAACGGACAATATGCGCTCAAAGTCGAAAAGTTGCTGGCGAATGCCGACAATATGAATAACCATTAAGAAATACCCGGATCGCGCTGCGGTCCGTATCTGTACAACAGGAGAAACACATGTCTGACAACCAAGACGACCAAAGCGCGGAAGACGATTGGGGCGCGGCCATTGCCGAGCAGGCCAAGGCGGAAGCCGAAGCGCTGCAGAACCAGGCCGCCACTACGGCCAGCGCGGCGAGCGCCGCCGTGTTCAAGGACTTTTCCAAGCAGGCATCGAAGTCGGAAACGCACAACGATATCGATTTCATCCTCGATATTCCCGTGCAGCTGACGGTCGAACTGGGCCGCACCAAGATCGCCATCAAGAACCTGCTGCAACTGGCGCAGGGTTCCGTGGTCGAGCTCGACGGCCTGGCCGGCGAACCGATGGACGTGCTGGTCAACGGCTGCCTGATCGCCCAGGGCGAAGTGGTGGTGGTCAATGACAAGTTCGGCATCCGCCTGACCGACATCATCACGCCTTCCGAACGCATCCGAAAATTGAATAAATGAAGCCTGGCCTGTTGATTTCCACCGTGCTGCCGCTCCTGGCGGCATGCAGCATTGCCCACGCGGAACCGGCAGCCGCGTCGGCGCCGGCGGCCAGCGCCGCCAGCGCTTCCGTCGCGGCAGCAAGCGAGACACCGCCCGTTGCCGCAGCAACGGTGCCGCCCGTTGCCGCAGCAACGGTGCCGGCCACCTCGCCTGCCGCCGCCCTGCCCGCCATGCCGGCGGGTGCGCCCATGACGATGGCGCCGACAAGCTCGGCCGGCAGCCTGCTGCAAACCATCTTCGCGCTGATGTTCGTGCTGGCCCTGCTGATCGGCCTGGCCTGGTTCATGAAACGCTATGGCCCCAAGGTCATGGGCGGCAACAACAAGATGCGCGTCGTCAGCTCGCTCAACCTGGGCGGACGCGAACGCATCGTCCTCGTCGAAGTGGCCGACCAGTGGATCGTCGTCGGCGCCTCGCCCGGCAGGATCAACGCGCTGGCCACCATGCCGCGCCAGGAAGGCGAGTTGCCGCAACTGGCGACGGCGCAAAACGGCCCCGCGGCCGCCAATTTTTCCGAGTGGCTGAAACAGACCATCGAAAAACGCAATGGGAAATAAGCAGCAGATGGCGTGGTCCACCTTGAAGACTCCCCTGACCTGGCTACTGGCGGCCGCCGCTCTGGCCTTGCCGCTGTGGGCGCTGGCCGAACCGGGCATCCCGGCCTTCAACAGCACGCCGGCGCCGGGCGGCGGCCAGAATTACTCGCTGCCGGTGCAGACGCTCATCCTGATGACGTCGCTCACCTTCCTGCCGGCGGCCCTCTTGATGATGACCTGCTTTACGCGCATCATCATCGTGCTGTCCCTGCTGCGCCAGGCCATCGGCACGCAATCGGCGCCGCCGAACCAGGTGCTGGTGGGGCTGGCCCTGTTTTTGACCCTGTTCGTCATGGGCCCCGTGTTCGACAAGATCTACACGGATGCGTATCAACCGTATCAGGAAAACAAGATCAGCATGCAGCAGGCGATGGACAAGGGCGTCGATCCCCTGAAAACCTTCATGCTCAAGCAGACGCGCCAGGCCGACCTGGCCCTGTTCGCCAAGATGTCGCGCTCGGCGGCCCTGCAAGGTCCGGAAGACGTGCCGCTGCGCATCCTCGTGCCCGCCTTCGTCACCAGCGAACTGAAGACGGCGTTCCAGATCGGCTTTGCCATCTTCATCCCGTTTTTGATCATTGACATGGTGGTCGCCAGCGTGCTGATGTCGATGGGGATGATGATGATGTCGCCGGCGACGATCTCGCTGCCGTTCAAGCTGATGCTGTTCGTGCTCGTCGACGGCTGGCAGTTGCTGCTGGGCTCGCTGTCCCAGAGTTTTTACTAGGGGAAGTACGATGACACCCGAAAGCGTCATGACCCTGGGCCGCCATGCGATGGAAATCACCCTGATGGTGGCCGCGCCCATGCTGCTCGTCGCCCTCATCATCGGCTTGATCGTCAGTATTTTCCAGGCGGCCACGCAGATCAACGAGGCGACCCTGTCCTTCATTCCCAAGCTGGTCGGCATCTTCGTCGCCATCGTCGTGGCCGGCCCGTGGATGCTGTCCGTCATGCTCGACTACATGCGCCAGGTGTTCACGGGCATCCCGAACCTGGTCGGCTAGTGCAGCGATTGTTGCCATGCTGACCCTGTCGAGCATCGAACTGAACACGTGGATCGCAGCACTGCTGTGGCCACTTAGCCGCATCCTCGGCCTGATCGCGGCCGCCCCCCTGTTCGGCAACGCGGCCGTGCCGGCCACCGTCAAGGTGACCCTGGGCGCCCTGCTGGCCATGATCATCGCCCCCACCGTGCCGGCCTTGCCTGCCATCAACCCGATGTCCCTGCCCGGCTTACTGATCCTCACGCAAGAGATGCTGGTCGGGCTGGCCATGGGTTTTTCCATCCGCATCGTGTTTTCCGCCATTGAAATGGCCGGTGAACTCAGCAGTCTGACCATGGGCCTGGGCTTCGCCTCGTTCTTCGATCCGCAAACCAAGGGCAGGTCGTCTGCCATCAGCCAGTTCCTCGTCATGCTGGCCACCTTGATGTTTTTGACCGTCAACGGCCATCTGGTCTTGCTGGCGGCGCTGGCGGAAAGCTTCGTCAGCCTGCCGATTTCATCGAGTCCCATCAGCGGCGGCGGTTTCCAGCAATTGGCGGCCTGGGGCGGGGAAATCTTCCGTTCCGGCCTGCAAATTTCGCTGCCCATCATCGCCGCCCTGCTGCTGACCAACGTGGCGCTGGGCATCTTGACGCGGGCCGCGCCGCAGCTGAACATTTTCGGTATCGGTTTCCCCGTCACCCTGGGCGTGGGCTTGCTGGTGATCGGCATGGTCCTGCCCTATCTGGCCACGCCGTTCCAGAACATGTTCCTGCGCGGCATAGAAACGGCGCGCTTGCTGCCGCGCGGCTTTGCCACGCGCGACCGGCCGCCGCCGCCGGCGCCGCCGCATCCCCTGCGCCCGGCAGCGCCGACGCCGCTGCCGCCCACGCGCTGATCAAGGCTGCCAGCCCAGCGCGTGGCGCAGCAGCAGCGCCGACAACACGAACATGGTCACGCCGATCAAGCCATCGAGCACTTGCCAGGCCCGGGGCCGTGCAAACCACGGCGCCAGCCAGCGCGCGCCATAGCCCAACGATGCAAACCACAGCAGGCTGGCCGCGCTGGCACCGGCGATGAAGCAGCCACGCAGCGCGCCCGGTTGCTGGGCGCCGATGCTTCCCACCAGCAAGACCGTATCCAGATAGACATGGGGATTGAGCAAGGTAAATGCGGCCGCCTGGGCCAGGATGGCGCCCAGCGCCAGCCCGGCACCGCCTTCGGCCGCGCGCAGCTGCTGCGGCCGGCGCGCGCGCCGCAGCGCTTGCCAACCGTAGACGGCCAGGAAAACGGCGCCGCCCAATGCCAGCGCACTGGCCAGCAAGGGGCGCTGCCCCAGCGCATGGGCCATGCCCAACACGCCGGCGGCAATCAGGGCCGCGTCGGCCAGCGCGCAAAACAGCACGATGGCGCCCACATGTTCGCGGCGCAAGCCTTGCCGCAAGACAAAGGCATTTTGCGAGCCGATGGCAACGATGAGTCCCAGGCCCAGGGTCAAGCCCTGGAGAAAGACGGAAAAAACGAGTGGGGTGGTGGCGGTCGACAGTGTCATGCAGCGATCTTGCCAGCCGCACGCAATGAAGGCAAACTACCTTTACTGCAGTAAGTTAAGGAAAACTTCATTCATGCTCGATTATGCCGCCCTCGCCGCTTTGGCCGCCGTCCTCCGCGAAGGCAGTTTCGAGCGCGCCGCACGCGCCTTGCACGTGACGCCATCGGCCATTTCGCAGCGTATCCGCCTGCTGGAAGAGCGCGTCGGCTGCGCGCTGGTGATACGCGACCAGCCCTGCCGCGCCACGGAAACGGGACGGCGCCTGTGCCAGCACGTGGACCAGGTGCAGCTGCTCGAACAGGATTTGCAGGGCACCTTGCCGGCGCTGGCGCAGACAGCACTGGGCGTGTCGCGCGCCAGCGTGCCCATCGCCGTGAATGCCGACAGCCTGGCCACCTGGCTGACGCCCGCCATCGCCGCCTTTGCGGTCGGGCACCCGGTGCTGCTGCAAGTGGCCGTCGACGACCAGGACCATACGGCCGAATGGCTGCGCAGCGGCGCCGTGCTGGCCGCCGTCAGCGCCACGGCCCGGCCCGCATCGGGCTGCAACAGCCGCCCGCTGGGCGCCATGCGCTACCTGGCCGCCGCCAGTCCCGCCTTCCTGCAGCGCTATTTTGCCCACGGCGTGGGCGCCGCCAGCCTGGCGCTGGCACCCAGCCTCGTCTTCAATGCCAAGGACGAACTGCAGGCGCGCTGGGTGCGGCGCCTGTGCCACCGGCACGTGGAACTGCCGCGCCATGCCCTGCCTTCGTCGCATGCCTTCGTCACGGCCGCCCTGGCCGGCATGGGCTGGGGCTTGCACCCGCAGGCGCTGATCCAGCCGCATCTTGACAATGGCAGCCTGGTCGAACTGCTGCCGGATACCCCGCTCGATATCGCCCTGTACTGGCATACGGCGCGCGCCGCCTCCGGCCTGCTCGACGGCTTGAGCGCAGCCATCGTGGCCGCCGCCCGCACGGGCCTGCTGCCGCCCTGACGGACCGCCTCAATGCTGGTCGCTGCTGAATGCGAAGCGCCGGCGCCGCAGGTCGACGTTCAGGCGCAACTGGTGATGTTTGACCAGGTAGCGCACGCCGACGAAGGCTGCCGCCAGGCCCGACAGGGCACCGATGCCCAACGCCCAGCGCGGGCCGAAGGTGTCGGCCACCCAGCCCACGATGGGTGCGCCCAGCGGCGTGCCGCCTGCCGAGATCGCCAAAAGGATGGCCATCACGCGGCCCCGCATGGCGGGCGCCGTCGACAGTTGCACGCTGCTGTTGACGCTGGTGGTAAACGTTTGCGCGGCGATGCCGATGACCACCAGCATCATGCCGAACAGCCAGTAATTGGGCATCACGGCGGCCAGCGCGCAGGCCAGCCCGAACAGCGCGGCCGCCCCCAGCAGCAGCGCCAGCGTGGGCTGGCCGCGCCCCGCCGCCAGCAGGGCGCCGGCCACGGAGCCGCATGCCATCACGGAGCTGAGCACGCCATACTGGCCGGCGCCCGCATGGAAAGCCGTCACGGACATGGTCGAGAGGAAAATCGGGAAGTTCAGGCCAAAGGTGCCGATCAGAAACAGCATCAGCAGGATGGCCATCAGGTCGGGCCGCTGGCGCACGTAGCGGAAACCCTCGCCGAGGCTGGCGCGCGTGGCCTTGACGCGCGGCGCACGGCGCAGCAGTTCCACGCGCAGCAGCAACAGCGAACCGATCACGGCGGCAAAACTGACGGCGTTGATGATGAAGACCCAGCCGCTGCCGACGCTGCTGATCAACAAGCCGGCGACGGCCGGGCCCAGCATGCGCGCCGCATTGAACGAGGTGGAGTTGAGCGCCACGGCGTTCGTCAGATCTTCCTCGCCGACGATTTCAGCCACGAAAGTCTGGCGCACGGGCGAATCGAAGGCCGTCACGCAGCCCAGCAGGAAAGCAAACACATACACATGCCACAGTTGTACCAGACCGCTGATGCACAACATCCCGAGTCCCAGCGCCAGCAAGCCCATGGCCGCCTGCGTGCACAGCAGCAGTTTCCTGCGGTCGAGCAGGTCGGCCGCCATGCCCGTCAGGGGCAGCAACAGCAGCTGCGGGCCGAATTGCAAGGCCATGACGATGCCGACGGCGCTGGCATTGTGCTGCGTCAATTCGCTCAGCACCAGCCAATCCTGCGCCGTGCGCTGCATCCACGTGCCGATATTCGACACGAGGGCGCCGCCGGCCCAGATACGGTAATTGGGAATGCGTAGCGAACGGAATGTGCTGTTCATCTGGGCGTGCGGGCTCCTTGCCGGGGTCGTGGTGAAAAATTCAGCGGATCACTCCGCCAAGCGTTTGAGTAAGGCCACCGCCTTGTCGAGCTCGGTGACTTCGGCCGGCGTGAGCCGGGTTTCGATGGTGCGCGCCAGCCAGTCTTCGCGTACGGCGCGGCTCGCCGCGATCCAGGCGCGGCAGCTGTCCGTCAGGGTCAATAGCGTCTGCCGGCCATCGAGCGGATCGGGCGAACCCGTCACCATCCGCGCTTGCGTCAAGGCTTGCACGGTGGCGGCCATGGACTGGGGGCGCATGCCTTCGGCGCGCGCCAGGCTGCTGACGGTGGCGGGGCCGTCGCGCTCGAGACGGCTGAGCACGGATGCCTGCGACATGCTGACGTCCCCCAGGTGCGCCTCTTCGCGCAGGCGGCGGCGCAATTTGCCGACCAGGATGCGCAATTCGCCGGCCAGTTGCAGAACTTGTTCGTGGTTTTCTTGCGCGGTGGTCATGGTGGCCGTGTGGTGTATCAACGGACTCCACTATAACAGATATGCAGTTAGACTGCACAGTTTGCCTGCATACATTATCAGAACAGCCAGATTCCGCGCGCAAAAAAGCCGGGGCGGGAGATGCACTCCCTGCCCCGGCTTGCCGGCCCATCCCGCGATGCCGGTGCGTCAGCTGATGTAATTGAACAGCGACAAGCCCGAGATCGAAGTGAACGATTTTTGCGCCGCCTGCAGGGTCACTTGCTGCTGGCTGAAGGTGGAAATGGCTTTCACCATGTCCAGGTCTTGCAGGTCCGACAAGGTGGTGGCGTACTGGATGTCGAGATCGTCGCCGGCGCTGTCGAGGTAATCGAGTTCCTTCATGCGGGAACCGACATCGGCGCGCACGGACAGCACATTGTCATAGGCCGTATCGAGGATATTGTGCGCGGCGTTCAAGCCGTTCGTCAGGCGCGCCTGGCCCGCATCGCCGCTGCCAGGCTGGCGCAGCACGCCGATCAGGTTTTTCACGGTGGTAAACAACGATTCCTTGGCGCTCGGCTCCAGGGTAAAGCTGTCCAGGTCGGCCGGCTTGCCCGTGATGTTCACTTGCTGGCCGTCGAAGGTGATGGCGTCGCCCGCCTTGTAGGGGATGGGCACGGCAGGATTGGGCACCGTCTGGCCCAGGGTGGCGTCGGTGACGGTATAGGTGGTGACGGCGTCCGTTCCCGTGCCCGTGACCTTGAAGTCGATCGAATACTTGTGTCCCGTCAATGCCGACGGGTCCGTCACCGTGCCGCCCGAAATCACGCCCGAGCCGCCGCGCGTGAAGTTGGCGGTAGCGGCGGCCGTCGTGAACTTGCCGTTGCCCGTCAGGTTGTTTTCAAACACGGTGGCGCCGGAATCGCTGGTGGCCAGGTAGCGCGCCGAACCCACCTGCAATTCGCGCTGTCCCTGGTCGCCCACATAGCTGGCGCCCGTCGGCGTCTGGCTGAATGGCTGGGTCGTGGATTTGTAGCCGGAAAACAGGTAGCCGCCCGCGCCGTCGGCCGTATTCGCGATGCCCAGCAAGTCGGTCAGCCGGCCTTCCAGCTCCCTCGCCAGGGTATCGCGGTCGACATCCTTCAGGGAAGGGTTACCGGCCTTGAGCACCAGGTCCTTCACGTCGGCGATCAGCGAGGTGGTGCTGGCCAGCGCCAGCTCTTCCTGCGACAGGAAGTTCTTCGCATTCGAACGGTTCGTCACGAACTGGGTGTTGATCGATTGCGACTGCGTCACTTCCAGCGCGCGCGCCGAGGCGATCGGATCGTCGGCCGGCGTCAGGTTGCGGCGGTTCGACGACAGCTGCATCTGCGTACGGTTCAAGGCGCCCTGCAGATTGTTCAGCTGCGAGCTGCCCTGGTCATAAATCATTCGTGTGCTGATGCGCATGATGCTGCCCTTCCAGAAAGCCGCCGCGCGCTACGTCGCGGCAAAAATTGATTAACGTCCCAGGCCGATGACCACGTCGAACAGGGTGCTGGCGATCTGCATGACCTTGCCGCACGCCTGGTAGGACTGCTGGTAACGCAGCAGGTTGGCCGCCTCTTCATCGAGGTTGACGCCGGAAACGGCCTGCTGCTGGGTGCTGACCTGCTGCAGCAAGGCCAGGCTGGCCAGGCCGCTCACCTGCACTTCGCGCGTCTTGTTGCCCACGAAGCTGACGGTTTGCGCATACGAACCCTGGAACGTGGCATTGCCGCCATCGAGGATATTCTTCGTCTGCAAGCCCGCCAGCAGCGCGGCATTGCGGTTGTCGCCCACGCCGCCCGTATTGGGCTTGATGACGAAGGTATCGCCCTGCGCCGGCGTGCCCGTCATGCTGACATTGATGCCGCCAAAGCTGAAGTTGTCGCCTTCCGTGTAGGGGATGTTCGCCGTGCCGGCCGGATAGGTCGTGGTCGCGCCATTCAAGCCCTTGACCGTCACCGCCTGGCCTGCCGGGAAACCCGTCAGCGAGGTGGTCGCCTTGTCATACGTCAAGGTCAGGGGACCGGTCAGGGCATTGCCCGGCGTCAGGTAGGCCTTGTCGACGGAGCCGGCGCTGAGCTTGCCGGAACCCGTATTGGCCACCGGCGCCGAGGTGGCGATCGGCGCGGCGGCCGCGATCTTGTTGCGGTCGGTGATCAGCACGTTCAAGCCGGCCGCGCCATTCGCCGTCGGCTTGATGACGTAGTTGTCGCCTTGGGCGGCCGTGCCTGAGATCGAGAAATCGACGCCGTCGATGGTTTGCGGCCCCGTTTGCGGATACGGATTGATGATGGTGTGCGTGCCGTCGGATTCGCGCGTTACCACATAGTTGCTGCCGTCGTATTTCAGGCTGTAATCGCTGGCCGTCAGCTTGGTCGGGTCGCTGACCTTGGCCGACAGCACCGTGGTGCTGCTGGCGTTGTTGCCGCGGTCGGCACCGATCACGGGGTCGGGTATCTTGAAAAAATCGCCGCCCATGGCGCCATTCAAGTCCTGGCCCAGCTTGTGCTGGTCGTTGAAGGTGCTGGCCAGCGCGATGGCGACCTTGCCCAGCGAGTTCTGGACATTGTCCAGCGTACCGCTGCGAAATTCCAGCAAGCCGCCCAGCGAACCGCCGGTCAGGGAACTGTCCGGCAGCACGGTGACGGTGCTGCCCGTGACATAGCCCACCTCAATGCGGTTCGGGTCCGTCCGCGAAGGCGTGGCCGCCAGTTCGAAGCTGCGGTCCGCCACCACCAGGGGCTGGCCGGCGCCGATGGAAATGGTGACGGTATTGTTGGCGGCGGGCTGCACCGTCGCCTTCACATATTTGTTCAATTCCGTGATCAGCTGGTCGCGCTGGTCCAGCAGATCGTTGGGCTGGTTGCTGGCATCGACCGACAACTGGGAAATCGACTTGTTCAGCTCGGCGAGCTGCTTGGCATAGGTATTGATCACCGTCACATTCGACGTGATCTGCGAATTGACGCCGTCACCGATCTCCGTCAGGCGCGCGCTCAGACCCTGAAAGCGCGAAGCGAGCGAGCCGGCGCTCGACAGCAGCGCCTGGCGCGACGCGACCGACGAGGGATTCGAGCTGAAATCCTGCACGCCCTTGAAAAAATCCTGCATGGCGGGCGACAGACCGGCCGTGGGATCGGCCAGCAGATTGTCGATCTGGCTGATCTGCGTGTAATACGTGTCGAGCGCACTGGTCGCGCTTTGCGCGGAATTGACCTGAGTGGCCATGAAGCTGTCGTACTGGCGCTTGATCTGCGACACTTCCGTGCCCGTGCCGACAAAGCCATAGCCGGCATAGTTGGACTGCGACGTCTGCTGCAGCACCACCTGGCGGCTATAGCCGGCCACGTTGGCGTTGGTGATGTTATGCCCGGTCGTCGACAGGCCCACCTGCGCTGCAAGCAAACCGCTCTTACCGATGCTGAGTAGATTCGAAGTCATGGTGTCTTATTGGTTACCGTCAAATGTATTTACGGCAGCCGCGGCGAAAACTTGAAGCGCGCGGCTTGCGCAGGGGACAGGCGGGGAATTAGCCGACCAGCGAATTTTTAATAATTTTTGTCAATTTGGCAGCGTAATTCGGGTCCGTCGCGTAGCCGGCCTTTTGCAAGCCCTGGGCAAACGTGCTGGCGTCGCCCGCGCTGGCCAGCACTTTTTCGTAGCGCTTGTTGTTGGTAATCAACTGCGCATAATCCTTGAAGCTGTCCGCGTAGCTGTCGTAGGCGCGGAATTTTTCCACCTTGCGCTGCGCCTTGCCATTTACATATTCCGTGGTGACGGCTTCCGTGACCTTGCCCTTCCAGTCGCTCGACGCCTTGATGCCGAACAGGTTGTGGCTGCTGCTGCCGTCGCGGCTGATGATTTCGCGCTTGCCCCAGCCCGTTTCCAGCGCCGCCTGGCCCAGCATGAACTTGGCCGGGATGCCGGTGGCGCGGCTCGCCTCTTCCGCATGCACGCCCAGCTTTTCCTGGAAGGCGCGCACGTGCGGCGCCTGCGTGGCGTTGGCCTTGTCGCTCAGGGTCTTGCCGGTGCCGGCGGCGCTGCCTGCACCCTCGGTCAGCGCACCCTGCTGCTGGCGGAACGCGGCCAGGGCCTGCGCCATGCTCGACGAACGGGGCGACGGCGCTTCGGCGCCGTCGGCGGCCAGCGCCTGGTTCGACGACGACAATTGACGGATCAGCACGTCCGCCAGGCCCGTGCCCCGCTTGGCCAGGTTCTGGCTCGTCTGCTGGTCCAGCATCGAGGTGTACATCTTGCTCTGCTGGCTATCCATGATGCCGTCCTGCGGCGTGGCCTCGCGCATGCTTTTCATCATCATGTTGATGAACATGGCTTCGAATTGCGTGGCCGCCTCTTTCAGGGCGGCGGGGTCCTTCGCCTTGGCGGACTGGCGCAAGCCATCCATGCCCTTGACGTCATAGGCGGCGGTATTGCTGAGGTCGGTTTGGCTGATCATGGCGTGTCCATCAAATGATTTCGAGTTCGGCGCGCAGCGAACCTGCCGCCTTCATCGCCTGCAGGATGGCCAGCAAGTCTTGCGGCGAGGCGCCGATGGCATTCAAGGCCTTGACCACGTCGGACAGCGAAGCGCCGCCCTTGACCAGCATCACCTTGCCCGGTTCCTTCTTGATATCGATCTGCGCCGTCTGCGTGACCACCGTGCGTCCGCCCGACAGCGGCGCCGGCTGGCTCACCTGCGGCTCGACATTGATGGTGACGGACAGGTTGCCATGCGAAATGGCGCACGTTTCCAGCGTCACGGACTGGTTCATCACGACGGAACCGGTGCGCGCATTCATGATGACCTTGGCCGCCAGGCGGGCCGGATTGACTTCGATGCTTTCCAGCTGGCCCAGGAAGGACACGCGCTGGTCGCTGCCGCCCGGCGACTGCACCTGGATCACGCGCCCGTCCAGCGCGGCGGCCGTGCCGGCGCCGTAGCGGCTGTTGATGGCGTCGACCACGCGGCTGGCCGTGGCGAAATCGGTGGCGTTCAATTCCAGGCGTATCGTGTTGTTGGCGCCCAGCACCGAAGGCACGGTACGCTCGACCGTGGCGCCGCCCGAAATGCGGCCCACGCTCAGGTGATTGATGACGACGGAGCTGCCGGCCGCCTGCGCGCCCACGCCGCCCACCAGCACGTTGCCCTGCGCCATGCCGTACACCTGGCCGTCGGCGCCCTTCAATGGCGTCATCAATAAAGTGCCGCCGCGCAAACTTTTCGCATTGCCCATCGACGAGACCGTCACGTCGAGCAGCTGGCCCGGCTGGGCAAACGCGGGCAAGGCCGTCGTCACCATCACGGCGGCCACGTTTTTCAGCTGCAAACTGGTGCCTTGTGGCAAGTTAATGCCCTGCTGCTGCAGCATCGCCGCCACGCTCTGGATGGTGAATGGCGTTTGCGTGGTCTGGTCGCCGCTGCCGTCGAGGCCGACGACGAGGCCATAGCCCATCAGCTGATTCTGGCGCACGCCAGCGATGCTGGCCAGGTCCTTGATGCGCTCGGCCTGCGCCACGGGCGCCAGCAGGGAGATGGCCAGGCCGAAAACAGCGGCAAAGCGGGGAAAAGTAAAAGTGGCCATGATCAGAACGGCAGCAGGCTGAGGAAGAAACGCGACGCCATCGAGGCCATTTCGGCGCGGTCGATCTGGCTGTTGGTGCGGTATTCGACGCGCGCGTCGGCCACCTGGGTCGATGGCACGACGTTGCCCGTGCCGATGGTATCGGGATTGACCATGCCCGAGAAGCGGATGAATTCCGTGCCCTTGTTCATGGCGATCTGTTTCTCGCCGGCCACGATCAGGTTACCGTTCGGCAGCACTTCAATCACCGTCACGCCGATCGTGCCGGAAAAGGTGTTGCTGGCGGACTGGTTGTCGCCGTCCGCAAACTTGGTGGCGCCATTCGCCGAGACGGTGCCGCCCAGACGGCCCTGCAGCATGCCTGGCGTGGAAAAGCCCACGCTGCCCGACTTGTTGCCGGAACTGGCGCCCGCCTTGACGGCGTTCGTGCGCTCGGTGATGGCGATCGTCATGGTGTCGCCCACGTGGCGCGCGCGGCGGTCTTCGAAGGCGGGACGGTAGGTCGACGGCTGGTAGATGGAGCCGTTGCTGACGACCACGGGTTCGGGCATCGGCGCGCGCGTGGTGGTCGGGTACTGCACGATCGAGGTGGGCGTGATGGCGCAGCCGGACAGCAGGACTGCGGACAACAGGGCGATGATGGGGTATTGCATGACGAACCTCCGCTGCCATCCGGCGGCGGATGGCATGACGACTATGAAAATTAAAGTTGCGACAATTTCTGCAGCATTTGATCGGACGTGGTGATGGCCTTGCTGTTGATCTCGTAAGCGCGCTGCGTCTGGATCATGTTGACCATTTCCTCGGCCACGTTGACGTTCGACGTTTCGATATAGCCCTGCATCAGCACGCCGGCGCCGTTGGTGCCCGGGGTGTTGGTCTGCGCCACGCCGGAGGCGCCCGTTTCCATGTACAGGTTTTCGCCCTTCGATTCCAGGCCGGCCGGATTGACGAAGGTGGTCAGCTGCAACGAGCCGATTTGCGATGGCGCAACAGTGTCGGGCAAGGTGACGGAGACGGTGCCGTCGCGCGCCACGGTCAGGCTCAGCGCATTGGTCGGCACGGTGATGGCGGGCTGGATGACGAAACCTTCGGAAGTGACGAGCTGGCCGTTGGCATCGGTCTGGAAGGAGCCGTCACGCGTGTAGGCGGTGGCGCCGTCCGGCAGCAGCACCTGGAAAAAGCCCGTGCCGTTGACCATCACATCGCGTGAATTGCCCGACGCCTGGGGATTGCCCTGCGTATGGATGCGTTCGGTAGCCACGGTGCGTACGCCCGTGCCGATCTGCAGGCCCGATGGCAGCTGGGTCTGCTGCGACGATTGCGCGCCCGGCTGGCGCACATTTTGATACAGCAAGTCTTCAAACACGGCGCGCGACTTCTTGAAGCCTGTGGTGCTGACGTTGGCCAGGTTATTGGCGATCACGTCCATCTGCGTCTGCTGCGCTTCCAGGCCGGTCTTGGCTATCCAAAGGGAACGAATCATGATTTTTCTCCAATAACGGCGCTAAGTAATTCTCGGGAAATTAGTGTGAATTTATGACAAACAGAACCGGATGCTATGCAAGGCGCTCGCTGCGACGCAGTGCGAGCACTGCTAGCAGCGAGCAACGCCGCAGAGCGCAGGTTATGGAAGTCAGAAATCACAATAATTTATTGGGGGTTACTTAATCAGCCCTGTAGACTATTTCTATGTGACCATTATGCGGTGGCCCCCATCAATTCAAAGCGAGGATCTGGGTGGCTTTCGCCGCGTTATTCTCGGCATTCTTCAACAAGCTCATTTGCGTTTCGAACTGGCGCGCCAGGGCGATCATGCTGACCATGGAGTCGACAGGGCTGACATTGCTGCCTTCCAGGGCACCGGTGGTCAGCTTGACGGCCTGGTCTGCCTGCGCCACCGTGCCATCCTTCAGACGGAACAGGCCGTCGTCGCCGCGCACCAGTTGCTGCTCGGGCGGGTTGACCAGCTTGATGCGTCCCAGCACCGTCGACGGGCCTGGCGGCACGTCCGTGGATATCGTGCCCACCGTACCGTCGCTGGCGATGGCCACCGTCACGCCGGGCGGAATGGCCATGGGGCCCGTATCGCCCTGCACCATCAGGCCCGACTGCGTCTGCAGCATGCCGTTTTCATTGAGCTTCAGGGCGCCGTTGCGCGTGTAGGCTTCGGAACCATCGGCCGACTGCACCGCGATCCAGCCGCCGTTTTCCACGGCCACGTCGAGCGCGCGGCCCGTGTGCTGCATCGGGCCTTGCGTGAAGTCGGAACCGACCGTCGAATCGACGACGAAGGCGCGCGTCGGCATCATGCCGTCGGCCACCACGGGCACGGCGCGGAACGAGTCGAGCTGAGCGCGGAAACCCGTGCTGGTGGCGTTCGCCAGGTTGTTCGCCGTGGTCGCCTGCTTGTCCAGGATGTGCTTGGCGCCGGAGCCGGCGGTGTAGATGAGACGGTCCATTTTTTATTTCTCCTGTTGCCTTCAACCCAAGGCAGAAAGCTGGGGTCAGACCCGGCGGGTCTGACCCCGGTACTATTAACGCAGGTTGACGAGTGTTTGCATGACGGAATCCTGCGTCTTGATGGTCTGCGCATTCGCCTGGTAGGCGCGCTGGGCCGTGATCATGTTGACCAGTTCGGCCGTCAGGTCCACGTTCGACACTTCCACGGCCGAGGCGCGCAAGTCGCCCAGGCCGCCCGAGCTCGGCTCGCCCGTCATCGGGCTGCCTGAAGTCGAGCTTTCCGCCCAGGCATTGTTGCCCAGCGGCTCAAGGCCATTCGGATTGGAAAACTTGGTCAGCACCACCTGGCCCAGGTCGCGCGTCTTGCCGTTGTTGTACTGGCCCTGGATCACGCCATCGGAACCCACGACGAAACGGTCCAGCTGGCCAGCCGCATAGCCATCGGCCACGGTGCGCTTTTCGCTGGTGGACGAACTGAGCTGGGTCGAATTGGTGAAGTCGACCTTGATCGCCAGATTCGCGTTCGCGCCCGTGGCGGGGAAGACGGGCAGGTTGACCGTCACCGGCAGGGTTTGCGGCGGCGTCAGGGCCAGCATGGCGGCCTTGTCCAGGCTCCCGACGCTGTTGAACACCAGCGACGCCGACTTCACGGCGGGCACTTCCGTCACCGCGGAGATCCTGCTGTCGATCTGGTCCGGCGTGAGGCTGGAATTGACGCCGTTGGGCACGGCGCTGCCATAGGTGGCGCTGATGGCGGCAAGCTGGGCCGGGCTGGCGCCGGCCGCGGCGGCGGCGGTGCGTATGGCGACACCGGCCGCATTGCCATAGGCAACGGCGGCGGCCGTGATATTGGCGGGCACCAGCGGCACGGCCGTGACGGCGGCCTGATAGGCGGCGCGCGCGGCCAGCGAGGCGGCATCGGTTTGCGCAGCGGCGACCACTTTCGCGCTGGTGATTTCCTTGCCGTCAGTGGCCGTGTAGACATCCCAGGTATTGGTACCCGTCTTGACGTAGAAATTGGACATGGTGTGGGAGTTGCCCAGCGAATCGTAGACGGGCACGGGGAATTGCTTGGTCCACGACTTTTGCTCGCCCACGGTGAACGGCACCACGGTCGGCATGGCCGAATTGGAATCGAGGTTGACCTGGGTATCGACCTTGGTGGTCGCCTGCGGCGCCATGTCGGACGGGTCGATCTGCAGCGGCACGGTGGCGCCGGCCAGGATCTTGCCGTTCACATCGGCCGGATAACCCGTCAGCTGGGCTTTCTGGGCATTGACGATGAAACCGTTCTTGTCGACCTGGAACTGGCCGTTGCGCGAGTACTGGATGGCGCCGTTCACGCTGGTGCGGAAGAAACCGCCGCCGTTGATGGCGATGTCGAGCGGATTGGACGAACTTTCCAGGTTACCCTGGTTGAACAACTGCGCCACCTGCGACACGGACACGCCGATACCGGGCTGGTTGCCGCCCACGCCATACAGCGAGTTGGCATAGATGTCGGCGAACTGCGCCTGCGATTGCTTGAAACCCACGGTGGCCGAGTTGGCGATGTTGTTACCGATGACGTCCAGCGATTTGGCGGCGCCGTTCAAGCCGCTCAGGCCTTGTTGGAAAGACATTGTGTTCTCCTGGTAGAAAATAGGGGTAGAGGGTCTACGCTACAAATGAGCGGCTTACAAAATCTGTTTCACATCGGCCATGGTGATACTGCCCACGCCCGGCACATTCAACTTCACGCCGCCGGCGCCCGTCGACACGCTGGCGACCGAACCGAACATCAGCGCCGCCGCATCGGTCAGCTTGGCGCCGCCCCGCTTGGCTTCCACCGAGAACGTATAGGCGCCGTCAGGCAGCACGATGTTCTTGCCGTCCTTGTCGAGCTCGGCCGTGGAGCCGTTCCAGCCCAGCGGCAAGGTACCCGCGTCCTGCGGGCCCAGGTCGATGGAATGGACTTCCTTGCCCGTACTGTTGTAGATGGTGACCTTGACGCTGTCGGCCGGCGTCGCCAGGTCCACGCCCAGCAGGGCCGCGCTCTTGCTCAGGTTAATGCTCTTGCCTGCAGTCAAGACGCCGTGGCCGATGATATTGGCCGCCTGCATGGATTCGGCTTGCTGGTAGCTGGTCTTGAGCGTTTCCAGCGTGGTATTGAGCTTGTTGACGCCCGTCACCGTGGACAGCTGGGCCAACTGGCTGGTCAGCTGCGCATTGTCCAGCGGGTTCATCGGATCCTGGTTTTGCAGCTGGGTCACCAGCAGGGTCAGGAATTTGTTCGTTTCTTCCTCGACGCTGCCCTTCGCGGCCGTGGTCTTCTTCGGATTCATCGTCGCCATCAGGTCGGTGGTGACGGTTTTGCTCGTATCGATGGTTGCCATAATGGTCAGTCAGCCTTATTGGCCGATGGTGAGGGTTTTCAGGAGCAGCGACTTGGCCGCGTTCATGGTTTCCACGTTGGTCTGGTACGAGCGCGAGGCCGACAGCATGTTGACCATCTCGTCGACCGTATTCACGTTGGGCATGGTGACGTAGCCCTTCTCGTCGGCCAGCGGATTCTTCGGGTCGTACACCAGCTTCATCGGCGACGGATCTTCGATCACCTTCTGCACCTTGACGGCCGTGGCGCCGTTGGCCATGGGCACGGCTTCGAACACCACCTGCTTGGCGCGGTAGGCTTCGCCCGTGGCGCTGGTGGCGCTGTCGGCATTGGCCAGGTTGCTGGCCACCGTGTTCAGGCGCTGCGCCTGGGCGCTCATGGCCGAACCGGAAACATTGAAAATATTAAATAGCGACATGATTATTGTCCTCCCTGGATGGCCGTCAGCATGCCCTTGATCTGCGAGTTGAGGAACGTTACGGCCGCCTCGTAGCGGATGGCGTTATCGGCAAAGGCATTGCGCTCGAGGTCCATGTCGACCGTGTTGCCATCGACGGCGCCCTGGGCCGGCGCGCGGTACAGCAGCGGCGTGCCGTCGGCCAGGGTCTCGACCTTGCCGCCCGTGCTGCCACCCACGGCGGCGGCGACGCCCTTGCCCGGCATATGCTGCGGCGCCGTGCCCTTCAGGGCCGGCTGCACGCCATCCTTGCGTGCCATCGCTCCCTTCAGCGCGCTGGCGAAATCGACGTCGCGCGCCTTGTAGTTGGGCGTGTCGGCATTGGCGATATTCGAGGCGAGCAATTCCTGGCGCGTCGAGCGCAGGCTCAGCGCCGTCTCGTTGAAGCGCATGTAATCGTCGAGTTTCCCTATCATGTCAGGCTCCGGAAAGATCTGCCACTGGCGCCTGAGATGGCGGAAGGATGGCGGTATAGTGATGACAGGAAACATAGTACGGCGCCCGCCGGCAAGACCATCGCCGGATCAGACCGTACTTTTACCCCTTAATCGTCGCTTCAAACGGGGCGGCGCGCACTATCATGGCACTATTCCAGAGGCCTATACCATGAAAACACCGCTTGCTTTCTTCTTCGCTCTTGCCGCCCTGCCACTGCTGGCGCAGGCGCAAAACGCCGGCCGGCAGACGCCGGAAGCGCTGCGCAACAGCGTGGAACAATTCCTGCAAGTGCAAAGCAACGGCTTGCCGGGCAAGGTGACGGTCACCGTCGGCGCCGTCGATCCGCGCCTGAACCTGGCCGCCTGCCCCGCGCCGCAAGCCTTTATGGCGCCAGGCGCGCGCGCCTGGGGCAAGACGACCGTGGGCGTGCGCTGCACGGCCCCCTCCAACTGGACCATCTATCTGCAGGCGAACGTGGCCGTCGTGGGCGACTATGTGGCCAGCGCCGTGCCGCTGGCGCAAGGGCAAGCCATCGATGCCAGCCAGCTGGTGACGATGCAGGGCGACCTGGCAGCATTGCCGGCAGGCATCGCCACAGACATGGCCCAGGTCGTGGGCGCCAGCACGAATATTTCCTTGCCGCCAGGCACGCCGATGCGCCTCGACACCCTGCGCCGCAAGCCGGTGGTGATGCAGGGCCAGCTGGTGCGCGTCGTTTCCAGCGGCAACGGTTTCCAAGTGGCATCAGAAGGACGCGCCATCGGCAGCGCCGGCGACGGTCAGACGGTACAGGTGCGCACGCAGAGCGGCCAGCAGATCAGCGGTGTGGCGCGGGCTGGCGGCATGGTGGAGGTTGCCTTTTAAACTCGGATGGACAGCGATATTGTGGTCTGGCGCACTAAAGTTTCGGAAGAAGGTGCCGATAAAGACACATATCCCGGAGTTTTTTGACTTCGACCAGACGAGGATCACGCTGTGAAAATTACCGATAACACCATTAAAAGCAATCCCGGCCTGCCGGTGGCGCCCGCGAATACCTCGGGCGCCCGGAATGCCGAGAAAGCCCAGGCAACACCGACAACGTCGGACAATGTACGCCTGTCGCCGCAAGGACAGGCATTAGCGGCCAGTGCAACTGCCGGCAGCGGCGCCGTGTTCGACACGAAGAAAGTCGAACGCATCAAGCTGGCGATCGCCGACGGCCAGTTCCAGGTCAACTCTGAAAAAGTGGCGGACGGTCTCCTCGACACGGTCAAGGACTTGCTGCACTCACGAAATAGATAGGTTACCTCATGCAATCAGTGACTCCGTTTTCCAGCCTGCGCGACGAGCAACAGCTCATGACCACATTGCTGGCATTGATGAAAGAAGAACAGCGGCATCTGGTTGCGGCTGACATCGATGCAATCACGGAGCTCACGGCCCGCAAGACGGCGCTCGTCGGACAATTGAGCCAGCTGGCGGCGCAACGCCACCAGGCGCTGGCGGCGGCGGGCTTCACGGCCGCCGAAGCGGGCATGGAAGACTGGTTGGTCAGCACCAGCGACGCCGAGGCGGCGCCCCTGTGGAAAGCCCTGCTCGAGACGACGCGCGAAGCGAAGGAACAGAACCGGCTGAACAGCCTGCTGGTCAACAAACACATGCTGCACACGCAAGGCGCCCTGAACGCCATGCGCCCCACTGCCCAAAGCGGCAATTTCTACGGCCCCAGCGGCCAACCGATGGCAAACACGGCCAGCCGGCGCGTCGTCATCGGCTAAGCGCCTCCCGTCTTCCCCCAGCGCAGGCAACAACAGCGACAGGCACAGCAATAAGCCATTGCTGCACGCCTGACGCCGTCCCGAACAGCGGCCCCATATCACGACCATCCTGCACATCACCGCCGCGCCGCCCCTCCAGGGAGGCTGCGGCGGAGCCGGCATGCCCGCACTCCCGCCACAACGCCGCACGCAGAAACAACAGCGCCCCCCCTTCACGCCCACACATTTGAGCACGCTCAAACTTGAGGGGAATGATGACTATATGCTAATCCCTAGCATACGCCGCACCAATACATGGTGGGACTTTCCTCGCCGACACGAACATCATTCCCGCAGGCATAGCTAATCCATTGCACGCGTCCGGCTTGCGCTTTTGCGCTACGCCATGACGCACACCACTTCAACTGCAAGTACACAGGAGCATGATATGAACTCTCTCTCAGTAACCAAGGCTGGCGCGGCGCTGCTGCTCGGCTGCACCCTGCTGGCGCCAGCCGCGCAGGCCGAGACGCAAGCCGTGTTCTACAACCATCTCGTATCGACGGCCGTGGTGGCCACGCCGCTGCTGGCGCAAGACACCTTGTTCGTCGACACCTTCACGACAGAGCGCGGCTCGCTGCTGCAAACGACCACGTTTACGGTCGGCAGCGGCGTGCAATCGTTCACGGGCAACGCCGCCTGGCTGGTCACGGGCGCCAGCGAATTCGGTCCCCGCCTGACTGGCGTCAACATCGACTTGTTCGACTCCAGCAACAACCTGGTGCAATCGGATACGTTCACGGGCGTACTGGGCAGCTTCGCCCATTCCACCTTCAACGGCCTGCTGGGACCTGGCACCTATACCCTGGTAGCAAGCGGCCTCGGCGTGCGTGATTCCGTGCTGGACATTTCCATCACTACGGCCGTGCCCGAACCGGAAACCTACGGCATGCTGCTGGCGGGACTGGGGCTGATCGGGTATAGCGTACGGCGCCGCAAGACGGCTGCCTGACCCGCACCCGGCGCCTGCAAGCACTGCCGTAGCTGGCAGACCTGGCGCCGGTGCGGCGACGCCATGCACGGACTGGCCTATGCACGGACCGGCTTATGCACGGGCCAGCCTGTGCAGGGGCTGGTCTACGCACTCAACCGTGCGTGGGCCGGCCCGTATGCTGACGGAATTTCGCGGCGATGCCATTCGCCTTGATCAGGGCGGCGGCCTGCTGCTCGGGTGTCAACTCGTTTTGCAGCCAGTGCCAGTAGCTGTCCTGGTAGGGATTCGTGGTGCCGGGCGTGAGGATGTCGTCGTAGACCATGCGCAGGGCCAGCAGGTAGCCATACGCTTGCGGCGCGTCTTTCTGCACCACGTCGCCATCGCGCAGGTAGGCCATCATCAGGGTCGACACGCTGGTCAGTTCCGCCTCATCCGCCTGCGCCGTCAGCTGGGCGATGGCTTGCCGCTTCCATGCCTGCACCAGCGGATCATCGGGACGGTTGCGCAGCGCGCTGCGGTCGCCGAACGGACCTTCCGACAGGAACAGGGTAGCCGCGCCCGGTACGCCGCCTTGCGCGGCAGTGGCCAGGTAGCCGAGGCGGTCCTCGCGCTGGCGCTGCGTCAGACCCGCGCACAGCTGCTGCTGGACGGTTTTTTCTTCCACCGTCATCTCGCGCCCCAACTCGAATTCCATCCCCGGCAAACGGTTTTCGCGCTGGAAGACGATGCAGTCGTCGATCAGGTTGTAGGCCGCATACGCGTCCTCCGGCTTGCCGCTGGCGCCCAGGCGTTCGAGCCGCTGTGCCAGGGACACGACAACGGGCGCGGCATCGGCGACCGGGGTGGCGTCGATATTCAAATACGACGCCAGGCTGCGTCCCGCCGGCGCGCTGGCGGCAGCGGTGGCGCCAGTGTCCGGCGCGCCGCCATCGGGTGCGGGCCAGTACACGAGCGCCAGCACTGCCGCGATGGCAGCGGCGATGGCAATACCGGTCAGTTTGCTGTTCATATGAGGTCGCGCATAAAAGGAAATGCACGTTACCACAGGCGAACGGCAGCTGGCCGCACGCCTCCGCACGCTCAGCCGCCGGCCTTTTTCGGCTGGTGGCCCAGCTTGGCCAGCGCCGCCATCACCGTTTCGACATGGTCGCCCTGCACTTCGATCACGCCATCCTTGACCGTGCCGCCCGAGCCGCATTGCGTGCGCAGCTGCTTGCCCAGCAGGGCCAGCGCGATGGCGTCCAGCGCCAAGCCCTTGACCACGGTCACGCTCTTGCCGCCGCGGCCCTTGGTCTGGCGCGACACGCGCACCACGCCATCGCCCGCCGGCGCCGTCCTGGCTTGCGCCTTGCACGCGCATTGCGCCAGCGGCTGGCGGCAGGCGGGACACATGCGGCCCGTTTCAGTGGAATAGACGAGACCGCCCAGGGAGCTGCTTTTCATGATGGAGAGATAATAGGTAGAAATAAAGGAAAGATGGCCGCGCTTGTAGCAAGCGGCGGCGTTCAGTTGGCGGGAACCGGTGCCGGCGCCACAGGCGCCGTCGGCACTTCCGTCACCGTTTCCGGGATTCCCGAGAGGATCGTCACGGCGACCCGGCGGTTGCGCGCGCGCCCTTCCGGGGTTTCGTTGGGCGCCACGGGGATATTGTCGGCGTGGCCCACCGCCGTCAGGCGCGACGCCTGCACGCCGCTGGCGATGAACAGGCGCACCACGGCGCTGGCGCGCGCGGCCGACAATTCCCAGTTCGAGGCAAAATTGGAATTGCTGATCGGCTGCACATCCGTATGCCCTTCCACCTGCACGTCGTGCGTATCATCCTTGAGCAGCACGGCGACGGCGCGCAGGGCCTGGTCCGATTCCGCCGTCAGGCGCGCCGCGCCCGGGTCGAACAACACGCTGGCATTGATTTCCACGCTCACGCCGCGGCTCGTCTGCGTGACCCGCACCTTGCCTTCCTTGACCAGCGGCGCCAGGGTGGACGTGAGGTCCTGCGCCAGGCGCGTCATGTGTTCGCGCTCGCGGCGGATGGCTTCCGTGCGGCGTTTCAGGGCGGGATTCGGCAACGGGATCGCCTGCGGCGCTTCCATGATGATGGGCGGCGCGCCCTTTTCCAGGCTGAAGGCCTGGCCGATGGCGTTCTGGAAGACGCGGTATTTGCCTTCGTTGACTTGCGAAATCGCGTACATCACGACGAAGAACGCGAACAGCAAAGTGATGAAGTCGGCATACTAGATCAGCCAGCGGTCCTGGTTGTCCGGTTCCTCGTCATACTTCCTGCGCGCGCGCCGCATCATGGTCAGTGCTCGTGCAGCAGGCTGGACACGCGCTCTTCGATGATGCGCGTATGGTCGCCCGTGGCGATGTCGTACAGCACGGCGGCCGTGATTTCATACTGCAGCACGCGGCGCGAGACGATGGCCTTGAGTTTATTGGCCACCGGCAGGAACAGCAGATTGGCCAGGCCCACGCCATAAATCGTCGAGACGAAGGCCACGGCGATGCCGCTGCCCAGTTTGCTCGGGTCGGTGAGGTTTTCCATCACGTGGATCAGACCCAGCACGGCACCCAGGATGCCGATGGTGGGCGAATAGCCGGCCGCCGATTCCCACACCTTGACGGCCTGGCGCTCGGCCATTTCGTAGGCGGAAATTTCCACGTCGAGCAGCTGGCGCAGCTTGTCGGGCGCGATGCCGTCGACGATCATGCGCAAGCCCTTGGCGTTGAAGCGGTCGGCCGTGTTTTCCATCAGGCGCTCGAGCGCCAGCGGACCGTCGCGGCGCGCCGTCAGGCTCCATTGACCGATGTCGCGCGCCAGCGCGGCGCGCGTGTCGGCGGGCGGCAGGAAGACCCAGCGCAGCATTTCCAGGCCGCGCACGAAGGTGCGCAACCGCGTCTGCAGCAGCACGGCGCCGAAGGTGCCGATGATGACGATGGCGAAGGCGGCCGGCTGCAGCAGGGAGGCCATCTTGCCGCCTTCCAGTGCCTGGCCGACCAGCAGGCCCGCCAGCGCCAGCGCCAGCCCGATTACGCTGGACCAGTCCACGCCTGCTCCCTCAAGGTTGCGCGCAGGCGCGCGACGGCCTGGGTATGCAGCTGCGAGACGCGCGATTCGGAAACGCCCATCACCGCGCCGATCTCCTTCAGGTTCAGCTCTTCTTCGTAATACAGGCCCATGAGTATTTTCTCGCGTGGTGGCAGCGCGTCGATGGCATCGATCACGGATTGCCGGAAATCGGTATCGAGCAGGGAACGCAAGGGGTCGCTGTCCTCGTCCACGCAGTGGCGGTCGAGGAAGCTGTCATTGCCGTCCGGATCATGAAAGTCTTCGTAATACACGAGCTGGTGGCCGCCGCCGTCGCCCAGCATTTCCTGGTAGTCGGCCAGCGACATCTTGAGCAGCTTCGCCACTTCCGATTCCGTCGGCGGATGGCCGAGGCGCTGCTGCAAGGTGCTCATCGCCTCCTCGATCTTGCGCATGTTCTGGCGCATGCTGCGCGGCAGCCAGTCGCTGGTGCGCAATTCGTCGAGCATGGCGCCGCGGATGCGCAGCACGGCATAGGTCTCGAACTGCGCGCCATGCGTCTCTTCATAGCGGCTAATGGCATCGAGCAGGCCGATCATGCCGGCCTGGATCAGGTCATCGACCTCGACCGAAGGCGGCAATTTCGCCTTCATATGGTGCGCCAGACGCTTCACCAGCGGAATGTGCTCCGTCAGCAAATAGTCCTTGTTCGATTTCCCTTTGACCGTGTACATAGGCTGCTTATTGTTTTCTCATCTTATCTGGTGCTGCGGTTCGATTCAGGCGCTGAACTGGTGCGGGCTCCCCGTCTGGTACAAGGTGCCGCCAAGCACCGGCGCCGCCGAACGGGCCAGCCGCTCGGCCAGTCCGCGAAACGCCACCGAAGCGCCCGCCAGCGGAAACGCATCGACCACGCTGCGGCCCAGGCGCGCCGCGCGGTGCAGATATTCATCGGCGGGCACGGAACCCATCGAGGTCAGCTTCACGGCCAGGTAGCGGCTCGCCGCCTGTGCCATATTATCGTATACCACTTTTGCCTCGGATTCGGAAGCGCCCGTGACGAGAATGCCGAACGGGCGGCGTCCCAGTTCCTGGCTCAGGCGCTTGATCAGGCAGTACGCCGCCTTGATCGAGGTGGCGCTGGTCGACACTTGCACGACGATATCCGACGAGGCCATCAAGGGCACGGGGAAGCAATCGCCCTCGTCGGCCACGACGCCGTCGACCAGCACGATGCCGCTCTGGCGCGCCAGCACCTCGAAAGTCTTGCCCAGGCGGCGCAATTCGTCCTCGCCCGCATAGTCCATGCTGTCCATCAGGTGGTTGCGCGCGCCCAGGCTGGCCACGCCGAAGCCTTGCGGCACCTGGTGGATGACCTGGTTCAGGCCGCACTGCTGGCGCGCCACGTCGCGCAGGCTGGCGCCGTGCGCCAGTCCCAGCCGTGCAGCCACGCCATCGCTGCCGCCGCTGGCGTCAAGCAGCAGCACGTCATTGCCGCCATAGGCGAGCGAAGCGCCCAGGTTGACCAGCATGGCGCCCTTGTCGTCCTGCGGCGTGGCCGAGAGGAACGTCATGACGCGCGGCTGCGGGCCGGCCAGCATGCGGCGCAAGCCCTCGGCCTGGTCGAAATCGAAATTAGCCAAGGTGCACCCCGCGCGCTTCATTGTTGCGGGCGGCCGCCTGCGCCATCAGGAGCGGCAGTTCGGCGTCGGAAAACTGCGTGGCCGCCGAGTCGCGCTTGAGCTTGAAGGCGCGGTCGATCAGGTAGCCGCGGTCGGCCAGGTACAGGTCTTCCGGCACGCGCTGGCCGTTCGACACATAAAACAGGTTCAGCTTCTGGCGGATCACCACGTCGAGCACGTTGCCGATCGACGCCGCTTCATCGAGCTTGGTCATGATGCAGCCGGCCAGGCCGCTGCCCTGGTAGGCGCGCACTACTTCGTTCAACGTTTCCTGCGTCGCCGTGGAGTTCAGGCACAGCAAACGCTTCACGTCGGCGCCGGCGCCCGACAGCATGGCCACCTGTTCCGTCACCATCTGGTCGCGCTGGCTCACGCCCACGGTATCGATCAGCACCGTGTGCTTGTTCTTGAGTTCCTTCAGGGCGATGCGCAAGTCCGCTTCGTCCTTCACCGAATGCACCATCACGCCGAGGATCTTGCCGTAGATGCGCAGCTGTTCGTGCGCGCCGATACGGTAGGCGTCCGTGGTGATCAGAGCCAGCTTTTCCGGGCCGTGGCGCATCACGCAGCGGGCCGCCAGCTTGGCCGTGCTGGTGGTCTTGCCGACACCGGTCGGGCCGACCAGCGCGAACACGCCGCCCTGCTCCAGCATGGCGTCTTCATTGGCGACCGTGTTCAGGTTGCGGCTCAGGACGGTCTTGATCCAGCGCATGCTTTGCGCACCGTCGAGGCCGGCGGGCAGCTTGTCGATCAGGTAGCGCGCCAGGCTGGCCGAGAAGCCGGCCGCCAGCATTTCGCGCAGCACGACGGCTTTTTGCGGCTCGCGCTGCTGCGTCGAACCCCACGAAATTTCCGCCAGCTGGGTTTCCATCATGCCGCGCATGGCGCGGATTTCATTCATCATGCCGCTCATCTCGGCGGCGGCGTTTTCCTTGACGTGCGCCAGCGCGCTGGCCATCATCTGCTGCATGCGGGCCATGTCCACTGGCTCGCCGGCTGCCTGGCGCGGCGCGGCAGGACGTGGCGCGGCCGGGCGCTGGGCCGGGGCGGCCGGACGTTGCGGCGTGGCGAACTGGGTCTGCAACTGGGGACGGGGCTGGGCCATTTCGGACGCGGCCGGCGGCGAGGCCAGCGAAGCGGCATCGTCATTGGCCAGCGCGAGGATTTCCACCACGCCATCGGTCTGGCGGTTCGACAGGATCACGGCGTCGGGACCCAATGCTTCGCGCACCTTGCGCAGCGCATCGCGCGACGAGGCGCCCGTAAATTTCTTCACATTCATGACCGGCCTCCCAAGGCGGGGGTGGCGCAATATTGGCTGAACTGTGTGACCATCATCGACTCCTGTTGCTTGGGTGCTGTCTTCCACATGGACACAGATCACCCGGACAGTTTCTATTATTAGCGATGCTTGCAGGAAATGATCGAAGGAACAGGACGGGAAAGTACCCGTTATTCAGTTTGCCGGCAGGAAATTGATGTTTATTTGACCAAAAGCAAGGGCTGAGAAGCTGGGGTCAGACCCCCACTAACGCTAACGCAAAGCTCCGCGCTAACGCTGGAGGGGGTCTGACCCCGGTACTAATGCTGTCGACTATTGCGCCCCCACCAGCGCCGTGACGCGGATCGTCTTGGTTTCCGGCACTTCCGCATGCGACAGCACTTTGAGCTGCGGCAAGGCGCGGCGCAGGAAGCGCGACAGCAGGGCGCGCAGCGGCGCCGGCACCAGCAGCACGGGCGTCAGGCCCAGCGCTTCCTGCTGCTGCGCGGCCAGGCCCGCCTGGTGGGCGATGGTATCGGCCAGGCCCGGCTCGATGCCGGCGCCGTCGCCGCCATTGCCCATCGCCTGCATCAGCAGGCGCTCCAGGCGGCTGTCGAGGGTCATCACGGACAACTCGGCCGCACCGGGGAACAGCTGCTGCACGATGGCGCGGCCCAGCGAGACGCGCACCAGCGCCGTCAGGTCGTTCGGGTCTTGCGTATGGACCGTATGCTCGGCCAGGGTTTCGATGATGGTGCGCATGTCGCGGATGTGCACGCCCTCGGCCAGCAGGTTCTGCAGCACTTTCTGCAGGGTCGACAGCGACAGCATCTTCGGCACCAGGTCTTCCACCAGGCGCGGCGCATCCTTGCCCAGGTGGTCGAGCAGCGACTGTACTTCCGCGCGGCCCAGCAGCTCGGACGCATGCGAGGTGATCAGGTGATTCAAGTGCGTGGCCACCACGGTGCCCGCATCGACGACCGTGTAGCCCATCGATTGGGCCTGGTCGCGCAGGCTGGCGTCGATCCAGGTGGCAGGCAAGCCGAACGCGGGGTCGCTCGTGGCCAGGCCCGGCAAGGTGCCGCTGGCCATGCCGGGATTGATCGCCAGGAACTGGCCGTTGAACGCTTCGCCCACGCCCACTTCCACGCCCTTGAGGGTGATGCGGTAGGCGGACGGCTTCAATTCCAGATTGTCGCGGATATGCACGGGCGGCGCCAGAAAGCCCACTTCCTGGGCAAATTTCTTGCGGATGCCTTTGATGCGCTTGAGCAATTCGCCGCCCTGCGTCTTGTCGACCAGGGGGATCAAACGGTAGCCCACTTCCAGGCCCAGGGTGTCGACGGGCATGATGTCTTGCCAGCTGGCTTCCTCCTGCTCGGGCGCCACCGTGGCTGGCGGCGCTTCGGCCGGCTTTTCGGCCGCCGCTTTTTCCTGCGTGCGTTTCTTGCTGATCAAATACGCGGAGCCGGCCAGCAGCGAGGCCAGCAGGATGAAGACCATGTTCGGCATGCCGGGAATCAGGCCCATGCCGCCGATGATGCCGGCGGTAATGTACAACACTTGCGGTTTCGCAAACAATTGCCCCACCAACTGGGTGCCGATGTCCTGTTCGCTGGCCACGCGCGAGACGACGATACCGGCCGCCGTGGAAATGATCAGCGAAGGAATCTGCGCCACCAGGCCGTCACCGATGGCCAGCAGGGTGTAGTTCTTCAGTGCATCGGCAAAGCCCATGTCATGCTGCAGCAAGCCCACCAGCAGGCCGCCGACGATATTGATGACGGTCACCATGATGCCGGCGATGGCGTCGCCGCGCACGTATTTGCTGGCGCCGTCCATGGCGCCGTAGAATTCCGCTTCCTGCGCCACTTCCGTGCGGCGGCGGCGCGCTTCGTCTTCGCCGATCAGGCCGGCGTTCAGGTCGGCATCGATGGCCATCTGCTTACCAGGCATCGCGTCCAGCGCGAAGCGGGCGCCCACCTCGGCGATACGGCCCGCACCCTTGGTCACGACGGTAAAGTTGATGATCGTCAAAATAATGAAGACCACGATACCGACCGTGTAGTTGCCGCCAATCAAGAAATGACCGAACGCTTCGATCACCTTACCGGCCGCGTCGGCGCCCGTATGGCCTTCCGTCAGCACGACGCGCGTGGACGCCACGTTCAGCGACAGGCGCAGCATGGTCGACACGAGCAGGATGGTCGGGAAGGCCATGAAGTCGAGCGGCTTGACCGTGTACAGCGCCGTCAGCAGCACGATGATGGACAGCGCGATATTAAAGCTGAAGAAAATGTCGAGGATGAAGGCCGGCAGCGGCAACACCATCATCGCCAGCAGCATGATGATGATGATCGGCGCGGCGACACCCTTGCTGGCATTGTTGCCCATTCCGCTGAGCCAGGCTGGCAATCTCAGGCCGTTCATGGTGTGCTTCCTTTATTCTTGTCTGCCGCGTCTGCCGCGGGTTTGGTCTGCGATGCGGGGTCGAGCGGATCGAGCTCGGGCGGCACGTCGAGTTTTTTCGGCTTGTCGGGGCGCTCGCCATGGCCGTTGCCGTAGCTGCGCAGCTGGAACACGTAGGCCAGTACTTCGGCCACGGCGCCGTACAGCGCCTCGGGAATCTCGTCGCCGATGTCCGTGTGCTTGTACAGCGCGCGCGCCAGGGCTGGCGCTTCCAGGATGGCGACCTTGTGTTCGCCCGCCAGTTCACGGATCTTCGCCGCCACTTCGTCGATACCCTTGGCCACCACCTGCGGCGCGCCGCGCGAATTCTCGCCATACTTCAAGGCCACGGCGTAGTGGGTCGGATTGGTCACCACCACGTCGGCCGTCGGCACGTCGGCCATCATGCGGCGGCGCGACATTTCATGCTGCATCTGGCGTATCTTCGCCTTGATCTGCGGATTGCCGTCCGACTCCTTCGCCTCTTGCTTGACTTCCTGCAAGGACATTTTCATCTTGTTGGCGTAATGCCACATCTGGTACGGACCATCGATGGCGGCGATCAGGCCCAGCGCGCCGACGATCAGCAGGAAGGCCGTGATCAGCAGGCTGATCAGATGGGCCGAACCGGCGCGCAGGGATTCCACCGACAGGCCCAGCACGGCATCCTTTTGATGCTGCATCACCATCCAGGCGACGACGCCGACGACGAGGGTCTTGGCGATGGCCTTGAGCAGCTCCACCAGCGCATTCTTCGAAAACATATTGCCCAGGCCGCGAATCGGGTTGAGCTTGCCAAAATTGGGGGTGAACGCCTTGGAACTGAACAGCCAGCCGCCCACCAGCACGGGCGACGCGAGGGCGACGAGCATGATGGCCGCGGCGTACGGCAGGCAGGTCAGCAGAACGGAACCCACGTCGTAGCCGATGCGCAACATCATCGCGTCGGGATTGAGGATTTGCTCCCGGTCCAGGGTCAGCCCGGAAACCATGACAGCCGTCAGCCGCCGCACGATGGCGTCGCCGGCAAACCACAGACAGCAGCCGGACGCCATCAACACCGTAAACGTGGCCACTTCACGCGATCGCGGAACGTCGCCTTCCTCACGCGCCTGCTCGAGGCGCTTCGGTGACGCGGCTTCGGTCTTTTCTGCGTCGCTGTCTTCCGACATCAATCAACTCCGGTGAAGTCCTGCAGCCTGGCTAGGCGCAATACGGACTGGGCATGACGCATTATCGGTTCAAGCGGGCGCGCGCCATCGGCGGAACAGGGGGGCAAATCCCCTGTATTTCCTTTACTCTCCGGTAACCTTAGCGGGACTTGCGCGCCTCGGCCTGTTTCACCGTCTGCTCGATGGCGCCAAACAGCGACTTGCCGTCATCGCCCAGCATTTCCAAACGAACAACATCACCAAACAGCAAGTACGGCGTGCTGGCGACGCCATCGGCGATCATCTCCTGGTTACGTCGCTCAACGATGCTGGAAAATCCCTTCTTGATCTCCTTGTTGGCGACGCCGCCTGCGCTGACCACACTGCCGGCGCGCGCGTTGCGCGTCTGGCACAGATGGGCGAGCATTTGCGGGTAATTGAACGCCATGTCGGCGCCCGCGTGGGGCTGGCCCGTCAACTTGCCGTTCAGGCTGCAACGCAGCGCGTAGTGCACTTTGCCGCCGCGCCAGGCGTCGCCCAGTTCGTCTGGCGTGACGGCGACGGGCGAGCACGCCATGGCCGGCTTCGCCTGCAGGAAGCCGTAGCCGCTCGCCTGTTCGTCCGGCGCCAGGTTGCGCAAGGTGATGTCGTTGACCAGCATCAACAGCTTGATGTTCAGGTGCGCCTGGTCCGGCGTCGAGCCCATGGCCACGTCGTCCGTGATGGCGGCGATGCCCGCTTCGTAATCGATGCCCCACTGCTCGTGCGCCAGGCAGATGTCGTCGTGGGCGCCGAGGAAATCGTCGCTGGCCCCCTGGTACAGTCGCGGCGATTCGCGCAGATTCGCGGGCACTTCAGTTCCCGCCGCCTTGCAGGCCCGTTCGATCTGCTGCAGATAAGAAGCGCCGGCCACGCGCAAACTGCTGCGCGGCAAAGGCGCCATGCAGTTGGCGGGATCGAACTCGAAGGCGCGATGGCCGCGGCCGCTATTGATGGTCTGGTACAACAAGTCCAGCTGGGGCGCGATGAAACTCCAGTCGTCGAGCGCCTTTTGCAGGGTCGAGGCGATGCCGTCGGCCAGATGGGCCGTTTTCAGGTCGCGCGAGACGACAGCCAGCTGGCCATCGCGCGTGCCATCGTTCAGGGTTGCTAATTTCATGTAGGGAAAACTTCGTCAAATGCAGGCAATTGAAGGCTAAAGACGCCAAAAAGCCGGGATATTCCCGGCTTTGACGGTCAGAAGAGTTTTACGCGAGGAGAGCGATCTGCTCGGGCGTCAGGTAACACCACTCGCCTTCCGCAATGCCCAGCGATTCCAGGGTCAGGCTGCCGATGGCGGAACGGTGCAGCGCGCTGCAATGGTTGCCGGCGGCGGCCAGCATGCGCTTGACCTGGTGGTATTTGCCTTGCTCGAGCACGATTTCCAGCTGGTACTCGCCGCGCTTGACACAGACGAGGGCGGCCAGCGGGGCCGGTTCGTCGTGCAATTGCACGCCGGCCAGCAGCAGGGCCACCAGTTCATCGGTCACGGGCTCTTGCGTCGTGGCCTGGTAAATTTTCGGAACGTGACGCTTCGGCGACGATTGGGCATGGATAAAGGGGCCATCGTCGGACATCAGCAGCATGCCCGTCGTATCGTGGTCGAGCCGGCCGACGGGCTGGACTTCGCGCCAGGTAAACTGTTCCGGCAGCAGGGTCAGCACGCCGGGATGATGGCTGGGTTTGCGCGAGCATTCGAAGTTGGCGGGCTTATTCAGCGCCAGGTACAGGTGGGCGCGGTACACCCACTCTTCTTCGAACACATGCAGCACCAGGCCGTCGGTCTCGACGGTGGTGCGGTAACTGGTCTGGGTGACGCCATCGATGACGACATCGCCATCTTCGATAAGGGAACGGCAATATTTACGGGTGCCAAAACCCTGCGATTGCAGGATGCGGTCTAGGGATAATTTACTCATGGGCGTGACTTTACCAGAAGCGGCTGGCAGCGTGAAGCGGCCCTGTACCAGGCCGCCGAGGTCGCACCAGCCTTGCGCAGGCACAGATGAGCTGAAGTGCAAGGTGAGATTTCGATATAAATGGTCAATTCCTTTGAGAAATATCAAGCGCTTGGAATATCGCATTGATAGACTGAAACTTCGTTAGGAATCCGCCTAACGAGCTTTAGGAATAATAACCAGGCAACGACTCACAAGGACATTGTATGAAGCATACCGATACCATCGCCTTAGAAGGCAGCATCGCCGACATGCGCCAGCGCATCGCTACGGAACAGGCGGCCATGCACAAGGTCAGACTCGGCGTGGCGCGTTGGAGCAACACTCCTGCGCAGCAGGACGGGGGCGCAACGCCGTCGCCTGCGAGCCAGTCGCACTGGCATGCCGAGGCCCAATGCCATTTCATGTGCTGGCTGGAGCTGGGCGGTTTTGCGCAAACGGATGCGGAAACCGAGAACGTGCCGGCGCCCGCCATGGCGGACACGCCGCCTGACATCAGTTCCGGCGCCAACGCCAGCACCATCGCGACGCCGGCCCGGCAGGCAAGCAGCGTGTCCGCGCACTGCAACGGCTGCGCCGTCTGAAACCGGCCTATTCAACCAGCCATGCCCTGCCCTCGCATGCCTGCCTTGCCAGCACGCCCAGACACCACATCCGGCAACACCGGTCCATCCGGCACGAAAGAGGAACAAAAGGAAACGGCGGCATTGCGCCGCCGTTCCCAAGCCCCATCGGGACTTTAGTGAGGAATGTAAATTCACTCAAAACCACATCTGCGATGCGGCGAGTAGTTCCAAGACTTGCCAATCAAGTTAGTACTGACAACATAGTTGATATATCGCCCCTCCTTGAAAAGAACTACGCTTTCACTATAGCCCAAGCAGCCCCATTTTCAAGCCAATTTACCACCTTATTGAAAATCATTCTCGACTGGCTTGCCTGCCAGCCAAGAGTGATGTCCTCAGCGCAACGCCGGTTGTGACTGCTGCACGGCCGCCTTCATGGCGCCCGCGCCCATGGCGGCGCCAAACTTTTTGAGCACGCGCTCCGGCAAGCCTTCATGTTGCGTGTAGTCGACGATGTCTTCCGCCTTGACGACGTCGCGCGCCACGCTGTCGACCGTGCCGAAATCGTCGGCCAGGCCCATTTCCACGGCTTTCGCCCCCGTCCAGTACAGGCCCGAGAAGGTATCGGCCGTTTCCTTCAGGCGCTTGCCCCGTCCCGCCCGCACCACCTCGATGAATTGCTGGTGGATTTCATTGAGCATGCCTTGCGCATACGCCTTGTGCTTTTCCGTCAGGGGGCTGAACGGGTCCATGAAGCCCTTGTTCTCGCCCGCCGTCAGCAGACGCCGCTCGACGCCCACCTTTTCCATCACGCCCGTAAAGCCGAAGCCATCCATCAGCACGCCGATCGAGCCGACCACGCTGGCCTTGTTGACATAGATGCGGTCGGCGGCGGCGGCGATGTAATAGCCGCCCGAGGCGCACATTTCATCGACCACCACATATAAAGGCTTGTCCGGATAGCCCTTGCGCAAGCGCTGCATCTCGTCGACGATCATGCCCGCCTGCACGGGACTGCCGCCCGGACTATTAATATGCAGCACCACGGCCACGGAGCCGCTATCGGAAAACGCCTTGTCCAGCGCGGGGATGACGACGGCGGCCGAGCCGCTGCCTTCGGACTCGATGGCGCCGCTGATGTCGATCAGGGCCGTGTGGCGGCCCAGGGTCTCGCTGTCGTCGGCCGTGTTGTAGTCATAAAACACCCACAGCGCAAACAGCACGATCAGCAGGCCGAAGACCTTGAAGAAGATGCTCCAGCGGCGGTGCGCGCGCTGCTCTTGCAAAGTGGCAAATACCAGCTTTTCCAGCACGTCGCGCTCCCAGTTGCCTGCAGGGGCGCCGTGGCCGGCGGCTGGCGCGCTGCTGTCCAGCTTGTCATTCGTGTTTTCGCTCATGGTTCACTTTGTTTAAATTGCAATAATGCCTGCACCGGGCTTCAGGCCGGCAGCGGCTGGACATACTCGTCGGGCTGCCAATACAGCTGGCCGTCGCGCTCGGTCACGGGTATCGGACGCAAGCGGCCGCCCTTGCAGGGGCCGCCCGCGCAGTAGCCGCTCTCCGGCACATAGATGGCGCCATGCGTCGAACACATCAGATACAAGCCGCTGGACTCGAAAAACTCGCCCTCGGCCCAGTCCAGCTCGATGGGCACATGGGCGCAGCGGTTCAGGTAGCCATACGCCTTGCCGCCGTGGCGCACGACAAAGCCCGTGGTCGTTTCGCCGCCGGCCGAGACGGGAAAGCGCACGCCCTTGCCGCCATCGGCCACGGCGTCGGCCGCACAAATGAACACATCGACAACGTCGCTCATCATGCGTGCTCGCTCAGCCATTGGTGCAGATCGGCCACCGTGGCGGCCGAATACAGGGGATGGCAAGCCTGCAACTGCGCCACCGGATGCGCTCCATACTCTACGGCAATACCCGCCGCACCCGCATTGCTTGCCATCAACAAATCATGGCTGGTGTCGCCGATCATCACGGTACGGCGCATATCCTGCCCCAGTTCGCGCGTCAGCTCCTGCAGCATGGCCGGATGGGGCTTGGAAAACGTTTCATCGGCGCAGCGCGTCGCATCGAACAGCGACAGCAGCTTGACGGCATTCAGCGAACGATTCAGGCCGACACGGCTCTTGCCCGTGGCGACGGCGAGAAAGTACGCTTGCTGCGAGAGTTCCAGCAGCATCTCGTGTACGCCGGGAAACAGGGTCAGCTCATGGTCGCGCGACAGATAGTGATAGCGGTAGCGCTCGGCCATGCGCGCATGGTATTTCGGCTCCACGTCGGGCATCACCAGCTGCATCGCTTCCTGCAAACCCAGGCCGATCACATGCGAGGCCAGCAACTCGGTGGGAATGGGCAAGCCCAGGTCTTTGGCCGATGCCTGGATGCACTTGACGATGGTCGAGGTACTGTCTATCAGGGTACCGTCCCAATCGAAGACGATCAGATCAAATTGCTTTCTTGCCATGTTTCCCGACGGCATAGCCGCCGGCTCCTTGAGAATGAATGATGGCGACTGACTACCTTGTGAGTAGTGTCGCGCGCACGCGGTGGATCGTTAAGTAACTCCCAATTATCGTGCGGCTACGGCCAATGGTTTGCCCAAGCTTACCAAGAAACGCTCGCATTCGGCAGCCAGCGGCGCGTTCAGGGTCATCGTCTTGCCCGTCTCCGGATGCGTAAACGTGATCTGGTGCGCGTGCAGGAACATGCGTTTCAGGGCGCCGCGCGTGCTGTCGGCCTTCAACAGGGCACGGTTGAGGGCAAAGTCGCCATATTTATCGTCGCCGGCGATGGGGAAACCGGACGACGACAGGTGCACGCGGATCTGGTGCGTGCGTCCCGTCTTCAATTCCGCTTCCAGCAAGGCGAAGTTGTGATATTTATGCAACAGTGAAAACACCGTGTGCGACGCCAGGCCATCGGCCTGCACGGCCACCCGGCGCTCGCCTTCGGCCGTCGTATATTTATGCAGCGGCAACTTGATATGCTGGCGCGCATTCTTCCAGTCGCCGGCCACCAGCACCAGGTAGCGCTTGTCGGTAAGGCCGTCGCGCATCTGCTCGTGCAGGTTGGTCAGCGCCGTGCGTTTCTTTGCCAGCAACAGCAAGCCGGACGTGTCGCGGTCCAGGCGGTGCACCAGTTCCAGGAACTTGGCGTCGGGGCGCGAGGCGCGCAATTGCTCGATCACGCCGAACGATACGCCCGAGCCGCCATGCACGGCCACGCCGGCCGGCTTGTCGATGACGAGCAGCTGCGCATCTTCGAAGATGATCTTGAATTCGGCGGCCGGCGCGCCCGTGGGCGCCTTTTCGGCCACGCGCACGGGTGGAATGCGCACCACGTCGCCGGCGGCGAGGCGGTACAGCTGATCGATACGGCCTTTATTCACGCGCACCTCTCCCGATCGCAAGATCCGGTAGATGTGGCTTTTAGGCACTCCCTTGCACACTCTTAATAAGTAGTTGTCGATGCGCTGGCCTGCTTCTTCCTCGGCGATCGTTACGAATTGGGCTTGCGGCTGAACCGGGGGTGTTGAAGGGGGAACAACATCATTTTGACTCTTCATTTACTATGTCTTCCCAGAAATCTCTCTAAGTCCTTCATTTTGAATATATAATTGTTTTTGCTGCGGCCCTGGCTGCTGCGAGTGTAAGAATAAAAGCACATTTTACACAGGGGCGTCTCCACCGGCCTCGCCAAATTGCAAATTCGGTGGAAAAAAATGTATATGCACCATCCCTGCGCGAATCAAGGTTGCACCGTAGTTGTAATCGGATAACGCGTGGAGATGCTGAAGTGAGTGTGGGATTATAAGGATAAGTACCCGTTAGCGCGACTTATCGAGTCGGGCTCGCGGGTTGATGAAGTTGATAACGCTTGCCGTTTTCGCCAAACCCGTATGCGGTCACCTGAGGTTGTCGATGAATAGGCTGAGGCCAAGCCTCGCCATCGCGATCCCTGTAATGAGCCGGCTTACGATTTGGCTCTGAATTTGCTGACCACTTGCATTCTCTGCCCCCGATGCAGTTCATTCTCATCCGGGCTGTTACAGATGAGTTGCAAGTGTCCCGTGCACTCGGCATGACGATTGACCTCACCGCGCCTGTTGCGGCCGTAACGTATACCTCGTACGCGTTGTTGCTCCGCACGCCTGGGCATTTCCCCCGCCAGCACTCCCGTTCTCGCATATATCCCTGTACTTCGCCGCTTCCCCGGAAGCGGCTTTGAGATGGCCTACGGGTCGCGGAGTTATAAAAATGAAACGCATGTTGTTTAATGCCACGCAGCAAGAAGAACTGCGCGTAGCGATTGTCGACGGACAAAAACTGATCGACATCGATATCGAGACAGCCGGGCGCGAACAGCGCAAATCCAACATCTACAAGGGCGTGATCACGCGCATCGAGCCATCGCTCGAAGCGTGCTTCGTCAGCTATGGCGAAGACCGCCACGGCTTCCTGCCTTTCAAGGAAGTTGCCCGCACGTATTTCCGCGAAGGCGTCGACGTCCGTAACGCCTCCGTCAAGGAAGCGCTGCGCGAAGGCCAGGAAATCATGGTGCAAGTGGAAAAGGAAGAGCGCGGCAACAAGGGCGCCGCCCTGACCTCGTTCGTCTCGCTGGCCGGCCGTTACCTGGTATTGATGCCGAACAACCCGCGTGGCGGTGGCGTATCGCGCCGCGTGGAAGGGGAAGAGCGCCAGGAATTGCGCGAAACCATGGATAAACTGGACTTGCCTGCTGGCATGTCCGTGATCGCCCGCACCGCCGGCATCGGCCGCAACGTCGATGAACTGCAGTGGGACTTGAATTACCTGATGCAACTGTGGCGCGCCATCGAAGGCGCCGGCAAGTCGGCCAACGGCGCGTTCCTGATCTACCAGGAATCGTCGCTCGTCATCCGCGCCATCCGCGACTACTTCCAGCCCGACATCGGCGAGATCCTGATCGACACCGACGAGATCTACGACCAGGCGCACCAGTTCATGAGCCACGTGATGCCCGACATGGTGCACCGCGTAAAACGCTACAGCGACGACGTGCCGCTGTTCTCGCGCTTCCAGATCGAACATCAGATCGAAACGGCCTACAGCCGCACCGTGCCGCTGCCATCGGGCGGCGCCATCGTCATCGACCACACGGAAGCGCTGGTCTCCGTCGACGTCAACTCGGCCCGCGCCACGCGCGGCTCGGACATCGAGACGACCGCCTTCAACACCAACTGCGAAGCGGCCGAAGAAGTGGCCCGCCAGCTGCGTTTGCGCGATTTGGGCGGCTTGATCGTCATCGACTTCATCGACATGGAAGTGGCGAAAAATCAACGCGAAGTGGAACAGCGCCTCAAGGATGCGCTGCACCATGACCGTGCCCGTGTACAAATGGGCAAGATTTCCCGCTTCGGCCTGATGGAACTGTCGCGCCAGCGCCTGCGCCCTTCGCTGTCCGAAGGCTCGCACGTGACGTGCCCGCGCTGCTCCGGCACCGGCCACATCCGCGACACGGAATCGTCAGCCCTGCAGGTGCTGCGCATCATCCAGGAAGAGGCGATGAAGGAAAACTCGGCCACCATCCACGTACAGGTGCCTGTGGACGTGGGCGCCTTCCTGCTCAACGAAAAGCGCGGCGAAGTACTCAAAATCGAGAACCGTCACCGCATCGCCGTGATCCTGATCCCGAACAAGCATCTGGAAACGCCGCACTACAAGCTGGAACGCATCAAGCACGACGATCCGCGTCTGGAAGACAGCCAGGCCAGCTACAACCTGGCCGAAAGCGCTGAAACCGACATGGCGTACAGCAAGCGCCAGAAGGAAGAAGCGAAGCCGCGTCAGGAAGCCGTCGTCAAGACGATCACCCCTGACCAGCCGGCACCGCTGGTCGAGCGCAAGCCCGTCGAAGCAAAACCGGCCCCGGTGGCCGCGCCTGCCGCGCCGCAAGGCCTGATCGCCAAGATCATCAGCTTCTTCACCGGCGCCCCGGCACCGGTGGCGCCAGCGCCTGCCCCTGTCGCACCGGCCAAGCCGGCCGGCACCGACCGCGGCGACCGCAACAGCCGTGGCCCGCGTGGCCGCGGCCGTAACGGCAAGCCTGGCCGCGAAGAGCGCGAACCTGGCCAGGGCCGCCCAGCCCAGGACGATGCGGCGAAAGAAGCGGAAGCACTGGAAAAGGCGGCCCGTCCGCCACGCCCACCGCGTCCGCCACGCGAACCGCGTGAAGCCCGCGAGAACGGCGATACGGCAGCGGCACCACGCGAACGGGGCGAGCGTCCTGAACGCGCGGAACGTCCCGAGCGCGCCGAGCGCCCGGAACGTGCCGAGCGTCCGCCACGCCAGCCACGCGAAGGCCGCGAACCACGCGCCGACAAGGCTGTAGTTGCTGAAGTGAAAGCTGAAGAGCTGGCCCTGGTTGGCGCCAGCGCCAGCGCGGTAAATGTCGTCGTGGCGTCGAACGGCCCGGACGCTGATGCCGCGCCAACGAGCTTGCTGAAAGCGCCGGCAAATGCCGGCCCTGAAGGCGAAGAGACGGAAACCGACGTGGAAGGCGAAGAACCGCGCCGCCGCCGCCGTCGTGGTGGCCGCAACCGCAACCGCCGCGACCGCGAAACGGGCGAGCTGATCGAATCGGCAAACGGCGAGAACGAAGGCCAGGACACGCCAGTGATCAGCTTTACGGTCGCTCCTGCGCCGGAAGCCGCAACGGATGCTGCGCCGGTCGCCGTCGTGGCTGCCGCCGCGGTCGTCGTCGCTGCGCCGGTGGAAGCTGCCGTCGTGGAAGTGGTGGAAGTGGTGGAAGTGGCCAAGGTGGTCGACATCGCCAAGGTCGAGGAAGCCGCTCCTGCCGCTGAAGCCGCGCCAGTTGCTGCACCGGTCGTAGCGCAAGCCCCTGTCGAAGTGGCTGCAGCGCAAGCTGAACCAGCCGCTGCCGAGCCAGCGCCAGCTGCCGAGTACAGCTTTGCCGAGAAAGCGGAAGCCGCACCGGCGCCAGCGCCTGCTCCAGCGGAAGTCATCGTCGAAGCGGCACCGGTCGAGGAAACGGTTGCTGTCGTGGAAACCGTCGCCGTGGCTGAAGAAGTTCCAGCAGCAGCGCCAGTCGCCGAAGCGGCGCCGGCCGTGGCGCAAGCCGCACCGGTAGTTGCCGAAGCTGCTCCTGCTCCTGCACCTGCACCTGTCGTTGCTCCAGCTTCCGCACCGGCTCCATCGCCGGTGCCTGCGCCGCTGGACCTGGACGCAGTGCTCGGTTCGGCCGGCCTGACCCTGGCTGCCACCGATCCGGAAAAACTGCGCCTGGCGCAGGAAGCGGCCGCCAAGGCAGTCGCTCCCGTGCGCAAGCCGCGCGAACGCAAGCCATTGCCGCCGCAATCGGATGAGCCGTTGATCCAGGTCAACACGCAACGTCCATAAGCGCGCCGGGTTCGCCCAGCCGCCAATGATGAAAGGGGGAGCTCAGGCTTCCCCTTTTTTACGTCCCCACCTTTGCCAGCCAGCCGCCATGCACGAGAACGCCAACCTTCCCCCTCCCGCCCCCGTCAGCCTGCGCAGCGCCTTCTGGTACTGGCTCAAGCTGGGCTGCGTCAGCTTTGGCGGCCCGGCCGGCCAGATCGCCATGATGCATGCGGAACTGGTGGAAAAGCGGCGCTGGATTTCGGAGCAGCGTTTCCTGCACGCCCTCAATTACTGCATGCTGCTGCCGGGGCCGGAAGCGACCCAGCTGGCCATCTACATCGGCTGGCTGATGCACCGCACGCGCGGCGCCCTGGTGGCGGGCCTGCTGTTTTTGCTGCCCTCGCTGCTGGTGCTGATCGGCCTGTCATGGTTGTACATGGCGTATGGCAACGTGGGCGCCATCGCCGGCATCCTGTACGGCATCAAGCCGGCCGTCGTCGCCATCGTGCTGGCGGCCGCCTGGCGCCTGGGCCGGCGCACCTTGCGCAGCCCCGGCCTGATCGCCATCGCGGCGGCGGCATTTGTCGCCATCGCCGCGCTACGGCTGCCATTTCCGCTGATCGTGCTCGCCGCCGCCCTGCTGGGCATGGCGGGCGGTCGCTGGCTGCCGGGCCATTTTCATGCCAGCGGTACCTCGCATGGCGGTGCGGCCCGCTACGGCGCCGCCCTGATCGATGACGACACGCCCACGCCGGACCACGCGCGCTTCCGCTGGCCGCGCCTGCTTGGCACGGCCGCCGTGGGCCTGGCGCTGGCCTTCTTCGCCTGGCTGGGCCTGGCACTGGCGGGCGGGGCGGACCAGCCGCTGGCGCAGATGGGCGTGTTTTTCAGCAAGGCCGCCTTGCTCACGTTCGGCGGCGCGTACGCCGTGCTGCCCTATCTGGTGCAGGGCGCCGCCGACCACTACCACTGGATTACGAGCGCGCAGATGATGGATGGCCTGGCGCTGGGCGAGACGACGCCCGGCCCCCTGATCATGATCGTCGCCTTCATCGGCTTTGTCGGCGGCTGGAGCCATGCCGTGACGGGAGAGCAGCTGTGGCTGGCGGGCATATGCGGCGCGTTCGTCGCCAGCTGGTTTACCTTCCTGCCCTCATTTATCTTCATCCTGGCCGGTGCGCCGCTGGTGGAGGCGTCGCGCGGCAATTTGCGCCTGAGCGCGCCGTTGACGGCCATCTCGGCGGCCGTGGTGGGCGTCATCGCCAGCCTGGCCCTGTTCTTTGGCCGCCATGTGTTCTGGCAAGCAAATCCGCTGCCCCACTGGGATTGGCTGGCGATGATCATCGCGCTGGCAGCCGGCGTGGCGCTGATCAGGTTTCAAGTGGGAACCATCAAATTGCTGCTGGTCTGCGCCGCCATCGGCCTGGCGCGTGCCTGGCTGGCTTGAACACGGAAGCGTCGCGCCAGACAATCATCGCATCCCGCCGGCATCAACAGAATCTCCACCAACAAGCGCGGAGGATATTATTTCCTTATTATTAATAATCAGGATTTGATGCAGGTTAATTTAATTGGCGGCATATATATACCATTAATAAATAGAATATTTATTTCAGCAATTTAGTATCTCCCCATTCTCACGCCAGCAACCAGACCTGAACCCGGCAGGCATGGCACCACGCTCTGTGCGGCTGCCCCCACCTGCGAGCGCAGCCGCATCGTGATCGATTGCCATGCCCGCCCGACATATCATTCTCAAATAAATAAATGTGGCATATATGCAACAAATGAAAAATTGATTATTTGAATGAGTGCGACGTCATATACTTACTCGAAAGAAAATTACTGTTTCACCGTCATTAACCCGGCAGTTTCCTCGAGAATATCCATTAATGCGCGCTCAACAATTACATCATCCCATGCCCACTTCCGCGATCAGGACACTCATGCTCGGCTGCGCCAGCTTATGGCTGCTGAGCGCTTGCTCGACACTCGACGTCGGCACCGCCAAGCTTTCCACGGCAGAGGTCAGCGCCACGCTGCAGGACGACAAGGCGGCCCTGGCGCGCGACGTGGAGGCGCTGAACGGCCCCCTGACCCTCGATGGCGCCATCGCCCGCGCCATCAAATACAACGCCGAACGCCGCTACAAGGCCATGGAGGAAGCCGTTGCCATGGGCACCTTCGAGGCAGGGCAGTTCGACATGCTGCCCAAGCTGATCGCCTCGGCCGGCTACCGCGACCGCAACAATGACCTGATTACGCGCAGCGTCGATTCCGTCACGGGCGCGCCGTCGCTGGCCAATCCCTACATCTCGTCCAGCCGCCAGGTGCTGAGCACGGAACTGGGCATTTCCTGGAGCCTGCTCGATTTCGGCCAGAGCTACTACGCGGCGCGGCAGAATGCGGACCGCGTGATGATCGCCGGCGAGCGCCGCCGCAAGGCCCTGCACAACCTGATACTCGACGTGCGCACAGCCTACTGGCGCGTGGTGGCGGCGCAGAAGCTGGTGCCCCTGCTGCGCAGCACCATCGCCGAATCGGAAGCGGCCCTGAAGGATGCGCGCACGGCGGAGAGCGACCGCATCCGTTCGCCACTGGAACCGTTGCGCTACCAGCGCCAGCTGCTGGAAAACCTGCGCCTGCTGGAAACCATCGAGCAGGAACTGTCGACGGCGCGCGTGGAACTGGCGGCCCTGACCGCCCTGCCGCTGAGCAGCGGCTATAGCGTGGTCGAAGCGGGCGGCGACGTCAACACGGCCTGGCTGAACCAGCCGATCGAAAAAATGGAAGAAGTGGCGCTGCTGCGCAATCCCGACCTGCGCGAAGGCATCTACAACGCCCGCATCGCCCAGCAGGAAACCCGGCGCACCATGCTCAAGCTGTTCCCCGGCCTGTCCTTCAACTATGGCGTCAAGCACAGCAACGACGATTACCTGATCCATCAGAACTGGAACGAGGCCGGCGCGCAGATCTCGTTCAACCTGCTGGGCCTGTTATCGGCGCCGGCGCAGATGCGCCTGGCCGACGCGGGCGTGAGCCTGGCCAACCAGCGCCGCATGGCCATGCAGATGGCGGTGCTGAGCCAGCTTCATATTGCTCGTCAGCAATACGCCAACACGGCCCGCCAGTATGAGCGCGCCGACGCCATCGCCGAAGTGGACGGACGTATCGCCCAGCACATCGCCAATCAGGCCGAGGCGCAGAAACAGTCGGCGCTGGACCGCATTTCGCAGCAAAGCACGGCCGTCCTGTCGCAGCTGCGCCGCTACCAGGCACTGTCGAACGCGCAGGCCGCCGCATCGCGCCTGCAAGCGACCCTGGGCATGGAACCGGTGGTCAACGGCTCGTCCGACATGCCGCTGGCCGAACTGACGGCGGCCGTCGCGCAATCGCTGCAGACCTGGAACCAGGCCCAGCTGCCATCGCCTGAGGACCGTCCATGAAGTTGGTCGCACCCGCAATACGCATGACCCTGGCCGGCGCGCTGGCCCTGACCTTGCAGCACGCCGCGCTGGCCGCCGCGCCGCAGCCGGCCAGCGCCGGCGCCACGCTGGAAACGCGGGAAATCCGCGCCCAGCTGGCGCCGCGCCGCTACACCACCCTGGCCGCCGAGATCGGCGCCAAGATCAACCGCCTGCCGCTGCCGGAAGGCGCGGCCTTCAAGCAGGGACAGTTGCTGGTGCAGTTCGACTGCGTGCTGCAGCAGGCGCAGCTGGCCAAGGCGGAAGCGGCGCGGATGGCGGCCGAGACCAACTGGCAGGGCAACCAGAAACTCGCCGACCTCAATTCCGTGGGCAAGGTCGAACTCGACATTTCCAGGGCAGAAGCGCTCAAGGCGCAGGCCGAAGTGGCCGCCAACCGGGCATTGCTGGGCAAATGCCAGATCGTCGCGCCGTTCGCCGGCCGCATCGCCGAGCAGAAGGCGCGCGAGCAGCAGTACGTGCAGCCGGGCCAGGCCCTGCTGGAAATTCTGGACGACAGCACCCTGGTGCTGGAATTCATCATTCCATCTCGCTGGATGAGCTGGGTGCGCAACGGCACGCCCTTCCAGGTCAGCATCGACGAAACGGGCAAGAGCTATCCGGCCAAGGTGCAGCGCATCGGCGCCCGCGTCGACCCCGTCAGCCAGTCCGTCAAGCTGAGCGCCGTCATCGACGGGCGCTTCGGCGAACTGGTGGCCGGCATGAGCGGCAAGGTGCTGATGCAGCCGCCGGCAAAATGATTTTTTCACCCTGCTTAGACCAAAAGGAGAGCCCATGAAATCTCGTCCGCACCGCGTCGCCCGCTGCCTGACGCTCGCTGCCGTTGCCGCAGCCGCAGCCAGCTGGAGCACGGCCAGCTATGCCTGCCCCGCCGAACCCTATGTTTCCAGCATCTGCGTGATGGCCTGGACCCGCAATGACCTGTACGGCTACTTGCCGGCCAACGGCCAGTCCCTCAACGTCAACCAGAATGCCGCGCTGTACTCGCTGCTGGGCACGACCTATGGCGGCAGCGGCAACACCACCTTCAACCTGCCGGACCTGCGCGGCCGCACCGTGATCGGTGCCGGCACCGTCGACGCCAACACCAGCTACACGGTGGGCCAGAAGGTAGGCACCGTCAGCGCCACCCTGACCATGGCCAATCTGCCGGCCCATGCGCATACCTTGCCGGCGGTCGACTTGAGCAAGGTCAGCGGCTCGGTCAACCTGGCTCAGACGACCGGCACGCCCACCACCATTTCGATGGCGCCCGTCACCTACACCGCCAATACCAGTGCGCTGACACTGACGCTGAAAGCCAGCAGCGCCGCGGGTGCGTCGGCCACGCCGCTGGCCGGCGGCGTGCCGGGAGCGGTAAATACCCCGGTGGCGAAGCTGTATAACACCAGCGCACCCGACGTGGTCATGGGCGGCGGCTCCCTGGGCGGCAGCATTACCGTCACCTCCGCCGGCTCGCCTGCCATTACGCTGGCCGGTACCGCCCCGGTGACGCTGAACGGCTCCCTGCCGGCAGCCGTCAGCGGCCCTGCAGGCACGGGCGCCGCGTTCAGCATCATGCAGCCGTCCATGGCCATGTATTACTACATCGCCTCCGTCGGCATCTACCCGCAGTCGAACTGACGGACCTCGCCACCTAACCTTGTGTTGCGCGGCCGCCTCCGAGCGGAGCGGCCGCCGAAATCATCATGCAGCCATACCGCCTCTTTCAAGTCTTGCTGTCCCTGACGCTGCTGGCGGCGCCGGGCGCGCGCGCCGGGCGGCCGGCCGACCATGCCCTGCCGCTGCAAGCCGCATATGCCTTGCTGGCCAAGGGCGACTATGCCAGCGCCTACCCGGCCTTCCTGCGCCACGCGGAGAACAATCCCCTCGCCCAGTTCACCCTGGCCCAGTTCCACCAGAATGGCTGGGGCCGGCCAGCCGACCCCGACACCGCCTGCGCGTGGTTCGGCAAGGCCGCCCAGGGCAAGATACCGACGGCCCTGCATTTCGCCGGCGACTGCCTGATGCGCACTCCGGACACGCCAGGCAATGCCGCCGCCGCGCTGTCCAGCTACCTGGCCGCCGCCGCGAACGGCCACCTCATTTCACTGTGCTCGGCCAGCGAATTCTATGTCCGCGGCCGCTACGTCGCCCGGGACGTGCCGCACGGCCTGGCGCTGTGCGCCCAGGCGGCGCAGGCCGGTTCGCCGCCGGCCATGCTGAAACTGGCCAATTACCTGCGCAACGACCGCGACGTGCCGCACGACGCGGCCATGGCGCGCCACTGGTACCGCATGGCGGCGGAACGCCAGATCGACGAGGCGCGCTACCAGCTGGCCATCATGCAAGCGCAGGGAGAAGGCGGCGAAGCCGAGGGCGAGGCGGCGCTGCTTGCCCTGGAAGAACTGGCGAGCAAGGGCTATGTCCCCGCCTACCTGCCCACGGCGACGCTGTACGCCCACCTGCCGCCCGACGCCGATACGGGCGCGCCCGGCGCCGCCAACCTGGCCAAGATTTATCTGTGGGCCAGCGCCGCCCGCAGCCGCCTGAGCGAGCCCGCCCTGCAAGACCAGGCGCGGCAGCTGCAAGACCAGGTGCTGGCCATCATGCCGCCCGAATGGCGGCCGGCGCTCGACCGCAAGATCGACGCCCACCTCGCCCAATTCGCCGCCCCGGGCACGCCGCTCAAGCGCGCCCGTCACGTATCACCAGGAGCCTGACATGAACCATTCCCTCTTCCCTGCCGCGGCAACGACTTCCGTACGCCGTCCGCTGCGCCGCGCCTCGCAACTGCTGCCGCTGGAGCAGCGCTTCATGTTCGACGGCGCCGTGGCCGACGCCGCCCACGCGGCGCAGGCGCACGAAAGCGCACCGCTGCCGCTACCGCCGGCCGTGACGGTGCGCGCGGCCGAGCCGGCCAAGGACCAGGGCAAGAAGGAAGTGGTGCTGATCGACACCTCGGTGGACAACTACAAGAGCCTGGAGGCGGGCGTGCGCGCCGGCGTCGGCATCGTCGAATTCGACGGCAGCCGAGACGGCCTGGCGCAGATCGCGCAATGGGCGGCCAGCCAGAGCGGAATCGACGCGATCCACATCCTGTCGCATGGATCCGAAGGCACCATCAATCTCGGCACCGCGCGCCTGACCGATGCCTCCCTGTCGTCGGTTGCCGTCCGATCGGAACTGGCGCAGCTGGGCCAGGCCCTGAGCGCCGACGGCGACTTGCTGCTGTATGGCTGCGATGTCGCCGCCGGCGGCCATAACCCGCTGATCGCCGACCTGGCGCGCATCACGGGCGCCGATGTCGCGGCGTCGCGGGACGCCACCGGCGCGGCAGCCATCGGCGGCAACTGGACGCTCGAAGCGCATGCCGGCAAGATCGACGCCAAAGCGCTGGACATCGCCGACTACCAGGGCCTGCTCACACAGGTCAGCTTCTCCGGCAGCGACGCCGACTACAGCTCGACCACCGTGGTCAAACAGGTTAACGGCCAAAACGTCACGTTTTACGGCGGCGCCAGCGCCGGCGGCCTGGGCATTGACGGCACCTACGGCACCGACGGGCTGTATGCCTACCAGGGGCCCACCAATGAAGTCAGGCTGACGGTCACCATCGCTTCCGGCTACACCTTCGACATCAGCTCGTTCGATGTCGGCGTCCTGACCGGCTCGCTGACGATCAACTTAACGTATGGCAACAACACCACAGACACGCTCACAGTGAACTCGCTGGCCAACGGCTGGCAGACCCTGCTCAATTCCGGCCTGAGCAAACCGATCAACGACGTCAAGCAGGTGGTGTTCAGTTCCGGCGATTTCGGTCTGTTCCAGAATTTCGACATCACCGACGTCAAGGCTATTTCGCACCCGCCCACGGTCACGGTCAGCAGCGCCAGCCTGTCGGACGACACCGGCACCAGCGGCAGCGACTTCATCACCAAGACCGCCGCGCAAATCATCAGCGGCACGCTGTCGACCACGCTGAGCACGGGCGAAAAGGTCCAGGTGTCATATGACAACGGCAGCAGCTGGAGCGACGCCACCACCTACACGATCGGCTCCAGCAGCTGGAGCACCGTCACCACGCTGGCCGGCAGCAGCACCTTCCAGGCCCGCGTCACCAACGCCGACGGCTCCAGCACCGCCTACACGCACAGCTACACGCTCGACACCACGGCGCCGACCACGTCCTTCACCGGCATCTCCTTGTCGGCCGACACCGGCGTCAACAGCACCGACTTCATCACCAAGACAGCCAGCCAGACCATCACCGCCACGCTCAGCGGCGCGCCGGCCGGCACCGACGTGGTCTGGGGTTCGGTCAACGGCGGCGCCAGCTGGACCGACGTCACCAGCAAGGTTGCCGGCACCACGCTGACCTGGAACGGCGCCACTCTGGGCGCAGGCAGCAACGCCATCATGTTCAAGGTGACCGACGCGGCGGGCAACGACAGTTCGCTGAGCTTCCAGAACTACACGCTCGACACCACCGCACCCACCACCAGCGTGGCCACGGTCAGCTTTTCGGCCGATACCGGCACGTCGCCGACCGACTTCATCACCAAAACGGCGGCGCAGACCATCAGCGGCACCCTGTCGGCCAACCTGGCCAGCGGCGAGAGCGTGCTCGTCTCGCTCGACAACGGCACCACCTGGGCCGCCGCCAGCGCCACCGTGGGCCAGAACACCTGGTGGCTGGCCCGCACGCTCAGCGCCAGCAGCACGCTGAAGGTCAAGGTCAGCGACACGGCCGGCAACGACGGCGCCGTGCTGTCGCAAGCCTATACCTTCGATACCGGTTCGCCGACCATCACCTTCAGCGGCCTGGCGCTGTCGGCCGACACGGGCGCCAGCGCCAGCGACTTCATCACCAAGACGGCGGCGCAGACCATCGGCGCCACCCTGAGCACCACCTTGGCCGCCGGCGACATCGTCTACGGCTCGCTGGACAACGGCGGCAGCTGGACCGACATCACCAGCAAGGTCAGCGGCACGAGCCTGAGCTGGACCGGCGTCACCTTGGCCGGCAGCGACACGCTGCAGCTGAAGGTCGTCGACGCCGCCGGCAACACCGGCAGCGTCAAGACCCAGGCCTACATGTTCGATACCAGCACGCCGGCCACGCCCGGCACACCGGTGCTGGCCACGGCCAGCGACACCGGCGTGCAGAACAACGACAGCATCACCAGCGACACCACGCCGACGCTGAGCGGCACGGCCGAGAACGGCAGCACCGTCACCGTGTTCGACGGCGCCACGCTGCTGGGCACCGTCACCGCCGGCGCCGGCGGCTGGACGCTGACCACCGGCGCGCTGGCCCAAGGCTCCCACACCATCACGGTCGTGTCCACCGACACCGCCGGCAACGCCTCGGCCGCCTCGGCCGCGCTGACGATCGCGGTCGACACCACCGCCCCGGCCGTCGCCACTGTGGCGGTGCCGGCCAACGGCACCTACTACAGCGGCGGCGCGCTGGACTTCACGGTCAACTTCGACGAGGCCGTCCTTGTCGACACCACCGGCGGCACGCCGCGCATCGCCCTCGTGGTCGGCGCCACTACCCGCTACGCCGACTACGTGTCCGGCTCCGGCACCAGCGCGCTGCTGTTCCGCTACACCGTGCCCAGCGGCGACATCGACACCAACGGCATCACGGTCGGCGCACTGTCGACCCACGGCGGCACGCTGCGCGACACGGCCGGCAACGACGCCGTGGTCACGCTCAACAGCGTCGGCAGCACGGCCGGCGTCAATGTCGACGGCAGCAACCCCAGCGTCACCGGCGTCGGCGCCAGCACCGCCGACGGCGCCTACGGCGCCGGCCAGACCATCACCATCACGGTCGACTTCTCCACCGCGGTCAACGTCGACACCACGGGCGGCACGCCGACCCTGGCGCTCGACGGCGGCGGCCAGGCCACCTATGCCGGCGGCTCGGGCACCAGCACGCTGACGTTCAGCTACACGGTCGGCGCCGGCCAGAACAGCGCCGATCTCGACTACAGCTCGAGCGCCGCGCTGGTGCTCAACGGCGCCACCATCGTCGATGCCGGCGGCGCCAACCAGCCGGCCGACGTCACGCTGGCCACGCCGGGCACGGCCGGCTCGCTGGGCGCCAACAAGGACCTCGTCATCGACTCCGCCGCGCCGACCAACACCGTGGCCAACGCCACCTTCTCGGCCGACACCGGCACTTCCGGCACCGACTTCATCACCAGGACCGCGGCCCAGACCATCAGCGGCACGCTGGCGGCCAACCTGGCGGCCGGCGAGAACGTCTACGTCTCGCTCGACAACGGCGGCAGCTGGAACCTGGCCACGGCCAGCACCGGCACCAACACCTGGTCGCTGGCCGGCCAGACGCTGTCGGGCAGCGGTACCCTGAAAGTGCGCGTCACCGACGCCGCCGGCAACAACGGCACCGCCTACGCGCAAGCCTATGTGCTCGACACCATGGCGCCGACCACCAGCTTCAGCGGCATCGCGCTGTCGGCCGACACCGGCGCCAGCAACACCGACCTGATCACCAACACCGCGGCGCAGACCATCAGCGCCACCCTCAGCGGCGCGCCGGCCGCCGGCGACATCGTCTACGGCTCGCTCGACAACGGCGCCACCTGGACCGACATCACCAGCAAGGTGTCCGGCACCACGCTGACCTGGACCGGCGTCACCCTGGCCGCCAGCGACACCTTGAAGCTGCGCGTCACCGACGCGGCCGGCAACAATGGCGCTGCCACCAGCACGGCCTACGTGCTCGACACAAGCGCCCCCGCCACCAGCGTGGCTGGCATCGCTTTTTCCGCCGACAGCGGCGCCTCGTCCACCGATTTCATCACCAACGTGGCGGCGCAAACCGTCAGCGGCACCCTGTCGGCCAACCTGGCCAGCGGCGAGCGCGTGCTCGTCTCGCTCGACAACGGCGCCACCTGGGCCACCGCCGCCGCCACCGTCGGCCAGAACACCTGGTCGCTGGCCGGCCAGACCCTGACCTCCAGCAACACCCTGCTGGTCAAGGTGGCCGATACGGCCGGCAATGACGGCGTCGCGGCGAGCCAGGCGTATATCTATGACACGGCAGCCGGCGTGCCCACCGTGGCCACCTTGGCGACGATGAGCACCGCGCCCGTGCTGAGCGGCTCGGCGACGCTGTCGGCGGGCGAAACCATGACCGTCTCCGTCGGCGGCGCCACCTATGCCGTCGTTCCCGCGGCGGGCGCCTGGAGCCTGGACCTGGCCACCGCCGTACCGCTCAGCGGCACACTCACGCTGGCCCTGAACCAGCGCTACGAGGTGGTGGCGAGCGTCACCGACCTGGCCGGCAACGTCGCCAGCGACAGCAGCAATGGCGAACTCACCATCGGCACGCTCCTGACCCCGCCCACGACCGGCGTCACCGGCACCACGCTGTCGGCCGACACGGGCGCCAGCGACAGCGACTTCATCACCAACGTGGCCGCGCAAACGATCAGCGGCACGCTGTCCGCGCCGCTGGCCGCCGGCCAGCGCGTCGAAGTCTCGCTCGACGGCGGCGCCAGCTGGCGCAGCGCGGCGGCTACCGGCGGCGCGACGGCGTGGTCGATCAATGTCACGCTGGGCGGCAGCGGCACCCTCATGGCGCGCGTCAGCAACGACGCCGGCAACGGTCCCGCCTTCGCGCAAGCGTATGTGCTCGACACCGTCGCCCCCGTCGCCACGGCCACCTCGGCCACGCTATCGGGCGAGAATGTGCTTGGCGGCAACCTCTCGGCGCCGCTGGCGGCCGGCGAATCGGTACTCGTCTCGCGCGATGGCGGCGCCAGCTGGCAGGCGGCTGGCGTGGCCGGCAACAGCTGGTCGCTGGCCGGCGTCGCCGCCGGCCAGGTGCAAGTGGTGGTGCGCGATACGGCCGGCAACAACGGCGCCATCCTGGCGGCGCAAGTGAGCGTACCGGTGACGCCGCCCGTCGTGGTGCCGCCCGTGGTGGCGCCGCCCGTGCGCGTGCTGCCGGAAGCCCCCGCGCCGGCGGACAAGGTTGCCGAAAAGGCCCCCGCCAGCGCTGCCGCCGGAGCCCTTCCCGGCGTGCTGGCGCCGGACACGCTGGCGCTGTTCAGCCCGAGCAGCGGCGCCAACGGCGGCCGAGCGGCCGACGTTGCCAGGAACCCGCTGGCCCCCGTCAGCATCGCCGCCCTGACCAACCCCGCCATGCTGCTGACGGCCTTCACGCCGACCGGCTTGCCGGAACTGCCGTCGCGCAGCGATGCGCTGCTCTCGCAGGTGCCGATCGGCGACAAGGCGTTCGGCAGCGGCGAACGTATCGCGGTGCAACTGGCGCCCGACACCTTCGTGCAGTCCGGCGGCGGCACGCCGTTCCAGCTCAGCGCGCAGCAGACCGACGGCAGGCCCCTGCCTGCCTGGATCAGGTTCGACAGCCGCGCGGCGCGCTTCGAGGGAACGGCGCCGCCGGGCTTCGAAGGCACGCTGCACTTCACGGTCACGGCGCGCGACGCCCAGGGACGCGTCGCCGTGCAGACCTTCAAGATCGTCATCACCAGGGATGGCCAGGTCATCAAGACCTCGGCGCGCGACGCCGGCCCGGCCGACCCCGTGGGACGTCCCGGCCTGAGCGCGCAGCTGGGCGCCGTGCACGGCGCGGGCGCCGAGCGCCTGGCGGCGTTGTCGCGTAGCGCGGCGGCGGCGAAAGCGCATGCATGAACGACGCGGTGGCATTTGATCCCCTGCTGACCTTGCTCGAACTGGCCCAGCGCGCACGCGCCGCGGCCAGCGCCAATGAACTGGCCTTCCTGCTGGTGAACGACAGCCGCGCGCTGGCGCCGTACCGCCAGGCGGCGCTGTGGTTCGACGCCGGCGGCGTGCACACCCTGTCCGGCGTGGTGGAAGTGGAAGCCAACGCCCCGTATGCCCAGTGGCTCGGGCAGCTGTGCCGGGCGCTGGCAGAGCGCCATGCGGACGCCGCGCCGCTGGCCGTCGAGGCCGCGCAACTGCCGCCCGCCATCGCCGCCGCCTGGGACGAATGGCTGCCCGTGGCCGTCACCTGGGTGCCGCTGCGCGCCACGGGCCGCGCCGGCGGGCAGGCGGGCCTGCTGCTGGCCGGCGACGCGCCGCTGCAGCCAGGGCAGCTGGCCCTGCTCACCGAATGGGCCGATATCTGGCAGCATGCGTGGCGCGCCAGGCAAGGTCCCGCGCGCTGGTCGCCGGCGGCGCTGCCGGCGCGGCTGCGGCTGTGGTGGCAGGGCGATGGACAAGGCCAGCGCTGGCGCCGCCGGCTGGGCGCCGCGCTGGCAGTGCTGGCGGTGCTGCTGTTTCCCGTGCGCCTGACGGTACTGGCGCCGGGCGAGCTGGTGGCGGCCAATCCGGCCACCATCCGCGCACCCCTCGATGGCGTGATCGCCGAATTTTCCGTGCGCCCGAATCAGGTCGTGCGCGCCGGCCAGCCCCTGTTCTCGTTCGACCAGGCGCCCATCGGCAGCCGCCTCGACGTCGCGCGCGAAGGGCTGGCCACGGCGCAGGCCGAGTACCGGCAGACGGCGCAGATGATACTCAACGACCCGCGCGCCAAGACGCAGCTGGCCGCGCTGCTGGGCAAGATCGCCGAGAAGCAGGCGCAGGCAGCGTTCCTGGAGGGCCAGGCGCAGCGCTCGCGCGTGCTGGCCCCGCATGCCGGCATCGCCCTGTTCGACGACCCGTCGGAATGGATAGGCCGGCCCGTGCAGACGGGCGAACGCATCATGCAGGTGGCGGCCGCCGACGACGTGGAGATCGAAGCGTGGGTGCCGATCGGCGACGCCATTCCGCTGGCCGAGCGGGCCCCGCTCAAGCTGTACCTGGCCGCCGCGCCGCTGACGCCGCTCGAAGCGTATGTGCGCTACATGAGCCACCGCGCCACCGCGCGCCCCGACGGCAGCTATGCCTACCGCGTGCGCGCCAGGCTGGACGGCGCCACCGGCCAGCGCATCGGCCTGAAGGGCACGGCCAAGCTGGGCGGCGAACGGGTGCCGCTGCTCTACTGGATACTGCGACGGCCGCTGGCCAGCATCCGCCAGTTCATCGCCCTGTAGAACGGAACCGCATGCACGCCTTACCCTTGCTGCGCCAGGAGCTGTCCATCCATGCCGGCCCACGCCTGCCCGACGGCCAGCCCAGCTGGACCTTGCACGACCCCGTGCGCAACCTGTTCTTCCAGCTCGACTGGCCCAGCTTCGAGATGCTGCGCCGCTGGGAGAACAACGACGCCCAGGCCCTCATCGACGACATCAACCAAAGCACCACCCTGCAACTCGATGGCGGCGCCATCGAGCGCCTGCTCGACTTCCTGCGCGAGCAGCAGCTGCTGCAGCCGCGCCAGGGCGCCGCGGCGGCGATGGCGGCCACGCGCCAGCGCGGCAGCTGGCAGCAATGGCTGCTGCATAACTACCTGTTTTTCCGCATCCCGCTGGTGCGCCCTGACCGCTGGCTGGACTGGCTCGCGCCGCGCCTCGGGTGGCTGTTTTCGCCCGCCTTCCGCTGGCTGACGCTGGCCGCCGGCCTGCTGGGAGTGGCCGGCGCCTACCGCGACTGGGAACGCTTTTCCGCCACCCTGCTCGACACGCTGAGCTGGCATGGTGCCCTGCTGTACGGCGCCGCCATCACCTTCGCCAAAGTCTGCCATGAGATGGGCCACGCGCTGACGGCCAAGCGCTACGGCTGCCGCGTGCCGACCATGGGCCTGGCCTTCCTGGTGATGTGGCCCGTGGCGTACACGGACACCAACGAAGTGTGGAAGCTGGCGCGCCGCGAGCAGCGCCTGGCCGTGGCGGGCGCCGGCATCATGACGGAACTGATGATCGCCGCCTGGGCCACGCTGGCCTGGACCTGGCTGCCCGATGGCGGCCCCAAGCAGGTCGCCTTCCTGCTTTCGACCACCACCTGGATCACCACCGTGGCCATCAATGCCAGTCCCTTCATGCGCTTTGACGGCTACTTCCTGCTGTCCGATTACCTGGGCCTGCCCAACCTGCACAGCCGCGCATTCGCGCTGGCCCGCTGGGACTTGCGCGAACGCCTGTTCGCGCTGAACGAGCCGGCGCCGGAATCGTTTCCGCCGCGCCGGCGCGCCGGCCTGATCCTGTTCGCCTGGGCCGTATGGCTCTACCGGCTGGTGCTGTTTCTGGGCATCGCCGCACTCGTGTACCACTTCTTCATCAAGGCCGTCGGCATCCTGCTGTTCCTCGTCGAGATCTGCTGGTTTGTCGCGCTGCCGCTGTGGCGCGAACTGCAGGTGTGGCGCTCGCGCCGCGACGCCCTGCGGCACAGCCGCCGCGCCTGGCGCAGCGCCGGCCTGGCCGCGCTGCTGCCGCTGCTGCTGATGCTGCCGTGGCCGGACCGGGTGCTGACCTCCGGCGTGCTGCAGCCGCAGGCGCGCCTGGCGCTGTACGCGCCCGCGCACGCGGCGCTCGAAGCGCTGCCGGTGGCCAATGGCCAGCGCGTCGCCGCCGGCCAGCCCCTACTGCGCCTGTCATCGCCCGAACTGGCGCTGCGCGAAGGCGAGACGGGCGCGCGCCAGGACTTGCTGGCATGGCAATCGGCGGCGGCGGGCCTGGACGCCGCCAGCCGCAAGGACTGGCAAGTGCTGAACGACCAGCTGGCCTACGCCAGCGCCGAGCATGCGACGGTGGGCGCGGACTTGCAGCGCTACCGGCCGCTGGCGCCGTTCGCGGGCGTGCTGGTCGACGTCGATCCCGACCTGCGGCCCGGCGAATGGCTCAAAGGGCAGGAATATCTGGGTTCGCTGGTGGGCGCCGGGCGCTGGCAGGTGGTGGCCTACGTCGACCAGGATGCCGTGCGGCGCATCGCGCGCGGCGACCGTGCCCTGTTCCTCGCCGACGGCCTGGCCGGCCCCGCCCTGCGCCTGACCGTGGCCAGCATCGACCGCGATGCCAGCCGCACCCTGAACGAGCCGGAACTGGCGGCGCTGTTCGGCGGCGACGTGCTGGTGCGCGAAAAGAACGGCGTGCTGTATCCCGAACAGGCCGTGTACCGGGTGCTGCTCCATGCGGACGCCGAACTGCCGGCCAGCAGCCCTGCCTGGCGCGGCAGGGTCGCCATCGCCGGGGAATGGGAAGCGCCGGCATGGCGTTTCCTGCGCGCGGCCGCGGGCGTGGCGCGCCGCGAAGCGGGTTTCTAGCCGGCCGCCGACGACCGCGCCCCGATCGTGGTATGGTTAGCGAATCAGGCGGCCCTTATGCGGCGCCGGAATTAGAAAAACAGCAAGATTATTAGGCTCATGTCAGAAAAAATCATCATGATGACGGAGCGGCGACGGGCCGCTCCGGCCATCCCGGCCGCCCTGGAAGCGCCAACAGGCCTGCTGAACGATCAACTGGGCCGGCCCCTGCACGACTTGCGCATCTCGATCACCGACCGCTGCAATTTCCGTTGCGTGTACTGCATGCCGAAGGACGTGTTCGACAAGAACCACGTGTATCTGCCGCACACGGATTTGCTGTCGTTCGAGGAAATCACGCGCATCGCGCGCCTGTTCGTCGCGCACGGCGTGGAAAAGATCCGCCTGACGGGCGGCGAGCCGCTGCTGCGCAAGAATATCGAAAAGCTCATCGCCATGCTGGCCGCACTGCGCACGCCGTCGGGCCAGCCGCTGGACCTGACCTTGACGACCAACGGTTCCTTGCTGGCCAGAAAGGCGCAAGCCCTGAAGGATGCGGGCCTGAACCGCGTCACCGTGTCGCTCGATTCGCTCGACGACGCCACCTTCAAGCGCATGAACGACGTCGATTTCGCCGTGGCCGACGTGCTGCACGGCATCGATGCCGCGCATGCGGCGGGCCTGGGACCGATCAAGATCAACATGGTCGTCAAGGCCGGCATGAACGAGCAGGAAATCGTGCCCATGGCGCGCCACTTCAAGGGCACGCCCTACATCTTGCGCTTCATCGAATACATGGACGTGGGCGCCTCGAACGGCTGGAACTTGCAGGAAGTCATCCCGTCGGCCGAGGTGGTGCGCCGTATCGGCGAACACATGCCCTTGCTGCCCATCGACCCGAACTACACGGGCGAGACGGCGGCGCGCTGGCGCTACGCCGATGGCGGCGGCGAAATCGGCCTCATTTCCAGCGTCACGCAAGCGTTCTGCGCCGACTGCAGCCGCGCCCGCCTCTCGACCGAAGGCAAGCTGTACACGTGTCTGTTCGCCAGCAGCGGCCACGACTTGCGCAGCCTGCTGCGCGGCGGCCACAGCGACGCGGAAATTTCCTCGGCCGTGGCGCAGCTGTGGCGCGGCCGCGCCGACCGCTATTCGCAATTGCGCACCAGCCAGACGGATCTGACGGGCGGCGCGCTTGAGCACGGTAAAAAGAAAGTGGAAATGTCGTACATCGGCGGCTGAATCGGGCGCGGCGCACGCCCGCCGCTGCTACCATGGCGCATGCACCCATTTTCCTACCTGACATGATCAACAAACACGATATTACCGGCCTGATCCTGGCCGGCGGCCTGGGCACGCGCATGGGCCAGCGCGACAAGGGCATGCTGCCCCTGCATGGCCAGCCCCTGGCGCGCCACGTGCTGCAGCGCCTGGCGCCGCAAGTGGGCCAGCTGGCCATCAGCGTCCACGCCGATGCCGGCGATTACGCGCGCTTCGGCCTGCCAGTCTGGCCGGACGTGCTGCCGGGCCAGCTGGGTCCGCTGGCAGGTTTACACAGCGGCATGCAGCACGCCGGCACGCCCTACCTGCTCACCGTGCCGTGCGATTCGCCCCTGCTGCCGCCCGACCTGGCCGCGCGCCTGGCCGCCGGCCTGGTCGAGAACGATGCCGACCTGGCCATCGCCGTCACCGAGGAAACCGATCCGGCGACGGGGTCGGCCGTGCGCCGGCCGCATCCCGTCTTTTGCCTGGTGAAAACATCGGCCCTGCCCCAGCTCGATGCCTACCTGCGCGGCGGCGAACGCCGCATGCGCACCTGGCACGGCCCCTTGAAGCTGGCCGAAGTGCTGTTCGAGGATGGCGCCGCGTTCGGCAACATCAATACGCCGGACCAGCTGGCCGCCTTGCAGACGCGGGGCTTGAGCGTGCCGATGGCGCAAGCCATCCTGGCCGGCAGCGTCACGCCCGTGGCCGGGATCGAGGAATTGCCGCTGCCGCAGGCGTTCGAGCGCATGCTGGCGGCCGACATCATCTCGCCCATCAGCGTGCCCGCGCACGACAATTCCGCCATGGATGGCTATGCGCTGCACGGTGCCGACCTGGGCGGCGACACGCCAGTGACTTTGGCCGTGGTCGACACCATCCTGGCGGGCCGTCCCGGCACGGTCAAAGTGGAGCGCGGCCAATGCGCGCGCATCATGACGGGCGCCGTCATGCCCGACGGCTGCGACAGCGTGGTGCCGCAGGAACTGGTGCTACAAGTCCATGAAACCAGCATCACGCTGGCGCCGGACTGCATCCGCCCCGGCGACAACCGCCGCTTCAAGGGCGAAGACTTGATGCAGGGCCAGCCGGCCTTGCTGCAAGGCAAGATACTCGGACCGGCCGAACTGGGCCTGCTGGCCTCGCTGGGCATCGCCACCGTCCCCGTGCGCCGCCGCCTGCGCGTGGCCTTCTTTTCCACGGGCGACGAATTGCGCTCGATCGGCGAGCCGCTCGATGCGGGCTGCATCTACGACAGCAACCGCTACACCCTGCTGGGCATGCTGACCCGCCTCGGCTGCGAGGTGCTCGACATGGGCATCGTCAAGGACAATCCGCAGGCGCTGGAAGCGGCCCTGCGCGGCGCCTGCGCCAAGGCCGACGTCATCATCACCTCGGGCGGCGTGTCCAGCGGCGCGGCCGATTTTACGCGCGAGATCCTGGCCCGCCTCGGCGACGTGGCTTTCTGGCAAATCAACATGCGCCCGGGCCGCCCCATGGCCTTTGGCCGGATTGCCAGCGAGGGCGACACGGCCTTGCTGCTGGGCCTGCCCGGCAACCCGGTGGCCGTGATGGCGGCGTTTTATTTCCTCGCCCGCCCCACCCTGCTGCGCCTGATGGGCGCCGACGCGGACACGGCCAGCCTGCCCCTGCTGCAGGTGGCGGCGCAGGCACCGATCCGCAAGAAACGGGGCCGCACGGAATACCAGCGCGGCATCGTCGAGCGCGGCGCGGACGGGCGCCAGCACGTGCGTGTGACGGGCGCGCAAGGCTCGGGCATCCTGCGCTCGATGACGCAAGCCAATTGCATGATCGTGCTGCATGAGGCGCAAGGCCACGTGGCGGCAGGCGACCTCGTCGATATTGTGCTGTTCCATGGCCTGATGTAAGCAACTGCCCCTCCCCCTCTCCTTGACGGCCCGCCCTGCGCGGGCCGTTTGCATTTCCCCTTCGCAATCAATTTGCTCCTGCGCGGCACACCTGCGCCCGCCGAGATAAAAATATTAATCATTTCTCGTCAAAATAAATCAATAAACACAACACTAATTGTAATAATTTTATTTATTAGTTGATATTGAAGTTTCTTCGGTGATAACATTCGAACTCACGCAAAAGTTCAATTTTGATATTGTTTTCACGAGGAAACTAACAATGAAACACGGCCCATGGTTGGCGAGTACCTGCATGCTGGGTGCGGCAGTCCTATTCGGCATGTTGTCTCTGGCTCCCCTGCCCGCGTATGCGAAAGGCGTGGCCCGCGCCGACGTGCTGGACAACTGCAACTGGAACCGTCCCGGCGTCGACCCGTTCATGGGTGACGTGGTGGCGGCCGTGGACCGCTATACGGATATCGCGCAGCCCGTGCGCGAACAATTGAAGGCGCGCATGCGCGCGCGCCAGTACGATGAGATCGTGGTGATCAGCCGCGACGCCATCCGCGGCAAGGGCAATTACAACGCGCGCATCAGCGACATGCATTTCGGCCCCGGCCGCGTCTGCCGCAACGTCACGCGTGCGGGCTGGAACGAGCAGATGCAGGAACGGGGACTCGTGTATTGCGTGCAGGGCCAGTGCATCCTGGTGCCGACGATTTGCCGCAACGTCAGCCGCATCACGCAGGCGCCCGCGTCGGCGCCGCCAGCCGCCGGCGCAGCTCCCGGTGGTGCCGCTCCCGGCGGTGCAGCACCCGTTGCCGCCGCGCCCGCAGCCCCGGAAACGGCAGGCGTGCCCCTGATCGACAATCCCGACGCCTTGCGCGGCGGCTCGTTCACGGGCGGCGCCATGCCGCCCGAGGTGGCCAGCATTCCTTTCCTGCCCTTCGATTATGTGCGTACCGCCGGTGGCATCACGCCGCCTGCCGGCATGGGCGGCGGCGGCGGCGGTGGTGGCGGAAGCGTGCCGCCGGACCGGGGCAGCAGCATCATCGTGCCGCCCACCGTGATCATCCCTAGCTTGCCACCGACGGTGCCGACCGTCTTGCCGGCCGTGCCGGAACCGCAAACCTGGGGCATGCTGCTGGCGGGACTGGCGCTGATCGGCTACAGCGCGCTGCGCCGCCGCACTGCGCGGGCAGCCTGAGGCGGCGCGCTACTCGCCGTCGCCGGCGCCGCCGTCCGCCTTACCCAGCAGCAAGGCGGCCGCCTCGCCCGGCAAGGCTTCCACGGATTTCAATTTGCGCGCCATCTGCCGGCTGCGCACTTCCGCGCTTTCGATATTCTTCGCCGCCTTTTCCAGGGTCAGCCGGGTTTGCGACAGCACGTCGCCGAACTTGCCGAACTCCGTCTTGACGGCGCCCAGCACTTGCCACACTTCGGACGAGCGCTTTTCCAGCGCCAGGGTGCGGAAACCCATCTGCAGACTGTTGAGCAAGGCCGTCAGGGTCGATGGCCCGGCAATGCTGACCCGGTGCACGCGCTGCAATTCGTCGGCCAGGCCCGGGCGGCGCAGCACTTCCGCATACAGTCCCTCGGTAGGCAGGAAGAGGATGGCGAAATCCGTCGTCAGCGGCGGCGCCAGGTATTTCTCGGCGATGGTTTTCGCTTCGCCCCGCACGGCCCGCTCCAGTTCGCGGCCGGCCAGGGCCACGGCGTCCGCATCGGCCCGCTCGGCCGCCTCGACCAGGCGCTCATACTGTTCCTTGGGAAATTTCGCGTCGATGGGCATCCACACGGGCGGCCCGCCGTCGACCATGCCCGGCAACTTCAGGGCGAATTCCACGCGCGCGCCGCTGCCCGGCAACGTTTCCACGTTCTTCGCGTACTGGTCGACAGTAAGTACCTGCTCCAGCAGCATTTCCAGCTGCACTTCGCCCCAGGTGCCGCGCGTCTTGACGTTGGTGAGCACCCGCTTCAAATCGCCCACGCCCAGCGCCAGCTGCTGCATTTCGCCGAGTCCCTGGTGGACTTTTTCCAGCCGCTCCGACACTTGCTGGAACGAGGCGGAAAGGCGCGTTTCCAGCGTCGCGTGCAGTTTCTCGTCGACCGTCTTGCGCATCTCTTCCAGCCGCGCGCCATTGTCGGCCTGCAAGTCGCGGATCTTGTTCTCCAAGGTGGCGCGCACTTCCAGCATGCGCTGCGCATTCGATTCCGTCAGCTGGGCCAGGGTCTGATTGGTGCTCTCGGCGAAGCGCGCCAGGCTTTGCGCCTGCTCTTCGCGTCCCACTTTCCCCTGCGCCTGCATCTGCGTGCGCAGGCTGTCGAGCTGCTGCAGGGTCGCCGCCTGGAATTGCGCCAGGCCGGCGGCCAGGTCTTGCCGCGTGGCTTGCGCCGATGCCTGCAATTGCAGCCGCACTTCGCGCTCGACCCGGTCGATGCGTTCCAGGCTTTGCTGCTGGTGCTGCTGCACCAGCGCCAGGGTGGTGGCGCCATCGCCGGCCGCGCCACGCGGGCGCAGCAGCAGCAAGAACAACAGGACGATGGCGGCGATGGCGGCGCCCAGCAGGCTGTAGAACTCGATTGGGCTCATGGGATCAGTCAGCTTTGTTGCGCATCCAGTCGGCCGTCTGATAGAACGATTCCATCAGGCGCACGCGCAAGGATTCTTCGATGCCCGTGTCTTCCATGGCCCAGGCCATGGCGCGCAGCCACTGGTCGCGCTCGCTGGTGCCGATGGCATACGGCAAGTGACGCGCGCGCAGGCGCGGGTGGCCGAATTTCTCGATATACAAATCCGGGCCGCCCATCCAGCCCGTCAGGAAGAAATACAGCTTGTCGCGCGAGCCGTCCGTCGAGGGCGGATGCATGACGCGGATGCCGGCGAACTCGGCTTCGAGTTCCATCAAGTCATAAAAACGGTCGACCATTTCACGCAGCACGGGGGCGCCGCCGATGGTCTCGTACAGGGTGGGGGCAGTGGTATCAGTCATGGCCGCCATGATAGCGCAAGCATCGGCGCTCCATGCAGCGCCAGCGCTCCCTGCCGCAATAAATGGCAATATACTTGACTACTCAAGCTTTTATCAACTACTATGCAATTTTAAAACAGGGACAAGACGAATATGCCAACCGCCACAGACACTGATTTGCTGCGCAATACCAACTTCCGCTGGCTGCTGGGCGGCGGACTCATCTCCATGCTGGGCGACCAGTTCAGCATGCTGGCCCTGCCCTGGCTGGTGCTGAGCCTGACGGGCGATAGCCTCAGCCTCGGTATCGCCGTGGCCCTGATGGGGGCGCCGCGCGCCGTGCTCATCTTGCTGGGTGGCACCATCGCCGACCGTTATTCGCCCCGGCGCGTGCTGCTGCTGAGCAAATATGCGAACGCCGCCATCCTGCTGGCACTGGCGGGACTGCTGTGGCTGGACCAGGCCAGCCTGGCGTTCGCGTATGCGGCCGCGCTGGCACTGGGCATCGCGTCCGCCTTCGGCATCCCGGCCGGCACGGCCATCCTGCCGCAAGCCGTGCCTGCACCGTCGTTGCAGAAAGCCAATGGTTTGCAGATGGGTGTGCGCCAGCTGTCCTTGCTGGCCGGTCCCCTGCTGGCGGCGCTCGTGCTGGGCGCCCGCGGTACCGGGCAGCACACCTCCCTGGCGGCGCTGGCCGCCGCCTTTGCCATCGATGCGCTGACGTTTGTGTTTTCCGCCTGGACCTTGCGCCAAGTCAAGCTGCGGCCGCTGCCCGCGGCTGCGGCGCCGCACGGCATGTGGCGCGACATGGCGGCGGGCCTGGCCATGGTGTGGCGCGACTTGCCCCTGCGCAGCTGTTATGCCTACTGGGCGCTGGTGGCCTTCTTCGTCATGGGGCCGCTGCAGGTGGCCCTGCCCGTGCTGGCCAGCGAACGCCTGCACGGTGCCTCGACGCTCGGTTTGCTGATGGGCGCACACTGCGCCGGCACCCTGGCCGGCATGCTGGCGTCCAGCCTGGGCGGCGCCTGGCTGCGCCGCCATTTCGGCGCCACCTTGCTGCTCGTCGACGCTGTCGTCGGCTGCCTGCTGATGGCGCTGGGACAGATCAGCACCGGCTGGCACGGCGCGGCCCTGCTGGCCGTCACGGGCATGCTGGGCGGCTATGTGCAGGTGGCCATCTTTACGTGGATACAGCGGCGGGTGGCGCCTGCCATGCTGGGCCGGGCGATGGCGCTGTTCATGGGCATCTTCCTGGGACTGGCGCCCCTGTCGGCGGCGGCCACGGGCGCGCTGCTGCGCCACCTGAGCGTGGGCGAGCTGTTCTGCGGCGGGGGCGCCCTGCTGCTGGCCGCCGCCGTGGCCGCCACCCTGCTGACCGACATTCCCCGCATCGCGGGCAGCACTTCCGTATCGTCACATTGAGAAAGTTCCACCATGGATAAAACACGACAAACGGCCCTGAAAGCGGCCTACCGGCAACAGCTGCCCGCGCTGGGCATCATCGCGCTGTGCCATTTGCCCAGCGGGCGCACCCTGCTCGAACGCAGCCGCAACGCGCCCGGCACGCTGAACCGCCACCGCTTCGAACTGAACCTGGGCAAGCACCGCAATGCGTGCCTGCAGGCGGACTGGCGGCACGACGGCGCGGCGGCTTTTCGCTTCGACATCATCGACACCGTCGATCAATCCGCCGATCCCGCCTTCGATACGGATGCCGAGCTGGACGCCCTGCTGGCCCTGCACCAGGCGCAGCTGCTGGAACAAGGGCAATCCCTGTATTGAGCGGCCATGCTTTACACTTGCGCACTCAAGCACTGCGCAGCCAATACAAGGAAAACATGACCGATCTCACTTCCCCGCCGCCGGACGGCGCCAGCGCACTGGACTTTTGCCTGCGCCTGGCACGCGCCCAGGCGCTCATCGTGCGCCGCTTCGACAGCATCCTGGGCAATCTGCATGGCCTCAGTTTCAGCGATTACCAATTGCTGTACCACCTGCAGCGGGCGCCTGGCGGGCGCCTGCGCCGCATCGACCTGGCCGAGCGCCTGGCGCTGACGGCGTCCGGCATCACGCGCTCGCTGATGCCGCTGGAAAAGATTGGCCTGGTGGCGCGCCAGGCCGACCAGCGCGATGCGCGCGTCGGCTATGCCGCCATCACCGAGGCGGGGCAGGCGCTGCTGGTCCACGCCGATGCGACGGCGCAGGCGCTGGCGCAGGAATTGCTGGGCAGCGCCAGCGCGGACCAGCTCGCGCCACTGTCCCTGCTGTTGGGCGCTATCGCCGGCAAGCAGCCCTCTAACGGCTGACGCGCGCTACACCAGCGCCAGCTTGCGCAGGCGCCGCGTCGACGGCCAGCGCGCCATGCCCGTCTCGTCGCGGATGGCGGCGCAGGCGGCCAGCACTCTTGCGCACTCATCCTCGCGCAAGCCCGCATTCAGGGTCAAACGCACCAGCGAACGGTTCTTCGGCGTGGCTGGCGCACAGAAGACGGCGCCATAGATGCCGTGCCGCTCCAGCGCCTTGCGCAGGATCAAGGTATCGGGTTCGCTGCCCGCTTCCAGCGCGATGATCTGCTCGGTGCCGTCGCTGACGTTGTAGCCGAGATCCATCAGCCCCTGGCGCAGCTGCACGCTGTGGCGGTGCAAGGCGGTGCGGCGGCCATCGGCGGCGCGGATGAAATCGAGCGCCGCATCGAACCACGCCAGCTCGTGTTCGAGCAGGCAGGAACTGAAGATGGCGGGCCGCGAGGCGGACAGGAAATATCCCTTGAAGCGGGCCGAACAGGTGATCAGCCCGGCCCGCCCCGCGAACGCCTTGGCCAGCGACGCCGTGCGGAAATGGACCCTGTCGGCCAGGCCCAGCTCCGCCACCAGCCCCGCGCCCTGCGGGCCGTGCGTGCCCAGCGAGTGCGATTCGTCGACGATCAGCATGCTGCCGCTGCGCTCGGCGATTTCCACCATGTCCCGCAGCGGCGCGACGCTGCCGTTGGTGCTATACAGCGCATCGACGATGATGATGCCGGGGCCATGCTTGTCGAGCTGGCGCTGCAGGTGGGCGCCATCGTTGTGCAGGAAGGCGACGGGCACGGCTTGCGCCGATTGCACGCCTTCCCACAGCGAAGCGTGCGCCTGCATGTCCAGGTACACGGGGATGCCGGGCCCGGCCAGGCTTTGCAGCAAGCCCACGTTGGCGGCCCAACCCGACTGCGCCAGCACGCACGCTTCGCTGCCGAGAAACTCCGCGAATTTTTGTTCGAGGAGGTGCTGGCGGCTGCCTTCCTGCAGGAATACGGACGACATCAGCATGGCGCCGCCGCCCTGCAAGACGCGCGCCTGGGCCGCCAGCAGCGCCGCCTCGCCGGCGATGTTCAGGTAATCATTGCCAGCGAGCATCACGGCACTGGCCGGCATGGCTTGCCATTCATGCAGGTGTTCGCCGCCAAGCAGCTTCTCGATGCGCTCGACATAGTGCTCATCCATGCGCGCACGCACGAAGGCGGGCATCAGTTGTTCGGCGTGGATGGCGCGGGACGACAGGGGGGAAAGGGCGTGTGACATAGGAACTCCTGATTGGTTGCGGTGGGAACTACCGCGTCCAACATGCGCGAGTCATCAGGCAAGTGTTTGATACAGCTCAACAGTTGTGCCGATATCCTGCTGATACAGAGGGAACCCGCCGATCATGTTGCATTGACACGCTTCAACGAACACGCCCCCTTGATCATGATGCACGCGCAGTCCCCTTCCGGAAAACGGTGGCAAGGCAAGCTGCTCCAGCCTTTCCTGCATTTCCACGATGCCATCGAACACACGCCCGTGCGGCGCGCCCAAGTGCGCACCCTGGCGCTCATCGGTGCGCTGGGCATGCCACTGTATTACGCACTGTGGCATTATTTCTTTCCGCAAGAATACGAATCGCCGCTGCTGCGCAGCGTGGCAGCGCTGCTGTTCCTGCCCGCGCTATGGCCTGGCCGTTTCAGCAATACCTGGTTCAGCGTCTACCTGTTCCTGGGGCTGACTTTCGAGCTGCCGTTTTTCTTCACGTACATGTTCCTGATGAACCACGCCTCTGCCATGTGGATGCATTCGCTGCTGGTGGCGCTGGTCGTGCTGTTTCACTTCGATACGCGCATCGCCATCCTCGCCTATCTGAGCGGTACCGTGCTGGCCTGCCTGGCGTTTGCCGTCGCCGGCGATCCCGCCTTTTTGCTCAGCCGCGACGTCTTGCAGCAATTGCCCGTGCACTGGTTCACGATTGTCGTGTTATCGGTGGTCAAGGTGGGGCGCCATGTGGGCGCGCAAGAGAAACTGGCCGGGCTGGCTGCCGGGCTGGGCAGCGTGGCGCACGAATTGCGCACGCCCCTCGTCAGCGTCGAGGCGAATGTGCGCGGGCTGCAGCGGGGGCTGCAAGGGGCGCAAGGCCAGCCATCCGATGCGGACAGCCTGGACGCGCTGGCGCGCATCCGCTTCGAAGTGCGCCATATGCACCACATGATCGATCTGTTCCTGCTCAGCGCCAGCGCCGTCAACCGCAAGCTCGAAGCGAACGAGACGGTCGCCATGCATGACAGCGTCACGTCCGTCCTGCGCCGCTATCCCTTTACCAGCACGGCGCAGCGCGACATCGTCAAGGTCGACGTGCGCGCCGACTTCAGCTTTTCCGGCCAGTCCGAACTGTGCGTGGTCATCCTGCTGAACTTGCTGCGCAATGCCTTGAAAGGCATCCAGCGCGCCGGCAAGGGCCGCGTGCGCATCATCATCGATGGCGCGCGGCCCGTGCCGCGCCTGCTGTTCATCGATACGGGCTGCGGCATCGCGGCCAGCCGATTGCCGCTGATCTTCGACCGTTTCTATTCCTATCCCGCGCACAACGGCAGCGGCGTCGGCCTGGCCCTGTGCCGGCAAATCATGCAAGCCTGGCATGCGCGCATCAGTTGCGTCGCGCGCGAAGGCGCCTACGCCATCTTCGTGCTGGAATTTCCCCAGCCCCTGCCCGTGCCCACGCACAACCGTTTTCCATCCATCCACCGCGCGAGGTGACGCATGCAACTGCCCGTCTACACCCATCCGACCCTGACCGTATTGATCGACGACAGCGATTCCTTCCTGAAAAGCCTGGCGTTCCAGCTCGATCCCAGCCTGGCGCGCAAGACTTTCCACGACACGAGCAGCGCGCTGCACTGGCTGCGCCAGAGTACGCAGCCGGGCGAGACGCCGCTGCACGTCAATTTCGACACGCAAAACCTGCCGCCCGACCAGTGCAACGTGGCGCTCGACATCGAACGCATCTGGCGCATCAGCGGCCAGGCGCAGCGCTTTGCCGTGCCTTCCGTGCTGGTGGTCGATTATTCGATGCCGCAGATGAATGGCCTGGAATTCTGCCAGGCCGTGCGCGACTTGCCGTGCAAGAAGATTCTATTTACGGGCGCGGCCGATGAAAAGGTGGCCGTGACGGCCTTCAACCGGGGCTTGATCGACCGCTACATCAAGAAGAGCGACGACGATGCGCTCGACATTCTGGAACAGGAAATCGTTGCCCTGCAGCGCGAATTCTTCCTGCAGCAATCGGAAACCGTGCGCGATCTGCTGATGCTGCACGACTACAGTTTCCTGCAAGATGAGGCGCTGGCCGCCGTCGTGCACGAGCTGTGCCAGCGCCACGGCTTCGTCGAGTTTTATATTTTCCCCAATCCCAGCGGCATCCTGTTCTTCACGCGCGACGGCCACGCCAAGCTGATGATCATCGAGACGGAACGCAGCCTACACACGCAGTATGAAATGGCGCGCGACAGCGACGCGCCCGATTCATTGCTGCAGGCCCTGCTGGAAATGCGCGTGATTCCCTACTTTTCCGACGCCAACAGCGACGGCATGTACGCGGCGCAGATAGGCGAGAACTGGTTTCGCTACTGCGCCGCGCCCACCATCTGCCTGGGCGGCGTGACGTATTTCTGGGCCCTGTTCGACGTGCCGGCGCACCAGCTGGGGCAGCCGGTGATGTCCTACGCGCAATTTCTGCGCGCAGGCGCGGGCGACGGCGTCATTGTTTAGCCTTCCCTTAAGGTCTGCAGCGGCGGATGTTTCAAGACATTGCGCAAACCCAGCCAGCCGCCGGCGATCGCGCACAGGGCGCCGGCCAGCAGGCCAAAGGCCCACACGCCCGGCGCGAAGCTCCAGGCGAACTTGAACTGGTACGTCGCCAGCGCCCAGCCCATGGCCGCCGCGCCCGATGCGGCCAGCAGGCCGGCCAGCGCGCCGACGAGGGAAAACTCGATCAGCTGCGCCTGCGCCAGCTGGCGCCGCGTGGCGCCCAGGGCGCGCAGCAGGCCCGCTTCGCGCGTGCGCTCGTCCTGCGAGCCCATCAGGGCCGCATACAGCACCAGCAAGCCCGAGGACAAAGTGAAGGCAAACAGGAATTCGACGGCCGTCACCACCTGGTCCAGCACGCCCTGGATTTGTTTCAGCACGCCGCCCACGTCGACCACCGTCAAATTCGGATAGTCGCGCAGCAGGGCGTTGCCCAGGTCCGCCTGCGCCGGCGGCAGGTGGAAGGCCGTGATCCACGTCTGCGGCGTGTCCGCCATGGCGGCCGGATTGATGATGACAAAGAAATTGACGCGCATCGAGCCCCATTCCAGCTTGCGCAAGCTGGTAATGGCCGCTTCGACGCTCTGGCCGGCGATGTCGAAGCGCAGCTTGTCGCCCAGCTTCAGCTTCAATGTCTTGGCGATGCCCTCTTCCACCGACGCTTCCGCCGGCGCGCCGGGCTTGTCGCTGAACCACTTGCCGGCCACCAGCTTGTTTTCTTCCTGCATCGTGGCCATCGTCGACAGATTGAATTCGCGGTCGGCCAGGCCCTTGGCGCGGTCATCCTCGTACGTGCTTTCCGTGATGGCGTTGCCGTTCACGGCCACCAGGCGCCCGCGTATCATCGGATACAACGGTGCGTTGGCCACGCCCGCCTGCGCCAGGCGCGCGGCGATCGGGTCTTTCTGCTCGGGCAAGATATTGATCATGAAGCGGTTCGGCGCATCGGGCGGCGTGGCGTTGCGCCAGGCCACCATCAGGTCGCCGCGCACCACCGTCAGCAGCAGCAAGGCCATCAGGCCCAGGGCCAGGGACACCACCTGGATGACGGTGGCGCCCGGGCGGCGCTGCAATGACGTGACGGCAAAGCGCCAGCCCTGGTGCTTGAAGGCGCCGCGCAGGGACTTCAGCGACTTGATGCCCAGCCAGCCGGCCAGGGCGAACAGGGCGAAGCCTCCCAGAAAACCGGCCGCCGTCAGCAGCGCGAGTTTCACGTCGCCCGCCTGCCACAACAGCAGCACGACGAAGGCGGCGATGCCGAGGCCGTAGGTGGCCAGGGCCAGCGCCTGCGGCGGCTCCTGCTCGCGGCGGATCACGCGGTTATGGGGCACATTGCGCAACTGCAAAATCGGCGGCAGGGCAAAGCCCAGCAACAGCAGCATGCCGGTGGCCACGCCCTGCAGCGCGGGCAGCATGGACACGGGCGGCAAGTCGCTCTGCACGAGCTTGCCCAACAGCTCCAGCAGCACCAGGTGGCCGCCGAAGCCCACCATCACGCCGATCACGCTGCCCACCAGGCCCACCAATAAAAATTCGATCACGTACATGGCCGTGACCTGGTTTTGCGTCAAGCCCAGGCAGCGCAGCATGGCGCAGGCGTCGAGGTGGCGCAGCATGAAGCGGCGCGCCGCCATGGCCACGGCGACGGCCGCCAGCATGGCCGACAGCAGGCCGACGAGCGACAGAAAACGGTCGGCGCGGTCCAGGGTCGATTGCATCTGCGGGCTGCCCGATTCCAGCGATTCGATGCGCACGCCTTTGATGGACTGCGCCTTGATCTGGCTTTCCAGCGAGGTTTGATATTGCGCAAGCTCGGCCGCCTTGGCGGGCGGCGCCGACAGCAGCAGCCTGTACGACACGCGCGAGCCGTTCTGCACCAGCGCCGTGGCGGCCAGGTCGCTCAAGGGCAGCATCACGCGGGGAGCGAAGTTGAGGAACGATGCGCCGCGGTCCGGTTCGCTGGCGATCAATTGCGTGACGGTAAAGGCCTTGTCGCCCAGGGTCAGGGTGTCGCCCAGCTTCGCGTTCAGACTGGACAGGATAGCCGCATCGACCCACACGGTGCCGGGCGCAGGCACCTGATCCGTGGGCCGCCCCACGGCATCCTGTGCTTCGCTCGGTTTGGTCGTGATTTTCAGCTTGCCCCGCTGCGGGTAGCCGGGCGAGACGGCCTTGATGGACGCCAGTTGCGACAGCGATCGCTCGCCCTCGCCCGCCTGCGCCATGCTGGGAAACGTCACCGTGTCGGCCAGGATAAAACCGCGCTTCTGCGCTTCGGCGCGCCAGGCCGCATTGACGGGCTGGTCGGCGCTGATGACGAGGTCGGCCCCCAGCAGCTGGTGCGCGTCGCGGTTCAGGCCCGCGCGCAGGCGGTCGACGAAGAAGCCGACGGCCGACAAGGCCGCCACGGCGACGATCAGCGCGACGAGCAGGAAACGCAGTTGCCCGGCGCGCCAGTCGCGGCCGGTCATTTTCAGGGAGAGGCGGAACATGGGCGGCGGGTCTTTATGCGAGTTGGTTGTGATGCGTTATTGCGCGATGCCGTGAGCGGCGGCGTGCTGCGCGAAATACGCATCGACGGTGGCAAGAAACGCGTCTTTTTGCGCCTGCGGCAGGAAGGCGGCGATGAAACCGTTGCGCGCCAAGCGTTGCGCGTGGGACAGGCCCAGCGGCAAGGCATCGAAGATGGCGTCGAAATTGTCATTCATGTAGCCGCCGAAATACGCGGGATCGTCCGAGTTCACCGTCACCAGCAGACCGGCGTCGAGCAGTTGCACCAGGTTATGGTCATGCATCTGGTCGAACACGCGCAGCTTGGTGTTCGACAGGGGGCAGACGGTGAGCGCGATCTGTTCGCGCGCCAGGCGGGCCGTCAGTTCCGCGTCTTCCAGGCAGCGCACGCCATGGTCGATGCGTTCGACTTTCAAGTCGTCAAGCGCGGTGCGGATATAGGCCGGCGGGCCTTCTTCGCCCGCGTGGGCCACCAGGTGCAGGCCCAGCTCGCGGCAACGGGCAAACACGCGCGAGAATTTCTCGGGCGGATTGCCCACTTCCGACGAGTCGAGGCCGATGCCGATGAACTTGTCGCGGTGCGGCAGCGCGTCTTCCAGGGTCTCGAACGCCTCTGCCTCGCTCAGGTGGCGCAGGAAGCACAGGATCAGGGCCGCGCTGACGGGGCTATCCTGGCAGGCGCGGTGGATGCCGTTGATCATGTCGGCCATCGGCACGCCGCGCGCCGTGTGCGTCTGCGGGTCGAAGAAGATTTCCGTGTGCAAGACGTTATCGGCTTCGGCGCGGCGCAGGTAGGCTTGCGTCATATCATAGAAATCCTGCTCTTTCAAGAGCACGCTTGCGCCAGCGTAATAAATGTCGAGAAAAGACTGTAAATCCGTAAAAGCATAGGCGCTGCGCAAGTGTTCCACAGATTCATAGCCCAGCGGCACGCCATTGCGCTCGGCCAGTGCGAAAATCAGTTCTGGCTCCAGCGAGCCTTCGATATGGATATGCAATTCGGCTTTCGGCATGCCGCGGATGATCGCGCGCAATTGGGGGTTCATCATGGGTGTTCCTTATAGGGTGACGATAAAAATGCTGGCACGCGCGCGCGGCGCGCAGGGCCATCAGACATGCAGGCATCTTAGCGCAAGATGGCCGGCCTCACCGGCGCCCGGCCGCCGTGGCGCCGGCAACGGCAGCGCCACGGCATGCACCGGCACGCGCTGGCGAATTGTCGTATGATGATTTAAAAGGGACAAAAAGGTTCATTGAAATCGATGGAAAATTTGATGATTTATCCAATTAAATCAACAATTTACAAACAAGTATTAAGGATATGCTGACATATCTTTTGACTTCCTGATCCTTTAGAGCAATAATAAATTTCATGGGGTAATGGTAGGTGCAACAAGCGCTATCAACAGTGAAAAAAAAGCCGGCTGGCCACGTCAGCGCACGGCATCAAGCGCCAGTTTTTTGGTCCGGGCAATCCGGACTCGCAAAGACAGCCGGGCTTGAAACAACAATAAAAATCGGTACGAGGTACAGGAAAAGTTCAGACGGCAAGCCCAGGCGAGTGCCAGGCGGGCGGCCATGGTGACTGGCAGTTCAGGTTTACATTAAAGGACATTGACATGACCATTTTTGATAACTATGCAGCACGCTACGAGCGCACCCGCGAAGAGGAAATGTCGCTCACCGAGTACCTGGCCCTGTGCAAGAAGGACAAGCTGACGTATGCCAGCGCGCCCGAACGCATGCTGGCCGCCATCGGCGAGCCGCAGCTGGTCGACACGCGCAACGACACGCGCTTGTCGCGCATCTTCGCCAACAAGGTGATCAAGATCTACCCCGCCTTCCGCGAGTTCTACGGCACCGAGGAAGTCATCGAGCAAGTCGTCTCGTATTTCCGCCACGCGGCGCAAGGCCTGGAAGAACGCAAGCAGATCCTGTACTTGCTGGGGCCCGTCGGCGGCGGCAAGTCGTCGATCGCGGAAAAACTCAAGTCGCTGATGGAACACGTGCCCTTCTATTGCCTGAAAGGGTCGCCCGTCAACGAATCGCCGCTGGGCCTGTTCAACGAGGAAGAGGACGGCACCATCCTGGAAGAGGATTACGGCATCCCGCGCCGCTACCTGCGCAACATCCCCAGCCCGTGGGCCGTGAAACGCCTGCATGAATACAATGGCGATATCAACCAGTTCCGCGTCGTCAAGCGCTACCCGTCCGTGCTGAAGCAGATCTCCATCTCGAAAACGGAGCCGGGCGACGAAAACAACCAGGATATTTCCTCGCTGGTGGGCAAGGTCGACATCCGCAAGCTGGAAGACTATGCGCAGGACGACCCCGATGCCTACAGCTATTCGGGCGGCCTGTGCCTGGCCAACCAGGGCTTGATGGAATTCGTGGAAATGTTCAAGGCGCCCATCAAGGTGCTGCATCCGCTGCTGACGGCCACGCAGGAAGGCAACTACAAGGGCACGGAAGGCTTCGGCGCGATACCGTTCGACGGCATCATCCTCGCTCACTCGAACGAGTCGGAATGGAAAACGTTCAAAAACAACCGCAACAACGAGGCGTTTCTTGATCGTATCTATATAGTCAAGGTGCCGTACTGCCTGCGCGTCTCCGACGAAATCAAGATCTACGACAAGCTGGTGGCCAATTCCTCGCTGGTGAAAGCCCCGTGCGCGCCCGGCACCCTGCGCATGATGGCGCAGTTCGCCATCCTGTCGCGCCTGAAAGACCCGGAAAACTCGAGCATTTTCTCGAAGATGCTCGTCTACGATGGCGAAAACCTCAAGGATACGGACCCGAAAGCCAAGTCCATGCACGAATATGTCGATTACGCGGGCGTGGACGAGGGCATGAACGGGCTGTCGACGCGCTTTGCCTTCAAGATCCTGTCGAAAGTGTTCAACTTTGACAATTCCGAAGTGGCCGCCAATCCCGTGCACTTATTATATGTACTGGAACAGCAGGTAGAGCGCGAGCAGTTCGCGCCGGAACTCGAGCAGCGCTACTTCTCCTATATTAAAGAGCACCTGGCGCAGCGCTACGTGGAATTCATCGGCAAGGAGATCCAGACGGCGTACCTGGAAAGCTATTCGGAATACGGGCAGAATATTTTCGACCGCTATGTGACGTTCGCCGATTTCTGGATACAGGACCAGGAATACCGCGATCCGGACACAGGCGAAAGTTTTGATCGCGAATCGCTGAACAATGAGCTGGAAAAGATCGAGAAGCCGGCGGGCATTTCCAATCCGAAGGATTTCCGCAACGAAATCGTCAACTTCGGGCTGCGTGCGCGGGCCTCGAACGGCGGCAAGAATCCCGCCTGGACCAGTTATGAAAAGTTCCGCACGGTGATCGAAAAGAAAATGTTTTCGAATACGGAGGAATTGCTGCCCGTGATTTCCTTCAATGCCAAGGCCAGCGCCGACGATGCCAACAAGCACGCCGACTTCGTGGCCCGCATGGTGGAAAAAGGCTATACGGCCAAGCAGGTACGCCTGTTATGCGAATGGTACTTGCGAGTACGCAAGTCATCCTAGCGCGGACAGCGGAGGCGCGCTCCGGCCTGACGACCGGCGGGGCGCGCAAGACGAGAAGCAAGGAGGCACCCTTTGACATACCTTATCGACAGGCGCTTGCAAAGCAAGAATAAATCCGCCGTCAACCGCGAGCGTTTCCTGCGGCGTTACAAGGGCCAGATCAAGGATGCCGTGGGGCGCGCCATCAAGGGGCGCTCGATCACGGACGTCGAGAATGGCGAGAAGGTCAGCATCCCCGTCAAGGACGTGGGCGAACCGTCGTTTGGCCACGCGCATGGCGGCGTATGGGAAGTGGTCAATCCCGGCAACAAGGAATACCTGAAAGGCGACCAGATCGCCCGGCCGAAAGGCGGCGGTGGCGGCGGGCGGGGCAAGGCGGGCAATAGCGACGAGACGACGGAAGACGATTTCATCTTCGAATTGTCGCGCGAAGAATTCATGAATTATTTCTTCGAAGACCTGGAATTGCCGCACATGGTGAAAACCCAGCTGACGGCCACCACGGAATTCAAGAACCAGCGCGCCGGCTACAATATGTCGGGCACCCCATCGAACATCCACGTGCTGCGCTCCCTGCGCGGCGCGCTGGGACGGCGCATCGCCGTCGGCGGCGGCGCCCGCAAGCAGCTGGCGCAGGCCGAGGAAGACCTGGCCGTCCTGCTGCACGAAGGCGCGCCCGACAGCGACCCGCTCGTCACGGAACTGCGCCGCCTGATCCACCACCTGCACACGCGCCTGCTGGCGATTCCCTTCATCGACCCGTTCGACTTGCGCTACAGCAACCGCATCAAGGTGCCCAAGCCGATGACGCAAGCCGTCATGTTCTGCATCATGGACGTCTCCGGCTCCATGGACGAATCGCGCAAGGACACGGCCAAGCGCTTCTTCATCCTGTTATATCTGTTCCTCAAGCGCGTCTACGACAAGATCGAGGTGGTCTTCATCCGCCACCATACGGCGGCGGCGGAGGTCGACGAGCATGAATTCTTCAATTCGCGCGAGTCCGGCGGCACCGTCGTGTCCTCCGCGCTGCACTTGCTCAACACCATCATCGACGAACGCTATGGCGCCGGGCAATGGAACAGCTATGTCGCGCAGGCGTCCGACGGCGACAATTGGGACAACGATTCCATGCTGTGCCGCCAGTTGCTGATCAACACCATCATGCCCAAGGTGCAGTACTACACCTATGTCGAGATCACCGACGGCCCGCAGCAAAACCTGTGGGAGCAGTATGCGGGCGTGCTCGACCATCACGCCCATTTCGCCATGCAAAAGATCGTCACGCCGGCCGATATCTACCCGGTCTTCCGCGAACTGTTCAAGAAACAGGTGAAATGATGAGTGCAGCCTTTGACCGCGCCAGCAATACTCCGGGCGAACCGTTCGTGCGCCTGCGCCACCCGAACGCCCTGCCCGAGCAGTCGGAATGGACGTTCGAGCTGATCGAGCAAATCCACGAGGAAATCCGCCGCGTAGCGAAACAGTTTGGCCTCGACACCTATCCGAACCAGCTGGAAATCATTACGGCCGAACAGATGATGGATGCCTACACCTCGGTCGGCATGCCCGTCTCCTACAACCATTGGTCGTTCGGCAAGCATTTTTTATCTACCGAGAAAAGCTACAAGCGGGGCCAGATGGGCCTGGCCTACGAGATCGTCATCAACTCCAATCCGTGCATCGCCTATTTAATGGAGGAGAACAGCCTGACCATGCAGTCGCTGGTGATCGCGCATGCGGCCTACGGCCATAACTCCTTTTTTAAAGGCAATTACCTGTTCCGCGCCTGGACGGATGCGGACGCCATCATCGACTATATGGTGTTTGCCAAGAATTACATCGCCGAATGCGAGCAGCGCCATGGCGTCGATGCCGTGGAATTGCTGCTCGACTCGTGCCACGCCATCCAGAACTATGGCGTGGACCGCTACAAGCGCCCGGCGAAACTGTCGATGGCGAAGGAATATGCGCGCCAGAAAGAGCGCGAAGCCTATGTGCAGTCGCAGATCAACCAGCTGTGGCGCACCCTGCCCCGGCGCGACGAGGACGAAGACGAGGACGACCAGCGCAAGGCCGCCCCCCGCTTTCCGCCCGAACCCGAGGAAAACCTGCTGTACTTTATCGAGAAGTACGCGCCGCTGCTGGAACCGTGGCAGCGCGAGATGGTGCGCATCGTGCGCAAGATTTCCCAGTATTTCTATCCGCAGCGGCAAACTCAGGTCATGAACGAAGGCTGGGCCACCTTCTGGCATTACACGATATTGAACCAGCTCTACGACGAAGGCGTGGTGGGCGACGGCTTCATGATGGAATTTCTGAAAAGCCATACCAACGTGGTCTACCAGCCGCCCATCGACAGCCCGTATTACAGCGGCATCAACCCGTATGCGCTGGGTTTTGCCATGATGAGCGACATCCGCCGCATCTGCGAGCACCCGACGGACGAAGACCGCGCCTGGTTCCCCGACATGGCCGGCAGCGACTGGCGCAAGAGCCTGGACTTTGCCATGCGCAATTTCAAGGATGAAAGCTTCATCGCCCAGTATTTGTCGCCGCGGCTGATCCGCGAATTCCATTTCTTTGCCGTGCTCGACGACGACAAGAATGAAAAGCTGGCCATTTCCGCCATCCACGACGATGCCGGCTACCGCTACGTGCGCCAGCAGCTGGCAGAACAGTACAACCTGGGCAACCGCGAGCCGAACATCCAGGTCTGGTCCGTCAACACGCGCGACGACCGCGCATTGACCTTGCGCCACACGCAGTTCCAGCGCCGCCCGCTGAACCAGCAGGCGGCCGAGGTGCTCAAGCACGTGGCGCGGCTGTGGGGCTTTGATGTCCACCTCGATACGGTCGACCCGCAGGGCGTCGTCCTGGGTACTCTGAATTGCCGGCGGGAAAAACGCAACCGGCGCGACGACCCTGTCGTCCGGCCATGAAATGATTTATTGATAATAATCAATGGCAAGAATATAAGCGTTTCCTATGCCTACATAGGAATTCCGTATGGCCTGGCGGCGTCAAAAGGGCCGCCGGGACCGCCTTTTTTGACCTGGATAAAGTCCCTTCCGCACCCGTTTGGTGCGTGCGCGCCGCTAAGTGGTCTGGTTCCGAGCTAAAACATTTCCTAAAAGAAAGATTTTCCTCCAAATTTAGCGGTTTCCATATTGAATATCACGAAATATAATTCCGCCAGATGGGCACATCGGAGAACTTAGCAGTGGTAGCCCAAAACGGCTGTAAAAAACCGATAAGACCGCCTTTTTTTATGTCCGAAAGCGTGCAAAGATGACATAAGCAAGTACGTTTTCAGGGCGCAAAAGCGCCAAAAATTTAACCGGTTTTAGGCGTTAAAAATCTGTGTAAAATAAAGAATTCGTATGTATAATTCGGCGACGTCCCGGATACGGCTGGAGCTTTGTGTCGTCATTTTGGGGTTCAGTTGCAAGACAAGAGATGGTATTTGGAGAAAGCAGGCATGAATTTTTCGAACGAGAAAAGTCCCAAGAACTACACAGGCATCACTATCGTTGTCCTGCTGCACGTTCTCGCGGCTTACGGGATCGTGACGGGCTTGGGCAAGCGGTTGGTCACCAAAATGATGGAACCGGTTGAAACCAAGATTATCGAGGAAGTCAAACCGCCTCCACCGAAGGATCTTCCACCGCCACCACCGCCGCCAGAAATGAAAGCGCCACCGCCGCCATTCATTCCGCCAGTCGAGGTGAACGTGCAGCAGCCGCCACCACAGCAGAACGTGATTGCAAATACGACTGCCGTGAAGCCAGCCACGAATGTATTGGCACCGCCAGCACCGCCTGCACAGCCTGCGCCAACTCCTGGACCAGCCAAATCGGTGCGTACGCCGGCCGTGGTTGACTTCAGTGTCTGCGAAAAGCCGGCTTATCCAAAGTCGTCGCAGCGCAATGAGGAAACCGGTGTGGTGACACTGTCGTTCCTGATCGGTGTAGACGGCAAGGTCGCTGATTCGAAGATCGTGAAGTCCAGCGGCTTCAGAGACCTGGACAAAGCCGCAGTGCAAGGTATTAGCCGCTGTACATTTAAGCCGGCAACAGTTGACGGCAAGCCGGAACAAGGCTGGCAGCAAATGCAATACGTTTGGTCGCTGGATTAAAACCCGAGGCAGTTATCCCCTGTCTCACACTATGATTTCGTTGTCATTACGTTCAGCGATCTGTTATTTTTAATTTTGGAGGAAGCATGTTTAAGAATACCCGTTTGTCCGCATTTTTTGCCGCGGTTCTGTTGTCCGTTACCGCTACTACCGCTCTGGTAGCAGCTCCGGCATTCGCTGACGCGCCAGCATCGGCTGCCGCTTCGGCTCCAGCGGCAGACGCTGCAGCAGCACCAGCACCAGCTGCTGACGCAGCCGCTCCAGCAGCAGACGCAGCAGCTCCAGCCGCTGACGCAGCAGCTCCAGCCAAAACCGAAGAAGTCCACAACCCGTTCGGCCTGCAAGCAGTGTGGGACGGCGGCTTCGTGCCACGCGCCACCCTGATCATCCTGGCCATCATGTCGATCGGCAGCTGGTACATCATCATCACCAAGCTGATGGATCAAATGAAGATCTTCAAGCAAGCGAAAGAAACCGCTGCCAAATTCTGGAAAGCTCCTTCGATCGCTGCTGGTTCGGCAACCCTGACCGAAGGCTCGCCATTCCGCTTCATCGCTGAATCGGGCACCAAGGCAACGGCTCACCATGACGGCGCCCTGCTGGAACAAATCGACCTGTCGACCTGGGTGACGATGTCGATCCAGCGCGCTTCGGACAAAGTCCAGTCGCGTCTGCAAGATGGCCTGTCGTTCCTGGCAACCGTTGGTTCGACCGCACCGTTTATCGGTCTGTTCGGTACCGTTTGGGGTATTTATGGCGCGCTGACCAACATCGGCATGACCGGTAACGCGTCGATCGATAAAGTTGCAGGTCCAGTTGGTGAAGCACTGATCATGACCGCTTTCGGTCTGCTGGTCGCCGTTCCTGCCGTTCTGGGTTACAACTGGCTGGTGCGTCGTAACAAAACCGCAATGGAAGACGTACGCTCGTTCAGCGCCGACGTTCACTCGGTACTGATCTCCGGCGCAATGTCGACCAGCGAAGCTGGCCGTGCTGCCGGCGCTAAAAAGATCGGATAAGAATCATGTCGATGTCCGTCGGCTCCGACAGCGGAGATGAAGATCAAGTAATGTCAGAAATCAACACGACGCCGCTCGTCGACATCATGTTGGTTTTGCTGATCATTTTCTTGATCACCAGTCCGGTTGTCCTCAAATTGCAGAAAATCGATCTGCCGATCGAGGCCAACCAAGCCCTTCAAAGCAAGCCAGAAAACGTCAACATCGTTGTCAACAAGGATGGCGAGATTTATCTGGGCCAGAAGAAACTGAAAGATACGAGCGAACTGTTCGATTATCTGAAAGTTGAAGCAGTGAAAGTACCGCAGCCGGAAGTACACGTTCGTGGCGACCAAGAAACACGCTACGAATCGATCGGCCGGGTTATTTACACGACCCAACGTGCCGGGATCCAGAAGGTCGGCTTCATCACCGAACCACCTGACAAGGGCTGATAGCGACTGGCAGCGGCGTCCCGGCAACACGGGGACGCCACTGCCGGAAGCTGACCGGGCGGCAGTTTCGCCCGGTGCTTCGTTGGACTTCTTAAAGGAAACACTATGAGTATGAATGTCGGTTCGGGAAGCGCTCCAGGCGCGGATCCGGAACCAATGATGGAACTGAACATGACGCCCCTCATCGACGTGATGCTGGTGCTGATTATCATGTTGATCATCACGATTCCTAAGCAAAACCACTCGGTGAACTTGAACATGCCGGTCGGCACCCCGCCGCCACCGACAACCGAACCAGTGGTCGTCACGATCGATGTCGATTTTGACGGTACGATCTTGTGGGACAATCAGGTCGTTCCTGACCGCGCTTCGCTGGAAGCCAAGCTGAGCAACGTTGCTGCGCAAGCAGACCAGCCGGAAGTGCATCTGCGTCCGAACAAGCTGGTGGAATACAAAGTCGTCGCCGGTGTGATGGCGTCGGCGCAGCGTCTGGGCGTGACCAAAATCGGTCTGGTCGGCAACGAGCAATTCCAGTAAGCTGCAGCAATCAGGTTCTCTTTACATCCGAATAGGCAGGACTTCCTGCCTATTCGCTTTTTACTGAAAGACTTTCTTATGTCCAAGTTTCGTCTCGCTCATCTCGGCCTCGTCATGGCCGCTATCGGTTTTACCGCAGCAACTCCCGTAATCGGCCTGGGCTCGCTGGCATACGCCGCGGACACCGTGCGTGCCGAAGTGGGCAAGCCACTGCAAGAAGCGCAAAAACTCGCTAGCAGCGGCAAAAACAAGGAAGCGCTGGCCAAGCTGCGCGAAGCTGACAGCGTCGGCGGCAAGACCGCCTTTGAAAGCTACCAGATCGAGCGCGTGCGCGCCTCGGCCGCTGCCGCCGCCGGCGACAACGGCACCGCCATCAAGGCTTTCGAAGCCGTCATCAATTCCGGCCGCCTGAGCGCCGCCGAAGCCCCCAAATTCACGCAAGCGCTGGCAGGCATGTACTACCGCGCCAAGGACTGGCCGAACACCATCACCTGGATCAAACGTTCGCTGAAAGACCGCGAAGATCCACAGATGCGCGAACTGCTGATCCAGACCTACTACGTCAGCGGCAACTACGCCGAAGCGGCGAAAGAGCTGCAAGCGCGCGGCGGCAACTCGGAATCGAGCCTGCAAATGCTGGCCAACATCCAGTTGAAGCAGAACGACAAGGCCGGCTACGTGGCCACCCTGGAAAAACTGGCCGGCAGCTATCCGAAGACCAGCTACTGGGCCGACCTGCTGAACCGCGTTTCCGGCAAGCCTGGCTTCTCGCAACGCCTGGGCCTGGACGTCCAGCGTCTGCGCCTGGCCAACGGCCTGTTCACCAAGCCGTCCGAATACATGGAAATCAGCCAGTTGGCCTTGCAAGCAGGCAATCCTGGCGAAGCGCTGAGCATCATCGAACAGGGCTACAAAAAAGGCGTGCTGGGCACCGGCGCCGATGCCGCCCGTCACCAGCGCCTGAAAGACCTGGCCCTGAAGACCCAGGCTGACCTGAAGGCCAACGCAGCCAAGTCGGAAGCGGAATACGTCAAGAACAAGGACGCCGACAGCTTGAGCAAGCTGGGCTTCGCCCTGGTCTACGATGGCCAGGCAGAAAAAGGCCTGGGCTTGATGAATGACGCCGTGAAACTGGGCACCGCCAAGTATCCGGAAGAAGCCAAGCTGCACCTGGGCATCGCCTACATCCACGCCGGCAAGAAAGCCAACGCATCGACGGCACTCAAAGCCGTCAAGGGCACGGATGGCGCGGCTGACCTGGCCCGCTACTGGGCATTGATGAATAAATAAGATAATATCCCCAGGATATTGTCGGGCAGCTAGTCGAGTGCCCTCCACCAAAAGCGTTGCCGGCACCCTTGCCGGCAACGCTTTTTATCATTTCAGCAGGGAAATTACCCCTGCGGCTGCCCTGCCGGGTGTGCATCCCTGAAACAGTCCGTATAATCCCCCTTTTGGCACAGTTTTTCATCAGATTCCTATGAAGGTATTCCGCGGACTTCCCAATGCCCAGGCACGAGCGCCTTGCGCTCTGACCATCGGCAATTTTGACGGTGTCCACATCGGCCATCAGGCCTTGCTGGCGCGCGTGCGCGAAGCTGCCACTGAACTCGGCATCGAAGCGGCCGTGATGACGTTCGAACCGCACCCGCGCGAATTCTTCGCGCAGCGCGCGGGCGACCTGTCGAAGGCGCCGCAGCGCATCGCCAACCTGCGCGACAAGCTGCAGTCGCTGGATGACGCCGGCATCGACCGCGTGGTCGTCGAGCACTTCAGCGCCCAGTTCGCCGCCTTGACGCCGCAGGAATTCACGGAAAAAGTCCTCGTTGACGGCTTGCACGTGAAATGGCTGATGGTCGGCGACGACTTCTGCTATGGCGCCCGGCGCGCCGGCGACGTCGCCATGCTGCAGGAAGCGGGCCGCGAATACGGTTTCCACGTAGAAACTTTGCCGACGGTGATGAACGGCAGCACGCGCATCTCCTCGTCGGCCGTGCGCCTGGCCCTGGCCGCCGGCGATTTCCCGCTGGCCACGCAGCTGCTGGGCCATCCGTACGCCATATCCGGCCACGTGATCCACGGCCAGAAGCTGGGCCGCACACTCGGTTTCCCCACCCTGAACCTGCGCGTGGCGCACCGCCCCGCCCTGTCCGGCATCTTCATCGTGCAGGTGCACGGCCTGGGACCAGTACCGCTGCCGGCCGTGGCCAGCCTGGGCGTGCGTCCCACCGTCGACGACAGCGGCCGCGTCTTGCTGGAGGTGCATCTGTTCGATTTCGCCCAGTCCTGCTACGGCAAGCTGGTACGCGTGGAGTTCCTGGAAAAGCTGCGCGACGAAGAAAAGTACGACGACTTGCCCACTCTGACGGCCGCCATCGAGCGCGACTCGAACCAGGCGCGCGCCTATTTTGAGCAGCGCAGCGGCGCCATTACCGCCACCGACCGAATTTGACGCCGGCCAACTCCGTCGCCTGGCGGCTCCTGCCGCCGCAAACCATTCAATATCATTAAAGAAGACTATGTCCGATCAAAACAAGCCAGCCACGCCCAAGCAGAACAAGAAGCCTGAAAGCAAATACCCGGTCAACATGACGGAAACACCATTCCCGATGCGCGGCGACATGGCCAAGCGCGAGCCGCAATGGGTACAGCAATGGCAAGACAAGAAGATTTACGAGCGCGTGCGCAAGGCTGCCGCCGGCCGTCCGAAATTCATCCTGCATGACGGCCCGCCGTACGCGAATGGCGACATCCACCTGGGCCACGCCGTCAACAAGATCCTGAAGGACATGGTCGTCAAATCGCGCTCGCTGGCCGGCTTCGACGCGCCGTATGTGCCGGGCTGGGATTGCCACGGCATGCCGATCGAGATCCAGATCGAAAAATTGCACGGCAAGAATCTGCCGACGGCTGAAGTCCTGGAAAAGGCACGCGCCTACGCCAACGTGCAGGTCGAGCGCCAGAAGAAGGATTTCATTCGCCTAGGCGTGCTGGGCGAGTGGGACAACCCCTACCTGACCATGGCGCACGGCAATGAAGCCGACGAGCTGCGCGCGCTGGGCAAGCTGCTGGAAAAAGGCTATGTCTACCGCGGCCTGAAACCGGTCAACTGGTGCTTCGACTGCCAGTCGGCGCTGGCCGAAGCGGAAGTGGAATACGCGGAAAAACGCGATCCCGCCATCGACGTCGGGTTCAAGTTCGCCGAGCCGGAAAAACTGGCGGCCGCCTTTGGCCTGCCGTCCCTGCCGACCGATAACGGTTTCATCGTCATCTGGACCACCACCCCGTGGACCATCCCGTCGAACCAGGCGCTCAACGTGCACCCGGAAGTCAAATATTCGCTGGTGAAGACCGAGCGCGATGGCCAGCCATTGCTGCTGATCCTGGCGCAAGACCTGGTCGTCGCCAGCCTGGCGCGCTTCAAGCTCGAAGGCACGACGATCGCCACCTGCGACGGCGCGGCCCTGGCCGGCATCAGCTTCCGCCACCCGCTGCACGCGAGCGACGCTTTCTACGACCGTTTGTCGCCCTTGTACCTGGCCGAATACGTGACCACGGAAAGCGGCACGGGCGTGGTGCACTCGGCGCCAGCCTACGGCCTGGACGACTTTATCTCGTGCAAGGCACACGGCATGAAGGATGACGACATCATCAAGCCCGTCATGGGCGACGGCAAGTTCGCCTCGACCCTGCCCCTGTTCGGCGGCATGACCATCTGGGAAGCGTCTAAGCCGATCTGCAACGCCTTGCGCGAAGCGGGCGCGCTGTTCGAAGTCAAGATGTTCGACCACAGCTACATGCACTGCTGGCGCCATAAGACGCCGATCATCTACCGCGCCACGTCGCAGTGGTTCGCCGGCATGGACGTGACGCCGAAAGACGGCGGCGCGACCCTGCGCGAGACGGCCTTGAAAGGCATCGCCGACACCGAGTTCTTCCCGGACTGGGGCCAGGCGCGCCTGCACGGCATGATCGCCAACCGTCCCGACTGGACCCTGTCGCGCCAGCGCCAGTGGGGCGTGCCGATGGCCTTCATCGTGCACAAGGAAACGGGCGACCTGCATCCGCGCACGCCGGAACTGCTGGAGCAAGTGGCCAAGCTGATCGAAAAGAACGGCATCGAGGCATGGCAGGCGCTGGACCTGAAAGACCTGATCGGCGACGAAGCGGCCATCTACGCCAAGAACAAGGATACCCTGGACGTATGGTTCGATTCCGGCGCCACGCACCAGACGGTGCTGGGCGGCCCGCAAGGCCACGGTTCGCACTCGACGCAGCTGCAGTTCCCGGCCGACCTGTACCTGGAAGGCTCGGACCAGCATCGCGGCTGGTTCCACTCGTCGCTGCTGGTGTCGTCGATGCTGAACGGCCGCCCGCCGTACAAGGCCCTGCTGACGCACGGCTTCACGGTCGACGGCGAAGGCAAGAAGATGTCCAAGTCGCTGGGCAACACGCTGGCGCCGCAAAAGATCTCGGACACCCTGGGCGCGGACATCCTGCGCCTGTGGATCGCCTCGACCGACTACACGGGCGAACTGTCGATCTCCGATGAAATCCTCAAACGCGTGACGGAATCGTACCGCCGCATCCGCAACACCCTGCGCTTCCTGCTGGCGAACACCTCGGACTTCAATCCGGCCACGGACGCCGTGCCGGTGGCAGAGATGTTCGAAATCGACCGCTATGCGCTGGCCAACATGGCATCGCTGCAGCAGCAGATCGAGAACAACTATGCGCGCTACGAGTTCCACCCCGTCGTGTCGAAGCTGCAGACGTACTGCTCGGAAGACCTGGGCGGCTTCTACCTGGACATCCTGAAAGACCGTCTGTACACCTCGGGCTTGACGTCGCACGCGCGCCGTTCGGCGCAGACGGCCCTGTGGCACATCACGCAAAGCCTGCTGCGCCTGATGGCCCCGGCCCTGTCATTCACGGCCGAAGAAGCATGGGCCGTCTTCGCCGGCGCGGATGCTTATGCCGCCAGCGATGAAACCATCTTCACGCAAACCTGGTGGCAGCTGCCGGAAGTGTCGGACGCGACCGCCCTGCTGGAGAAATACACGGCCCTGCGCGCCGTGCGCACGGACGTCACCAAACAGCTGGAAGACTTGCGCACCTCGGGCGCCATCGGCTCCTCGCTGCAGGCGGAACTGACGATCAAGGCCGCGCCGATGAGGTACAAGCTGTTGACCACCCTGGGCGACGACTTGAAATTCGTCTTCATCACCTCGCAGGCCACCGTGGCCGAAGTGGCAGACGAAGCAGCCGAGGAAGTGGTCGTGGCCGCGTCGACGGCGCCGAAGTGCGAGCGCTGCTGGCACTACCGTGCGGACGTGGGCACGGACGCCGCACATGCTACCCTGTGCGGCCGCTGCGTCAGCAACCTGTTTGGAAAAGGCGAATCGCGCCGTTTCGCATAGACTGTCATCCCGGGGCGCTGCCTGCGTCCCACTTCCAACCGCCGCCTGCTGCCAGGCGGCGGCTTTATCTTCCCTGGAAAAATATGGCCACTAAAAACCGTTTTTCATCGAAATCGTCCTCCTCGGCGTCGCTCGTGCCCTGGCTGGGCATCGCCGCCATCGTCATCCTGTTCGACCAGATCACCAAGATCACGATCCTGAAGACCTTCCGCTACGCGCAAGAGATGGTCATCACCTCGTATTTCAACCTGGTGCTCGCGTATAACAAGGGCGCCGCGTTCAGCTTCCTGTCCGACCAGGGCGGCTGGCAGCGCTATTTCTTCACCGGCATCGCCCTGGCGGCCGCCATCTACATCATCTATCTGCTGAAAAAGCACGCCGGCCAGCGCATGTTCTGCTGGGCCCTGGCGCTGATCCTCGGCGGCGCGCTGGGCAACGCCATCGACCGCCTGGTGTACGGTCACGTGGTCGATTTCCTCGACTTCCACTGGAAAAGCTGGGGCCATTTCCCCGCTTTCAATATCGCCGACAGCGCCATCTGCATCGGCGCGGCCCTGTTCATCATCGATGAACTGCGCCGGGTAAACAAATAAACACGCGGGAGAACGGCATGGAATTGTCCGGCAAAAAAATCGTCCTGGGACTTTCGGGCGGCGTCGCCTGCTACAAGGCGGCGGAACTGTGCCGCGCGCTGACGAAGGCCGGCGCCTCGGTGCAGGTGGTCATGACGGATGCCGCCAGCCACTTCATCACGGCCGTGACCATGCAGGCGCTGTCCGGCCACCCCGTGCACACGAGCCAGTGGGATGCGCGCATAGCCAACAACATGGCGCATATCGATTTGACGCGCCACGCGGACGCCATCCTGATCGCGCCGTGCTCGGCCGATTTTCTGCGTAAACTCGCCCATGGCGTGTGCGACGACCTGCTGTCGACCCTGTGCCTGGCCCGTCCCTCCCACCTGCCCTTGCTCGTGGCGCCGGCCATGAACGTGGAAATGTGGCAGAACCCCGCCACGCAGCGCAATGTGCAGCAGCTGCGCGACGACGGCATCACCCTGTTCGGCCCGGCCGCCGGCGAACAGGCCTGCGGCGAAACTGGCCTGGGCCGCATGCTGGAGCCGGAACAGCTCTTGACGGAGCTGATCGCCGCCTTCCAGCCGAAAGTCCTGGCGGGCAAGCGCGTGCTGGTCACGGCCGGCCCCACTTTCGAGGCCATCGACCCCGTGCGCGGCATCACCAATCTGTCCTCGGGCAAGATGGGCTATGCGGTGGCGCGCGCGGCGCGCGAAGCGGGCGCCGAGGTGCTGCTCATTTCCGGCCCGACGGCCCTGGACGCGCCGTTCGGCGTGCGCCGCATCGACGTGCAAAGCGCGCAGCAGATGCATGATGCGGTACTGGCCCACGTCGACGGCCAGCATGTCTTCGTCGCCGTGGCCGCCGTGGCAGACTGGCGCGTGGCCAACGCCAGCGACCAGAAGATGAAAAAGCAGGCCGACGGCTCCGTGCCCGAACTGCAGTTCGTGCAAAATCCCGACATCCTGGCCACCGTGGCGGCGCGCACCAACCTGGCCGGCTATCCGTACTGCGTGGGCTTTGCCGCCGAATCGGAAAACCTGGTGGAATTCGGCTCGGTCAAGCGCGAGAAAAAAGGCATTCCCCTGCTGGTCGGCAATATCGGTCAGAACACGTTTGGCCAGGACGACAACACCATCATCCTGTTCGACGAGGAAGGCCATACCGTGCTGCCGCGCGCCTCGAAACTGAACCTGGCGCGCCAGCTGATTTCGGAAATCTCGAAGCGGATCGCCAGGAATTCGCTGCTCAAATAATCTTTTTTATACGCTTTAGCTCATTTAGATTCATGAAAAATATCGACATCAAGATCCTCGACGCCCGCATGCAAGAACTGCTGCCGGCCTACGCCACCCCGGGCAGCGCGGGACTCGACCTGCGCGCCTGCATCAACGAGGCCATCACCATCGAAGCGGGTCAGACGGTGCTCATTCCGACCGGCCTGGCCATTCACATCGGCGACCCCTCGTATGCGGCCATGATTTTGCCGCGCAGCGGCATGGGCCACAAAAACGGCATCGTATTGGGGAATCTGGTAGGCTTGATCGACTCCGATTACCAGGGCCAGCTGATGGTATCGACCTGGAACCGGGGCCAGAGCGCTTTCACGCTCAATCCCATGGAACGCCTGGCGCAACTGATTATCGTGCCGGTGCTGCAAGTGGGCTTTAACGTCGTCGAGGAATTCGGCGACAGCGAACGCGGTGTTGGCGGTTTCGGCAGCACCGGCAAACATTAAGGATTGACACTTATGCCAGGTTTCCGCCATCTGATCCCAGCCCCAACCTCGCTGCGCCGACTGGCCACTCCCCTCCTGTTGGCCGGCGCGGCCATTCTGGCCGGCTGCACCACGCCGGCGACGAATGTCAGCGGCCCGTTCAACGTCGTGCCGGCGCCCGATGCGCCCGCGCCGACGGCGCAGCAAAGGGCGGCGCAGGAAGAACTGGTGAAGATGGTGGCGCTGCAGGACCGCCTGTCGAAAGTGTCGGCGCCCCTGCTGATCAATAATGCGGACCTGTGCAAGACGTATGCGCGCAACCTGCTGGGCTTCACGGCGCAGAACAAGTATTCCTACCCCGGCATCTATGCCGACGCGGCGCAGGCGGCACTCGGCTACGGCGAGCAGATGCAGGTGTCCGGCGTCTTGCCGGGCAGTGGCGCCGCGCGCGCCGGCTTGCGCAAGGGCGACGGCTTGCTGGCCGCCGAAGGCAAGCCGCTGCCGGCCGGCCCGAAAGCGGAAGGCCCGTTCGGCGCCATCGTCGGCCCGCTGGCCTCGAAAAGCGCGAGCCTGAACATGACCATCGCCCGCGACGGCCAGCAGCAAGACCTCAAAATTCCCGTCACGCGCGCCTGCGCCTTCCGCGTCGCCCTGGGCAATGCGGACAATATCAACGCGTATTCGGACGGTTCGCGCATCATGCTCACGCGCGGCATGGTCAATGCGGCGCAAAACGATGAAGGCATCGCCTTCGTCATCGCCCGCGAAATGGCGCACAACATCCTCGACCACGCGCGCAGCCAGCGCACGGCGGGTACGGCCGGCAGCATCATCGACAGCCTGGGCGCCGTGCAGCCCGACGTATCGATGCTGACGGGCGCCGCCGGCATCAAGGCCATGCCGCAGGAACTCGACGTGCAAGCCGACACCCTGGCCATCTACCTGCTGGCGCGCGCCGGCTACAACGTCGACAACGCCGCCCGCTTCTGGCAGCGTCTGGCCACGCAAGTGCCGGTCACGGTCGCCAACGGCTACACGGCCCTGCACCCGGGCACCAACTCGCGCATGGCGGCCGTCAACCGCGCCGTCATCGACGTGCGCGCCAAGCAGGCGGCGAAGAAGCCGTTGAAGCCTTAAACGCCAAAGGCGCCTGATGCAGCAGGTTTGCTCAGGCGCCGGGGAAGTTCGGGAAATAGGTGCCCATTACCCAGGTCAGGGCGCCGCAAAACACCACCGCCAGGAACAGGGCGATGAGCAGTTTGCCAAACTTGGGGATGCCGTCATCTTGCGTCTTTTGGTCGTTCGACATGAAAACTCTCCGCAGGCTGTTGGAGAGCGTAGTATAGCCACAATATTGAAGAATATTCCATACTTTGCCGCCTGCCTGCGGCTTTCCTTCCGCGCCCCATGGACAGCATCGACCTCGAAGTTCTGAAAACCAGCGCCGCCTGGCTCGCCGCCGGGCACCGCTGCGAACTCGTCACCGTCATCAAGACCTGGGGCTCCAGCCCCCGCCCCGTGGGCGCCACCCTGGCCATCTGCGACGATGGCACGGTGGTCGGCTCCGTCTCCGGCGGCTGCATCGAGGATGACTTGATCGACACCGTGCGCGTGCACGGCATCATGCGCACCTTGCCGGAAATCGTCAGCTACGGCATCAGCGCCGACGAGGCGCACCGCTTCGGCCTGCCCTGCGGCGGCACCATCGAACTGGCCATCGAGCCGCTGCACGCGGACAGCAAGGTGGCCGAACTGCTGGCACGCCTGGAAGCGCATGAACTCGTCGAGCGCCGCCTCGACCTGCGCAGCGGCGCCGTCACCCTGCAGCGCGCCACGCCGGGCGCCGTGCTGGCCCTGGAAGGCGCGGTGCTCACCACGCAGCACGGCCCGCGCTGGCGATTGCTGATCATCGGCGCCAGCCAGCTGTCGCGCTTCGTGGCGCAGATCGCCACGGCCATGGATTACCACGTCATCGTCTGCGACCCGCGCGAGGAATACCGGGGCGGCTGGAACGTACCGGGCGTGCCCCTGCTGCACGCCATGCCGGACGACCTGGTGCTGGAATTAAAACTCGACAGCCGCAGCGCCGTCGTCGCCCTCACGCACGACCCCAAGCTCGACGACCTGGCCCTGATGGAAGCATTGAAATCGCCGGCTTTTTATGTCGGCGCCATCGGCTCGCGCGCGAATAACGCCAAGCGCCGCGAACGGCTGCTGCAGTTCGACGTCAGCGCCGAGCAGCTGGCGCGCCTGCATGGCCCCATCGGCCTGTACATCGGCAGCAAGACGCCGGCCGAAATCGCCATTTCCATCCTGGCCGAGCTGACGGCCGTGAAAAATGGCGTGCCCGACGCGCTGCAGATCCAGCACGCGGCGGCCCTGAGCCCGCCCACCACCGATATCTGCGCCCGCTAAGGACCGCAGCAAGAAACGCGGTGCGCCGGCGGCGCGCCCCTGCTACCTTCACTGAATTTGGCCACCATGACCCTGCTGCACTGGACCCTCCCCCTGCCCGCCGGCTACCGCCGCGACGACGTCATCGCCTTTCACAGCCGCGATACGGAAGGCGTGGCCGAACAGGTCACCGGTACGGGCCTGCGCAAGGGCATCCTGCTGCACGGCGTGCCCGTGGTGCTGGACGTGGCCTTCGCGGACGCCGCGGCCGTCTGCCGCGCCGAGATCGACGGCAGCGCCAGCGACGCCCTGCACACGGCGCTGCATGGCGCCCTGCTCAACATCCTCGGCCTGCGCATCGACCCGCAACCCTTCGCGCAGCTGGCCGCCGCCGATCCGCTGCTGGCGCCGTTGATCCGGCTTAACCCGGGATTGCGCATCGTGCAATCGGCCAGCCCGTTCGAGGCGCTGACCTGGGCCATCATCGGCCAGCAGATCAATCTGCCGTTCGCCATTTCCCTGCGCCGCACCTTCATTCTGCAGGCGGGGCGCCGGCATGGCAGCGGCTTGTGGTGCTACCCGGAGGCGCGCGACGTGGCGCGGCTGGACATCGAGGATTTGACCAGCCGCAAATTCTCGCGCGCCAAGGCGGAAACCGTGCTGCGCCTGGCGCATCTCGTCGATGACGGGGAATTGTCGCTGGAACTGCCACCTTCCGGCGACGTGGCGGCCATTTCGCAGGCGCTGCTGGCCGTCAAGGGCATCGGCCCGTGGACCGTCAATTACGCGCTGCTGCGCGGCTACGGCTATGCCGACTGCTCGCTGCACGGCGACGTGGCCATCCGCGCCGCCCTGCAAAAGCTGCTCGGCGAAGAAACGAAACCGGACATGGCGCGCACGGAACAATGGCTGCGCCAGTACGCGCCGCACCGCACCATGGCGGCCGCCCACCTGTGGGCCAGCCTGCATGCGCCGGCAAAAAATATGTCAGACGAGCGGGAATAAACGGCGGCCGGCACGCGTCTATCCCTTGCAAGCCCCCAAAACCTCAAGGAGATCATCATGCGCTTTACTGCTATCGCCACCCTCGCCGCCCTGTTGTCCGCCCCCCTCGCCTTCGCCGCCGACGTCATGCCCGCCAACGGCATGCTGGTCAATGCCAGCGGCATGACCGTGTATGTGTTCGACAAGGATGTCGCCGACAGCGGCAAGAGCGCCTGCAGCGGCGGCTGCCTGGTGGCCTGGCCCGCCGTCATCGCCACCGACGCGGCGCCCGCCGCCCCGTATGGCAGCATCAAGCGCGAAGACAACGGCGCCATGCAGCTGACGTACAAGGGCAAGCCCCTGTACCTGTACAAGGAAGACAAGAAGCCGGGCGACGTGGCCGGCGACAATTTCAAGAACGTGTGGCACGTCGTCAAGCCGTAAGCAGCCCTGCCCGCCGCCACGATGACCACGCAAGAGGATAGCCGTCAGCTGCAAGCGTGCCTGCCCGGCCTGCGCCGCTATGCGCGCGCGCTGGCGGGCGCCCTGCACGCGGACGACCTGGTGCAGGACACCGTGGAGCGGGCGTGGCGCAAGCTGGACCAGCGCGTCGGCGAGATGCGGCCCTGGCTGTTCTCCATCATGCATAACCTGCACGTGGACCAGTTGCGCCGCCCCGGCCTGGCGCTGCAGGAGCTCGACGACGATACCGTGCTGCCCGCGCCGGAGCGCGCGCCCGGGCAAGCCATCGCCATCGGCGAGATGGATGCGGCGCTGGCCCGTTTGCCGCTGGGGCAGCGCGAAGTCATCCTGCTCGTCGCGCTCGAACAGATGCCGTACGAGCAGGTGGCGGCCACCCTCGACATTCCTGTCGGCACCGTGATGTCGCGTTTGTCGCGCGGGCGCGACAAGCTGCGCACCCTGCTCGACGGCCGCCCTGCCGGCAGCCAGGGCAGCGGCCCACCCACCCTGAAAGTCGTGAAATGACAACGCAAGCCATCAGCGAAGCGCAATTGCACGCCCTGGCCGACGGCGTCCTGCCCGAAGACCAGCGCGCGGCCGTCGACGCCCACCTGCGCGCGCATCCCGGGGACGCCGCCAGGGTCGATGCGTGGCGCGAACAGAACCGGCAATTGCGCGCCCTGTTCGATCCCGTGCTGGACGACGCTGTGCCCCCGGCGCTGCTGCAGGCGGCGGCCCCGCCGGCGGCGAACGGTGCCTGGCAGCGCCCCGCCATGCAGGCGGCAGCGGCCGTCGTGCTGGTGCTCGCGGGCGGCGCGGGCGGCTGGCTGCTGCGCGGCGATGGCGGCGATGGCGGCGACATGCGGAGCGCCAGCGCCAGCCCCATCTCCCTGGCGCGCAGCGCCGCCATCGCCCATGCCGTCTACACGCCGGAAGTGCGCCACCCCGTCGAGGTGGGGGCGGAACAGGAGGCCCACCTGGTGCAATGGCTGTCGAAACGCCTGGGCAGCAAATTGCAGCCGCCTGCGCTGTCGCCGCTCGGCTATCACCTGATCGGCGGGCGTTTGCTGCCCGGCGATGGCGACGGCCCCGTGGCGCAATTCATGTATGAAGATGGCAAAGGCCTGCGCCTGACCCTGTACGTGGCAAAAGAACGGGCCGGCAAGCAGGAAACGGCCTTCCGCTACAAGCAGGAAAAGGACTTGAGCGTGTTTTACTGGATCGACGGCCAGCTCGGTTATGCCCTCTCGGCGAGCCTGCCCAAACAGGAACTGGGCAAGATCGCCGACGCCGTGTACGCGCAGCTGGAAAGTCACTAAACAGACTCTTCCATTTTCCGGAATTCTGCAATCCATTTCACGCCGCACCATTGCAGCAGCAACGCTGCGGTGGCGACCAGGGCGGCGCAGGCCGCCAGCAGCCACACGGGCCAGTCCAGCAGGAGCAGTACCCCGCCTGCTGCGGCGCCGATGGCGCTGCCCAGGTACAGCGCCGATTCGTTGAGGGCGATGGCCAGGTTGCCGTCGCCCTGCCGCGCGCGCACGGCCAGCAACTGCTGGTTCTGCGGCACTTGCAGAGCCCAGCCAGCCGCGCCCCACAGCACGATAGGCGCCAGCATCAGCCAGGCCGACCAGCCGGCCGCCAGCGGCAGCGCGCACAAGGCCAGCGCCAGCAGCAGCAAGATGAGCCTAGTCAGTCTCGGTGCAGCCACCTTGTCCGCCCATCGCCCGACCAGCACGCTGCCCGCGATTCCCCCCGCACCCCACGCCCACAGGAAGGGCGTGGGGGAAATTTCCGCGCCGTGCGCGGACCACGCCAGCAGCGGCGCGATAAACGTGTACATGCCCAGGCTGGCGATGGCCGCCAGCAGCGACACGAGCAGGATGGCCAGCACCTGCCCATCGGCCAGCAAGGCCAGCTTGCGGCGCAGCGAGGTCGCCGGTACTTCCGGCAGCGCGGGCAGTTTCCACAGCAAGCCCGCCAGCGCCAGCGCACCGAGCATGGCAACCAGCCACAGGGCCGCCGTCCAGCCCAGCTGCTGCGCCAACAGCAAGCTCAATGGCACGCCCAGCACCGTGCCGCCCGCCATGCCGCCCATGATCGCGCCGATGGCCTTGCCACGCTGCCGCGGCGCCGACACGCCCGCCGCCGCCGCGATGCCCAGCGCCAGGTAGACGCCGGCGCCGATGCCGGCCATGGCCCGCCAGGCCAGCAGACTGGAAAATCCTGCTGCCAGCGCGCTGGCCCCGTTCGCCAGCACGAACACGCCCAAGGCGAGTAACAGGCCGGAGCGTTGCGCGCGCGCCGGCAGCAAGGCCACGGCCAGGGGCGAGCCGAGGCCATAGGCCAGGGTGAACGCCGTCACCAGCTGAGCGGCCATCGCCAGGGACACGGAAAAGGCGCCGGCGATCATCGGCATCAGGCCTGCCGTCACATACGACGCCATGCCCAGCGCGAACGCGCCCACGGCGATCAGGTAGACGGTGACAGGCAGCGCGGAGTCGGCAGGCACTGCGGCACGGGAGGAAGAATAGTCAGACATGGGCACGCTTTCGGGAAGAAAGCAGGCATTTTGGAATACAATATAAACAATTACAATTTAACTGTTTATGCTATTACTGGCAGCAACAGGCTCACCGGAAAACCCCCACCATGCGCACTTTGGCCCGCACCCGCCACGAACTGGCCGCCTACCTGCAGGCGCGCCGCGCGCGGCTGTCGCCCGAGGACGTAGGCTTGCCTGGCGGCGGGCGGCGCAGGACGCCGGGCTTGCGCCGCGAAGAAGTGGCGGCGCTGGCCGGCGTGGGGCTGACCTGGTACACCTGGCTGGAGCAGGGGCGCGACATCGGCGTCTCGAGCGCCTTTCTCGACAAGCTGGCCGAAGTGCTGAAACTGGACGCAGGCGAGCGCCGCCACCTGTTCCTGCTGGCGCATGCGCGTCCGCCGGCCGAAGAGGGCAAGACGTTTTGCGTGGTGCCGCCGCCCGTGCGCCGATTGATGCACGAACTGGCGCATCCGGCCTATGTGCTCAACCTGCGCTGGGACGTGCTGGCGTTCAATGCGGGCGCGGACGCCCTGTTCGGCTTTGGCGCGCATGTGCCGGCGCGCCGCAACCTGCTATGGTTGCTGTTTAGCGACCCACTGCTGCGCTCGCGCTTCACGGCCTGGGAAGAGCAGGCGGCGCTGATGCTGTCGAGCTTTCGCCGCGACTACGCGCGCGCCACGCAGGAAGCGGATATCCACGCGCTGGTGGAGGAACTGGAAAAGGTCTCGCCCGAGTTCAAGCAGTGGTGGCGCCGCCATGACGTGCATGCGCCGTGCGCCGGCGTGCGCCGCCTGGACGTCGGCGGCGAGCAGGTCGCCTACGAGCACACCTCGCTGACCATCGATGCGGACCGCCACTTGCGGCTGATCGTGTATGCGCGCCAGCAGGCAGAAGACCTCGCGCCGTAAACGAAAAAACCGCTAGCCCTCTTGCGAGGAACCAGCGGCTTCGAATTGGTTGCGGGGACAGGATTTGAACCTGTGACCTTCGGGTTATGAGCCCGACGAGCTGCCAGACTGCTCCACCCCGCACTCGAATTATATACCAGATTGTTGCGCGGCGTAAAGGCGTGAATTGACAATGTCATTCCTGCCCCGTCCACCGGAGCGTGTCCGTGACCAGCAATGGAAAAAGCCGCTGATCTTTTGCAAGAATCAGCGGCTTTCCGGTATTGGTTGCGGGGACAGGATTTGAACCTGTGACCTTCGGGTTATGAGCCCGACGAGCTGCCAGACTGCTCCACCCCGCACTCGAATTATAAGGGCAAACGGGTGGCTTAGGCAATAGCTATCTCAACTTCGACTGCAATAGAGCTATTAAATTAAAATACATTAAAAAAGGTCAGCCAATTACCGGGGAGCATTGTGTCCGCCCGTCACGCCACAGAGCGCGCAATCGGTGTACAGTAAGCGTTACACTAGTCACCCATTTTCCGAAGCCAGCCCATGAAATTCTGCTCCGAATGCGCCCACCCTGTCAGCCTGTCCATTCCGGAAGGCGACAACCGTCCCCGCTATGTGTGCGCCAACTGCGACGCCATCCATTACCAGAACCCGAAAATGGTGGTCGGCTCGATTCCCGTCTGGGAAGAAGATGGCCAGTTGCAGGTGTTGCTGTGCAAGCGGGCCATCGAGCCGCGCCTCGGCTACTGGACCCTGCCGGCCGGCTTCATGGAAAACGACGAGACGACGTCCGACGCGGCCGAGCGCGAAACGGTGGAGGAAGCGGGCGCGAATATCGAACTGGGTCCCCTGTTTTCGCTGCTCAACGTGCAGCGCGTGCACCAGGTGCACCTGTTCTACCTGGCGCGCCTGCGCGACCTCGATTTCGCGCCCGGCATCGAAAGTCTGGACGTGCAGCTGTTTACGGAAGCGCAAATTCCGTGGGACGACCTGGCCTTCCCCACCATCCGCGCCACCTTGGAACTGTTCTTTGCCGACCGCGTGAAAATCCGCGAAGGCGGCAGCTATGGTGTGCATACGGGCGACATCACGCGCCCGATGGCGCGCGCGGATGCCGAGTAAGCCCCCACCACCCGCCATTTTTGACGCCGCATGATTCCCTGGCTCGACATCCACACCCCGTTCCCCGACGTCTCGCGCGCCCTGACCGACGAAGCGCCCGGCCTGCTGGCAGCCGGCGCCGACCTGTCGCCCGCGCGCCTGCTCGACGCCTACAAGCACGGCATCTTCCCCTGGTTTTCCGAGGGCCAGCCCATTCTGTGGTGGAGCACCGATCCGCGCATGGTGCTGATGACGGCGGACTTCAAGGTCTCCGACAGCCTGGCCAAGGCCATCCGCAAGGTCGAGCGCAGCGCTGCCACGGACGGGCGCTGGCAGCTGCGCTTCGACGGCGATTTCGACGCCGTCATGCGCGCCTGCGCGGCGCCGCGCAAGGATGGCCCGGGCACCTGGATTTCCGACGAGATCATCGCCGGCTACACGGGCTTGCACAAGCTGGGCTACGCCCACTCGTCCGAGCTGTGGCTGGACGGCGAACTGGTGGGCGGCGCGTATGGCGTGTCGATCGGACGCATGTTCTATGGCGAATCGATGTTCGCCCGCGTCTCGGATGGATCGAAGATCGCGCTGGCCCACCTCGTGCGCTTTTTGCAGGCCCGCGGCGTGACCATGATTGACTGCCAGCAAGAAACGAAACACCTGGCCTCGCTGGGCGCGGCGCCCATTTCGCGCGCCCGCTTCCTGGCCCATGTGAGGAGCGCCATTGAAGCAGCGCAAATCACCGATTGGCATGCTGCGCCACCGGCGTAAAAAAGCTATGATATCTCCAGGCACACCGCCAGGCACACCGCCAGGCACATTTCCATTGCTGCGGACAGACCAGACAGGATCAGCATGACGCACCTGAACGAACTACCGTTTGCCACCCTGCAGTTCTACACGACGGCACCGTATCCGTGCAGCTACCTGGACGACCGCCAGGCCCGCTCGCAGGTGGCCACGCCTTCGCACCTGATCAACAGCGACGTGTATTCGGAACTGGTGCGCAACGGCTTTCGCCGTAGCGGTATTTTCACCTACCGCCCGTATTGCGACGGCTGCCAGGCCTGCATCCCCGTGCGCGTGGTGACGCAATCGTTCACGCCCAACCGCAACCAGCGCCGCGCCTGGAACCGCCACGCCAACCTGCAGGCGGGCGTGGCCACTTTGTCCTTCCTCGACGAGCACTACGAACTGTATCTGCGCTACCAGAGCACGCGCCACGCGGGCGGCGGCATGGACCAGGACAGCCGCGACCAGTACGCGCAATTCCTGCTCCAAAGCCGGGTCAACACGCGCCTGGTGGAGTTCCGCGAGCCTGACGGCACCCTGCGCATGGTCAGCATCATCGACGTGCTGGCCGATGGCCTGTCGTCCGTCTACACGTTTTTCGATCCCGACGTGCCGGGCGCCTCGTACGGCACCTACAACGTGCTATGGCAAATCGCCCAGGCGCGCGAACTGAACCTGCCTTACATCTACCTGGGTTACTGGATAGAACAGAGTCCGAAGATGGCGTATAAAATCAACTTCAAGCCGCTGGAAGCGCGGATCAAGGGACAGTGGGTGATCATGTAAGGTGGGTCGGATTAGCGCGCAAGCGCGTAATCCGGCGCTGCAAAGCCAACAATGGTGTCGGATTACGCTGCGCTAATCCGACCTACCGGCGAACAATCGCGAGAGTCTGCCCCCTGCACTTCAGCTTACTTGCTCTTGTCCGGAAACACCGGACGCGCAGGCCGCACGGGCGGGTTCTTCGCCAGCCGCTGGAAGCGCGCGTCAAGGGGCAGTGGGTGATCATGTAAGGTAGGTCGGATTAGCGCGCAAGCGCATAATCCGACGCTGCAAAGCCAACAATGGTGTCGGATTACGCTGCGCTAATCCGACCTACCGGCGAACAATCGCGAGGGTCTGCCCCCTGCACTTCAGCTTACTTGCTCTTGTCCGGAAACGCCGGACGTGCAGGCCGCACGGGCGGGTTCTTCGCCAGCGCTGGAAGCGCGTCAAGGGACAGTGGGCGATCATGTAAGGTAGGTCGGATTAGCGCGCAAGCGCATAATCCGACGCTGCAAAGCGAACAATGGTGTCGGATTACGCTGCGCTAATCCGACCTACCGGCGAACAATCGCGAGGGTCTGCCCCTGCACTTCAGCTTACTTGCTCTTGTCCGGAAACACCGGACGCGCAGGCCGCACGGGCGGGTTCTTCGCCAGCGCTGGAAGCGCACGTCAAGGGGCAGTGGGTGATCATGTAAGGTAGGTCGGATTAGCGCGCAAGCGCATAATCCGACGCTGCAAAGCCAACAATGGTGTCGGATTACGCTGCGCTAATCCGACCTACCGGCGAACAATCGCGAGGGTCTGGCCCCTGCACTTCAGCTTACTTGCTTTTATCCGGAAACGCCGGACGCGCAGGCCGCACGGGCGGGTTCTTCGCCAGCGCTGGAAGCGCACGTCAAGGGACAGTGGGCGATCATGTAAGGTGGGTCGGATTAGCGCGCAAGCGCGTAATCCGACGCTGCAAAGCCAACAATGGGGTCGGATTACGCTGCGCTAATCCGATCTACCGGCGAACAATCGCGAGGGTCTGCCCCCTGCACTTCAGCTTACTTGCTCTTGTCCGGAAACGCCGGACGCGCAGGCCGCACGGGCGGGTTTTTCGCCAGTTCGGCCTGGATCACCTCGATCGCCTTTTCAAGCTGCGGATCGCGGCCGGCGATGACGTCGGCCGGCGTTTGCTCGACTTCGATATCGGGCGGCACGCCTTCGTTTTCCACGCCCCAGCCGTTTTCGCGCGTCCAGAACGCCAGGTTCGGCGCCGTGATCGTGCCGCCATCCATCAGCACGGGGAAGCCGAGGATGCCCACCAGGCCACCCCACGTCGCCTTGCCGATCAGCGGACCCATGTTATTTTTGCGGAACATCCACGGCAGCAGGTCGCCGCCCGAGCCGGCCATCTCGTCGATCAGCATGGCGCGCGGTCCCTGGATAGAGGCGGACGGCGTCTTCATGTCGGCGCCGTAGCGCATGGTCCACCAGGCGATTTCCTTCTTCTGCAGGATCTCGATGTAGTAATCGGCCACGCTGCCGCCACCGTTAAAGCGCTCGTCGACGATGATGGCCTGCTTGTCCGCCTGCGGGAAGAAATAGCGCTTGAAGTAGGTGTGGCCCAGCCCCGCCGTATTGGGCACGTACACGTACGCCACCTTGCCGTTGGTGGCCGCATTGACCTTGCGCATATTGCCTTCGATCCAGTCGCGGTTGCGCAAGGCATCCTCGGCCGGCACGGGCACCACGGTGATCGTGCGCGCGCCCTTGCCGTCGGCCGAGGGTCCCACGGTCAGGTCGATGGCCTTGCCGGCCGTGTTCTCGAAGGCGCTGTAGATATTCGTCGGCGGCGCCAGCGGGCGGCTGTCGACGGCCAGCAGGTATTCGCCCGCCTTGACGTTCAGGCCCGGCTCCGTCAGCGGCGCGCGCAGGGCCGGATTCCAGTTCAATCCGCCATACACCTTCTTGAAGCGGTAATGGCCGTCGCTCACGTCATAGTCGGCGCCCAGCAGCCCGCCCGGCACCTTCTTCGCCTCGATAAAGTCGTCGCCGCCGCCGCCACGGTGGTGACCCACGGCCAGTTCGCTGCACATCCACTGGATCAGGCGGTTCAGGTCCGCGCGGCTCGACAGCTCGGGCAGGAACACGGCGTACTTGTCGCGCATGGCCTTCCAGTCCACGCCATGCATGCCCGGGTCATAGAAGTAATCGCGGTTGATGCGCCACACTTCATTGAAAATCTGCGTCCATTCGGCACGCGGATCGGCCTTGACTTCGATGGCGTCGACCTTGATCTTGCCTTCGCCGGGCGCCAGCAGCTTGCCCGTGGCCGAGCCCATGGCCCAGTTGTCCTTGTGGCGGTACAGCAGCTTCTTGCCGTCGGCCGACACGTCGAAATCATCGGCTTCGGCCACCACGGTTTCGGCCTTGCGCTCCTTCAGGTCGAAGCGCTGCACGGCCTTCTTGCCGTCGCTTTCGCGCAGCAAAAAGATCTGCCCCGCGGCGCCGGCCGCCAGGCTGGAAAACTGCGCGGCCGGCAGCGGCAGGTCGACGATACGCGTGGCGATGCCGTCGAAATCAATGTGGATCGGTGCCACGGGGGCCACCGCCACTTTCGGGTCGTCGCGGCCCGTCTTCGGATCGATCTTCGGCTCGCTCTTCGGCTCCGCTTCCGCCTTCGCCGTGTCTTTTTTACTCTCCGCGCTGGCCGCCTTTTCCTAGTCGCTTTCCTTGATCAGCGGCGACGGCAAGTCGCGCCGCAGCACGGCCATCCACACGGTGCGCGTCACCAGGTTGTCTTCGTTCTGCTGCGAGAACCAGTTGTTGCTGGGCCCCGCATTCGTCGAGGCGAAGAAGTACAGGTATTTGCCGCTCTTGTCGAACACGGGCTGGGCCACGTCGGACAGGCCATCGGTCACGGGCATGGACTTGTTCTGCTCGACGGAATAGATGTAGGCGCTGCGCGTGTAGGTGGGCGAATTGAGCGTATAAGCCAGCCAGCGCGAATCGGGCGCCCACGCGGCGCGCATGCTCTTGTCCACGCCATACATCGGCTCCGTGGCGATTTTTTGCACCTTGCCGTTGCCGACGTCGATCACGTACATGCTCCAGCCATTGTCGGCAAACGCGATCTTTTTGCTGTCGGGCGACCAGACGGCGTTGTCATAGAAGCCGCTGCCATTGAGCTTGAACTTGCGCACGGCGCCCTTGCCATCCTGCGCCCGCACATGCAGCTCGTATTCGCCCGACTCGTCCGAGAAATATGCGACCGAGCGGCCATCGGGCGACCAGATCGGCGTGCGCTCGTGGGCGCCGGCCGTCTGCGTCAGGTTGCGCACGTCGCCCTTGTCGGCGGGGATAGTGACGATCTCGCCCCGGTACTCGAAGGCGATGCGCGCGCCCGACGGCGAAATCGACGCGTCGCGGATGTATTTCGCGTTCTTCACCCAGCGGGGCCGCGCCTGCCCCAGGTCGCTGGCCACGCCGATGGTGAGCTTGTGCGCCTGGCCGCTGGCGATGTCGAAAGAGTGCAGATACCCGGCCTGCTCGTAGACGATGGTGCCGTTCGCGGCCGACGCGTTGAGCACGGGGAAATCCGCGTGCCGCGTCAGCTGGCGCACGGCTTTCGTCTTGACGTCATACGCAAACAGGTTGAATTCGCCGTTGCGGTCCGAGCGGAAGTACACGCTGTCGCCTATCCATATCGGGTCGACGTCGTTCGAGCGCGTGGTCGGCTGGGGGATTTTTTCGATCGACTTGTCGCTGGACGAAAACAGCCACAGCCAGGAATTGGTGCCGCCCCGGTAGCGCTTCCACTGCTTGAAGGCCGGCATCAGGGGGTTGTAGGCGATGCGCTTGCCATCGGGCGAATACGTGGCACGCGAGGCATTCGGGATTTCCAGCTGCGTTTCCACGCCGCCCGCCACGGGCACCGTAAACAGCTTCTGGAAGCGGTTGTTGAAGGCGGCGCGGGGCGAGGTGAACATCACGGCCTGGCCATCGGGCGTGAACGATTGCGCCAGATCAACACCGGGGTGGAAAGTCAGGCGCCGCGGCACGCCGCCCGCCGCCGCGATCACATACACGTCGACATTGCCGTCGATGTTCGCGCTGTACGCGATCAGGCTGCCGTCGGGCGAAAAGACGGGATTCGATTTGTCGCCCAGGTCCGACGTCAAGCGCCGCGCGCCGCCGCCGTCCAAGTTGGACAGCCACAGGTCGCCCGCGTAGATGAAGGCGATGTGGCGGCTGGAGACGGCCGGTTCGCTCAGCATGCGGGTGTCTTGCGTATTGGGCAGGGCCAGGGCCGGGTGGCTTAGCAGCAGTGCGCTGGCGGCCGCGATGGCGGTCAGGATGCGTGTCTTTTTCAATCGATGTCTCGCTTATGAAGTAAAGGGAACAGGGAAGAAACAGGAAAGTCCAGGGCCCGATGCAGATTATCAAGGGATCAATATTGCATCAGACCAACAAGAACTATACACCCGGCCGCCGCGCGGAACACGGTAAAATACGGCACTTATTTCGCGCGCCGCCAGCCCTTCCCGGCGGCCCGCACACCTACTCAAAGCGCCCCATGTCTGAAAAATTCCTGTACTCCCTCGCCCGCCCGCTGCTGTTTTCGATGGATGCCGAAGCGGCCCACCATTTCACCCTGCCCGCCCTGAAACGCGCCAGCGCGCTGGGCCTGACGAAGCTGGCCGGCAAACCGGCCGCTGATCCGCGCACGGTGATGGGCATCACCTTCCCGAACCCCGTCGGTCTGGCCGCCGGCCTGGACAAGGATGGCGCCTACATCGACGCACTGGCCGACCTGGGTTTCGGCTCGATCGAAGTGGGCACCGTCACGCCGCGCGCGCAGGCGGGCAATCCGAAACCGCGCATGTTCCGCCTGCCGCAGGCGCAGGGCATCATCAACCGCATGGGTTTCAATAATGGCGGCGTGGACGCCTTTGTGGCCAATGTGCAGGCGTCGAAGTTTTACCAGAACCGCGCCGGCGTGCTGGGCCTGAACATCGGCAAGAACGCCGACACGCCCATCGAGCGCGCGGCCGACGACTATCTGCTGTGCCTGGAAAAAGTCTACCCCTACGCCAGCTATGTGACGGTGAATATCTCGTCGCCGAACACCAAGAATTTGCGCCAGCTGCAGGGTGCGTCGGAACTCGACGCCCTGCTGTCGCAACTGAAGGATGCCCAGGCGCGCCTGGCGGACAAGCACAAGCGCTACGTGCCGCTGGCCCTGAAGATCGCGCCGGACATGGATGGCGAACAGGTGAAAAGCATCGCCGAGTCGCTCACGCGCCACCAGATCGACGGCGTCATCGCCACCAATACGACCCTGTCGCGCAGTGCCGTTGAAGGCATGCAGCACGGCGCCGAAGCGGGCGGCCTGTCGGGCGCGCCCGTGTTCGAGCTGTCGAACAATGTGATCCGTTTGCTGAAGGCGGAACTGGGCGACGCCCTGCCCATCATCGGCGTGGGCGGCATCATGCAGGGCAAGGATGCTTTGGCCAAGTTCGAATCGGGCGCGCAGCTGGTGCAGCTGTACAGCGGCCTGATCTACGCCGGTCCCGCCCTGATCAAGGATTGCGCGCGCGCGCTGCGCGGCAAACAGGCGAAATGATCGCCAAGGTCAAGCTGGGCGCCAGCAGCCTGGAAGTGAGCACAATCTGCCTGGGCACGATGACCTTCGGCGAGCAGAACAGCGAAGCCGAAGCCCACAGCCAGCTCGATTACGCGCTCGAACGGGGCATCAACTTCGTCGACACGGCGGAGATGTATCCGGTGATGGCCAGTGCGCAAACGCAGGGCAGCACGGAACGCTACATCGGCAGCTGGCTGAAGAAAAGCGGCAGGCGCAGTCAGATCGTCCTGGCCAGCAAGGTGGCCGGGCCGAACTCGCGCATGCACTGGATACGCAAGGGCAAGACGGATCACGACGCGGTCAACATCCGCGCTGCCGTCGAAGACAGTTTGCGCCGGCTGCAGACGGAGCATATTGACCTGTATCAATTGCACTGGCCCAGCCGCAATCTGCCCATCTTCGGCGCCAGCGTGTACAACCCGCGCAAGGAACACGCGTCGGTCGCCATCGAAGAGACACTGGCCGTGCTGGGCAAGCTGGTCGAGGAAGGCAAGATCGGCCACATCGGCGTGTCGAATGAATCGTCGTGGGGCGTGTGCGAATACATCAAGCAGGCCGAGCTGAAAGGCTTGCCGCGCATCGTTTCGATCCAGAACCTGTACAACCTGACGGCGCGCCATTTCGAGACGAGCCTGCTCGACGAAACCTGCCACCGCGAGAACGTCAGCTTGCTGGCCTACAGCCCGCTGGCGTTCGGCCAGCTGACAGCGAAGTACCTCGACAATCCACAAGCCAGGGGCCGCCTGACGCGCTTCCCGGCCGGCTGGAGTCCCCGCTACGTGCGCCCCGCCACCATCGAGGCGGCCCGGCAATATGCGGCGCTGGCCCGCGCGCACGGCCTGACGCCGGCGCAGCTGGCACTCGCGTGGTGCTACTCGCGCTGGTTCGTCGCGTCGACCATCATCGGCGCCACCAGCGTGGCGCAGTTGCAGCAAAATATCGATGCGCATCACCTCACCTTGTCGCCGGAACTGGTGGCGGCCGTCGACGCCATCCACGCCAGTCTGCCCAATCCGGGACAGTAAGGCCCGCCGTCTGGCGGCGCATGCCGTCGCCAGGCTCCCCACGCTCATCGCAGATAGTCGTATTTATACAACAGCCGGCAATTTACTGCTGTGCAGCATTGCGGCCTTGCCGTGCCCGGTCGTATGCTGGAAACGAGGCCATATGCGCTACGCGCACCATGTTGACGTCTTTCAGATATTTATTGCATATCGATAGACAGAACGATTCGTAAGCACGCCGCGTGCCCACTGTTAATCTGATTGCATCACCGGACCGCCATGGTCCGCGCAACCACAACCGAAGAGATATCGTCGATGAGTTCAAGCACCGCCCGCTCCCAGCGTCCCGCCCTCCCCATAAAAACCGTGATCGCCGCCAGCCTGGTCGCCTGCTTCAGCCTGCCGATGCAGGCGCAAGCGCAGCAAGAGCTGCCGGCCGAAGGCGAATTGCAATCGGTGGTCGTCACCGGCACCTTCGCCAAGAACCGCCGCACCATCGATTCCGAATCGCCGATCGACATCCTCACTTCGCGTGACCTGCAAAGCACGGGTTCGGGCGAACTGGCCACCGTGCTGGCGCGCCTGCTGCCATCGCTGAACTTTGCCCGCGCCACGGGCGCCGACGCCAGCGACGCCGTGCGGCCGGCCCAGTTGCGCGGCCTGTCGCCCGACCAGACCCTGGTACTGGTGAACGGCAAGCGTCGCTATACCTCGGCCGTCGTCAACGTCAACGGCTCGCTGGGCCGCGGCTCGGCGCCGGTCGACCTGAACGCCATTCCCCTGGCCGCTATCGACCACGTGGAAGTGCTGCGCGATGGCGCGGCGGCCCAGTACGGCTCCGACGCGATTGCCGGCGTGATCAACATCATCCTGAAAAAAGGCGCGGCCGGCGGCGATATCGAAGTGGGTTATGGCCAGACGCAGGAACGCGACGGCAAGCAAAAATCCATCAAGGGTTCGGCCGGCTTCGCCCTGGGCGAGGACGGCTGGGTGCGCGTCTCGGCCGAAGTGGCGGAACGCGACCCGACCAACCGCGCCGGTGCCGATTTCCGCAACCCGCTGGAACCGCGCTACGGCAAGGTCAACCAGCGCTATGGCGACCCGGAAAGCAAGCCGGCAACGATTTTCCTCAACAGCGAATACCACATCAGCGACAACCTCGACTGGTATGCCTTCGGCAACTACGGCAAGCGCGACACGTCGGCCGCCGCCACCTGGCGCACGGCGCTGATCACGGACCCGAATAATTCGAAGCAGTTTGTCCAGCGCACGCCGCTCTTCCCGGAAGGCTTTTTGCCATTGCAAAACAGCACCCTGACGGACCAGTCCCTGGTGACGGGCTTGCGCGGCGAAGCGGCCGGCTGGCGCTGGGATGCCAGCCTCAATTACGGCAGCAACAAGTTCGAGCTGGACCTGGACAACACGGTCAACCAGTCGCTGGGCGCCAACAGCCCCACGCATTTCTATGCGGGCTCGCTGAAAAACGAACAAACGGTGTTCAACCTCGATGCGGCGCGCGAATTTCCTGTCTCTTTCTTTACGGGTCCGCTGACGGTGGCCGTGGGCGCCGAAGCGCGCCATGAAAAATACAGCATCGGCGCCGGCGATGAAGCATCGTACACGGGCGGCGGTTCGCAAGGCTTTGCCGGCTTCCGTCCTGTCAACGCGGGCAGCCACTCGCGCCACAACGAGTCGGTCTATGTGAACCTGGAAGCGGAAGCGACGAAGAAACTGTCGGGCGGCGTGGCCCTGCGCCATGAGCGCTACAGCGATTTCGGCAGCACCACCTCGGCCAAGGGTTCCGCGCGCTATGCCTTCACGGACGCCCTGTCCCTGCGCGGCACCGTGTCGAGCGGCTTCCGCGCGCCGTCGCTGGCGCAGCAGTACTACACCATCACCACCACCAATTTCCAGGTCGTCAACGGCGTCAACACGCCGATCGAGACGGGCACCTTCGCCGTCAACACGCCGCAGGCGCGCGCTCTGGGCGCACAGGATCTGAAACCGGAAAAGGCACGCAACTACAGCCTGGGCCTGCAGTTCCAGCCGACCCGCAACTTCACCACGACGGTGGACGCCTACCGCATCGACATCGACAACCGCATCCTGTTCTCGGCCAATCTGGTCCTCAACAATGCATTGAAAAACGTCCTGGCCGCACAAGGCACGCCTGTGGGCTCGGGACGCTATTTCACCAACGCCGTCGATACGCGCACGGAAGGCGTGGACATCGTCAGCACCTACCGCATCGACCTGCAGGACAAGGACCGCCTCGACCTCACCGTGGCGTACAACCACAACAAGAGCACGGTACAGAAAATCGCCGGCAATCCGGACATCCTGACGGCCAACAACCTGAAACTGATCGACCGCCAGAGCATCGACCGCATCACGGTGGCCTCGCCGAAGGACAAGTTCAGCCTGGCCGCCGACTACGGCTTCGGCATCTGGAATGCGCACGGCGTCGTGACCCGCTACGGCAGCTTCACCGTGCCGCAGAACGACGTCAAGCTGGACCAGACGTATGACCCGCAATGGGTGCTGGACGTGTCCGGTTCCGTGAAACTGGGCAAGAACTGGCGCCTGGTGGCCGGCATCGACAACGTCACCAACCGCTATCCGGCGCAAGTGACGAGCGCGGGCAACCTGAACGTCAACGGTACCCAGCCTTACAGCATCTTCGCGCCGAACGGTTTCAACGGCCGCTATTACTACGCCAAGGCTGGCTATAGCTGGTAAATACCGCTCCGCCATGCAAAAAGCCCGCGCATCTTCCGATGCGCGGGCATTTTTCATGTCTTGCGCCCGCAGGCGCTGCAGGCTCAGGCGCGGCGGCGGCGCGCGGCAAAACCGACCAGGCCCAGGCCCAGCATCAACATGCCGTAGGTCGCTGGCTCAGGCACGGCCGAGACGGAACTGTAGGCGCGGAAATTGCTCAGGCCGCGCGGCAGGTTGTTGATGGTGATAAGCGTATTGGCGGCCAGCGGCGCGTCCCAGTGGAACAGCAGTTCGCCACGGCCATAGTGCACGGCCAGGTAGTCAAAGCTGGACTTGACGGTGAACGAACCGGACTTACCGCTTTCCAGGTCGCCCTGGGCGGCAAAGACCAGGGAACCGGTGCCGCTGGATGGCAGACCAAACTTGCTGCTGACCAAGCTCTGGATGGCGGCCGCGCTTTGCGGGCCGGACGGGTTGGCGCCGTCAAACACCCAGACCGAGTCCGCTGCCACGCTGCCGTAGGTGACGGTCTTGCCGCCCACCAGGAAGCCGCTCATGGCGGGATCGGTGATTTCCACCCAGTTCGCCGCCTGGGCCAATGGCGCCAGGCAAGCCGAGACAGCAAGGCAGAGACCCAGCACAGCATGTTTAGTCGTGTTCATAATTTCCCCTATTGATAAATTTCAAAAAACACAATGTTGATTATATTTTTGTTATATTTTTTTGCGATTGAGCAAAAGATATCATTCAGGAAATCAAAATGCAATAAAAGAAACAAATTTTACCATTGGTATTTTCAATCGGTCTCATCAGTTTCTTGCCGAGTCCGGCTATGAAGGGGCTTGCCGCCCTCCTTGCCATGACCGGGCGCTGGTCGGGGAAGCAGGATTGTTGTAGATCAGCACATGCCAAGCGGCAATGGCAAGCCTGCAGGTATGCGTGGTCATCCTGACACGCAATCGGCTACCATGGGGTTTACTCTTCTTGATGACGGATAACCATGCCCAGCTGGCACCTGGCAGACGCCGCCGAACTGGCGGCGCGCCATCCCTACACATTCTATAAATCGCCGCCCGAAGCCATCGCCCAGGTGCGCCCCGGCGAGGTGGTCAAGCTGATCTTCGCCTTCCACAGCGACGATCCGCAGGCGCCGGGCGCCGAGCGCATGTGGGTGCTGGTCGACACGGTCGAGCCGCATGGGCACTTTACGGGCAAGCTCGACAACATGCCCGGCTACATCGCCGATTTGCGCGCCAAAGACCCCATCGCCTTCGCGGCGCGCCACATCATCAATACCCAGCACGACGATGACGATAACCTCGTCAACCGCTACGCGGGCCTGTGCTTCGTCACGAAACGCGTGCTGGAAGACGGCGCGCCCGTCGGCTACCTGTACCGCGAAGCGCCGGACAACGACGACGACAGCGGCTGGCGCTTCACGGCCAACGACGAGAGCGACGACTACATCAACGACAGCGCCAACGTGGCCCTCGTGTCGCTGGGCGCCGTGCTCAGCGTGGACGACCGTTTTATTGCGCTGCTGGACGCCCCTGCCGGCGCGGCCTATGCCTTCGACCGCAACACGCAACAATTCATGGCGGTGGACGAATGACAACAGATGAACTGAAGGAATTTTGCGCGGCCCTGCCCGGCGCGCAAGCCGTGCTGTACGGTGCGCCGTCGAACATCCTCGTGTATGAAGTGAGCGGCAAGAAGTTTGCCTATTTCAAGACCAGCGCACCGGAACAGTGGCGTTTCAGCCTGCGCGCCAGCGCCGGGCGTTTCATTGAACTGACGGACATGCCGGGCGTCAAACCGGCCCGCTACATGGGCCGCTTTCACTGGGTCACCATCGTCGACGTGGCGCGCTTCCCCACCGATTACCTGGCGGAACTGGTGCAGGATAGCTACGCGCGCGCCGTGGCCAGCCTGACGCGCGTGCAAAAGGCGGCCATCGCCTAGAGGGCTTCCTCGCCCGCCATGGCGCGGTCGATGTCTTCGCGCGTCAGGTCCGGCGCCAGCTGCAGGATGAACTCGTAGGCGTAGGCACGCAGGTAGGCGCCTCGGCGCACGGCCAGGCGCGTCGTGTTGGTGGCGAACAGATGCGACGCTTCCACCGCGCGCAACCCTTTGTCGCGGCCATGGTCGAAGGCCATCGAGGCGACGATGCCCACGCCCAGGCCCAGCGCCACGTATTGCTTGATGACATCCGAATCCATGGCCGTCAAAATGATGTCGGTCGTCACGCCCGCCTTGGCGAACGCATCGTCGATATGGCCGCGTCCCGTGAACCCCTTGTCGTAGGTAATCAACGGATATTTCGCCAGGTCTTCCAGGCGGATCGGCGAGTGCTCGAGCAGCGGGTGGCCGTCCGGCACGACGATCAGATGGCTCCAGCGGTAGCACGGGAACGACACGAGGTCGGGGAACTGGCTCAAGCCCTCCGTGGCGATGCCGATATCGGTCTTGCCCGACAGCACCCATTCCGCGATATGCTCGGGCGCGCTTTGCTGCAGCGCGATGCGCACATCGGGGAAGGCGGCGCGAAAGCCCTGCACCACTTTCGGCAACGCATAGCGCGCCTGCGTGTGCGTGGCCGCCACCGATAACGTTCCGCTGGTCTGGCCGCTGTATTCGAGGCTGGCCTGCTGCAGGTTTTCCGCCTCGATCAGGAGGCGGTCGACGATCTTCAAAATGCCCTTGCCCGGCTCCGTCAAGCCCGTCAAGCGCTTGCCGTTGCGCTCGAAAATCACCACGCCCAGCTCGTCCTCGAGTTCGCGGATCTGCCGGCTCACGCCCGGCTGCGACGTGAACAGCGCGTTGGCCACTTCCGTCAGGTTATAGCCGCGGCGGGCCGCTTCGCGGATCGAACGCAGTTGTTGAAAGTTCATATATTTTCAGCCTTTAGGTTCTTGTTGGTTCAACGAACACGTGGAGGCGTTTCGGGCGGACTACCAAGGTTTCGCCTTCCTTCAGCTGCAAATGAGTAAAACGCTCGTTCGACATCACCGCTTCAATCAGCTCGCTGTTATCGACGCGCTGCAAGTCCAGCTGGGCCAGCGGGCCGATCGCATGGGCGCGGCTCAGCTTGACCACGATGCCTTCGGCGCCCTGCGTGTAACGGTCGATTTCCAGGTCGTGCGGACGCACATAGGCCGTGCCCTTGCTGTCGCTCACGCCCGCATAATCGGGCACTTCGAAGCTGGCGTCGCCCGTCGCCATCACGCCGTCATGCACGCGGCCGTGGAACAGGTTGACGTTGCCGAGGAAACCGTACACGAACGGCGAGGCCGGGTGGTTATAGACTTGTTCCGGGGAACCGAGTTGCTCGACGGTACCCTTGTTCATCAGCACGACCTGGTCGGCCACTTCCAGCGCCTCTTCCTGGTCATGCGTGACAAAAATACTGGTCACGTGCAAGTCGTCATGCAGGCGGCGCAGCCAGCGGCGCAATTCCTTGCGCACCTTGGCGTCGAGCGCGCCGAACGGTTCGTCGAGCAGCAGCACGCGCGGCTCGACAGCGAGGGCGCGCGCCAGGGCGATGCGCTGGCGTTGTCCGCCCGACAGTTGCGGCGGATAGCGGTCGGCCAGCCAGTCCAGCTGCACCAGCTCCAGCAAATCTTTCACTTTACGGCGGATCTGGTCTTCCGACGGCCGTTCGCTGCGCGACTTCACGCGCAGGCCAAACGCCACGTTTTCGAATACCGTCATGTGCTTGAACAGCGCATAGTGCTGAAAGACGAAACCGACCTGCCGCTCGCGCACGTGGCGGTTCGACGCGTCTTCCGCATCGAGCAGCACCTGGCCGCTGTCCGGATGTTCCAGGCCGGCTATGATACGCAGCAAGGTGGTCTTGCCGCAACCGGACGGGCCCAGCAGGGCCGTCAATTCGCCGGCGGGAAAGTCCAGCGAGATATTGTCGAGGGCGACGAAATCGCCGAAGCGCTTGTGGATGTTTTTAACTGCGATGGTCATATCAGTGCTCCGTAGAACGTAAGGCGGAATCGTCGGCGTCGCTCTCGTTCAAACGCCACTCAATAAAGGCTTTCAGGGCCAGGGTCACCAGGGCCAGCAGGGCCAGCAGCGAGGCGACGGCAAACGCGGCGGCGAAGTTGTACTCGTTGTACAGAATCTCCACCTGCAGCGGCATGGTGTTCGTTTCGCCGCGGATATGGCCGGAGACCACGGACACGGCGCCGAACTCGCCCATGGCGCGGGCGTTACACAGGATCACGCCATACAGCAAGCCCCACTTGATATTCGGCAAGGTGACTCTGCGGAAAGTGTTCCAGCCCGAGGCACCCAGCACGATGGCGGCCTCTTCCTCTTCGCTGCCCTGCGACTGCATCAGCGGGATCAGTTCGCGCGCCACGAACGGGAAGGTGATGAAGATGGTGGCCAGCACGATGCCGGGCACGGCGAACAGGATCTTGATGTCGTGCGCCTGCAGCCACGGGCCGAACCAGCCCTGGGCGCCGAACATCAGCACATAGATCAGGCCGGAAATCACGGGCGAGACGGAAAACGGCAAGTCGATCAGGGTCAGCAAAATGCTCTTGCCGCGGAAGTCGAACTTGGCGATGCACCAGGAAGCGGCCACGCCGAATACCAGGTTCAGCGGCACGGCGATGGCGGCCGTGATCAGGGTCAACTTGATCGCGGAAATGGCGTCCGGATCGATGATGGCGGCGATATACGCTTCCCAGCCCTTCTTGAACGCTTCCGCAAACACGGCCACCAGGGGCACGATCAGGAAAGCCGTCAGAAACAGCAAGGCGATGGTGATCAATACCGTGCGCACCCACAATGGTTCCAGCACGACGGGGCCGACATTCGGCTCGAAGCGGCGCGCTGTCGGCCGCGCAGTGTCCACGCCAGCGGCGGCAGTCGTATTCGTACTCATGATTTCTTCGCCTTTCCGCGCGTCCATGCTTGCAGCAGGTTAATCGTCAACAACAGCAGGAAAGACACCACCAGCATCACCACGGCGATGGCCGTGGCGCCTGCGTAATCGTATTGCTCCAGCTTGGTAATAATGAACAGCGGCGTGATTTCCGACACCATCGGCATGTTGCCGGCGATAAAGATCACGGAACCGTACTCGCCCGTGGCTCGGGCAAAGGCCAAGGCAAAGCCCGTCAGCAACGATGGCAGAATCGTGGGGAAGATGACGCGGATGAATGTTTGCAGGGAATTGGCGCCCAGGCTGGCGGCCGCTTCTTCGAGTTCCTTTTCCGCGTCTTCCAGCACCGGCTGCACGGTGCGCACGACGAAGGGCAAGCCGATAAAGGTCAGCGCCACCACCACGCCCAGCGGCGTGAACGCCACCTTGATGCCCAGCACGCCTTCGATGAACTGGCCGAACCAGCCGTTCGACGAATACAGGGCCGTCAGGGTGATGCCGGCCACGGCCGTCGGCAAGGCGAACGGCAAGTCGACGAGCGCATCGATGATGCGCTTGCCGGGAAACTTGTAGCGCACGAGCACCCAGGCCAGGATGCCGCCAAACACCACGTTCAGCAGGGCGGCGATCAGCGAGGCGCCAAACGTCAAGCGGTACGAGGCCATCACGCGCTCGGACGTGACGGCGCTGAAGAAGGCGTCCCATGTCATGGTGAAGGTTTTCAGGAACACCGAGGACAAGGGAATGAGGACGATCAAGGCCAGGTAAAAGAGCGTGAAGCCCAGTGACAGCTTAAACCCCGGCATGACCCGAAACGGCGCTCCGCGCGCCTTGGGCGGCGCTAGTGTTGCTTCAGACATGGAAACCCCTTCTTATTACATTTTTGAGTTATAGGGCGCAATAATCACATGCAATCGTTATAAAAAGAACTAACCATTTCTCATTTGCTTAGATGGATTTTGCATACTTGCCGGCAGAATCTGCAGACGAAAAAAAACGCACCGGCGAGGTGCGTTTTTGCTTCTTAGACATATTTATACCCGAGACAAATGCTGGGGTCAGACCCGACGGGTCTGACCCCGGAATTACTTGTTGGGCTGCGGCGTGAGGCGCAGATATGGCTTGGCGGCCGTAAAGCCCTTCGGATATTTCTGCTTGATCACGTCCGGGTCTTGCACGGTCAATGGAATGATGACGTCGTCGCCATCGTTCCAGTTGCCGGGCGTGGCCACCGTGTAGCCGTCCGTCAGCTGCAGGGCGTCGATGACGCGCAGAATTTCATTGAAATTGCGGCCCGTGCTGAGCGGATACGTGAGGATCAGCCGCACTTTCTTGTTCGGGTCGATGATGAAGACGGAGCGCACGGTGGCCGTGACGGACTGTTCCGGGTGGATCATGTCGTACAGCACCGACACTTTCTTGTCGACGTCGGCGATGATGGGAAAGCCCACGACCGTATTTTGCGTCTCTTCGATATCCTTGATCCAGCTCTTGTGCGACTCGGCCGCGTCCACGGACAGGGCGATGGCTTTCACGTTGCGCTTGTCGAATTCCGGCTTGAGCTTGGCCGTCAGGCCCAGTTCCGTCGTGCACACGGGGGTAAAGTCGGCCGGGTGGGAAAACAGCACCACCCAGGAATTGCCCGCCCACTCGTGGAACTTGAGCGGACCGATCGAGCTGTCTTGTTCAAAATCAGGGGCGACATCGCCCAGGCGTAAAGTCATCGTGATCTCCTTCAGAAGTTGTGTGGCGAAGATGTTCGTCGTATCAGGCTGCCTGACGGTGGCGCTTGTCGCTTTGTGCCAGATCAAACAGTGTTTGCAGCTGCGCCTGGCCGTAGACCCAGTCGCCAAGGCGCGATTCGGCGTTGATATGGCCCAACGCACCGCCATCAATATACTTGCAATTCCAGCGCCGCGCCCACTGCGCCGCGTGTTCGGCCGTCATCCACGGGTCCGTCTGGCTGGCGATCAGGATGCCGGGGCAAGGCAGCCGCTTTTGCGGCAATGCCTTCGCCACGCCAAACTTGTCGGGGTCGGCCGGCCCCACCAGCAGCACGCCGGCCACGCCCTGCGGGTCGCGCGCCAGGCTGTGCGCCGTCGTCAGGCAGCCGAAGCTGTGGGCGACGATCAGGGTGGGGCGCGCATCCTGCCGCCGCACCTGGTCCAGGCGCGCCGACCAGGTCGCCAGGTCGGGTTCATTCCAGTCGTCCTGCTCGACCCGCTCGAATTGCGGATACAGGCGCTGCCAGCGGCTCTGCCAGTGCTCGGGACCGCTGTTATGCAAGCCCGGCACGATCAGTACCCGGTAATCGGAAAAGCTGCGCAGCGCCATGATGGTTCCTTTTAGTAACGGTCTGGCAATCGTGCCATCCGGTATTACTTAGGCTGGTAGATCTGGTCGAAGATGCCGCCGTCGGCAAAGTGCGCCTTCTGTGCCGCCGTCCAGCCGCCGGCCACCTGCTCGATGGTGAACAGGTTGACCTTGGCGAACTGCGACGCGTATTTCTTTGCCGCCTTGTCCGTTGCCGGACGGTAGTAATTCTTGGCGATGATGTCTTGCGCCTCGTCCGTGTACAGGTAGTTCAGGTAAGCCTCGGCCACCTTGCGCGTGCCATGCTTGTCGGCAAACTTGTCGACGACGGCCACGGGCGGCTCGGCCAGGATGCTGACGGACGGCGTGATGATGTCGAACTTGGTCGGACCCAGCTCCTTGACGGCGAGATACGCCTCGTTTTCCCAGGCGATCAGCACGTCGCCGATACCGCGCTCGACGAAGGTGGTGGTGGCGCCGCGCGCGCCGGAATCGAGCACGGGCACGTTTTTATACAGTTTGCCGAGGAAATCCTTGGCCTTCGCTTCGCTGCCGCCCGGCTGGCGCAAGGCATAGCCCCAGGCTGCCAAGTGGTTCCAGCGGGCGCCGCCCGAGGTTTTCGGATTCGGCGTGATGACGGACACGCCCGGCTTGATCAGGTCATTCCAATCCTTGATGCCTTTCGGGTTGCCCTTGCGCACCAGGAAGACGATGGTCGAGGTGTAAGGCGAGCTGTTGTGCGCCAGGCGCTTTTGCCAGTCGGCGGCCAGCAGCTTGTGCTCGGCCAGGGCGTCGATGTCATAGGCCAGGGCCAACGTCACCACGTCCGCTTCCAGGCCGTCGATGACGGCGCGCGCCTGCTTGCCGGAGCCGCCGTGCGATTGCTTGATCTTGACGTTGTCGCCCGTCTTGCCTTTCCATTCCTTGGCAAATGCCGTATTCACATCCTGGTACAGCTCGCGCGTCGGGTCGTACGACACGTTGAGCAGGGTGATATCGGCAGCCTGCGCCGTTTGCAGAATGGCAAACGCGCTGATGGCGGCGGCAATGATGATTTTTTTCGACAGCATCTAAGATCCCCGTATGGTTGAACTTTCAGAGCCACCAGATTACGGCGCAACGGCCGCAAAGAGAACGAAGCGTTTCGCCGTTTGATATGCGATTTTCGCATATGGACGGCGCGCAACGGGGATTTAGTGCTTAATAAAAACGGTTGAACAGCACCACGGACCATGTGGCAAAGGCCAGGATACACGTGAGCAGCACGGCGGCGCTGCCGAAGTCCTTGGCGTTTTTCGACAGCGGATGGCGCTCGAGCGAGATGCGGTCGACCACGGCTTCGATTGCCGAATTGATCAGTTCGACGATCAGCACCAGCAGCAGCACGCCGATCAGCACCAGCTTTTCAAAGGCGGAGATGCGCAGCAGCAAGGCGATCACGGTGCCGACGACGAACAGGCCCAGTTCCTGGCGGAACGCGTGTTCATGCCGCCAGGCCGCTTTCAAGCCGTCGAGCGAGTAGAAAAAGGCGGAAAAAATCCGTTTCAAGCCGCTTTTGCTCTTGAATTCATTGACAGGTTGCATAGTTTTCCATGGTTCAAAGTCCATCCAGCCGCCAATTATGACGGCCAACATGAGAATTGTGACAATTTATTCGCTGAATATCTCGGAACATTTCACTATTTTTTCACATCATGGTATAAAGATGCATGAATACTGCATTGCACCAAATCCATCATGAAAATTGAACCGGTCGCAGCCCCAAAGACGACGATCCAGGTGATCGAACGCATGGTCGCCCTGCTTGATGCCCTGGCCAAATATTCGGACCCGGTCAGCCTGAAGGAATTGTCGAAAGTGTCCGGCCTGCACCCCTCAACGGCGCACCGCATCCTCAACGACATGGTGCTCACACGCTTCGTCGACCGCATCGAACCGGGCACGTATCGGCTGGGCATGCGCCTGCTGGAACTGGGCAATGTGGTGAAAAGCCGCCTCAGCGTGCGCGAAGCGGCGCTCGATTTCATGCGCCAGCTGCACAAGAAAACCCAGCAAACGATCAACCTGTCCGTGCGCCAGGGCGACGAGATCGTCTACATCGACCGCGCCTTTTCCGAGCGCTCGGGCATGCAGGTGGTGCGCGCCATCGGCGGCCGCGGCCCGCTGCACCTGACATCGACGGGCAAGCTGTTCCTGTCCGTCGATGAACCGAAAGCCATCCGCGCGTATGCCACGCGCACGGGGCTGGCCGGGCACAACAAGAATTCCATCACGGATCTGCAAAAGCTCGAGCGTGAGCTGAGCCTGGTGCGTGAACGCGGCTATGCGCGCGACAATGAAGAGCTGGAACTGGGCGTGCGCTGCATGGCCGCCGGCATCCGCGACGATTCGGGCAAACTGATCGCCGGCCTGTCGATCTCCGCCCCCGCCGACCGCCTGCAGGATGAGTGGCTGGTGGACCTGGTGGAAACGGCGAATCAGATTTCCGTCACCCTGGGTTTTATTCCACAGGACTAAAGCTGGGGTCAGTCTTACAAGATCGGAATTTCCTCCGTTGAGGAAATTCCCCCGGCGGGTCTGACCCCAGTCGACGCCGCCATGGACATTCGCATTAAACTTAATTAACCGCCGGGCAGACTCATGTTGGCGGGTTTGAGTGCCTCCAGCCACTTGCGCATGCGTCCCGCATCGGCCGTACGCGACTGTTTCCCCTTGGAATCGAGGAAGACCATGATCACGGCCCGTCCTTCGATGACGGCCTGCATCATCAGACAACGTCCCGCCTCATTGATGAAGCCCGTCTTTTGCAAGCCGATTTCCCAGCCCGGATTGGCCACCAGGTGATTCGTATTGCCAAATTGCATGGGCTGGCCGCTGGCTTCGACGATGGCTTTCGGGTCCGTCGAGTACTCGCGCAGCAGCGGATGGCGGAAGGCGGCCATGGCCAGCTTGCCCAAGTCGCGCGCGCTGGCCACGTTCATTTTCGACAAGCCGCTGGAATCGACGTAATGCGTATCCATCATGCCCAGCTGGCGCGCCTTGCTGTTCATGGCGTCGACAAAGGCCGGCAAGCCGCCCGGATAATTGCGGCCCAGCGCCGAAGCGGCGCGGTTTTCCGAGCTCATCAGCGCGATGTGCAGCATATTCGCGCGCGTCAATTGCGAGCCCACTTTCAGGCGCGAGCTGCTGAACTTGGCGCGGTCGACGTCCTCGTCCGTAATCGTCAGCACTTCATCCATGTCCTGGCGCGCTTCGACCACCACCAGGCCCGTCATCATCTTGGTGATGGAGGCGATGGGCAGGGCGACATTCGAATTCTTTTCAAACAGCACTTCCGAATTGTTCTGGTCCAGCACCAGCGCCACGCTCGACTTGAGATCGAGCGGATCGCGCGTGAGGTTCAGGCCCGCCAGGTCGCCCATGGTCGGCATCGGGGCGGCCATGGGCACGGCCACGCTGCTGACTTTTTGATAGATGACCTTGCGTTTGCCGCGCACCATGACGACCCGGCGCACGCTCTTTTCGCGTGGCGCGGCCGTCGCGCCCTTGCGCAGCACGATCTTGATTTTCTTGGTGTTGTGTTTCTTGGAGGCTGAGGATTTGCCGTTCGCTTCCCTGGCGTGCACGGCCGCAGCCGGCGCCAATGCAAACAGCAGGGAAGCCAGGATACCCAGCGCAAGTTTAAACTTAGCCATTCGATAATTCCCCGTGAAGCTGTTGCCTTATTGCAGTGTAGCGAAATGCAGAGTATTCGCAAGCCTATTTAACAGTTAGGACAGTATTTATTGCAGCACTGAAATACAAATCGTTGGCGATCAGCAAACAAGCTCATCTTTGAGCGGCTGTTTGCCGGCGTCCATCGCCAGCAATGTCTATTTGTCCATGAATTTAACAAAACCGGCCAGCGGCTCGCGTTCCGTGCTCAGGCGGTTCTCGATCTTGTCCGGGTCGGCATGGCCGAGGGCCATGCCGCATACCACCATTTCGCTGGCCGGTATGCCCAGCTCGTCGCGGATGATGTCATGGTAATGGATGAAGGCCGCTTGCGGGCACGTGTCGAGTCCCCGCGCACGCGCCGCCAGCATGATATTTTGCAAGAACATGCCGTAATCGAGCCAGGAACCCTGTTCCAGCACCCGCTCGATGGTAAAGATCAGGCCCACGGGCGCATCGAAAAACTGGAAATTGCGTCCATGCTGGGCCGCCATGCCGGCCGTGTCGCCCCGCTCCAGCCCCAGCAGCTGATACAGGTCCAGGCCGATCTTGCGGCGGCGCTCGATGAACGGCGCCGTCCAATGGCGCGGGTAATAGGTATACGACGCCGTGCGCGCGGGCGCATCGGGCGCCTTCGGCGCATCGTAGGCGGCCAGGATGCGGCGCGACAGGCGCAACCGCGCCTCGCCCGACAGCACGTAGACTTTCCACGGCTGCATATTGGCACCCGAGGGCGCGCGCGCCGCCACTTCCAGGATGCGCGCGATATCGCCCTGCGCCACCGGCGTGGGTAAAAAGGCGCGGATCGAACGGCGCGACAGGATGACGCTATCGACGGCTTGCTGCGCCGCCTGTGTTTCAGATACTGGCTTGCTCACTGCGCTGCTCCCTGCTATTTCTTGACTACAAACACCACACCGACCACGGCCACCAGCATGCCGGCGATGCCCAGCATATTAAAGGCTTCGCCAAACATCAGCCAGGCCATCACGGCGGTCGTGGGCGGCGTCAGGTACAGCAAACCCGTCACTTTCGTCGCGTCGCTGCGGCGGATCAGGGCGAACAGCAGGAAGATGGCGCCGATCGACAGCACGAGTACCGACCACAGCAAGGCACCAATAAAATTCGCCGTCCATTGCACATTGCTGAAATGCAGGTCCAAACCTTCGTAATACAAGGCGAATGGCAAGACCACGACGATGGAAGCGGCAAACTGCACCACCGTGCCGGTGCGCAAGTCGAACTGAGGACAGTGGCGTTTTTGATACATGGTGCCGGCCGTCATCGACAGCAGGGCGAACACGCACAGCAGCACGCTTTCCACCGTCAGGCCCACGAGGTTGATCTTCGCGTAGACGACCAGGGCCACGCCCAGCAAGCCAAAGAACAGGCCCAGCCACTGGCGCGGGCGCACGGATTCGCCGATCAGCGGCGCGGCGCAGGCCGTCAGCACAGGCTGCATGCCGACGATCAGGGCCGACAGGCCGGCCGGCATGCCCAGCTTGATGGCGCACCAGACGCCAGCCAGGTAGCCGGCCTGCATCAGGATGCCGGCCACGGCGATCTGGCGGAACTGCCCCACGGGCCACGGCGCGCGCAACAGCAGCACCAGCGGCAGCAGGATCACCAGCACGCCCAGGAAGCGCAGCAGCAAAAAGGTCAGCGGCGGTGCGTACGGCAAGCCGAACTTGGCCACGATAAAACCTGTGCTCCATAACAACACGAAGAAACCAGGCAAGGCCATCGGTGCCAGGGTCGTCAGGAAAGGGGTTTTGGAGGCTTTGCCGCTGGCGCCAGCCGCGGCGGGAAGATTGGACATGGTATCAACTCGGGAAACAGGATCGGCACCGGAGAGCTGCGCCAGTGCGGGAGGCAAAGTCTAGCATGCTGCGCCGCGATCGTCCCCGCAGCCATTGGAAATGATAGTTTAGACATAAACCATTGACACGTAGAAATCAAATATTTCTCTTTAGAAACAATGACTTTTGATGCAAATCTATTCAATTGTTGCATCGCACAAGAAACGCTTGACTTCGTTTTTTTTCGCCGTAGAATAGGGTTTGTTGCGTTGCACAATTCTTGTTCAGCTTGAAAAATTTAGATTCACCTGCTTTCCCAAACGGTACACGCAGCATCAAATTAACCAGATTTCGATTTTTTGGAGATTTATATGTTTTCAATTCCTGAGCAATTTTCGTCCGCTACCAAAGCCAACCTGGAAGCCCAATTCGCCCTGTTCTCGTCGCTGACGGGCAAAGCCTTCGAAGGCATCGAAAAGATCGTCGAACTGAACCTGACCGCTGCCAAGGCAACGCTGGAAGAATCGACCGCCGCCGCCAAGCAATTGCTGTCGGCAAAAGATCCACAAGAATTCTTCTCGCTGAGCGCTGCTCAAGCCCAGCCTAGCGCCGAAAAAGCCATCGCTTACGGCCGTCACCTGGCTGCCATCACGTCGGGCACGCAAGCCGAGTTCAGCAAAGCTGCTGAAACGCAAATCGCTGAAACCAACCGTAAAGTCCTGTCCCTGGTGGAAGAAGTCACCAAGAACGCGCCAGCCGGTTCGGAAAACGCCGTTGCCATCCTGAAAAGCGCCATCGGCAACGCCAATGCAGGCTACGAGCAGTTCTCGAAAACCAGCAAGCAAGCCGTCGAAGCCATCGAAGCGAACCTGACCTCGGCCGTGAACCAGTTCACGCAAGCGGCTGAAAAAGTCGTGCCGCGCGCTGCCGCCAAGTAATTCCTGCGCGACCGCCACGGCGGTCCGCTAAGTAATCCTCGGGGGTTACTTTAGTACCAGCTCCTCCAGGCATCCATCCCGCACTTCCCTGACGGATGCCATTATGCCCCAGCCCTGCTGGGGCATTTTTTATGCGCTTTTACTTTCCCGCCCTTACTCTCCCAGATACGCCGCCTTCACGCGCGGATCGTCGAGCATGGCCGCCGCATTGCCGCCCATGGTGACCAGGCCGGAATCCATCACATAGCCGCGGTGCGCCGCCTGCAGGGCCAAACGGGCATTCTGTTCGACCAGCAAGATCGTGATGCCTTCGGACGACACCTTGCGGATCACCTCGAAGATTTTCTCGACCATGATGGGCGACAAGCCCATCGACGGCTCGTCGAGCAGCAGCAGCTTCGGATGGCTCATCAGGGCGCGCGCCATGGCCAGCATCTGCTGCTCGCCGCCCGACAGGGTGCCCGCCATCTGCGCCGCCCGCTCCTTGAGGCGTGGAAACACGTCGAACCACTTGGCAATGTCGTCTTCGACACCAACCTTGTCCGTGCGCGTGTAGGCGCCCATCATGAGGTTTTCGCGGATCGACATGCGGGTAAACACGCCCCGCCCTTCCGGCACCATGGCCAGCTTCCGCTCCACCAGGTGAAACGACTTCGTGCCCTTGAGCGATTCGCCCAGGTAACTGATCGTGCCTTCGATCTTGCACGCAGGCAAAGTGCCCGTGATGGCTTTCAAGGTCGTCGTCTTGCCGGCGCCGTTCGCGCCGATCAGGGCGATCAGCTCGCCCTGGTTGACTTCCAGGTCGATGCCTTTCACGGCCTTGATGCCGCCGTAAGCCACGTGCAGGCCCGCCACCTTCAATATATTGCTCATGCGTGCGATCCCCCCAGATAAGCCTCAATGACGGCCGGGTTTTGTTGTATTTCGGCCGGCAAGCCTTCCGCGATGCGCTTGCCATACTCGAGCACCGTGATGCGGTCGCACAGTCCCATCATCAGTTTCACGTCGTGCTCGATCAACAGCACGGTCTTTCCTTCAGCCTTGATTTTCACCAGCAACTCGCGCAGGGCCAGCTTCTCCGTGGCATTCATGCCGGCCGCCGGCTCGTCGAGTGCCAGCAGTTGCGGGTCGGTGGCCAGCGCGCGGGCGATTTCCAGGCGCCGTTGGTCGCCGTACGACAAGAAGCGCGCCGTGCGGCTGGCGAACTGGGCGATGCCGACGAAATCGAGCAGCTCCATCGCCCGCTTGCGGATCGATGCTTCTTCCTCGCGCGCCGCCTTGTGGCGGAAGATGGCGCCGAACACGCCCTGGTGCGAGCGCACGTGGCGCCCCACCATGACGTTTTCCAGCGCCGTCATGTCGCCAAACAGGCGGATGTTCTGAAACGTGCGCGCGATGCCCGCCTTGGCCACCTTGTGCGGCGCGGACGGCGAATACGGCTTGCCGGCCAGCTCGAAAGTGCCCGTGTCGGGCTGGTACAGGCCCGTGATCACGTTGAAGAAGGTCGTCTTGCCGGCACCGTTCGGGCCGATCAAGCCATAGATCTGCCCTTGTCGGATGGTAATGCCCACATCGGTGAGCGCCTGCAAGCCGCCGAAACGTTTATTTACGCCAGCGATATTGAGAATGATCTGTTCGCTCATGCTATCCCTCCCTTACGCGGACACGACGCCGGTGGATTTGTTGGGCTGGTCGACATCGTGGTCGGGCCGGTCTTCGTGCTTCGGCGATGGCCACAAGCCGGCGGGACGTATAAGCATAATAAGTACCATGGCCAGACCGTACAGCAACTGGCGCAAGACTTCAGCGTCGATGATGATCTCGCCAAACAGCGCCTTCTGCGCCGGCTCGACGACATGGCGCAACACTTCGGGTATCGAAGCAAGGATCACGCCGCCGAGGATCACGCCAGGGATATGGCCGATGCCGCCCAGCACGACCATGGCCAGCACGGCGATCGATTCCGTCAAGGAGAACGATTCCGGCGCGACAAAGCCCTGGAACGAGGCAAACATGGCGCCCGCCACGCCGCCGAACGAGGCGCCCATGGAAAAGGCCAGCAATTTGACGTTGCGCGTATTGATGCCCATGGCCTTGGCGGCGATCTCGTCTTCGCGGATGGCCACCCAGGCGCGGCCCAGGCGCGAATGCTGGAGGCGCTTGGTGACGAACACGACAGCGATGCACAGGAAGAGAAACAAAAAGTAATAGGCGTTCACGGACGGCATGGAAAAACCGGCCACCGTCACGGTGCTGTTGGTGCCCGCCTCGCCCGCCAGGTTGACGCCGAAGATGCGGATGGGGTCAACCATGTTGATGCCTTGCACGCCATTCGTGAAATTGATGGGCTCATTCAAGTTGCCCATGAAAATACGGATGATCTCGCCAAAGCCCAGGGTCACGATAGCCAGATAGTCGCCGCGCAACTTGAGCGTTGGCGCGCCCAGCAGGGCGCCGAACAGACCGGCCACGGCAGCGGCCAGGGGCACGATGATCCAGATCGACAGGTGGACGCCGTTTTCGCGGATTTCCGGCCCCATCAGTTGCACCAGGGTTTCACCCAGCACGGGATACTGATTTACCACCGATTCGAGCAGGATGGCGAACTGGGGCGACGCCAGCAAGGCCGTCAGGTAGGCGCCCACGGCGTAGAAGGCGATGTAGCCGAGGTCGAGCAGGCCGGCAAAGCCGACGACGATGTTCAAGCCCAGGGCCAGCATGATGTACAGCAAGGCCATGTCGACGATGCGCACCCACGAATTGCCGAACTGGGCGGCAAAAAACGGGAACACCATCAGCAGCGCGGCCAGGCCCAGCATGCCGGCGTAGGCTTTGGTCGGATTTTTCTTAGCGTCAAAATCGAGTAGTGCCATGATGGTCAACTCCTTGTTTTTATGGATGACGTCAGGCGCGGTCGGCCACGCGTTCGCCCATGATGCCGGACGGGCGCAGGGTCAGCACGATGATCAGCACGATGAAGGCAAAGATATCCTGGTAATTGCTACCGAGGAAACCAGCGGTGAGATAGGCGATATACCCGGCACCAAGGCTCTCGATGAGGCCCAGCAGGATGCCGCCCAGCATGGCGCCATAGATATTGCCGATGCCGCCCAGCACGGCCGCGCAAAATGCCTTCAGCCCGGGAAGCGCTCCCATCGAAAACTTTACCGAGGCATAGTTGGCGCCCCACATCACGCCCGCCACGGCGGCCAGCGCGGCGCCAATGGCGAACGTGGCGACGATGACCTTGTCGGAATCGACACCCATGAGGCCCGCCACGCGAGGATTCTCCGCCGTGGCCCGCATGGCGCGGCCCATCTTGGTTTTCTCAATAAGTAAGACCAGGGATCCCATGGAAATGGCGGCCAGGGCCAGCAGCAATACTTGCGTTTGGGAAATAACAGCGCCACCGATGTGCAGCGGGTCGGTCGACAGCAACTGGGGAAATGGCAGCGGATTGCGCGTCCAGATCATCATGGCGAAGGTTTGCAGCAGGATGGAGACGCCGATGGCGGTAATCAGGGGAGCGAGGCGGGGGGCGTTGCGCAGGCGGCGGTAGGCGACCCGCTCGATGAAGATGTTGACCAGAATACAAATGGGGATGGCGCCGAGGATGGCGGTGGCCAGTTTCAAATAGCCGGGCCAGTCCGGCACATAAATGCCCAGCAGCTTGAGAATGGTCAAGCCCACCATGGCGCCGATCATGAGCACGTCGCCGTGGGCGAAGTTGATCAGGTTCAACACGCCATACACCATGGTGTAACCGAGGGCGATCAAGGCATACATGCTGCCCAACACCAAGCCGTTGATGATTTGCTGGATGAATGTATCCATGGTCAGATTGCCCTATCAAATATGCATTTTTCGGGAACAACTTCCGCCGGAACATGTCGCTGATAAAAAAACGGCACCGGAGGAAGAAATCCTGCAGTGCCATCCCTGGACCGTTCTCACCAGCATGGTGCACGCACTCAAAACGCGCGTGACCTTGCTTAGTCATAACGACAACATATTCAAGCTTGAGGCAATCATAACGATCTTTTGCAAAAACTAAACTTGGAATAAAACGATCATTTCCGAATTAAATTTTGTTTTGAGGTGACTCCTCATCGATACTCAATCGTCCCGCAGGCTCAGGCGACGTCGCGCTTGATGCCATCGAGGCCTTTCGGCATCGGGAACGTGACGGCTTCCTGCACGCCATCGAGGGGGCGCACGCTCTTCACGCCGCACTCTTTCAAGCGGTCGATGACGGCTTGCACCAGCACCTCGGGCGCCGAGGCGCCAGCCGTGACACCCACGCGCAGCTTGCCTTCCAGCCAGGCGGGGTCGATCTGCGAGGCATTGTCGACCATGTAGGCAGGCGTGCCCATCTTCTCGGCCACTTCGCGCAAGCGGTTCGAATTCGAGCTGTTCGGGCTGCCCACAACGATCACCACTTCCACTTGCGGCGCCATGAATTTCACGGCTTCCTGGCGGTTCGTGGTGGCGTAGCAAATGTCGCCTTTTTTCGGCTCGGCGATATTCGGATATTTCGCTTTCAAGGCCGCAATAATGTCGCTAGTGTCGTCAACTGACAACGTTGTTTGCGAAACGTAGGCCAGGCTCTCCGGATTGGCGACCTGCAATTTCGCCACATCTTCGAGTGTTTCCACCAGATGCATGCCCATATCGGCCTGGCCCATCGTGCCTTCCACCTCGGGATGGCCGTCGTGGCCGATCATGATGATCTCGCGGCCTTCGCGGCGCATCTTGCCCACTTCCATGTGCACCTTGGTGACGAGCGGGCAAGTGGCATCAAAAATGCTCAGGCCGCGCGCTTCCGCCTCGGCGCGTACGGCTTTCGACACGCCATGCGCGGAAAACACGAGCGTATTGCCAGCAGGCACGTCGTCGAGGTCATCGATGAAGATGGCGCCCTTGTTGCGCAAGTCGGCCACCACATAGGCGTTGTGGACGATTTCATGGCGCACGTAGATCGGTGCGCCAAATTGCTGCAAGGCGCGCTCGACGATTTCGATCGCCCGGTCGACGCCAGCACAGAAACCGCGCGGCTGGGCCAGTAACAGTTCTTTATCCATCGCTATTCCTTACAGGACCGAAATGAGCTTGACTTCAAAACGCAACGGCTGGCCGGCCAGCGGATGGTTGAAATCGAACAGGGCGGAGTCCTCGCGCATTTCGCGCAGCACGCCGGCAAAACGGCCGCCGCCCGGCGCGGCGAAGTCGACCAGGTCGCCGATCTTGTAGTCGGCGCCCGGCACGGAGTTTTCGTCCAGGGTCGCGCGCGAAACGGACTGCACCAGCTCGGGATTGCGCTCGCCAAAGCCTTCGCCGGCCGCCAGCTCGAACGTCTGGTGCGTGCCTTCAGGCAAGCCCAGCAGACGCTGCTCAAGGAATGGCGCCAGCTGGCCCTGTCCCAGCATCAAGGTAGCAGGATTTCCGCTGAAGGTAGTGACAATATCAGTACCGTCAACAGTAGCAAGACGATAATGCAGGGTGAGGTAAGCCGCTTCGGTGACGACTGCTGGTTGCTCGTTGGACATAGTAGTTTTCAGGTAACTGGTGCAAAACGATATTGTAAGCCACACTGGCCGCGCCTGCCCCATGGCTTCGTCAAAGAAGGCCACACTGGGGCGCGCGCCGGTGCCAAACAGGAGAACAGCATGGGCATCAAGGATTGGCCGGCCGGCGAACGGCCGCGCGAACGCCTGATCGAGGATGGCGCGCAATCGCTGTCGGACGCGGAATTGCTGGCCGTCTTCCTGCGCACGGGCGTGCGCGGCAAGAGCGCCGTCGAGCTGGCGCGCGACACGGTCGAGCACTTCGGCTCCCTGCGGGGCCTGTTTGGCGCCAGCCTAGTGAGTTTTTCCGCCGTGCACGGCATGGGTAGCGCCAAGTTCGCGCAGCTGCAAGCGGTGCTGGAACTGGCGCGGCGCGCCATCATCGAGGACTTGCAGGCGGGACAAGCCCTCAATTCGCCGCACGCCGTCAAAGACTATTTGCGCCTGACCCTGGGCAACCTGGCGCATGAAGCGTTTCACGTGTTGTTTTTGGACGTCAAGAACCGCCTGATCACGACACAGGAAATGTTTCGCGGCACCCTCACCCACACCAGCGTGTATCCACGCGAAGTGGTGAAACAGGCGCTGCTGCACAACGCGGCCAGCGTCATGCTGGCCCATAACCACCCGTCCGGCACGCCGGAACCGAGCGAGTCGGATCTATTACTGACGCGCGCGCTGGTGCAAGCCCTGTCGCTGGTGGACGTGCGCATCCTCGACCATTTCGTCGTGGCCGGGCGGCAAGTGCATTCGTTTGCGGAACACGGCCAGATCTAAGCCGGCGCCAGCCGATTCACAGTTAACCATGTGTAAACAAGGACATACGTGACAGCAGAGGGACTGTTATCTAGCAGTAAACGACGCGGTTTACCAGCGGCTTCCCTATGAAGAATAGACAGACGTCAAATTGTTAAATTTTTTCAATACAACATGACACAATTGTTTTTCGCAAGTCATTGATAAATCTGCTTATTTTGGATATACTCTCGTTTTTCCAATTTGGAATATCTTTAAGGAGTGCGCCATGGCACGTGTTTGCCAAGTCACTGGGAAGAAGCCGATGGTCGGCAACAATGTTTCCCATGCAAACAACAAAACCAAACGTCGTTTTTTGCCTAACTTGCAGAATCGTCGTATTTTTGTTGAATCTGAAAACCGCTGGGTCTCCCTGCGTTTGTCCAACGCCGGTCTGCGCGTCATCGATAAAGTCGGCATCGACGCCGTATTGGTCGATATGCGCGCTCGTGGCGAAAAAGTCTAATTAGCAGAATAAGGGAGCTATCATGGCAAAATCAGGCCGCGACAAAATCAAGTTAGAATCGACCGCCGGTACGGGTCACTTCTACACGACTACCAAAAACAAGCGTACGACGCCTGCGAAAATGGAGATCATGAAATTCGATCCTAAAGCACGCAAGCACGTCACGTACAAAGAAACCAAAATCAAGTAATTGATCTTGTGTTCTGTAAAAAGAGCCGCTCCGATGAGCGGTTTTTTTTCGCCCTGATTTTTACGCCCCTTCCCTTGTGCCGGGACGAAAAAAAGGCCCTGGAAACCAGGGCCTCGATATGCGGCAGCTTACCTATGCATAACTGCGCAGGCGCAAGGAGAAATCCTGCAGCGACTGGATACCCGACGCTTCGGCGCGCGCGCACCAGTCTTGCAGCTTTTGCAGCAATTGCTCGCGCGTGAAGTGCGAACGCTCCCAGATGGCGCCCAGCTCCACGCGCATGTGGTGCATGGTTTCCAGTGCCTTGCTGTGCTGGAACAATTCCGACAGCTGCTCGTGGTGCGCGTCGGCCAGCTTGCCCGGCTCGCGCTGCATCAGCTTGCGCGACGATTTCAGGAAGCGCTTTTCCAGCTCGGCCTTGTGCTTCAGGTGTTCCAGCTCTTCCTTCCAGGCATGCTTGATCGATTTCGCATACTTGGCCATCACGTCGTAGCGGTTGGCGATGACCGATTGCAAGGTCTCGAAGTCCGCTTCCAGCTTGCCGTGCGAGAACTTCGGTTCCGGCGCCAGCTTTTTCACCTTGGCCAGGCCCAGCATTTCTAGCGCGCGGATGTACGCCCAGCCGATATCGATTTCATACCATTTCGACGACAGCTTGGCCGACGTGGCATAGGTATGGTGATTGTTGTGCAACTCTTCGCCGCCGATCAGGATGCCGAACGGAATGATGTTGGTGGCCGCATCGGCGCAATCGTAGTTGCGGTAGCCCCAGTAGTGGCCGATGCCGTTGATGATGCCGGCCGCCGTGATGGGGATCCACATCATTTGCACGGCCCACACGGAAATGCCGATCACGCCGAACAACACGAAATTGATGACGAACAGCGACACCACGCCCAGCCAGCTGTACTTGGTGTACAGGTTGCGCTCGATCCAGTCCGTCGGCGTGCCGTGGCCATATTTGGCCATGGTTTCCATGTTCTTCGATTCAGCGCGGTACAGCTCGGCGCCTTCCCAGAACACTTTCTTGATGCCGCGCGTCACGGGGCTGTGCGGATCTTCTTCCGTATCGCACTTGGCATGGTGCTTGCGGTGAATGGCGGCCCACTCCTTGGTGACCTGGCCCGTCGTCAGCCACAGCCAGAAACGGAAGAAATGGCTGGGAATCGCATGCAATTCCAGCGCGCGGTGGGCCTGGTGGCGGTGCAGGTAAATCGTGACGCTGGCGATCGTGATGTGCGTGACCACCATGGTGTACAGGAAAACTTGCCATGCGGACAGATCGGTAATGCCAGTGGCCATGAACTGCAAAACGTCGTGTAAAACGGAACTCAATGTCATTACTACTACTCCAAGTGGACAGGGCGTGCGCACGGTCGCTCCAGTGACTCTGGAGGTCCGGCAGAGTTAATTTTAGGCGTGATTGTACGCCCTAATGGGTGCTATCAGGCAAAAACGGAGGCAGGCAGCGAGGTTAAGGCTGGGTGCCGGATGGCGGGGACTCACCGTCTGCCGCGCTGGCGAGCGGGGCAGGAGGCGTACCAACAATACGCAATTCGCGTTGCGGAAACGGTACAGTGACCTTATGTTCCTGCAAGGTGCGCCAGATGGCGCGGTTCACATTCGACTTCACGCCGCCCGTGCCGTTTTCCGGATCCGCGATCCAGAAACCGATCTGCACGTCGAGACCGTCGGCGCCGAAACGCACGAGCGTCGCCGAGGGCGGATTGCTTTGCGACACACGCGGCACCTTGGCCGTCGCCGCTTCCAGCAAGGGGAAGATGACATCGAGATCCGTTTCATAGCCCACCGACACGGCCGTCGACAGCCAGACCATGCGGTTGCTCAGCGACATGTTCTGCACGCCGCCGGAAATCAGCATCTCATTCGGCACAATGGATTCAACGCCATCGCCACCCAATAACACAGTATAGCGCGTATTGATCTGCGTGACCTTGCCCGTGAATTGACCGACGGTGATCATGTCGCCGATGGTCAGGCTGCGGTCGAGCAGGATGATGAAACCGGAGACGAAGTTCGCGGCGATCTTTTGCAAGCCGAAGCCCAGCGCCACGCCGAAGGCGCCGCCGAACACGGACAGCACCGTCAAGTCGATGCCCACCAGCGACAGGCTGACCAGCACGGAAACGAGAATCAGCACGGCACGCCCCATGCGCGACAGCACCACGCGCAGGGACGTGTGCAAGCCCTGCATTTTCATCAGGCGCTCGTCGAGCGAGGTGCCGGCCCACATGGCCAGCACCAGCAGCACGGCGACCGAAATAGCGGCTTGCAAGATGGCAGCCACGGACACCTTGTTGCGTCCCAGCGGCACGACGATGCTTTCCAGGAAGGTATGCAGTTCCGGCCACAGGCCCGTGATGTACAGGGCCATGCCGGCCCACACCACCACCGTGAAAATCTTTTCCAGCAACAACATGGTGGGACTGATGTCGCCATGACGGGCAAAAATGCGGCGCAGCACATAAAAGCCGAAGCGCACCAGCGCCATCGACGTGCACAGGGGGATGGCAATGCTGAGCAGGTTCACCGACTGAAACTTGGCCAGGAAATGTTGCGCAATGCCCAGCAGCATGGCCGCCAGGACGGGCGTCAAAATGCGGATGAAACTGTCCGTGCGCTGCAAGGTTTCCGGCGTGGCGGGCGTGGCCGCCGCTTCCGCCCGCTTATGCAGGAACACGCGCAACTGCCGCACCAGCAGCCAGCTCAGCGCCAGGCAGGCAAGGATGACCAGCGCCTGCCACAGGATGGCCGGTTGGCGGAAATCATTGACAAAATCAGTGATCAGATTGAGCAGCGGGGTTTCATTCATGGCGGATGCGGTCCGGAAGGTGGGACGAAGATGGTACGGATGGGGAGTGATCCCATGCCGCCAGGCGGGCTGGCGGCATTGAAGGGCGCCGCTGCAGGGTGCAGCGGCGACCCGTGACAGGCTTACTCGGCTGGTTCAGCGTCAACGTCGCCGGCCGGCTTTTCATCGGCGTAGACTTTTTTCGGCATGACCTTGCGCTCGAACACGGCGGCGAAGAAGCCGTCCGTCTGGTGCAGGTGCGGCAGCAGTTTCAGGTAGTCGCCCATTTCCAGCTCGATCTTCTGTTCGGCCAGCACCTTGCTCATCGGCACCAGGGTGAAGTCGGGGTTGGCCGCCAGGAATTGCTCGGCGATCTGATCGTTTTCTTCGTTCAGGAAGCTGCAGGTGGCGTACACGAGGCGGCCGCCGCCCTTGACCAGGCGCGCCGCGCCGGCCAGGATGGCTGCCTGCTTGGCTTGCAGCTCGACGATGGAGTTCGGCTGCTGGCGCCATTTGACGTCCGGATTGCGGCGCAGGGTGCCCAGGCCGCTGCACGGGGCATCGACCAGCACGCGGTCGATCTTGCCGGCCAGGCGCTTGATCTTGGCATCGCGCTCATGCGCGATCTGCACCGGATGCACGTTCGACAGGCCGCTGCGGGCCATGCGCGGCTTGAGCTTGGCCAGACGCTTTTCCGATACGTCGAACGCGTACAAGCGGCCCGTGTTGCGCATCAGCGCGCCCAATGCGAGCGTCTTGCCGCCCGCGCCGGCACAGAAATCGACCACCATCTCGCCGCGCTTGGCGCCGACGATCTGCGACAGGATCTGGCTGCCTTCATCCTGCACTTCGATGGCGCCGCTCTGGAACAATGGCAGGTTTTGCAGCGATGGCTTCTTGATCACGCGCAAGCCCAGCGGCGCAAACGGCGTCGGCGTGCTGAGAATCGGCGCTTCGGCCAGGGCCAGCATCACGTCTTCGCGCGTGGCCTTGAGCGAATTGACGCGCAAGTCCAGCGGCGCCGGCGCGTTCAGCGCATCGGCCAGCTTCATGGTTTCCGCTTCGCCGAACTGGGCGATCAGCTTGTCGAACAGCCAGGTCGGCATATTGGCGCGCATGTTCGCCGGCATCAGGCTGCGGTCGATCTGCGTGATGCGTTCCAGCCATTCCACTTCTTCTTCCGTCAGGCCGCCCAAGGAGTCGGCGCCCACGGCTTCGGCCAGGCCGAGGATGGTCAGGCGGCGCATGGTCGGGCCGCTGCCCGCTTCGGCGAAATCGGTAAAGAACGATTTATTGCGCAGCACGGCATAAATGCCTTCGGCGATGGCGCCGCGTTCGCGCGAACCGAGGCGCGGATGGTCGCGGAAATAGCGCGACAGGGTGGTGTCGGCCGGGGCCGTGAAACGTAAAATTTCGCGCAACACTTCTTCAGCATTGGCAAGTATCGCTGGTGGCAATCTCATTGTTATTCTTCCTGTAATATTTTATTGAGGGTCCACGCGGACCTGGCCATGCTCGACCGACAGTTTATCGTCAATGAACAGGCGGATGGCGCGCGGGTAAAGCAGATGTTCCTGTACCAGCACGCGCGCCGATAAGCTGTCTTCTGTGTCGCCCGGCAAGACGGGGACTGTCGCGCTCGCCACGGCCGGGCCATGATCGAGCTCGGCAGTTACGAAATGCACGGTCGCGCCGTGTTCCGTCACGCCCGCCTCGAGCGCCTGGCGGTGCGTCGCCATGCCCGGGAACAGCGGCAGCAGCGACGGGTGGATATTGAGCATGCGCCCCGCGTAATGCTCGACGAAGGGCGGCGTCAGGATGCGCATGAAACCGGCCAGCACGACCAGGTCGGGGGTGTAGCCGTCGATCACGGCTTGCAGCGCCGCATCGAACTGTTCGCGGCTGGCATAATCCTTGTTGGCAACGACTGCGGTCGCTATCCCATGTTCCGCGGCAAAAACCAGTCCCTGGGCATCGGCCCGGTTACTGATGACGGCGGCAATACGGGCTGGCCATTGCTCGGCTTGCGCCGCGCGCACGACCGCTTCCATGTTGCTGCCGCGTCCGGAAATGAGGATAACGATATTTTTCATAGCGCGCATTGTACCCGCTATGGCGATGCGAACCAAGAAAGGCCGCTATTATTGTTGCGGCGCAACATACCGGCCGGGCCGCCGCCGCTGCCCGATTACGCCGCCCGATCAGGGCATGAAAGGCTGGTTTGACGCCTCCGCGGCGTGAGTAGGTGCTTACTCGAACGAATAGAAGACGCGGAACGGGACTTTCTTTTCGGCCCAGTAGTCGGCCGCGTCGCGGAACACGTCGAGCAGGATCTCGCGCGCTTCCTTGTCGAATTTTTGCGTATTTGGCAATTGCTCGAGCACCACCAGGAAGCCCGTCTGCGTGCCCGCCTTGAACATGGTGTCCGTCAGGCACAGGCGCAGGGCATCGAAATTCTTCGCCAGGTTTTTCGGAAACAGGAAGGCTTCCGCAATAATGCCGATGACTTGTTGTTTGGTCTGTCCAGCGTTGCAATGCGCATATAAAAAGTGCTGCCCGAGACGGATCGCCTCGTCTTGTAATTCGGTCACGCGAAAGGCACGGATGGACTGGACAAGGTTGGGCGGCACGGTTAGTAACAAACTCATTTTTCCCTCAAATCGACCTGTTATGTATGGATTTTTTCTAGCTGCTCTTCTTATTGCATCCCCGCACGCGGGTCAATGCGCACGCGGTGATTCGATCTGTATCAACTTTTATGCGATTCAGTGCGATTTTATCTAAGCCATACGCGTATTAGGGTAACGTGTTGTCCTGCATGAATCAACCCGAATATGATGTCAAACGCAAGATTTGTTACAAACCGCTGGTTTCAAGTCACTTCAACATCTTGTATCGATTGAAAGTGCATGTTACAGACTGTGGGGCAAGGGGCTTGGGCTGTTACATTTTGTTGCCATGCGAAACACTTGCCCCGGTCTGGCGGGATTACTATAGTCCCAAGTTGTAAAAAATACCCTGAAAGATTCTCTAGATAACGAGGTTACAAATGAACTTGCAAGCCAAATTGATGTTGTCAGCCGTTTGTCTCGGCACATTGCCACTCGCCCAGGCCGCCGACTTTGAAGATTTCGGCAAGGTCGTACGCGTCGTGCCGCAAGTGGAACAGATCAACCGTCCACGCCAGGAATGCCGTACGGAATACGTGCAAGTCCAAGCACCGCCGCAACAGCGCAGCGCTGGCGGCTCCATCGTCGGCGGTATCGCCGGCGCCCTGCTCGGTAGCCAGGTCGGTGGCGGCAATGGCCGCACGGCAGCAGCAGCGGCCGGCGCGATCGCCGGCGCCGTCGTGGGCGACCGCGTCGACAACCAGAACAATTACCAGGGCGGCATGCAGGAACAAGCCGTCAAGCAATGCCGTCAGGTCGACCACTGGGAATCGCGCAACAATGGCTACCAGGTCACCTACGACTACCGTGGCCGCAACTACACGAGCATCATGTCCTACGATCCGGGCGAGCGCATCCGTCTGCGCGTCTCGATCGAGCCAGCTCAGCAGTAAGCGTAACAACCGGCCCCTACCATGCCAGCCCCAGCGGCTGGCATTTTTTATGGCGCCCCGGCACGGGCTATAATGCGGCACACTTTCAGGCCGCCCTATGCTTATCAAACGAAAATCCATCGAACAAGTCGAATCCTCGCGCCCTGCGCGCAAGCCCCGTTACGCCCCTGTCACCCTGTCGGAAATGGATGGCGTGCGCTATCTGCATTTCGGCACGGAATGGGTGCAGGGCGCCATGCGCATCCGCAAGCCGGATTGGCCGGAACTCGAATACGCGCAGCAGATGATGGCGTGGATGCTGTGGATCGCGCAGCCGCAGCGCATCGCCCAGCTGGGCCTGGGCACGGCCGCGCTGACCAAGTTCTGCTACCGCCAGTTCCCGCAGGCGCAAGTCGAGGCCATCGAACTCAATCCTTCCGTCATCACCATCTGCGCCTCGATGTTCAAGCTGCCGCCCAACGACGAGCGCCTGCACGTGCGCGAGATGGATGCGCTCGACTACGTCAACGATGAAGCCAACCACGGCACCCTGGACGCCCTGCAGGTGGACCTGTACGACGCCACGGCACGCGGTCCCGTGCTCGACAGCGCCGATTTCTATGCCGCCTGCTGCGCTTGCCTGGCGCCGCACGGCATCATGACGGTCAACCTGTTTGGCGACCATCCCAGCTACGCAAAGAACATCAAGGCGATGAAGTTTGCGTTTGCACAGGTGATCTGCCTGCCGGAAGTCCATGATGGGAACGTGGTGGCGATCGCGTTCAAGACGAAAGTGGCACTCGATGCCGAAGCGCAAGCCGCCTTGCTCGAACGCGCCAAGCAGATCGTCGCCGAGACCAAGCTGCCCGCCAAGTCCTGGGTCAAGGGCATCGTCAGCACCCTGTAAGCGCCGGCATTCCCAGGCATGGCCGGCAGTCCTGAAAGACGCCGGCCATGCCCGCTTCCCCTCCTCCCTCTCCCATCTCGCCCGACACGCCACTGGAACTGCCGCAACTGCTGGCCTGGCTGCAGGCAGACGGCTTGCTTGACGCTGCGCAAGCGGCCGCCATCGCCACCCAGGCCGCCCTGCTGCCGGCGCCCGCCTTGCATCCGCTGTGCAGCATCGCCCACGGCGCACTGACGCTCGATACCCTGTGCGCGTGGCTGGCGCAACGCGCAAGCTTGCCGTATCTGCGCATCGATCCCCTGCACATCGATTTCAGCCAGGTGGCCGACGTCATGACGGCCGGCTATGCGGCCCGCTTCAACATCCTGCCCGTGGAAAGCACCGTGGAGCGCATCGTCATCGCCACGGCCCAGCCGTATGCGCTGGCTTGGCAGGCGCAGCTGGGCAACCTGGCGCCGCGCAAGCTGAGCCTGGTCATCGCCAACCCGCTGCACATCGCCGACGCCATCGCGCAATTTTTCAGCCTGGCCACTTCCGTCAAGGTGGCCCGGCAAGCATCCACGCAAGACCTGGCGCTGCGCCACAATTTCGAGCAGCTGGTGGAGCTGGGACGCAACAAGACCAGCCTCGATGCCAACGACCAGCACGTGGTGCGCATCGTCGACTGGCTGTGGCAATACGCGTTCGCCCAGCGCGCGTCCGACATCCACCTGGAACCGAAGCGCGACGCGGGCCTCGTGCGCCTGCGCATTGACGGCCGCCTGCACCAGGCCTACCAGCTGCCGCCCGTGGTATTGCTGGCCATGACGGCGCGCATCAAGTTGCTAGGGCGCATGGACGTGGTGGAAAAGCGCCGCCCGCAGGATGGCCGAATCAAGACGCGCAATGCGCAGGGCCAGGAAGTCGAGCTGCGCCTGTCGACCTTGCCCACGGCCTTCGGCGAAAAGCTCGTCATGCGCATCTTCGATCCGGAAGTGGCCGTCAAGAGTCTCGCCGAACTGGGTTTTCCGCCCGCGGACGCCGAACGCTGGCGCCAGCTGACGGCGCGCACGCACGGCATCGTGCTGGTCACGGGTCCCACGGGCTCGGGCAAGACCAGCACCCTGTACAGCACCCTGAAGGCGCTGGCCGGCAGCGAAGTCAATGTGTGCACGGTGGAAGACCCCATCGAAATGGTCGAGCCGGCCTTCAACCAGATGCAGGTGCAAACCCAGGCCGGCATCGAACTGTCGTTTGCCGACGGCGTGCGGGCGCTGATGCGGCAAGATCCCGACATCATCATGGTCGGCGAGATCCGCGACCTGGCCACGGCCGAGATGGCCATCCAGGCGGCGCTGACGGGCCACTTGGTGCTGTCGACCCTGCATACCAACGACGCGCCCTCGGCCGTCATGCGCCTGCTGGAACTGGGCTTGCCCGCCTATCTGCTGGAAGCGTGCCTGATCGGCGTGCTGGCGCAGCGCCTGCTGCGCTGCCTGTGTCCGGCCTGCAAACAGCCGGGCGGCGCCCCGGACGACGCGTCATGGCAGCGCCTGACGGGCGGCCAGCTGGAACGCCCCCGCGCCATGTACCGCCCCGCCGGCTGCCCCCTGTGCCGCCACAGCGGCTATCTGGGGCGGGCCGGCATTTATGAACTGCTGAGCGTGACGGAAACGTTCGGCCAGCTCATCAAGGCGGGCGCCGACCTGCACGCCTTGCGCCGCCAAAGCATCCTCGACGGCATGACGCCGCTGCGCCTCGCCGGCGCGCGCAAGATCATCGATGGCACGACCAGCATCGACGAAGTGCTGAAGCTCACGGCCGCCCTGCATTGAGCCATCTTCATTTTCGTGCAGGAATGCTTTGCATTCTTTTTCAACTGATATATAATGCGGCCTCTTTCGGGTCGTTAGCTCAGCTGGTAGAGCAGCGGACTTTTAATCCGTTGGTCGCAGGTTCGAATCCCGCACGGCCTACCACGAATACAGCAGTACAGATCAGGGTTAGCAAACTATCGTTTGCTAACCCTTTTTTGCGTCTTTATCCGTGATATTGCCCACATGGGGGAAATGTGCCCCGGTCACCGCCAAGTGCAGAAACTCTCCCGGCACTGCCTTAACCCATGTTTCTAAAGGACGGACAAGCAAGCATTGAGCCGCGCCTTGCGCAACACTCCCAAACCCGTGAGGAAATAAGACGCATGCCCATGGCAATGGCGCGCCACCGCGATGCCAACGTGCTCGTTGCAAATACAGCACGCGCTTCCTCCCCTCCAGCATATCCAGCTCGCCAGCTTCAACGATGCCATACAGGCAATGCGTCGAGAATGCCATTACTTGCAAAAAAGAAAATAAATAAAGGAAATTAATTATTGGCAACTAAATGCTATTCAAACAATTTGAAATAAGCAATAATGCCTCTCTCTTAATGATTACCTCCGACAAAAATGGCGTCCGTTCTTTTCAGGTACAGCATTTCGCGCGCACTGGCATACTTGCTCGCAACCACATTAATGGCTGGCTGTGGCGGCGGTGGTAGCCCAAGCGGTGGAGGCGACGGAAGCAGCGGCGTTGCCCCTCCGGTGCCAGTTACCCCGACGCCCACGCCAACATTGACATTCAGCGTGCCGACGGCCGCCGCTACCGCCGATGAGGGGAGCACGAAGGCATTGTCATTGCTAGCGACTGTGAACACGCCATCGGAATTTCAAAATGTAAACAGTGTGTTCGCCTACGTCATCGATACGACAGGCGTGATACTGCCGGAGGTACAATTTTCCCAGCTAAGCCCAGGCAGTTACAGCATTCTGCTCCAAACTGCGCCGACGCTGCCCATCGGAAAACATACAGGCACTTTTTCAGTCAAAGTTTGCAAGGATGCCGCTTGTACGCAACACTTCCCCGGTTCGCCGATGCAGTTGCCATATGCGATCACTGTCGTGCCGATACCCTTGTCACCAATGACAGTGGCGCCACTTGGCCTTCTCAACGCGACCATTTCTGAGGGAAATCCGGCGCCAGCGCCCGTCACTGTCAACGTCAGCGCGAAAAGTCGCACATGGACTGTGAACACGAACGCGGCATGGATCAAGCTCTCGACGGCAGCAGGTAACGGCGTCAGCTCGTTTACTGTCGGCTACGATGTTTCCGCGCTGACATTTGGCGTCCAGACAGGCACTATCGTAGTCACAAGCAGCGACGGGCAAATCGCCTCGCTGCCTGTCAGTGCCGAATTGCTGCCTGCCGCTTTTTCCATTGATCACGGCCAGATTACCTTCAATGGCATCAACGGCGCTCCCATTGCGGCAGCGCCCGTTAAATTTACGGCACCTAACCTAGCGGCGAACTGGAAAGCCACCGCCAGCGCGGCATGGCTAGGAGTGACCCCGACGAGCGGCACCACACCTGCCATTGCATCGGTATATGTCGACCCGGCGAACGGCAAGCTTGCCAGCGGCCGACACGATGCAATGTTAACGATTACCGCACCGAACGTCAGCGACAGCAAAGTTCCTGTCACGCTGAACTTGACGAAAGCCACCTTAACGTCCTCGATTGACAGCATCACGCTGGGAGGACCTTATGGCCGCTCGCCTGCGTCGACAGCAAGCCTGACGCTGAATCTCAACACCATGGCGAACGCTTATCCCTGGTCGTTCTCGGCACTGCCTGCATGGCTGGGCGCGAGCGCTACCAGCGGTACGGTGAATCAGGCTGGCAGCAGCATTGTGTTTTCGCAAATCGGCGCCAACCAGCCCATCGGAACCAGTGCCACGACCTTGACCGCGAGCACGCAAGTCAATGGCGATACCATCTCGGTACCAGTCACCATCACCGCCCAGCGCGATACGCGCAAACTGCTGTTCTCGGAAGTCGGCGTCGGGCTGTCTTCCACCCCAGGCTGGTCACGCCTGTCGCGCAAGGTCACCGTGCGCGACAACTTCGGGCTAACCCCTGCATGGACTGCCAGTTCCGACAAGGCATGGCTGTCCGTGCAACGCAGCGGAAATGCGCTGACGCTGACGGCCGATCCATCCACTTTACCGGTCGACGCCATCAGCTATGCCACCGTCAGCCTGGCCAGCGAGAATGGTATTCAGACTTCAGAGCAGCTGCATGTTGCGATCTGGAAAGGAAGCGTCACGCCGGCCGTCACGACGAAATTGACGAAGACCTACAGCCACCTCAAGACCGATCCGATCCGACCTTTGCTGTATGCAAACAACGGCACAGGCGATATCGATGTGTATAACATCTATTCCGCCACCCAAGTCGGCACCATCAGCAACCTCGGTGGCGCGATGGGAGACATGACCATCAGCCCGAATGGCCGGCATCTTTACACCTACGATACCGCCAATCGGAATATCATCGTCGTGGACCTGGCTACGCTGACGAAAAAAACCAGTTGGCCAATGGCAGCAGCAGTCCAGCAATCGTCGGCCTTGCTGGCCCTGCGGCCAAATGGCGTAGAGATTGTGGCAGCAGCGGACGGCAAGGCATACCTGGCCAGCACAGGCGCCGTGGCGGGCATGATCGGCAACGCCGACAGCATGGCAGCATCGAGCGACGGAAGCCGCCTCTACTTGCAAGATTCAGGCTATAGCCCGGCATCGGTAAGCGCAATTGTAGTTGACTACGCCGATATTGGTGGCGGTGCCCTGTTCAGCGCTTCGGCGGGCTCCGCCGGCTTCATCAACGGCGCATCGAATGGACAAGACATCGCGGTCAGCGCTGACGGCATGCGCCTGTATGTCGCGTCGGCTGCACCTTACCGCTGCAGCAGCGTAAAACCGTCGGACCTGAGCTTCATCGGCAGCCTCAGCGGCGGAGATGCCTACCCCAACAACGTCGAGGTGGGCAGCGATGATCGCGTTTACTGCGGCATCTCAGGCTGGTATTCGAGCGCCGACGTATGGGTGCACGACGCAAACGGCATGCTGCTCAAGAGTTTCAAGTTTGCCGGGTACGCGAGGAGCCTGATGACCCGCACCCTGGGTATTTCCGCTGATGGACTCATGATGGTGGGCCAGACAGACGACCCCCTGCTGGTATTTGTACCAGTAGGCCCATAAGGGGAGTGGCGGCGGAAATACTCCCTGCTTCGGCTGGTTGAGGTTCTTTTGAATATAGTATTCCTTGTCCATGGCAACAGGAACCATTAATCCACTGCTGCCACGAAGACAGCAGTACGCACAGGGTTGGCAAACTAGCATTTTCCAACCCTTTTTTGCGTAAATTCGACCAGAGACAAGCTGAGCGAAAGCAGTGCGTGACGGATGCGGAAAGAATCTCCCCGCGAGCAATGCAATCGTGCGCCGCCAGTGCCGATATACTGGCGCATCTGCTGACGATACGGAAAGACGCACTGTGAAACTTGCCACCCTGCTATCCCCCCTGCTGTGCTCTTTGTTGCTGCCAGCCCAGGCGCAAACGCCCATCGTGCTCGACGGCCAGTACAGCGCGCGCACGGACGAGATGAGTCTGGAAATCATCGGCAACCGCGTCTGCTTCGCGCCCGACAAGGCGCAGTGGGGCCGCTTGCCCCGCCCTGCCGCCACGCACGATGCGTGGTTTTGTTTCAGCAACGACGCCGAGGCGCGCCGCCTGCTGCGCGTGCCCGCGCGCCAGGCCGACAATTGCGGCTGGCAAGCGCGTGCGCGCATCGTCATCGATACCTATCAACCGTACGTCGAGCAAGGCGACGGCAACGACATGGCGCGCCTGGCGTCAGTGGTCAAAGTGGCGCAGCCGAACGCCATCGCCTGCGAATGAATCAACCGAGTTCGTATTCTTGCAGATAGCGGGCGAACAGTTCCCCATCGGCCAGCGGACACGCAAACCCCGCACCCCAGTCGGCCAGCAGCAACTGCTCCTTCAAGGGCAGCAGCAACAGCTCCGGCATGCCGTCGCTGCACCACAGGTCGCACACGATGCCCTTGTCGTCCAGGCCCGCGAATACTGTTTCCGTCTTGTCGCCGCCAAAGGCCAGCACGTTCTTGCATTCCACGCGGTAACTGCTGTAGCCCGTGTAGACGGCGTCGTACGGCGGCAAGGCATGGTCCAGCGCCAGGCGCAGCTGCTCGGCCGTCAGGCCCAGCGCGCGCAGTGGCGACGGTGGCGCCTTGATCACGTACATGTCCGTCCAGCCGGCGCCGCTGCGGTGCGCATCGGCGAACGCCTGCTGCTCGCCCATCTGCGTCAAGCAGTGCTGTAAATTATCCAGCGGCAGCAGTTCGATCATGCAATAGTCATCTTCGTGGTAGTAGGCTTCCCGCATGCCTCAATTCTCCAGCAAGTCTTGCAATTGCGCATTGCGCCGCGACGTCAGCCGGCCGGCCCAGGTCTCGCTGGTGACGGACGGATAGCGCACGGCGCCAAAATTCATCCAGGCATCGCGGTACGCCAGCCACAGGCGCTGGGTGGCGCGGATGCCGTCCTTGTCCACGGCGCCCGCATAGGTGGACGCGGGCTTTTTCATCAGCTTGCCGTAGATGGCGTTGAGTTCCTTGTCGAGCGCCGCCGCCTGCTCCTTCGTCATGCTGGCAGGCAGCTTGCCCCCTTCGTATTCGCGCAAGTCCTGCGCCAATAAGTCGAGCTCGGCCGTGCGGGCGGCAATGCTCAGGGCGGCGCGCGCCGTGCCGCTCAAGTCCGTTTCATTGGCCGCACGCGCATCGGCAAACTTGCTTGCCGCCGCCTGCAGCTTTTGCAGCGACGCTTGCGCCACGGCCGGCATGCTTGCGCTGACCTTGCCTGTCGCCTGCGCGCGCACGCGCTGCTTTTGCCGCGCATCGATGGCGCTGCACACGCCCATCATGTAGCCGCTGGTGATGTCGTCGCACAAGTCGATCATGCCGCGTCCGCTGGCATTGATCTTCTGCAAGTGTTCGATGCGGCCCTGCATCTCGGCCGGCGCCGCATCGATGCTGCACGCATACTTGAGGGCCAGCAGCGGGTCCTTCTGCACGCCTTGCCCGTTCTGATACAGCATCATCAGCACGGCGCTGTTCTGCGTGGCCATCGCGCAATGGCGCGCGGGGCGCCAGTCGGCCGGCTTGGGCGAGGACATACTCTTGGTATCGTAATACAGGTCCGTCGCCTGGCATTGCTGCAACGATGCCACGGTGGACGGCGCCGGCAGGTCGGCCGGCGGCGGTGCCGCATCCTTGACCTTCAGGCAGCCCGCATACCAGGCCGTGCTTTCCGCCTGGCCCACGCCCATGGCGCTGGTGTTCGGGTACGGAGCAGACGCAGCAGCAAAAACCGGGGCAGCCAGCAGGCAGCTCGCGCCCAGCAAGGCCGTTTTCAATAAGGGTAGACAAATTTTCATGTTCTATCGGCGCCAGCGTGAGTAAAGCGGCAAGTTTAACTGATCAGCCAGGCTGCGCACGCCCGATACACGCCCATCGTGCCTGGTAAGTAACGGTTCATGGCCTTGGCAGTGGCCGAATCGATGGGCAATAATGTTGCCCGCTGTACTTTTTTCACTACCCGGACCACGCCCATGACCTCACCCCGTCTTCGCCGTTCCCTCGGCTCCCTGCTGATCGCAGCAGCCTGCGCCTCGCTGGCCCACGCCGCCGATACCAAGGCCACAACCCCAGTTGCCGCCACGCAAACGCAAGCCAGACACGCCATCACGCATGAAGACGTGTGGCTGATGAAACGGGTGGGCGCGCCCGTCGCCAGCCCGGACGGGCGCTGGGCCGTGTTTTCCGTGGTCGACAGCGCCTACGATAGCAAGGAACAATGGTCGGACCTGTGGATCAAGTCGCTGCTTGACGACAGCCCCGCGCGCCGCCTGACGTATTCCAAGGGCGGCGAAAGCGCCGTGGCCTGGTCGCCGGACAGCCGCCAGTTGGTGTTTGTCGCCAAGCGCGACGGCGATGAAGCGGGACAGATCTACCGCCTCGACGTGGCCGCCGGCGGCGAAGCGCAGCGCCTGACCTTGCTCACCCTGGGCGCGCGCATGCCGAAATGGAGCCCGGACGGCAAGCAATTGCTGTTCATCAGCGACATCTATCCAGGCAACAAGACGGAAGCCGACGTCAAGCAAAGCGCGAAAGAGCGCAAGGACCGCAAAGTCAGTGCCCGTTCGTATGAAACGACGGCGCCCCGCTATTTCGACAAATGGCTGACGGACAAGCAGGTGCGCCTGTTCATCGTCGATGCACAGCCTGAGACGAAAGGTGAAAACACGCCGCGCGACATCCTGTCGGGCACGCAACTGGTCACTCTGCCCGGCTTTGGCGGCGGCCAGGGCGACGAGGGACAATCCTTGGACGCCGTCTGGACGCCCGATGGCAAGGCCGTCGTCTTCAACGCGGCCACCAACCGCGATGCGGCGCAGCGCGAAGCCGTCTACTCGCAACTGTATCTGCTGCCCGTGGCCGGCGGCGAAGCGCAGCGCTTGACGCAGGACAAACATAGCTACGGTTCCCTGAAATTTGCGGCCGATGGCAAGACCCTGTTCGCCTTGAGCGATGCGCAAACGCCCGGCAAGGTGTATGACGTGAAGCGCCTGGCCAGCTTCGCCTGGCCGATGAGCACCCCCGCGCCGGCCATCCTGACGGCCAAGCTGGACCGCTCGATTTCGCGCTACGTGCTGCCCGAAGGCGGCAAGCGCGTCATCTTCAGCTACGAGCATGCGGGCCTGGAAAAGCTGTACTCGATCGATACCAAAGGCGGCGAGGTGCGCGAAGAGCCATCCTTGCCGACGGGCACCATCAATTCGCTGAGCAGCGGCGGCAAGGCTTTGGTCGGCGTGTGGGAGTCCAGCATCAACCCGCCGGAAATCTATGCGTTCAATGGCAAGCAGCCGAAACGGCTGACGGCTTTCAATACGGACAAGGCAGACAAGATCGACTGGCAGGCGCCCGAGCACTTCTGGTTCACCACGGCCGACGGCCGCCGTATCCACAACATGCTCGTCAAGCCCGCGAATTTCGATCCGAACAAGAAATATCCGCTGTTTACCGTCATCCACGGCGGCGCGGCCAGCATGTGGCGCGACCAGTTCGTGCTGCGCTGGAACTATCACTTGCTGGCCAAGCCAGGCTACGTTGTCTTGCTGACCGATTACAAGGGTTCCACCGGCTATGGCGAGGAATTCTCGCGCTCGATCCAGTTCGACCCATTGAAGGGTCCGGGCGATGAAGTCAACCAGGGCGTCGATGAAGCCATCAAGAAATACCCGTTCATCGACAGCACGAAACTGGCCGCCGGCGGCGCCAGCTATGGCGGCCACCTGGCCAACTGGCTGCAGGCAACCACCACGCGCTACAAGGCCATCGTCTCGCACGCGGGCGAAATGGATTTGATCATGCAGTGGGGCACCAGCGATGGCGGTTTCGGCCGTGAAACGAATGCAGGCGGCCCCGTCTGGTCGAACCTGCCCGTGTGGCGCGACCAAAGCCCGGTCATGCAAGCGGGCAACCACGAAAAAGGCACGGGCTTTACCACCCCCATCCTGATCACCGTGGGCGAGCTCGACTACCGCGTGCCGGCCAACAATGCCCTGATGAACTTTGCCGTGCAACAGCGCCTGAACGTGCCGGCGAAATTGCTGGTGTTCCCGGATGAAAACCACTGGATTTTAAAAGGCGAGAACAGCCGTTTCTTCTACAGCGAAGTCGAGGGCTGGCTCGCCAAATACCTCAAGTAAATCCTGAAACGTTCTTGAAATGAAAAGCCAGGCTCCGCACATGCGGGCCTGGCTTTTTTCATGCGGGCTGGACGGCGGCCACGGCCGCCTTCTGCCGCTGGATCGCCAGCACCAGCAGCGCGGCCAGCAGGCAGGCGGCGCCGGCCGCGAACAGGGCCGGATTGTAGGTCAGCATCAGGGTGCGGATGCGGCCCGCGCCGTACGCGGCCACGGCGGCGCCCAGCTGGTGGCCCGCGAAGATCCAGCCGAACACCATGCCCGCCCGCTCCCGGCCAAACGTGGCGCCCACCAGTTTCACGGTCGGCGGCACGGTGGCGATCCAGTCCAGGCCGTAAAACATGGCGAACAGGGACAGGCCGTACAGGGTGAATTCCGAATACGGCAGCCAGAACAGGGACAGCCCCCGCAAGCCGTAGTACCAGAACAGCAGTTTGCGGTTGTCATAGCGGTCCGACAGCCAGCCGGACAAGATTGTGCCGAACAGATCGAAGGCGCCCATCATGGCCAGCACGGAGGCGGCCGGCACGGCGGACATGCCCGAGTCGCCGCACAGGGAAATGAAGTGCGTCTGGATCAGGCCGTTGGTGCTGAGGCCGCAGATGAAGAAGGTGCCAAACAATATCCAGAAGGTACGATTGGAAGCCACGCTGCGCAGTATCAAAAAAGGCGTGGCGAACGTCATGGCGGCCGCCGGCGCCGCCATCAGGGGCGTGGCCGGGTCGGCGCCATACGGGCGCAAGGCCACGTCCTGCGGCCGGTTGCGCATGCACAGGAAGGCCAGCACGGCAACGATGGCGCAGCTGGCAAACACGGGCATGACGGCCGTGCGCCAGCCGAAATGCTCGATCAGCCAGGCACCCACGGGCAGGAACAGCAGCTGGCCCGTGGCCGAGCTGGCCGTCAGCACGCCCACCACCAGGCCCCGGTGCGTCTCGAACCAGCGGTTCGCCACCACGGCGCTCAAGACCAGCGCCGTCATGCCCGAACCCAGCCCCAGCAGGATGCCCCACAGGGCCACCAGCTGCCACAACTGCGTCATGCGCGTGGCCAGCACCATGCCGCAAGCGATCAGCCCCAGCGCCACGCAGATGACATTGCGCAAGCCGAAGCGCTCCATCAGGATGGCGGCAAACGGCCCCATCAAGCCAAACAGCACGAAGCGCACGGCCAGGGCCGAGGAAATCTGCTCGGCATCCCAGCCGAACTCGCGGCTCAGCGGCTGCATCAGCGCGCCCGGCAAGCCCAGCGCGGCAGACGATGTCAGGGCCGTGAGGAAGGTGATGGCGACGATGACCCAGGCGAAATGGATGCCGCGCCGCTCCAGCCATTGCGAAAAGGGAAGAGAAAGCATGCTGTCCTCATGAGAAAAAATGGATGCCGGTCACTACCAGCCGGTGGGATTTTTCTCATGTTATATTATGATCGTAATTTATACAATCAAAAAACTGGAGCGACACTGCTGCGTGCCGCTCCAGTCCTGGCTTTAACGCTGCGCAGAATGGGGCTTACTTGACCTTCAAGCCATTCTTCACATCCGTCACGCCTTCCACGCTGCGGGCCAGGTCGGCGGCTTTTTTCACTTGCGCCTGGGAAGGCACGAAGCCGCTGAGCATGACAACGCCATTCACCGTTTCCACGTGCACGTCGAGCGCCTTCAAGTCGTTGTCCTTGACGAGGTCAGCCTTGATCTTGGTGGTGATGACGGAGTCGGCCACGGCCGTCTTGGTGCTGCCGGCCGCATTGCGCGTCACGCAGGCGGCCTTGGCCGTCGCATCCATGGCGTCGCAATTCTCCTTCGTCGTGGCGGGCGGATTCTGCGCCACGTTGGTGCCGGCCTTGGCGCCCGTATTGGCGTCGGCCAGCGCGGCCGTCTTCGCCGCCTTGGCATCGTTCATGCATGTGGTTTTATCTGCGCCCGTGCGGTCGCCGCACTTGGCCTTGGCCAGGTCATACTCGGCATTGGCGACATCCTTGCGGGCCTTGGTCAGCTCGCGCGGCGTGTTGCGGTATTGGGCCACGGCATCCGATTCGGCCTTGGCGCGCGCCACCTTGGCTTCTTCCACGCAGACTTTTTTCGCGTTGCCGCTGTGGCTGCCGCAGGCGGCCTTGGCCTGCTTGTAGTCACTTGACGCCTTGTCCGTCAAACTCTTGTACGAGGCATCCTGCGCATACGCGGGCGCGGCGGCAAGCAGGGCGCTGGCACTGGCGGCCAGCATGAGTGCGATCATTTTGTTCATGATGGTTCCTCTCTGGTTAGTTGATGCCCAGATTAGACCCCTGCCGCGCGCAAAGCTCCGTGCGACAGCACACGCTGACAGTCCATTCGCTTAAAAATCACCGTTTATTTGTCGCCGCTCAAACCCATCCGCCACAATACTTGCGCCTGTTCAAATGGTGAAACGGCCCCATCAAATGCGCCTGCGCCATCGGCCAGCGCCAGCCATGCCTGTGTGGCGTGGGAACTGCCTACACCGCCGCCCGCAGCCTCGCCTGCCGCGCGCACGCCGCGCATCCAGGCCAGCACATCCTGATACTGGCCGGGGTGGCGTACATGCATCCAGGCCAGGGCCACCAGGTCCGCATACCCCTCTTCGCGGCGCGTCTCGCGCAGCTCCTGCGCCAGCGCAGCCAACTTGCCGCGCTGCCTGCTGCGCGGCTCGACAAAGCCGCGCGGCAAGGCATGCCAGTCGCCCTGCGCATAGCGCCGGCAATGGCCGATCTCATGCGCCGTCATCGCTTCCATCATCAGGCCCTGGCGCGCGGGCGGCACGCCTTCCAAGACACTGTCCGCCTGCGCATTGCCGCGCAAGGACAGCACCAGCTTGCAGCGCCCCCCTTCGTAGCCCAGCGCCAGCGGCACGGCGCCGGGCGCATCCTGCGGCTGCACGATGATATCGATGGGCAAACCTTGCGCACGCGCAAACGCGATGACGGGCTGGCCCGCCTGCAGCCAGCGCGTTTCCAAATCGGTCAGCTGGGCGGCAGCCACGGCAGGCAAAGGAGAGAAAGCGATGAGCAAGCTCATCAGCAATAGCGGATTCAGCATGAAATAGGCGGGAAGAAAGGAGGATTTACCACTGCAGAGTAAGCGGTGGATGTATTTCCACAAGGAAAAACTGGCAACTTTTCGCAAATAAAGACGAAAAAAAACCGGTGCGCAAGGCACCGGCTTTTCAGACTGATAATAATCAAGGTCAGCTTATTTCTTCGCCGCCTTATCCAGCGCGCGGGCCGTGACGAATTCCGGGCGGATATCGTTGGGCACGGCCTTCATCTTGTCGAGCGCCACCTGCACCTCAGGGCGGATGACAACGTATTTCGTCATCATCGCTTGCGCGCGCGCATAGTCGCCCGTCGCCTCGATGGTCAGAAATTCACGGTCCAGGTCGATCACGGCCTGCTTGATCTTCGCAAAATCGACGCCGAATTTGCCGTCGCCCAGCGACACAAAACCGCCCTTGTCGAGGATGTAATTCATCTGGATGGCCATGCCGCGCGCATGCGAATCCGTCAGGCCGAAATGCAGCGTGCGGAAACCGGAGGCAAGGAAGGTGTTGTACAGCTTGCGTTCGGCCGCCTCGCCCTGGCCCAGGGTGTCGTTGAGCTGGCCCTTGTCCATCATGTAGCGCAGCGCGAACAGGCCCGTGATATCGGCCTTGGCTTCCTCGATGGTGGAATACGCTTCCTTCAAGTCCTGGCGCGGCGTCGATGGCTTGCCGTCGACCACGGTGGCGTGCGGGCCCAGGCCGTGCATGATTTCATGCGCGAGGATGTGCGTGAAGAAGGAATTGAAATCGACGTCCTGCTGCGCTTCCGGCGTGAGCACCAGTTTCGAGATCGGCGTCAGGGTGGCCTTGAACTTGGCTTCCTGCACGTTCTTCAGCATCACGCGCTTGGAGCCGCGCGCGCTGATGATGCGCTCGTCATTGGGCAAGTTGTAGGCGGCCGTCTGCACGGCCATGTTGCCGTCGCCGGCGCCATACACCTGGTTGACCACCACCATCGGCGCCAGCGCGCCCACTTTCGGGTTGCGGTACTGGGCGTCGAGCGGCAGGTTGTCTTCCAGCTCCTGCATGTGCTTGGCGAAGAAGTTGAGCTTTTGCGTCTCGGCCTGGTCGCGGATGTTCACGTAGGCTTCGAACGCGGCCTTGTAGCCGAACAGCTCATCGTTATACGTTTCATACGGGCCGATGGTGATGTCGACGGGCGAATCGAGGTCCATCCAGGCGAAGTCGGACGGCAGATAGTCGTTGTCGAGGAAAGCCTTGGCGCGCAGGGTGAGGAATTTCTTCAGCGATGCATTGTCCGTGGCGGCCGCCGCTTCATCGAGCAATTTGGCCAGCTGTTTCAGCTCCACCTTGTATTCGTCCGAATACTTGACGGTCTGGTATTTGCCATCCTTGCCCGCGCGGATGGTGGTAAAAAACCATTGCGCCTGCTGCTTGTCCTCTGGCGACAAGCCATTCATCCACGTTTCCAGGCTGGCCTTGGTGGCGCCCTGCGGATAGAAGTTGCCCGCTTCCGGCTTGTGCGCAGGAATGGCGATGCCCGCATAGCTGGCCGGCATGAACGAGGCGTGCGCGTCGAGCACCGACCATGGCCCCTTGTTGATCCAGAAATAATTCAGGCGGGCCTGACCCAGGGCCGACTTGTCCTTCTTCAGGGCCGCCCACAGCGCTTCATTGCCGGACCAGCGCTGGCGCAGCTGCAGCACGTCGACCAGCTTGGCCGCTTCGACCAGTTTGGCGATGGCCTGGCGGTCGCCTGCGGACAGGTGGGTGACGTCGGCCGTCAGCGCGACGGGGGCGTAGCGGGCGCTCATGGCCGTCAGTTGTTGCGCGGTGGCCGGGGTGGCTGGCGCGGCCGCTGGCGTTGTTGCGCAGGCGCTGCCGACGGCGGCAGCCATCAGCAGGGGAATCAGGAGTTTTTTCATGGGGCCTCGGTTAAATTCTGGGGTCAGACCCGGCGGGTCTGACCCCAAGTGAGGCAAATTGTAATCCACCAATGCCCCCGCCTGCAGCGCTGGCTTACCAGACCTTGTACACCTGCCCCGTCTGCGCCCCTTCCACGCTGCGGCTGTAGGCCAGGGCCACGCGGCTGGCGGCGGCCGGCTCGAAGCCGTAGAAGAAGGGGCCGTACGATTCCAGCGACTCGGCCAGCACCGTCGGGCTGACGACATTGATGCGCACGCCGCGCGCCAATTCGATGGCGGCGCCCCTGACAAAACCTTCCACGGCCGCGTTGGTCATGCTGGCGGCCGTGCCGAAGCGGATCGGCTGCTCGGCCACGATGCCGCTGGTCAAGGTAATCGAGCCGCCGTCGTTCAGGTATTCCTGCGCCACCAGCGCCACATTGACCTGACCCATCAGCTTGCTGTCCAGGCCCAGGCGGAATTGCTCAGGAGTAAATTCGCTCAGCGGGCCGAAATGCAGCTTGCCGGCCGTCACGACAACGGCATCGACCTTGCCGATGCGCTTGAACAAGGCGCGCACTTGCGCGATGTCGCCCATGTCGGCCTGGTGCGTGCCGCTGCGGCTGCCCACTTCGATGATTTCATGGCGTTGCGCCAGTTGGGCGGCGACGGCCGTGCCGATGGTGCCGCTGGCGCCGATGATGACGATTTTCATGCTGCTTCCTTGTGTGGGTTGAACGATGGAGCCAGTATGCGCCGCTTACAAAAAGGAATAAATACGCTAGAATTTACAAGATTACTAATCTATAGTTTGCAATCTGGAAGCCATGGATAAATTGCGCAGCATGGAGATTTTTGTCGCCGTCGTCGATGCAGGCAGTTTCACGGCCGCCGCCGAGGCGTTCCAGATTTCGCCCGTGATGGTGGGCAAGCACATCAAATACCTGGAAGAGCGGCTGGGCGCGCGGCTGCTGGCGCGCACCACGCGGCGGCAAAGCCTGACGGAAATCGGCCAGCAGTATGCGGAACAGTGCCGCCAGATCCTGGCCAGCATCCATGCGGCCGAACGGGGTGCGGAAGCCATGCGCGCGGCGCCGCGCGGCAAGCTGAAGATCACGGCGCCCGTGTCCTTCGGCAGCGAGTGCATCGCGCCGCTGATGGCCGACTACCTCGATGCGTATCCGGAAGTGAGCCTGGAACTGAACCTGAACGACAGGATGGTGGACCTAGTGGAAGAAGGGTTCGATGCGGCCATCCGCATCGGCAAGCTGGAAGATTCCGCCATGGTGGCGCGCGTGCTGCGGCCGTATGCGATGGTGATCTGCGCCGCGCCCGCCTACCTGGCCAGACACGGCACGCCGCGCACGCCGGCCGACCTGGCACGCCACGAATGCCTGGACTTCATGCAGTGGACGCGCCACGTGCGCTGGCGCCTGGCCAGGAGCGGCGACGATGATGGCAGCCCCGTGCGCGAAAGCCGCTTCCGCTCGAACAATGGTCAGGCGCTGCGCGTGGCAGCCCTGCACGGCTTCGGCATCGTCATGCAGGCGGAGATCCTGATGGCCGGCGATATCACCGCCGGCAGGCTGGTGCCGCTGCTGGCCGGCTACGTGCCGGCGCCCCGCCCCATGCACCTCGTGTATGCGCGCGACCGCCAGCCCACGCCGAAGCTGACGACCTTCATCGATTTTCTGCTGGAACGCTACGGGCCGGCGGCGACACCGCCACCGGCCACGCTCACGTAACCGTCGTACTTAGTTGGCCTTCGCGGCGGGCGCGGACGCCAGCCTGGCCAGCTCGCCGTCCGGCTGCCAGCCGGCACCCAGCGAGCGGGCCACGGCGACCGTCGCCAGCAGGCGCTGAGTCTTGATCTGCGCGGCGGCACGGTCCGCCGCCAGCGAACTGCGCTGGGCATCGGTGACGTCCAGGTAGGTCGAGATGCCGCGCTCGTAGCGCGTGCGCGCCACCAGGTAGGCGCGCGCCGCCGCTGCCTGCGACAGGGCCTGGGCATCGCCCTGCAACTGGCGCTGCTCCACGTCGGATAAGGCGTCTTCCACTTCGCGCAAGGCCGTCAGCAGCTTCGTTTCGTGGTTCGCCACGGCTTCCGCATAGCGCGCCTTGGACAGGTCCAGATTGGCCTGGTTGCGGCCGCCGTCGAAGATCGGCAGGGACAGGGCCAGCGGGCCAAAGCTGAACTGGCGCGAACCGCCCTGCGCCAGGTCGCGCAGTTTTTCCGAGGCGTAGCCGAAATTGCCCGTCAATTGCAGCGACGGGTAAAACGCGCCTTCTGCCACGCCCACTTGCGCGTTCGCCGCGCGCAGGCCCGCCACGCTGGACACGAGGTCCGGACGGTGCGCCAGCAGGCTGGCGGGCAAGCCGACAGGGATGGCGGGCGGCAGCGGCAAGCTGGAAGGCTCGGCGGCCACCGGCAATTGCAGCGCCGACGGCGGCTTGCCCGTCAGGGCGGCCAGGCTGTTTTCCAGCTGGTTGCGCTGGCGTTTGACTTCATGCAGGTCGGCCTGCGCGTTCGACAGTTCGACTTTCGCGCGCGCCAGGTCCAGCTCATTCGTCAGCCCTGCATTGAAGCGCGCCTCGACCAGCTGCGCCGACTCGCGCCGCGTGTCCAGGGCGCCATTCAGGATGGCCATTTCCGCGTCCAGCCCGCGCAGCTGCCAGTAATTGCTGGCCACTTGCGACGACAGCATCAGCAGCACGCCGTCGCGGTCGGCCTGCGCCGCCAGCGCCTGCGAATCGGCCGCTTCGACCATGCGTTTCACGCGGCCCAGCAGGTCGACTTCATACGACAGCGAGCCGCCCACGGAAAAGTTATTGCCGCTGATCGAGCGGTTGCCCAAGGCCAGGCCCTGCGAGGTGTTGGCCGAGGTGCGCGAGTTCGAGATGCCCGTGCTGACGTTCACGCTCGGGCCCTGGTTGGCGCGCGCCGTGCCGCTTTGCGCCAGCGCCTGCAGCAGGCGCTCGCCCGCCGCTTTTACGCTGGGATTGTCCTGCAGCGCGCTCTGTTCCAGGCGGTTCAGGGTGGCGTCGCCGTAGATGCTCCACCACTCTTTGGGCAGCTGCGCGGCATCCGCGGCGGCGGCACCATGGCGGAAGGTGTCGGCGCCGGCCACATTCGCCGGTGCCGTGAAATCCTGGCCCACGGTGCCGCAGGCGGCAAGCAGCACGGCCAGCGAGGCGGCTGCGGCGATTTTGGTCATAACTGTGTTCATGATGTGTACCTTCTTGTTCTTGAGGTGGCTGCGTGCGGCGCTCAATGACCGCCGCCACCGCCACCAGGAGCTTTGAGTTTGTCGGCCAGCCACAGGGGCACGATGCAGGCCAGCAGGATGGCGCCGATCAGGAAGAAGCCATCGTTGTAAGCCATCACATACGCTTCGCGGCGCACGATGCCGTCGATCGCCTGCAAGGCCTGGTTGCCGGCCGTGACGGCGTCATAGCCCTTGGCCATGAACGACGACGTCAGCTGGTCGATGCGCAGCTGCGTGGCGCTCGAATACGCATTGATCGCTTCGCCCAGGCGCTGCGAGTGGAAGTGTTCGCGGGTGCTCAGGGCCGTGGCCAGCAGGGCAATGCCGATCGAGCCGCCCAGGTTGCGCGTCATGTTGAACAGGCTCGATGCGGACGGCATGTCCTTCGGCGCGATGCCCTTCATGGCGAAGTTCGACAGGGTCAGCATGACGAAGGGCTGGCCCAGCGCGCGCACGACCTGCGACCACAGCAGCTGGTCGTAGCCGGTGGACGCATCCATGTAGGCATTCATCATGCACGAGCCGCCGAACAGCAAGAGGCCGAACGAGCACAGGATGCGGTTGTCCACCACGGACGAGAGCTTGGCGACAAACGGCATGATGAACAGCTGCGGCAAGCCCACCCACATGATGACTTCACCGATCTGCATCGGCGAATAGCCGGCGATCTGGCCCAGGAACAGGGGCAGCAAAAAGGCCGAGCCGTACAGGCCCATGCCCGTCACGGCCGACAGCACGGTGGCGACCAAAAAGTTACGCTGGCCGTACAGGCCCAGGTTGACGAACGGCTCGGCGCGCGTGGCGCTGGTGACGACCCAGCCCAGGATGCCCGTCAGGGCCAGCGCGGCGAAGGTGATGATGAAACCCGAGTCGAACCAGTCCTTTGAATTGCCCTCTTCCAGGAAGATCGTCAGGCAGCCCAGGCCCAGGGCCATGAAGAAGATGCCCAGCCAGTCGGCCTTCCAGAACATCTCGAGCTTCATCGGCTCCTTGTCCAGGCCATAGATCATGCCGGCTATCAGCAGCACGCCCGGCACCCAGTTGATGTAGAAGATCGAGGGCCAGCCATACAGCTCGGAGAGGTAGCCGCCCAGGGTCGGGCCCATGGCCGGCGCCAGGGTCGCCGTCAGGCCGAAGATGGCCATGCCGACGGCGCGCTTCGACGGCGGCAGCTTGAGCATCACCAGGGTGAACGCCATCGGTATCAGGGCGCCGCCCGTGAACCCCTGCAGCATGCGGAAGACGATCATGCTTTCCAGGTTCCAGGCCGTGCCGCACAGGGTGGAGAACAGCAGGAAGAAAGCGGTGGTGCCGATCATGTAGGTACGCAGTCCGAACACGCGCGCCAGCAGCGCGGTGAGGGGAATGACGATAATTTCCGCCACCAGGTAGGCCGTGGAAATCCACGACCCCTCTTCCTGGGTGGCCGACAGCGAGCCAAGGATATCCTTGAGCGAGGAGTTGGTGATCTGGATGTCGAGCACCGCCATGAAGGCGCCCAGCATGCCGGCGGCGACCGCCAGCCAGGTGCGCCCGGAGACTTTCTCGTCAATCACGGGAAACGCTGGCGGCTTCGCCAGCGTGGTGGAAGGGCTGCTCATGGAAGCTTAGCGGGCGGTGGTCTGTGCGGCAGGAGCGGCGGCGTGGCGCGGGGCCTCGGCCTTGTCAGACGCGGGCTGGTTCACTTCCACTTCGGCGATCACCGACATGCCCGGCACCAGGCGGCCATTCATGGCCTTGATGTCTTCCGGCTGGAAGACGATTTTCACGGGCACGCGCTGGACGATCTTGGTGAAGTTGCCGGTGGCGTTATCGGCCGGCAGCAGGGCGAATTGCGCGCCCGAGGCAGGGGCGAAGCTGTCCACGGTGCCCACGAGTTTCTTGCCCGGCATGGCGTCGATGGTCACGTGCACGCTCTGGCCGCGGTGCAGGTCGGCCAGCTGGGTTTCCTTGAAGTTGGCGGTGACCCAGACGTTGTCCTGCACGATGGCCGTCAATTGCTGGCCAGGCTGCACGCGCATGCCCGTTTCCACGTTGCGCTTGCCGATGCGGCCGGCGACGGGCGCCAGGATGCGGTTGTATTGCAGCTGCTGTTCCGCGTCCTTCAATTGCACGCGCAGCACGGCCACTTGTGCCTTGGCCACGTCGCGCGCAGCTTGCGCCGCACCGATCTGCGACTTGGCGGCCGAGGCGCTGTCGCGGCGGGCGGCCAGGTCGGCCACGGCACTCGAGCGGGCCGCGTTGGCCGCGTCGAGTTCCGCCTTCGAGACGGCTTTCATCTGGCTCGTGTACAGCTGGCCATAACGGTCCGCATCCTGTTTCGCGCGCAGCAATTGCGCATCGGCTTGCGCCACTTGCGCCTGGGCGGCACTCGCTTGCGCCTGCACTTGGGCGATCTGCGCGTCCGCTTGCAGCACTTGCTGCTCGGCGCTGGCGATCTGCGCGGCGATCTGCTCGGTTTTCACGCGCTGGTCGAACGGGTCGAGTTCGGCGATCACGTCGCCCTCTTTCACGATTTGATTGTCGTCGATGAAGACCTTGGTAACGACGCCGGAAATGCGCGCCGAGACGGGATGCACGTGGCCGGCCACATAGGCGTTTTCCGTTTCCACGAAATAGTGGCTGCGGTACCACATGCGCGCGCCGGCGCCCAGCGCGACGAGGACGATCAGGCCGGCGATGATTTTGACGCGGTTATTCGGTGGTGCGGAGCTGGCGGAAGCGGCGGGCGTGGAAGGTGCGGCGGGGGCTGCGGGTGGGACGGCGCTCAGCACCTTGTGCTCTGCTTGGCCTGGCTGGTTGGACATACTCGCTCCGAAAATGAAATGATATAGGTTCATTATTGGGCAAAGAAAAGGCAAAGTCAAGAAATGAAACGATTGCATTTCATTTTAATTTGCACTACAGTGTGAGCCATCACTTACCTTCCACCTTATAAAGAGACCCAGACCATGTCCGATCCCGGCCTCAGCGATACCTTGCCTACCGATACAGAATCCGACGCCGCCGCTCAGGAGCTTTCCTGCTGCGGCAAGCCAGCCGGCCGCCCGCGCGCGGCCGACATGGAAGCGCGCATGGAAAACCTGCTGCACACGGCCGGCTGCCTGTTTCTGGAAAAAGGGTATGGGAAGGTCAGCCTGGAAATGATCGCCCGCGAAGCCCATGTGGCCGTGCGCACGATTTATGTGAAATTTGGCGGCAAGTCGGGCTTGTTCAATGCCGTGGTGGAATTGCGCCGCGCCGCCTACTTCTCGACCATGCCGGCGCTGGAAACGGATATGCGGCCCCTGCCCGCCATTTTGAGCGAGTTCGGCCTGCTGTTCGTGCAACTGGTCACCATGCCGGCGGCGATCCGCCTCAATCGCATGGTGGTGGCCGAAGCGGCCACGCACCCGGAACTGGCGGAAACGTTTTACAAGGTGGGACCGGGACAGACGCGCGAGATGCTGACCAAGTTTTTCAGCCGCCCCGACATCGCGCCCCTGTTTCGCGCGGAGCTGACCCCATCCATGCTGGCGCTGCACCTGCTCAATTGCCTGCTGGGCGACCAGATGTCGCGCCTGCTATTCCCGCCACAGGCGCAGCCGGATGTCGCACAGCTGCGCACAAAGGTTGCACTCAGCCTGGACCTGTTCCTGCGCGGCACCCTGCGCCAGCCGCTGGCGGACTGACGCGGCACGGCTGGCCCCGGAAGTCAGCCAGGGCGGCTGCAGTCTTCCGGCAGCGCCGCTTCGACCTGTTCATCGTTCAAGCCCAGCGCACGCAGGAAAGGCTGGGCCGCCGACACGCCATCAACGCTGAGTGAAGACTCACTTCCATCGTAGCGGTCCGGGCCGTAGCGCATCAGGTCGAACGAGGTTTCAAAGCGTTGCGCCAGGAAATACGTGCGGAAGTAATCGAAGGAAAACGCCACCTGGCCATCGGCACACAGCAGCAAGCCATGCGCATACAGCGGCGCCAGCCAGTCCCCGGCCGCCATGCTCCAGCCCTTCACGCCGCAATAGTCGCTGACAAAACGCTCGAGCTCCACCTCGCTGAGGAACACGCTCTTGGCTTCGAACATCACGAACGCCAGCTCGATGAGGAATTCGCGCGCATCGGCAGCGACGCCGGCGTCCTCGCGCCGTTGCGCGCCCGCCTTGCCCAGCAAGCCATCGAGATAGGCGCGATCGCCTGCCAGCTGCGGCAGCAAGGTGGCAAATACATACTCGGCATCCACCTGCCCCGTTTCCTGGCCGTTCGGCGTGTACAGCACCGACAGGGCGAAGTTCTTGCTCACGTCATCGAACTCGCGCAGCGACACCGTCCACTGCGTGCCTGCCCCGCCGCCATCCGCCTCGCCCGTGGCGAACTCGAGCACGGAAAATGCCGCCATCTGGCCATTCGCACCGTACAGGCTGCCTGGATTACTCTTGAACAGGATCCCCAGCGACTTCATCAGCGAACTGGCATCGCCCGTATGCTGGTGGCCATGGAACACGGCGTGGATATTCTTGTAGTGCGCGCGCTGCTCGGCACTGGCGTGCTCGTCGGCAGAGAAAAAGCTGAAGCCGGCATTGCCCAGCGCCGCCGCGGCGACACCCTGCGCGCGGCTGCCCGGCACCAGGTAGAAACGCGCACCGGGCAAGCTGGCCGCCTGCAGCAAGGGGCGCAGGAAGTATTCGTAGACGTACACGGGTGTCGTGCCGGCACAGGCGTCCGGCGCCACCAGCTGGCCCGTGAAGAAAATCGCATCGATCCTCTTGCCCGCCGCCAGGATAGCGGCCACATCCTGGTACAAGGCATGCAGCATCACGGCTTGCTCTTGCTCATCAGCCCGGCGCAAACGGACATCGGCGATATGAAGGGCGGTAAATTTTCTCATCGTTGCAAAACTTTCTTAGAGCCTATCCCAATAAGGAGCGTCTTCTGCTGGCAGTTCATCAGGAGCGCTGACAAGGCGTGAGGAAGATGCGTAGCGAGCCACGCGACGACTACCCGCTTCCGAGGGGCGCCAGCAAGGGATGTATTCATCTGCTGGGACAGGCTCCTGGTACAGCGGAACTTGACCGATTCCCATGCTGGCAACATTGCTGGAAAAATCGCACGCGTTCATAGAAGCAAAACATGGTTACAGACCGTCATTCTGCCATTTTTTCCATACGGCAATACTCACCAATTTTCACATGGTGCCGCCGCGCCACGTTTTACCCTGCTGAAGGTCAAGGGAAATAAAAAAAAGTCGGGAACACGTCCCGTTTTTTTGTACTGAAAGTTAATTTTTTATCAGTGCTTGCGCGGCGGCGGCAAGTCCATGCACACGCTTTCGTACACTTCGGTGCGCTTTTGCCAACCTGCCGATCGACTCGCCCGGGGTCGGGTGCGGGTGGATGGTCTTGCCGATGTCGGTGCCGTCGCAGGCCATTTCGATGGCCAGTGCGATTTCGCCGCTTCATTTTTCACCTGTCGCCCGCATGCTTGCCGACGATGGTGCCAACGGTGAAGTATTTAATCGTATTTGGACAATAAAAAACCCCGCAATCGCTTGCGGGGTTTTGAGTGTCACAGCGCTACAACATCAGCGCTTGCGCGGCGGCGGCAAGTCCGTGCACACGCCTTCGTACACTTCGGCGGCCATACCGATCGACTCGCCCGGGGTCGGGTGCGGGTGGATGGTCTTGCCGATATCGGTGCCATCGCAGGCCATTTCGATGGCCAGCGCGATTTCGCCGCTTCATTTTTCACCTGTCGCCCGCATGCGTGCCGACGATGGTGCCAACGGTGAAGTATTTAATCGTATCTGGACAATAAAAAACCCCGCAATCGCTTGCGGGGTTTTGAGTGTCACAGCGCTACAACATCAGCGCTTGCGCGGCGGCGGCAAGTCCGTGCACACGCCTTCGTACACTTCGGCTGCCATACCAATCGATTCGCCCAGGGTCGGGTGCGGGTGGATGGTCTTGCCGATGTCGGTGCCGTCGCAGCCCATTTCGATGGCCAGCGCGATTTCGCCGATCATGTCGCCCGCATGCGTGCCGACGATGGTGCCGCCGATGATGCGGTGCGTTTCCGCGTCGAACAGCAGCTTGGTGAAGCCTTCGGCGCGGCCGTTGGCCACGGCGCGGCCGGAAGCGGCCCATGGGAAGTGGCCCTTCTCGACCTTGATGCCCTTGGCTTTCGCTTCGTCTTCCGTGATGCCGGCCCATGCCACTTCCGGGTCGGTGTAGGCGACCGACGGGATCACCTTGACGTCGAAGTGCGACTTCTGGCCGGAAGCTGCTTCGGCGGCCACGTGGGCTTCATGCACGGCCTTGTGCGCCAGCATCGGCTGGCCGACCAGGTCGCCGATGGCGAAGATGTTCGGCACGTTGGTGCGCATCTGGCTGTCGACTTCGATGAAGCCGCGGTCGGTGACGTTCACGCCGGCCTTGTCGGCAGCGAGCTTCTTGCCGTTCGGGCTGCGGCCCACGGCGACGAGCACCAGGTCGTAGACTTGCGGTGCCGGTGCCGTGGCACCCGCTTCAGCCGCTTCGAACGTGACCTTGATGCCTTCCGGCAACGCCTCGACGGCGACCGTCTTGGTCTTGGTCATGATGTTGTCGAAGCGCTTCTCGTTGAACTTCTGCCATACCTTGACGGCGTCGCGGTCCGCGCCCTGCATCAGGCCATCCATCATTTCGACCACGTCGATGCGCGCGCCGAAGGTCGAGTAGACAGTCGCCATTTCCAGGCCGATGATGCCGCCGCCGATGACCAGCATGCGTTTCGGGATCTGGCGCAATTCCAGCGCGCCCGTCGAATCGACGATGCGCGGGTCTTCCGGCACGAACGGCAGCTTCACCACGGACGAACCGGCGGCGATGATGGCCTGCTTGAACTGCACGACCTTTTTAGAACCGTCGCCTGCCGTCACTTCGATGTGGTTCGCGGAGAGGAACTGGCCCACGCCGGTGACGACCTGCGTCTTGCGCGCCTTGGCCATGCCGGCCAGGCCGCCCGTCATGTTCGAGATCACGCCTTCCTTGTACTTGCGTACCTGGTCGATGTCGATCGTCGGCTTGGCGAACGTCACGCCCGTATTGGACATGTGCGCCGTTTCGTCGATGACGGATGCCACGTGCAGCAGCGCCTTGGACGGGATGCAGCCCACGTTCAGGCACACGCCGCCCAGGGTGGCGTAGCGCTCGACGATGACCGTCGTCATGCCCAGGTCGGCCGCGCGGAACGCCGCCGAGTAGCCGCCAGGACCGCCGCCCAATACCATCATGTCGACGTCGATGTCGACCTGGCCGCTGTAATTGCCGGCCGGGATGGCGGCGGCAACTGGTGCCGCCGCAGGGGCCGCAGCGGCTGCCGGAGCGGCTGCCGCCGGTGCAGGAGCGGCAGCTGGCGCGGCAGCGGCCACGCCTTCCGACGCTTCCACCACCAGCAGCGCGCTGCCTTCGGCGATCTTGTCGCCGACCTTGACCTTGACTTCCTTGACGACGCCCGCGTGGGTCGATGGAATCTCCATGCTGGCCTTGTCCGATTCGACCGTGATCAGGGACTGGTCCACCTTGATGGTGTCGCCCACCTTGACCATCAGTTCGATGACTTCGACTTCCTTGAAGTCGCCGATATTCGGTACTTTTACCTCTACTGTGCTCATCAATCGCTCCTTACAGCAGAATTTTGCGCATGTCGGCCAGGACTTCGCCGAGGTACACGGAGAATCGCGCGCCCATCGCACCATCGACCACGCGGTGGTCGTAGGACAGCGAGGTGCCCATCATCAAACGCGGCTGGAAGGCCTTGCCATCCCATACCGGCTTGATCGAGGCTTTCGACAGACCCAGAATCGCCACTTCCGGCGCGTTGACGATAGGCGTGAAGTGCGTGCCGCCGATGCCGCCCAGGGACGAAATCGTGAAGCTGGCGCCCTGCATGTCGGCCGGTTTCAGCTTGCCTTCGCGCGCCTGCAGCGACAGTTCCGTCATTTCGCGGGCGATCTGCGAGACCGACTTCTGGTCCGCGCCCTTGATCACAGGTACCACCAGGCCGTTCGGCGTGTCGGCCGCGAAGCCGATGTTGTAGTACTGCTTGAGGATCAGGTTTTCGCCCTTGGCGTCGAGCGAGGCGTTAAACGCGGGGAATTTCTTCAGCGCGGCGACGGAAGCCTTGATGACGAAGGCCAGCATGGTCAGCTTGGCCGCATCCTTGTTCTTTGCATTGGCCGCGTTGGTGTCGACGCGGAACGCTTCCAGATCCGTCACGTCCGCTTCGTCGAACTGCGTGACGTGCGGGATCATGACCCAGTTGCGGTGCAGGTTCGGACCCGAGATTTTCTTGATGCGCGACAGCGGCAGCAATTCGGTCGTGCCGAACTTGCTGAAATCCAGCGACGGCCATGGCAGCAGATCCAGGCCCACGCCGGAACCGCCTTTGGCAGCGGCTGGAGCATTTGGTGCGGCAACGGCGCCCGACATCACGCCCTTGACGAAGTTCTGCACGTCTTCCTGGGTGATGCGGCCCTTCGGACCGGAACCGCCCACGCGGGCCAGGTCCACGCCCAGTTCGCGCGCGAACTTGCGGATCGATGGCGACGCGTGCGCCAGCTTGCCGTTCACGGCAGGTGCGGCGGCTGGAGCGGCAGCGACCGGCGCCGAAGCGACGGCGGCGGCTGGTGCGGCGGCAGCTTGCGCGGCCGGCGCAGGCGCGGCGGCAGGAGCAGCGGCCGGGGCGGCAGCGCCACCGGTCGTTTCCACCACCAGCACCAGACTACCCTTGGCAACCTTGTCGCCGACCTTGACTTTCAATTCCTTGACGATACCGGCATGGCTCGATGGAATTTCCATGCTGGCCTTGTCCGATTCGACCGTCAGCAGCGACTGGTCGACCTTGATCGTGTCGCCGACCTTGACCATCAGTTCGATGACTTCGACTTCCTTGAAGTCGCCGATATCGGGCACGGTCACGTCGACCAGGGCCGGCGCGCCGGCTGGGGCGGCAGGCGCAGGCGCGGCCGCAGGAGCGGCGGCAGGGGCGGCTTCAGCGGCAGGTGCCGGGGCGGCAGCGGCGGCAGGCGCCGGGGCCGAGGCGTCGTCCGCCACTTCCAGCAGCAGGACCAGCGAGCCTTCGGCGATCTTGTCGCCCACGTTGACTTTCAATTCCTTGACGACACCGGCGTGGCTCGATGGGATTTCCATGCTGGCCTTGTCCGATTCGACCGTGATGAGGGACTGGTCGACCTTGACCGTGTCGCCTGGCTTGACCATCAGTTCAATGATCTCGACTTCCTTGAAATCGCCGATATCCGGGACTTTGACTTCCACAATGCTCATAGCTTGCTCCGTTATTTTATTTGTCAGATGGACCCGCACACACGCCAGGGCGGCACTTTCGCACCGCCCTGGCATCATCGGGTCCGCACAACGATTACTGGGTCACCGGATTCGGTTTGTTCGCGTCGATGCCGTACTTGGCGATCGCCTGCTCCACCACCGACACGTCGATCTTGCCTTCGTCAGCCAGCGATTTGAGCGCGGCCACAGTGACATAATAACGGTTCACTTCGAAGAACTCGCGCAGCTTGGCGCGGCTGTCCGAGCGGCCAAAGCCATCGGTACCGAGCACTTTGTAGGTGCGGCCCTTCGGCATGAAGGCGCGGATCTGTTCTGCAAATGCGCGCATGTAGTCGGTCGTGGCAACGATCGGGCCATCCGTGTCCTGCATCAGCGACGTCACGTACGGCACGCGCTGCTGTTTCGACGGGTTGACCATGTTCCAGCGTTCCGCATCCTGGCCATCGCGGGCCACCAGGGTCAGCGACGGCGCCGACCATACGTCCGCGGCCACGCCCCAGTCGTTTTCCAGCAATTCGGCGGCGAAGATCGATTCGCGCAGGATGGTGCCGCAACCGATCAGCTGTACGCGCAGCTTGGCGTCAGCCTTGCCTTCCTGCAGCTTGTACATGCCTTTCAGGATGCCTTCTTCCTGGCCCGGCTTGATGCCTGGCTGGGCGTAGTTCTCGTTCATGATCGTGATGTAGTAGAACACATCTTCCTGGTTGGCGATCATGCGGCGCAGGCCGTCCTGGATGATGACGGCGACTTCATGGCTGAAGGTCGGGTCGTACGGCATGCAGGTCGGGATGGTCGCGGCGAAGATATGGCTGTGGCCATCTTCGTGCTGCAAGCCTTCGCCGTTCAGCGTCGTGCGGCCGGCCGTGCCGCCCATCAGGAAGCCACGGGCGCGCATGTCGGCCGAAGCCCATACCTGGTCGCCGATGCGCTGGAAGCCGAACATCGAGTAGAAGGTGTAGAACGGGATCATGATGCGGTCGTTGGTCGAATACGACGTCGCCGCGGCGATCCACGAGCTCATGCCGCCCGCTTCGTTGATGCCTTCCTGCAGGATCTGGCCGGCCTTGTCTTCGCGGTAGTACATGACCTGGTCCTTGTCGACCGGCTCGTACAACTGGCCTTTCGGGTTGTAGATGCCGATCTGGCGGAATAGGCCTTCCATGCCGAAGGTACGCGATTCATCGACCAGGATAGGCACGACGCGCTGGCCCAGGTTCGGGTCTTTCAGCAGGGTCGAAATGACGCGCACGAACGCTTGCGTGGTCGAGATTTCGCGGCCTTCCGGCGTCGCTTCCAGCACGTTCTTGAACGCGTCCAGGCCAGGCACGGGCAGGGTTTCTTCCGCTTTCTGGCGGCGCTGCGGCAGGTAGCCGCCCAGGGCCTTGCGGCGCTCGTGCAGGTAGACCATTTCCGGCGCGTCGTCGGCCGGCTTGAAGAACGGGATATCGGCCAGCTTGTCGTCAGGGATAGGCAGCGAGAAGCGGTCGCGCATTTCGCGGATGGCTTCGTCGTCCAGTTTTTTCGTCTGGTGCGCCGTGTTGCGCGCTTCGCCCGACTTGCCCATGCCGTAGCCCTTGATGGTTTTCACCAGCAGGACGGTCGGCTGGCCCTTGTGTTCCTGGGCGATCTTGAAGGCCGCGTAGATCTTGTGCGGATCGTGGCCGCCGCGGGTCAGGCGCCAGATGTCGTCGTCCGTCATGTTGGCAACCATTTCCAGCAGCTTCGGATGCTTGCCGAAGAAGTGCTTGCGCACGTAGGCGCCGTCTTTCGCCTTGTAGTTCTGGTATTCGCCGTCGACGGTTTCCATCATCACGCGCTGCAGGATGCCTTCTTTATCTTGCGCCAGCAGGGCGTCCCAGCCCGGGCCCCAGATGACCTTGACGACGTTCCAGCCCGCGCCACGGAATTCGCCTTCCAGTTCCTGGATGATCTTGGTGTTGCCGCGCACGGGGCCGTCCAGGCGCTGCAGGTTGCAGTTGACCACGATGACCAGGTTGTCGAGCATGTCGCGTGCGGCCAGGCCGATCGCGCCCAAGGACTCTGGCTCGTCCATCTCGCCATCGCCGCAGAAGGCCCAGATCTTGCGGTTGTCGGTCTTGGCGATGCCGCGTGCGTGCAGGTATTTCAGGAAGCGCGCCTGGTAGATCGCCATGTGCGGGCCCAGGCCCATCGACACGGTCGGGAACTGCCAGAAGTCAGGCATCAGCTTTGGATGCGGGTACGAGGACAGGCCCTTGCCGTCGACTTCCTTGCGGAAGTTCAGCATTTGCTCTTCCGTCAAACGGCCTTCGAGGAAGGCGCGCGCGTAGACGCCGGGCGAGGAGTGGCCCTGGATGTACAGCAGGTCGCCGCCGTGGTCGGCCGTCGGCGCGTGCCAGAAGTGGTTGAAACCGATGCCCAGCATGTTCGCCAGCGAAGCGAACGAGGACAAGTGGCCGCCCAGGTCGCCGTCGGCGCGGTTGGCCTTGACCACCATGGCCATGGCGTTCCAGCGCATCCACGAGCGCAGGCGCTCTTCGTATTCCAGGTTGCCGGGGCAGTGTGCTTCTTGCTTGGTGGGGATGGTATTGACGTAGGCGGTGGTGCTGGAGAACGGGATCTGGGCGCCGCGGCGGCGGGCCAGGTCAACCATGCGCTCCATCAGGTAATGCGCGCGTTCCGGACCTTCATTTTCCAGCACGGCTTCGAGCGCGTCCAGCCACTCCTTGGTTTCCTGCATATCCGGGTCGGTGCCGATCTGTGTCGTTACCTGGTTCAGTTGAGCTGACATCTGTTGAGTCTCCTTTGTGAACGCCCCACCCCGATTTTCCGGATCGCTGTCGGACGGTATTTCGCTGATTATTTACTATTAAGTCGGTTTAGTGTGGGGATTCTAACAGCGTATTTAGTATTTTTCAAATTACGATATAGCATTTCATATCATGAAATCACCCTATGAAATTTATGCTGCACTGCCGCAAATTCTGTCCGGAAATTAGGGTGATCAAAGTGCCAAAAACGGCGCCAAAGAACCGCAGGCCCTTGCGCTCCCTAGGCCACCAGCACACCAGCAAAACGCATTAACGCCCCAGTCGTCCGCACAGGCATACCGGGCCAAGCGGGCCTGAAAAATGTCGAGGGCAAGGCGCGGCGACGCAGACAGTACGCCAGTACGGCAAGGAGCTGCAACGCCGCCATCGGCATTTTCTCAGGCTCGCGTCTCCGGCCCGCTTTTATGCCGGGCCAAGCGGGCCTGAAAAACGTCGAGGGCAAGGCGCAGCGACACAGACAGTACGCCAGTACGGCAAGGAGCTGCAACGCCGCCATCGGCATTTTCTCAGGCTCGCGTCTCCGGCCCGCTTTTATGCCGGGCCAAGCGGGCCTGAAAAACGTCGAGGGCAAGGCGCGGCGACGCAGACAGTACGCCAGTACGGCAAGGAGCTGCAACGCCGCCATCGGCATTTTCTCAGGCCCGCGTCTCCGGACCGCTGTTGTTAAGCCTTTGCATAGCCAAAACCGCCCCTTTGCGCCGCCCGGCTTTATAATCTGTCTTTTCCCTCCCACATCTCTCAGCCCCTACCATGCCAGCACAACTGATCGACGGAATCGCCCTCTCCCAAAAACTGCGCAGCGAAATCGCCACGCGCGCCGCCGCCCTCACGGCCAAGGGCACCCAGCCCGGCCTGGCCGTGATCCTCGTCGGCGAAGACCCGGCCAGCCAGGTATATGTCCGCAACAAGGTCAAGGCGTGCGGCGACGTGGGTTTCCACTCGGTGCTGGAAAAATATGAAGCGGACCTGTCGGAAGCCGACTTGCTGGCACGCATCGCCAGCCTGAACGCCGATCCCGCCATCCACGGCATCCTCGTGCAAATGCCGTTGCCCAAGCACATCAACCCGCACAAGGTCATCGAAGCGATCGCCACGACGAAAGACGTGGACGGCTATTCCGTCCTGAGCGCCGGCGAACTGATGACGGGCTTGCCCGGCTTCCGCCCTTGCACACCGTACGGCTGCATGAAACTGATCGAAAGCACGGGCGTCGACTTGCGCGGCAAGCACGCCGTCGTCATCGGCCGCAGCAACACGGTCGGCAAGCCGATGGCCCTGCTGCTCTTGCAAGCGAACGCTACCGTCACCATCTGCCATAGTGCGACCCCGGACCTGGGCCTGTACACGCGCCAGGCGGACGTGGTCGTGGCCGCCGTCGGCCGCCGCAACACCCTGACGGCCGACATGGTCAAGCCGGGCGCCATCGTCATCGACGTGGGCATGAACCGCGACGATGACGGCAAGCTGTGCGGCGACGTGGATTTTGCCGGAGTGAAAGAAATCGCCTCCCACATCACCCCGGTACCGGGTGGCGTGGGTCCGATGACGATCACCATGTTGCTCATGAATACCGTCGAGGCCGCAGAGCGCATTTAAGAGGAGCACCTGAGACAATGCTCATGGCGGCGTTGCCTGGCCTTGAACATTTTTCAGGCGCTCCATATATGAAGACAGAATGGACGAACCGACGATGAACACCAATCCCCTGCTTGATTTTTCCGGCCTGCCACGCTTCGACGCGATCACGCACGAGCATGTCACGCCCGCCATCGATACCCTCCTGGAACAGGCGCGCGCCACCGTGGCGCAGCTGGAAGCGCCCATGGAAGAAGTGAGCTGGGACAACTTCGTCGCGCCCCAGGACAAGATCGCCGAAACCCTGGGCCGCGCCTGGAGCATCGTCAACCATTTAAATAGCGTGATCGATACGCCCGAACTGCGCGCCGCCTACAATGCGAACCTGCCCAAGGTGACGGAATTCTTGACCGAACTGGGCCAGAACGAAATCCTCTTCGGCAAATACAAGCAATTGCAGGCCCGCGCCGATTTCGCCAACCTGTCGCCGGCGCGCCGGCGCATCGTCGAGAATGCCGTGCGCGACTTCCGCCTGGGCGGCGCCGAGTTGCCCGAGGACAAGAAAGAGCGCTTCGGCGCCATCCAGGAAGAACATGCGGCCGTAGGTACGCGTTTTTCCGAAAACGTGCTCGACGCCACGAATGACTACAAGTTGCTGGTCGAGAACGAAAGCGACCTGGCCGGCTTGCCCGACGACGTGAAGGCGGCCGCGCGCGCCGCCGCCGACAAAGCCGGCAAGCAAGGCTATGAATTCTCGCTGCACTTCCCGTCCTACTACCCGATCCTGCAATTTGCCGACAAGCGCGCGCTGCGCGAAACCATCTACCGCGCCAACGCCACCAAGGCATCGGACCAGGGCGACGTCTTCAGCAAGAAAGAGGACTGGGACAATACTCAGAACATCGTCACCTTGTTGCGTCTGCGCAACGAAGAGGCAAAACTGCTCGGCTACGCCAATTTCGCCGAAGTGTCGCTGGTCTCCAAGATGGCCACTTCGCCCGCGCAAGTCATCGCCTTCCTGGAAGACCTGGCCAAGCGCGCGCGTCCGTTCGCCGAGAAGGACCTGGCCGAGCTGAAACAATTCGCCCGCGAAGAACTGGGCATCGCCGAACTGCAGGCGTGGGACGTGCCGTACGCCTCCGAAAAACTGCAGGAGCGCCGTTACGCGTTCTCGGCCCAGGAAGTCAAACAATATTTCCCTGAACACAAGGTGATCGACGGCCTGTTCCGCCAGATCCAGAACCTGTTCGCGGTCGAGATCAAACTGGATACGGCGCCCGTCTGGCACCCGGACGTGCGTTTTTACCGCATCGAGCGCGACGGCCAGCTGGTGGGCCAGTTCTACCTGGACCTGTATGCGCGTGCCGGCAAGAGCGGCGGCGCCTGGATGGACGACGCGCGCGGCCGCCGCGCCGACGCACAGCACGTGCAGACGCCGATCGCCTACCTGACCTGCAATTTCACGGAACCGGCCGTGGTCGATGGCCAGGCACAGCCTGCATTGTTCACCCACGATGAAGTCATTACCCTGTTCCACGAGTTCGGCCACGGCCTGCACCATATGCTGACCGTCGTCGACGAACTGGGCGTGTCGGGCATCGCCGGCGTCGAATGGGATGCCGTCGAACTGCCGTCGCAATTCATGGAAAATTTCTGCTGGGAATGGGAAGTGCTCGAACACATGACGGCGCATGCCGTCACGGGCGAGCCGCTGCCGCGCGCCCTGTATGACAAGATGCTGGCGGCCAAGAATTTCCAGTCCGGCTTGCAAACCCTGCGCCAGGTGGAATTCTCCCTGCTCGACATGCATCTGCACTATGACTACGATGCCGGCACGGGCCAGAGCGTGCAGCAGCTGATCGACGGCGTGCGCGCCAAGTTCGCGCTGATCATCCCGCCCGCCTTCAACCGCTTCCAGAATTCCTTCGGGCATATCTTCTCCGGCGGCTACGCGGCTGGCTACTACAGCTACAAATGGGCCGAGGTGCTGTCCGCAGACGCCTATGCGGCATTCGAGGAAGCCAGGGCGCTGGGACCGGCCGCCACCACGGCGGCGGGCAAGCGTTATCTGCAGGAAATCCTGTCCGTCGGCGGCTCGCGCCCCGCGCTGGAATCGTTCACGGCCTTCCGCGGCCGCGAACCGAGCATCGACGCCCTGCTGCGCCACAGCGGCATGGCAGCGTGAAGGGCGACATGACGCGCGTCGACTTTCATACCAACGTGCCGGACAAGCTGGCCTACGCCTGCCGTCTGGCACGCAAGGCGTATATGGCCGGCAACAAGGTGGTCGTGCTGGTGCAAGATGGCACCCAGCTCGACGCCTTGAACAGCGCCATGTGGACCATTTCCGCCACGGATTTCCTGCCGCACGTGCTGGCCGGCGACCCGCTGGCCCCGCAAACGCCCATCATCCTGACCGATGACGCGGCCGCCGAGCTGCCGCACCACGACATCCTCGTCAACCTGTCGCAGCTGCCGCCCGCCAATTACGCCGATTTCCAGCGCGTCTTCGAGATCGTCTCCATGGATGAACAGGATGCGCAGGCGGGCCGCCAGCGCTTCCTGCACTACCGACAGCAAGACGTGCAGCCGACCCACTTCGTGGCAGGGAAGACATGAGCCAGCAGCCATTCGACCAGGGCATCCCCCTGTTGACAGAGGTGCTGCTGGGGCCGGAAGTGGCCGAGGCCGTCGCGCCCGCCGCAGCGGCGCCTGCCGTCGAGGAAGCGCCGGCGTTGCCGCCTACGGTGGCGCAGCCCGACTGGGACGCCATCGAACAGCGGCTCACGCAGCGCATCCTGCATCAGGTGCAGGGCAAGATCGACCATCTGCTGGAAGAGCGCATCGCCCACGTCCTGCAGACGGCCCTGCAAAACGCCCTGATCGGCATGCGCGGCGCCCTGCGCGAAGACTTGCAGCAATCGCTGGAACAGATCGTCGCGCATGCGGTCAGCCATGAGCTCGGGCATTTGCATCCGCCGGCTCAGTAAGCACACACCTGTCGTTGCGACCATTTCATCACCGACAAAAATCTGGGGTCAGACCCGACGGGTCTGACCCCGGCATTCCCCGTCCTTGCCGTTGGGTTATGAGCATGCCGCGCAATGTCGGGTTACGCGCTGCGCGCTAACCCGACCTACCCCGACCTGCCCGACCTACCCTATTCTTTCCTCCAACGCCATTCTTTGGTGCGCTCGCGCCTGCGAAATCGGTGCATCGCGCCTCACTTTGGTGATTGTTGCGACAAAATGTAAAAAGCCCGAAATGCGGCTTTGCGCCGCCTGTTTTTTGTTGTACCTTTCTTCACACGTACCGCCATTCGAAGCGGTTTTCACGAGACGCCGCCGTATCTTTATCCATTGGAGAATGTTTATGCTGCTCAAGACCAAAGTCCTTCCTCTCGCCCTCGCCCTCGCCTTTGCCGGCCATGCGGGCGCGCAGGAAATCATCAAGATCGGCCACGTCGCCCCGGTCTCTGGCGCCAGCTCCCACCTGGGCAAGGATAACGAGAACGCGGCCAAGATGGCCATCGAGGATTTGAACGCCAAAGGCTTCAAGATCGACGGCAAAGCCGTGAAATTCGTGCTGGTGCCCGAAGATGACGCGGCCGATCCCAAGCAGGGCACGGCCGTGGCGCAAAAGCTGGTCGACGCCAAGGTCAACGGCGTCGTCGGCCACCTGAACTCGGGCACGACGATTCCCGCCTCGCGCATTTACTTCAATGCCGGCATCCCGCAGATTTCGCCGGCCGCCACCAACCCGACCTATACCCAGCAAAAATTCAACACGGCCTTCCGCGTCGTGGCCAATGACAACAAGCTGGGGGGCACCCTGGGCGCATATGCCGTGGGCAAGCTGCAGGCGAAGAAAATCGCCGTCATCGACGACCGCACGGCCTACGGCCAGGGCGTGGCGGAACAGTTCGTCAAGGGCGCCAAGAAGGCGGCGCCAGGCGTGCAAATCGTCGGCAAGGAATTTACCAATGCCAACGCGACGGACTTCAATGCGATTTTGACCAGCATCAAGTCGAAAAATCCCGACCTGATCTTCTTCGGCGGCATGGATTCCGTGGGCGGCCCCATGCTGCGCCAGATGAAGGCGCTGGGCATCAAGGCCAAGTTCATGGGCGGCGACGGCCTGTGCACGGAACCGCTGGGCAAGCTGGCGGGCGACGCCGTCGGCGAAGACATGGTCACCTGCGCGGAAGCGGGCGGCGTGACGGGCGCGCAGCAAAAAGGCATGGACGATTTCCGCGCCCGCTACAAGCAGAAATACAATATGGAAGTGCAGCTGTACGCGCCATACGTCTACGATGCCGTGATGACCATGGCCACCGCCATGCAGGATGCGAAATCGTCGAAACCGTCCGTCTACCTGCCGTATCTGGCCAAGGTGCACTACCAGGGCGTGACGGGGCCGATCTCGTTCGACGCCAACGGCGACATCAAGGATGGCGCGCTGACGCTCTTCACGTATCGGGATGGCAAGAAAACCAAGATGGAAGTGGTCAAGTAAGCGGCTGCCCGGCCACGTAAGCCAGTAAACCTTCGGCCAGCGCGTCGAAGGTGGCGCGGCAGCGCAGGCTGCCGCGCAAGTCTTCATGCATGGTGACCCAGGTTTCCATCGGCAGCGAAAACGCTTGCGGCAGCACGCGCCGCAGAGCCGGATCGCGCGCCGCCAGCCCCGCCTGGCACACGCCGATGCCGGCGCCCGCCCGTATCCATGCCAGTTGCGCCAGGTCGCTGTCGCTGCGCCAGGCAAAGCTTTCCCGCGTAAATCCCTGGAAGGCCGCGCCCGCGTTGCGCACGAAGGGGCTCGCCTCGTCGTAGCCGATGACGGCGTGTTGCGCCAGATCAAGCAATCGCGCCGGCGTGCCATGGCGTGCCAGATAATCGGCGTGCGCATGCAGGCCCAGTTCGATCTCGCCCACTTTGCGCGCCACCAGCTGCTCCTGGCGCGGACGCAGCATGCGCACGGCGATATCCGCCTCGCGGCGCAGCAAATCCTGCACCTTGTTACTTAATACTAATTCAATGGTCAGGCCCGGATGGCGCGCGCGCAAGCGGGCCAGGATGGGCGGCAGCACTTCCACGCCCACCACTTCGCTGGCCGCGATGCGCACGACGCCGGCCACGCCCTGCCCCTGGCTGCTGGCCGCGCGCTCCATCAGGGCGGCAGTGTGCTCCATGGTTTCCGCATGGGGACGCAGCGCCAGCGCCACTTCCGTGGGCAGCAAGCCCTGCTGCGAGCGCGTAAACAGCGTCGCACCCAGCGCCTGCTCCAGGGCCGCGATATGCCGGCCGGCGGTGGGCTGCGTGATGCCCAGCGCGCGGGCGGCGCCGGAGAGCGAACCGTGCTTCAGCACGGCCAGCAAGGAGCGGTAGTATTCCCAGGCAATGGATGGGTTCATGGCGTCAACTTGGTCATACATAAATGTATAGCTTGTACGCGATGTTCGTCAATTCCCAATTAGCCCAGCGCGGCAGATACTGGCGTCATCAACCACACGGAGGTCATGATGGAGAACACGAAAACAGTATTGGTACTGGGCGCCACAGGCGGCATCGGCGGCGAGATGGTGCGCCAGCTACTGGCGGCGGGCTGGCAGGTGCGCGCCCTGACGCGGGGAGAAACGCCATCGCCACGGCGAGATAACATCGAGTGGCTGCGCGGCGACGCGCTGTCGCGCACTGACGTGCTGACGGCCGCCAAAGGCTGCGCCGTCATCGTGCACGCCGTCAACCCGCCCGGCTACCGGAACTGGGGCCAGCTGGTGCTGCCCATGCTCGACAACACGATTGCCGCGGCGACGGCCGAAGGCGCCACCATCGTGCTGCCCGGCACCGTGTACAACTTCGGCCCGGACGCCTTTCCCGTGCTGGCGGAAGACGCGCCGCAACGTCCGCTCACGCGCAAGGGCGCCATCCGCGTGGAACTGGAAGCACGGCTGGAACGGGCCAGCACGCAGGGCGCGCGCGTGCTGATCGTGCGCGCGGGCGACTTCTTCGGTCCCCATGCCGGCAATAACTGGTTTTCGCAGGGACTGGTGAAACCAGGCCAGAGCGTGCGCAAGGTGCTGTATCCGGGCGCGCCCGGCGTGGGCCACCAGTGGTCCTACCTGCCCGACGTGGCGCGCACGATGGTGCAATTGCTGGCTTTACGCGCCACCTTGCCCGCGTTTGCGCGCTTTCACATGGCCGGCCACTGGGACCACGACGGCCGGCAAATGACGGGGGCGATCGCCCGCGTGGTGGAACAGGCGACAGGAGCGGCGCCCGCTCTCCGGCGTTTTCCGTGGTGGCTGGTGGCGCTGGCGTCGCCGTTCGTGGCGACCTTGCGCGAAATGCGCGAGATGCGCTATCTGTGGCAAACGCCTCTATCCATGGACAATGCGCGGCTGCAGGCCGTGCTGGGCCAGGAGCCGCATACGCCGCTCGACGAGGCGGTGCGGGCGACACTGGAGGGCATGGGCAATCTGCATAAAACAGCGGGCAAAAAAAACGCGCCGGGATTGCCGGCGCGCTAATTGCAGGTACTGCGGCACAGATTATTTCTGTGCCAGTACCCATTTAACCAGGGTATGGGCTTCCGCATCGCTCACTTGCGGGTTGGCTGGCATCGGGATCGCGCCCCAGGTGCCGGAACCGCCCTTCATGACTTTCGCCGCGAGCTTGGCTTCCGCGTCTTTCTGACCAGCGTACTTGGCAGCCACGTCCTTGAACGCAGGGCCCACCAGTTTCGTGCTCACCGCGTGGCAAGCCATGCAGTTCTTTGCTTTCGCCAAGTCCGGATTGGCCAACGCTGCTTGCGATGCCAGAGCCGATACGGTCAATACACTCACCAACATAAAACGTTTCATTGTCTTTTCTCCAAAGTTACTTCCTGCGGCATTTTACTGTGTTTCCGCAGATGCACCACGAGCCCAGATCAAGCGTTTCAATGTAGTCACGCAATGTCGTCAGAAGGCATAGCTATTCTGCCCCATCTGCGCGCATATGACCATGTTGTTTGTAAGGCGATGTAACGACAGGCGGCCCCGCATCGTCAAACGGGGCCGGCCGTCGCACTGACGCAACAGATCAGCGTTTTTTCAGCTGCGACAGATCCCGCACGGCGCCCCGGTCGGCCGACGTCGTCAGCGCGGCATACGCCTGCAGCGCCTGCGACACGTAGCGCTCGCGGTTGACGGGCAGCCAGGCCGCGTCGCCCTTCGCTTCCATGGCGGCGCGGCGCGCGGCCAGCTCGGCAGCCGTGATGCGCAGGTTGATGGTGCGCTCGGGGATGTCGATGTCGATGAAATCGCCCTCTTCCACCAGGCCGATGGCACCGCCTTCTGCTGCTTCCGGCGAGGCGTGGCCGATCACCAGGCCCGAAGAACCGCCCGAGAAGCGCCCGTCCGTGAACAGCGCGCACGCCTTGCCCAGACCCTTCGACTTGATGTACGAGGTCGGATACAGCATTTCCTGCATGCCGGGGCCGCCTTTCGGGCCTTCGTAGCGGATGATGACGACGTCGCCTTCATGCACGGTGTCTTCCAGGATGGCAGCGACGGCCGCGTCCTGGCTTTCGAACACGCGCGCCTTGCCCGAGAATTTCAAGATGCTTTCGTCGACGCCCGCCGTCTTGACGATGCAGCCCTTTTCCGCAAGGTTGCCGTACAAGACGGCCAGGCCGCCATCCTGCGAGTAGGCGTGGGCCTTGTCGCGGATGCAGCCCGTGCTGCGGTCCGTGTCGACGGCCGCGAAGCGCTCGGACTGCGAAAACGCCGTCTGCGTCGGCACGCCGCCCGGCGCGGCGCGGAACAGTTCATGCACGGCGGGGTTATCCGTGCACATGATGTCGTTTTGCGCGATGGCGTCGGCCAGGGTCGGCGCGTGGATCGTCGGCAAAGTCGTGTTGAGCAGGCCGGCGCGCGCCAGTTCGCCCAAAATGCCCACGATGCCGCCCGCGCGGTGCACGTCTTCGATATGGTATTTGTCCGTCATCGGCGCCACCTTGCACAGGCAAGGCACCTTGCGCGAAATGCGGTCGATGTCGGCCATCGTGAATTCCACTTCCGCCTCGTGCGCGGCGGCCAGCAGGTGCAGCACGGTGTTGGTCGAGCCGCCCATCGAGACGTCGAGCGCCATGGCGTTTTCAAACGCGGCCTTGGTGGCGATGGAACGGGGCAGCACCGAGTAATCGTCCTGCTCGTAATGGCGCTTGGCCAGTTCCACGATCAGACGGCCCGCGCGCAGGAACAGCTGCTGGCGGTCCGAGTGCGTAGCCAGGATGGTGCCGTTGCCGGGCAGGGCCAGGCCCAGCGCCTCGGTCAGACAGTTCATCGAGTTGGCCGTAAACATGCCGGAACACGAACCGCAGGTCGGGCAGGCCGAACGTTCGATCTCGGCCACGTCGGCGTCCGAGACGGTGCTGTCGCCCGCCTTGATCATGGCGTCGACCAGGTCCAGCTTGATGATCTTCTGCGTGCCGTTGACCACCTTGACGACCTTGCCCGCTTCCATGGGCCCGCCGGAAATAAACACGACGGGGATATTGATGCGCATGGCGGCCATCAGCATGCCCGGCGTGATCTTGTCGCAGTTCGAGATGCAGACCATGGCGTCGGCGCAGTGGGCGTTGACCATGTATTCGACGGAATCGGCGATCAGGTCGCGCGAAGGCAGCGAATACAGCATGCCGCCGTGACCCATGGCGATGCCGTCATCGACGGCGATGGTGTTGAATTCCTTGGCCACGCCGCCGGCCGCCTCGATCTCGCGCGCCACCATCTGTCCCAGGTCTTTCAGGTGCACGTGACCGGGCACGAACTGGGTAAACGAGTTGACGACGGCGATGATCGGTTTGTCGAAGTCGCCGTCCTTCATGCCGGTGGCGCGCCACAGGGCGCGGGCGCCAGCCATGTTGCGGCCGTGGGTGGTGGTGCGGGAGCGGTATTGCGGCATGATGGGGTCCTTCCAAGGATGATTGATGCCTGACTGCGCGGATTTCCAGCAAAACCCTGCATGCAGTGGGGGTACGCCAGATTGCCTTGCGCGCGCCCCACTGTCAAATATATGATGCACGTGCCTGTGAGTCGTTTTACATATCACAGCATTCAATCTGCATGGAAACGCATATGAACCTTGAACTGCGCCAGTTGCGCTATTTCGTCACCGTCGCCGAGGAGCTGCACTTCGGCCGCGCCGCCGCGCGCCTGCACATGACGCAGCCGCCCCTGTCGCAAACCATCATGGCCCTGGAAGAACAGCTGGGCGCCCCGCTGTTCGTGCGCACGCGCCGCGAGGTGCAGCTGACGCCGGCCGGCACGGCCCTGCTGCCCGAGGCGCGCCGGCTGCTGGCGCAGGCGCAAGACTTGCCCGCCTTGGTGCGGCGCGCCGCGCAGGGCGAGGCGGGACGTCTGAGCCTGGCTTTTGTCTCCTCGGCCGACTACAGCGTGCTGCCGCCATTGCTGCGCGCGTATCAGACGGCCTATCCGCAGGTGCAGATCGCGCTGCAGGAAGCCACCTCGGACCTGCAGCTCGATGAACTGCTGGCCGGGCGCACGGATGCGGGCCTGCTGATCCCGCCCCTGCCCGAGAAGGCGAAAGGGGAGCTCGATTACCTGCCCGTGCTGGCCGAGCCGCTGGTGCTGGCCGCGCCGTCCGGCCTCGCCATCCTGAACACGCCGGGCCCCGTGCGCCTGCGCGACCTGCCGCCCCTGCCCCTGATTATTTTTCCGCGCGCGATCTCGCCCGCCCTGCACGACGCGATCCTCGGCGTGTTCCGCGCGGCCGGCATCACGCCGCAGATCGGCCAGGAAGCGATCCAGATGCAAACCATCGTCAGCCTCGTCTCGGCTGGCATGGGCATCGCGCTTGTGCCACAATCGGTATCGAATCTGATGCGCCCGGGCGTAGAATACAGGCCGCTGCAGGACGCCACGCCGCTGGTGGAAACGGGCCTGGCCTGGCGCCGCGACAATCCGTCCGCCGTGCTGCAAGGTTTCCTGGCGCTGCTGCGCAAGCAGATCAGCGCTGCCGCCGATTAAATTAAGTGGCCGCTAAGGCAAAAAACCGCCAGCGCCCTCATACTACGCAACCTTGGCTTTAAACAAAGAAAGAAACCCCATGCTGATACACCCGATGCCCGACCCGATAGCCATCCAGATCGGTCCGCTTGCCGTGCACTGGTACGGCCTGATGTATGTGCTGGCCTTTGCCCTGTTCATTATCCTGGGCAGAGTGCGCATCAAGCAGCCGCATATCGCCGTGCTGGGCTGGAAGAAGGAAGACCTCGACGACATGCTGTTCTACGGCATGCTGGGCGTGGTGATCGGCGGACGCCTGGGTGAAGTGCTGTTCTACCGTCCCGAATACTTCCTGCACAATCCGCTCGAGATCTTCATGGTCTGGCATGGCGGCATGTCCTTCCATGGCGGCTTCCTCGGCGTCATCCTGGCCATGTACTTGTGGAGCCGCAAGGCGGGCCGCAACCTGTTCGACGTGCTCGACTTCATCGCGCCGCTGGTGCCGCTCGGCTACGCGGCCGGCCGCCTGGGCAACTTCATCAATGCCGAACTGCCGGGCCGCATCGCGCCGGAAACCCTGCCGTGGGCCATGCAGTGGCCGGGCATTCCGTATCCCGTGCACCCGTCGCCGATCTACCAGATGCTGGTCGACGGCATTTTGGTGTTCATCATCCTGTGGCTGTATGCGCGCAAGCAGCGCCCGCGCATGGCCGTGGGCGCCATGTTCACCCTGCTGTACGGCTGCGCGCGCTTCTTCACGGAATACTTCCGCACGCCGGACTGGGAAGTCGTGTGGCTGGGCGTGCCGATCACCTCGGGCCAGATGCTGTCCCTGCCGATGATCGTCGGCGCCATCGCGCTGCTGGTGTGGGCATATAAAAGCCAGGTGATGGGCACGCCGCCCACCAAGGCCCGCGCTGCCTGATGAACAGTTTAAGCCTGTAACCTGCTTGTAATCACTTTCCATTGCGCCGGCGTTACCGGCGTGATGGACAGTCGGCTGCCCTTCTTGAGCAGCAGCATGTCTTCCAGCTCCGGCATCTGGCGCATCTCGGACAGGGGCAACAGCGCCGTCTTCTTCAGGCCCCGCACGTCGACGCTGATCCAGCGCGGCTGTTCCTGCGTGGCCTTGGCATCGAAATACTTGCCGCCCTCTTCAAACTGGCTGTGATCGGGATACGCGCCGCTGGCCACTTCGGCCACGCCCGCCACGCCCGGCTGCGGGCAGCTCGAGTGATAAAACAGCACGCCATCGCCGACCTGCATGCCATCGCGCATGAAGTTGCGCGCCTGGTAGTTGCGCACGCCGAACCAGGGCATGGTGTGCCCGGGCGCGGCCATCAGGTCGTCGATGCTCACTTCATCGGGTTCGGATTTCATCAGCCAGTATTGTTTCATGCGGACTCCGTGTGAAAGCGCCAGACGTAAAAAAACGGTTGCGCAGGATGCGGCAACCGTTTTCAGTTGTACTTACAAATGTAATGCAAATTGGGCCCCGCCTGTGCCGCTATGCCGGCATCCCGAACCAAACGGTTCAAGGTGGTCACGTTAGTTCAATTTCGGGTTCGTCGAACGAGCGACGCTCACTCCCATCAAACAAAATTCGCAACCGATGCGCATAAATGGTTCAAGGAATATATGGCAATCGCGAACACCGCAGGGTAGACCCAAGTTTACTCCTTTGATCGCGCATCGCAAAGACAAATCGTACCGTGTCCGCTTAAAATCCAATTAATAACACTGAACAAAACCGTAGCGAGCGGCGATGAATTGTGGTCGAGAAGCGCAACTGTGCGAATGCACAGAGAGCATCGCAGGCCGCAAGGCGCGACGCGTAGTAGGTTTGGTTCGGTGTTTAAAAAAGGTTTTCCTGGGGCGTCAATGCGCTGTCCAGAACGGTGTGCATGGCCGAGATCTTTTGCTTCACTTCCAGGATCGTCAGTTCCGACAGCGGACCTTGCGGCGACTTCACGGAAAGGAATTCCGCGGCCACGCCCAGGGCGGCCAGCACGGCGATGCGGTCATTGCCCTTGACCTTGCCCGCGTCGCGGATGGCTTTCATTTTGCTATCGAGATAGATCGCCGCTTCGCGCAGCGCGCGCTCTTCGCCGTCGCGGCAGACCATGCTGTAGGACTGGCCCATGATATTGACATCGACACGCGGCATTACGCTTCCTTCTCGTTCTCGGCAAGATAGGCGCCTGCCTCCGAAGCGGCTTGCTCCAGGCCGGCTTGCACCAGTTCGGGAATTTTTTCCAGCAACGCCTCGACCCGCTCCTGCGCCTCGCGCATGCGCTGCACATACAGGGCGTTCTCGGCGGCCAGCGCGGCATTGTCCTTGCGCAGTTGCGCGTTTTCACGGCGCAGCGCATGGGTCATTTCGGCCAGCAGGCCTATTTTGTCGGATAATTCGTTGAATTCGGAAATCATCCCGCCACTATAGGGCGGACGCTCCATGGGCGTCAATCGAATCACGCCGCTGTCACACATATTTACATCAATGCAGGTCAGTTGCCGTGAAATACACGCTTTTTCCGGCGCGTTTCGCCATCTGCACGCATCCGCCGGCGCCGCGATGGCAGCGTTTTACTCGTCGACGTAATCGGGTTCGATATCGAGACCGCCATAGCGGTTTTCGCACGAGCGGCGCGTCAATTCCTGCTTGCCGCTCTTGCCATCAAGCACCATCGTCAAGTCGCGGCAAGTACGGTGGTAGCTGCCAGGTTTGGCGTCCGTCCGCGAGGGCGTCAAAGTGACGCGCAAGGGCACGGCATTGCCCAGCCCCTTGTTGCTCCATTCACGGCTCTTGCCATCCTCTTCATCTTTCAAGGTGCGCACGGCGGCCGTCAGCAAGGATTTCTGTTCCTTCGCATTCAGCTTGGCGATGGTCACGTCGGACAGGAAAGGCGGATACACGACGGGCGCCGGGTCCTTGCCCTGCACATCCCAACGGCCGCTGTTCTGCGAACACGTACGGCGGCTCAGGTCTTGCGACTTGTCGCCCGCCGTGACGACGAATTTCAGGTCGCGGCAGATGTGCGCCTTCAGGCTGTGTTCCGTCATGCCGGAGTTGCTGAAGTTATATGTGACTTTCACCCGCACGCCACGGTCGCCGCCGTTGTCCCACACATGCGCTTCCTGGTCGTCGTCGTCCTTGTTGAGGTCGTTGAACAGCTCGTTGAGCAGCATGTCCTTTTCCAGCGGCGTCAGGGTCGCCACGGTGATCTCGTCGAGAATCGTGGGCGTTTGCGCGGCGGCATTGCCCAGGCAGGCGAGGCCGACGAGGGCGGCACCGAGCAGGCGCAGGGCGGGACGGGAAAGAGTCGATGGCATGGTGTGCTTTCTGGTACAGGGGAATATTGATATGCAATTGCAATCATCTTATCAAAGTCCATAGCAAAACTCTGTTTCCTGTGCGTACAGGAACGCCGTTCGCCTGACGGGCATGCTAGAGTCGCGCCTGTTGCTGACGCCCGGGAACGAGGCTTGCGTTTGCGCAAACCCTGCGTAAATGCAGGCTGCGTAGAACGTCCAAGCTTATCTTCCCGGAGAATAAGCCCTTGAATAAGCCCCCTACCGTCCCTATAATTAGCACTCGTTAGTAGAGAGTGCTAACAAACTCTTTCGTAGCAATCCTCAAGACATGATGGTGTCTGCCGGGCAACAGCAGGGAACGCTACGCGGCGGGCGACGCCGCGATGCCACCACTGCCCAGCGCCGGCATGCACCCGATGCCATGGGGTTTGCTTGACCGTTGCGGGCTGCTTTCAACGGCGGTCACTGAAAGCACGCCTGGCGCTGTGCCAGGCATGTATTCATTTAGCAACACCTATCCATTGAACTTTAAGGAGTTTTGTATGAATCTGCGCCCATTGAACGATCGCGTCATCGTCAAACGCCTCGACCAGGAAACCAAGACTGCGTCCGGCCTCATCATTCCTGATGCAGCTGCTGAAAAACCGGATCAAGGCGAAGTCCTTGCCGTAGGCAATGGCAAGATTCTCGACGACGGCAAAGTCCGTCCTCTGGATGTCAAAGTGGGCGACCGCGTCCTGTTCGGCAAGTACGCCGGCCAAACCGTCAAAGTTGACGGCGATGAGCTGCTGGTCATGCGCGAAGAAGACATCATGGCGATCGTCGTCAAGTAATTGTTTCCACGTTGTAGACAGATACATCCCGAAACTCAGGAGAATTGAACATGGCAGCTAAAGAAGTAGTATTCGGCGACGCAGCGCGCGCCAAGATGGTCGAAGGCGTCAACATCCTCGCCAACGCAGTCAAAGTCACCTTGGGCCCGAAAGGCCGCAACGTCGTGCTGGAGCGCTCGTTCGGCGCCCCTACCGTCACCAAGGATGGTGTGTCGGTAGCGAAAGAAGTTGAACTCAAAGACAAGCTCATGAACATGGGCGCGCAAATGGTCAAGGAAGTGGCTTCCCGCACCAGCGACAACGCCGGCGACGGCACCACCACCGCGACCGTGCTGGCACAAGCCATCGTGCGCGAAGGCATGAAGTTCGTTGCCGCCGGCATGAACCCGATGGACCTGAAGCGCGGTATCGACAAAGCTGTTGCAGCGACCGTCGAAGAACTGGCGAAAATCGCCCGTCCTTGCACCACGACCAAGGAAATCGCCCAGGTTGGCGCGATCTCGGCGAACTCGGACTACTCGATCGGCGAGCGTATCGCTGAAGCGATGGAAAAAGTCGGCAAAGAAGGCGTCATCACCGTTGAAGACGGCAAGTCGCTGAACGACGAGCTGGACATCGTTGAAGGCATGCAGTTCGACCGCGGCTACCTGTCGCCATACTTCATCAACAACCCAGAGAAGCAAGTTGCCGTCCTGGACAGCCCATTCGTCCTGCTGTGCGACAAGAAAATCTCGAACATCCGTGACCTGCTGCCGGTACTGGAACAAGTCGCCAAGGCTGGCCGTCCACTGCTGATCATCGCGGAAGACATCGAAGGCGAAGCGCTGGCTACCCTGGTTGTGAACAACATCCGCGGCATCCTGAAAACCTGCGCAGTGAAAGCACCAGGCTTCGGCGACCGCCGCAAAGCCATGCTGGAAGACATCGCTGTCCTGACGGGCGGCCAGGTGATCGCTGAAGAAGTCGGCCTGACCCTGGAAAAAGTGACCCTGGCCGAACTGGGTCAGGCGAAACGCATCGAAGTGGGCAAGGAAAACACCATCGTCATCGATGGCGCCGGCGAAGCTGCCTCGATCGAAGCACGCGTGAAACAAGTGCGTGTACAGATCGAAGAAGCGACCTCGGACTACGACCGTGAAAAACTGCAAGAGCGCGTGGCCAAACTGGCTGGCGGCGTTGCCGTGATCAAGGTTGGCGCAGCCACCGAAGTCGAAATGAAAGAGAAGAAAGCCCGCGTTGAAGATGCACTGCACGCCACGCGCGCTGCCGTGGAAGAAGGCATCGTGCCAGGCGGCGGCGTAGCCCTGCTGCGCGCACGCGCCAACATCACGGTCAAGGGCGACAATCCTGATCAAGACGCTGGTATCAAGATCGTCCTGCGCGCAATGGAAGAGCCGCTGCGCATGATCGTGCAAAACGCCGGCGAAGAAGCTTCGGTCGTCGTGGCAGCCGTCCTGGCTGGCGCGGGCAACTACGGCTACAACGCTGCCAACGGCACGTATGGCGACATGGTGGAAATGGGCGTTCTGGACCCAGCCAAAGTGACCCGTTCGGCGCTGCAAAACGCCGCTTCGATCGCTTCGCTGATGCTGACGACCGACTGCATGGTCTGCGAAATCGCTGACGACAAGGCAGCCGGCGGCATGGGCGGCGGCATGGGTGGTATGGGCGGCATGGGCGGCATGGACGGCATGATGTAATGTCCTGCGGCCAGTCGCGCAGGCGACGGCGCACCTGGCCGCATACGCCGGGACAGGGCTGGCAGGCCAAAAGCTGCCAGCGCCTCCCCGGCGGCCCCGAAAGCCACCTCCCACGGAAGGTGGCTTTTTTTCGTCTTGCTTTTTAGAAATTTCAACGATTGCCCGCCTGCACGTTTTGCTTTAGCATGGCCGCCATCGTCCCTCTTTCTCACGCCACCATCATGCAGCCACGCGCCTCTTCTTCCAAAACCACCATCATCGCCGGCATCCTGGCCGGCTTGCTGGCCGCCGGGCTCGGCGCTTTCTACCTGCACCAGCAAGGCGCGCCGCACGGCACCAATGCCCCGGCCGCGAGCAGCCAGGCGGCGCCAGAACAGAGCGCGCGCGCCGTCGATGCGCTGATGGCATTGCCGGAAATCAAGGCCTGGTCGGCGCATATCGAAAAGGCTTCGGGCGGCCGCGCCCACGGCGCCGTGATGGAAACGTCGCCCGACGTGCGTCTCATCGATGGCAAGCCCTACTATGACCTGAACTTTGTGGAAAACACGCCAGACGCGGCGCACCGCTGGGAGAGTTTCGTCGTCTCCCAGGATGGCAAGCGCATCCTCGTCGATGACGTCGTCAGCGGTGAGCTGATCAGCCTGGAACAATGGCGCAAGGACAATGCGCCCATGCAGCGCATCGCCACGCAGTAACTGCCTACGCCGGCGCGCCCTGCGGCGGCGCGCCGCGCACGCGCGCCACCCACCACACCGTCCACAGCGACAAGCCCGCCGCCAGCCAGCCATTGATGCCGTAGCCGCTGATGTGGCCGGCCGCATCCGTCTGCAGGGTCAGGCCGCCCAGCCAGGCGCCCAGGCCGCTGCCAAAGCTTTGCAGAGCCGAATTGGCGCTGAGAAACGCGCCCCGCTTGTGCGTTTCCGGGATGGTCGTCAGCAGCGCCTGCAGCGGCACCATGCGGCCCGAGACGAGGGCCATAAAGAAGGGAAACGCCAGCATCAGCCCCAGCAGCGGCAGCTGGGGCAAGTGCGTCATGAACAGCAGCGGCGCAATCGACAGCAGGGACACCCAGCGGTACACCTGCTGCTTGCCGGCCCGGTCCGCCCAGCGGCCGATCAGGCGCGCAGTAAAGATCGTGGCGCAGCCGCCCGCCAGATACACCCAGGTGACATCGGCCGGCGCCAGCCCCATATTGCCCACGAGCACGGGCGAAATGAAGGGAATGACCAGCATGCCGGCCGTCATGTTGACAATCGACAAGGAGAACGCTTTCAGGTGGCGCCGCTCGCGGAACAGCGCCAGCAGGTTCGGCAGCACCTGGCGCAGCGGCGTGGGAGCGGCGCCCATGTGCGCCGTGAGCGAGGGCAGCACGCGCGCCGCGCCCAGCCAGACCAGCAGCGACAGCACGACCAGCAGGAAAAACGGCGAGGCCCAGCCAAAGTGCGCGGCCAGCACCACGCCGATGGGTACGCCTCCCACGGCCGCCATGGCAAACGAGGTCATGACGATGCCCGTGGCCGCGCCGCGCCGCTCGGAAGGAATCACGTCGCCGATGATGGCCATGACCATGGCGCCCAGCACGCCGCCCGTCAGCCCTGCAAACGCGCGCGACCACAGCAGCACATAAAAGTTCGGCGCCAGCGCGCAAGCGAGGTTCGACAAGGTGAACAGGCAAAACATGGTCAGCAGCAGCTTCTTGCGGTCAAAGCGGTCGATATACGTGGCCGCCAGCAAGCCGGACAGGCCCGCGCACCAGGCGTAGGCGGAAACGGCGCCCGAGACGGCGGCCGGGCCGATGTGGAACGCCTGCATCAGCTGAGGCGCCAGCGGCATCATCACCATGAAATCCATGATGACGGTAAATTGCGTCAGCGCAAGCAGCCACAGCATCGTGCGCTCGCGCGCCGGCGTCAGCAAGGGAACAGGCGCGGCCGTCATGCCAGCGCCTCGATATCGGTACGGGCCTGGCGCAGGATGGCGCGGATGGCATCGAGGCGCCCGGCATCCGGCTCGCCCGCGCGCCCGCGCGCCAGCACGGCCGCCTTCAGTTCGTGCATCAGGTGGCGCAAATCGTCGTCCGCGCTGGCCGGCGCATCGACCCTGGCGGCAATCGCGTCGACATAGGCGCGGTTCGCCTCCAGGAAACCCCGTCCCTCGGGCGTGATGCTGTGCAGCTTCTTGTTGCCATCGAGGCTGACGGCCACATAGCCGTGGCCCACGAGGCCGTGCATGAGCGGATAGATGGCGCCGGGACTCGGGGCATACGCGCCGCCGGCGCGCTGTTCGATGGCCTTGATGATGTCGTAGCCGTGGCGCGGCTTGTCGGCGATCAATTGCAGCACCAGGTAGCGCAAGGTGCCCGCGTCAAACATTTTCGGTCCGCGGGCAACGGAATGGCCAGGCGTGCCTGGCGCATCGCCCTGGCCATGGGCTGCCGCGCGCACGGGGTGCATCCCGTGCAGAAGATGGAACATGATGATTCCTTAAGATATATCGCAATAAGATATATCTTATGGTCGAAAACGCAGCAACGCAAGGTTTACTTTCTGGCATCGAAGCCCGATACTCGCCCACATGTCCGCCATCATTGTCCGCCCCCTGACGCCCGACGACGTTGCCGCCTACCGCGCGCTGCGCCTGGCCGGCATCGCCGAACTGCCCGCCGCCTTCTGCACCACGCACGCGGTGGAGAGCGGCTTGCCGCTGGCACGGATAGCCGAGCGCTTGCGCATCACGCCCCACCAAATAATATTTGGCGCTTTCGACAAGGATCAATTGATCGGCATTGCCGGCCTGCGCCGCGAACCGATCGCCGTCGTGCATGACAAGGCCAGCCTGTGGAGCGTATACGTGGCGCCGCAGGCGCGCGGGCGCGGCGCTGCACGACAACTGCTGCAGGCCGCCATCGCCCATGCCTGCGCCATCCCCGAACTGGCCCGCCTGCGCCTGGCCGTGGCGCAGGACAACCACGCGGCATTGACCCTGTACCTGGGCTGCGGCTTTACCCTGGCGGACGGCCCCGCATCGGACGGCATGCTGCAAATGCAGCTGTGGCTGCCGCGCCCGGCGTGTGCAAGTGCAAGCGCAAGTGCCGAAAGTAATGTCTTTATGAAAATCAATACCTTACAAATCCCTGCGAAATAGCGGACAGGCCGTTTTTTCTGTTGCAAGCAAACGCGGCAGGCCTTAGCATCGCGGCTTACAAAAAAAACTTGGGGGAGAGCCAATGTCATCGGCCGAGACACAAACCGCCACAGGCAAAATGCCGCGGCAAATACCGTACATCATCGCCAACGAAGGCTGCGAACGCTTCAGCTTTTACGGCATGCGCAACATCCTGACGCCATTCCTCATCAGCACCCTGCTGCTGATGATCCCGATCGACCAGCGCACGGGCGAAGCCAAGCACGTGTTCCACACCTTCGTCATCGGCGTGTATTTCTTCCCGCTGCTGGGCGGCTGGCTGGCCGACCGCTTCTTCGGCAAGTACAACACCATCTTCTGGCTCAGCCTCGTGTATTGCGCGGGCCACGCCTGCCTGGCCCTGTTTGAAAACAGCGTCAACGGCTTCTATTTCGGCCTGTTCCTGATCGCCTTCGGTTCCGGCGGCATCAAGCCGCTCGTCGCCTCGTTCGTCGGCGACCAGTTCGACCAGACCAACAAGCACAAGGCCAAGCTGGTCTTCGACCTGTTCTACTGGATCATCAACTTCGGCTCCTTCTTCGCCTCGCTGCTGATGCCGATGTTCCTGCGCGACTTCGGCCCGTCGATCGCCTTCGGCATCCCCGGCCTGATGATGCTGGCCGCCACCGTCGTCTTCTGGATGGGCGCCAAGAAATACGTGCACGTGCCGCCGGCGCCGCCGAATCCCGATTCGTTCACCCGCGTGGCCCGCACGGCACTGCTGGCGCGCGTCGACGGCGGTTCGCGTCCCGGCCTGTACGTCGCCTACGTGGGCGTGATCGGCGCCCTGTACGCGTTCTACAGCATTCCCGAATGGGGCTTCGTGATTTCCGCGTGTACGGCGCTGGTCTTGCTGCTGGCCTTCGGCAGCATCGGCACGGCCATGCAGCTGGAACGCGCGCGCGGCATCCACCCGGACGAAGCCGTCGAAGGCGTGCGCGCCGTGCTGCGCATCCTCGTCATCTTCGCCCTCGTCACGCCGTTCTTCTCGCTGTTCGACCAGAAGGCCTCGACGTGGATCGTGCAGGCGAACACCATGGAAAAACCAAGCTGGTTCCTGCCGGCGCAGATGCAGGCGCTGAACCCGATGCTGGTGATGCTGCTGATCCCGTTCAACAACCTGGTGCTGTACCCGATGCTCAACCGCTTCGGCCTGGAAGCGACGGCCCTGCGCCGCATGACGGCCGGTATCGGCTTTTCCTCGCTGGCGTGGATCGTCATCGGCTTGCTGCAGCTGGCCCTCGACAGCGGCAACGCCGTCTCCATCATGTGGCAGATCCTGCCGTACGCCCTGCTGACGTTCGGCGAAGTGCTGGTCTCGGCCACGGGCCTGGAGTTTGCGTACAGCCAGGCGCCCGTGTCGATGAAGGGCGCCATCATGAGCTTCTGGAACCTGTCGACCACGGTGGGCAACCTGTGGGTGCTGATCGTCAACCGCAGCGTCATGAATGAAGGCGTGATCGGCAAGATCGCCGAGAGCGGCATCAGCGTGACGGCTTTCCAGATGTTCTTCTTCGCCGCCTTTGCCGCCGTCGCCATGCTGGCCTTCGGCCTGTATGCGAAGCGCTACAAGATGGTGGACAACTACCGCCAGGCGGCTGTCCCGGGCAAGGCGTAATCATACAAGTAGGTCGGATTAGCCCAAAGGGCGTAATCCGACAACGCTGCTGACAATGTCGTCGGATTACGCGTGGCGATGCCACGCTAATCCGACCTACGCGCCCTTTTTTTACGTCGTCACCGTCGGCGCGTCGCGCCCCGTGCGTGCGCGGATCTGCGCCACTTGCTCGGCCACGGCGATCAATCCCGCCAGCGCTTGCTGGGTCGGGATGTCATGCTGCGCGGGATCGGCCTCGTAGCGCTCCAGGTACAGGCGCAGGGTGGCGCCCTCGGTGCCCGTGCCGGACAGGCGCAGCACGATGCGCGCGCCGTCCGTCATGACGATGCGGATGCCCTGCTGCGTCGCCACGGAACCGTCGACGGGGTCCGTGTAGCTGAAATCGTCGGCCAGCGCCACCGTGTAGCCATCGAACTGCTGGCCCGGCAAGGCGGCCAGCCGGCCGCGCACGGCCGCCATCAGCTGCGCCGCGCCAGCGCTGTCGATGTCTTCATAGTCGTGGCGCGAGTAGTAGTTGCGGCCATAGGTGGCCCAATGCGCGCGCACGATGTCTTCCACCGATTGTTTTTTCTCCGCCAGCAGGTTAAGCCAGAACAGCACGGCCCACAGGCCATCCTTTTCGCGCACGTGGTTCGAACCCGTGCCGTAGCTCTCTTCGCCGCACAGGGTGGCCATGCCGGCGTCGAGCAGGGTGCCGAAGAATTTCCAGCCTGTCGGCGTCTCGTAGCAGGGGATGCCCAGCGCGCTGGCGACCCGGTCGGCCGCGCCCGACGTCGGCATCGAGCGGGCGATACCCTTCAAGCCCCCACGGTAGCCGGGCGACACGGTGGCGTTGGCGGCCAGGATGGCCAGGCTGTCCGATGGCGTGACGTCGAAGCGCCGGCCGACGATCATGTTGCGGTCGCCGTCGCCGTCCGAGGCGGCGCCGAAGTCGGGCGCATCGTCGCCGGCCATGCGCGCGATCAGTTCCTGCGCGTTGACGGGATTCGGGTCCGGATGGCCGCCGCCGAAGTCTTCCAGCGGCACGCCGTTGATGACGCTGCCCTTGGGTGCCCCCAGCATGCCTTCCAGGATGGCCGTCGCATACGGGCCGGAAACGGCGTGCATGCCGTCAAAGCAGATGCGCAGGCCGCCTGCGAACAGGGCGCGGATGGCGTCGAAGTCGAACAGCTGCTGCATCAGTTCAGCGTAATCAAGCACGGGGTCGATCACTTCGACCGTCATCTGCTCGATGCGCACAGTGCCCAAGGCGTCGAGGTCGATGTCGGCCGCGTCGCTGATGCGGTATTCGGTGAGCGTTTGCGTGCGCGCAAACATGGCTTCCGTGACCTTTTCGGGCGCCGGGCCGCCATTGGAGATGTTGTACTTGATGCCGAAATCGCCATCGGGGCCGCCCGGATTATGGCTGGCCGACAGGATGATGCCGCCGCTGGCGCCATGCTTGCGGATCACGCAGCTGACGGCCGGCGTCGACAAAATGCCGCCCTGCCCCAGCAGCACGCGCGCGTAGCCGTGCGCGGCCGCCATGCGCAGCACCGTCTGGATGGCGGCGCGGTTGTAGTAACGCCCGTCGCCGCCCAGCACCAGGGTCTGGCCGCGGCAGTCTCCCAGCGTGTCGAACACGCTTTGCACGAAGTTTTCCAGGTACTGCGGGGCGCTGAAGACCGCCACCTTCTTGCGCAAGCCGGAGGTGCCGGGCCGCTGGCCCGCCACCGGCGCCGTATTAATAACTTGAATAGCCATCTTGCCTCCCTGTTAACTTCCCATGTTAACCGATGCCGGCCGCCCTACAAAGCGTTGTACGCCTGCCACGGTGCGGCAAGCCGCTTAACGCCGCATCCCCGTATATCGTATAATGAGAATCATTCTCATATGCGGCATTCCTCGCTGCGGACTCAGACATCGGACGCCGTGGTTGCACGCTATTACCAAGAACTGTTGAACTTTTGCTGGCGCAGCTTGCGCAACCGCGAGGCTGCCTTGGACCTGGTGCAGGAAAGCTATGCGCGCGTGCTGGGCGAACAGGCCGTGCGCGAACCGCGCGCGCTGCTGTACCGCACGGCGCGCAACCTGATGATCGACCAGCACCGCCGCGCCGCCCTGCGCCAGCACGAGGAACTTGACGCCCTGCCGGAAGCGGCGCATCCGGCAGGACCGCTGCATTTGCAGCCGGACCAGGCGCTCGAAAGCAGCCAGGACTGGCAAGCCTGCGTGGCCGCCATCGACGCCCTGCCGCCGCGCTGCCGCGACGCCTTCGTGCTGCACGTCTTCGAGGAATTGCCGCACGCGCAGATCGCCGCGCGCATGGGCATTTCCGTGAGCATGGTGGAAAAACATATCGCGCGCGGCATGCTCAGTTGCCGGGCGCAGTTGCTGCAGTTGCATTCCTTGCGGGAAGCCACATAATGGCGCCCATGACCGCCCGCCCGCCCCGCCATGATTTCGGCCCCTCCGCCCAGGACGAGGCGGACTTGCGCGAGTACGCCGACTTTGCCGCCACGCAGGACGGTGTGGCGTTGGCCGCTGCAAGCTGGTTTGGCCGGCGCGGCAACCTCGATGCACAGCAACAAGCCGAGTTTGCCGCCTGGCTGGCGGCCGATGCGCGTCACGCCCAGGAGTATGCGCAGCTCAAAGACACGCACCGCGCCGTGCGCCGGATTCCCGCGCACGTCGCCGCGCGCTGGGCGGTGCCCCAGGCTTCCCCTGCGCCAGTGTCCGCTCCCCGCCGGCACTGGCTGCGCGCCTTGCCGTATGCGGCCGCCGCCATGCTGCTGCTCGGCGTGGGCGCGGGCGGCTACCAGTGGTGGCAGCAACCCACGTTCAGCCAGTCGTATGCCACGGCGCGGGGCCAGCGCCTGGCCGTCGCCCTGCCCGACGGCAGCAAGCTGCAGCTCGACACGGCCACGCAGCTGCACGTCACCGTGTACCGCCAGCGGCGCGAAGTGCGCCTGGCGCAGGGCGAAGCGCTGTTCCAGGTGCAATCAAAGCAAGGGCAGCCGTTCGACGTGCTCAGCGGCCCTTTGACGGTGACGGTGGTGGGTACACAGTTTGCCGTGCGCAACACCCTGGCCCAGGACGGCCAGCTGCGCGTGGCCGTGCAGCATGGCCACGTGCGCGTGGCGGGCGCGCGGCAAGAGCAAGTCGACCTGACGGTCGGCCAGGGCGTCAGCAGCGATGCCGGCGGCCGCCTGTCGGCCGTCGCCAGCCTGGCGCCCGGCAGCGTGGCGCCTTGGCGCGACGGCAGGATCACCTTCGACAACGTGCCGCTGGGCGCGGCGCTGGCCGAGTTCGAGCGCTATGGCGACACGGGCCTGCTCGTGCGCGATCCGGCCGTGGCGCGCCTGCGCATCGGCGGCAGCTTCAGCCTGACCCAGCTCGACCGCTTTGCCGCCGCCCTGCCCCAGCTGCTGCCCGTGCAGCTCGTGCACAGCGGCACTGCCAGCGAGATCCGCATGGCGGCAACAATGCCTGCGCAGGCGCCCGCCATGCATCTGCAACAAAATAAATGAAAATAAGTCGCATTCGCAGGTGAGGATTTTATCCACTGCCGCGTCTACCAGGTGTATCGACAACAAGTAACCTGGAGAATGCCGCATGTGGTCCCCCCGCTTCAATCTGCAACCTGCCCCCCTCGCCTTGGCCGCCATGCTGGCCCTGGGCACGCTCAGCGCCGCACAGGCGCAAACTTTGCCCACCGTCAAACTGTCCATCGCCGCCCAGCCGCTGGGGCAAGCCCTGAATGAACTGGCGCGGCAAGCCAATCTGCAACTGCTGTTTTCGCCCGACCTGGTGGCCGGCAAGACGGCGCCCGCCATCAACGCCACGCTCAGCGTGCGCGACGGCCTCGATCGTCTGCTGGCCGGCAGCGGGCTGCAGGCTTCGATCGACGGCAATGCGGTCATCATCAAGGCGGCGCCCAAGGCCACGGGCGAAACGGCGACCCTGTCGGAAATCACCGTGACGGCCAATGGCGAGCGCACGGCCACCAGCGAAGGCACGGGCGCCTACACGACGCGCGCCGTGACCCTGGCGGGCGCGGAACGCGCGCTGCGCGACACGCCGCAATCGGTGTCGGTGGTCACGCGCCAGCAGATGGATGACAAGAACCTGTTCACCCTGGACCAGGTGCTGGAGCAAAGCACGGGCCTGACGCGCATGAACCGCAGCTTCGGCTCGCATGAATTCCTGTCGCGCGGCAATGCCCTGTCTTACCTGATCGATGGCATGCCCGGCATTTCCGACAATGCCACGGGCTGGCTGATCCCCGACATGGCCGTGTATGACCGCGTCGAAATCCTGCGCGGTTCGGCCGGCCTGATCGTCGGCGCCGGCACGCCGGGCGGCGTGGCCAACCTGGTGCGCAAGCGCCCGCGCGCCGAAGCCCATGCGGACGTGACGGCCACCGCGGGCAGCTGGAACCAGCGCCGCATCGAACTCGACGCAGGCGCGCCGCTGAACGCGGCCGGTACCGTGCGCGGGCGCGCGCTGGTGGCCTATGAAGACCGCGATTACTTCTATGACGCGGCGCACAGCCGCATGCCCCTGTTCTACGGCATCGTCGAGGCGGACCTCGACGCCGCCACCACCGTGCGCGCCGGCGCGCGCCGCCAGCACACGGTGACGGACGGCTACTGGCTGTTCGGCCTGCCCCGCTACAGCGACGGCGCGACCTTGCCCGTGCGGCGCTCGACGTCGCTGGCGCAGGACTGGAACCGCCACGACGCCACCATCGGTGAACTGTTCGCCGACCTCGAACACCGTTTTGGCGGCGACTGGAAGGCCAAAGTTGCCCTCAACCGCACGTATGGGGCCTTCGACCAGCAGGCGGCCATCGTGCGCGGCAGCATAGCCCCCGCCACGCAGCAAGGGGCGCGCCTGTACTCGGTCAACTACCGCAAGCAGGATATCGTCACCACGGGCCTGGACGCCAACGTGGGCGGCAGCTTCCAGGCCTGGGGCGGCAGGCATGAGGTACTGCTGGGCATGAATGCCTCGCGCGCCGTCACCGACGATCATGCGGCCTCGACCTCGCCCGGCCTGCCCTTCGACGTCTTCCATCCGAACAATACGCTGCTTGCCCGTCCCCCGCATCCGACCTGGGACTCGCTGCCGCACCTGAACGAGCAGCACTACGGCGCCTACGCCAGCACGCGCTGGGAACTGCGGCCTGACCTGCATCTGCTGCTGGGCGGCCGCCTGAGCTGGTTCGACAAGCAGACCACGGGCAAGCTGGAGACCGACCCCGTCAGCCGTTACAAGGAAAGCCGCGAATTCACGCCGTACGCGGGCCTGGTCCTCGACCTCGACAAGCGCTGGTCCGTGTACGGCAGCTACGCCAGCATCTTCCAGCCGCAGAGCCTGTACTACACGCTGGGCGGACAACCGTTGAAACCCGTCGTCGGCGACACCTATGAAGCGGGCGTGAAGGGCGAGCTGTACGACGGCCGCCTGAACGTGGCGCTGGCCGCTTTCCGCATCGACAAGCGCGACACGGCCGTGTACGACGAGGCCAGCAACGACGATTGCCTGAAGTGGGACGTGACGGGCAGCTGCTACCGCAATGGCCGCCCCATCCGCAGCACGGGCATCGACGCGGACGCCAGCGGCGAAGTGCTGCCGGGCTGGCAGCTGTCGTCCGGCTACACCTACAATATCGCGCGCGGCGAAGGCGACGAAACGCCGCCCACCGTCACGCCCAAGCACATGCTGCGCGTATCGACCAGCTACCGCCTGCCCGGCGCCTGGAACCACTGGACGGTGGGCGGCGGCGTCTCGGCGCAAAGCGGTTATGTCTACCGGGCCGATGACAATCCCGACGTGCGTTTCCGCAATGGCGGACGCGCGGTGTGGGACGCGCGCGCCGCGTATATTTTCAACCGCCACTGGAGCGCCAGCCTCAGCATCGCCAATGTAACGGACAAGACCTACTGGGCCGCCACGGGTGAATTGCGCCGTGGTAACTACTTCGGCGAACCGCGCAACATCATCCTCACCGTGCGCTACACGCCGGCGCTGTAAGCGCCCGCGCAGCCAGCATCGCGCGCCACGGCCGCCCCCAGTACCGGGCGGCCGTGCGCGTTTACAACATCGCACTCTTGCATGTCTCACAACCCCGCACTATAATAAGAATAGTTCTCATTCACATTTAGACTCGCCAGAGTCTGCACGCAGTCGCCTGACTGCCATATGGCTGGATGACACGCTGCGCCAGCCAGGCCACACCGCCAAGCAAGCCTCCCCTACCAAAAACGCCCGCCGTCCGACGGCGGGCATGCGAGAAGAAGGATGTTTCATGGCGCGAGCAGTTTCGCTGGCCGGCATGGTGGCCGGCCCGTTTTCCCCAACCGTTGGCAATACCGCCCTGCGTCCGCTGGCCGCCGCCGTGCAGGCGGCATTGCTGGCGGCGGCCCTGGGCGCAGGCACGGCCCTGGCCGCCGATACGAGCGCCAAGCCGGAGGAAGCCACCCTGAGCGAAATCAAGGTGCAAGCCCAGCAAGACAAGGCATCGACGGAGCACACGGGTTCCTACACGACAAGGGAAATGGCCACGGCCACGCGCATGGGCCTGTCGATGCGCGAAACGCCGCAATCGATTTCCGTGGTGACGCGCCAGCGCATGGACGACATGGGCTTGAACAGCCTGGCCGAGGTGCTGGTGCAGTCGACGGGCGTGACGGTGCAGGAAAACGACAGCGAACGCACGAGTTTTTCCGCGCGCGGCTTTTCCATCGGCAATTATCAGATCGACGGCGTGGCCGTCAATTCCGGGTCGAATGCGCTGTTCGACACGGCCATCTATGACCGCATCGAAATCGTGCGCGGCGCCACGGGCCTGGTCAGCGGCAATGGCGACCCGTCGGCCACCATCAACATGCTGCACAAGCGTCCCGGCAAGGAATTTTCCGCCTCGGCCGGCCTGACCGTCGGTTCCTGGCGCAAGGTCCGGCTCGAAGGCGACATCAGCGCACCGCTGAATGCGGACGGCAGCATCCGCGGAAGAGTCGTGGTGGCCGGCCAGAACCGCCATTCCTACATGGACCTGTACAAGGAACGCAAGCTGGCGGGCGCCGTCATCGTCGAGGCGGATCTGACGCCGGCAACGTTGCTCACGGCCGGCATCGACTATCAAAAGAACACGCCGAAAGGCACGAGCTGGGGCACCACGCCCCTGTTCTTCGCGGACGGCACGCCGGCCAACATGCCCCGCTCGTTCAATATGGCGGCCAAGTGGAGCAGCTGGGAACGCGAGTTTCAGAACAAGTACGTCTACCTCGAGCACCGCTTCGCCAGCGACTGGAAGCTCAAGGCCGCCTACGGGCGCCTCGACAGCTCCTCGAACGGCAAGCTGTTCTACGGCGGCAGCGGCTATCCGAAACGCGACGGCAGCGGCCTGGAAGTCTGGAGCGGCGCCTTCCCCTACGAGGAAAAGCAGGACAATTTCGACCTGTCGGCCAATGGCAGCTTCCCCCTGTTCGGCCGCCGGCACGACCTGGTGCTGGGCGTGAACGGCTGGAAGCGAAAGGGCACGACGAATGAAACCTTGCTGCCCGATCCGCTGCCGTTCGCCACCACCATCCCCGACTTCCGCAACTGGACGGGCGACGTGCCCGAGCCGGCGCTCACGCGCACGGGCGCGCGCGACGTCGCCACCACGAAACAGTCGGGCGCCTTCATCGCCACGCGCATCAACGTCGCCGACAGCGTCAAGGTGCTGGCCGGCGCGCGCGTGTCGAAGTGGGAAACGTATAACGACCGTTACGACACCCAAGGCCGTTTTGTGAAGCGCAGCTCCGCGTATAAAACAGACGACGTCGTCACGCCGTATGCGGGCCTGGTGCTCGACGTGAGCAAGAGCACGTCGCTGTACGCCAGCTATACCGACCTGTTCAAGCCGCAAAACCTGAAGGACAAGAACAACGCCTTCCTCGACCCGATCACGGGCAGCAACGTGGAAGCGGGCGTGAAGAGCGAATTCCTCGACGGCGCCGTCAATGCCTCGTTCGCCGTGTATGAGGCCAAGCAGGACAATCTGGGCGAGGAAGACAAGTCGGTGCCGCCGACCTTCGTGCTGCCGGACGGCAGCCGTCCGTATATATCGACGGGCAAGGGCACGAAAAGCAAAGGTTACGAAGCGGAAGTGTCGGGCAGCCCCTTGCGCGGCTGGCAGCTGTTCGCAGGCTACACGCACAGCAGCTCGAAGACGGGCAAGGGCGTGGTGACCAACACCATCCAGCCGACCAACATGCTGCGCGTCTCGACCACCTACCGCCTGCCGGGCGAGCTGCAAAATCTCACCATCGGCGGCGGCTTGAACTGGCAGAGCGAGATCTGGACGATGGCCACCCTGCCGAACAAGAGCAAGATCCGCGTCAGCCAGGGCAGCTACGTGCTGGCCAACCTGATGGCGCGCTACCAGATCAGCCCGAAACTGTCGGCCAGCCTGAACGTCAACAACCTGTTCGACAAGACGTATTTCCGCCGCGTGGGCTTCTATAACGGCGGCTATTACGGCGAGCCGCGCAACGTGGCGCTGAACCTGCGCTACCAGTACTGATGCACCGCCGGCCGCTTTTTCCACTCACATAACAAGATAAGCAAGATAAGGGATACACCATGCACATCGCTTCCATCGCGCGCCCCGGCGCCCTCGCCACCGCCCTGCTGGGCGCGGCCCTCGCTTGCGGCAGCGCCAGCGCGCACCAGATCTGGCTGCAGCAGGACGGCAAGGCGGCCAGCGTGTACTTCGGCGAATTCGGCGACAACCTGCGCGAAGCGTCGCCCGGTCTGCTGGACAAGTTCAGCATCAAGAACGTGACGTGGCTGTCGGCCAAGGGCGCGCAGCCGCTGCAGGCGAGCAAGACGGCGGGCGCCTTCCTCCTCAATGGCAAGGTGGGCGCCGGCGAAAGTATCATCGTCGAGGAAAACGCCTACCCGTCATGGGAAGAGAAAAAGGATGGCAAGACCACGCGCACCGTGTGGGTGCCGGCCGCGCGCCTGATCGCCGACGGCAAGGCGCAAGCACCCGCGCTGACCCTGGACCTGGTGCCGACCGGCACACCGGGCCAGTTCCAGGTCAGCTACCAGGGCAAGCCGCTGGCGCAGGCCAAGGTCAACGCCGTGGTGCAGTCGGGCTGGGGCAAGGAAGCGTGGAGCGATGCGCAAGGCCTGGTCAGCTTCCCGCTGCCATGGCAAGGCACGTATGTGCTGGAAGTGCAGCACACGGACAAGACGGCCGGACAGCGCGGCGCGCAAACGTATGACAAAGCCATGTTCGTGACCACCCTGAGCCTGGTGCAGCCGCAAGGCGTGACGTCGCTGCCGGCCGGCCCAGCCCAGCCGCCGAGCAAGGATCACGACTGACCATGCAAGCGCCTGCCATCATTAAAATGCCGCGCCTGCGGCTCTCCGCCGGGGTCATGTACCGCCTCGGCGTGGCGTCGCGCAGCGTGGCCGCCATCGCTGGCGGCTACGTGCTGGCCGCACTGATCACCATGCTGCTGTCGGTGAGCCTGCCCATGGCCCGTTCCGAAGCCGTCATGACGGCCACCCTGCTGTCGTTTGCCATCTACACCTGCGCCGTGATGTGGGTCTTCGCCACGCGCAGCGCCCTGCGCGCATGGCTGGGTCTCCTGATTCCGGCCGCCGTCATCGCCGCCATCCTGCAGTCGATGGGCGCACTATCCTGGAGTCTCGCATGAAAGAAGGTTTCCGCCAGTCGATGGCATGGCTGCACACCTGGTCCGGCCTGCTCGTCTGCTGGATCCTGCTGCTGGTGTTTTGCGCCGGCACGGCCAGCTACTACCGCAATGAAATCACCTTGTGGATGCAGCCCGAGCTGCACGGCGCCGCCGCCAGCGAAGTGAGCACCGAGGAAGCGGCCAAGGTCGCGCAGCAGGCGATGCAGGAGCGTGCCGACGGCGCCACGCGCTGGTTCATCAGCTTGCCCGGCGAGCGCAGCCCCGCCACGCAGCTGGGCTGGAGCAAGCCGTCGCAACCGGGCGAAAAGAAACGCGGACGGCGCGGCAATTTTCATAGCGAAAAAGCCGACCCGGCCACGGGCCAGGTGCTATCGAAGCCGCGCGAGACGCGCGGCGGCGAATTCCTCTACCGCCTGCATTTCGACCTGCACTACATGTCGGCCATCTGGGGCCGCTGGATCGTGGGTTTCTGCGCCATGTTCATGTTCGTCTCCATCATCAGCGGCATCGTCACGCACAAGCGCATCTTCAAGGACCTGTTTACCTTCCGGCCGAAAAAGGGCCAGCGCTCATGGCTCGACGCGCATAACGTGACGGCAGTGCTGGCCCTGCCCTACCACATCATGATCACCTACACGGGCCTGGTCACCCTGATGTTCCTGTACATGCCGTCCGGCGTCACGGCCGCCTACAAGGGCGACCAGGACGCCTTCTTCGCCGAAGCCTTCCCGGGCCGCTCGGGCGACAGCAAGCCGGCCGGCGTGGCCGCGCCGCTGACGCCGATCGCGCCCCTCGTGCGCCAGGCGGAACAGCAGTGGGGCGGCAAGGTCGAGCGCATCTCCGTCAATCATCCGGGCGACGCCAACGCCACCATCACGCTGACGCGCGCCGGCGGACGCGACATGTCGTCGAAGCAGCCGTCGATGGAATTCGACGGCGTGTCCGGCAAGCTGCTGTCGACCGACGGCGAGGCGCAGCCTGGCGCGGCCGCCACGCAAGGCGTGATGGTCGGCCTGCACGTCGCGCATTTCGGCGGCCCGCTGCTGCGCGCCCTGTTCTTCCTCTCCGGCCTGGCCGGCTGCGCCATGGTCGCCACGGGCGCCCTGCTGTGGGCCGTCAAGACGCGCCAGAAGCAGGCCAAGGCGCTGGCCGCCGGCAAGCGCGCCAGCTTCGGCCTGCGCCTGGTCGAAGCGCTCAACATCGGCGCCATCGCCGGCATCCCGATCGCCTTCGGCGCCTACTTCTGGGCCAACCGCCTGCTGCCGGCGGCGATGGAGGAGCGCTCGAAAGAGGAAATCGCCTGCTTCTTCGGCGCCTGGGCCCTGGCCGCCATCATCGCCCAGCTGCGCCCGTCGCGTGCCATGTGGCGCATGCAGCTGGCCGCCGGCGCCTTCCTGCTCGCGGCGCTGCCCGTGCTGAACGTCTTCACCACCCATTCGCACCTGGGCGTGACCCTGTTCCTGGGGCGCGGCCCCGTGGCGGTGGCCGCCTTCGACCTGGTGGTGCTGGTGCTGGGCCTGGGCCTCGCGTATGCGGCGTTCAAATTGAAACCGCTGCCCGTGAAAGCCTCCAAACCAGCACCGGCCAAGCCGGCGCCGACGACGATGGAGGCCGCTTGATGGAACTGTTAGCCAATTTCCTCGTCTTCGCGCTGTGCTACGCGGGCCTGTCTTCGCTGTGCCTGGCCATGGACCGCCACTACGCCGACCTGCACGGGCGCGGCGCCGAACCGCCCGCCCCGCTGCGCCGCCGCCTGCAGTGGACGGGCTGGTTGGCGCTGGCGGCCGGCCTGGCCTGGGCCATGCACATCGCCGGCGGCGGCTATGGCCTCGTCTACTGGGTCGGCAGCCTGACGGGCTGCGGCTTGCTGCTGATCTGGCTGCTGCCGTATGCGCCGCGCCAGGCCATGCGCCTGGCGCGCGTCATCGGCGGCGCGGCCGTGCTGGCCGCCGTGCTGCTGGCGGCGCTGTCCGTCAGGCCGGGCTAGGCGACTTGAGCAGCGCCTCGATGCCTTCGGGCGCCATGGCGCGGCCGAGAAAATAGCCGAACGCCTCGTCGCAGCCCATCTCGGCCAGCAGTTCCAGCTGCTCGCCGCTTTCCACGCCGCCGGCGATGGTGCGCAGTCCGAGCGTGCGCGCCATCGCCACGATGGCGCGCACCATGGCGCCATCGCCGCCCGGCTTGTCCAGGTCGTCGATGAAACACTTTTCGATCTTCACGGCATCCGTGGGAAAGCGTTTCAGGTAAGTGAGCGAAGCGTCGCCCGTGCCGAAATCGCTGATGGCAATCGCCATGCCCAGCTGGCGGAACTGGCGCAGTATCAGCTCGCAGTTCTGGTTGCTGTCGATCAGAATGCCGGCGGCGATTTCCAGTTCGATGCAATGGCCCGGCACGCCGGCCGCCTGCAGCGCGGCGGCGAAATTGCGCGCGATATCGCGCTGGTAGAACTGGCGCGCCGACAGGCTGACGGACACCGTCAGCATCTGCCCCTGCGCAATCCAGCCGCGCGCCTGCTCCACGGCCGTGGCCAGCACCCAGGCGCCCACCGGCAGGATCAAGGCGCTTTCCTCCAGCACCGGCAAGAAGTCGAGCGGCATCATCAAGCCCAGTTCCGGGTGCTTCCAGCGCAGCAATGCCTTCACGCCCGTGATCCTGCGCGTCTTCAAGTCCATGCGCGGCTGGTAGTACAACACGAACTCGTTGCGTTCGAGCGCATGGCGCAGGGCCGTCTCGAGGATGGTGCGCGAATACGACTGCGTCTGCATGCGCGGCGCATAGCGCTGGCAAGTGCCGGGGGCGTGGCGCTTGGCCGCATACATGGCCAGGTCGGCCTTTTCGATCAGCGCATTGACGTCGTCGTCGTCGTCCGGATACAGGGCCACGCCCACGCTGGCCGCCACCGACAGGCTGTACTCGCCGATGACGAAGGGCGCGGCGATGGCGGCGACGATCTTTTCGGCCACCCGTTCGGCATCGTGCGCCGTGCGCAGTTCCGTCAGCAGGATGATGAATTCGTCGCCGCCCTGGCGCGCCACCGTATCGACCTTGCGCACGCATTGCTGCACCCGGCGCGCGAACTCCGTCAGCACCTGGTCGCCCACGTCGTGCCCCAGGCTGTCGTTGATGGATTTAAAACGGTCGATGTCGACGAACAGCACGGCCAGCAAACCCTGGTGGCGGCGCGCGTAGGCGATGCCGTGCTCGAAGCGGATCTGGAAATGCAGGCGGTTCGGCAGTCCCGTCAAGCCATCGTGGTGGGCGATGAATTCCAGCTGCTGCTCGGCGCGCCTGCGGGCCGACACATCGTGCAGCAGCAGCACCGCGCCGCCCTGCGCCAGCGGCGCGCAGCTGTACTGCACGTCGATGCGCTTGCCGTCGAGATGGCGCAGCAGCACGGCGCCGCGCGCCACTTCCAGCACCTCCTGCCGCGCCACGCAGTCGCGCACCTGGCGCGCCGCATCGATGGGCGTGCCGTCATGGAACAGCGGCAGCAGCCCGGTCACGGGCTGGCCCAGTCCATCGTCGCCCAGCAGCCCGCCCATGGCGCTGGCGCGGGGATTCAGATACTGCACCACGCCGTCGTGGTCGGTGCCGATGACGGCCGCCGGCAAGGCGTGCAGCAGCGCCAGCGCCTCCGCCATGCGCCGCGCCTGCGCCGCCTGCAGCACCGCGCCGGTCGCATGGCGCATGCGCCACGTGCGCGCCGCGCGCCACTGGCAGGCCAGCAGCACGGCGAGCACCATGGTCAGGGTCAGGCACAGCGCCAGCAGCAGCGCCGTCATGCGTCACCCGGCAGGCGGAACGTAGGGAACATGGTTTTCCTTTGCAACGCGCGCCATGCGGCCGGGCGCAGATACATGCTGAAAGGAAATAGTATAAGAATTTTGGCGCGATATTTGCCTGATCGGGTGCCGCTTGACTGGCATCAAGCGGCGCAGGGCACGCCGGCTTCAGGCCAGCGACAGCTTTCGCGCCAGGGCGGCGCCGGCCGATGCGGCCACGCCGGGCGTGCCGTGCAGCTTGAAGATGCTGACGGCGTCGGCCAGGCTGGCCGCCTGCTGCTGCAGCGCGTCCGCCGCGGCGGCGGCCTGCTCCACCAGGGCCGCGTTCTGCTGCGTCACGCCATCCATCTGGCTGATGGCGATGCTGATCTGCTCGATGCCGTCGCGCTGTTCCACGCTGGCCACGGCGATCTCGCCGATGATGGCGTTGACGCGCTGCACGCTGCTCACCACCTCATCCATTGTGCGCCCGGCCTGGCCGGCCAGCACGCTGCCCTCTTCCACCGTGCGCACGGATTCGCCGATCAGCTGCTTGATTTCCATGGCCGCCGCGGCCGAGCGGTGCGCCAGGCTGCGCACTTCGCTGGCCACGACGGCGAAGCCGCGTCCCTGCTCGCCCGCGCGCGCCGCTTCCACCGCCGCATTCAGGGCCAGGATATTCGTCTGGAAGGCGATGCCGTCGATGACGGCGATGATGTCGACGATGCGCTTCGAGGAGGCATTGATATGGTTCATGGTCTGCACCACCTGCGCCACGGCCGCGCCGCCGCGCTGCGCCACGTCGGACGCGCCGCCGGCCAGCTGGCGCGCCTGGTCGGCGTTGTCGTTATTCTGCCGCACGGTGGTGGTCAGCTCGATCATCGAGGCGGCCGTTTCTTCCAGCGAACTGGCTTGTTCTTCCGTGCGCGACGACAGGTCCATATTGCCGCTGGCAATTTCACCGGACGCCAGGGCGATGGCGTCCGTGCCGACGCGTACCCTGCCGACGATGGCGGCCAGGTTGCCGCTCATCGCTTTCAGCGCACGCAGCAGGTCACCGATTTCATCGCGGCTGCCGCCGGCCACCACGGCGCGCAGGTCGCCGGCGGCCACTTGCTGGGCGATGCCGACGGCCGCACCCAGCGGCACCGTGATGCTGCGGATCAGCCACCACACGGTAACGCTGCCGACGACCAGCGTCACCAGCACGGTGACGAGCATGGCGATGCTGGCGCTGCGGTGCGCGGCGTCATCCTGCTCCTTCATTTGCGCCATCAGGCCGTGCGACTGCTTGCCGATGGCCGCGACGATGGCGTCGATCTGCCGCGTCGGTTCGCGGTCCATGCCCTTGACCAGCGCATCGACCGTCTGGGCGCTGTCGGCGCGCGCGCCGTCAAATTTTTGCAGCGCCGCCAGGTAGCTCACGCCCAGCGCATCGTGCGCCTGCAGCGAACGCTCGACGGGCGCGGTATCGAGTTTCAATGCCTCCATCATGGCCTGCAGGCCTTTCAATTCCTTGCGCGTCTGCGCGCCGCTGGCGACGAACGCTTCGCGGTAGCGCTGGAAGGCGGCCGCGTCGCCGCCGCGCAGCAGGATGTTTTTCCATTCCTGCACCTGGATCTTGAATTCCACCTGCGCGCTGCGCGCCGCGTCGACGGCTTCCGTCAGTGCCACGGAGCGCTGCATGGCTTCGTTGCTGCGCGCGCTGGCCGCGTCGAGCGCGCTCCAGCCGCGTGCGCCGACGAACACCAGCGCAAGAAAGAAGAAGGCGCCCAGCAGACCCAGGCGGACGGAGATTTTCAGATTCGCGAGTTGCATATGTTTCTCCCGGCGGCAAGAACAGGATGGCAACAAAGGCGTCGCCAAATCTATCCAATTCCCACCAAACAGGGAAATCATGCGGCCCGCCCCGCGAAAAACCAAGCGGCGCTTTCGCTAGAGAAACACTTTCAACATAGAAACAACAAATTACACGGGAAGATTGACTGTCTGGCCATATTCCCGCCGACGCAGCATGGCCGGGCCGGCAATCTTGCCGGCCACGTCAGCGCGTTGCCGCCGCCGCCCCCGCGAATTCTTCGCGCAACAGCGGATACAAACGCCGGTAGCGCGCCAGACGTTCGTCCAGCACACCGGAGGCCTGCGGCGCCACCGTTTCCTGCACGGCCGGGCGCGTGCACACTTGCGCAGGCGGCAAGCCCGTCGCCGCCATCTGCGCCAGGCGCGCCGCGCCCAGGGTGCCGCCGGCCACGCCGTGATCGTGGCGCAGCACGTGCAAGCCCGAGGCATTTGCGCACAGCTGGGCCCAGAAGCGGCTGCGCGAGCCGCCGCCGACGAACGACACTTCCTTCAGATGCGTGCCGGCGCTGCGCAGGGCCGCATTGCCGTCGGCCATGGCAAAGGCCACGCCTTCCATCACGCTGTAGGCCAGTTCCGCGCGCCCGTGTTCCGTCGACAATCCGAAAAACACGCCGCGCGCGGAAGCGTCGTTGTGCGGCGTGCGCTCACCGCTCAAATACGGCAGGAAGACGGGGGCCGGGCGCGCCTCGACGTTTTCCGCCAGCGTCACCAATTCGCCGATGTCGTTCGACTGCGTCAGCCGCGCCACCCAGCTGAGGCTGGATGCGGCGCTGAGGATCACGCTCATCTGGTGCCAGCGCTCGGGCAGGCAATGGCAGAACGCGTGCACGCCCTGGCCCGGATTGGGCGCGAAGCCGTCGCTGCCGGCGAACAGCACGCCCGAAGTCCCCAGCGACAGCAGGCCGGCGCCCGGCTCCACCACGCCCAGGCCGACAGCCGCCGCGGCGTTGTCGCCCGCGCCGCCGGCCAGCACGACCGCGTGCGCAATGCCCCATTCCTGGCACAGCGAGGGCCGCACCTGCGCGGCGGCATGGCTGCCTTCGACCAGGCGCGGCATGTGCTCACGCGTGAGGCCCGTGGCGGCCAGCATGCGTTCGGACCAGTCGCGTTTGGCCACGTCCAGCCACAGTGTGCCGGAAGCGTCGGACATGTCGGACACATACTCGCCCGTCAGACGCAGGGCCACGTAATCCTTGGGCAGCAGGACCTTGGCCGTGGCGCGGAACAGCGATGGCTCGTACTTTTGCAGCCACAGCAGCTTGGGCGCCGTGAAACCGGGCATGGCCTGGTTGCCCGTGATGGCGCGCGACTCGGGCACCAGCGCCTCGAGTTCCACGCATTCGGCAAAGGCGCGCGTGTCGTTCCACAGCATGGCCGCGCGCAGCACGTGCTGCTGCTTGTCGAGCAGGGTGGCGCCATGCATCTGGCCCGACAGGGCGATGCCGCGCAAGCCGGAAAACGCCACCGGCTGCGCGGCGCGGATGGCGGCGATCACGTCCAGCGTGGCATGCCACCAGTCTTCGGGATTCTGCTCCGACCAGCCGGGATGGGGGCTGGAGACGCGCAGGGTCACGCCAGCGCTGGCAAGGATGGTCTGCGCGTCATCGGTGAGGATGGCCTTGACTTCGGAAGTGCCGATATCGATACCGAGATAAGTCATTTGATTCCAAAAGAAAGTTAAGAATGGCCGTCGCCGGACGGCTCGGGCATGTTCATCAGCAGGCAGGAGCGGAACTTGGACGGCGACATCTGCTTGTGCGCCAAAAACTGGCGGTTGAAATTGGAAAGGTTGTTGAAGCCCGTGCGGTAGCAGATATCGGTGACCTTCATGTCCGTGTTCATCAGCAGCTCGCAGGCCAGCGCGATGCGCTCCTGGTTCACGTATTGAATGAACGAGGTGCCCGTATGCTTGCGGAAGAAACGCGTGAATTTCAAGGTGTTCATCTCCGCCACGTCGGCCACGTCCTGCTCGCAAAAATCGAGCGTGATGTTCTGCTTGATGTAGGCGAGCACCAGGTTGATGGTCGACGACATGTAGCGGCCTGCCTGCGCCAGATAGGTCACGCTGGCCAGGGGCCGCCGCTCGCGGCACTCGCACAGCTCGCCGAACAAACGCGTAAACAGTTCGACCCGGCGCAAGCCCTGCGCCGTCGTCAATTCCTTCATCAGCGGCACCAGGCGCAGCCCCAGCGCATCGGGAAATTGCAAGCCCCTGGCGGCCTCGCCCAGCAGGCTTTTCAGGGGCGCCATTTCCGGGAACAGCAGCGCGCAACGTTCGATGAAATCGCTGGAAAACTGCAGCACCAAATCGCGCTCGGGCAGCACCACGCCTTCCGGCAGTTCGCTGACCCAGTTATGCGGCAGGTTCGGCCCTGTCAGGATCAGATTGCCCGCCCCGTAACTGCCGATATGGTCGCCGATAAAAAATTTGCCGTTCGATGTGATGATGAAGTGCAGTTCGTACTCGGGATGAAAATGCCATTTCGCCACGGTGTGCGGAAAGCCGTGCGCCCACGCGCGAAACGATTCGTGGATCGGTTTGTGGATCAGTTCCAGGTCAGGCGTCACGGCAGTTCCCTTGCGCGGTCTCGTTGCCAGCTATTCTAACCACTTACCTGAGTACCGACCGCCACGGCCATCCCGCTGTCGGCGTCGAACAGGTGCATGTGCTCCTCGTCGAAGGCCAGCGCCAGGGTCTGCCCCACCTGCGCCGCGCTGTTGGCCGCATTCGCCGGCAGCAGGGCCGACAGGCTCAAGGCGCCGCACTGAAAGCTGATCAGCGCTTCGGCCCCCAGCAGCTCGACCAGGTCGATCACGCACGCCAGGCCATGCGTGCCTGACGGCTCCCGCGTTTGTGCCTGCGCTTGCGCCGCGCGCAAGTGGTTCGGGCGCAGGCCGAAGACCACGCGCGCACCCGCCTGCAGCGCCGCGAAGCGGGGCGACGTCAATGGCCAGCGGTAGCCGGCGCACACGAGCAGCGTTTGCCCGCCGTCTTTTTCGACGATGCCGTCGATGAAGTTCATGGCCGGCGTGCCGATGAAGCCAGCCGCGAACAGGGTGCGCGGATGGTTGTACAGTTCCGCCGGCGTGCCGATCTGCTCGATATGCCCGCCCTTCATCAGCACCACCCGGTCGGCCAGAGTCATGGCCTCGAGCTGGTCGTGCGTGACGTACAGGGTGGTGGTGCGCAGGCGACGGTGCAATCGCTTGATGTCGGCGCGCAGCTGCGCGCGCAGCTTGGCGTCCAGGTTCGACAGCGGCTCGTCGAACAGGAACACCTGCGGCGTCTTGATCATGGCACGCGCGATGGCCGTGCGCTGCTGCTGCCCGCCCGACATGGCGCGCGGCTTGCGTTCCAGCAGGCTGTCCAGGCTGAGGATGGCCGCCACCTCGCGCACGCGGCGCTCGATCTCGTCGTTCGGCACCTTCAGGCGGCGCAGGCCGAAGGCGATATTGTCGTACACCGTCATGTGCGGATACAGCGCGTAGTTCTGGAACACCATCGCCACGTTGCGCGCGCGCGGCGGCAAATCGTTGACGATGGCCCCGCCGATCAACAGCTCGCCGCCGCTGATGTCTTCCAGGCCCGCGATCATGCGCAGCAGGGTCGACTTGCCGCAGCCCGAAGGCCCCAGCAGGACGATGAATTCGCCGTCGGCGATCTCCAGGTCGAACGGCTGCAGCACGGCCGTCTTCTGGTCATAGGTCTTGTGCAACTGCCTGCAGGCGATGTTTGCCATGATCACTCTCCTGCCAGTTCGATTTGTATCTTGACGTCGCGCGGATGGCCCTGGGCCGCTTCCTCGAACGCCTGCACGCCGTCGGCAAAGCCGAAGGTGCGGGAAATGAAGGGCTTCACGTCGATCTTGCCCGAGGCGAGCAAGGCGATCGCGCGCGGGAAGATGTTCGCGTAGCGGAACACCGACTCGATGCGCACTTCCTTGGCCTGGATGGCGACGATATCGAAAGGGACGTTCTCGGGCGGCATGCCTACCAGCACCAGGCAGCCGTTCGGGCACAGCAGGTCGACGATGTGGTCGTAGGCGCGCATGCTGCCGCTGGCCTCGAAGACGATGTCGGCGCCCCAGCCATCCGTCAGCTCGCGCACCGTGTCGGCCAGGCTGGCCTGGCGCACGTCGACCGTGGTCACGGCGGCGTTATCGGCGAACAGGGCCAGCTTTTCCGGCACCAGGTCGGCCAGGATCACGCGCGAGCAGCCGCCCGCCAGCGCGGCCAGCGCAGTCATCGCGCCGATGGTACCGGCGCCGATGACTACCGCCACGTCGCCCGGCTTGATGGCCGCCTTCTTGGCCGCCTGCAGGCCGATGGCCAGCGGCTCGACGATCGCGCCTTCGCCGAAGCTGACGTTGTCGGGCAGCCTGAAGGTGAACGCGGCCGGGTGCACGACGTACGGCGTGAGGCAACCGTGGATGGGCGGCGTGGCCCAGAAACGCACGGCCGGGTCGAGGTTGTACAGGCCGCGCATGGTGGCCGGCGAGTCGAACTGCGGCACGCCCGGCTCCATGCAGACGCGGTCGCCCGCTTTCAAATGCGTCACCTCCCCCCCTACTTCCGCCACCACGCCGGACGCTTCGTGGCCGAGCACCATCGGCGCTTCGACGGCGAAGGGGCCGATCTTGCCGTGCTTGAAGTAATGCACGTCGCTGCCGCAGATGCCGACAGTATGAATCTTGATCTTCACGTCGCGCGGGCCGACGACGAGCGGCATGTCGATGTCGCGCAAGGTGATTTTTTCCGCCTGTTCCAGTACGAGTGCTTGCATGATGAATTCCTTATTTATGTTTGAGCATGGAGTTGAGCAGCCGTCCCAGGATGCCGACGAACAGCAGCGGCGGCAGCGCCAGCAGCACGGTGGAAGCGTTCACCACGCCCCACGGCACTTCCTGGCCCATCGAGGTAAACGCCGACGCCACCACGGGCAGGGTCATGCTTTTCGACGAGGTGAGCGCCAGCGCGATCATCAGTTCATTCCAGACCAGCACGAAGCTGAAGACGATGCCGCCCATCAGGGTCTTCGACGCTACCGGCAAGGCCACGTGCCAGAACACCTGGTAGGGGCCATAGCCATCCAGCGCGGCCGCTTCCTCGATCTCCTTCGGGATGCGGGCAAAGGCGGGAATCGACAGCCAGATGATGGTCGACAGGGTCACCAGCAGATACGTCACCACCATCGACAGGCGCGAGTCGTACAGGCCCAGGTCGATCCAGATCGAGATCAGCGGAATGGCGACGGCCACGGGCGGCAAAAAGCGCAGGGAGAGCAGGAAGAACTGGATATCCTTCTTCGCCGGAATCGGATAGCGGGCGATCGCATACGCGGCCGGCACACCGAGCACGGCGCCCAGCAACACGGCCACGCCGACGATGGCCACGCTGTTGCCCAGTCCCGTGAGTACCTCGGGGCTGGCCAGCACCTGCTGGTAATTGGCCAGGGTCGGGCTGAAGAAAAAGCGCGGCACGGGCGTGACGATGTCCATCAGCTCCTTGAAGGAATTGAGCACGGCCCACAGGATGGGAAACAGCGCCACCAGGATAATCACGGTGGTGATGGCGGTGGTGGTGACGGCGCCAGCGCCGCGCGTCAGAGTCAGTTTTCCCATTTGGCGACCCGCTTCCAGAGTAAAGTGAAGATGACAGTCGTGGCCAGCATCATCAGCACGGCCATGCTGGACGCGTACGACACCTTGCCCATCAGGCCGATGCCTTGCGCATACGCGTACATATCCAGCGTTTCGGTGGAGATGCCGGGGCCGCCCTTGGTCATCACGTAGATCAGGTCGAACGAGCGCAGCGACTCGACCATCTTGATGAACACGAGGCTCATGATGGGCACCTTCAGCATCGGCAGCGCGATGTAGGCATACACCTGGAGCGTGCTGGCGTAATCGAGGCGCGCCGCTTCCAGCGGTTCGGCGGGCAGGGTTTCGAGCAGCTTCAGGATGACGGCGCCGAAGAACAGGCCCCACTGCCAGATATCGACCAGCGCCACCGCATACAGGGCCGTGGCGGGGTCGGACAGCAAGGCCGTGCCGCCCAGGCCCACGCATTCGAGCAGCCAGTTGAGGATGCCCATCAGCGGCGAGTACATGAACTTCCAGATGAAGGCGGCCGACACGCGCGGCAGCAGCACGGGCACGATCAGGAGCAGCGCGAGAAGATCGCGCGTGCGTCCCTTGACTTTCTCGAACAGGAACACGGCCAGCAGCACGCCGACGAGCAGCGAGCCGGCCACGGTGACCACTTCCCAGATGGCCGATACCTGCACGGCATTGAGGAAGCGGCGGTCGCCGAACAGGCGGATGAAATTGGCGAAGCCGACGTAGTCGCTGTCGCTGTAGCGCAGCACGCGGTTTTGCAGGGCCAGGTTGATGGCGGCGATGCTGGGCACCAGGCCCAGGATCAGCAGGACCAGCAGCGGCAGCGTCAGGAACACGGCCGGCAGCCAGGTGTGGCGTTTCTTGCGGATGGTATGCGGCATGGTCATGGCTTTCAAACGAGAACGGACAAGCGCTGGCGTTACCCCAAAAGCAAGAGCTGGGGTCAGACCCGTCGGGTCTGACCCCTGGTTTTAGCTGGTGGAGTCGTTGGCGATATGGGCTTATTTACGCTTGCTGGCCCGCTGCATCACTTCCGTCGCGTACTCGTTGGCCTCATCGAGCGCGCTCTGCACGTCGCCGCGCGTGCCCGTAAACACTTCTTCCAGCACGACGCCCAGGTTGTCGCCGATGTCCGGCCACTCGGGGCTGGGCCAGATGGTGACGCGCGAGACGGGCGTGGTGTCCGTCAGGCCCGCCTGGATCTGCGGCTTGACGTGCTTGCGGAAGTACTCGCTGGCGATGGTGCTGCTGCGGTTGTAGTCGCTGAAGACGTTGTCCTTCAGGCGCGCCTGTTCCTGCTCCTTGCCCGTGGCCCAGGCGATGAACTTGCCGGCCGCCTGGCGCGTGCATTCATCCTTCGCGCCCGTGGCGGAGATGGCCAGGCCGTGGCCATACGCGGCCGATGGCAGCGGCGATGGCGGGCGCACATAGCCCACCTTGTCGACCACCGAGGATTTTTTCGGGTCTTCCATCCAGTCGGCGAACGGCGTCGATTCGATCATGAAGGCCACCTTGCCCGACCTGAATGCTTCGAGCGCATTGCTCCAGTCGTAGGTGGCGCCGCCCGGCGGCGAATACTTGAACAGTTCGCGGTACAGGGTGGTGGCTTTCACGGCCTGCGGCGAATTGAAGGCCGGCACGCCATTGTTTTCCCACTTGCCGCCGGCAGCCAGCATGAACGGCGCCCAGCGCCACACATTCATGCCCGAGCCGCGCTGGCCCCGCGCCGCCCAGCCATACACGTTCGGCGGGTTGTTCAGTTTTTTCACGGCGGCGACCAGTTCGTCGAGCGTCTTCGGCACGGCGATGCCGGCCTTTTCCAGCAGGTCGCGGCGGTAGAACAGGAAGTCGCTGCCACCGATCAGGGGCGCGAAATACGCCACGCCCTTGTACGAGGCGACGGCGCGGCGGCCCGGCAGGAAGTCGTCGTAATCGGCATCCTTGGGCAGGTATTTGAGCAGGGGGACCACCCAGCCGGCCGTGGCAAATTCAGCCACGTTGGCTTCGTCGATATAATAGATCTGGTAGGAGCCGGCCTTGGTGGAAGCGTCGAGCCTGGCCTTGGAGCGGCGGTCGTTTTCGCCGAAATAGCTGATCTGCACCTTGGTGCCGTTTTTCTTTTCATACTCGGCCAGGGTCTTTTCCATCACGGTCAGGCCCAGGCTTTTTTGCGCCAGCACCTTGAGGACGGGCACCGAGCAGCTTTGCGCCAATGCCGCCGGCATCGACGCGCAGGCGGCGGACATGATGCCGCCCCATGCAATAGCAGTAACGATTTTCATCACGAGTCTCCAGTTTTTATAGTCCGGCGGTCTTCCACCGGTATGCCAACTATAAAAACAAAGACCGCGCGCCACCACTACAAAAGACGCGGCTTTCTAAATACTTTTTTTCACTTTTCCGATACGGATTTGCCGCGTCAATCCAAACGAAAATCGCGGCGGTAGACATTCGTATCCCTACCATCGGGCTGGCGGCGCGTAAAGCGCTCGAAGCGCAGTCCCAGCTTGTTGAGCAGATTGATCGACGCCTGGTTCTGCAGCGACGTGATGCCGTACAGGGTGGGCAGGCGCAGCACGTGCTGCGCATGCCGCACGATGGCCGCCGTCGCCTCCCAGGCGTAGCCCTGGCCCCAGTAGGCAGGACGCATGGCGTAGCCGATATCGGGGCCGGGCAGGCTGTCGCGGCGCACCAGGCCGGCCATGCCCACGGGCGCGCCATCGCTGCGGCGCTCGACGATGTACAGCGAATAGCCATGCTCGCGGAACTGCGCCATCGGTCCCGACTCCAGCGCGGCACGGGACGCTTCCAGCGTGTCGATGTTGCGCTGGCCGATGTTGGCGATCCACGACGGGTCGTTGACCAGCTCCATGTAGAAGGCCGCATCGTCCAGGGTGGCGGTGCGCAGACGCAGACGGGGCGTCTCGATGACGGTAATCGGCTCTGTCATGGCGCCGCTCATGCCGGCCACTGCATCGGGTCGGTCAGCAGCTGGTACATCACGTAGGCGTCGACATAGCCGAGCTGCGCGTGGCGGTAGGCCAGCGGCAGGGTGGCGACCACCGTGAAACCCAGCTTTTTCCACAGCGTGACGGCGGCCAGGTTGGTGCTGACGACGAAGTTGAACTGCATCGCCAGGTAGCCCGCGCGGCGCGCCTCTTCCATGCAGTGCACGCCCATCAGGCGGCCCACGCCCACGCCTTGCGCGGCGGGATCGACCATGAACGAGGCATTGGCCACGTGCGATCCATGGCCCGGCTGGTTCGCCACCAGCTTGTACATGCCCAGCAGGCGCTCGCTGCCCATCACGGCGACGAAGCTTTGCACGCCGGGACCGAACCAGTAGGCGTGGCACTCTTCGCGCGTGGTCCCGGCGGGGAAGGTATAAGTGTCGCCGCCGGCGACCAGGGTCTGGAAGATCGGCCACATGGCGTCGAAATCGCCTTCATTGGCCGGACGGATATCAATTTCTTTCAAGGCGGTGCTCCCGATAACAAGTGATGGCCGATTGTATCAGCGCCCCAGGCGGAAGTTCACACTCTCGGGCCGCCCCGGCAGATGCAGGCGCGATTGCGCGCGCGGCGCCTCGCTGACGACTTTCCCGCGGCGCAGCACCAGGCGGCGCGCCGCGCGCAGGCGCAGCGCTTCCACCGTGGAGCCGCAATCGAGGATCAGCAAGTCCGCATGGCAGCCGGGCGCGATGCCGTAGCCGTCCAGGCCCAGGATGCGCGCCGGCGTCTCGGTGACTGCCAGGAAGCACTCGTGCATCGCCTGCTGGCCCGTCATCTGCGCCACGTGCAAACCCATGTGCGCCACTTCCAGCATGTCGCCGGAACCGAGGCTGTACCACGGGTCCATCACGCAGTCGTGGCCGAAGGCGACGGGGATGCCGGCGGCCAGCATCTCGGGCACGCGCGTCATGCCGCGCCGCTTCGGATACGTGTCGTGACGCGCCTGCAGGGTGATGTTGATGAGGGGGTTGGCGATGGCAGCCACGCCCGCCTCGCGGATCAGGGGCAGCAGTTTGCTCACATAATAATTGTCCATCGAATGCATCGACGTCAGGTGCGAGCCCGTCACCCTGCCCTGCAGCCCCAAGCGCTGGCTGTGGAAGGCCAGGGTTTCGATGTGGCGCGACAGCGGGTCGTCCGATTCGTCGCAATGCATGTCGACCATCAGGCCCCGCTCGCAGGCAAATTCGCACAGCAGGCGCACGGATTCCGCGCCGTCGGCCATGGTGCGCTCGAAATGCGGGATGCCGCCCACCACGTCGACGCCCATGGCGATCGCGCGTTTTAAATTATCGAAGGCGCCGGGACTGCGCAGGATGCCGTCCTGCGGAAAGGCCACCAGCTGCAAATCGAGATACGGCGCCACTTGCCGCTTGACGTCGAGCAGCGCTTCGACGGCCAGCAGGCGCGGGTCGCAGATATCCACGTGCGAGCGGATCGCCAGCAGGCCGCGCGCCACGGCCCAGTCGCAATACTGCAGGGCGCGTTCGACCAGCGCGTCCTGCGTCAGTTGCGGCTTCAGCTCGCCCCACAGGGCGATGCCTTCGAGCAGGGTGCCGGAGGCGTTGACGCGCGGCAGGCCATAGCTGAGCGTGGCGTCCATGTGGAAGTGGGCGTCGACGAAGGGCGGCGTGACGAGGTCGCCGGCGGCGTCGATCTCTTGCACGCCCGTCACGGGCAAGGCGGGGCCGACGGCGGCGATGCGGCCGCCCTCGATGGCGATATCGATGGCGCGGCGCCCGTCGGGCAGGCTGGCATTGCGGATGACTAGGTCCATGCGGACACTCCTTCGGTTGACGACTGTGTCTGGTGTTTCAGTGAATGATCATTTTATATATTCCCCGTGGATGTTGCAGTGCAAGAAACCAGCCACTGGCAAAAGCGTAGCCATAGATTCCTTGGCAACGCTTTGCGCGCGCGCAAACTTCCCGCAAATGCGGCCAGGCGCATGAATAGCGCAAACAGACGGCGCACGCCCTTGAGAAAATAACTTTCAACTAACTCGAATCACCGCTAGAATATTCATATTGCGTTGCATCATAAAAAGTCTATGATCAGCTATTCAGCACGCTACCCACTTTACAAAACGCGGCCAACTCTGGTTTTCGGGATTTTGCAGAGCGTTTTGCCAGCATTTTAATCCGTACAAAGGAGTAAATATGTTTCCGCTTCCTGAACAATTTTCCAGCGCCGCCAAGTCGCAACTGGAAAGCCAGCTGCAAATCTTCAGCCTTCTGACCAGCAAAGTCTTTGAAAGCGCCGAAAAAATCATCGCCCTGAACCTGAACGCCGGCAAGGCCGCCATCTCGCAGACGGCGGAAACGGCGCAGCACCTGCTCGTTACGCAGGACCCGCGCGACTTCTTCAGCTACAGCACCAGCCAGGCGCAGCCAAGCATCGAGAGCGTGCTGGCCTACAGCCGCCAGCTGTTCGGCATCGCCTCGGGCACGCAGGCGGAATTGCTGGCCTCGGCCAAGGCCCGCCTCGATGCGGCCGCGCCAGCCGCAGCAACGGTCCCGGCTCCTGCCGCAGCCAAACCTGTCCTGGCCGTCGCGGCGCCCGCGCCCGCTGCCGCGCCTGCCGCCGCGCCTGCCGCTGCGCCTGCACCAGCACCGGCCGCGGCGCCTTCCCCCGTTGCCGCCAAGCCTGCTGAAGTAGCCAAACCTGCCGCCGCCCCGGCAGCCAAACCGGAAGCAGCGCCTGCCAAGGCGGCCGAGAAGGTTGCCGACAAGCCTGCCGCCAAAGCGGTGGAAGCCAAGCCGGCGGCCAAACCGGCAGCCAAGCCTGAAGCAGCCAAGCACGCAGCGGCACCCTCCGCCGCACCAGCGAAAGCCGCCGCGCCAGCCCCCGCCAAGCCAGCCGCGAAGTCATTTCCTTCGAGCAAACCCGCCGCCAAGCCGGCCAGCACCGCCGGCAAGACCGTGGCCAAGGCCGCCGTGCAGCACGCCGCTGCGCCAGCGGCCAAGCCGGCAGCCAAGGCAGCGCCCAAGGGCACGCCATCGAAACAGCTCGACATGCTGGGCGGCGGCAAAGGCAGCGGCCGCAAGTAAGCCGCGCGCACGGCACTGACGCAGCAAAACAACGGGCTACGGCCCGTTTTTTGCGTGCTCGTCCACAGCGCGCTTTTCCGCCTTGTTGTATCCTACGCGTACTTTCCGTCCGCGTGCCCGTCCTTCCGCCCCGCGACACCCCATTACTCAAAACAAAAGGTAACCATGAGTTTATCGAGGCTCATCGCCGGCTTCGTGCGTCAGCATTGGCCGGCGTATGCCGCCGCCGCCGTCATGCTGACAGGCGTGGCAACACTGACCGTCTGGATCCCGCGCCGCGTGGGCGCCATCATCGACGCGCTGGCCGCACACCGCATGACGGCCGCCGAACTGTGGCTTGAGCTGCTGACTCTGCTCGCCGTCGGCGTCGTCATCTACTTCCTGCGCGTGGGCTGGCGCATCACCCTGTTCAAGGCCGCCTACCAGCTGGGCGTGATGCTGCGCACGCGCTTCTACACGCGCATGTCGCAGCAGGGCGCGTCGTTCTACCAGAACCAGCGCACGGGCGACCTGATGGCGCTGGCGACGAACGATATCGACGCCATCGAAATGGCCGCCGGCGAAGCCATGCTGGCCGGTTTCGACGGCACTTTGACCCTGCTGATGGTGCTCGGCATCATGCTGCTGGGCGTGGACTGGCGCCTGGCCTGCATCGCCCTCTTGCCCTTCCCGCTGATGGGACTGGCCTTCTGGCGCATTTCAAGCCATATCCATACGGCGTCGACGGATTCGCTGCAACGCTTTTCCGCGCTGAACGACCATGTGCAAGAGTCCTTGTCGGGCGTGCGCACCCTGCGCGCGCTGGGCCTGGAAGAGCGCAGCAGCAAGCAGTTCTCCACCCTGGCCGGCCATGCGGCCAACGCCAGCCTGACGGCGCAGCGCTGGGAAGCGGCGTACGAGCCGGCCGTCGGCCTGACCCTGACGGCGGCCACGGCGCTGACCCTGGGCCTGGGCGGCTACCTCGTGTGGCAAGACCAGCTGACCATCGGCGCGCTGACGAGCTTTTCCATGTACCTGGGCCAGCTGATCTGGCCCATGTTCGCCGCCGGCTGGGTACTGTCATTGATCGAACGGGGCCGCGCCGCCTGGCAGCGCCTGCAGCCGATGCTCGACGCGCCGCTGGCCATCGACGACCATGGCAGCATCGCCACGCTGACGCCCGGCCCCCTGCAATTGCAGGACGTCGGCTTTGCGTATGCGGGCCAGACGGCGCCGGCCCTGTCCGGCATTTCGCTGCGCTTGCAGCCGGGCCAGACCCTGGGCCTGGTCGGCCCGACGGGCAGCGGCAAGTCGACCCTGCTGCGCGTGCTGCTGCGCCAGGTCACGCCGCAATCGGGCACGGCCACGTGGAATGGGCACGCGCTGGACGCCTACACCTTGCACGCGTTGCGCGCGGCGATCAGCTGGGTGCCGCAGGAGTCCTTTTTATTCTCCGCCACCATCGCCGACAATATCGCGCTGGCCCGCCCCGGCGCCACGCGCGAGGAAGTGGAGCGGGCGGCGCAGCTGGCCGACATCCACGCGGACATTTTGCAGTTCCCCGAAGGCTATGCCACCCATGTGGGCGAAAAGGGCATCACCCTGTCCGGCGGCCAGCGCCAGCGCGTGGCGATTGCCCGCGCCCTGCTGGCCGACAACGGCTTGCTGCTGCTCGACGATGCGCTGTCCGCCGTCGACACGGGCACGGAAACGCGCATCCTGCAGCACCTGGAGGAATTGCGCCGCAAGCGCCCCGAGCGCAGCGCCATCATCGCCAGCCACCGCCTGAGCGCCGTCGTCAACGCGGACCTGATCCTCGTGCTGCGCGATGGCCACGTGACGGAAACGGGCAACCACGACGCGCTGATGCAGCGCGACGGCTGGTACGCCAGCCAGTGGCGCTATCAACAACTGGAGGCCAGCCTCGATGCCATCTAAGAACGACCAAGCCACCACCGCCACGCCATCCGTGCGCCGCCAGGCCGCGCAAGCCGTCGGCCTGCTGCGCCGCGCCGCCGCGCCGGACCTGCGCCATTTGTACTGGGCCACGTTCTGGCTGATCCTCGCCGCCGCCCTCGAAGTCACGGGTCCCATTTTAGGCAAGGCCCTGATCGACCAGCATCTGCTGCCGCGCCACCTGGACTGGACGCGCATGTCGCTGCTGCTGGGCGGCTGCCTGCTGACGGGCTGGGTCGCTTCCGGCCTGCGCTATTTGCAGCTGGTGCGCCTGTCCGGCCTGGCCATGCGCTCGGTGCAGCGCCTGCGCGAAACCGTCTACCAGCACGTGCTGCGCCTGCCGATGAGTTTTTTCGACCGCGCCATCACGGGCCAGCTGGTCAGCCGCGTCACCAACGACACGGAAGCGGTGAAATCGCTGTACGTGCAGGTGCTGTTCGTCATCCTCGACAGCTCCATCGTCCTGGTCGGCACCATGGCCGCCATGGCCTTCCTCGACTGGCGCTTGATGCTGATCGTGCTGGCCCTGCTGCCGGCCGTGCTGCTCATCGTCTTTTTGTACCAGCGCTGGAGCGCGCCGGCCGTCACGCGCGCGCGCGCCCTGCGCAGCGAGATCAACGGCCAGATCGCCGAATCGATCGGCGGCATGAGCGTGCTGCAGGCGAATAACGCGGAAAAGCGCTTCGGCGCGCGCTTCACGGGCATCAACCAGGACCACTACACGGCGCGCATGCAGGAATTGCGCGCCAACGCCTGGCTGCTGCGCCCCGCGCTCGACATGCTCAACATCGTGCTGCTGGCCGTCGTCATCTTCAGCTTCGGCCGCCGCGACATGGGTGCCGTGGAAGTGGGCGTGCTGTATGCATTCATCAGCTACATCGCGCGCGTGATCGAACCGCTGATCCAGATCACCATGCAGTTCAGCCAGCTGCAGCAGTCGGTGGTGGCCACGGCGCGCGTCTCGGCCCTGCTCGACGAAGCGCAGGCGCTGGAACACGCACAGGGAAGGGAGACACCGGCCCTGCGGCAGGCGAAAACGGGCAGCGACGTGCCCGCCGTCGACATCGCCCGCCTGACCTTCGCCTACGTGGAAAACCAGCCCGTGCTGCACGACCTGTCGCTGCAGATCCCGCAAGGCGCGTTCTTCGGCATCGTCGGCCACACGGGCAGCGGCAAGTCGACCCTGCTCTCCTTGCTGCTGCGCTTCTACCCCGTCACGCAGGGCAGCATCGCCATCAATGGCGTCGCCCTCGACAGCATCGACAACGAGCACTTCCGCGCCGACGTGGGCCTGGTGCCGCAAGACCCCTTCCTGCTGGCCGCCTCGGCACGCGAAAACATCGACATGGGCCGCGGCTACACGCAGCAGCAGATCGAGACGGCCGCGCGCGCCGCGCATGCGCACGACTTCATCGCGGCGCTGGAACACGGCTACGACACGCCGCTGGGCGAAGGCGGCTCGCGCCTGTCGTCGGGGCAGAAGCAGCTGATCGCGATTGCCCGCGCGCTGGCCGGCCAGCCGCGCATTTTGCTGCTCGACGAAGCGACGTCGCGCATCGATAGCCAGACGGAGCAGATCGTGCAGACGGCCCTCAACGAGTTGCGCGGCAAGGTCACCATCATCGCCATCGCCCACCGCCTGTCGACCATCCGCGAAGCGGACCGTATCATCGTGCTCAACCATGGCCGCATCACGGAAGCGGGACCGCACGAGGAACTGATGCAGATCGAAGGCGGCCTGTACCAGCGCCTCTACCTGCTGCAGCAACTGGCAATTTGATAGCCATGGGGCGCCGTTGCATGGCGCCACTTTTTTTCTGTACGGCATTAAAAATGCCGTACAGACGGGAGTATATTCATCTGGCGGGCAGCGCCAACGGCCCCAACCACACTTCCGGGGGATACCATGCGCAGCAAACTGTCGATCAGGAATATCTTTGCCGCCATTTTTCTGCTCAGCCTGGCGCTCTCCGTCATCAGCCTGTGGGCGCTGTTCCGCGTGGCGGGCAAGCAGGCCGAGGCGAACCGCGTCACTGAAACGCGCTACCAGTCCTACCTGCTGGCCGACGAACTGCGGCAAAGCTCGGACGACCTGACCCGGCTGGCCCGCACCTACGTCGTCACCGGCGACGCCAGGTACGAACAGCAATACCTGGACATCCTCGACATCCGCAATGGCAAGAAGCCGCGCCCCGCCCATTACGAGCGCATCTACTGGGACTTCGTGGCGGCAGGCGTGCCCGTGCCCGCATCGACGGGGCCCGCCGTGCCGCTGGCAGAACTGATGCGCAAGGCCGGCTTCAGCGAGCAGGAATTCGCCAAGCTGCGCGAAGCGCAAGCCAATTCGGACGGCCTGGTCAAGACCGAGGTGATCGCCATGAACGCCGTCAAGGGCCGCTTCGACGACGGCAGCGGCAACTTCACCAAAACCGGGCCGCCGGACCTGGAAATGGCCCGCGCCATCATGCACGATGCCCAATACCACAGCAACAAGGCGAAGATCATGCAGCCGGTGAATGAATTCCTCACCCTGCTCGACCAGCGCACGAGCGCGGCCGTGCAGACGGCGATGAGCGGCACTATGGCGGCCTATTCCGTGACGGTCGGCGTGCTGCTGGTATCCGTCATGGTCTCGCTGCTGTGCCTGTTCCTCGTGTACCGCCACATCAAGCGCAGCCTGGACCAGGCGATCGCCACGGCGCAGCTGATCGCCGGCGGCGACCTGAGCATCGACGCCGTCATCGAACGAGCCGATGAAATCGGCGTGCTGCTGCATGCGATGAACACCATTAACGCCAACCTGACGGGGCTGATCGGCGACATCCGCAGCGGCACCGGCGAAATGTCGGTGGCCACGCACGAAATCGCGCTGGGCAATGCGGACCTGTCCGCGCGCACGGAAGCGCAAGCCAGTTCCCTCGAAGAGACGGCCAGCTCGATGGAAACGCTGACGGCGACGGTGCGGCAAAACGCCAGCAACGCCGGCGAGGCGAACCAGCTGGCCGCCAGCGCCTCGGCCGTCGCCGTGCAGGGCGGCGCCGTCGTCGCCCAAGTGGTCAGCACGATGGGCGCGATCAAGGAAAGCTCGAGCCAGATCGCCGACATCATCGGCGTTATCGACGGCATCGCCTTCCAGACCAACATCCTGGCCCTGAACGCGGCCGTCGAGGCGGCGCGGGCAGGCGAACAGGGACGCGGCTTCGCCGTCGTCGCCGGCGAGGTGCGCAGCCTGGCCCACCGCAGCGCTGCCGCCGCCCAGGAAATCAAGACCTTGATCGGCGCCTCCGTGGAACGGGTCGACGCCGGCAGCAAGCTCGTCGACGAGGCGGGACGCACCATGGCGCTGGTGGTGGAATCGATCCAGAAGGTGGCCGCCATCATGAGCGAAATCACCAGCGCCAGCCACGAGCAAAGCGCGGGAATCAGCGAGGTCAACCAGGCGGTCACGCAGATGGACAACATCACGCAACAGAACGCCGCCCTGGTCGAGCAGGCGGCCGCCGCGGCCGAAAGCCTGCAGGAACAGGCACAAGCCCTGATCGCGGCCGTCGCCATCTTCCGCCTGAAAGGCAGCCCGCCGGCCACGGCCGCCCTGCCCCTGCGCTGACGTGCGGCCAAAGTGTGCACTTTCGCAAATTTCCGCGCACTGCATGATATTTCTGGATTGCAACAGAATATAATCTGTTACAGACAGGTGGTCATTGCGGGAGCGGGACGTTGGCAGGCAGACAGAGACGGGCATCATGGCGAAAGGCGCATTGGCTGCTGGTATTGGCCTGCTTGCTGCCGCCTGCCGCACACGCCCAGGTCAGCGACCTTGAGCAGTATCTTGCCGCCGTGCGCGACGACGGCCGCTACGTGCCCGCGCGCGCGCTGCAACGGCTGCAGGAAGTCGAAACGCAGGCGCGCAGCGCTCCCCTGCCCGTGCGCGCGGAATTCCTTACCCAACTGAGCAACGCCCGCATGCGCCTGGGGCAGAACGACATCGCCATGCAGCTGGCCGAGGAACTGATTGCCTACGCCCGCATGAACAAGAGCGACGTGGCGCTGGCAAAAGGCATACTCAACAAGGCCTACATCACGTTTGCCCGCAACGAGCGCCGCGCCTCGCACCTGCTGGCCTTTGAGGCGGAAAAGATTGCCAATGGCACGGACGACTTGCCCGTGCGCGTGCAAGCGACCATCAGCGCGGGCCAGTCGTGGGCCGAGGAAGGCAATTTTCCGTTTGCGCTGGCCAAGCTGCAGGCAGCCGTCGACCTGGCGCGCCAGAGCAAATCCCCGTCCAGCCTGGCCGCCGCCCTGAATGCCCTCACCCTGCTGTACACGCAGATGCGCGAATACGACAAGGGCTTCGAAGTGCTCGACGAATTGCTGGCAGTCTCCGCGAGACTGGCGTCACCGGGCCGCATGGCGCAGGCAAAGAATACGGAATACGGGCTGGCGCTCGACGCGCAGCAGCCGCAGCGGGGCCAGCGCGCACTGCTGGCGGCCCTGGCGCTGGAACGCCAGCTGGGCGCGCGCGGCATGGTGGCCGTCACCCTCGTCAACCTGTCGGACAGCTACCTCAAGGAAGGCGACTACGCGCGCGCCTTGCGCTATGCAAATGAAGCGATCACGGCGGCGGACCTCGTCAACGATGAACAGGTGGAGGCGACGGCGCGGCTGAACATCGGCCAGGCGCTGATCGGCCAGGGACGGCTGCAGGAAGGCAAGCAAAGCGTGGCCACGGGCCTGGCCTACTACGAACGCACGGCCAACCAGCCGGAAATGCAGGCCGTGCTGCTGGAATACGGCATGGCGCTGGAAAAGGCGGGCGACCTGCGCGGCGCCGTCACCGCGTACCACCGCGAGCGCGGCATTTCCAACCAGCTGTTCGAAAAGCAGCGGCAAAAGGCCGTGTATGAACTGCAAGAAAAGTATGAGGCGGAAAAGAAACAGCGCCAGATCGAGCTGCTGAGCCGCGAAAATCAGCTCAAGAGCACCGAAATCGACAACCGCCGTCTGCAGCAGCGCGTGTGGTGGCTGCTGGCGCTGGTACTGGCCATGGCGTCCGCCATCGTTGGCTTGCTGTACCGCAAGGTGCGCCATGCGAACGTGCAGCTGAAGGTGAAAAACCAGGAACTCAAGCGCCAGAGTTCGCGCGACCCGCTGACGGCCCTGTACAACCGCCGCCATTTCCAGGAATTCATGCGCAGCCATGCGGGCAAGCCGCAGCCCGCCTATGCCGGCGACGATGTCGTGGGCGCGCTGTTCCTGCTCGACGTCGACCACTTCAAGCACATCAACGACGCTTACGGCCATGCGGCGGGCGACCTGGTGCTGACGACGATCGCCGAAACCCTGCACGACGTGTTGCGCGAAACGGACATGATCGTGCGCTGGGGCGGCGAGGAATTCCTTGCCTTCCTGCCGGCCGTCGCGCGCGACGGGCTCGACGAGATCGCGCGGCGCATCCTCAACGGCATGGCGGCGCAACGCATCGACTACCAGGGCCAGACCATCGAAGTGCACGTGTCCGTGGGCTTTGCGCCCTATCCGCTGGCGCCGCTGGGACGGCCGCTCACGTGGGAACGCAGCGTCAACCTGATCGACATGGCGCTGTACCTGGCCAAGGCGCACGGGCGCAACCGGGCGTATGGCTTGCGCGGTTTTCATCATGTGGAAAGAACGACCCTGGAAGTGGTGGAGCAAGACCTGGAACGCGCGTGGCGCGACGGCTTTGTCGATTTGAGCGTGGTACTGGGGGGGACGGACGAGGCGGACAGGCCGGAGACGGCTGGAACGCAGACGTTGACGCCAGGCGGCCAAGGGGGCGATGGCGTCGCCGCAGCTGCCGTCACCTGACGACAGCTGCGGGAACCGGGCCGGCGTTAGCTGGTCCTGGCGCGGTGATGACGGTGATTACTTGTGCGCGGCGTCCTGCATCTTTTCACCGGCTTTTTCCACTTTCTTGCCGACGGCATCGGCCGCTTCGCTCATTTTCTTGTCGGCGTCAGCGGCGACCTGGTCCATCTTGGCGCCCGTATCGGAAGCGGCCTGGCTCACGGCGGCGTCAGCTTTGGTTGCTGCGGCCTTGATGTCGGCTTCAGCCTTGGCAGCGGCCGCATCGATCTTCTGGCCAGCTTGTTCCGCAGGACCGGCGGCGACATCGCTCTTCTTCTGGCAGGCAGCCAGGGCCACAACCATCATGCCGGCGGCGCACACGGTCATCCAATTTTTGCTTACTTTCATGGTATTCCCTTTCATTGTTATCAAAAGACACAGATCAGTTCGCAATATACACCTGCCTAAAATTTTCTAGCGTGCGCTAACGCACATAAAAACAGGCTTTTGTAGCGTAGTTGTAAGCAATGGTATCTTGATATCTTTTTGGCATGCGTTCAGTGTGCCGCGGGGGCCGGCCGATAGCCATCCGTCAAGGTATGCAGGAAGGCGATCACGTCGGCGATCTGCGCTTCGTTCAGGGCCGGCGCCTGGCCCGGCAGCCGGTCGAACGGCGCTTCCACGTTGACGTTCGCCTCGAGCCCCGGCGGCAAATCGTCGTATTTGCGCACCTTGCCGTTTCGCTCTGCCGGATACCATTTTTGCGGCGCCGTATCGCGCTGCACGTAAAAGCGCAGCACCTGCTCCAGACTGTCAAAACTGCCGTTGTGGAAAAATACCTTGCGCAGGGCGACATTGCGCAGGGACGGCGTCTTGAAGCTGCCGCAGTACTCCTTGTGCTCCATCAAGTCGGTGCGGTCCGGGCCGCACAAGCCCATGTCGAAGAACGCCGGGTCCGCATTGACGGGCAGCTTGCCATTGCGCGGCACGCCGATATTGATCAAGCCGTAATCGGTAAATTGGGGAAAGGCGCCGCCGGAAGTGATCTGGCTGATGTGGCAGGACGCGCAATTGCCCTTGCGCTCATCGTTGAACAGGGCCAGGCCGCGCGCTTCCTGCGGACTCAAAACGGCCTGCTTGCGCAAGACGGCGTCGTACTTGCTCGTGTACGGATAGAAATCTAGCGGGCTTTCCTGGAACACTTCCAGCGACATCAGCGCCCAGCGCAAGGCCTGGCCCGGCTGCTCGAAAATATCGGCGCCATACGTCTGGCGAAATTGCGCCGCCAGGGGGCCAGCGCGCAATTTGGCGACGACGGCGGCCGCGTCGCGGTTGCCCATCTCGCGTTGGGAGAGCAACGGCGCCAGCGCCTGCTCATGGCCGGACTGGGCGCGGCCATCCCAGTTGCGCCCGCCCGTGGGGCCCGCATCGACGCTGTCGTCGCCATCGTCGTCGTGATAGTGCTCGGTAAAGGCCGGTGCGGTCTGCAGGTAACGCAGCGAGGGCGCCGCGCGCGTGCCCGCATCCTTCAGCTCCGGGCCGCCCAGCTGCACCGCCAGCCCGTTCGGCGGCCCATACGCGTGCTCGGGACTGTGGCAGCTGGCGCACGACATCTTCCCCGACACGGACAGGCTGGGCTCGAAAAACATGGCGCGGCCCATGGCCGTCATCTGGGCCACGGAAGGCTGGCGTGGCAGGGTGGGCGCGTAGGCGCCCGCCAGATAGGCGGGCTTGGCCGCGGCTTCCTTTTGCGCTGCCGGATGGCAGGCGGCCAGCAGGCAGGCGGCTACAAAGGCGAGCAGCAGTGAGGGCTTCGTTTTCATCATGGGCTGGCAGCGTAGCAACGGTATGTGACCGCTGCGTGACAAGTCCCTGCAAAACGTAATGTATCAAGTCCGTACATTACGTCATGTAACAGACGCTGACATGTCACGCAGCTGACATATTGCCTGCCTAGCATGCGACGTTTTCCACCCAGAAGGCATGAACAATGAAACCGTACGCTCGCCCTGTCTTACGTCCCCTGCCAATCTTGCTGTCGCTGGGCCTGGCCGCCTGCGGCAGCAATTATGCGATCACGCCCAGCACCACGGGCCAGGTGATCGGCAGCTACTATGAAAACGCCCAGGTATGCCTGGAAAGCGGCACCGCCAAGCTGACCTGCGACAGCGCTTCGACTCCCGTGCGCACGGCCGCCGACGGCAGCTACACGCTCGACGGCCAGGGCGCCGTGCTGGTGACCGTCGGCACGGACGCCATCCGCCATGAAGCCATCGGCGACAGCGGCAGCAAGGTGACGCAAAAACTGCTGCTGCGCGCCCCCGCCGGCCACAGCGCCTTCGTCAGCGCCCTGTCGACGGAACTGGCGCAAGTCATGGACGGCAATGGCGGCGACTTTGCGGCCGCCAGCAGCAAGCTGGCCGCGCGCATCGGCGTGTCCGAAGCGGGCCTGGCGTCCGACTTCAACAAGGCCAGCGGCGACGAGCTGGCGAAACTGAAGGCGGAAAACGCCAGCGTGACGGCCTTGATCGCCAGCGCCAGCGCGCAGGCGGCACCGGCCGACGCGCTGGCCGCCCTGAACGGCGCCCTGGCGCTGAACAATATCCAGACCATCGTCGTCATCTACGCGGAAAACCGCGGCTTCGACAATCTGTACGGCCTGTTCCCGGGCGCGAACGGCGTGCCGGGCGTCAATCCCACGTCGACTTCCGCCTACGTGCCGCAGAAAGACTATGACGGCAGCACCCTGCCCGTGCTGCCGCCCACCTGGGGCGGCATGACGGCGGCCGGCCAGAGCACCGTCATCACGCAGGCGCAATCGGCCAACCTGCCGAACAAGCCGTTCCAGATCGACGATGCCGGCAGCCCCCTGTACCTGCCGCAATCGGTGATCACGCGCGACCTCGTGCACCGTTTCTATAACAACCAGATGCAGATCAACGGCGGCGCCAACGACAAATTCGCGGCCTATTCCGACGCGGGCGGCCTGTCGATGGGCTATTACGACGGCAGCAAGATGCAGCTGTGGGACATCGCCAAACAATATGCGCTGGCCGACAACCTGTTCATCGGCGCGTTTGGCGGCTCCTTCCTCACGCACCAGTATCTGATCTGCGCCTGCGCGCCCACGTATCCGAACGCCGACACCTCGGTGGCCAAGGGCTCGATCGCGAAGATCGACGTCGACGCCAACGGCAACTTCGTGCGCCTGACGCCGTCCGCCACGGCGCCGACCACGGTCCTGAACGGCGCGCCCGCCTACGCCAACGACGGCGCGCTGACGCCGGCAGACGGCACGGGCATGTTCTACGCCGTCAACACCATGCAGCCGCCGTTCCAGCCCAGCAGCAACGCCCCGGCATCGGCCGACAGCAGCAAGCTGTATGCGGACACGGGCAAGGCCAACACGCTGCCGCCGCAGACGCAGACGAATATCGGCGACTTGCTCTCAGGCAAAAATATCGACTGGGCCTGGTATGCGGGCGCCTGGAAGGACACGACGGCCCTGGCCACAGCCAGCGCGCGCGCCGGCAGCTTCCCGAATCCGCCGAACTTCCAGTTCCACCACCAGCCGTTTAACTATTTTGCCAACATGGATCCCGTGAAGGCGCCCGCCTACCGGGCCGCCCACCTGCGCGATTTCGATAGCCAGTTCCTGGCCGACGCGGGCGCCGGCAAGCTGCCGCCCGTGACCTTTTACAAGCCGCAGGGCAATTTGAACCAGCATGCTGGCTACGCCAGCGTGGCCGACGGCGACGCGCACATCGCCAGCGTCATCGCCCAGCTGAAGAAGAGTCCGCAGTGGAAGAACATGCTGGTCATCGTCACCTACGATGAAAACGGCGGCTTCTATGATCACGCCGCGCCGCCGAAGGGCGACCGCTGGGGCCCGGGCACGCGCGTACCGGCCATCCTCGTCTCGCCGTACGTGAAAAAGGGACTAGTTGACCATACGCAATACGATTCGGCTTCGATCCTGCGCGCCATCACGCACCGCTTCGCCCTGCCCGTGCTCGACGGCTTGAACACGCGCGACAAGGCGCTGGTGGCCAACGGCGGCAAGCCGATGGGCGACTTCAGCGCCGCGCTGGCGCTGGTGCCGCAAGAGTAGGGCTGAGTAGGTGTACCCGCCCGGCGTGGCCGCGGCGGGCGTTTTAGTTGTTGGCGCTACTGGCCCGGGGATGCATCGAGCAGCGAGCGTTCGAGCAATTGCGACAAGGCCGCGCGCAGCGCCTGCGTGCGCGCCGCCAGCTCGGGCCGCTTGTAGCGCTCGGCGGCGATCAGGCTGTTTTCCAGGCAGACGCGGTCGCCCTTGGCCAGGCAGGCGTCGGCCAGGTCGAGCTGGGCGCTGGCTTGCGCCACTTTCACTTTGGCGTCGAGTTCCAGGGTGTCTGGATCGTCGCCCCAGCGCTTCACATAAGCGGCCAGGCGCGTGGCGGCCAGCTCCGGCTTGCCCGCGTCGAGGGCCTGCTGGACGCTGCCTTGCAACGCCGTCCACGCCTGCGCCCGCTGCTGTTGCCTGTCGCAAGTAGCGGCGGACTTGCTGATATTCGCCTGCAAGCGCTTGATCTGCGCGGCGGGCGCCTTGGCGCTTTTCAGCACGGCCAGCGCGCTGCGCGCCCCATCCAGGTCGCACTGCGCCGCCAGCGCGGTGGCGGCCTCGACCTGTTCCGCCACGCTGGCCGGCTTGTCGGCCGGCTTGTTATAAAACCAGATACCGGTCAGCACCACGGCCGCCGCGATCCACGTACGCAAGCGCACGGGCGGGCGCGGCGGCGGCACCGAGCCCCTGCCGGCAGGCTTGGCGGGCGGCGCCTTGGCCGGTGCGGCAGCCGGCGGCGGGGCCGGCTGGGGAGCGGAAGCTGGCTGAGGGGCGGGTTGCGGCGGGGGTTGCGGCGCGGGTTGCGGCGTGGAAATCGGCGGGGCGACGGGCACCGGCGGCGGCATGCGCGGCACCGGCGGCGGCGCCACTACCTTCTCCAGAACAGGTGCTTGCGCCACCTGGCGCGCGCCGCAAAACGGACAATGCGCCACGCGCAGCGGCAAGGTCCGGCCGCAGGCGGCGTTGATGCAAACGTCATTCACTGTTTCAAGCACATTCCAACCTTTTCCTGGAGTCATTCCACTGCGTTCTGCCGCAATATTACCTTACGCGGCCAAGGCAACGGCGCACCGGCCCCGTGTTCCCTTGCCTTGATACCAATCAAAAAGCCTCCACCGCCGCGGCCTAAGCTACAAGCACAGGCCAAGGACAAGGAGAACGCCATGTCAGCCCACCTGATCATCGAAGACGGCCAGCCCTGGTGGGACAGCGCCGATATCTGGGTCGTGCCCGGCAATGATCCGAATGGCCCGCCCGGCGCGCCCATTGCCGGCACCAGCAATTACCTGTGGGGCCGCGTGCACAACACGGGCAACAGCGCCTCGAACGGCGTGCGCGTGGACTTTTACTGGGCCGATCCTTCCGGCCAGATCGCCGTCGGCGCCGCCACGCAGATCGGCTCCGCGTTTGCCGACTTGCCGCCCGGCGCCACGCAGGAAGTGCTGTGCCTGGTGCCGTGGGTGCCCGTCATCGTCAATGGCGGCCACGAATGCCTGCTGGCCGTGGCCCACGGGCCTGGCGACGTCAACCCGCTGCCCGACCCGCTGCCCAACGGTTTTCCCTTCCAGCCCAAGCAGCACGACCAGATCGCCCAGCGCAACGTCAACGTGGTGCTGGCGGCCAGGCGCGCGCAATTGCTGGCCATCGCGGTGGCGGCCCTGCCCCGCGAAACGAAAAAAGTGGAACTGCAGATCGAGTATGGCGGCGAGCTGCCGGAGCGCCTGCTGGCCACCCTCGGGCTTGAGCGATGGCAGCCGGCCAGGGACGCACAGCTGGTCGCAGGCCTGGCGCGTACGCCCCATTGCAATGGCGACGCGCCCGGCGAGCAAACACTGGTGCTGGAAGTGCCGCGCGGCCAGGCGCAGGCCGTGTATCTGAGCGTGCGCGCCGAAGCCTTGCCGCCACGCCAGTATGCGCTGCTGCGCGTGCTGGAAACCCAGGATGGCAAGCTGCTGGGCGGCGTCACGTATGTCGTCACCGACCTGGAGAAAGAGCAAGCGCAAGAACAGCAAAGCCCCGAGGAGCAAGCATCATGAGCGACACACCCCTGCAGGTGCTGACGCGGCCGTTCGCGATCGAGCCCGTCACCAATATCATGCTGCCCGATGGCATCTTCGACAATGCCATCTATGGCTTGCGCATTGCCGCCCACGTCACCAATATGTCCGGCAGCGCCCTGACGAATGTCACGGTGTACCTGGAAAGCGTGGGCGACCCCGGCATCGTGCCCGTGGCGCGCACCTTCTTCTTTGCCAGCATTCCCGCCGGCGCGGCCATGCTGGTCATGTGGGATGCCGATTTCCAGCATGCGGCGCCCGGCAAGAGGCTCGTCAGCTTTGTCGCCAAGGCGGACGGCTACACGCCGCACCGCTCGATCCAGCAAATCTTCGTGTCGCAGACGCGCTTTGACAGCACGACCAACACCTACACGTGTACGGTCGAGGAAGGCACGCTGGAACTGTCCAAGCCGCAGGGCCATCTGCCGGGCAAGCGCTGGGGCAGCACGGGCACGGATGGGAAGGAGTGCCGCTGCCCGCCCGGCCTGGGCCCCATCGTACCGACCGGCATGACCCTCGTCTGGACGCCGAACCCCGCCTATGCGGGCACGCATGGCGAGCTGCCGTTTTCCGACCCGTGGTGGAAGGTTCTCGCCATCATCATCGCCATCATCGCCGCGCTGGTGGCCATCATTGCCGCCGCGCTCGGCTCCGGCAAGGCCAGCTTCAGCGTGGGCGGCAGTTTCGAGGAAACGGAACCCGACGTGCATTGCTGTTCGCTGGAAGGGGCCGGCTCCGGCCAGCCCGAGTTCACGGTGGCGGGCGTGGCCTCGGCCATCGCTTCGGGCGCCATCGCCGTCGCCTGCTCCGATATCGCCGACCCGTTCTGGCGTGGTCAGGAAGCAACACCACCGGCCGCTGGCGAACTGACCCTGGCCGAGCGCGTGGTGGCGAAATGGGTGTTGCCGGAAGCGCCGAATGCGGGCCTGCCCTATACGGCCGACATCAGCTGGGAGTACGATCGTTTCACCACGGGCGCCACCTACCAGCATGCGGTGACCGAAACGCAAGTCAACATCCACGTGGCGGGGCCGGTGGAAACGGATACGCCCGCCGTCGTGCAAGCCTACGAACCGTTGTGGCTGCGCGCCAGTTTCAAGCGCGACAACGGCAATGTCTTCCGCGGCACGGAGCTGTATGCGTTCGTGCTGTTCCAGGCGCCGCAGGGCCTGTATTTCGTCGAATCGCTGACCGACGACGGCCTGGGCTTCGACCCGGGTGCCAACGACGGCGTCTATGCAGGCAGCCTGGACTTGAAGCGCGCTTACCGCACCCTGCTGCAATATGATCAAAAAGTCTACGGCACCTGGAGAGTCTTCGTCTTCGCCCAGGACGTCAACCTGACCAAGCCGGGCACGCCGCCCGAAATCGCCGCCCAGCACATCGGCGGCATGTTCGTCGCCAGCGCCATCGAAATCACCTTCGACGATACCCTGCCCTGCCCGCTCAAGGCGCAGGCGAATATCATCGTGGTGTAGCAAGGAGCGAGAAGCAAGAAGCGAAGTCAGGCGTAGGTCGCGTAGGTCGGATTAGCGGGGCAACGCCCCGCGTAATCCGACACATTGTTGACTCCAAGCCCACGCGACAGTGGCCGCGCAAGCATGCAGGGCCAAGCTCCGCCCCGAAGACAGTACGCCAGGACCGAGGGAAAGCCTACAAACTGTGGCCTTTCGTACAGCCATTCGTAAGCGCGCCAAGAGCGGCTGAGAAAATGCTCAGGGCTAGGCGCCGCCTCGAAGACAGTACGTCAGTACGGCGAGAGGCAGGCAACAACGCCTTGGGCGTTTTATCAGCCGCTCTTACACCTTGACCGCGTCGGCCTTGGCAATAACCGTGCGCGGAATGATATCCATCGCCGGACACGTATCCATCGCATCCGAATACGCGAGCCAGCGCTGCAGGCTTTCCATGCGGCGGATGGTGATGCCCTTGCCATTGATGTAGCCGATCTGCTCGAAATTGGCGGGGCTGGTGGTCAGTTTCGACACGGTGGGCGCATTGTCGACCAGGCGGTCGTAGGCCTTGCGCGCCTTGTGCTCCCACTTGGCCAGCGCGGGGTCGTCAAAGCGGTTGCTTTCAAAATACACGGTAATGGTGCGGTCGTGGTTGGCAAAGCCGACGATGGCCGCACCTTTGCGTATGGTCAACAGGACATCTTCCTTGACGCCTGTGACGGGAACGAACACGGCAGCACGGCCATCCGCATCCGGCCGCTCCATGGGAATATCTTGTCCGATTATGCTCATCACATCACACTCTTAGTCTTCGCCTGTTGGCTTGTTGTCCCTGCTTCACTGAAAGCATGCCACCGTGCGCATGCGCGCCTTTGCCGCTGCGCCGGGCCGCTTCCAGGCTCGCTGCCATGCCCTGTCATACCGTTTCATACCATTTTTCAAATAATACATTGCCGGAAAGCACTACACAAGATAATCAGGGGCGCGGCAGCCGCCTGTCCTCCGCCGGATGGGGAATGGTGACGGCCGGGGCAATCGCCTTATAATGCTGCGATTACTTCACGCCCCCACCTTCGCACCATGACGCTTCCCGAGAATGACACCAGCCGGCTCGACGCCATCAGCGCCGCCGCCACCGAAGTGGCCGCGCAAAACGTGGCCGACCTGCTGGCCATGGCCATCCGCCACCGCCCGGACGAACCGTCCCTGATCGTCTGCGACAAGCGCAGCTGGCTCAACGTGGTGCTGACGGAAGCGTACCGCCAGGCCTTGCCGGACGCCGCCTTCATCGATTTCGACGAGGTCACGCCCGACGCCGTGCTGGCCGCGTTTGCCGAACTGCCGGCCGGCAGCCTCGTTGTGCTGATCCAGTCGACCAGCTTCCGCCTGGAAGCGTTCCGCATCCGCATCGAACTGTTCAAGCGGGGCCTGAAAGTGATCGAGCACGTGCATCTGTCGCGCATGCCCGGCGTGCAGGGATTGCACTACATCGCCTCGCTGGCTTACGACCCGGCCTATTACCGCGGCGTCGGCCATGCACTGAAAGCGCGCATCGACGGCGCCCGCCACGGCATGGTCGACAGCGGCGGCGAGCAGCTGGTCTTCGCTTCCCCGTTCGAATCGGCCAAGCTCAATATCGGCGACTACAGCGGCATGAACAATATCGGCGGCCAGTTCCCCCTGGGCGAAGTATTTACGGAAGCGCAGGACCTGGAAGCGGTGAACGGGCGCGTGCGCATCTTCGTCTTCGGCGACACGCACTTCATGGTCAACCGCCCCGATACGCCGATCACCCTGATCATCGACAAGGGCAGAGTCACGGGCACGGAGCACGCCACGCCGGAATTTACCGCCATGCTCGAGATCATCCGCGCGCATGAAGGTGAAGTGTGGGTGCGCGAACTGGGCTTCGGCATGAACCGCGCCTTTTCGCGCGAGCAGCTGGTCAACGACATCGGCACGTATGAACGCATGTGCGGCATCCATCTGTCGCTGGGCGCCAAGCACGGCGTGTATACAAAACCGCAATTCAAGCGCAAGGATGCGCGCTACCACGTCGACATCTTCGCCATCACCGAAGCCGTTTATCTCGACGACGAGCGCGTGTATGCCGATGGCGCCTGGACGGTGGAACCGGTCGCGTTCAATTGACCGTCAGCTGAAAACTCCGGCCGCTGCCAGCTCGCGGTCCCACGGCGGCACGGGCTGGTATTCGGCCACCAGGAAATCGATCAGCGCGCGCACCTTGGGCGAAGGCTGGCGGCTGGCCGGATACAGGGCGCTCAAGTGGTTCAGGGGCAGCTCCCAGCCGGACAGCACGGGCAGCAGGCTGCCATCGAGCAGGTTGCGCCAGGCGAGAAACGTGGTGCTGTAGACGATGCCCAGCCCCCGCTGCGCCGCCTGGTGCAGCACCAGCCCATTATTCGCCGTAAACCCCGCCTGCACGCGCACGCTCACTTCCTCGCGCTGCTCCCCTGCTCCACGCAGGAAATGCCAGTTCGTGCCATCGGTCAGGTGGCTGAAATGCAGGCACTGATGCTGCAATAAATCTTGCGGCGTCTGCGGCACGCCCCATTGCGCCAGATAGGCGGGACTGGCGCACAGCACGGCGCGGCACGGCGCCAGCGGCCGCATGGCCAGCGCGCTGCTGTCCGGGATGCCGCCCACGCGTATCGTCAAGTCAAAACCGTGGCGTATCGGGTCGAGCAGCGCATCGTCGACAAACAGCTCGGCCCGCACCTGCGGGTGCAGCAAACTGAAACGGGCGACGGCATCGGCCAGCCAAGCGCTGCCGAAGCTCGATGGCGCCTGGATGCGCAGCGGCCCGGCCAGCTCCGCCCCCGCTCCCGCCTGCGCCACGTGCGCCACCATGCGCGCCGCTTCCTGCGCCTGGCTGACGGTGGCCATGCACGGCGCCAGGTAGGCGCGGCCCGCGTCCGTCAAACTCACTTCGCGCGTGGAGCGGTGCAGCAAGCGCGCGTTCAGGCGCTCTTCCAGCTGCATGATGGTCTTGCTGACCATGGCGCGCGTCAAACCCAGGCGCTGGCCCGCCACCGTAAAGCTGCGCTGGCGCGCCACCTCGACAAAGATTTCCATCGCTTTTAGTTGATCCATGTCAAAGATTGTCATCGCTTTGGCGACAATCTGTCAACCACTGGGCGATTGTTTGCGCACTGCCCCCATCCTACAATGGCGCCTTCTACCAATCTCCGGAGCCGCCGCCATGCTGACGATCGAACAACAGGAACAATACCAACGCGACGGCTACATCATCCTGCCCGATTTCAAGGGCACGGATGAAATCGCCGCCCTGCGCGCGCGCGCCGAGCAGATTGTCAACGAATTCGACCCCAGCGTCAGCCAGTCGATCTTCACCACGCGCGACCAGGCGAAGAACACCAACGATTATTTCCTCGCCTCCGACAACACCATCCGCTGCTTCTTCGAGGAAGAGGCGTTCGGCCCGGACGGCCAGCTGAAACAGGCGAAATCGCTGTCGATCAACAAGATCGGCCACGCCATGCACGACCTGGACCCCGTCTTCCGCGCTTTTTCGGCCGACCCGAAACTGGCCGAAGTGGCGCGCGACCTGGGCCTGGCGGATGCGCAGGTATGGCAATCGATGTATATATTTAAACAGCCCGGCATCGGCGGCGAAGTGCGCTGGCACCAGGACGCCACGTATTTCGAGACCACGCCGATCAGCGTGACCACGTTCTGGTTCGCGCTGGAAGACGCCACGCTGGACAACGGCTGCCTGTGGGCCGAACCGGGCGGCCACCGCGGCCCCCTGCGCGAACGCTTCATCCGCAACGGCGACCAGGTAAGAGTGGAAAAACTCGATGCCATGCCGTGGCCCGACGACAGCACGGCCGTGCCGTTGGAAGTCAAGGCCGGCGCCCTCGTCTGCTTCCACGGCTTGCTGCCCCACTACAGCGCGCCGAACCGCTCGCCCGTCTCGCGCCACGCCTACACCTTGCACGCCACCGACGGCCAGACCGAATACGCGGCGCACAACTGGATACAGCGCGACGCGGCGTTCCCCGTGCGGGGCTTCGTCTGATGCGCATCGACGTCTTTGCCGCCCACTGGGGCAATAACGAGCTGCCGCCCGACGTCTTCATCGACAGGGTACTGGCGACCGGCTTCGACGGCATCGAAATGTCGCTGCCGCTGGACGCCGCCCTGCGCGAGGAGTGGACGGGGCGCATCGCCGATGCGGGCCTGGACCTGATCGCCGCGCAGTGGGAAACCGTGTTCCACGGCGACTTCGAGCTGCACCGCGCCGCCCTGGCGGAACTGCTGGAAAACGCCTGCCTGGCGCGCCCCGTGCTGGTCAACACGCACACGGGCAAGGATTACTATACCCAGGCGCAGAACGCGGCATTGATCGACCTGGCCGCCGCCATCTCGGCAAAGCACGGCGTGCCCATCGTGCACGAGCTCCACCGCAGCCGCTTTTCCGGCCACCCGATGCTGCTGCTGCCGTATCTGCAGCAGTATCCGCACCTGCCCTTGACGGCCGACCTGTCGCACTGGTGCTGCGCCTGCGAATCGCTGCTGGAAGACCAGCCGCACACGCTGGCGCAAGTGCTGCCGCTGGTGCGCCACGTGCATGCGCGCGTTGGCCATGCGCAGGGTCCGCAGGTGGCCGACTTCCGCGCGCCGGAAGCCAAGCCGGCGCTCGACGCCCACCTGGCCTGGTGGGATGCCATCGTCGCGCTGCGCCGCGCGGCCGGCGCCGAGCGCATGACGTTCACGCCGGAATTCGGCCCCGCGCCGTACACGCAAACGCTGCCATACACGCAGCAGCCCGTGAGCGACGCGTGGGAACAGAACGTCGCCATGTTGCAGCTTTTACGCCAGCGCTATCCTGCGGATTGAGCAAGCGGCGGAAGCTGCGCAAAATTGGCCTGCACAAAATCGATGAAGGCGCGCAGCGGGGCCGGCAGGTGGCGCCGGCCCGCATAGTATAAAAACGGGCCGGGAAAAGGCATCGCCCAGTCTTCCAGCACGGGCCGCAGCTGGCCCGCATCGATATACGGCTGCAACCACTCTTCAAACAGATACACCAGACCATGGCCGGCGATGGCCATGCTGACCGCGAAGTCGGCCGCCGTCGGCGTGACGATCACGGGGCCGTCCGGCTCCACGCTCACTTTTTGCCCATCGCGTTCGAACTCCCATGGGGGAATCGCGCCACTGAGGAATTTTCCTAGCAGGCAGGCGTGCTGCAGCAGCTCGCGCGGATGCACGGGCACGCCCCGCTGCGCCAGGTAGGACGGTGCGCCCGCCACCGCGAAGCGCTGCGTGCGCGGGCCGATCGGGATGGCGATCATGTCCTGCTCCAGCCGCTCGCCATAGCGGATGCCAGCGTCGCAGCCACTGGCGACGACATCGACAAAATTATTATCGACCACCAGCTCGACCCTGATCTGCGGATAGGCGCGCAGGAACTGGTCGACCATGGGCTGCAAAAAGAAGCGCGCCGCGTTGACCGGCACGTTCAGGCGCAAGGTGCCGCGCGGACTGTCGCGCAAGTCGTTCAGCACGTCGAGCGCGCTGCTCACTTCCTCGAGCGCCGGACGCAAACGCGTCAGCAACAACGCGCCGGCTGCCGTCGGCGTCACGCTGCGCGTGGTGCGTTCCAGCAGGCGGATGCCCAGTTGCTGCTCCAGCCGCCGCAGCGCCTCGCTCAGCGCCGACGCCGACTGCCCGCTGGCACGCGCGGCCTGGCGAAAACCCCGGTGCTCGGCCACCAGGGCAAAGGCGGACAGGTCGGCCATGGAAGGGTTGTCTGCATGCATGAGGAGCGCTTTCACGGGATGAGATTGTGCGAAAATAAGTACAGCCTGTGCCGGATTGACCCGATTATCATACAGCGTATTCGCCCTTACGATGGCTGCTCCCGTCCCTTACCACCACACAGGAGCCCCCATGCACACGCATGACCCCGCCAGCGACCGCTTCACGCCCGCCCATTGCGACATCGCATTCAACCGCCTCGGCTACGGCGCCATGCAACTGGCCGGCCCGCACGTCTGGGGCCCGCCGAAGGACCGCGCCGCCGCCGTTGCCGTGCTGCGCGAAGCCGTCGAACTGGGCATCAACCATATCGACACGTCGGACTTTTACGGCCCCCACGTCACCAACCAGATCATCCGCGAAGCGCTGCATCCATACCGCGACGGCTTGACCATCGTCACCAAGATCGGCTTCGTGCGCGGCGCCGACCAGTCCTGGCTGCCGGCCGCATCGCCGCAGCAACTGCGCGACGCCGTGCACGACAACCTGCGCAACCTGGGCCTGGACGTGCTCGATGTGGTCAACCTGCGCGCGCCGGGCATGGAAGGCCCCGACGGCTCGTCGCTTGCCGAGCCGCTGTCCACACTGGTGCAGCTGCAGCGGGAAGGCCTGGTGCGCCATATCGGCCTGTCCAATGTCGATGCCGGTCAGGTGGCCGAGGCCCAGCGCATCGCTCCCATCGTCTGCGTGCAGAACCACTACAATCTGGCACACCGCGCAGACGATGCGCTGATCGACACCCTGGCCGCGCAAGGCATCGCCTACGTGCCCTTCTTCCCCCTGGGCGGCTTTTCGCCGCTGCAGTCCGATACCTTGAACCAGGTGGCGGCCGCCCTGCAAGCCACGCCGATGCAGGTGGCGCTGGCCTGGCTGCTGCAGCGCGCGCCGAATATGCTGGTCATTCCCGGCACCTCGTCCATGGCGCATCTGCGCGAGAATGTCGCCGCCGGCGCGCTCAGGCTCGACGCGCAGGCATTAGCGGCATTGGGGTCGCTTGCAACTAAGTAGCGCACTATATATACTGTGCCCATGGATACCACCCCCAACCCCTTGCACCAGGTGCCGCGCCTGGACGGCCAGCTGTGCTTTGCGCTGTACTCGACCTCGCTTGCCATGAACAAGCTGTACCGCAAGCTCCTGCGCAAGCTCGGCCTGACCTATTCGCAGTACCTGGTGATGATGGTGTTGTGGGAGCGCGACGGCCTGACGGTGTCGGAAGTGGGCGAGCGCCTGTTCCTGGACTCGGCCACCCTGACGCCCTTGCTCAAGCGCATGGAGCAATCGGGGCTGCTGACGCGCACGCGCGCCGCCAGCGACGAGCGCCAGGTCATCATTTCCCTCACGCAGCAGGGCGATCAGCTGCGCCACGAAGCGGCCCTGCTGCCTGAAGCCATCCTGACGGCCAGCCACTGCAGCGTGGAACAGATTGTGGACATGAAACAACAACTGAACCTGTTGCGCGACAGCCTGATGAAAAGTGAGTAAAAGCGCTGCTTTCCCGAGCAAAATCAGATAAAGCATCGCCCTGACGGCGCCCGGCAAAAGCCGGTCCATCATCCGCCCTTCTTTATGGCTCTGTCCCCGTTAAGTAGGGGAAGTTCAGGAATCTTCCTGTATCCCCGCTGTCTGACTGTGCATCGCAGACAAACGGGAGCCTTTCATGCAGATAGCTCAATGGAAAACCTTCATCGCCCAGTTCGCCGTACTGAACCGTCGCCAGCGCCTGGCGGGCATCGCTCTGCTGCGAGGAAGCGCACCGCAGGGCGCTGCCGCGGCACTGATCGAAAGCGTGGCCCGGCAGCGGTTGCACTGTCCTGCCTGCAATAGCAGTCGTGCTCACCTGCATGGCCATGCGCACGGACTGCAGCGCTACCGTTGCGTGCCGTGCGGCCGCACCTTCAATGCACTCACCGGCACGCCGCTGGCGCGCTTGCGCCATAAATCACTGTGGCTCGACTACGCCGACTGCCTGCTCGAATCGGCTTCCGTGCGCAAGGCGGCAAGCCAGCTGGGCGTGCACCGCAACACCGCCTTTCGCTGGCGCCACCGGTTTTTAAGCCTGGCCAAGACGGACCGGCCCCATTGCCTGCATGGCATCGCCGAAGCGGACGAGCTGTATGTGCTGGAGTCGGAAAAGGGATCGCGGCATCTGACCCGTGCGGCGCGCCGCCGTGGCGGTCATGCCCGCCGGCGTGGCATTTCCAATGAGCAGGTCTGCATCCTGGTGGCGCGCGACCGTACGGGAACCCTCGATTTCGTCACCGGAAAAGGGGCGCTGACGAAGGCGCAGGTGCGCCATTATTTATTGCCCATGATCGACAAGGATATCCTGTTGCTCACCGATGGCCATGCCGCCTATCGCGCCTTTGCCAAGGAAGCGGGGATCAGCCACCAGGCCGTCAATTTGCGCGCAGGCATCCGCGTGCAGGGCGCCGCGCATGTACAGAACGTCAATGCATATCACAGCCGCCTGCGGGCATGGCTACGCCCCTTTCACGGCGTGGCGACGCGCTATCTGCCGAATTACCTGGGCTGGCGCTGGATACTGGACGCCGGGCGTATCCGGTCGCCGGAAACATTATTGAAGGCAACACTGGGAGCATTCCCACATCTGATGGTGACATAGCCTTCTTTATTGCAAAGAGAAACAAGGACGGCCCCACCCTGCGTATAGAATAGTTGCCACTATTTCCTTACAACAACGTCAGGGTGACCATGCGCATACCTTTCTGCTCCCCCGAAGACCTACCGCACCGCCTCCTGCGCGCAAGGTCACGCCTTCGCGTGTGGAACTGTTCAAGAGCGAAAAAATCACCCAAGGAGAAGCTGATGCGCGACTTTCATCCGCCGTTGAAAGGCAAGAGCAATGGCCCGGCCAAGGGCGACGCGGCATGAAGCGCTGGCGTGCACTGACGGCCGTCACGCTGGCCTGCGCGAGCATGGCGGCCGCTGCCCATAACTTCCACATGGGCATCGCCGACATCAGCTATAACGCGGCCAGCGGCAGCACGGAAGTGGTCCACACCTACACGGGCCACGACGTCGAGGCGCTGCTGACGAATCTGTACCAGCGCCGGTTCGACCTGGGCCAGGAAGACAGCGAAGCGGCGCTGCGCCGCTATGTCGAAAAACAGTTTTACCTCTTGGGGCCGGACGGCAGGCGATTGCGCCTGAACTGGGTCGGCATGAAGGTCGATGCCGACAACGTGGTGATCTTCCAGGAGATCGAACGCACGCGCCTGGCCCCCGCCACGCGCATTCATAACCAGTTGCTGATCGACTTCCTGCCCAGCCAGCGCAATACCCTCAACGTGCAGGACAGCGGCAGCATCCAGACGCTGATCTTCGACCGCCAGAACACGGAATGGCCGATCCGCTAATCCCCGGCATACCCATGACGCCACGCTCCCTTCCCCTCCTCCTCGCGGCCCTGTTTTCCACCACCGCCGCCCACGCCGACGACCTCTTCCAGCGCGTGCTGGTCGACGGTTCGCGCCTGAACCAGCTGGGCGTGGCCGATTCGGCCAACGCGGGCAGCGTCACGCAACAGCAGCTCGACGCGCGCACCAGCTACCGGCCCGGCGAATTGCTCGAAGCCGTGCCGGGGCTGATCGTCAGCCAGCATAGCGGCGAGGGCAAGGCCAACCAGTTCTACCTGCGCGGCTTCAACCTCGATCACGGCACGGACTTGCGCACCACGGTCGACGAGATGCCTGTCAACCAGCGCAGCCATGGCCACGGCCAGGGCTGGACGGACCTGAACTTTTTGATCCCCGAACTGGCCATGCGCCTCGATTACAAGAAGGGACCGTATGCGGCGGCGCAAGGCGATTTTTCCTCGGCGGGCGCGGCGTCCGTCGTCTACGCGAACCGCCTGACGCAAGGCATCGCCAGCGCCGGCATCGGGCAAAACGGCTTTCGCCGCGCTCTGCTGGCCGACTCCATCGATGCGGGCGACGGCAGCCTGCTGTACGCGCTAGAAGCGCAGCATAACGATGGCCCGTTCACGCAGCCGGACCGCTACCGCAAGCGCAATGGCGTGCTGCGCTACAGCGAAGGCTATGCCAACAACGGCTTCAACGTCACGGCCATGGCATACGACGCCAGCTGGAACGCCACCGACCAGATTCCGCTGCGCGCCGTGCGCGACGGCAGCTTGGGCCGCTTCGACGCCGTCGATGCCAGCGACGGCGGCAAGGCGCAGCGCTACAGCCTGTCGGGCGCCTGGCACCAGACGACGGACGACGTGTCGTCCAGGGTCAGCGCGTACGTGATCGCCAACCGCCTGGCCCTGTTCTCGAACTTTACGTATGCGATGGACGATCCGCTCAACGGCGACCAGTTCGCCCAGCCCGACCGCCGCGTGACGGCCGGCCTCGACGCCAGCCACACCTGGCACCGCCACACGGACCGGGGCAGCAGCGACACCACCATCGGCCTGCAACTGCAGAACGACAATATCCACAATGGCCTGTACCACACGCGCCGGCGCCAGATCCTGTCGACCACGCGGCAAGACCATCTCGTCGAAACGAGCATCGGCGTGTATGGCGAAAACAGCACGCGCTGGTCGCGATCGCTGCGCACCGTGGCCGGCCTGCGCGCGGACGCCTACCGCTTCGACGTGCGCAGCGACCGCGCCGCCAATTCGGGCACGGCCAGCGACCATTTGTTCAGCCCCAGTCTGAGCGTGATCGCGGGGCCGTGGCGCGACACGGAAGCGTATGTCAACATCGGCAACGGTTTTCACAGTAACGACGCGCGCGGCACGACCATCACGGTCGATCCGAAGACGGGCGAGGCGGCTGGCAAGGTCACGCCCCTGGTGCGCTCGCGCGGGCTGGAACTGGGCTTGCGCAGCGCCGCCATCGCCGGCCTGCAAACCTCGCTGTCGCTGTACCGCCTGGACTTCGATTCCGAGCTGATGTTCATCGGTGACGCGGGCGCCACGCAGGCGGGCCGCCCCAGCCGCCGCTACGGCATCGAGTTTTCCAGCTACTACAAGGCGGCCCGCTGGCTGTCGCTGGACCTGGACCTCGCGTATGCGCGCGCACGCTCGCGCGGCAGCGACCCGGCGGGCGACTTCATCCCCGGCGCCATCGAAGGCGTGGCCCAGCTGGCCATGACGGTGACGCCGCCGGGACCGTGGTCGGGCTCCTTGCGCCTGCGCTACTTCGGCCCGCGCCCCCTGGTGGAAGACAACAGCGTGCGCTCCGCCGCCAGCGTGGGCTTGAACGGGCGCATCGCCTACCGGATCGACAAGACCCTGCGCATGGAAGTGGAAGGCTACAACCTGGCCAACCGGCGCGACGCGGCCATCGATTACTACTATGCCTCGCGCCTGCCCGGCGAAGCGCAGCCCGTGGACGATATCCACTTCCATCCGGTGGAATCGCGCTCGCTGCGTATGACCCTGGTAAAGAATTTTTAACTCAACAAGAATAATTCCTGTCGTACTGCACAGGAAACGCCGCGAAGTCGTAGAATGCCAGGCTGGATAAACTGAGACAGGCCGCATTGCGGCCGGCACCGCCATGAGCACTTCCGCACCGATCTTTACCGCCCCGTCCCACGTCAAGGAAGCCTTGCGCGATGACGGCTATGCCGTCCTGCGCCCGCAGGACGTGGCCGCGCTGGCCGGCTGCCCGCTGGACGCGCTGCGCGCGCTGGAACCAAGCTGGGATACCCTGGCGCTGGACAATTACCTGAAGGATGGCGGCCGCTATCGGCGCCGGCGCCATTCGTGCTTCGTGCAGGATGGCGAGCGCCTGACGCAGACGGCGCACCGTCCGCACTGGCAGCCGGTGGAATACAACGCCCTGCACGGCGGCATGCACCGCCTGTTCGAACCGGTCGACCCGGCCATCGTCGCGCAAGCGGCCTGGCAGCAGCTGATTCGCGCACTGGGCGACGCCTGCTCGCAGGTCAAGGGCCGCCAGCCGTGGTTCATCGAGGCGCACCAGTTCCGCATCGATACGACCGACGGCATCGGCCGCCCCACGCCGGAAGGCGCGCACCGCGACGGCGTCGATTTCGTCGCCGTGCTGCTGATCGGGCGCGAACAGGTCAAGGGCGGCGAGACGCGCATCTTCGAAGCGGAGGGCCCCAACGGCAAGCGCTTTACCCTGACCGAGCCATGGTCGCTGCTGCTGCTCGACGACGCTGCCGTGATCCACGAATCGACGCCGATCCAGCCCATCGGCGAACACGGCCACCGCGACACCCTCGTGCTGACCTATCGCGCCGGCCAGTTCCAGGGCGAAAACTGACAGGCGGCCACAGCATTCCCTGTGGGCAAAATAGTTACTTGGAAGTTACTTTTACAGACCTAAATCCGATATAGTCATACGATGTCGATATTGCGCGCTCACCGCGCCCAGCATCACCACACTGAAATCCTAGGAGAGGTCTGTGGACTCCAACAACCAAATCAAGCCTGACGAAATCGAGATCCTGATCGTCGAGGACAGCCCGACCCAGGCGGAGCGCTTGCGCCGCCTGATCCAGTCGCTGCACTATAACGCGCGCGTGGCGGCGAATGGCCAGCTGGCCCTGGCCGCCATCCGCGAGCGCAAGCCGCACCTGGTGCTGTCCGATATCGTCATGCCTGAAATGAATGGCTACGACCTGTGCCGCGCCATCAAGTCCGACCCGACCCTGCGCGACATCCCCGTGATCCTCGTCACCTCGCTCAACGACCCGAAGGACATCATCCGCGGCATCGAGTGCGGCGCCGACAATTTCATCCGCAAGCCTTACGCGGAAGACTACCTGCTCAACCGCATCAGCCACATGCTGATGAACCAGAAGCTGCGCAAGAACCAGAATGTGGAAATCGGCATCGCCCTGTACCTGGGCGACCAGAAGCACTTCATCAATGCGGAGCGCCAGCAAATCCTCGATTTGCTCATTTCCACATATGAACAGGCGGTGCAGGTCAACGGCGAACTGCAGGCGCGCGAACGCCAGGTGATCGAGCTGAACATGCGCCTGGCGCACCATGCGGCCGAACTGGAAACCATCAACCGCGAAATCGCCCTGAAAAACCTGGAACTGGCCGAGGCGAGCCGCATGAAGTCCGCCTTCATCGCCAACATGTCGCATGAACTGCGCACGCCGCTGAACGCCATCATTGGATTCACGGGCGCGCTGCTGATGAAACTGCCCGGCCCCCTGACGTCGGACCAGGACAAGCAGCTCAACACCATCCGCGCCAGCGCGCGTCACCTGCTCTCGCTGATCAACGACATCCTCGACGTGGCCAAGATCGAGGCGGGCAAACTGACCCTGTCGATCGAACCCGTGCACTGCCAGGATCTGATGGCCGAAGTGGCCGACACCCTGCGCCCGCTGGCCCAGCAAAAGGGCCTGGCGCTGGAAATGGCGCTGGGAGAAGCGGGCCGGCCGCCCGCCATCATCGAGACGGACCGCCGCGCACTGACGCAAATCCTCATCAACCTGCTCAACAACGCCATCAAGTTCACGGAACAGGGCACGGTGCGCATCAGCCTGGCCCAGCGCGAGGAAGACGGCGTGCTGGTGACGGAAATGAGCATCGCCGACAGCGGCGCCGGCATCAAGGAAGAAGACCAGGCCAAGCTGTTCCAGGCCTTCTCGCAACTCGATTCCACCTCCACGCGCCACGTGGAAGGCGCGGGACTGGGCCTGTACCTGTGCCAGAACCTGGCCAACGCCATCGGCGGCGCCCTGTTCTTCAACAGCGACTACGGCTCCGGCAGCACCTTCACGCTGGCACTGCGCAGCAAGGCCTGAGTTTCTGTGCGCCGCAGCATGAAATGCTGTTTTTTTGCCATCAGCAAGAGATGAATACAGTAGTTCTACGGTATTGCACCGCACCATTTTCAGCGCTATAGTGGAACTGTCTCCTCCAATTCGTTCCCTGAACATTGGATTCAGCCCGCGCCAGTTCGCGGGCTTTTTTTTGCCCGCGTTTTACCACATCTTCATCTTTCGTTAACTAAATCAAGCGATTTAGTTATATCAATCGTTTGAGATATATGATTAAATCTCCGACATGATTGAAAAAAACATTTCCCCAACACCAAGCGCCGACGACGGGCGCAAGCCCCGCTCCGATGGCGAGCAGTCGCGCGAGCGCCTGCTGCATAGCGCCATCCGCCTGTTTGCCGGGCAGGGCTACGCCAAGACCTCCACGCGCGAACTGGCGCAGGCGGCCGGCACCAACGCGGCGGCCATCCGCTATTATTTTGGCGACAAGGCGGGCCTGTACCGCGCCGCCTTCTCCCATCAACTATCGAATCCACAAGACAATATCGCCCTGTACGAGCAACCGCATTTCACCCTGCGCCAAAGTCTGGAAGGCTTTTATGCGCAATTGCTCGCCCCCATGCAGCAAGGAGAAATCGCGCGCGACTGCATGCGCCTGTGGTGCCGCGAGATGCTCGAACCGACGGGCCTGTGGGCGCGCGAGGTCGACCAGAACATCCGTGCCGAACACGAGGCGCTCACGCGCGTGCTGGCGCGCCACTTGGGCGCGCCAGCCAACAGCGACGACATGCACCGGCTGGCGTTTTCCATCGCCTCGCTGGCCCTGCAGCACATGGTGGGCGCCGACGTGCTGCACACCTTGCGCCCGCAACTGCTGGAATCGCCGCACGCGATCGACACCTGGCTGGCGCGCTTGACCGACTACGCGCTGGCCATGGCCGACGTGGAACGCCGGTGCCTGGCCACTCCCCCCTCTACCACTCAACGACAAGCAGAAGGACCAGCATGACGATTATTCGATGCACCGTTCAACGCGCCCTGGCCGCCGGCATCGTGCTGGCGCTGGGCGGTTGCGCCCTGCAAGGGCCGCCCGCCGCGGTGGCCGCCAGCGCACCCGCGCAGTGGCAGGCGCCGCTGCCGCACAACGGCAAGCTGACTGACCTGGCCAGCTGGTGGCAGGGCCAGGGCGACAGCCTGCTGGTGGAATTGATCACCGAGGCGCAACAGGTCAGCCCCACCATCGCCGCCGCCGGCACGCGCATCGTGCAGGCGCGCGCGGACAGCATCGCCAGCGGCGCCGCGCTGGCGCCCAAGCTCGACGCGACGGGCAGCGTGGTGCGCACCAGCCAGCAATCGGCGCAGCCCAGCGGCACCACCTCGCAGGCGGCCTTGCAGGCGTCGTGGGAAATCGACGTGTTTGGGGCCAACCGCGCCACGCGCGACGCGGCGCAGGAGCGCTACGGCAGCGCGCGCGCGCTCTGGCATGAGGCCCGCGTCTCGGTGGCCGCCGAAGTGGCGAACCAGTACTACGCCTTGCGCACCTGCCAGCAGTTGCAGGCCGTGGCCGAACAGGATGCGGCCTCGCGCCGCGACTCGGCACGCCTGACGGAGCTGAGCGCCGGCGCCGGTTTCCAGCCGCCCGCCAACGCCGCCCTGGCCCGCGCCAGCGCCGCCGAAGGCGCCAGCCGCGCCATCGAACAGCGCGCCGCCTGCGACGTGAACATCAAGGCGCTGGTCGCCCTGTCGGCCATGCCGGAAGCGTCGCTGCGCCAGAAGCTGGCGGCCAGCCCTGCCATCCTGCCCTCGCCGGTGGCGATAGCGGAACTGCCGGCACAAACCCTGGCCCAGCGTCCCGACATCTACAGCGCCGAACGCGAAGTGGCCGCCGCCAGCTTCGAAGTACGCGGCGCGCAGGCGCAGCGCTATCCCCGCCTGAGCCTGGCAGGCTCGATCGGCAAGGGCAATATCCGCGCCGGCGGCACCAGCATCACGGCCAGCACCTGGAGCATCGGCCCGCTGGCCGTCAGCCTGCCCATCTTCGACGGCGGCACCCGCCGCGCCCAGGTCGACGCGGCCACGGCGCGCTACGACGAAGCCGTGGTGAAATACCGCGCCGGCGTGCGCCAGGCCGTGCGCGAAGTGGAAGAGGCGCTGGTCAACCTGGCCAGCACGGACGCGCGCAGCGAGCATGCCAAAACCGCGCTGGAAGGCTACCGCGTGTCGTTCGTCGCCACCGAAGACCGCTACAGGAACGGCCTGGCCAGCCTGATCGAACTGGAAGACGCCCGCCGCACGCGCCTGGCCGCCGAAAACACGGTGGTCAACCTCGAGCGCGAACGCAGCGCCGCCTGGGTGGCGCTGTACCGCGCCGCCGGCGGCGGCTGGAACGGCAGCAGCACCATCGCCAACAACGCACCTTGACGGATACGACAACATGAAAAAACTGATTTTGACACCCACGGCATTCGCCCTGGCCGCCCTTTGCGTAATGCTGGGCGCGGGCGTGTCCCTGTACCCATCGGCTTGCACGGCAGCCGACGAGGCGAAGGACAAGAAGGCGGCGCAAAAACCCGCGCTGACCGTCACCACGGCCAAGCCGCAGACGGCCAGCCTGCCCATCAAGCTGAGCGCCAACGGCAACGTCGCCGCCTGGCAGGAAGCCGTCATCGGCAGCGAGTCGAACGGCTTGCGCCTCACCGACGTGCGCGTGAATGTCGGCGACGTCGTGCGCGCCGGCCAGGTGCTGGCCGTGTTCTCGAACGACACGGTGAACGCCGACGTGGCGCAGGCCAGAGCCGCCGTGCTGGAAGCGGAAGCGAATGCGGCCGAGGCGGCAGCCAACGCGCAGCGCGCCCGCTCGCTGCAAAGCACGGGCGCCATCAGCGCGCAGCAGATCAGCCAGTACCTGACGGCAGAACAGACGGCCAACGCGCGCATCGCGTCCGCCAGGGCGCAGCTGGCGTCGCAGCAGCTGCGCCTGAAATACACGCAGGTGGTGGCGCCCGACAGCGGCATCATTTCCTCGCGCTCGGCCACCGTGGGCTCGGTGGTGGGCGCCGGCACGGAATTGTTCCGCATGATCCGCCAGGGCCGCCTCGAATGGCGCGCCGAAGTGACGGCCACCGAGCTGCTCAATTTGAAACCAGGGACGCTGGCGCAAGTGAAGGCGGCCAATGGCAGCGTGTTGACGGGCAAGGTGCGCATGATCGCCCCCACGGTCGACCCGCAGACGCGTTCCGCCCTCGTGTACGTGGACCTGCCGGCCAGCACGGGCAACCATGCGCCGTTCAAGGCCGGCATGTACGCCAGCGGCGAATTTGAACTGGGCACCTCGGGCGCGCTGACGGTGCCGCAGCAGGCGATTGCCGTGCGCGACGGCTTCAGCTATGTCTTCCGCCTCAATCCCGACCAGCGGGTCAGCCAGATCAAGGTGCAGGCCGGACGGCGCCTGAGCGACCGCATCGAGATTTTAGGCGGCATCACGGCCGACACGACGATCGTCGTCAGCGGCGCCGGCTTCCTCAATGACGGCGACCTGGTACGCAATGTCGCCACCCCGGTAGCGGCACCGGCGGCAGCCAAGCCCGCTGCGCCGGCCGCCATGGCAGCGAAAAAGTAAGGCAAGCCATGAATTTTTCCTCCCTCTCGATCAAGAATCCGATCCCGGCCATCATGCTGTTCGCGCTGCTGACTTTGGCAGGCCTGCTGGCCTACAAGGCCAATCCGGTGCAGGATTTCCCCGACATCGAACTGCCCATCGTCACCGTCAGCGCGGTGCTGCCCGGCGCCGCGCCGGCCCAGCTGGAAACGGAAGTGGCGCGCAAGATCGAAGACTCCGTCGCCACTCTGCAAGGCGTGAAAAACATCTACACCAAGGTGCTCGATGGCGTCGTCACGGTGACCGTCGAATTCATCCTGGAAAAGCAGATCGCCGAAGCCGTCAACGACGTGCGCGACGCCGTCGCGCGGGTCAAGGCGGACATGCCGGCCGAGCTGCGCGATCCCACCGTCACCAAGGCGTCCACGGCCGGGCGCGTGGTGCTGACCTTTATCGCCACGGCAAAACCCGGCGTGGACAACCCGCTCGACTCTCCCGACCTGTCGTGGTTCGTCGACAACACGGTCGCCAAGCGCCTCCTGACCGTGCCCGGCGTGGGCGCCGTCACCCGCGTGGGCGGCGTCTACCGCGAAATCCAGGTGGAACTCGACGAAGCGCGCATGGCGGCCTTGAAGGTCTCGGCCCTCGACGTCTCGCGCCAGCTGCGCCTGGTGCAGCGCGAAGCGCCGGGCGGTAGGGGCGACATCAGCGGCGCCGAGCAGTCGGTGCGCACCATCGCCACCGTCAAGACGGCCGATGAACTGTCGCGCGTGGAAGTGCCGCTGCCGGACGGCCGCCATGTGCGCCTGGACCAGGTGGCCACCGTGCGCGACACCATCGCCGAACCGCGCGCGCTGGCCGAGCAGGATGGCAAGACCGTGGTCGCCTTCGAGGTGTTCCGCACCAAGGGCGCCAGCGAAGTGGCCGTCGCCAAGGGCGCGCGCGACGCCATCGCCGACCTGCAAAAGGAAAACCCCAACGTGGTGCTGCAGCAGTCGATCGACAACGCCTTCCCCGTCGAGGAAAACTTCGACGGTTCGATGGAACTGCTGTACGAAGGCGCGCTGCTGGCCGTGCTGGTGGTGTGGTGGTTCCTGCGCGACTGGCGCGCCACCCTGGTGGCCGCCGCCGCCCTGCCTCTGTCCGTGATGCCGGCCTTCCTCGGCATCTACTGGTTCGGCTACACGCTCAATACCGTCACCCTGCTGTCGCTGGCGCTGGTCGTCGGCGTGCTGGTCGACGATGCCATCGTGGAAATCGAAAACATCGAGCGCCATCTGCGCATGGGCAAGTCGCCCATGGAAGCGGCCATGGAAGCGGCCGACGAAATCGGCATGGCGGTGATCGCCACCACCTTCGCGCTGGTGGCCGTGTTCCTGCCGACGGCCTTCATGAGCGGCATTCCCGGCCTGTTCTTCAAGCAGTTCGGCTGGACGGCCGTGCTGGCCGTGCTGGCCTCGCTGGTGGTGGCGCGACTGCTCACGCCGATGATGGCGGCCTACATATTGAAACCGCTGCCGCACAAGGAAGAACAGGATGGCTGGCTGATGACGCGCTATCTGCGCGTGATGCGCTGGTGCCTGAACCACCGCGGCATCACGGCCATCGCCGCGGCCCTGTTCTTTGTCGGCGCCATCGCGCTCGTGCCGCTGCTGCCGACCGGTTTCGTGCCGGCTGCCGACCGCGCACAGACGCAGATCAACCTGGAACTGCCGCCCGGCTCCACCCTGGCGGAAACGCAGGCCGTGGCAGCGCTGGCGCGCGACGCGGCCATGCGCACACAAGGCATACAGGGCGTCTTCAGTTCGATCGGCGGGGGTTCCAGCGGCGACGCCTTCGCCCCCGGCGCGGCGGCCGAGGCGCGCCGCGCCGTGCTGACCCTGACCACCGTGCACCGCACGGAGCGCAAGGAATCGATGGCGGACCTGGAAACGCAGCTGCGCCACAAGCTCGATACGATCCCCGGCGCCCGCTTCACGGTGGGGCCGCCCGACACGGGCGTCAAGATGCAGCTGGTGCTGCGCTCGGAAGACCCGGTGGCGCTGATGGCCGCGGCGCAAAAGGTCGAGCGTGAACTGCGCGGCCTGAAAGGCATCGGCAACGTCAATTCCAGCGCCTCGCTGGTGCGTCCGGAAATCATCGTGCGCCCCGATTTCGCCAAGGCGGCCGACCTGGGCGTGACGGCGGCAGCGATCGGCGAAACCGTGCGCGTGGCCACGGCCGGCGACTACGATACGGACCTGACGAAAATGAACCTGCCGGAACGGCAGGTGCCGATCCGCGTCAAGCTGCCCAACAGCGTGCGCGCCGACCTGGCCGCCATCGAGCGCCTGACCGTGCCCGGCAAGAATGGCCCCGTGCGCCTGGCGAACGTGGCCACGGTGACGATGGAAAGCGGCCCGGCGCAGATCGACCGGTTGAACCGCAGCCGCAACGTCACCCTCGACGTGGAACTCGGTTCGCGCACGCTCGGCGAACTGAATGAAGAAGCGCGCGCGCTGCCGTCGATGAAGAATCTGCCGCCGTCCGTGAAGATCGCCGAACTGGGCGACGCGCAGGAAATGGCCTCGCTGTTCGCCAGCTTCGGCCTGGCCATGCTGATCGGCGTGCTGTGCATCTACTGCGTGCTGGTGCTGCTGTTCAAGGACTTCATGCAGCCGGTGACCATCCTGGCGGCGCTGCCGCTGTCGATCGGCGGCGCCTTCGTGGCGCTGCTGATCACGGGCAGCGCCCTGTCGATGCCGTCGATGATCGGCCTGATCATGCTGATGGGGATCGTCACAAAGAACTCCATCCTGCTGGTCGACTATGCGATCCTGGCGCGCCAGGCCGGCATGAACCGCTTCGACGCGCTGGTCGACGCCTGCCACAAGCGCAGCCGGCCCATCCTGATGACGACGATCGCCATGGGCGCCGGCATGATGCCGCTGGCGCTGGGCTGGGGCGCCGACCCCAGCTTCCGTTCGCCGATGGCCATTACCGTCATCGGCGGCCTGATCACCTCGACCTTATTGAGCCTGCTGGTGGTGCCGGCCGTGTTCACCTACATCGACGACCTGGAGCACCTGCTCAAGCGCGGCATGGCGAAACTGCGCCGCCAGAAGGCGCCGCTGCGGCGCGATGACAGGGTGGCGCTGGAAAAATAAGCGCCAAGGCTGATTGCAAAAACGCCCCCTGCGGGCAAGGAAGCGAGGGACCGGCCGCCAGGCCGCGCTCCCTCGCTTTCATCTATCTGGCATACTGCGCCCATTCTCCATGACCGCAATCTGCCCTGCCTATGAATTACCGCACCCCGCTCGTCCTGCTGATAGCCTCCGCACTGCTCGGCGCCTGCTCGGACAAGACCACCCCCGCCAGCGCCGGCCTGGCAGCCGACGTGGCAGCCGCCGTCCCCGCCGCCGCCGATGCAACGGCATCGGCCGAACACGTGCCGCCGCCGTCCGCCACCGCGCCCAGGACGGAAGCGATGAACACGCCGCAGGCGCGCGAGCGCGAAGCGACCATGATGCGCGCCGTCTTCGGCAAGGCCTACCGCGACGACAGCGACGATGCACTGGCCGACCTGCCCGATCCGGACAACCACGTCGACAAGCTCAGTTACGTGGTCAGCGCCGTCAGCCACAAGCTGCTGCCTGATGGCAGCGCCATCCTGGTGGCGAATGCGGAAACGGCCAACACGGAAGGCACGGCCGAATCGGCGCATGCCTCGCCGGGGCTGCTGAATGTCTTTTTCCTGGCGCCCAAGGGCACACCGGAAGACGGCCAGTGGCAAGTCGTGAAACGCCTGGAAAACATCGCCGCCCTGGGCTCGTCGGGGCAGCTCGGCGAAGTCCACTGGGTCATGCTGGGCGCGAACAAGCCGGGACTGGCGATCCGCTACGGCTATACGGGCCAGGGCTACACCATCACGCAACTGGCCCTGTTTGAAATCGGCGACGGCAAGGTCACCTCGCTCGATGGCGCCATCGACCTGTACTCGGACAATATGGGCGCCTGCGGACCTGAAACGGACGAGTGCTGGATGGTCAAGGGGAACTGGCGCTTCGCGCCGGCGCGCAATGGCGGCGCCTACGATGACTTGCTGATCGACTTCAAGGGCGCCTCCGAAAAGATCAAGCCGGGCGTCAAGGTCAAGCCGGACGAAGACCCGCCGCGCATCGCCACGCCACTGAACGGCCACGCGCGCTATGGCTTCGACGGCAAGGGGTACAAACTGCTTGAAGGGAAGAATCCAGTGCCTGGCGTGTAAGCCGGCACCGGCAAGCCATCAGCGGCGCGCCGCCTCCAGGCGCGCCAGCAGCGGCGCATACATCGCCCGCGTATGGCTGCTCCAGCGGGCCATGGCGCTGTCGATATCGAGCAGCAGGCGCTCCGACAGCACCTTGTCTCCCTGCTGCAGCGCCCAGATCGCGCACTCGGCGCGGCACTCGAAGCTGTTGTAGCGCGTCAGCGCATCGTCGAATTCCGCTTTCGCTTCTTGCTGTCGCCCGCTTTGCGCCAGCGCGCGCGCCGTCAGCAGGGACACCATCTCGGGACGGAAATGGATATCCGTGCGGCGGATGAATTCCAGGTGCGTCAGCGCTTCGGCGCCGCGCGCGCATTCCAGATAGGCGCGCGCCGCGCCCAGGCGAATTTCCAGGTCCGATGAAAACGCGCCCCGCAGGCAGGCTTCGTACGTCGCTGCCGCTTCCTGCGCATCGCCCGCCTCCAGCTGCGCGCTGGCCAGGCGCATCTGGTTTTGCGCCGTCGGCGTGTACTCGAAAGCCGCTTTCGCCTCGCGTAATTCGCGGTTCGGATCGAGCACCTGCACGGCCACCGAAGCGACCTTGCGCGCGCCTTGCGGCAGGCGCGAATTGGGCAGGTAGATGGCGAAAAAATACACCGCGCTGCCCAGCAGCGGGAACATGAATAAAATGAGCAGCCAGTACAGCTGCTGCCCGTTGCGCACCACGTGGATCGCAAAAAATACCGCGATCAGAATGTGGATGCCTATGCCAAAAATCGTCATGCTGCGACCTCGTTCGTTCGTGACGGGAGCAGCTGGCACGGCGCCGCCGCTTTCCCTGCTCAGAATATTACACTGGCCGCACCGTGCACACGCATCTATTGCGTCTGGGCCGACCAGCCGCCGCCCATGGCGCGGTACAGGTCGACCGAGGCGACGAGGATGCGCGTCTTCAGCTGCAGCAGCCCCACGTCGGCGCTGTACAGGGTGCGCTGGGCGTCGAGTTCTTCCAGGTACGAGGCGTAGCCATTGCGGTAGCGGTTATGCGCGATGCGCAGGGTGTCCGCCGCCGCGGCGCGGCGCGCGTCGTTTTCCACGGCTTGCTGCTGCAGGCGGTAGAGGGCGCCCAGGCTGTTCTCCGTTTCGGCGAACGCGTTGCGCACCACGTTTTCATATGCGTACACGAGCTGGTCGCGCTGCGCGCCGGCCGCATCCGTCTGCGCCTGCACGCGCCCGCCATCGAACAGGGGGCCGGCCGCCAAGGCCGTCAGGCGCCACAGGGCAGTGGGCGCATGCAGGAAATCGGTGAGCGTAGTCGCCTGCCCGCCGCCGGCCGCCGTCAGCTTGAACGAGGGCAGCAGCTGGTCGCGCGTGGCGGCCAGGCTGGCGTTGGCGGCCGCCAGGTTGTGTTCCGCGCGCGCGATGTCGGGCCGCCGGCGCAGCAGTTCGGACGGCAAGCCGGCCGGCACCCCAGGCGCGGCCAGCCCCGCCAGCGGCAAGCCGCGCGCGATGGGGCCGGGATTGCCGCCGACAAGGACAGCCAGCGCGTTTTCCTGTTCGAAAATCTGCCGCTGCAGCTGCGGCACCTGCTCGGCCGCCGCATGGTATTCCGATTGCGCCTGCAGCCATTCCAGGCGCGAGCTGTAGCCCACCTCGAACTGCTTGCGCGCCAGCTCGCGCGACTGTTCGCGCAGCTGCAGGGTCGATTGCGTCAACTCCAGCTGCGCGTCGAGGCCCCGCAGATTCAGGTAACTGGTCGCCACGCTGGCGGCGATCGACAGGGCCGCCGCATCGAGGCTGGCCTGCTCGGCGCGGTAACTCTCGCCGGCCGCGTCGCTCAGACTGGCCAGCCGGCCCCACACGTCGATTTCATAGCTGGCCTGCAGTTCGGCCTGGAAGACATTCGTCACATACGGCTTGCCGCTGGACGCCAGGGTGCGCGTGCGCGTGGGCGAACCGTCGAAGGCCAGATTGGGCGCGCGGTTCGCGTCGGCCTGCGCCAGGCGCGCGCGGTATTCCTGCACCCGGGCGCGCGCCACGCGCAAATCGCCATTGCGCGCCAGCGCCTCGCCCACCAGGTCGCTCAAGACCGGATCGCCGAAGGCTTGCCACCACAGTTGCTCGACATGGGCACCCGTCGCCGCAGGTGCGCCGACGGCTTGCGCGCGCCAGCCGGAAGGCAGCTGCAGTGCCGATGCGGGCTGCGGCGGCGCGTTGGCGGCGCAGCCGGCCAGCGCCAGCGCACCGGCCATCAGCAGGTGACGGCGCTTCATGGCTTGGCCTTCTTCGGTGCAGGCGGGGGCGCCGGATTGTCCGCCGAGTCATTCAGCACGGCCGACGTGTCGACGCTGACCACCACCGACATGCCCGGCACGAGGCGGCGCGCATTCGCCTGGCCCGGATCGATGCGGATGCGCACGGGAATGCGCTGGGCAATTTTGAGGTAGTTGCCCGTCGCGTTATCGGCCGGCAGCACGGAAAACTCGGACCCTGTGGCCGGCGAAATGCGCTCCACCTGGCCCGTCAGCACGGCGCCGTCGAGCGCGTCGACGTGGAAGGTGGCGCTTTGCCCTTCCTGCACGCCGTTCATCTGCGTTTCCTTGAAATTGGCGATGACCCACATCTGGCGCGGCACCAGCGCCATCAGCTGCGCGCCCGAATTCACATAGGCACCCTGGCGCACCGTCACCTGGCCCAGCTGGCCGTCGGAGGGCGCGACGATGCGCGTGTTATCGAGGTCGATCTTCGCCGCCTTGACGGCCGCCTGCGCGTTGGCCACGGCAGCCTCGAGCGCCTGCTTGTTGACCACCACGGAATGCACGCTTTGCTGGGCGATGTCGAGATTGGCGCGGGCCTGTGCCAGCGCGGCCGCCATCTGCGCCTGCGTGGCGCGCGACTGGTCGTGTTCGCGCTGCGACAGCGAACCGTCGGCCACCAGCTGCTCCACCCGGCTCAAGTCCGCGCTGGCCTTGCGCGCCTGCGCTTCCGCGTTGGCCAGCGCCGCCTCGCTGACGGAAATGCCCGCCTGCGCGCTGGCCTTCTGCTGCGCCCAGTTCGACAGCGCCGCCTGCTGCGCGGCCAGCTGGGCCTGCGCCTGCTCGTAGCGCTGCTGATAGATGCGGTCGTCGATGCGCACCAGCAGCTGGCCTTCCTTCACATCCATGAAGTCCTGCACCGTCACTTCCACCACATAGCCCGACAGCTGCGTGCCGATGATGGTCACCTGCCCCCGCACGGTGGCGTTTTCCGTCGTCACGATGGGACTGGTGAACGGCGGCAAACGCCACGCATACAGCACGATCAGCACGCCCACCAGGGCCACCGCTGCAAAGGCCAGCGCGGACAGCCACTGGTGACGCCGGTCCGGCTGCGGCGGCGTGCTGCTGGCCGCGGGCGCGGGTGGCGCTGCGGGTGCGGATGGCGGTGCAGGCGTCGGTACTGGCGGCGGGGTGTTATTTTCTGTCATTGCTCGGTTCCGAATTGGTAATGGGGACGATGGCCATGGCCGTCTGCGCATCGCGCACGGGGCCGACCAGGCGGCGCGCGCCGGTGGTGATGCGGGTCCAGAACTGGCTGACCAGCATCCAGATCAGGGTGGCGACGGCGACGCTGGCGATCATCAAAAAGACGTCGTTGTAGGCGAGGACATTGGCTTCGCGCGTGGCGACGGCGCCCAGGCGGGCCACGCCCTGGGCGCTGCGCAGCGCCGGGTCCGTCAGCACGCCGCCATAGCTTGCGGCACCGGACTGTACGCGCGCGGCCACCTGCGGGTCGAGCATGGTGAGGTGCTCGACCAGGTAGCTGGAATGGTATTTTTCGCGCGCCGTCTGGATGGTGCCGACGATGGCCGACCCGAGCAAGCCGCCCAGGTTCTGCGTCATGGTAAACATCACGGAAAAACTCACCAGGTTGCGCGGTTCGGCGATCACGGCGCCCATGCCGGCCACCATGGTGGGACCGAGGAAATACGTGCCGCCAAAGGCCAGCAGGAACTGGCTGACATACATGTTGGCGGGGCGCGTCTGGCTGGTGGCGTGCGCGTCGATCAGGGCACCGGCTGCGATCAGCAGCAGCGCGAACATCAGCGAGCGGTTCAGGGTGGCCGGATTGATCGTCAGCGCGCTGACCACCAGGCCCGCCACGCTGCCCAGCAGGACCACGATGAACAGGTTCTGCATCTGGTCCGTGTTCAGCCCCAGCGCCTGCAAAAAGCCCACGGCGCCCGTCGATTCGGACAGCACGACGCGAAACAGCAGCACCGATAAAAACAGCTTGGCGATCTTGCCCGTGGTGAGCCAGCGCGTGTTGAGCAGCGGGCGCGCGCGGTTATGCTCGATGGCCAGCGAGGCGGCGATCAGCACGATGGAGCCCGCCAGGCACACGCCCACCCACTCCGATTCCATCCACCACGCCGTGCGCCCCTGCGCCAGCACGGCGCACAGCAGGGCCACGCCGGGCGCGAACAGAATAAAGGTGAGGAAATCGAGCGGCTCGAACGTCTGCACGCGGTCGCCGGGCGGCAGCTTCAGGGCCAGCACGCAGCCCAGCGCCAGCAGGGCCAGTCCCAGCTCGAACAGGTACAGGCCGTGCCATTCGCCGATCTGCAGCAGTTCAGACGTGAAGATGCGCGCCAGCGGCAGCGCCAGCTGGGCAAAGCCCAGGCCCAGCACCACGCCTTTCAGGCGGTGCCGCGCGGGAAACGCCTGCAAGGTGTAGTACAGCCCCAGCACGCCCAGCGCGCCGCCCACCATGCCATGCGCGGCGCGCACGGCGATCGCCGAAGGCAAGGTATTGGCATACAAGTGGGCGAACGTCACCAGCGCATACAGCACCAGGAACGCTTCCGTAAACAGGCGCAGGCCGAATTGCTGGCGGAACTTCACCAGCAGCAGATTCATGGACACGATGGTCATCACGTAGGCGGCCGGCAGCCACTGCATCTGGTAGGCATAGGCGGCCAGCGAACCTTGCAGGTTCAGCAAATTGGCCGTCACCAGGCCATTACCGAGTCCCCCCGTCAGCGCGACGATCAGGCCGACGATGAAATACGCGACACGCTTGGGCGTCGAATGTTCGGGCATCGATGGCGACCCGGGCAAGGTCGGACGTTCGCCCGGCCCCCAGGTGCGAGGTGTGTACTTGTCCATGCGGTAATCGCGATCCGGTTTGCTGAAGCCGTTCTTTGCTGCAGTGATAGAAATAGTTGCAAATGAACAGTTCTAGTCAGCAGCATATCATCGCAGGACGTTTTTCTTGTTTACATTGTTGCGCACTGTTGCGCACGGTTACGCCAACGGGGCAAGCCAGGCCGGCCCCGTTGGCGCTCATGCGGGCATCACACGCGGGGCGGATCCGTTTCGCGCGCAAACGCCCGGTGCGCGGCCAGCGCCTTTTTAAAGGCCGCCACGCCTTTCGCCACGTCGCCCGCCGGTACGACGATGATGGCGGGGTCCGGCTTGCCGTCGGGCAGGGTCACCGGCACGCCAGCCTTGTCCAGCAAGCCCTTGCCCGCGCCGATGGCCAGCATCGGCTTGCAGTGCCGGTATTGCAGGCGCAGGAAGTCGAGCGCGTTCGCGTCGCTGCCCAACTGCTGCACGGCGCCCTGGCCATCCGGTATCACGACGGCGTCGAACAGCACGGACGGTCCCGTTTCGAGCGAGATTTCCACGTCGAGCGGCGCGCCGCCGCTCGTGTCGACTTTCCCCAGATGGCTGCCCACGAGGCGCGGCACGGCGCCCTCGGCCAGCAAGGATGCATAGATGTTGCGCACCTGCGCCCCATCGCTGCCCGGCCCGACGAGGATGGCCACGCGCAGGGTATGGATGCCCGTCTTGCCGGGGCGGAAAAAGAGCGACAGGGCCGGCGACGGCGGATACGCAGGAATCGGCAGCATGGACACGGGCGGCATGACGGGCGGCAGCGCCAGGCCAAGCGCATCGGCCAGGCGCTGCGCCAGGGTCTCGTCGACATTGCGCAGCATGGCGACGATGCGCTTGCGAATCGCCACCGTCTGCACCTTGCTCAGTTCAAAGCGGAACGCATGCACGATATGGTCTTGCTCGACCGGCGTCTGGCTGATCCAGAACAGCCGCGCCTGGCCATAGTGCTCGGCGAATTTCTCGGGCTTGCCGCGCACCTTGTCGCCCTCGGCGGAGGCGGGAAAACTGTTGAAGCCCCTGGCGCCGGCCTGGAACGGGCAGCCGCCGGCCAGCGAATTGGGCTCGTACGCGACCCGGCCCCGGTTGATGGCCTGGCGGTGGATGCCGTCGCGCTGGTTGTTGTGCACGGGTGCCAGCGGCGAGTTGATGGGGATTTCATGGAAGTTGGCGCCGCCCAGGCGCGTGATCTGCGTGTCGATATACGAGTGGATGCGGCCCTGCAGCAGCGGGTCGTTGGAAAAATCGATGCCGGGCACGATATGCGCCGTGCAAAAGGCCACCTGCTCCGTCTCGGCGAAAAAATTGTCGGGATTGCGGTTCAAGACCATTTTCCCGACGGGTATCAGGGGCACCACCTCTTCGGGAATCAGCTTGGTGGGGTCGAGCACGTCGAAGGGAAACGCTTCGGCCTGCGCTTCCGTGAAGACCTGGAACGACAGCTCGTATTCGGGATACTCGCCGCATTCGATCGATTCCCACAGGTCGCGCCGGTGGAAATCGGAATCGGCGCCGCTGATCTTGACGGCTTCGTCCCACACGAGCGAGTGCGTGCCGGCCATGGGCGACCAGTGGAATTTACAGAACACGGACTGGCCCTTGGCGTTCACGAGACGGAAGGTGTGCACGCCGAAGCCCTGCATCATGCGGTAGCTGCGTGGGATGGCGCGGTCGGACATGACCCACATCAGCATGTGCGTGATTTCCGGCGACAGCGAGGCGAAATCCCAGAAGGTGTCGTGCGCGCTGGCCGCCTGCGGCATGCCGTTGTGCGGCTCGGGCTTGACCGCATGGACCACATCGGGAAATTTCATCGCATCCTGGATGAAGAAGACGGGGATGTTGTTGCCGACCAGGTCCCAGTTGCCCTCGTCCGTATAAAACTTCACGGCAAAGCCGCGCACGTCGCGCGCCGTGTCGGTCGAGCCGCGCTCGCCGGCCACGGTGGAAAAGCGCACGAAGACGGGCGTGCGCTTGCCCGCCTTGGCGAACGGCGCGGCGCGCGTCAGCTTGCTTTGTTCCTTGTAGCATTCGAAATAGCCGTGGGCGGCCGAACCGCGCGCATGCACGACGCGCTCGGGGATGCGCTCATGGTCGAAATGCGTGAGCTTTTCACGCAGGATGAAATCTTCCATCAGCGTGGGGCCGCGCAAGCCCGCCTTCAGCGAGTTCTGGTTGTCGCCCACGGGCACGCCCTGGTTGGTCGTCAGCACGCAGCCGCTGTCGTCGCTGCGGGCGCCATCCAGCGAGCTATTCAGCGCATTCTCGCCCAACGCGGGCTGGCCATCGCCCGTCTTCGGCGACGCCAGCGTTTCGCCCGTGGTGCTGGCCGTGGCCAGCGGTTCGCCGGCCGCCACATGCACGCCTTCGATCGGCGTGCGCGCCGCCTCGCCATACTGGCCATCTTCCTTGGGATTGTCGGCCATGGCGGCGGACAGCTGCTGGCTGGCGGCCGTCTTTTGCAGCAGCGCGCGGGTCACGTTATTGTCCGTGCCCAGGCTGTTTGGCGCATTGCCGTCGGATGGGCCGGACATGCTGCTCAATACGGAACCCGCACCGTCCGTGGACGGCGTTTTCTTGGTGGTAGCCATTACATCTCCTGTGAGTAGTTTGCCCCGGGAAGTAACGCTACAACTCCCTCATTCAGCGCACGAACAGGGCAATCAAAATAATGATGGGAATAGGTATGCCAATCAACCACAACAAAATGGAGCGCATCATCACTCTCCTTTACTGCTTGCTACTACCTTGTGTGCGTGGGCGCTGGCCCTCTCCGCCATGACGGCGAAGGGAACAGCGCCCACGACAAATGCTTCCAGGAAGGCGTAAAACTTATTTACGCGAACCCAGCAATTTCGACAGGCCATAGCCGGCCGCGGCCGCAATCAGCAGGGACATGGCCGGGCGCTCGCGCACATAATCGCGGCCCGTTTCGCCGGCGCGCTGGCAGGCGACGCCCAGTTGCTTGCCGCGCGCCATCAGGCGCTCCGAGGCCTTGCTGACGGTGTCGCTGACTTGCTCGATGCGGTCGCCCACCTGGTCCACGCTGTCATGGGCGCGCGTGGCGACCTTGTCGGCCAGAGGCTGTGCCTGGCTAGCCACCTTGTCGATGGTGCGGTGCAAATCCTGGCGGGTATCCTGGGCGGTGCCGTTCATCTCGGAGCTGGTTTTTTCAATCGCGTTCATGATGGTTTCCTTTAATAGTGAATAAATCAACCATGCTCGATGCCGTGACCGAATCATGATTCTCCTCGCTTCTGGGAAAAAGAAGCGGCTAAACGCTGCCGGGCTGAGCCATATCAAACACTGGATCAGCAGCAAGCTGTTGGCACTACCTTAACCGCGCCCGCCGCGCGCCACCGTGCGCTGCCACACCTTGAGGCACAGACTTAAATTCCTGATGGAAATAACAATCCCCGCCGGCCTGGTGGGGCGGACGGGGATCGGGGTGAAATGGTGTTATTTAGGCGTAGGTCGGGTTAGCGGAGCGTAACCGACACATCGTTGACATCACCGCTTACGCCCGCAACCGCGCATCGAGCGAATAGCGTCCCGCGCCACTGATGGCAATGGTGCCGAAGACGATGATCAGCAGCCAGCCGAACTGCCCGTCGGCGATGCTCCAGTCCGGATGCACGAGCAGCATCGACACGCCCAGCAGGAACAGCAGGGGCAGGCAGGCCAGGCGCGTCAGCAGGCCGGCGGCAACCAGCAGCGGGCAGACGATTTCCGCGAACAGCGCGCAGTACAGGGTGACGGCGCGGCCCAGGTGCAGCGGGTCGTCGATGTGCGCCAGTTCCTCGGAAAAATGCAGCAGCTTGGGCAAACCGTGCACGTGCAGCACCAGCAGCGCGCCCGCCACGCGCGCAAACAGCAAGCCGGCATCGGGTAAAAAGGGGCCGGCCAGCGCCGCCATCCAGTGTTTCTTCATCTTCGCTCCAGTGGAAAAGGCAAGCGGCGCGGCGCGCCGCCGCCAGCCATCATAGGCAGGCGGAAGACCCGGCGCGACTGGTCTTTTGGCAGAGGCGCCGGCGCGCGCGAAGGCCTAGACTGGCCGCTGCCATCACTGGTCCAGGCCATCACTGGCCCCTCCCCCATCCCCGAAGGAAAGCATCATGTCGAAGAAAATCGAAGCCGAAGAAGTCAATTCCCGCCGCAAGCTGCTCGTCAGCGTCGCCGGTGTCGCCGCCGGTGCGGGCCTGCTGGCCGCCGGTGGCGCCAGCGCCGCCGCCAAGCCTGCCGCTGCCGCCGCCGCCGCGCCGGGCAAGCTCACCGTCAACAAGGTCACCGTCAAGGACGGCACCGTCATCCATTTCAAGGACTGGGGCACGGGCACGCCCGTCGTCTTCAGCCACGGCTGGCCATTGCAGGGCGACGCCTGGGAAGACCAGATGATGTTCCTGGCCAGCCACGGCTACCGCGTGATCGCGCACGACCGCCGCGGCCACGGCCTGTCGAGCCAGCCATGGCAGGGCAATGACATGGATACCTACGCCGACGACCTGGCCACCCTGCTCGACGCGCTCGACATCAAGGGCGCGACCCTGGTCGGCCATTCGACGGGCGGCGGCGAAGTGGCGCGCTATATCGGCCGCCATGGCGAAAAGCGCGTGGCCAAGGCCGTGCTGGTGGGCGCCGTGCCGCCGCAGATGGTCAAGTCGGACACCAATCCCGGCGGCTTGCCGATGTCCGTCTTCGACGGCATCCGCGCCGGCGTGCTGGCCGACCGTTCGCAATTCTTCAAGGATCTGACCGTGCCGTTCTTCGGCGCCAACCGTCACGGCAACAAGGTGTCGCAAGGCATGCGCGACACCTTCTGGCTGCAGGGCATGCAGTGCGGCATCAAGAACGCCTACGATTGCATCAAGCAGTTTTCCGAGACGGATTTCACTGCCGACCTGAAGAAAATCTCCGTGCCGACCCTGGTCGTGCACGGCGGCGACGACCAGATCGTGCCGATCGACGCTTCCGGCAAGGCCGCAGCCAAGCTCATCAAGAACGCCAGGCTGGTCATCTATGAAGGCGCGCCGCACGGCTTGCCGGCCACCCACAAGGACCGCCTGAACGAAGACTTGCTGGCCTTTATCAAGTCCTGACCCTCATCCGCTCCGCGCACCGTCGGCCCGCCCGGCGGTGTTTCCCGCCCCTGCCTTGCAAAAAAACCGTCCGCCTCCCCCATTCGTATAAGTGCCCCGGCGACGATGCCATGCATACTTGTTGCAATGCGGCATACGCCGCGACAGCGACAGGAGCACGGCGATGGCCAGCATGCATTATTTACCTCAGCAGCAAGACCCCGGCCTGGCACCGGCCCAGCGCATGGGCGGCATGGGCGGCATGGGCGAATTTGCCGCATCGGTCGCGCACGAGGTGCGCCAGCCGCTGGCGGCTATCGCGCTCAATGCCGATGCCGCCTTGCGCTGGCTCGACCACGATCCGCCCCGCCTCGACGAGGCGCGCGCGGCGCTGGCCCTGGTCGCCAGCGCCGGCAGCCATGCCAGCGCCGTGCTGCGCAGTGTGCATGGCCTGGCCTGCCATGCGCCGGGCACCCACGCGCAGTTTGTCGCCGACGACGCCGTACAGGAGCTGCTGCCGCTGCTGCGCGCGCCGCTGCAACGCCACGCCATCGACCTGCAAACGCGGCTGGCGCCGGGCCGCCCGCTGCTGCATGCGGACGCGGTGCAATTCCGGCAAGTCCTCCTGAACCTGCTGATGAACGCCATCGAAGCCTTGCAAGGCACCCGCGGCCGGCCGCGCACGGTGCTGCTGTCCTCGCGCCTCGATGAGGGCGTGCAGCATTTCAGCATCGCCGACAATGGCGCCGGCATCGCGCCGCAGGCGGCCGAGTACCTGTACCACGCCCTGTATTCCAGCAAGCCGGACGGCATGGGCATGGGCCTGGCCATCTGCCGGCGCATCCTCGACGCGCATGGCGGCCGCCTGTGGCATGCGCCTGGCGCGCCCCACGGCAGCGTCTTCCACTTCACCCTGCCAGCACCATGAGCACAAGCATGCACACGCCCCGCGACAACGACACCCCTATCTCGCTGCTGATCGCCGACGACCACCCGCTGATCCTGGCCGGCCTGGCCTCGCTGATCGCATCGCTGCCGGGTTTACGCCTGCTGGGCCAGGCCGGCACGGGCAGCGCCGCCGTGGCGCTGTACCGGGAGCTGCGTCCCGACGTGGTGCTGATGGATTTGAACATGCCGGAAATGCATGGCGTCGAAGCGATCGAGCGCATCTGCGCGGACGATGCGCAAGCGAAGATCGTCATCCTCACCACCTACCAGGGCGAGGACAGCGTGCACCGGGCCCTGCGCGCCGGCGCGCGCGGCTACCTGCTGAAGGATTCCGGCTTCCTGCAACTGACGCAATGCATCGGCCAGGTAGCCGCCGGCAGGCACTATCTGCCGCCGGAACTGGCGGCGCAGCAGGCCGGCCGCATCGAGGCGAACCGCCTGTCGAAACGCGAGCACGACATCCTGCTGCACCTGTCTGCGGGCAAGAGCAACAAGATGATCGCGCGCAGCGCCGGCATCGAGGTGGGCACCGTCAAATTTCACGTAAATAATATTTTGACCAAGCTCAACGTATCAAGCCGCACCGAGGCGGCCACGGTGGCCGCCCGGCGCGGCTTGCTGGGCGCGTTCTAGCGTTTTGACTCGGCAAACGGGTTCAGGCGGCGCCGTCGTCCTGCTGCTGCGACTGTGCCTTGGCCAATGTCGGCTTGGCTTCCACGCCGCTGATCTTCGGCACGCATTCGCTGCGCAGCCACGATACCGTCACGGCTTCGCCCGCCATCAGGCGCTTGACGCTGGGGACGATCTGTTCGCCGATCAGCATGCCCAGCAGGCCGATCAGGGCAATGGCTGGCGGCGCCGGCGAGCGTACCTGCAGGACGGCATAGATGATGCCAACCAGCAAGCCCACGGCCAGCGAAATCACATATAACTTCATGGCGCATTCCTTTCAATAAAAAAAACGCCGCACGCGGTCAGGCGCGCGGCGCATGGCATGGCCGCGCGGCGTTTACTTGGCCGGCACCGGCGCCAGGGTGGCGTGTTCGCCATGGATGCGCTGCGGCGCCTTGTGCACCATGGTGTAGGCATAATCGACGCCCATGCCGTAGGCGCCCGAATGTTCTCGCACGATGGCCATGACGGCATCATAGGTCGCCTTGTGGGCCCAGTCGCGCTGCCATTCCAGCAGCACCTGCTGCCACGTCACGGGCACCACGCCGGCCTGGATCATGCGCTGCATGGCGTAGTCGTGCGCTTCCTTCGAGGTGCCGCCCGATGCATCGGCCACCATGTAGATCTCGTAATCGCCTTCGAGCATCGCGCACAGGGCGAAGCTGTTGTTGCACACTTCCGTCCACAGGCCCGAGACGACGACTTTTTTCTTGCCGTTGGCGGCCAGCGCATCGCGCACCTTCTGGTCATCCCACGAATTCATCGAGCTGCGCTCGAGGATATCCTTGCCGGGGAAGACGTCCAGCAGTTCCGGATAGGTGTGGCCGGAGAAGCTTTCCGTTTCCACCGTGGTGATGATGGTGGGGATGTTGAACACCTTGGCGGCCTTGGCCAGGCCCACGGTATTGTTTTTCAGCGCCTGGCGGTCCATCGACTGCACGCCGAACGCCATTTGCGGCTGCTGGTCGATGAAGATGATCTGGCAATTGTCGGGGGTAAGGACTTCCAGTTTCGGATTGGTCATGATGTCATCCATGAAGAAAGGGTTGAGTGGGTACTGCCGTGCATCGTATGCCTGGCGGCGTGCCCGCACCACTATCTAAATATAGGCTCCCCCCGAGCAATCCCCCTCTGCAGGCTGGCGGGCGCTGCGGTAAAATACCTTTTGCTTACCATCTTCCGACGACTCTTGATCGATCACTCCTCTTTGCCAGGCAACGTCATGCGCAGCGATACGGCACCGATACGCGTCCTCATCGCCGACGACCACCAGTTGCTTCTCGACGGCATCGCGGCCCTGCTGCGCGCCTTTCCCGGCGTGGCGCTGGTGGGCCAGGCCACCGATGGCCAGCAGGCGGTGCAGCAATTTGACGCGCTGCAGCCCGATGTCACGCTGATGGATTTGCAGATGCCGCGCATGAGCGGTCTTGACGCCATCGGCGCCATCCGCACGCGCCATCCGCAGGCGCGCATCATCGTGCTGACCACCTACAAGGGCGATACGCAGGTGCTGCGCGCCATCCGCGCGGGCGCGTGCGGCTATGTGCTGAAAAGCGCGCTGCGCCACGAATTGCTGGCGGCGATACAGAACGTGCACGCGGGACGGCGCCACATCACGCCCGAGATCGAGGCGGAGCTGGCCCTGTATGCCTGCAGCGACGTGCTGTCGAACCGCGAACTGGACGTGCTCAAGCAGGTCGCGCAAGGCAATTCCAACCGCGAAACGGGCGCCCTGCTGCAGATCAAGGAAGAAACCGTCAAAGCGCACATGAGCACCATCCTCGCCAAGCTGGGCGCCAGGGACCGCACCCACGCCGTCACCATCGCGCTACGGCGTGGCATCCTCGACGCCTGAACGGCGCCAGCGCTGCCACCAGCGGCGCAAGGGCCCGTGCGCCGCCGGCCAGGCGCGCCGCGCCGGTACCCGCAGGCGCCACTGCGTGCCGTCCCCGTCGCGCCCGTCCACGGACAGGCGCGCACCGAGCCTGGCGGCGCGCTCGCGCATGCCGGGCATGCCCCAGTGTCCGGGAATCTGTCTGTTCGCCGCGACCACCGGCGGCAAGCCCTGGCCATCGTCGCGCACGACCAGTTCGATGCCGCCGCGCGCATAGCGCACCGCCACCTCGACCACCTGCGCACGCGCGTGCTGGAAGGCATTGCGCAGCGCTTCGCTGGCGATGCGGTAGATTTCGTGCGCGGCGCGGGCATGCAGCATGCGCGCCTCGCCCTCCTCCGCATAGCGGAACACGATGCCGTGCTGCGCCGCCAGCCGTTCGCCTTCGCGCCGCAGGATGGCGCTCCAGCGCGCACCGCCATCGTCGCCGGCGCGCAGGTCGTGCACATGGTCGCGCCCCTCGCCCAGCATGCGGTCGGCATCGTCGAGCGCGCGCAGCATGGCGGCGCGCGCGGGATCATCCTCGGCGATGGCCATGCTGGCATTGTGAAAGTGCAGGATCATCGCCTGCGTGCCCTGCAGCAGGGTATCGTGCAGCTCGCGCGCGATGCGTTCGCGCTCGGCCTGTTGCGCCTCCATCCGCACCTGCAGGCGCGCGGCGTGCTGGCGCAGCCGCCAGCGGTAGGCGCCGTACGCTGCGGCCAGCAGCAGCGCCGCGCACAGGCTGCGGAACCACCAGGTCTGGTAAAAGGCGGGCAGCACGCGGAACGGCAGTTGCGCCACAGCGCTGTCCACGCCGTCGCCATTCGCCGCTATTACTTCGAAGCGGTAGCTGCCCGGACCCAGGCCCGTGTACTGCGCCAGGCGCCGCCCGCCCGCCTGCTGCCACTGCGTATCGTAGCCGTCGAGCCGGTAGCGGAACTGCAAACGCTCCGGCGTGCCCAGACTGGCGGCGTTGTAATGAAATTGCACGTCGCGCGTGCCGGCCGCCAGCTGCAGGCCCGCGCTTGCGGGCGGATCGACGCGCCGGCCGTCTGCCAGCAGCGCGCCGATTTCCACGCGCGGCGCCGGCAAGGCCGCAAGCGCCTGGCGCGGATCGATCCAGAACGTCGCGCTCTGGCGCGAAAACCAGATCTTGCCATCGTCCGCTTCGGCCACCGAGCGGTTGTGCAGCATGCCGATGCTGCCGTTCAAGCCATCGACGGCGTCGTACGAGGTGGCGCGCATGGCATGGGCGGCGTCGCGCAGCGCCAGTTCCACTTGCGCGGCGGGAATCTGCGCGGCGCCGCTGCCATGATTGAGCCACAGGCTGCCGTCGCGCGCGCGCAGCAGGCCCACCACGCCCTCGGTGGCACTGGCCGGCTCGCTGCGCAGGGCGACGAAGCGGCCGCCGCGCCACAGCGCCACGCCACGCTGCCCGCCCGCCCACACCTGCCCGTGGTATTCGATCAGCATGGGAATCTTGCCCAGGTCCAGGCCCTGGGCGGGACCGAAGGCGTGCAGCCGCCCCTTTTCCAGCATGGCGACGCTGCCATCGGCATACGACAGCCACAGGCGCCCGGCCGCGTCGGCCAGCAGCGCCAGCGGGACTTTCGCGCCGCCATCGGGCAGCAGCGGTTCGCGCCGCCAGGCCCCGTCTCGGTACTGGAAAACCCCGGCGCCGCTGAACACGCCCCAGATGCTGCCATCGGGCGCGAGCACGCCGGCGCGCATGCGCTTGAGCGCGGCCGCGCCCGAGGGATAGGCGATCGTGCGCAGCACGCGGCCATCCTCGCCAGCCAGCTGCTGCAGGCCGGCGCGGGTCGCCACCCACAGGCCGCCCGGCGCTGCCAGGATGGCGCTGACGGGCCCCAGGCGCGGCGCGCGCAGCACCGTGCCGTCGGCCCGCGCCAGCAGCAGCGGCCCCAGGACATCATCGCGCGACAGCCACATCGCGCCTGCCGGCCCGGCCAGCATTTCCTGGGTACGGAACACTTCGGCCACATCGGGCGCGGCACGCGTGCGCAGGACCACGGGCGCGGCCTGGCGGAAACGGTCCAGGCCGCCGTACGTGGAAACCCAGACATTGCCTTCATTGTCGTCGCACATGGAGCCGACGAGGACATTGCTCAAGCCATCGCGCGGCAGGAACGATTCCGTGTCGCTGCTGATGCCCAGCTGCCCCGGCGCCAGCGCGCCGCCGCTGCGCGTGCGGTGCAAGCCGTACTGGCTGTCGAACCACAAGGTACCCGCGCGGTCGACCAGCATGCTGCCGCTGGTGCCGCTGGTATCGCGGTAAATCCACCGATGATCGAGCTGCTCGTAGCGTTCCAGCGACTCGATGATGCGGATGCCGCGCATCTCCAGCAAGTAAATGCGGCCGTCCGGCCCCTGCTGCGGCGGCGCGCGCAGGTCGAGCCGGCCGATGGGCGGCGCGAAGCGCGACTGCGTCGCCTGCCATATGAACAGGCCTTTTTCACTGAACACGGCGATGCGGCCATCGCGGTCGGCAAACACGGCGGACGCCTTTTGCGCCGTGTAGCCCTGCGCCGGTCCCATCGCCTGCCAGCGCCGGCCATCGAAGCGCGAGATGCCGGACACGCCGGCCGCCCACACGGCACCGTCGCCGCCGATGGCAAAGCCCCAGATGGCGCCCGCCTGCACGCCCTGCGGCTCGGCATAATTGCGCACCACGCCATCCTTGACGTGGCTGATGCCGCCCACTTGCCAGCCTATCCACATGCCGCCGTCGGCGGCGCGCTTGAGCGCCAGCGCCACCGTGTCGGGAAAGCTGCCCTGGCGCACGCGCACGGGCTCGAAGCGCAAGCCGTCGAAACGGCGCACGCCCGCATGCGTGCCCAGCCACAGGAAACCGTCATTGCCCTGTGCCATGACAATGATATCGTCGGGCGCGCCGTCACTGGCCGTCCAGCGCGTGTGCTGCAGCTGATGGATGCCGCGTGCGGCATCGATGGCCAGCCCGCAAGGACTGGCCAGCATGAACATCAGCCACAGCAGGAAGGCGCGCATGGCGGCTGTCAGGACACGGGCACGGCGGTCCGACCGCTACGCTGCTCCACCACGATCAGGCCGCCCAGCAGCGCCAGCGGCACGGCCAGCGCCGCGAAACCGAAGACCAGGTAGCCAAAGCCGGCAGCGATGGCGCCCAGCGCAAAGGCCAGCAGCGGCCAGAAAAACTTCCCGCAGCGCGCACGCGTGCCGCCATCGGCCGCGCCGCGCAGCACGTCGACGGTGTCGAGCACGATCTGCGTCACGTTCCCCGTCATCATGGAGGTGGGCGCCAGATGCGCCAGCAGCAGACGGCTGGTGGCGCTGTGCACACCCATGGCGGCCGTGCCCAGCAAGCCGGCCAGCATCGCCAGCGTGCCCACTTCCTTGCCGAGCGGCTCGGCCAGCACGCCGAACACCATGAAACCGGCCAGCAAGATCCATTGCAGCAGGAAGGCCAGGGTCAGCGCCGGACCGCCGCGGCGCTCGATGGCCAGCACCATCAGGCGCGTGACGACGATGCCGGCGATAAAGGCGGGAAAGGCGAGGATTTTCAGCAGGATGGGGATACGCGTCGGTTCGGCCAGCGCGGCGCCGATCAGCACGAAGTTGCCCGTGACATGGGCAGTAAACAAGCCGAACAGGGCGATAAAGCCCAGCGTATCGACATACCCGGCCAAAAAGCCCAGGCTGGTGCCGTATAAACGGCTGTGTGGTGCTTGATCCATGAGGACTCCCTGCGATGCGGTAAACCGCGATAAAAAATGCATCCGGACGCGTGCCCAGCCGCTACTGCCGGCATGGTAATCCATGTCGCGCGCCGCCGCACCCGCCCTTAGACCAGTCGGCGCGCCGCCATACCTGCCATACCTGATCTTTTGGCCCGTGTCCGCTCCCGAGCCCTGGGCTACACTGACCGCAGATCCTGGCCGCGCCCCGGCCTCCCCCGCATTGCCACCATGGAGCCGCATCATGACCGAACCGACCCTTTCCTCCGCCGCGCCGCTGATACTGATCAACGGCTGCTTCCACACCGTCGACAAGTCGTGCCCGCAGGCGAGCGCCGTGGCCATCGCCGACGGCAAATTCCTCGCTGTCGGCGATGCCGACGACGTCATGCGCCACCGCAAGCCGGACAGCCGCGTGATCGACCTCGGTGGCCGCACCGTCATTCCCGGCCTGAACGACTCGCACCTGCACCTGATCCGCGGCGGCTTGAACTACAACCTGGAACTGCGCTGGGAAGGCGTGCCCTCGCTGGCCGACGCCCTGCGCATGCTCAAGGAACAAGCCTTGCGCACGCCGAACCCGCAGTGGGTGCGCGTGGTCGGCGGCTGGAACGAATTCCAGTTCGCCGAAAGGCGCATGCCCACCCTCGATGAGATCAACGCGGCCGCGCCCGACACCCCCGTCTTCATCCTGCACCTGTACGACCGCGCCTTGCTGAACCGCGCGGCCCTGCGCGTGGTCGGCTACGACAAAAATACGCCGAACCCGCCCGGCGGCGAAATCGTGCGCGATGCTGCCGGCAACCCGACCGGCATGCTGATCGCGCGGCCGAACGCGATGATACTGTATGCGACCCTGGCCAAGGGCCCGACCTTGCCGCGCGAACTGCAAGTCAATTCCACGCGCCAGTTCATGCGCGAACTCAACCGCTTGGGGCTGACCAGCGCCATCGATGCGGGCGGCGGCTTCCAGAATTATCCGGAAGACTACGCGGTGGTCGAGGAACTGGCGCAACAAGAGCAGCTGACCATCCGCATCGCCTACAACCTGTTCACGCAAAACAAGGGCCGCGAACTGGAGGATTTTGAAAAATGGACAGAGATGGTCACGCCGGGCCAGGGCGACGATTACTACCGCCATAACGGCGCCGGCGAAATGCTGGTGTTTTCGGCCGCCGACTTCGAGGATTTCCTCGAGCCGCGCCCGGACCTGGCGCCCGGCATGGACGACGAACTGGAAAAGGTCGTGCGCCACCTGGTCTCCAAACGCTGGCCCTTCCGCCTGCACGCCACCTACGACGAATCGATCGAGCGCATGCTGACCGTCTTTGAAAAGGTCAACCGCGATATCCCGTTCGACGGCCTGCACTGGATGTTCGACCACTGCGAAACCATCACGCCGAAAAACATCGACCGGGTCAAGGCGCTGGGCGGCGGCATCGCCATCCAGCACCGCATGGCCTTCCAGGGCGAATACTTCGTCGACCGCTACGGCGCGGAAGCGGCCAAGGCCACGCCGCCGATCGCCCGCATGCTGGCCTCGGGCGTACCGGTGGGCGGCGGCACGGACGCCACCCGGGTCGCCAGCTACAACCCGTGGACGGCGCTGTACTGGCTGGTATCGGGCCGCACCGTGGGCGGCTTGCGCCTGTACGACGCGGGCAGCCGTTTGTCGCGCGACACGGCGCTGGAACTGTGGACGGCGGGCAGCGCCTGGTTCTCGAGCGAGCAAGGCAAGAAGGGCCGCATCCAGGAAGGCATGCTGGCCGACCTGGCCGTGCTGAGCGCGGATTTTTTCAGCATAGCTGAAGAGGCGATCAAGTCGATCGAATCGGTGCTCACCATCGTCGGCGGCAAGATCGTCTACGGCCAGGCGGAATTTACCCATCTGGCGCCGCCAGCCATCCCCGTGCTGCCCGACTGGTCGCCCGTGAAAAACGTGGCCGGCCACTACCGCGCCGCGCCGCCGCAAAAGACCAGCGCCATGCAACAGCACCAGTGCCGGGGCGCCTGCGGCGTGCACGCCCACGCCCACGACGTGGCGCGCAAGAGTTCCGTGCCCGTCTCCAGCCATTCCGGCTTCTGGGGCGCGCTGGGCTGCAGCTGCTTTGCGTTTTGAGGCATGGTGATGCGTGCATTCTCATGCGCTGCCGGCGCCCTGGCGCTGGCGGCCGCCCTGCCCAGCCAGGCGCAGGAAAACGTGCAGCTGTACGGCCGCCTGAACGTGGCGCTCGAAGCGCTGCACTCGTCCGGCAGCGGCGACAGCGTGCAGCGCGTCTCCAACAACCGCTCCGTGCTCGGCTTTCGCGGCAGCGAAGACCTGGGCGGCGGCTGGCAGGCGCTGTTCCAGGTCGAGGGCACCCTGGCACCCGACTCGGGCGCCGGCAGCCTGGCCGCGCGCGACACGCGCGTCGGCATTGCCGGACCGTGGGGCACGCTGTTTGGCGGCAACTGGACCCTGCCCTACAACAGCGCCACATCCGCGCTCGACCCGTTCTACCCCACAACGGCCGGCTACATGAGCTTGATGGGCAATGGCTCCGCCTCGAACGATAGCAATACCAGCAACACCTACTCGTTCGACCGACGCCAGCAGAACAGCCTGCATTACTGGTCGCCGCCATGGCAGGGCTGGTCGCTGCGCGTGGCGCGCGGCATGGGGGAAGAGCGGCCCGCCAGCGGCGCGCATCCGGCACTGACTTCGGCCGCATTGATCTACGACGGCGGCGCCCTGTACGCCACCCTGGCGCAGGAAGACCATCACGACTACCAGGGACGCGGGCTGACCGACCGTGGCAGCAAGCTGGCGATCGCCTGGCGGATCGACAGCGCCACGCAGCTGGCGGTGGCAGTGGAAAGCCTGCGCTATGCGACGCCCACGGGTGAGCTACGCCGCCGCACGGCCTACTTTTCCGCCACGCGCCAGTTCGGTCCCCATGGCTTGCGTTTCGGCCTGGCGCATGCCCAAAGCGCCAGCGGCGGCGCGCTGGAAACCATCGGCACGGTGCGCGCGGGAACCGGTACGGGCGCCACCCACGCCACCGCCGGCTACGACTACCAGCTGTCGAAACGCAGCAGCCTGTATGCCTACTACACACGCCTGGCCAACGGCAGCAACGGCGTCGCCGACTTTGCCATCAACAGCCTGGGACGCGACGCAGCAACCAAGGGCGCCACCTTGTCGGGCGTGACGCTGGGAATCCGGCACAATTTCTGAGCCACGATTTCCAATACGGCGGTTTTCGTGGACAACCCCGCGCGCGGCGGGTACAGTCAGCAATCGGCAACCTGGGCAGGCATCCACGGACAAACATCATGAAGCGAGCACCAACGCCAGCGCGCAGCGACTGGGTCAAGTGCGCCGAACCGGTGCAAGGAGTCGAACGCATCGAGGCATGGTTCAAGGGCAAGGCCTATGCCATGCACCGCCACGACACTTACGCCATCGGCCGCACGCTGGCGGGCGTGCAGCGTTTCAGCTACCGCCGCGGCCAGCGCGACAGCCTGCCCGGCAATACCATGATCCTGCACCCGGACGAGGCGCACGATGGCCAGGCGGGCACCGACGCCGGCTTCCGCTACCGCATGCTGTATATCGAACCGGCGCTGCTCCAGGATGTGCTGGGCGGACGCGCGCTGCCCTTCATTGAAGGCGGCGTGTCGACCGATCCCCGCCTGGCGGCGGCCACGTCCGCCTTGCTGCCGCACGACGGCCACCCGCTCGAAGCGCTGGAACAGAGCGAGGCGCTGGCCGAGCTGGCCCATGCGCTGGCGGCGGTGGCCGGCACGCCGGCGCAACGTCCAAAAGGCGACTTCCTGGCGGCGCGGCGCGCGCGCGACTATTTGCAGGCGCACTGCACCCACGCCGTCACCCTGGCGCAGCTTGAAGCGGCAACGGGACGCGACCGCTGGAGCCTGTCGCACGACTTTCGCGTGTTCTATGGCACCAGCCCCTACCGCTATCTGACGATGCGGCGCCTGGAGAGGGTGCGGCGCCTGCTGCTGGCAGGCAGCACGCTCGCCTCGGCCGCCATGGCCGCGGGCTTTGCCGACCAGAGCCACATGACGCGACATTTCCTGAAAACCCATGGACTGACGCCTGGCCGCTGGCTGCGCTACGCCAGCGGCCAAGGCTGAAAACACCCACGATCGTTCAATACGGCCGGCAGGCGCCTGCGTATTCTGGCTGTATCGCCACTTGAACGGAGCACAGCATGACTATCACCACCACCACGCGCGGCCAGGGCCGGTCCATCGACCTGGCAGGCAAGGTCTCCCTGTTGGAGGGGCACTGGCAGCCGCGCGTCATCGCCGAAATGAATGACTACCAATTCAAGGTCGTCAAGGTACTGGGCCAATTCCAATGGCACCGGCACGCCGATACGGATGAAACCTTCATCGTGCTGGACGGCGAATTGCACATCGCCCTGCGCGGCCCTGGCTACGCGGAAGGACACGCCATCGTGCTCACTGCCGGCCAGATGGCCGTGGTGCCCAAGGGTGTCGAACATAAACCGTGCGCCCTCGCCGAAACCAGGCTGCTGCTGATCGAGCCGCGCGGCGTGGTCAACACGGGCGACGGCGACGCGGGCGAGCGCACTGTGGAGAACGATCAGTGGATTTGAAGCAGGAAAGATAACAGTGACAAAAACAAAAAACCCGCTGACTTTTGCAAGTCAGCGGGCTTTCTGATGAAACCTGGTGCCGTTGGCCGGAATCGAACTGGCGACCTTCACATTACGAATGTGCTGCTCTACCAACTGAGCTACAACGGCGAAGACCCACATTCTACAAACAATGCACAAAATTTGCTAGTGTCAACGCGAACTTTTTTGCATTTTTTTAGCAGCCCGGCTGCGGGCCGCTGAAAATCGTGGAAAAGTGCGGCTTTTTTACTCGGCGTGATACGCGGTGACGCGGGCCACTTCGTCCTTCGAGCCGAGGAAAACGGGCACGCGCTGGTGCAGCTTGTGCGGGGCGATGTCCATGATGCGCTGCTGGCCGTCGGTGGCCGCGCCGCCGGCTTGCTCGACGATGAAGGCCATCGGGTTTGCTTCGTACATCAGGCGCAGCTTGCCCGGCATCGAGGTGTCGCGCAGGTCGGCCGGGTACATGAAGATGCCGCCGCGGTTCAGGATGCGGTGCACGTCGGCCACCATCGAGGCGATCCAGCGCATGTTGAAATTGGTGCCGCGCGGGCCCGTGTCGCCGGCCAGCAGTTCGTCGACATAGCGCTTCACGGGCGGATGCCAGTGGCGCGCGTTCGACATGTTGATGGCGAATTCCTTCGTCGTCGGCGGAATCTGCATATTGCTTTGCGTGAGCACCCACGAACCCATCTCGCGGTCCAGGGTGAAGCAATTCACGCCATTGCCGAAGGTCAGCACCAGCATGGTTTGCGGGCCGTACACGGCGTAACCGGCCGCCACTTGCTTGCTGCCCGCCTGCATGAAATCCTGCTCCGTCGGCTGCCCCATGCCGTCCGGCGCCTTCAGTACCGAGAAAATGGTGCCGATCGAGACGTTGACGTCGATGTTCGACGAGCCGTCCAATGGGTCGAACAGCAGCATGTATTCGCCCTTCGGATAACGGTTCGGGATCGGGTGGATCGATTCCATTTCTTCCGACGCCATGGCCGCCAGGTGGCCGCCCCATTCGTTCGCTTCGAGCAAAATCTCGTTGGAGATGATGTCGAGTTTTTTCTGTACTTCGCCCTGCACGTTTTCCGTGTCGGCCGTGCCCAGCACTTCACCGAGGGCGCCCTTGCCGACGGCGTGGCTGATGGTTTTGCAGGCGCGCGCGACGACTTCGATCAGCAGGCGCAGTTCGGCCGGAATGCTGTTGTTCGAGCGCTGCTCTTCAACCAGGTATTGCGTAAGACTGATGCGTTTCATGAAACCCCTTCGTTAGTGTTTTAAATACGTCTCGTGCGGTGATTGTCGGCTTACGCGCCGTTGGCGCTAAGCCGACCTACGAAATCATGACGCCGTGTAGGTCGGATCAGCCCGCAGGGCGTCATCCGACAGCCGTCAATTGGCCAATGCCTTGCTGACCACTTCCATCACGTCATTCGACAAACTGGCCTGGCCGGCGACTTGCTCCAGCGCCGTGCGCATGTGGTTTTGCAGCGCCGGCACGTAACGGCGCCAGCGGTCCATGGAGCGCGCCAGGCGCGCGGCCACCTGCGGGTTCAGGGCGTCGAGCGCGATGACCTGCTCGGCCCAGAAGGCGTAGCCGCTGCCGTCGGACGCATGGAATTGCGATGGATTGCCGTTGGTGAAATTGAAAATCAGGCTGCGCGCGCGGTTCGGATTCTTCAAGGTGAAGGCCGGATGCGTCATCAACTGGCGCACGGCTTGCACGTCGGTCGTCGGCGCGGCCGCCTGCATGGCGAACCACTTGTCGACCACCAGCGCCTCGTTCTCGAAGTCGGTATAGAAGCTGGTCAAGGCCGCCTGCGCATGCGGCTGCGAGCCGGAATGAATCAGCGCCGCCAGCGCCGCGGCGCGGTCCGTCATGTTCCCGGCATTGTCGAACTGCAGCCGCGCCAGGTCCAGCTCAGCCGCTTCGGGCGCGATCAGCAGATACGACAGGGCCAGGTTTTTCAGCGCGCGCTTGCCGGCCGACAGGGCGTCGGGGCTGTAGTCGCCCGGCGTCTGGTTGGCGTGGTATTGCGCCAGCAATTCAGGTTTCAGGGCTGCCGCGATGGTGCGGCGCATGAACTGGCGCGCCGCATGGATCGCCTGCGGGTCGACTTGCGCCATGCGCTCGGCGATGATGGTTTCCGACGGCAGGATCAGGGCCAGCTCGCGGAAGGCAGGATCGAGGGTGTCGTCGGCCAGCAAGGCGCGCTGCGCTGCGATGAAGGTGTCGTCCAGCGCCAGGGTCTCGCCGGCGGCGACGGCGGCGGTCAGTTTCAGCAGGCGCTCCATGGCCAGGCGCTGGCCCGCTTCCCAGCGGTTCACGGGATCGCTGTCGTGGCGGAACAGGTGCAGCAGCTCCGCATCGGTATAGCCGTATTCGAGCACCACGGGCGCGGAAAAATCGCGCAGCAGCGATGGCACGGGTTCTTCCGTCACATGCGTGAAGCGGAAGGTCTGCGACGCCTGCGTCAATTCCAGCACGACGCTGGCCGCGCCGTTCGACGCCACGCCATCCACGTGCAGCGGCAGGTCGCTGCCATCGGCAGCCAGCAAGCCGACGGTGACGGGAATGTGGAAAGGCAGTTTTTTCGGCTGGCCCGGCGTGGCGGGGCAGCTTTGCGCCAGGGTCAGCTCGAACGTCCGGCTGGCGGCGTCGTAGCGCGTGGAAGCGGTGACGACGGGCGTGCCGGCCTGGCTGTACCAGCGTTCGAACTGGGTAAAGTCGCGGCCATTCGCGTCCGCCATGGCGGCGCGGAAGTCGTCGCACTGCACGGCCTGGCCATCGTGGCGCTCGAAATACAGGTCCATGCCCTTGCGGAAACCGTCGCGGCCGACCAGGGTCTGGTACATGCGCACCACTTCGGCGCCCTTCTCGTAGATGGTGACCGTATAAAAGTTATTGATCTCGACGAAAGAGTCGGGACGCACGGGATGGGCCATCGGGCCCGCGTCTTCGGGGAACTGCGCCTGGCGCAGGGTGCGCACCTGGTCGATGCGCGTGACGGCGCGGCCCGTGTCCGTGCCGATCATATCGGCCGAGAATTCCTGGTCGCGGAACACGGTCAAGCCTTCCTTCAGCGACAGCTGGAACCAGTCGCGGCACGTCACGCGGTTGCCGGTCCAGTTATGGAAGTACTCGTGGCCCACCACCGCTTCGATGCCCGCGTAATCGACGTCGGTCGCCACGCGCGGATTGGCCAGCACGTACTTGGTATTGAAGATGTTCAGGCCCTTGTTTTCCATGGCGCCCATGTTGAAGTCGCCCACGGCGACGATCATGAAGCGATCGAGGTCCAGCTCCAGGCCGAAGCGTTCCTCGTCCCAGCGGATCGAGTTTTTCAGCGACTGCATGGCGTAATCGGTCTTATCGAGGTTGCCCTCTTCCACCCACACCTGCAGCAGCACTTCGCGGCCGGACTGGAGCGTGTAGCGCTCTTCCTGGCATACCAGGCGCGCGGCGACCAGGGCGAACAGGTAGGACGGCTTCTTGAACGGGTCTTCCCACTTGGCGTAATGGCGGCCGTCGCCCAGGTCGCCCTCTTCGATCAGGTTGCCGTTCGACAACAGCACCGGATAGTGTTCCTTGTCGGCGCGCAGCATGACCGTGTACTTGGCCATCACGTCCGGGCGGTCCGGGAAGAAGGTGATGCGGCGGAAGCCTTCCGCTTCGCACTGCGTGAAGAAATTATGGTTCGACACGTACAGGCCGGACAGCGAGGTATTGTCCTGCGGCGCCAGCACGGTCTCGATATCGAGCGTAACATCGTCCGGGGCCTTGGGGATGGTCAGCATGCCGGCCGTCAGCTTGTATTGCGACGGTTTCAGCTGCTTGCCGTTCAGGCGCACCATCACCAGTTCGATGTGTTCGCCGTGCAATTCGATGCTGCGGCTGGTGCTGGCCGGGTTGTGGCGCATGCGGATCCGGCTCGCCACCACTGTGCGGGCGGGATCAAGATCGAAACCAAGTTCGACGCTGTCGACCAGGAAGCTGGGCGGCGTGTAATCTTTGCGGTAAATCGTCTGAGGGCTGTCTGTGCGCATAGGGATTTGGGTGGGAGCGGAGGCAAAAGCCTATTTTACCAACACCAGCCCCCGATGGTCGCGATTCAGCTCAGGAATGTTGGATTCCCTTACACGCCGACATACCAGGTAACATTCTGTAATAATGAATAGAAACAAATAGAACTATTCTTATAATACTAAGCGATGAATTGCGTCTACTAATCAGGAGGTCATGCAATGAAACGATATCTCACCATCATGATGGCCGCATTGACCGTGTTGCTGACCGGATGCGCCACCACCATACGCAGCGATGTGACCGTCTTCCATGAGTGGCCTGCGCAATTGCAGGACAAATCGTATGCGTTTGAAACGCCAGATGCCGAAAATGACACGCTGGAATACCGCAGCTACCAGAACCTGGTGCGCGCGGAACTGGCCAAGCACGGCTTCGGCGAGGCTTCCGGCCCTGCGGCAGCCAATTTGCGCGTGGCAATGCATTTTTCCACCGTCGACTATCCTGAGCGCGTGCTGCAAGCCACCGACCCATTCTGGTATGGTCCTGGCTACTGGCCTGGCCGCTACGGCTACCGCTACGGCGCATGGCCAGGCTATGGCCGCTTCGGCTACAACCCCTATTGGTATGGCCCGCTGGAAATGGAAGAGAGCGTACGCCATAAGTACGAACGCGAATTGCGTGTGACGATCAATGACCGCAGCGGCAAGAAACTGTACGACGTGACCGTGCAATCGACCAGCAACAAGCGCGCCACGTCGCAAGTGATGCCCGCCATGGTGGCGAGCGCCTTTGCCGACTTCCCCGGCCAGAGCGGCGTGCCACGCAAGGTCGAAGTGAAAATAGAATAATTTCGTGGCAAGACAAAAAAACCGGCTGGTGCAGCGATGCGCCAGCCGGTTTTTTCATGCCTGTTTTATGCCTATGAGTAATACGCCTCGGCGGCAAAGGTGAGCGCGCCGATCAGGGCCACGGCCAATAACAGCACGAGCAGCAGGCGGCCGAACTTCGGCGCGCCGTCATGTGGGCCGCTCATGGCACGATGATGGTCGAACCGGTCGTCTTGCGCCCTTCCAGGTCCGCGTGCGCCTGGGCGATATTGGCCAGGCTGTAGCGCTGGTTGATCTCGATCTGCACTTCGCCGCTGCTGACGACGCCGAACAGCGAGGCCGCCATCTCTTCCAGGTTGGCGCGGTTCGAGGCATAGCTGAACAGGGCCGGGCGCGTGATGAAGAGCGAGCCGCGCGAGGCCAGTTCGCTCAGCGTAAAGGCCGGCACGGGACCGGAAGCGTTGCCGAAGCTGACCATCATGCCCAGCGGCGCCAGGCAGTCGAGCGAGCCCGTAAACGTGTCCTTGCCGATGGAATCGTAGACCACGGAGACGCCCTTGCCGCCCGTGATCTCGCGCACGCGCTCGACGAAGTTTTCCGTGTTGTAGTTGATGACGTGGGCCGCGCCGTGCGCCTTGGCCAGCGCCGCCTTTTCATCGGAACCGGCCGTGCCGATCAGGTTCACGCCCAGCACCTTGGCCCATTGGCAGGCGATCAGGCCCACACCGCCAGCGGCCGCGTGGAACAGGACGGTATCGCCCGCCTTCAGCGCCACCGTGCGGTGGAACAGGTATTGCACCGTCAAGCCTTGCAGCATCATGGCGGCGGCCGTATCAAAACCGATGCGCTCGGGCAGCACCAGCAGCAGGGCCGCCGGCAGGTTGCGCTGCTGCGCATAGGCGCCATTGATGCGCGCCGCATACGCCACGCGGTCGCCGACCTTCACTTCCGTGACGCCCTCGCCCACCGCCTCGACGATGCCCGCGCCCTCGACGCCCAAGCCATTCGGCAGCGGCTGCGGATACAAGCCCGTGCGGAAATATACGTCGATGAAATTGAGGCCGATGGCCTCGTGTTTCACGCGCGCCTCGCCGGGGCCGGGCGGCGGCAGTTCCACGTCCACGTATTCCATCACTTCCGGGCCGCCCACGCGCTGTACGCGAATGGCTTTGGTGGTAATCGTTGCGCTCACAATATGCTCCTTGAAGAAGAATCGGGAAAAACGTCAGGCGGCCGCGCTGGCCCGCGCCTGCAGCTGCGACAGCACCAAATGCGCCGACGACAGATTCGTTGCGCACGCCACGTTGTGCACGTCGCAGGCGCGCACCAGGGCGTTGATGTCCGGCTCGTGCGGCTGCGGCGTCATCGGGTCGCGCAGGAAAATCACGCAATCGATCAAGCCTTCCACCAGCAGCGAGCCGATCTGCAAGTCGCCGCCGAACGGGCCCGAATGCTTGCGCTCGACGGCCAGGCCCAGCTCGTTGATCAGGCGGCCGCCCGTCGTGCCCGTGGCCGACAGTTCGCAGCTCTTGAGGAAATCCAAGTATTCGCCCGCCAGGGTAATCATGTCATCTTTTTTCTTGTCGTGGGCAATCAGGGCGATGCGTGTTTTCATGGTGCGGACCATTTCAGTGAGTGGAAGAATTATTTCTTTTTCGACAGCAAGTAAATACCGGCCAATACCAGGCTGGTGCCAGCCAGTTGCCAGTTGGTGATCGGTTCGTCGAGGATCATGGCACCGAGGAACAGGGTCGACACGGGGCCGATCATGCCCGCCTGCGAAGCGACGGGCGCGCCGATGCGTTCGACGGCGATCATCGTCATAAAGACGGGCATCACCGTGCAAAAGATGCCGTTGAGCAAGGACAAGCCATACACGGGCATGGGCTGGATCAGCAGTTCGACGGGGCGCAGGATGAAAAATTGAGCGATGCAGGCAAAGCTGGCCACGCACATCGCGTAGCTGACCAGGCGCATGGAGCCGATACGTTTCACCAGCTCGCCCGAGCCCAGCAGATACACGGCATACGAGCAGGCCGAGCCCAACACGAGGGTGGAACCGAGCGCCACATTGCTGGCGCCGCCCTGCAAGTCGTGCACGAACACCAGCACGATGCCGCAATACGAGGTGAGCAAGGCCAGCCATTGCAGGCGGCTGATGCGCTGCTTGAAGTACACGGTGGTAATCAGCAGCACGAAGGTGGGCGTGAGAAACAGGATCAGGCGCTCCAGCCCCACGGAAATGTATTGCAGGCCCAGGAAGTCCAGATAGCTGGACAGGTAATAGCCGACCAGGCCCAGCCCGACGAGGCGCCAGCGGTCGCTGACCGACAGTGGCGGCTCCGTGCGCATCTTCCACCAGGCGATGACGGCGAACACGGGCAGCGAGAAGATCATCCTGAAGGCGATCAGGGTGACGGCGTCGATCTGGTAGCGGTACAGCAGCTTGGCGACGATGGCCTTGGTGGAAAACAGCACCGCCCCGCCCACGGCGATGGCCAGGCCACCGAGATAGACGGAACGGGGAATAGATGGAGGGGTTGCTTGCGGGGAACTGGAGCTCATGCCCAGATTGTAATGGCAAAAGCCAAAGGCGGCGTGGGTGGGGCGTAGGTCGGGCGTAGGTCGGGTTAGCCCAAAGGGCGTAAACCGACACCACCGCAATGTAACCCGACACCACCGCAACGTAACCCGCCCCCCATCCCCGCCAACCATGTTGTCGGATTACGCGCAGCATCGCCGCGCTAATCCGACCTACCCTTTATGCCACCACCACCGCCGCCGCGCCCGCCGTCACTGTGGCCGTCGTCACGCGCGCAATCACGTTCGACGGCGCCGCCGTGCCGATCAGTTTATTCACCTGCTTGAACTGCGCCACCAGCTTGCCTGGCGTCAAGGTGACCACCGTGTAGCCCTGCGCATCCGTATTCAAATGCTTGATCCACGGATTGTTGCCAAGGCCGGACAATTGCTGCGCCAGGCCCAGCAGGGTCACACTGAAGTCAGTGCTCGCTTTCAAGCCAGCCTGCACGGCAGAGACCGTTGCGTCGAGCTGCGCTTCCGGCACGCCCTTGGCGGCCAGGGCGCCGCGCAGTTGCACGCGCAACTGCTCCAGCAGGCTGTCGACGGTGGGCGCCGTCTTGCCCATGGTGTAGTCGAGCAGGTTGACGTCGAGGTTGACCGTGCCCAGGCCCGTGACGGGAATGGCCAACGGATAACTGACGAGAGTGCCGATGTCGCCCAAGGCGCCAGCGGCCGACTTCAGGTAGCTGAAGAAGGAATCCGAGCTGACGCCCGCCGAGACCAGGTCCACCATGACGGGCGTGCCGCCGCCGGCCGCGTCGAAGTCGTCGCTGACCGTGCCGGCAAAAAACGAGTGGATATCGCCGGTAATGGCGACCACGTTGCCGATGGCGTTGTTTTTCAGGTACGTCATCAAATTCTTGCGCTCGCTGTTGTAGCCATCCCACTGGTCGCAATTGAGCAGAAAGCGCGTGAAGAACGGCGCCAGCGCCGCTTGCTGGCCCGACGCGGCGACAAAGCTGGACGCCGCGCCCTTGGCCTGCACGTCGGGCTTGATCCAGCCGAAGGCGATCACTTGCGCGGCGGCCGCAGGCGTGGCGCTGTTGTAGGCGGCCACCGTGATGCCGGCCTGGGCCGCGCTCAAACCGGCGCCCACGGCAGCGGCGCCCTGCGCGCCGGCGTTGGCTGCCGCGCCGGCAATCGCCATGGCCGCCGCCTGCGCCACGGACTGCGATGCACCTGCCGTCGAGGCGGCGACGATGCTTGAGGCCAGCGGCACGCTGCCGCCCACCAGCGGCAAGGTGCTGGCGATGGCCTGGCCCACGTTCGACATCGCGCTCAGGGCCAGCAAAGTGGCAATCGCATCCGTGCCATTCAGGCCCATGCGCAGCAGGGACACTTCATTGCCCCACAGCTTCCAGGTCGAGGTGGCCGCCTTCATCTTGCTTTTCCACCAGTCGCGCTGCGTGCTGCCCAGCATGGAAACAAAGGCCAGCGGGTCGGCGCCAGCCTTGGTGGCGGCTGCCATTTTCTGTCCTTCCACGCTGTCGAACAGCGCTTGCGGCACCAGGTAGCGGCTGCCGATGCTGCCCAGCGGCTTGCCCGTGGCGGGGTTGATCGTCGATTCGGCGATCGCATGGTCGGCGCGGTACAGGCGCTCGTCCGTCATCACCAGCTGCATCAGTTTGCCGAACTGGAAATCGCGGTAGATCTGGATGTTCTGGAACGTTGTCGCGGCGGCATCGAACGTGACGTCGGCCGGCATGTATTCGAACCATGCCTGGTTGGCGCTGCGGCGGCGGGCCGGCTGGTGCAGATCGCTGCCATCAAGCGCCACGATGCCTTCGTAGGTGGAGGCATCCTGCCAGGCGTCGTCCGTGAATTCATGGTCATCCCAGATGGCGATGAAGGCGAAGCGCTCGTGCACGGCTTGCAGGCGCGTATCGGTGCGGTATTTCTTGTACAGGTAGCGGTAATCGGCCACCGTGGTCGCGTATTTCGCGCCGGAGGTGCCGCTTTTATACGTGCCGTCGGGCAATTTCAGTTGGTCGTGGCGGCTTTCCACGGCGCCGCTCTGGAAGGCCTCGCCCACCGTTTCATAGATGTAATCGCCCAGGTGGACGATGAAATCGAGCGATTCGTTGGCGGCGATGTGCGACAGCGCACCCCAATGGTTGATGCTCCAGTCCTGGCACGTCAGATAGGCGAACTGCAGCTGCGACACGTCGGCAGTGGCGGCGGGCGCCGTCTTGAAACGGCCCACGTTGGAGCGCACGTCGCCGGCGATGAACTGGTAAAAATACACCTGGCCCGGCTGCAGACCCGTCACCTTGTGGCGCAGGGTATTGTCGAAATCGGCTTTCAGGGGCAGCTTGGCGTCGACGATGGGCGTGCCGGCCAGGGCCGTATTGCCGCCCAGGGCGGCCGTATTGTCGCTGGCGCTGACGATCAGGCGCACGGCCACGTCCGACTTGCCGGCCACGGCGGGCGCGACGGCGTCGAAACTGGCTGGCACGACGCGCGCCCACAGCATGGCGCTGTCGGCGCGCGGATCGCCCGAGGCCACGCTTTGCGGGAATTTCCAGTCGCTGCCCGAGGCCAGCGGCACGCCAGGATCGCTGTGATCGGTGCTGCCGCAGGCGGCAAGGCCGACGGTGGCCACGGAAACCGTAATAAAGCCGCCCAATTTCAGAAATTGCCGCCTGTCCATTTGACTTGCCATGATGTCGCGCCCTCGATATGGTGAAAGCGCGTCACTTTAGCAACAGATTGTGTCATCCTGATGACGGAGCCATGCCGCTTCGCAGGGGGCCGATATGCTAAAATGTCGGCCACAATTGAACACCCGTCTAAGGAAGATTCGACATGGCAGGACATAGCAAATGGGCCAATATCAAGCATAAAAAGGCTGCCACCGATGCCAAGCGCGGCAAAATCTGGACGCGCCTGATTAAGGAAATCACGGTCGCGGCCCGCATGGGCGGCGCCGACGCCATCACCAATCCGCGCCTGCGCCTGGCCGTCGACAAGGCGGCTGACGCCAATATGCCGAAAGACAACGTCCAGCGCGCGATCAACCGCGGCAGCGGCGGCGTCGATGGCGCCAACTATGAAGAAGTGCGCTACGAAGGCTACGGCGTGGGCGGCGCGGCCGTCATCGTCGAATGCATGACCGACAACAAGGTCCGCACGGTGGCCGAGGTACGCAACGCCTTCAACAAGAATGGCGGCAACATGGGCAACGAAGGCTCCGTTGCCTTCATGTTCCAGCATTGCGGCCAGCTGCTGTTCGCGCCGGGCACCGACGAAGACAAGCTGATGGAAGCGGCCCTGGAAGCGGGTGCCGACGACGTCATCGCCGATGAAGAAGGCGGCTTCGAAGTGGTCACGCCCGTGCACGATTTCGCCGCCGTCAAGGAAGCGCTGGAAGCGGCCGGCTTCAAGGCCGAAGTGGCCGAAGTCATCATGAAGCCGGCGACGGAAACCGTCTACGCGGGCGACGACGCCGTCAAGATGCAAAAACTGATCGATGCGCTGGAACTGCTGGACGACGTCCAGGAAGTCTTTACGAATGCCTTGATCGAAAACTAAGCAAAAATATGCTGTACACCTCAAGGGCGGCACCGCCGCCCTGCAACCCACACTGAACGAACGGTCCCTATGAAAATTCTGGTAGTCGGCTCTGGCGGCCGCGAACACGCCCTGGCCTGGAAACTGGCCCAGTCCGAACGCATACAGATGGTGTATGTCGCACCGGGCAACGGCGGCACCGCGCGCGATGCGCGCCTGGTCAATCTCGACATCAGCGACCCGCAATTGCTGGCCGACTTCGTTCAGCAGGAACACGTCGGCCTGACCGTCGTCGGCCCGGAAGTGCCGCTGGCGGCCGGCATCGTCAACCTGTTCCGCTCGCGCGGCCTGAAAATCTTCGGCCCGACCAAAGAAGCGGCACAGCTGGAGTCGTCGAAGGACTTCGCCAAGGCCTTCATGCAGCGCCACGGCATCCCGACGGCCGCCTACCAGACGTTTTCCGACGTCGCTCCCGCGCATGCCTACGTCGACGCCATGGGCGCGCCGATCGTCATCAAGGCCGACGGCCTGGCCGCCGGCAAGGGCGTGGTCGTCGCCATGACCCTGGAAGAAGCGCACCAGGCGGTCGACATGATGCTGTCCGATAACCAGTTCGGCGACGCCGGCGCGCGCATCGTCATCGAGGAATTCCTCGCCGGCGAAGAAGCGAGCTTCATCGTCATGTGCGACGGCAAGAACATCCTGCCGCTGGCCACCAGCCAGGACCACAAGCGCCTGAAGGATCACGACCAGGGCCCGAACACGGGCGGCATGGGCGCGTATTCGCCGGCACCCATCGTCACGCCGGCCATGCATGCGCGCGTCATGCGCGAAATCATTGTGCCGACCATCCAGGGCATGGCCAAGGACGGCATCACGTTCACGGGCTTCCTGTACGCTGGCCTGATGATCGACGACAAGGGCACGCCGAAGACGCTGGAATTCAACTGCCGCATGGGCGACCCGGAAACGCAACCCATCATGGCGCGCCTGAAGACCGACCTGGTCACCGTCATGGAACACGCCGTCAACGGCACGCTCGACGCAGTGGAACTGGAATGGGACCGCCGCACGGCCGTTGGCGTCGTGATGGCCGCCGCCGGCTACCCTGACGATCCCGTCAAGGGCACGCCGATCGGCGACATCCCGGCCGAAACGCCGGACGCCGTCACCTTCCATGCGGGCACCCGCATCGACGGCGAACGCCTGGTCACCAATGGCGGGCGCGTGCTGTGCGTGGTGGGTCTGGGCGACAGCATCAAGATGGCGCAGAAGCAGGCATATGAAACCGTGGAAAAAATCCATTTCGACGGCGCGCAGTACCGCCGCGACATCGGCTGGCGCGGCCTGAAGCACTAAGCACCCAGCACGCCGCTTTGCGGCAAACGGCGGGGCCGGCGCGGAAGTCATCCGCCCCGGCCCCGTTCATATTGGCGCGCCGGGAAAACCGGCGTTGCGCTAAGATGCAGCCCATGTCCAGCCCCAGCCAACTCCACCCCGCCCTCGCCCAGGTGCGCCAGCTCGGCCTGATCACGGACGATGAACTCGACGACGCCATCGCCGAACTGGACATTATCGAACTGCAACGCAGCCATAACGAAGAAGAGGATATCGACGTGCCGGAGCTGGCCGCTGACGCGGGGCTGGTCGACACCCTGGCATGGCTGCTGCTCACGGACCTGCTGCCGCAGCACGGCTTCCTGCAGCGGGTGCGCGACCTGCCGCGCCAGCATGGCGGCGCGGCCCTGCTCGAGCGCCAGCAACTGGCCGCCGACGCGCTGCGGCAAGTCAACCGCCAGGCCATCGACACCCTGTACGACGAGGACCTGATCGACCAGTGGCAGCGCGACGCCGCGCACGCCAGCTTGCCTGCGGACCGCCTGCTCGCCTCGCCGGTTGCCGCCCTGTGCGACATGCTCCGGCAAGGCACCTTGTCCGCGCCCCAATTTGAAGCGCTGCGCCTGCGCGCCCGCCAGCGCGGCTCGGAACTGGCCGTCATCATCATCGACGCCGCCGCGCGCCAGACCCGCCGCGAGCTGCCCGCCCATGCGCGCCCGGGAACGTGGGTGAAGGCCGCGCTGATACTGCTGGTACTGGCCTTTGCGGCCAGCGCCATGATCAGCAAGCAAGTGCCCACTCCCACCGCCGCCACCGCTGAGCAGGGCGCCGAACGGCATGACCTGCAGCAGCGCGCCGCGCAGGCCGTGGAAAGTGCGCGCCTGCCCGGCGCCGGACCGGACCTGTCCGTCACCGTGGAGCAGGACGGCGCCGCGCCGCCGGCGCGCTGAACCACGGCGCACTTCCCGCGCCGGCGGTGATGATGGCATACTGCCGTTTTGCCACCAATGCGGGGAAACCATGGCCTGGAATGAAGGATACGTGTCGGATATCGAGTACACCAACGGTTTTTACAGCGACCTGAGTCCGCATCACCTCAATTTCAGCTGCATCCTCAACGGCATCGAACCGGTCCCCCTGGACCAGCCCTACACCTACTTTGAACTGGGCTTCGGGCGCGGCCAGACGCTCAACGTGCTGGCCGCCGCCAACCCTAACGGCCAGTTCTACGGCAACGATTTCAATCCGGCCCATGTCGCCGGCGCACGCACCCTGGCGGCAAAGGCACAGTTGGGCAATCTGACCCTGCTGGAGAACAGCTTTGAAGAATTGGCGCAGGGCCGCGTGGCCGATCTGCCGCAGTTCGACTTCATTACCCTGCATGGCATCTACACCTGGGTCAACCGGGAGAACCGCCAGCACATCGTCGACTTCATCGCGCGCTACCTGAAACCGGGCGGCATCGTTTCGCTCAGCTATAACGCTATGCCGGGATGGAGTTCCGCCCTGCCGCTGCAACGCCTGCTGCTGGAGTTTGCCGCCAGCTTCCCCGGCCGCAGCGACATGCAAATGCAGGCTGGCATCGCCTATGTGCAACAGCTGCAGAATCTACAGGCTGGCTACATCGCGGACAATCCCGCACTCGCGCCGCGCCTCAATGCGCTCATCAACAGCGATCCCCATTACAGCGTGCATGAGTATCTGAACCAGGACTGGGAACCGCTGTACCACGCCGACGTGATGCGCGATGTGGCGCGCGCCAAGCTCGATTTTGCCGGCTCCGCCGACCTGCCTTTGGCCTTTCCCGAGCTGTACCTGAACGCCGACCAGCAAGCCACCATCGACTTGCTGCCCGATGCGGCCAGGCGCGAAACGATGAAGGATTATTTTCTCAATACCAGCTTCCGCAAGGACGTGCTGGTACGGGGCGCGCGCCGCATGGGGGCCGTGCGCCAGGCCGAATGTTACGCCGACGTGCACCTGGCCATGCTGGTGCCGCGCGCAAAAATGACCTTCACCTTCCAGACCAAGGCGGGCGTCGTGACAGGCAACGAGCAGGTCTACGGCGCCGTCTGCGACGCGCTGGCCAACGGCCCGCATAGCCTGGCCGAATTGGCCGCACTGCCCTCCTTGCCCGGACAGAGCGTGCAAAGCCTGGCGGAGGTGGCGGCCATGCTCGTCACTGGCGGTCAGGTCGTGATGTATTTCCCGAGTCAGGCGCACGCCGACAGCGGCGACGCAGCCGCGCGCCGCCTGAACCAGACCGTCGGCGCGCAGCAGCGCTACGGCGACGACTACCGCATCCTGTGCTCGCCATTGACAGGCAGCGGTATCGATACGGAATTCATCGACCGGCTGCTGTTTTCGCTGCTGACCCAGGAGCGGGAGCAGCCGGACCTGGCCACCCTGCAGGCGCAGGCGGCCACCGCCATGGCGCGCTGCGGGCGCCGCCTGCTCAAGGATGGCGCTGCATGCGCCGACGAGGCGGCGCACCAGCAGCTGCTCAACGCGGCCATCGAGGAATTCATGCGGGACACGCTGCCCGTGCTGCAGCAATTGCGCGTGCTGTAGAAGGCGCTGGCCGCGGACGGTGCGCGCGGCCAGCCCAAAACCACGGCGCAAGCGCCGCCCTATCACAAAAACGCGTAACAGGGTACAATCCGTCCTTACTTTTTTATTTCGGCCTCGTCGGCCCACGCGATGTCGTCAACTCCCTCTCCTTCGGCCGTCAAGGCTTATTTGCTCGATTTGCAAAGCCGTATCGTGCAGGCGCTCGAAGCGCAGGACGGCAAGCCCTTCCTGACCGATGCCTGGCAGCGCCCCGAGGGCGGCGGCGGCATTTCGCGCCTGATCGAGGAAGGCAATGTGTTCGAGCGGGGCGGCGTGAATTTTTCGCACGTCACCGGCGCCGCATTGCCGCCATCGGCCGCGGCCGCGCGCCCTGAACTCGGCGGCAAGGCATGGGAAGCGATGGGCGTGTCGCTGGTGCTGCATCCGCGCAATCCCTACGCGCCCACGGTGCACATGAATGTGCGCTTTTTCAGCACCGTGAATACCGATGGCGAACCCGTATGGTGGTTCGGCGGCGGCATGGACCTGACGCCGTACTACGGCGACGCAGGCGACGTGAAGCACTTTCACCAGATGTGCCATGACGCGCTGGCGCCGTTCGGCGGCGAACTGCATCCGAAGTTCAAGCAGTGGTGCGACGATTATTTCTACCTGAAGCACCGGCGCGAAGCGCGCGGCGCCGGCGGGATCTTCTTCGACGACTTCAACGCCCTGGGCTTTGACGACAGCTTTGCCATGCTGCGCAGCGCAGGCGACGCCTTCATCGACGCCTATGTGCCGATCCTGGCGCGCCGCAAGGACACGCCGTACGGCGAACGCGAACGCGATTTCCAGTGCTACCGGCGCGGACGCTATGTCGAGTTCAACCTGGTGTTCGACCGCGGCACCCTGTTCGGCCTGCAATCGGGTGGACGCACCGAGGCGATCCTGATGTCGATGCCGCCCCTGGTCAAGTGGCGCTACGACTGGCACCCGGAAGCGGGCAGTCCCGAAGCGGCGTTGTATACTGACTTCCTCGTGCATCGCGACTGGCTGCAGGCGTGAAGGAAAGTGGTACGGCATGCGTGGCGCTACTCGGTGGCAGCTACGATCCGGTGCACATGGGCCACGTCGCGCTGGGCACGCATTTTTCCAGCCTGCTGCACGCCGACGAACTGCGCGTGATTCCGGCCGGCGCGCCCTGGCAAAAGAGCAAGCTGGGCGCCACCGGCCAGCAGCGCGCCGAGATGGCCAGCCTGGCCTTTGCAGGCCTGCCCCTGCCTGTGGTGATCGACCGCCAGGAAATCGAGCGCAGCGAACATGGCCAGGCCAGCTACACCATCGATACCTTGCGCCAGGTACGCGCCGAGCTGGGACCGCGCGCTTCCATCGTTTTCCTGATGGGCGCCGACCAGCTGCAGCGGCTCGCGACATGGCGCGAATGGCAGCAATTATTTGAATACGCGCATATCTGCGTCGCGGCCCGCCCCGGCTTCGCGCTGAATGACACAGCAGTACCGCAAGTGGTCGCCGATGCATTTTCGCGCCGCCTGGGGTCTCTGAAAAGCATCCGCAACACGCCGCACGGTCTGACTTATCTGGCACAGGACTTCGCGGTGGATATCTCCGCCACCGAAATACGTGCGGCATTACAACGGGGGAATCGGGCAAACTCGCTTCTTTCCCCGCTAGTGCTAGACTATATTGAACAACATAATTTATACAAAAGCTAAATGGACATCAAAAAACTGCAAACCCTCGTCGTTGACGCCCTGGAAGACGTCAAAGGCCAAGACATCGCCGTCTTCGAAACGAGTCATCTGACCAGCCTGTTCGACCGCATCGCGATCGTCTCCGGTACCTCGAACCGTCAAACCAAGGCGCTGGCCGCCTCGGTGCGCGACAAGGTCAAGGACGCCGGCGGTCAAATCATCGGCATGGAAGGCGAGGAAACCGGTGAATGGGTGCTGGTCGATCTGGGCGACATGATCGTCCACATCATGCAAGCGCCTATCCGCGCCTACTACCGCCTGGAAGAAATCTGGGGCGACACCCCGGTCAAGCTGGGCGCCGCCAAGCGCGCGCCGAAAAAAGCGGCCGGCGACGAGCCGAAAAAGGTCAGCGGCCATCTGGCGGCAAGCAAGGCCAATGTGGAAGCTTCGCCCGTGATCGAAAAGAAAACGCCAGCGAAGAAAGTCACTGCTGCCACCGCCGCCAAGAAAGCCCCGGCGAAAAACGCCACCGCTTCCAAAGCCGTCGGCAAGACCGTGAAAGTCGCGCCTACCAAGACCGAAGCAGCTGCCGTGAAAGCGCTGAAAGCGCTGCCGGAGAAAAAAGTGCGCGCCCCACGCGCGGCCAAGCCGGCAGCCGATGCTGCACCGGCAAAAACCGTGATCAAGCGTATCAAAAAAGTCGAAGCGTAAGCCTCGATGCAGCTCATCATCGCTGCGGTCGGCCATAAAATGCCGGCCTGGATAGAGACGGGCTTCGCGGAATACGCGAAGCGCATGCCGCCGGAATTGCGCATCGTGCTGAAAGAAATCAAGCCGGTGGAGCGCTCCGGCAGCAAGACCGCCGCCACGGCGATGGCGCTCGAACGCGAGCGCATCGAAGCCGTCCTGCCCAAGGGCGTGCGCATCATCGCCCTCGACGAACGCGGCAAGGATCTGACCAGCGTCGGCCTGTCGCAGCAATTGATGGCGTGGCAGCAGGATGGCCGCGACACGGCTTTCCTGATCGGCGGGGCCGACGGCCTCGATCCGCAACTCAAGGCGCGTGCCGAAGGCATGCTGCGCATTTCCAGCATGACCTTGCCGCACGGCGTGGTGCGCGTGATCCTCGCCGAGCAGCTCTATCGTGCCTGGTCGATCACGCAAAACCACCCCTACCACCGTGTCTGAACTCCCCCATGAAAACGGCTGATCACAAGATCTACCTCGCCTCCAAAAGCCCGCGCCGGCGCGAACTGCTGCGCCAGATCGGCATCGATTTCGAATTGCTGCTGCTGCGCAGCGACGGCCCGCGCGGCGCCGACGTCACCGAGGAAGTCCTCCCCGGCGAATCGGCGCTCGACTATGTCGCCCGCGTATCGAATGAAAAAGCCGCCTTCGCCTGGGACCTGGTGCGCCGCCGCCACCTGACCCCGCGCCCCGTGCTGGCGGCCGACACCACCGTCACCATCGACGGCGTCATCCTCGGCAAGCCGGCCGACCGGGCGGAAGCTGTGGCGATGCTGCAGCAGCTGTCGGGCCGCACGCACGAGGTGCTGACCTCGATCGCCGTGCACTACAAGGATTTCGCCGAACAGCGCACGCAGGTGTCGCAAGTGCGCTTCGGCGTGCTCTCGCCCGCCTCGATCGCCGCCTATTGCGCCACGCCGGAACCGTACGACAAGGCCGGCGGCTACGGCATTCAGGGCAGCGCCGCGCTGTTCGTCGAGCATATCGAAGGCAGCCATTCCGGCATCATGGGCCTGCCCCTGTACGAAACCGCACAGTTGCTACGGCTGGCAGGTTTGCCCCTGCCCTGATCCCGGGTATGATGTCATTCGTTGCCTCCACTCCCGCGCCCCCATGAACGAAGACATCCTGATCAATATCACGCCGCAAGAAACGCGTGTCGCCCTCATCCTGCAGGGCGCCGTGCAGGAATTGCACATCGAGCGCACGCTCACGCGCGGCCTGGCCGGCAATGTATATTCCGGCAAAGTGGTGCGGGTGTTGCCGGGCATGCAGTCGGCCTTCATCGACATCGGCCTGGAACGCGCCGCCTTCCTGCACGTGGCCGACATCTGGGAAGCGCGCGGCCACGACGGCCAGAACGCGACGCCGGCGCCGATCGAAAAAATCCTGTTTGACGGCCAGGTGCTGACGGTGCAGGTGATCAAGGACCCGATCGGCACCAAGGGCGCGCGCCTGTCGACGCAGATTTCCATCGCCGGGCGCATGCTGGTCTATCTGCCGCAAGACAAGCACATCGGCATCTCGCAGAAAATCGAAAAGGAAGCGGAGCGCGAACAGCTGCGCGTGCGCCTGCAAAGCCTGCTGCCGCCCGATGAAAAAGGCGGCTACATCGTGCGCACCATGGCCGAAGACGCATCCGACGCAGACCTGAAGGCCGACGTCGACTACCTGAGAAAAACCTGGAGCACCATCACGCACGGCGCGCGCACGCGTCCCGCCACCAGCCTGCTGCACCAGGACTTGAGCCTGGCGCAACGCGTGCTGCGCGACTTCGTCGGTGATGAAACGGCCACCATCCAGGTCGATTCGCGCGAAAACTATGTAAAACTGCGCGAATTCGCGGAAATCTACACGCCCAGCGAACTGACGCGCCTGCAGCACTACACGGGCGAGCGCCCCCTGTTCGACCTGTACGGCGTGGAAGAAGAGATCTTGCGCGCGCTGGGCCGCCGCGTGGATTTGAAGTCCGGCGGCTACCTGATCGTCGACCAGACGGAAGCGATGACCACCATCGACGTCAACACGGGCGGTTTTGTCGGCGGGCGCAATTTCGCCGACACGATTTTCAAGACCAACCTGGAAGCGGCGCACGCCATCGCGCGCCAGCTGCGCCTGCGCAACCTGGGCGGCATCATCATCCTCGACTTCATCGACATGGACAACGCCGAGCACCGCAACGCCGTGCTGGCCGAACTGAAGCGCACCTTGTCGCGCGACCGTACCAAGGTCTCGGTGAGCAACTTCTCGCCGCTGGGCCTGGTGGAAATGACGCGCAAGCGCACGCGCGAGTCGCTGGCCCACATCCTGTGCGAACCGTGCCCCGCCTGCGCCGGCAAGGGCCAGGTGAAAACCTCGCGCACGATCTGCTATGAAATCCTGCGCGAACTGCTGCGCGAGGCAAAACAGTTCAACCCGCGTGAATTCCGCATCCTCGCCTCGCAGGAAGTGGTCGACCTGTTTTTGGAAGAGGAATCGCAGCACCTGGCCATGCTGGGCGACTTCATCGGCAAGAAAATCTCGCTGCAGGTGGAGAACGCCTACCACCAGGAGCAGTACGACGTGATTCTGATGTAGCCATGCCCGGCACCACCGCCTTCTGGCGCGACCCGGCCATGCCCCACGTGGAGAGCCGGCGCGCCTGCCACAGCCGCGCGTGCTACAAGCCGCACAGCCATCCCACGTTTTCCATCGGCGCCGTCGATTCGGGCGGCAGCATCTTTACGGGCAGCAAAGAGGGCAAGGTGGCTCTTGGCAATGGCACCCTGGTGCTGGTGCCGGCCGGCTGCGTGCACGCCTGCAATCCCCTGCCTGACGCCGTCTGGAGCTACCAGATGCTGCATCTCGATGCGCAGTGGCTGCAAATCCACGTGCCGCGGCTGGATGCAAGCAGCGCCAGCGTACTGCACGAACCTGTCCTGTATGCGCAGTTCTGTGCCATGAATGCGCTGCTGTTTTCGCCCGCAGCCGCGGCCGCCAAGCAAGAGGCCCTGCTGGCCTTGCTACACGCCTGTGCCGATGCCGGCGGGGCAATCCCCCTCCCCTCGCACGCTGCCCGCATCCCGATGCAACTGCGCCCGGTAGTGCAGCAGCTGCAGTCTCAACCGCTGGCCAGCCTGGCGCAACTGGCCGAAATGGCCGGCATGAGCCGCTACCAGCTGATCCGCGCCTTCCGTGCCGCCACCGGCATGACGCCGCATGCGTACCAGCTGAATCTGGGCGTCAACCGCGCGCGCAGCGACTTGCAGGCGGGCAACGCCCTGGCCGACATCGCCTGCGCGCTGGGGTTTGCCGACCAGAGCCACCTGCAGCGCGTCTTCAAGGCGCATGCCGGCATCACGCCGGGACGCTATCGCGGCTGAAGTGCCTGCAATTTTCTTCAATACAGACCGGAGCGTCCCCCCGCATACTCGCGCATCGCCATTGCCGGAGTCGCGTTTCATGCAGGATTTTCTCCTTATCGCCGCCGCCCACTTCCTCGCGCTGCTGTCGCCGGGGCCCGATTTTTTCCTCGTCGCCCGCAGCGCGCTGGCGCACGGCTGGCGCGGCGCCATGCCAGCGTGCATCGGCATCGCACTGGCCAATGGCGTGTTCATCGTGGCGGCGTTTGGCGGCGTCGCCGTGCTGCATCCAGGCAGTCCCCTGTTTATCGCCGTGCAATTGACGGGCTGCGCTTATCTGCTGTACCTGGGCGGCCTATTCCTGCGCCATGCGGGCACCACGACGCTGACGGCAGCGCCGGCCGCCACGCCCGGCAGGGCGCACTGGCGCAACGGCCTGGGCATGGGTTTCCTGTCTGCCATCCTGAATCCGAAGAATGCGCTGTTCTACGTGAGTCTGGCGTCCGTCGTCGCCAGCCGGCAAACGGGCAGCGGCTCGGTCGTGCTGTATGGCGTGTGGATGGTGTGTGCGGTGCTGGCGTGGGACATGGCGGTGGCGCTGGCCATCGGCAATGGCGCGCTGCGGCAGCGCTTCGCGCGCGCCCTGCCATTGCTGGAACGGCTATCGGGCGCCGTGCTGATCGTGCTGGCGGTGCTGCTGCTGGTAAATATCGCCAGCAGCAGTGTCTGACGGATCAGGCCGGCAGCGGATCCAGGTAAAACACGGCATACACTTTCAGCGGCGTGGTTTCCGTCGCTTTTTCCGAACGCACGACGGAGCAGTCGTCGGCAGCCAGGCTGCGCCAGTTCTGGATGCCGGCCTTGGCGAACATCGCATGCGCGGGAGCATTCGCGGCCAGGTCCAGCACCAGGCAGGCGTTGCGCGGGCCGGCGCCGTAGTTGACGGCGCGGATCTCGATGCCGAAGGTCGTCATCCACGGCTCCCACAAGCCCTTTTCCTTGCCGGCCGCCATGCGCTCGAGCATGTCGCCGAAGCTCAAGCCTTTCTTGACGGTGCTGCGCAAGGCGGCCAGCGACGGCGCCAGGCGGGGATCGGGCTGCTTGTTGCCGGCGCGGATTTCGGCGATCGCCTTCAATTCCTTGATGATGGCTGCGTCGCGCTCCGTGTAGTCGCGCATGCGCGCGTAAAACTCGGCGTCGAGGAAGGGATTGACGGTCAGTTTGGCGACGCCCTCTTCGCGGCGTTTCGGGGAAGGCGTGTTGGTTTTGGTCATGGCGGTAGAGGGCAAGAGAAACGATGAGGGGCGCCAGTTTAACATCATGGCGCGTCGGCGGCGGCGTTAGCGCCGCTTTAATGTTGCGCCTGGCGGGTGCGGGGCGGCCACTACGGCGCGCGCACCGGGCCGCATGAAGCCAGGCCGCGGCCCGAACAGGAAGACGGCGCCGGCATACAGTCCCGCCAGGGGGAAGCGCACCTCCCTGAGCAACTGGTGGAAAATGGCGATCGACTGCGCGCGGGTGACGGGCATCTCGGCGCGCCACTGGCACAGCACGTCATGCACGAGGCTGGCATGGTAGGTGGCGGGCAAGCCCAGGTGCTGCGCGCCATCGGGCGTGCCCACATAAAACAGGCCGAGCACGCTGATACAGGGCGAACAGCCATCCCAGGCATAACCGGCACGGACGCGGATCGCCGATTCGCGTATCGTCACCCACTCGTTTTCAAATTCAATGCCTTCGAGTAGCGGCGAGCAATAACCATAGTCGCTGCCCAGTGCATAGCGCCAGGCGTTGCCGGGCATGCCGAAATTCTTCGGCATCAGCGGCCTCCCTGCTGTGCATGCTTTTCCGTCGTCTGCATGGCGTTGTCTTGATCAATATCAATATCAAGATTTAAACATACTCTGGCAAAAGAAGGGCAACAAGTGGCAGGCTCAGGCGCGCGGCGGCGCCGTCGACTCGCGCACCACCAGCTCGGGCTTCAGGCGCACGTCGATCACCGGGGAGTCGGGCGAGGCGATGGTTTGCAGGATCAGCCGGGCCGCTTCCGTGCCGATGCCGTGGTGGCGGATGCGGATGGTGCTCAAAGGCGGACGGATCATATCCATGTAGGGCATGTCGTTGTGGCCCACGATGGAAATATCTTCGGGACAGCTCAAGCCCAGTTCGCGGATGGCGTCGTAGCAGCCGAGGGCCACCAGGTCGCTGCCCGTCACCACGGCCGTCGTTTGCGGCGACTGGCGCAGCAGTTCCAGCAGGGCCGCCTTGCCGCATTCGCGCGAATAGCCGCTGCTTTCAAAGACGAACGCTTGCGAGGGGTCGAGTTCGCTGGCCTGAATGGCGGCCAGGAAACCGAGACGGCGCACGTGGCCCGTGGACAGGTTTTCCGGGCCGGCAATGTGCGCGATATGGCGGTGACCGAGCGCCAGCAAGTGTTCCACGGCCAGGCGCATGCCGACCACGTCGTCGCTGACGACGCAGGAAGCGACGCCCGTCTCGTCGCTGCGGTTGACGGTGACGACGGGCACATTCTGGTCGATGCACATCTTGATGACGGGATCGTCGCGCCGTGCGGTAGCCAAAATCAGGCCATCGACCTGCTGCCCCAGCAGGCGGTTAATGACGTACAGCTGCTCTTCCTCGTCGGCGCCCACATTGGCGACGATGGCCAGGTAGCCATGCTTGCGCAAGCCCTCTTCGATGCCCAGCAAAATCGGCGGGAAAACAGCGTTGGTGATGTCGGGCAAGACCACGCCGATGATGCGCGACTTGCGCGTGACGAGGGTCGAGGCGGCGCGGTTCGGCCGGTAGCCGAGGCGGCCCGCTTCGGCCAGCACGCGCGCGGCCACCTCGGCGCTGACCATTTGCCGCGTTGCCGGGTTCATCACGCGCGACACGGTGGAAAAGTGCACGCCGCTGGCCCGCGCAACGTCGCTTAAGGTGGGGTTCTTGTTTGTCATGGGCTTCCCGGATCGCAATACTGTGATTTTATCGTAAAAATTCCCCATTTCGTCAAAAACCGAGCAAACGCTTGCATTGAAATAAAGCCGTTGCCCAAAGCGGTTTTGGTACGCTTAAGTACATTCCAGCCTTGACAGCGTGCAAACGCTTGCATACCATGGCTCGGACTTACCACTCGGGCCTGGTTGCCCCTCCCAGAATTCCTATGTCTACTTCGCACAGCAAGCATGCCGAACAGAACGGCGAAACCTTCAACCTGAAAGAAGCCGCCCTTGCCTATCACGCACAACCCCGCGCAGGCAAGATTTCCGTCACGCCCACCAAACCGCTGGGCGACGCGCGCGCCCTGACCCTGGCGTACTCGCCGGGCGTGGCCTTCGCCTGCGAAGCCATCGTGGAGGATCCGCGCACGGCCGGCACCTACACGTCGCGCAGCAACCTGGTGGCCGTGATCACCAATGGCACGGCCGTACTGGGCCTGGGCGATATCGGCCCGCTGGCCAGCAAACCGGTGATGGAAGGCAAAGCTTGCCTGTTCAAGCAGTTCGCCGATGTCGATGTGTTCGACATCGAGCTGGCCGAGAACGATCCCGACCTGTTCATCGACACCGTGGTGCGCATGGAGCCGACCTTCGGCGGCATCAACCTGGAAGACATCAAGGCGCCCGACTGCTTCTACATCGAACAGCAATTGCGCAAGCGCATGAACATTCCCGTCTTCCACGACGACCAGCACGGTACGGCCATCATCGTCGCGGCCGGCATCCTGAACGGCCTGGAGCTGGTGGGCAAGGATATCGGCAATGTGAAAGTGGCCGTCTCGGGCGCCGGCGCGGCCTCGATCGCCTGCCTGGACTTGCTCGTCTCGCTGGGCCTGAACAAGTCGCTGCTGAAAGTGTGCGACAGCCAAGGCGTGATCTACCCGGGCCGCGATGCCAACATGGAAGAGAACAAGGCGCGCTACGCGAACGATACGAGCGACCGCGACCTGGCCGATGCCATGGTCGGCGCCGACATCTTCATCGGCGTCTCGAAGGGCGGCGTGGTCAGCGCACAGATGGTCGAATCGATGGCCGCCAAGCCTTTGATCTTCGCCCTGGCCAATCCGCATCCGGAAATTGCCCCGGAAAAAGTGCACGCCGTGCGCGACGACGCCATCGTGGCGACGGGCCGCTCGGATTATCCGAACCAGATCAACAATGTGCTGTGCTTCCCGTACATCTTCCGCGGCGCGCTCGACGTGGGCGCCACCACCATCAATGAAGAGATGAAGCTGGCCTGCGTGCGCGCCATTGCCGCGCTGGCCAAGGAGCCGTTGCCAGGCCACGAGAGCAGCGCCCTGACGCCGTTGCAACTGATCCCGTCGCCGTTCGACGAGCGTCTGCGCAACTGGGTCGCGCCTGCCGTATCCCAAGCGGCCATCGCTACCGGCGTAGCCACGCGCGTGCCGGCTACCGCCTGATGCGCAAGGCAAGGCCCTCCTTGCCTTGACAAAATTACAGCAAGTTACCATTGCTTACAAAAAAACCATGGTTCAAAACCATGGTTTTTTCGTTTATACCCTTGGGCTTGGCGAATTGATTTCAAAAAAGCAATTTTTACGTCGGCGTTTTTGCATGAACCTTCGATTACAATGACGCCTACTTTATGTTGCTACAGTTGTCATAATGGCGACGACGTGCGTTACCAAGGATATTCATGCTCGGTTTGACCTCTGTTTGTGTTTTTCTCTTTTCGGCATTGGCGTTGCCTGTCACCAGCGGATATTCCCTTGGCGCGCTGGTTCTTCTGCTGGCCAGCAGCTGGTTGCTATGGAAACGTCCCCGCCTGAACCTGCAACGCCAGGATTATCTAATGCTGGGCACGCTATTGCTGTATTTCTGTATTTTCACGGCCAACATGCTGTACCACGCAGATCCTGCCCGCGAACTCGACATTCCATTGCGGGCACTGCTGGCCATACCCGTCCTGTTGTTGCTCATTGCGTATCCGCCACGGCCGGAGGCTTGGTGGGCAGGCTTAGCCGTCGGCGCCATTGCTGGCACAGCATTGGCGATGTGGCAATTTTTTATTCAGGATATGCCGCGCCCTCTCGCAGCAACCAGTAACGCGATTCACTATGGCAATATCAGCATCTTGCTGGGTATGTTGGCCATGTGCGGGCTCGACTGGGCCAGCATGCAAGCTCACCGCTGGTTATGGAGAGCCGTCATGCTATTGGGCTGCTTGGCAGGCATCGTCGGCTCCATCATCAGCGGCAGTCGCGGCGGCTGGATCGCCTTGCCCGTCTGCCTGATTTTCTTCGTCGTACATCACAGCAAAAAGCATGGCAAACGCTATCTGATGATGGGACTGTTGGCCCTGGCGGGCCTGTCCATCGTGGCCTACGTTTTGCCCCACTCGACGGTAAAAGAGCGCATTACTCTTGGCATTTCCAACATTCACACATTTGAGGACCGCGGGGAAGTTGATACCTCCATCGGGCAACGTCTCGAAATGTGGCGCACCGCGATCGATATGTCCCAGCAACGCCCCTGGACAGGCTTGGGTCGCAACGGTTACATGGAACAAAAATCGATGTTGGTGGCGGAAGGTAAGGCAAACATTTCCATACGCAGGCATACCAATGCCCATAACGACTACCTCGATACGATGGTCAAACGCGGCATTATCGGTGTCTTGGCCTTGTTGGCGCTCTTCCTTGTACCGTTGGCACTGTTTGCACGCTCCCTGCGCCAGAGTTCCCCCGCTGCCCAGCCCTATGCACTGGCCGGCGTGGTGCTATGCACTTGCTACCTGATTTTTGGCCTTACGACGAGCTCGCTCACCCTGAATATCGGCATCATCATGCTGGTCTTCCCGATGGTGATATTGTGGGCCCTGTTGCGCCAGCAAGAGCGCACCGCTTGAGCTCGTTTTTCGCCTGACCGTTTTTGCTGTCCCCTGCAAGGAATCATACCGATGCTCACGCCCGACCTGAAGCGCCTTACCGCGCTGCACGCGCCCTATAAGAAACACCTGGCCCTGGCCCTGCTGGCGATGGTCGTCACGGCGGGCACGGAACCGCTGCTGCCGTATGCGCTCAAGCTGCTGCTCGACAATGGTTTTGGCGGCAAAGTGCGTTTTTCCTTCTGGCTGGTGCCGCTGATCGTCATCGGCATCTTTGCCATCCGCGGCGCGTCGACGTTTGCCAGCAGCTACCTGATGAGCTATGTCTCCACGCGCATCCTCAACGAATTGCGGCGCCGGATGTTTGCCAGCATGCTGAACTTGCCCATCGACTTCTACAACACGCACACGGTGGGCAAGGTCATCAACTCCATCATGTTCGAGGTGCAGCAGATCATCGAGATGGTAACCAAGGTGTTTACCTCGATCGTGCGCTCCTCGCTGACCGTGCTGGGCTTGCTGGCATGGCTGCTGTACCTGAACTGGGCACTGACCCTGGTGACCCTGGTGCTGCTGCCCGTGCTGACCATCGTCGTGCGCACCACGGGCAAGCGCCTGAAAAAACTCAACCGCGACTCGCTGGCCGTCAATGCCGAGCTGACCCAGGTCATCGAAGAAACCACGCGCGCGCAGCAAGTGATCAAGATCTTCGGCGGCCAGGCCTACGAGAAGGCGCGCTTCGAAGAGCGCGCCGAACAATTGCGCCGCTACAGCATGCGCATGACCACGACCTTTTCCGCCACCGTGCCCATCACGCAGGTGATCACGGCCGCCGCCGTGGCCCTGGTCATCGTGATGGCCCTGTTCCAGTCGGAGCAGGGGCAGATCACGGTCGGCGGCTTTGTATCCTTCATCACGGCCATGCTGATGCTGCTGACGCCGTTGAAGCAACTGGCCGAAGTCAACGGTCCCCTGCAACGCGGCATGGCCGCCGCTGAGGAAGTCTTTTTGCTGATCGACAAGACGCCGGAACGCACGGGCGGCAAGCCGCTGGCCGGCCGCAGCAAAGGCCGCATCGAGTTCAAGGACGTGAGCTTTGCCTACCCCGGACATCCGGAACCGGCCCTGCGACACATCGACCTGAACATCGCGCCGGGACAAACGGTCGCCTTTGTCGGCATGTCCGGCGGCGGCAAATCGACCCTGGTCAGCCTGCTGCCCGGCTTTTACTCGGTCAGCAGCGGTGAAATCTTGCTCGATGGACAGAATATCGATGCCATCGCCTTGACCAGCCTGCGCAGCCAGATCGCCATGGTCAGCCAGCAGGTGGTGCTGTTCGACGATACCCTGGCCGCCAATATCGCGTATGGCGATGCGGCCCCGGACCGGCAGCGCATTGAGGCAGCCGCCGCGGCAGCCTTCCTGTCGGACGTCATCGACGGCTTGCCCGACGGCCTGGAAACGCGCCTGGGCGACAATGGCTCGCGCCTTTCCGGCGGCCAGCGCCAGCGCGTGGCCATTGCCCGCGCGATCTACAAGGATGCGCCCATCCTGATTCTCGATGAAGCCACCTCGGCACTGGATACGGAGGCGGAACGGGCCGTGCAAGCGGCACTGGAACACCTGATGCAAGGAAAAACCACCTTAGTTATTGCTCATCGCCTATCAACAATTGAACGGGCGGACCGTATCGTGGTATTGTCACATGGGAAAATAATGGAAACCGGCAGTCACCAGCAATTATTGGACGCCAACGGCGCCTATGCCAATCTGCACCGCCTGCAATTTTCCCAGCAAGTGGCATGACACCATCCCACCCAGTGGTATGACACCATCGAATGAATACCTGAAATCGTACTGATACATGACGCCCTTGATTCCCGCCGAACTGCTACAAAAGTCGGACAAAATTCTGTTCATCGCCCATCTGGCGCTGGGAGACTTCACCTACCTGCAAAACGGCTTCCGCGCCTTTGCCGCGGCCTACCCGCATATCCAGATCCACCTGTGGGTCGATGAAGTCCGACGCACGTCCGACGCCAAACAATGGGAAAGCTTGCGCACCTATTCGCTGTATGACTGGGTGGAACAGTCGGGCCTGTTTTCCAAGGTGTACCGCAAGACTTACAGCCCCGCGCTGTACGAAGAGTCGCTGCGCGAAGCCAAGGCGGAGCACTATCCTGTCGTCGTGTCGCTGGCCCACGTACGGCCACAGCAATATGCGGACCTCGCCCGGGCCATCAGCCCGCACGGGCTGGTGATCGGCACGCGCAAGCCGTTCAGCCCCTTGCGCCCCTGGCATTACCTGGCCTACCGCAAGATCGATGCCGTGCTGGCCTCGTATGCGGGACAGGATGCCGGCGAACACCATATCAGCAGCGTGTATGCGGACTGGTTCCATCAATTGACGGGACTCGACATTCCCGTGGCCGAACGCTATCCCTTCGTGCACATTCCCGAGCACGCATTGCAGCAGGCGCAAGAGCAGCTGGCCGCCTGGGGCTTTGCCCCGCGCCAGGGTCCGCTCGTGCTATTGAACCCGTTTGCCAAGTCGCACAAGCGCGGCTGGCCCCTGGAGCGCATTGCCGAGCTGATCACGCGCATGCAAGCGATGCCGAAATGGCAGCATGCCTGCTTCCTGATCAATGCCATGCCGCAGGAACTGGCCAAGGTGGATGCCGTCGTGCAGGCGCACAACTTGCCGCGTACGCAGGCCTTCAGTGCCGTCGACAACTTTTTCCAACTGCCGGCCATGCTGGCGCAATGCGACCTGATTATTTCGGTGGAAACATCGATCATGCATCTGGCAAACGCCGTGCATGTGCCCGTAGTGGCATTGATGCGCAAGAAGAATCCTGAATGGGCCCCCTTCGACAGCGCCAACAGCACCGTCATCACGGTGGCGCGGCGCAGCGACTGGGTCAAGGCGATTTCAAGCGATCAGGTATTGAAGGCGATCGCCTAGAGAACTCTTCCTCGGCTAGCCGGTGCCCAGCATGCTGATGCGCACCAGGTCGGCCACATTATCGACGCCCAGCTTGTCCATCAGGCGCGCCTTGTGCACTTCCACCGTGCGTACGGAAATACCGAGCGCCGGGGCGATATCGCGGTTGTGCTGGCCCGTCACCACCAACTGCATCACTTCGCGCTCGCGCGGCGTCAAGGCGCGCAGCAAGGCGAGCCCATCCACCTGGCGCTGCAACTGGCCGCGCGCATGCGCCTCGCGTGAAAATGCTTCATCGATGGCGGTCAGCAGCTTGTCGTGGTCAAATGGTTTTTCCAGGAAATCGCTGGCCTGCGCCTTGAATGCCTGGCGTGCCAGGGCCACGTCGCCGTGCCCCGTGATGATGATGATGGGCAGCATGCATTTGAGCTCCAGCAAGCGGCGCTGCAGGCTCAGGCCATCCATGCCCGACATGCGGATATCGATCAGCAGACAACCGGCCCACTCGGGCCGCCAGCTGTGCAGGAAATCCTCGCCGCAGGAAAACAGCGCCGTGCGGTAGCCGCGTATGCCCAACAGCAAACCCAGCGCATCGCGCACGGCGGGATCGTCGTCCACGATAAACACCGTCAAATTACTTGTCACCATACTCTCCCCTGGCGCCCGCACTGGCGTGCGCCAGAGGCAGGATAAAACGAAACATACCATGCTTGCCCACTTCGGCCCATAGCTGGCCGCCATGCGCTTCGACGATGCTGCGGCTGAGTACCAGCCCCAGCCCCAGGCCGCTGGCCTTGGTCGAGACGAACGGTTCGAACAGGCGCGCGGCCAGGCTGTTGGAAATGCCGGGCCCGCTGTCTTCCACGGACAGGCGCAGCCGCCCGCCCTCGAGCGGCTCGGCCGATACCGTGATGCGGCGCTGGCCGCGCGGCTGGGCCATCACCGCATCCTGTGCATTGGCCAGCAAGTTACGCAATACCAGTTCGATTTGCAGGCGGTCCGCATTGACGGCCAGCGGCGACGGCGGCGCCAGTGCCAGCTCGATGCCATGCTCATGGAACAGCGGCGCGAACTGGCGCGCCAGGCCCTCGATCAAGGCGCTCGCCTGCACCGCCTCGAGCTGCATCGCGCCGGTACGGAAAAAGTCGCGCAGGCGGCGCACCACGTCCGCGGCGCGTCCCGATTCAACGATCATGTGCCCGATGGCGCCCTGCAGCAAGGCGCCGTTCTCGCCCCGTTCCAGCAGGTATTCGCACGCCTTGCCATAGGTCGACAAGGCCGTCAGCGGCTGGTTCAGCTCGTGCGCCAGGGCGGCCGCCATTTCGCCGGCCGCCGCCAGGCGCATCGTGTGCTTCAGTTCGTCGGCCACCTGCCGCATTTCATCGACGACGATGCCGATAAAAAAGCCCACCAGCGCCAGCACGGCGTCGAGCAGTTGCAATTCATAAAACTGGATATCGACGGCATGCGTCCATTTCACCAGGGTGATGATGCATAGCTGCAATACAAACACGGCCAGCACGGCGCCATGCAAGCCCTGGCGCGAGGCGGCCCAGATGACGGGGAGAAACAAAAAATAGAAATGCTTGTATTCGGAACGCACGATGGAACCGAAAACGCTCCACAGCACGAAGCAGGCCAGGGCCAGGTACGCCAGGGTTTCCCAGCGCCAGACGGCGGCATGCAGGCGCTCACGCCCCCGTTCGCTGAACAGCACCCAGATCAGCGGCATCGACACCAGCATGCCGACCGTGTCGCCGATGCCGAAACGCCAGACGGCCGTGCCCCATTCGGCGGACGGTATGCGCCCCGTGAGCGACAGCAATGAAATATAGCCGATTGCATTGAGCGCGGTGCCCAGCAGCACGATGAGAACCCAGGCGCTCAGGCGGCGCCGGTTGTCGAAGATGTCGCTGCTGCTGAAACTGCGGCGCAAGACTACGCCGATACCGCCATAGCCGAGCACCAGCCACGCCGAACAGAGCAAGGTCAGGGGCAGGCCAGCCGGCATGCCGCGTACCAGCACCTCGCCGGCCACCAGGGCGATGAACCATGGCAGCGCCGCCTTGCGGCCGTGGATCAGCCAAAATACCAGACCCAGCGCGGGGTCGGGATTCCACGGGGTGATGTTCAGCCCGTACATCGGGTCAATATACGTGGCCCAGTCAAACAGCAGGTACAGGCCGACAAAGGCGGGATACGGCAGGTAGCGGGACAGGAAGGGGCGCATAACGGTGTTTTTTAAACTGTTCCGCATTATGCATCGCAAGCGTGCGCCACGCCATGCCATCTTGCGTTATAGGCACATGAAATAATTTTCAGGCAATATCGCAAGGCCTGCCAGCGCGGTCAGGCCTCGGCCAATGGCAAGCGCACCTCGACCAGCAAGCCCAGGCCGCCGTTACCGCTGTGCAACTGAATCGTGCCGCCATGCTGGCGTACGACGGAAGCGACGATGGACAAGCCCAGGCCGCTGCCTGGCTGCGCCTGCTGCGGCGCGCGGAAAAAGCGGTCGAACACGCGGTCATACAGTGCCGGCGCGATGCCCGGTCCCTGATCGGCCACATGCAACACGGCCTGGCCCCGCTCCGCATGCAGCGACACCGTCACGCTGCTGCCGCGCGGACTGTACTTGATGGCGTTTTCCACCAGGTTGTCGATCAGCGACACCAGGCTTTCGCGCTGTCCGGGCACGCTGAGCGAGACGCTGGCTTGCAATTCAAGCTCGATATCGCCCGCCTGGGCCAGGCCGGACAGGGCCGCCAGACGATCTTGCAGCAAGGTATCGAGCGCCTGCCGCCGCGGCAACTCGCCCGCGCCCGCCTGCACTTCACTGCGCGTCAGCTGCAGCAGCTGGCCCACCAGACGCGCGGCCCGGTTGCCGCTGTTCAAGATACCGTCCAGCAGCTCTTGCTGGCGCGCATCATGCACCTGGCCCTGCAAGGCCTCGACATTGACACGCATGGCCGCCAGCGGCGTGCGCAGCTCATGCGTGGCATCGGCGATGAAGCTGCGTTCGCGCGCAGCGCTGGCATCGACCCGCTGCAGCAGCGCATTGATATTCTCAACCAGTGCCGCCAGTTCGCCATGCGGCGGCTTGAAGGTCAGCGGACGCAAATCCTGCGGCCCGCGCGCCGCCACCTCCTGCGCCAGCTTGCGCCACGGGCGCATGGCAAGGCGGATCGACAGCCAGGCCGGCACCAGCAGGAACGGCAAGCTGATCAGCAACGGCAGCAGGTAGTAACCGCGTGAATTGATGGTGATGAACAATTGCCAGGCGCCTCCCGCTTCCAGCACCGTCACGCGCGTGCCGCCCTCGGCCAGGCTGCGGCTGCGCCAGGCCTGGCCCTTGATGTACACGACTTCCATCTGTTCCGGGCCGGCGCTGCGGATCCCGCTGGGCGCATCGGGCGACTTGTAGACCAGCTTGCCTTCGCGCCAGACCAGGATGCGCGGCGCCAGTTCCGGCACCTGCCCCGTTTCAAACTCCTCGCGCAGGGCTGCGTCGATGGCGCGCAAGCTTTGTTCCTGGCGCTGCGGCTGCTCGGCCAGGTTATCGGCCACGCTGATAATGGCATGCAGGACGCCGCGGCTGACAGTGCTCGCTTCATCCGCGCCCTCGACCAGCACATACGCCACGGCCAGGCTCCACACCATGGTCAGCATCAGCATTTGCGCCATCATCAGGCGGCGTACCAGGGTAGGCTGGCGCAGCATGGCCCAGAAACGCCCCATCATGCGCCGGCACCCGATGGGGTGGATGATTCGCCCTGCTGGTCGATCACATAGCCGACGCCGCGCACGGTACGGATATAGCCTTCGCCTATCTTGCGGCGCAGGTTGCCCATATGCACGTCAAGGGTATTGCTGGCATTGGCGAGCCCGCCGGGCAGGATATGTTCTTCCAGCACGCGGCGCGTGATGACCCGGTTGGCGCGCATCAGCAAGGTCTTCAGCAAGGCATATTCACTGGCCGTAAGCTCCACGGGCCGGCCATGCACGCTGACACGGCGCGTGGGCACCTGCAGCAGCAGGCCGCGCAACTCGATGGTGTCGCCGTCGAAGCCATAGCTGCGGCGCGCCAGGGCGCGCACGCGCGACAGCAGCTCGGCCAGCACGAAGGGCTTCACCAGGTAATCGTCGGCGCCGCCATCGAGGCCCCGCAAGCGCTGTTCCAGCGTGTCGCGGGCGCTGAGGATCAGCACCGGCAAGCGGGCCGCGCGCAGCCGGGCCAGCAAATCGAGGCCATCGCCATCGGGCAAGCCCAGGTCCAGCAGCACCAGCTCGCAACTGTCGTGCTCGATGCTGCGCGCCGCATCCTCCAGGCTGCGCACCCAGACCACTTGCATGCCCTGGTCGCGCAAGGCGATCCGCACGCCGTTGCCCAGGTCCATATCATCTTCAATCAGCAATATCTTCATGGTGGGTATTAAACCACCGCAAGCTGAAGAAAGGGTAAAGAAGCGCTCTTCATGCAATCTTAATAAAAGGCTCATTTTTCCTTCATGGCAAGGACAGATACTACCGGCAGTCAATCGAGCCACTCCGGACTCGGTTCTCATCTGACGGAAAACTCCATGCACGCACCCACAACCCTGCTGACCTCGCTGGCACTTGCCAGCGGCATGATCCTCAACCCGCTGGCCGCCGCGGCGGCCGAACCGCCGGCGGAAAATGTCTTCACCATCGGCGGCGGCGTCGCCGCCGTCTCCAGCTATTCCGGCGCCGACAAGCTGTCGGCCTCGCCGCTGATCATCCTCGATTACGCCATGGCCAATGGCCTGTTCTTCAGCACGTCGCGCGGCATCGGCTATGGCGGCCAGGCAGGCCCCTTCAGCTACAGCGCCGCACTGGGCTACCGCGGCAACCGCGAAGACCACAAGCGCACGGGCGCCAACGGCTGGGGCGGCAGCGATTACCTGAAGGGCATGGGCGAAGTCAAGGGCAACGCCAGCGCCCTGCTCAGTGCCGGTTATTCGCCTTTGCCGGGCCTGTCGCTGAGCGTCACGAGCGACATTCCCCTGTCGAACCGCGAAAATGGCGCGAACGTGCATTTCGGCGCCACAGGACAGATCTACGGCCGGGCCGATGCCAAGGGCGTGCAGCAAGACAGCGTGACCATCGGCGGCCAGCTGGGCTGGGGCGAGCGCAAGTACGTGCAGACCATGTATGGCGTGACGGCCACCCAGGCCGCCAATACCTCGTTCAAGCAATACACGCCCAAGGGCGGTTTCTATGAAGCGCAAGCCACCGTCAACTGGGAACACCGCTTCGATGCACGCTGGGGCATCAATACGCTGATCGGCGTCGAGAGCCGTCTGGGCGACGCGGCCAAGAGCCCCATCGTGCAGCGCAAGACATCGCCGATCGGCGCCGTGTATGTCACTTACCGCTATTAACAACACGCGAACATAAGGGAAACCCGTACGCTGTTTCGCCAATTTACAGCGGATACGGGCATGGATAAGATGACACGGTTTTTCCACCACGGCCATCTTTTCCATGCATGCATCGCGCCTTGCCCCGCAACGCCCCCGCGCCCCGGACAGCGCCGCAGGTGCCTGCGGCAAGCCGGGCCAGGATACCTTGCTGCTGCTCTTGCCCGTCAAGCGCGCCAGCGACATCATCTATGGTGCGCGCTACGCCAGGCGCCTGCAGGAATGGGGCATCAAAGTGTGCGTCAGCCTGTTGCACGTGACACCGGCGCCGCGACGCTGCGCCGATGGCCTGCCCCGGCACAGCGCCAATGAATGCGATGCCCTTGACCTGGCCACGCAGCACATGATGCACGAGGCGGGACTCTACCTGAGCCGCTCTCATATCGATTTCAGCACCCACATTTTCGCCGGCGAGCCGCTGTTTACGATCCTCGATACGGCTGAGCTATTGGGTTGCCACGAAGTCGTCTTGCCAGCACACAAGCAAGGCGGCTGGCCGCGCCGGTTTTCAGGCGGACTGGCCGGCAAGCTGGCGCGGGGCAGCCGCGGCACCACCATCCTGCTGGCAAACCACGAGGGCGTCAGCAGCCCTGTACCCGTCTGAGCCGGAACGGCTTCGACGCTCCTCCTTTATCATGGACATGCGCACGATGATGCCAACTATTACCCTGTCTGACGGCTTGATGGCGATGCCGAGCGGCATGCGCCGCTGGCGTGAACTGCTCAAGCTGCATCTGCGCGCCCGCGTGCAACAGCGCCAAACCCGACTATGGCTGCAACTGCTGAACTCGCATCCGGTGTTTCATGATCTGGTACATGCCTATCCGCACATGATCCACAAGGTCTACCGGCCTTACCTGAGCCTGACCTTGAATTGCCACCAGCGCGTGGAATTGCTGGCCGAACACTACCATTTCATCTTGCAGCAAGGTTGGGGCAAGCTGATGGCTCAAGCGGCGCACGGGCCCGTACGCCTGGGCACAGTGGCGGGCAAGTCGGGCGCGTCCTACCACCTGCAACTGTGTTCGCTGCATCCGATGGACCGCGAAGGCGAGATGGTGCTGCAACTGGTGGATGACGACGACGTCCTCTATTCGATCGCCTTTTCCTTCTTCGGCAGCCAGTTGCGCGCCACCCTGGGCATGCGCATCGGCTGCCTGCAAGGCCCGAAGGGCGAGGAAAGCGCACACCGCGTGCGCGAGGCAACGCGCGACTTGCACGGCTTGCGTCCCAAGACCCTGATGGTGCGCCTGGTGCGCCAGCTGGGATATGAGCACGGCTGCCGCAAGATGCTTCTTGTCGGCAATATCAACCGCGCCGTACACCACTCCGCCAAGAAAGGCCGTTTGTTCGCCGACTACAATGCGCTATGGCAAGAACTGGGTGCGCAAGTACGCCAGGATGGCGATTTTGAGTTAGCGTGCGAAAACCTGCCTTTGCCGGCGCTGCAAGACATTCCTTCCAAAAAACGCTCGGAAGCACGCAAGCGCCACGAATTGACGCTGGCCATGATCGCCAGCCTGCGCAGCGGCCTCGACGCCCATCGCAGCCCGATGCAAGCCGCCACGGCAGGTGCTGCGGCCGCCGCCAGCGAGGCGCGGCAAGCGGCCATGCTCGATGACGACGACTACGCTTCCGTTGTCGCCTGAGCGCCGCCCCCACCTGCGGCACACGCTACAACCCGTGCACGGCGCAATCCTGTTACGCTAGCGCTATCGGTACGCATTACGGTGCGCCGGTTCCCCCAACGCTTACTAGGAGGCATTCATGCGCGTAGACATCTACCGCCGGGCCGAGCACGACGGCATTTTTTCCTACCTCGCCGTGCCGGAAGGAAAACTCATTCCGGAAGAAGTGACCAATACCGACTGGCAGCTAGAAGTACGCGCCAGCGAAGTGGCCGACGATGCCCAGATATTGCCGGACTACCATATCGAACAGCCGCACCAGCAGATCGCCGCCAAGGGCTATGCGATCACGGGCCTGAAAGACATGTAAACGTAAAAAAAGCCAAACCAGCATGTCTGCGGTTTGGCTTTGTCGTATGCCACGAACGGTGCCGGTCAGTATTCGACCGCCACCTCTTGCGCACCCAGCATTTGCTCCAGCGCCATCTGCAATTCATCCGATGGCGCCACTTTCCACTCATCACCAAACTGCAGCACGCAACTGACGCCTTGCGGGCTGACCCGCGCGGCGATCGGCAAGCCCGTCTCGGCCCGGTGCGGCATGATCACGTCTCGGATGCGCTTGGCGTCCAGGGTGGCCGGCAAGGTCAGGCCCAGCTGGCGGCCATATTGCACGCGCGCGGCGATGATGTCGAAAGCGCTCTCGGCCGTGATCCGCAAGCCGCCCGAAAAACGGTCTTCCGATACCTTGCCCACGACGGCCAGGAATTCATCTTCCTTGAAGATTTTCCGGTTGGCATCGAACAGTTCGCCATACACCGTCACTTCCACCGTGCCGCTCTTGTCATCGAGCGTGACGATGAGGATCTTGCCGCGCTGCGTCATCTGCGTGCGCAAGCCCGTGATGACGCCGGCCATCATGCGCGGCTCGCGCGACGGCGACAGTTCCGACAATTTCGTGCGCGCGAAACGGCGCGCCTCGGGCGCATACGAATCGAACAGGTGGCCGGACAGGTAGAAGCCCAGGGCGATCTTTTCTTCCGTCAGGCGCTGTTTATCTGTCCACACGGGCACCTTGACGTACTCGGGCGGCGCCACCATGTCGCTGTCGTCGCCGCCGAACAGGCTCACCTGGTTGGCCGCCTTGGCCGCCTGGTCGGCGCATTCCATGGCGAACGCCACGGAAGCGAGCAGGATGGCGCGGTCGACCTTCAGGCAGTCAAACGCGCCGCTGCGGATCAGCGACTCGATGGTGCGGCGGTTGATCTGCTTTTTATCCACGCGCTTGCAGAAATCGAACAGGCTCGTGAATGGCCCGCCCGCCTCGCGCGCGGCGATGATGGCTTCGATGGCATTCTGGCCCGAGCCCTTCACGGCGCCCAGGCCGTAACGGATCTGCGTGACTTTCTTGCCGCTCACGGACGGCGGCGCGCCGCTCGGCGTGAAGCGGTAGTCCGATTCGTTGATATCGGGCGGCAACAAGGTCAGCTTGCAGATTTCCAGCGAGTCTTCCACCAGAATCTTGATCTTGTCCGTGTCGTCCATGGCCAGCGACAAGTTGGCTGCCATGAAGGCGGCCGTGTGGTGCGCTTTCAGATACGCCGTGTGGTACGACAGCAGGGCGTAGGCGGCGGCGTGCGATTTATTGAAACCGTAGCCGGCGAACTTTTCCATCAAATCGAAGATCTCGTCGGCCTTTTCCGCCGTCAAGCCGTCTTTCGCCGCACCGGCGCGGAAGATCTCGCGGTGCTCGGCCATCTCTTCGGCCTTCTTCTTGCCCATGGCGCGCCGCAGCATGTCGGCGCCGCCCAGCGAGTAGCCGCCGACGATCTGCGCCATCTGCATCACCTGCTCCTGATACACCATGATGCCGTAGGTTTCGGACAGAATCGATTCCGTGCGCGGATCGGGATAATCGAAACGTTCACCGTGCTTGCGCTTGCAAAAATCCGGAATCAGGTCCATCGGGCCCGGACGGTACAGCGCCACGAGCGCGATAATGTCTTCGAAACGGTCGGGACGCGCGTCTTTCAGCATGCCCTGCATGCCGCGCGACTCGAGCTGGAACACGGCCACGGTCTTGGCCTTGGTCAGCAAGTCGTACGACGGCTTGTCGTTCAGCGGCAAGGTCGCCAGGTCGAAGTTCGCCTGCGCGGGATCGAGCTGCTTGATGTAGCGCACGGCGCGGTCGAGAATGGTCAGCGTGGTCAAGCCCAAAAAGTCGAACTTCACGAGGCCGACGGCCTCCACGTCATCCTTGTCGTACTGCGACACGACGCCCGAATCGCCGCCCTGCGTGTACAGCGGACAGAAGTCCGTCAGCTTGCCCGGGGCGATCAGCACGCCCCCCGCGTGCATGCCGATATTGCGCGTGATGCCTTCGACCTGCTGCGCCAGGTCCAGCAGCTGCTTGACCTCTTCCTCGTTTTCCAGGCGCTCCTTGAGCAGCGGCTCTTCCTCGATGGCATCGGCGATCGACACGGGTTTACCGGGCTTGAACGGAATCAGCTTCGAGATGCCGTCGCAGAAGTTGTAGCCGAAATCCATCACGCGGCCCACGTCGCGGATCGCGCCCTTGGCCGCCATGGTACCGAAGGTGGCGATCTGCGAGACAGCCTCCTTGCCGTACAAATCCTTGACGTGCTGGATGACGCGGTCGCGCCCTTCCTGGCAAAAGTCGATATCGAAGTCGGGCATCGAGACGCGTTCGGGATTCAAAAAGCGCTCGAACAGCAGGTTGTATTGCAATGGATCGAGGTCGGTAATGAGCAGCGAATACGCCACCAGCGAGCCGGCGCCCGAACCGCGGCCCGGGCCGACGGGCACGCCGTTTTCCTTGGCCCACTGGATAAACTCCGCCACGATGAGGAAGTAGCCGGGGAACTTCATGTTGCAAATCGTGTCCGTCTCGAACTTCAAGCGCGACTCGTAGCGCGGACGCTCCTTTTCGCGACGCTCGGGATCGGGATACAGCTGGATCAAACGCTTTTCCAGGCCCGCCTGCGATTCGGCCACGAGGAACTGGTCGATCGTCATGCCGGGCGGCGTCGGGAAGTTCGGCAGTTGCGGCTTGCCCAGGGTCAAGGTCAGATTGCAGCGCTTGGCGATTTCCACGGAATTGGCCAGCGCGGCCGGGAGGTCGGCGAACAATTCCGCCATGTCGGCCTGCGACAGGAAGCGCTGGCTGTCATTGAAGCGTTTCACCCGCTTGGCGTTGGCCAGCATTTCACCTTCGGCGATACAGGTGCGGGCTTCGTGGGCAATAAATTCTTCAGGGGAAATAAATTGCACGGGATGCGTGGCCACCACGGGCAAGCCCAGCTTGGCCGCCAGCGCCACCGCATGGCGTACCTGCGCTTCCTGGTTGGCCTGGCCGCCGCGCTGGATTTCAATATAGAAATGGCCGGGGAAAATCTCGGCCCAGCGCTGCGCATTGCGTTCGGCCAGGGCCAGGTTGCCGTTCTCGATGGCGATACCGACGTCGCCGAAATGCGCGCCGGACAGCACGATCAGGCCATTGGCCGCGCTTTCGCCCGGGTACAGGTCGTAGGTATTCGTCGCCAGCGCTTGCAGCCACTCGATGCGCAGCTCGGCGCGGCCCTTGTACTGGTTCGTCAGCCAGGCCGTCGACAGCAGTTCGCACAGCTGCAGATAGCCCATGCGGTTCTTCGCCAGCAACAGCAGGCGCGACGGTTTTTCGCGGTTGTCGTCATTCGTGATCCACACGTCGACGCCAACGATGGGCTTGATGCCCTTGCCGCGCGCTTCCTTGTAGAACTTGACCATGCCAAACAGGTTCGACAGGTCGGTGACGGCCAGCGCCACCTGCTTGTCCTTCGCCGCCGCCTTGACCACGTCGTCGATGCGCACGAGGCCATCGACGATCGAGTACTCCGAGTGCACGCGCAAGTGGACGAAAGCCGGACCTGGCTGCATCGCTTGCTGTGAACCTGCCGGAGCGCCGGCCTCTTGCATTACCATTTCCATCCTGTGTACCGTTTCGTGCAAAATTCAATGGGGTCTATTCTACCGCGTCGCGCGTGCGGACCGGGTATCCTGGCTGGCCTGTCGGGCTTATAATATCGGCTGTTCAGTCTAACCCGATCGCCATCATGCAAGCCATCACCCCAGCAACATCCGCCGTTTCCGCCGCCGTCAGCCCGCCCGCCGCCACGTTTGTCAATATTGCCGCGTATAAATTCATCACGCTGGCCGATACGGAAGCCATGCGTCCCTTGTATCAGGAGCAATGCCTGGCGCTGGGCCTGAAAGGCACGATCCTGCTGACGCCCGAAGGCATCAACATGTTCCTGTCGGGCACGCGCGAGCATATCGACAGCTTCCTCGCCTGGGTGCGCAGCGACGACCGTCTGGCGGACCTGGAATGGAAGGAAAGCTTATCGAACGAGCAATCGCACAAGCGCATGCTGGTCAAGCTGAAAAAGGAAATCATCACCATGCGCATGCCGCTGATCAAGCCGGAACTGGGCCGCGCCCCGTCCGTCGACGCGCATACGCTCAAGCGCTGGTTAGATGCCGGCGTCGACGACGCGGGCAAACCTGTGGTCATGATGGAGACGCGCAACGCGTTTGAAGTGGACGTGGGCACGTTCAACAACACGCTCGATTACCGCATCGACAAGTTCACGGAATTTCCGGCCGTCGCCGCCGCCCACAAGGACGAACTGGAAGGCAAGACCGTCGTCACCTTCTGCACGGGCGGCATCCGCTGCGAAAAGGCCGCCATCCACATGAAGGAAATCGGCTACGACAGCGTGTACCAGCTCGACGGCGGCATTCTGAAATATTTTGAAGAAGTGGGCGGCGAGCACTACACGGGCGACTGCTTCGTGTTCGACTACCGCACGGCCCTGAACCCGAAACTGGAACCGACGGAAACCGTGCAATGTTTTGTGTGCCGCGCCGTCGTTACGCCGCGCCAGCAACTGGCGCCGGAATATGTGTATGAGGTGTCTTGCCCGCATTGCTTTGGCAAGAATAGCGCATAAACCTGCAAGAGGCAGATGCCATTTCATTTGGCTCGGTCCTCGACCACAGGGGTAACACGCTTCATTCCCGCAATGTGCAGTCCCGCTGGATAGCGTGCTGCACGACGCGGTCGTGGCGCTGATCAAGCACGCATCGCAAGGGAAACTGCGCGGCCTATCTGTAACGGCACTCATGCCAGCAGCACGTCCCCCCATTTCACACCAGTAAAGAAACGGGAACCAAGACGCAGTTGCATTGCGAATTGCACCGCCATCACTCACGATGCACGGCTGACCACCGGCGGTCGTGCCGCCTATCGGGCCTTCATCAGGAAAGCCAGCATCCGCCATCAAGGCACCAAGCTGCAGTTCGGCATTCGCGCGCAAGACCCCGATCACGTATGTCAATGCGTATAACAGCCGCCTGCACGAAATATTTGCATAGATTTCCCCTCATCGTCATGCCAGATTTGTCACTCTGCTTAGTTAGCGTTGAATACCCGGCGCCGGGCGTATTCAATCGCAGGAAGCTTTATTGAAGATAGTGCCGACAGAATTTCCACATTTGACGATGGCATTGTCCTTATTATTACCTATAATATAAAAACAATAGAATTGCATGCACCAAAGACTATGGTGGATTGCATATCGAGAAAATAACTATCAAGGTATAGGACTTCTTGCCGATCCTGAAAACTTTTCTGTTTTGCGGCGAACTGCTGGCGCATGCCACTGCCAAACGTCTCCGGGAGCGTTTCCCAAACAGTATTATCATCAATACTTATGGTCCGACAAAGGCGACCGTCGCGAGTACCTGGATCGTCGGTGATGACGCCTTGCTGGCTGAACACAATCCCTTGCCTGTTGGGTACAGCAAACCAGGCGGCTACATTTTTCTTGATACCCAGAATGGAGAACTATGCATCGCAAGCAATCATGTCATGAGGAGGGGGGTACTTGAACAACCCTCGATTGAACGCCGAAAAACTCTTCGAACATCGTGATCATCGCGCCTTCCGCAATGGCGATCTGGGCGAGATTGACGCCAGTGGTCTGGTATTTTGCCGTGGACGTATCGACGATCAAATAAAGTTTAATGGATTCCGCATAGAATTGTCCGATATCGACCATGCCCTACAGCGCCTGGATGGGATCGCAAGTGCCGCCGCCGTGGCGCTACGTCGGCCCGATGGTACGGTAGGGCGCTTGCTAGGTTTCCTTGTGAGAGACAATGGATTGCCGGACAAAGAGATACTCGATGCTTACAAAAAGAAGTTGAACCAGATGCTCCCCAGTTACATGGTGCCATCCTAACTGATCGTCACGACATCGCTTCCGGTATCGATTAATCGCAAGATAGATCGGCAAGTGCTTGCCGAAAGTTACAGAAATAAAAACCTTGTGCAGTAACGCAGGCGTTGAAATTTTCCAAATACGTCAAGTTTCCATCCCGTGCGTTTGGAATTCGGAATCAAACTCGAATGTATATTCCATCGAGCACAGGGTGAAAGCAATACTGCTGGTATCGGAAATGCTCCCGCCGCACCTACGCCAGCGGCCCACGACAAGCATGATTCCTATCACGGATGCTACAGTCATCTCCCGGTGAGGACGTGAAAAATCGCTATTCGCTTGGTAGCTCACCAAAAGATATCGCAGTTCGGAATCAGGCCTGCTTCAAGCGCAGTGTAAAACGATTGCCGATTATTTTTCTCTTTAATAAAGAACTGAGCCGGACTTCAAGAAGTTCGTAGCTTATCCAGGCAAGAGCAATTGAAGTTGCGGTAACTAGCATGGTAAAAGGGAAATCGTAGGTATATTTCTCAATCTCTGTTCCCCGGGTAAGAAAATATGCGGGAGCAATCACCAAGGGATGGACCAGATACAAAGAAAAAGATATCTTACCCAGCCATAACAATGGCGCTGGTATGGCTATCTCCTGCTCCTTGTTCAACAAGGCAAGAAATACAAATGTTAGTGCAAGAGGACCGCTCCAGAACTGAAAGCCAAAATGTCTCGGCATCCCACCAAGAATATTCCAGGTGGCGATACACATGGCAAGCATCAGCGCCATGTACAGGGCCTGTATGTTGCGTATGCGCAGGCGTGAGATATAGACCAGTCCGATAACGACTCCGGCAACAAAGTCCCAAATAATCGGCGAGGTAATCAGGTTTAAATAACCTGGCCGAAAGTCATGATATGCGGTGACATCAAAAAAATGATACCAGGGATTTATCAGGAAAAGCGGAGCAATCAGCGTTACTCCTATCCAGGAAAAAAAAGCCAGCCATCGATACCTGCCAAAGAAGAGCGAACCACCCAATATGAAATAGAAATACATCTCGTAGTTCATCGTCCAGCCGACATGCAACACCGCGCCACCGAAATAGGGTGCGCCAGCCGCGTAATCCAGAGGTAAAAATAGCATCGAACGCAGAATCCCTACCGCCGTCCAGGCATGTAATTCCCAATCGGCAATCAGGCTGGCATTCATGTGTTTTCGCACAATCACTTCTGTCAGGCAAAATAAAAGCGTGATGACGAAATACGTAGGCCAAATCCTGAAAAAACGATTGATCCAGAAGCGGAAAGTATTCTCCAGGGAAGGTTCCTTGTTTTGCGTGGAAAGCACCATGACAAAACCGCTCAGCATGAAAAATAAATCCACGGCGGCAGGTCCGGACGCGAAGAACCATTGTGATGTGGCATTATTAGGTCCGACAGGTACATGCGACGTAGTATGGTAAATTGCGACAACAATAGCAGCCAGGCCGCGTAGTGCCTGGATAAATGGTATCTGGATCTGGTCCGTAGATTTCATCGTGACAATGGAGAGTAAAGGTTATGCAGATCAGCCCCATAGCGTGAGGGCTGACAACGCGGCGGCAACGTCCGGCTACCGCGTGCCATTCATTCAGCGAATCAGCTTGCCGATAGTCATGAAAATAATACGCACATCCAGCGCCAAGGAGCGCTGACGTACATACTCTTCATAAAAGCGCAGCTTGACCGGCATAACTTCCTCGATGTAGGTGCGCTCCGGGTCGGCCGATTCACCCAGCAGGCGATTTTCATCACGATACGTGATCGACGCGAGGTCCGTAATTCCTGGCTTGACGGAAAGTACCAGCTCGCGTTGCGTACTCGTGTACAGCGCCACATACTTCGGCACTTCCGGCCGCGGCCCGACCAGGCTCATATCACCGATGAGCACATTGAGCAGTTGCGGCAACTCGTCAAGTTTGTAGTGACGCAGCCGGTGTCCGACACCAGTGATGCGCGCGTCGCGCCCGACGGTGATCTGCCCCTGCGCTTCCGTGCCAACCGTCATCGTACGGAACTTAAAAATACGAAACAGGACACCATGCTGCCCCACCCGTTCTTGGCGAAAAAACACCGGTCCCGCGGAGTCCAGTTTCACCCATACGGCAATCAGCACCAACAACGGCGCCAGCAGCAGCAAACCGCACAGCGCCGCGATGACATCGAAAATACGTTTGATCAACACAGCAACTCGCGCAGCGTGCGGATCACCCGTTCCTGGTCCTCATCCGTCATGGCAGTATACAAAGGCAAACTGACCATCGCATGATAGGCCGCCTCCGCCTCGGGGAATTGTTCCGGCGCAAGATGATAGGTATCACGCCAGTAAGGATGGCGGTGCAACGGAATGTAATGGACGCTGGTGCCAATACCGTGGTCGGACAGCTTCTGGATCAGCTCATTGCGGCCAATCGGCGCCGCAGAGGTCAAGCGTACGACGTACAGGTGCCAGGCATGTTCGCCACCATCAGCAGCCTCGGCCGGCAGCAGCAACGGCAGATCCGCCAGCCCCTCAAAATAGCGCCGCGCAAGTTGCTGGCGGCGGGCCGAAAACGCATTAATCTTGCGCAACTGATGGATGCCCATCGCTGAAGCGATATCGGTCAGATTGTATTTGTAGCCAGGCGCAACTACTTCATAGGCCCAGGCCGGGGTCTTCGAGACGAAACGATCGAAGGCATCGCGGCTGATGCCGTGAATACGCATCATCTTGATGCGGGTGGCGATGTCAGCGTCGCGCGTGACGACCATGCCACCCTCACCTGTAGTCATCGTCTTGTTGGCATAGAAACTGAACACGGTGACGTCGCTGTCCAGGGTACCGATCAAACGTCCTTTATAGCGCGTTGGGAACGCATGCGCAGCATCTTCGACGACACGCAATTTGTGTTCACGCGCCACCGCCAGAATGGCATCCATGTCGCAGGCCAGGCCGGCGTAGTGAACAGGCATGATGACTTTCGTGCGTGGCGTAATGGCCGCACGAATCGCCTCCAGCGACAGGTTCAGCGTGACCGGGTCGGTGTCGACAAAAACCGGATCGGCCCCCATGTAACGCACGACTTCCGCCGTGGCGGTAAACGTCATGGTTGGCACAATCACTTCATCGCCAGGACCGACGCCTAGCGCCTCCAGGGCCAGGTGCAAACCGGCGGTGGCCGAATTGACAGCGATCGCATCGACACCATCGCCGATATAGGCGGCGAAATCCTGTTCGAACTGCTTGGTCTTCGGGCCCGTCGTGACCCAGCCGGAACGCAGACATTCGACTACGGCGGCAATTTCATCGTCACCGATTTCAGGTAATGCGAAGGGCAGGAATTTTTGTTCTGTCGTCAAAATAAATACCTCAGGTTGGCATAACGAACGCCCTTTACGGCGCCTTAGTTATGCGATCAATGAAACGATTCTATCGGCAGGCGTCGATGAAGCGCTGGGCCAGCACGGGATAGGTATGGTTTTCCAGCACAAACCGCCGGCCCTTCTGGCCCATGTCCGCCCGCTCCTCGTCGCTTAATGCCAGCAGGCTTTCAATGGCATGCACCAGCGCAGCCGGATCGCCAGGAGAAATGGTCAGTCCGCAGCCGGCTTCACCGACCGGGTCGTTGCCCGACTCAATGGCCTGAATGATCGGTTTGGCGGCCATCATATAGTCCATCATTTTATTTGGACTGACCCCAAAACGGTAAATAGGCACCCGTTGCGAGCCGATGAATACCACATCCATCTTTTCCAGCAGGGCCGGGATCGACTGTTTCGGAACAGGATCGAAAAAGTGCACATTATCGAGCTTGAACTCGGTCTTCATGGCCAGCAGCTTGCGTTTTTCCGAACCATCACCGACCAGGACAAAGACCACTGGCCGGTCAGCCAACAGGCGCGCCGCCAGAAGGACATTGTCCATCGCATTGGCCGGGCCATGCGAACCGGCATAGCCGACCACGCGCGCCCCGCCCCGTTTGAGCGCGTCGATCTGTTCAAGCACCGGCAAGTTTGGCGCCTGTTCGGGCGCACGCCATTCATCGACGTCAATGCCGTTCGGGACATAGGCAAATTTCTCACGCGCCATGCCATGTGCCATCATGTGTTCGAGCGCCTTGGGCAGCATGGAAACCACCTTGTCAGCAGTGCGGTATGCCCAGTTCTCGGCGTACTGCAATAGCATGATGAATGGATGGCGCGGCGACATGCCACCTAACTCAATAGGGCTTAGCGGCCACAGGTCGTGTACCTCGAAACATAGTTTGGCACCGCATTGAGCGGCGATGCGTTTGGCCGGAAAGATATCGAGCGGGTAGGTCGAAGACGCGATCACCAGATCTGGCTTGACCAGTTTGCCGATGCGTCGCCCGTAGAACAGCATCTGCGCCACAAAGGAAAACATGTTGAGTACGCGGCCGCTGCCATTCCCGTCGTATTTCGGGCTACGCAGCCAACGGTATTCGATACCATCCACCTCTTCACGCGCAAGAGCACGGTCAACCACAGGATTGGTGCGGCGCAGGTGCGAGAAATCCGCGCCGACGATAGTCACATTGTGCCCCTGCCTGACCCATTCACGGGCAAGATAATAGGGACGGTATTCCATGCCGTAATGGGGATTACCGGCATAGTGATTGATCAACAATATATTCATGAAAACAGTCTAAGGACTTTTTTTGATCAAGGGGCGAGCTGGATTGCCAGCCACGGTTATTCCGGCCTCGACGTCTTTCACAACCACGGCGCCTAATCCAACCACCGCTCCAGGTCCAATCTTGCGCTTCTCGAGAATGGAGGCATTCGGCGCAATCCAAGCGCCGGCGCCGATCACTACGCTGCCGCTCACTTCGGCACAGGCAATCACCATCGCATCGGCACCAACTTCAACATTGTGAGCAATGTGCACATGATCGTCGATCTTGCAGCCATCCATCAGTACTGTATTGCCGATGGTGCCGCGGCATACTGTCGTGAGGCTACCAACTTCGACGTCGTCACCAATGATGACACTTCCCAGATGGGGGATACGAATCGGCCGTCCGGATGCATCGGACTCGAAACCATAGCCTTCTTCGCCGATCACAGCGCAAGACTTGATCAGGCAGTTACGGCCGATACGTACGCCATCGGCGATCACGACATTATGATAGATCTCCGTACCCTCACCGATTTCCACACCATTGCCGATCACCGTATTGCGGCCGACACGTACGCTAGGGTGGATACGCGGTGGTTCCGTGTGCTCGCAAAAGCCGATCTTGACTTGCAGCAGGCGCAGTGCCAGCGCAAAATCGAGGCGTGGATTATCGGACTCGATCAAGGCCAGGCCATCCCGCGCCATGGAAAGCGGACCGATTACCGTGCAGGCGACGGAGTCGAGTTCACGGTCCGCCTTGGAAAATACCAATGCACCTTCCGTGACGTGATCGACCGAACGAATTTCCATGATAGGCAGGTCGCTGCCGTGCAAAGTACGGCCCAGTGCCGAGGCCAGCCAGGCTGCCGTGGCGGGGCGGTTTAAGCGATTATCCATCGGATCACCTCAAATGATTCTGCATATTGCGTACCGATCTGGGTACCACGGAAAACGGCCTGGCTCTTCACCACCTCGGCAGAAGCGTACACGCGATGTGCCTGCGATTGGTAGCGCGCCAGCGACTCCACCTTCTTGCCCACATCCTGCTCACTAAGGTGTACGAAGCAGCTCGTGCGGAAATCGAGATTGTTCCATGGCACTTCATAGCCAAGCATGGTGGTACGCTTGAATGCGCGGAAACCTTCATGCGCAATCACATGGTGATCCTGATGGGTATCGTTAGGACTAGGTAAAAATACCAAATCGGGCTGCAGCTCGCGATTCAGCTTGACCATTTCGTCGAGAATAGCCTGACGCTGCTCGGGGAATTTGCGAACTTCGAAATCGAGCACGATACAATCTTCAGGAGCGATACCCAACACCAAGGTGGCTTCCTTGACTTCCTTGCGCAAGATGTCACGCGGCAAATGGGGTAACACCGATTGCTCCGCTGCAGAAAATGCCACGTATACGGCACGCCAGCCTTCGCTGACATATTTCGCAATCGTTCCGCCACAGCCGAATTCGCCGTCGTCGGTATGCGGTGCAAGCACCAGCAAAGTTTTTACTCTATGGATATCAGCCATGTAATCTGCACCTTCAATAAATTATTAGAAACGCCGCACTTGGCACTGGCCGTGACTCCTACTTGGAAGCATTACAACAGCATCGATAATAAACCCGAAGCCTTCCGACACGCCAGCGCCGTAGATCTACTTACGCCGCCACAGTCTGTCTATAGGCATCGCGCATCAATGTCACACAATGATCCCAGGAAAATTGCTGGCACACCCTGGCACGTCCTGCCACGCCAAGACGGTTGCGCAAGGCACTATCTTGCACCAGCAGGTATAAGGCGTCTGCCAGCGCTTGCGGGTTTTCGTTTGGAATGATCAAGCCCGTTTCATTTTCGGCTACCACCTCCGGCAACCCTCCCATACGCGATACCACCACCGGCAATGCACAGCTCGACGCTTCCAGAATCGCCACGCCGAAGCTCTCACTGTCGTTGCGGCTCGCCGCCACATAGATATCGAGGCGGTTCAACCAGTCCGGTACGGCTGTGTGGTCAACCTGCCCCGCGAAGGTAACACTGGCTTCAAGTCCCAGCTGCGCAACCAGCGCCTGCAACACTGCAGTCTCGCCCCCACCACCGACCAGCAACAGTTCAAGACGCCCGAGCAAATCATCTGCTTTTTCGTCTTGCAAGCGTTGCCTCAATAACGCATAGCCATGGATGAGAATATCGATACCGTACTTTTTCGCCATCGTCTTGACGGTGCCAATCACCAGGCGCCCGTCAGCTGCTCTCGGTACTGGCACGAATCGCGCGGTGTCGATACCGAACGGCGTGACAAAAATCGGGGCCAACTCGGGACACAACGAGCGCGTCTGCTCCGCCATGACATGGCTCGTGGAAGCGATGCGGCTGGCAGCCCTCAAATTGCGCTTGATCAACCACATCTTGAACCGCGACTCGTAGGGGAATTCGTAGACGTCCGCCCCCCATACCGACAACAGCGAAGGTCCGCGCCAGACCCCTGCCATCAAGGTGCCGTAACCGCTGGCATAATGGCAATTAAGCAAATCCGGCGACATCTCTGCAAGCACCTTGCCCAAGGCGCGCCGATTCAGGAAATAGCCCTTTCCGCCACGGTAAGGCAGCAGATGAACGCGTACGCGATCAGAGTACTGATGAACATCAAAATCGTGCTGAGTGACCAAGTGTACTTCGATATCCTGCTGTGCCAGTGCATTGCACCAGCGGCTAACATGAATAGAATTGGCTGGTCCAAGAATGGCTATTTTCATATTTCGTTTTTGTTGTTGTCGGTTTTTTGCCAATGTGGCGCCCCTCTGGCGGTCCACTCCATCAACCGGCAAATCAGGTAAATAAGAGGCAGCGGATAAATAATATAACCGAGGCCAATCACGATATTTCCACGAGCAATCATCAGCAATGCTGGCAGCCCAAGTCCAAGAAGGATTGCCGTCATGGCTGGTGGCGCCCGCTGCAGCAACGACTCAAATACCGTCAGTAAAAATGCGAATAGCAACGGGTAAAGAAGGGCACCGAACCAGCCAGCGTTGAGCAGCGCATCACCCCAAATCAAAAAGTGAAGGGACCCGGGAATACCTTGATGCGAACTATCGATCATTTCTGTTAACCAAGGATTATCGTTGAATAATCCATCGTTCAAGGCGGCGGTCCAGACCTGATAGGTTACGTCCAACGGCTTGAGGGGAATATCGGCCAGTTCGCGCGGCAACAGAATAAGCAAGGCCCGATGCAAGGTGGGCATTGGACCAGCACTCCAGCCTTCGAGGTACTTGTGTACAATGTAAAAGTAATACTTCATGATATTGTCTTCGCCGCCGAAAAGACCGCCCCCGTCAACGGAGCTGCCAATCGCATCGAGCAGGCTTGAAAAATCCATGCTCAGCATAGCGCTCAAACCGATGCCACGCGCAGCGCGCGACAGTACATGCATCGACAGCGCGGCCACTGCGCCACCGAGCAAAACGTACAAGCGGCGAGAAAAACTGATGCGATCAGATAAAAACAATTCATAGTAGAAATAGCCACCAAGACAGAACAACATGGCCCGCGAGCCGGTTACCATGAAGACGCCCAAGCAGCAAAGCACCAGCAAAACAAATCTGATGCGGCTTTTATAGAACACGGGAGCAAGGGAGAATGCCACGAGTCCCAGCAAATTGGATACGCCATCAAGCAAAGTGAGGCCTTCGCTGCGCTGCTCCGACCAATTGAGCATCAAGAAATCGAGGCCATTACGGGCCTTGATTAACGCAATGATGACAAATATCCCGGTAACCAGAAAAAAGAGCCGTTTCCAAGCTTGTTCGTCAAAAACCAGTTTCCGATAAGAGCTGCCGCGCGGCAGAAGCCAACCGCCCAGCAGGTATAGAAACACGCAGAACAAGACATTACAGGCAAAAAGAAACAGCATGCCGGCGTACAGCACCCGAGTACCATAGGCCGCCTCAATGGATGCCTCGTTGATTGATAGCGTGTAATAAAACAATGCCATCAATAAAATAGCATAGTAGCGGGATTTCGATATCGAATACAGAATACTGGGCACAAGAACCAATGCCGACAGGAAAGAGATCATGGTAAAAGCGAATCCTGGTCAGGTATGCAAGGCCGATGGAAAGCCAATCAGGCGGCCATAACTGCAGCTAAAAATATTCTTAAGGCAATATGCCATATAAGCGAAACAGCACACCTCTCCAGCGACCCAACACAGGGCGATGTCACGGGCGCTGGTCGGCCGCAAAACAAGAATGGCCAGAACAATGAAAACCGAGCGCACGATATTGGCATAAGCAACACTCTGGTGATGTCCCTGTGCCATCAACATCGGCGGCAAGATACGATTGTGCAGCCAGAAAAAACTGGCGCCAATGAAGCAAAGTGCAGAAGCACCTGCAGGGGCGAAACCGGCGCCAAAAACCATGGAAATCATCGGTGGCAGCGCTAACCATCCGAGAGGAAGAGCAAGTATGCCCAACAGGCTGCAACCGAGCGCCAGCTTTTCATATTCGGCCTGCGCAACGGCGCCGTTACCCTTCTTCGACCAATGGTTGTATAGCACCGGCGCGACCATATTCAAGGCAGTCACCATGGCATTCAAAAACAGCAACGACATACCAAAATAGCCAGCCTCAGTATGGCTGCCCGCAGCCCGCGCCAACATCCAGAAAGTCAGTGCAGGTACAATTGTAGTGGTAATAGCTGGAATGAAAGACCAAGCGCCCTCTTTCATCAAGATACGGCAGTCGGCCCCCAACGCTCCCCCTCCACGCAAGTCGAAACCTGCCGTTCGCCCTACTTCGGCGCTGGCGCACAAGGCAGCACAAACGAAACTCCACATGAGCAATCGGGGCAGTATGGTGAAGTCGTTACCTATGCCAAGAAAAAATATCAGCGGCAGGCAAATCAAGCCGGGGCTTGCTGTAATCAGATTAAACAGCAGAGGGCTGGAGTTACTCAGAGCAACGGCGCGGAATAAACCGTGCAGCACCATCGCCAGCGCACAGGCACACATCAGCCAGACATCGCGCAGACTTAATGCTGTCGCCTGAGCTAAATAATTTCCCCCAAACGCTCCCAGCAGCAGCAATAGCGCTGCCAGAGCCAGGCCATAGTGCACGATCAATCCCGCAGCGCGGCGCGCACTGATCCGCCCTGCATTGATGTGAAAGGTCAGCGCCTGGGAGAAGCCAAACAGGCCTAACACGGAGATCAAGTCGATCCACGAACGGTAAGTACTGAAATAACCTTGGCCCTCGGGTCCAAAGCGACGTGAGACCACCACTGAGACAAGGAAAGTCGCAACCACACCGAAGCCTTGAATCAAGAGCGCGAGCCCCAGTTGCCGCTGTAACTTCATGCGTCCTCTTTATGCCAACGCAACGATGATCTGTTCCTGCTCCTGTGCAGTCAAGTCTGGCCCCATCGGCAGACTCATCACGCGCTGTGCAGCGCGCTCGGCATGAGGATAGGCACCCTTGTCGCCGAAGCCGGCATAAGCTGGCTGCAAATGCATGGGTACTGGATAATGTACCGCAGTAGGAATACCAGCGGCCTTCAGGCGTTCCTGAACAGCATCGCGCGACTCGACCAACACGGTAAACTGGCCGTACACGCTGCTGCGATCGGCACGCTGGCTGACCGTCTCGACTTTATTTTTCAGCAATTCATTGTAGCGCTGACCAATTTCCAGCCGCTGCGCCACCTCCCATTCAAAACGTTCGAGCTTGGCAAGTACCACCGCACATTGCAACGTATCCATACGGCCGCCAACGCCGATACGCGTATGCACATAGCGTTTCGACTGACCATGCACCCGAATTTCACGCATGGCCTGGGCAAGCGCATCGTCACTGGTAAAAATAGCGCCGCCGTCCCCGTAACAGCCCAAGGGCTTGCTCGGGAAAAAGCTCGTGCAGCCTATCGTCGACAGATTGCAACTCTTGCGGCCCTTGTACGTCGCGCCGAAGCTTTGCGCCGCGTCTTCGATAACTACCAGGCCATGACGCGCCGCGATAGCATTGATCTCATCCATGTCAGCCGGTTGACCATACAAGGAAACTGGCATTATGGCGCGCGTGCGTGGCGTGATTGCAGCTTCGATCAGAGCCGCGTTGATATTGCAAGTGTCAGGTTCGATGTCGACAAATACAGGCTTGGCGCCCAACAGCACGATCACTTCGGCCGTGGCGATGAAGGAGAATGGCGTGGTAATGATTTCGTCACCCGGTTTGACGCCGATGGCCATCAGCGCAATCAGCAGCGCCTCGGTACCCGAAGCAACAGTGATGCAATGTTTCGCCCCTGTATATTCCTGCAGCTTGCCTTCCAGCTCCTTGACTTCCGGACCCATAATATATTGGCCATGATCGAGAACTGCCTGAATGCGTGCGTTAACCTTGTCACGCAGGGCTACGTATTGCGCCTTGAGATCGATGAATTCCATGTTGGACTTTAATGTTAGTTGTTGATTAAGGCGCAGATGCCATCTTGCAATGTATAACGCTCGCCAGTGTGCTCGCAAACGGTTTCGCCGTCGCCGGTAAGAGGCAGCGCCAGCCGTTCGCCGAAACGGCTCATCCAGCCAACCTGACGCGCCGGCACGCCCACCATCAGGGCGAAGTCCGGAACGTTTCGATTGATCACGGCGCCCGCGCCAACGAAAGCATAAGCCCCTACAGTGCTGCCGCAGACAATGGTGCAATTGGCACCCAGCGTGGAGCCGCGTTTGATCAGCGTCTTGCGATACTCATCCTTGCGCGTTACCGCCGAGCGCGGGTTGTACACATTCGTAAATACCATGCTGGGACCACAAAACACGTCGTCCTCGATGGTCACGGCATCGTACACGGAGACATTGTTCTGGATTTTGACGTTGTTACCAATGACAACGTCATTGCCGACAAAAACGTTTTGCCCCAAGGAACAGCCTGCACCGATGCGTGCTCCACCGCAAACGTGAACAAAATGCCAGACGCGGGTAGTGTCCCCAATCGTTGCACCAGCGTCTACGATTGCACTCGAATGTATTGTGGCCGCCATCTTAATACTCCAGCGGTAATGCGACACGCTTGCCATCACGCGCTGAAAGGTAGGTGGCGATCAGCACTTCCATCGATTTCAAGCCTTCACGGCCGTCCGTCTCTGGTTCGGCTTCGCCACGCAATACCTTGATGACATTGTCGTAATACAGCGGATGGCCAAAACCATATACCGACGTGGTCTGATAACTGGCTTCCTTGACCTTCTCATCATCCGGGTGCGGCTCGGAAAACTCCCAATGCTGCACTTCGTTGACGGCAACACCACCGATACGTACTGTGCCTTTTTCACCCAGAATGGTGATGCTGCCTTCCAGATTGCGCGGGTAGGTCAGCATGGTCACGTTCATCGAACCGAGCGCACCATTACGCCAGCGCAGACTGATGACGCCGGTGTCCTCGACCTCGATATCGCGCTCCAGCGTGGCGGTGTAGGCATGCAGACTCTCGACGGGGCCGATGACCCAGTCGATCAGGTCGACATAATGGCTGGCCTGGTTCATGAAGGCGCCACCGTCGTATTCCCATGTACCGCGCCATTTCGCACTGTCATAGTATTCCTGCGGGCGGGTCCAGAAAACATTCAGGTTCACCATGTAAATACGACCGAAACGTTTTTCCTCGACGGCCTTCTTAAGCAACTGCAAGGTCGCATTACGGCGATTTTGTTTCACAACAAACAACCGCACATTGGCAGCATCACAGGCTTCGACCATGCGCTTGGCATCGTCCCAGCGGGTTGCCATCGGCTTTTCGGTGATGACGCTGTAGCCAGCCTCGGCAATCTGAATCGCCTGCTCCGGATGCATGCCGGACGGCGTCGTCAGAATAAACGCATCAGCCTGGCAATGCGCGAGCATCTCGGTCAGGCTGGCATAAGGCGTGGCGCCCGTGCTAGCGGCAGCTTCGGCCAGCGCTTGCGGATTAATATCGCACACGCCGACGAGTTCGCAACGGTCAGCATGCTGCTGGATCGCGCCGAAATGATTCTTGGCAATGCGTCCGCAGCCGAGCAGGGCAAAGCGGATCTTGCGGTCAGTGACCGGAGGGGGGAAATGGCGCATTCAATAATCTTTCGGAATTAGGCTTTGACAACGTTCGACGCCGGCGTCAGGTAGACACCACGCGTATCGACGATCAATTTTGCGTGCTCCTGAATCAAGGCGTAATCAAAGGCACGGTGATCGGTCGCCAGCAACACCACATCATAGGAGGCGATTGTGGCAGCGGTCAGTTCAACACTGGATAATTCAAAATGGTGTTCGCGCATCTTCGGGAAGACCGGCACGTGCGGATCCGAGTAAGCGATATCGGCGCCCTTGTCACGCAGAATCTCCATCAATTCCACCGATGGCGACTCGCGCATATCGTCCACATTCTTCTTGTAGGCAATACCCAGAACCAGCACCTTGCTGCCCTTGATCGAACGCGAGCGCTCATTGAGGGCATCGGCCAGCTTGCTGATGACCCAATGGGGCATGTCGCTGTTAATCTCGCCAGCGAGTTCAATGAAGCGGGTGTGCAGACCATATTGACGCGCTTTCCACGTCAGGTAGAACGGGTCGATCGGGATGCAATGGCCGCCCAGGCCAGGGCCCGGATAATAGGCGGTAAAGCCGAAAGGCTTGGTGGCCGCGGCACGAATGACTTCATGAATGTCGATATCCATCTTGTCAGCAATGATCTTCATTTCATTGACCAAACCGATATTGACAGCACGGTGTATATTTTCCAGCAACTTGGTCAACTCGGCCGCGCGTGTCGAACTGACCGGCACGACGGTATCGATGGCGGGGCTGTAAAGTGCGATGCCAGCCTGCTGGCAGGCCTCGGTGGTGCCGCCGCAAATCTTCGGAATGGTTCGGGTTTCGAAATGTTGGTTACCCGGATCTTCGCGCTCGGGCGAGAACACAAGAAATACTTCTTCACCGACCGTGAAACCGCCAGCCTCGATACGCGGCTTAAGTTCTTCATCGGTGGTCCCAGGGTAAGTAGTGCTTTCCAGCGAAACGATCTGGCCTGCACGCATATGCGGCACCAGCGCTTCTGTGGTACTCAGGACATAGCTCAGGTCTGGCTCACGGTAATCGTTCAGCGGAGTGGGCACGCAGATAATCAACGCATCGGCCTCAGTGGCGCGCGAAAAATCAGTGGTAGCCTCGAAACCCTTGGCACGCGCCGCATTGATGGATTCGGCGGAGATGTGTTCGATGTAACTTATTCCTTGATTCAGCTTATCGACCTTGACCTTATCGATATCGATACCCAGCACCTTGAAACCGACATCAGCATAACGCAGCATCAAAGGCAGGCCAACATAGCCCAAACCCACAATGCCGATAACCGCATTGCTATTTTCGAATTTCGAAATAAGTTCATTTAGAAACTTCTTGTTTTTGCTATCGTTCATTTTTAGGTTTAAATTCTTATATAATTACAACAATTACACCACCCCGAAAAAACGAAACGGACACATGCCGCACGTTAGGACATCAAGAAAGAAAGATGATATAAAGAAAGAGGAGAGCCAGATTGTAAAACGGTGGTCCAGTATAACGACTCCGAGCCTATCTGGATAGGCCTCGGAGCGGAAAAGGGCCGCGACACAGGGGCGCGCCATGGACTAATGTGACGCTTTTACTACTATAGACAGGAAAAATCATGCCCTGCCTGGTCACATAAAGTTACACTTTTTCATGGTAACACAAGCAATTCTGCATCCGCGCACGCCTGATGATCATTGCGGAACCGCCCCCGGCACGCTATCATCACAGGTCGAAAATATCTGCCGCGCACAGCTCCCTATAAGATGTATCAGGCCTATAAATTCACGGCACCACCAAGATTGAGGCCTCAGAACAGTTACACCATCACCATGCGCGCACGGACTCGATACCCAAGCCCCCATTCGGCAAATGAGTCTCCATTCATTATATATATGAAAGCACATGAAATTGTACGGGTCGATTACCTGCAAATTGACTACCCGGCGACTCATCAGTGAGTAAAATGAAAATATTTCTTGATTTATCCAGATTCCAAAAACAAATTATCGCCATAACGGCAGATTTTTTCTTATTACCTTTAACTTTTTGTTTGGCGATTATCCTCCGGTATGACGTCATCAACGCTGACGTCTACCGCAGTTATTTATGGCTCATAATTGCAGCTCCCTTGGTTTCAATCCCTATTTTCATCCGCCTCGGCTTGTATCGGGCCGTGATACGCTTCATTGACCAGAAGATCGTCTATGTTGTCATTCTTGGCGTCACGCTGTCGGTAGCCAGCCTGGTAGCGCTGGCCGCGTTCGCCACCCATATGACAGGGCTTTCGCGAGGCGTCTTTGGCATTTACTGGATCAGCGCAATTACTTACGTCGTGGCCAGTCGCTTTCTGACCCGTGGCTTTTTATTGCACGTAAAAAGCCCGAAACAGACGGTGCGCGTAGCCATTTATGGCGCTGGTAAGGCAGGATCACAACTGGCAAGTGTTCTGCGCGGCGGTCGCGAATACCTTCCGGTTGCGATCATCGACGACAAAATCGAACTGCAAGGCGCGTCGATTGCCGGCATCCGGGTTTATCCCCCATCGAGCCTGCCCAAATTGATCGGCAAACTGAACATCAGCGAAGTTCTGCTGGCCATGCCATCGATACCGAAGAGCCAGCAGAAACACATTCTCGACAAAATCGAATCCCTCAAAGTCAAGATCAAGGTGACACCACCTGTTGCCAGCCTGGTCAACGGTGAACTTCGCCTGCAGGACGTACGCGACATTGAGATAGAGGACTTGCTGGGACGTGACCAGGTGGCCCCGGACACAGACCTGGTCGCCACTTGCATCACCGGAAAGTCAGTATTGGTGACTGGTGCGGGCGGGTCGATCGGCTCCGAACTGTGCCGTCAGATCATCCGCCTGCGCCCCTCCAGACTCATACTTCTGGAAATGTCCGAGTTCGCACTGTACTCGATCAAACAGGAACTGAAGGGACTCAAGCACGCGCACGCTCTGGAACTCGAGTTGGTGCCCTTTCTTGGCTCCGTACTGGACACGGAAAAGTGTGCAATGATCCTGCGCACCTTCCAGGTCGAAACTGTATATCACGCGGCAGCCTACAAGCATGTGCCATTGGTGGAGCACAATCCGATTGAAGGCGTGCGCAACAATGTCTTCGGCACCTTGAGTATCGCACGCGCGGCGATGGACGCTGGCGTCAAATGCTTCGTCCTGATTTCAACAGACAAAGCCGTACGTCCGACGAATGTAATGGGCTCGACAAAACGCCTGGCTGAACTGATTTTGCAGGCATTTGCACAGGAACGTGGCAAGACGCGTTTTTGCATGGTGCGCTTCGGTAACGTACTGGGATCGTCCGGCTCGGTCGTGCCGCTCTTCCGCAAACAGATCATGGCGGGCGGCCCGATTACTCTGACGCACCCCGAAATCACACGCTATTTCATGACTATTCCTGAGGCGGCGCAACTGGTGCTGCAGGCTGGCGCAATGGGAGAAGGCGGTGACGTCTTCGTGCTTGACATGGGTGAGCCCGTCAAGATCGTGGATCTGGCCGAACGCATGGTGCATTTGAGCGGCCTGGAAGTAAAGAGCAAGTCGGCTCCGGACGGCATCGAAATCGTCCATGTCGGCCTGCGGCCCGGCGAGAAGCTGTACGAAGAACTTCTCATCGGTGACAATGTCGAAGGCACCGAACACCCACTGATCATGCGCGCGCAGGAATCCGAAATACCGCACGCGGAATTGCAGCTACTGCTACGCGAACTCGATGATGCCTGCGCACGTTTCGCCTACGAAGATGTGCGTATGGTACTACTGAAGGCGGTAAAGGAATATGCGCCACAATGCGGTATTGAAGATTTGATCTGGTCCGAAAAAAACAAAACGCAGGCGCCGCACTGATTACAACGCAGGCCTGGTAGAAGTACCAAGCCGGCCGCCTAGTGAGTAGCCTGCTTGGCTCCTTCGGGCATATTATTCATCCACACACAATTTGAGAAACCATATGGAAACGCAGGAAAAATTCACTCAACGCACGAGCAAACAGGATGGCGCGCTGATTTCCCCAACCGAGCTTCTGAGCACGCTGTGGCACGCGCGTCGCATGATTATCGGCATGACAGTGGCCTCCATCGCACTGGGCGTGAGCAGCACCGTGTATTGGGCCAAGTATAAGAGTGACGGATTCCTGCAATTTGGCGGCCCCATCCCCTTGCAACCAGAAAAAACCGCAAGGACAAAAGACGTCAAGGATGCAGGCTTCGGCATTCAGCTCAGCGACTACAAGCGCTATTCAGCAGCATTTGGCAGTCGCGGCCGCTTCGATGACTTTGTACAGGCCGTCAAACTCGAAAATGCTCCCGGGATCGCTACTCTGCGCAAGAACATCACCAGCGAAAAAAACCTGAACGCCATCATCGAACCCATTTTCCCTTTCACCAAACTCGATGCCAAGGACTTGATGGAGCAACCGAAAGAGAACAGCAATAATGTGATCGGTTTACGCATCAGCTACGAAGCCAGTACCCCGGAAGAGGCGCAACGTATCGTCGCCCTGCTGGGCCGTTACACCATGGACACAATTGTTTATCTGATTTATACGGATTCGCTGCGCTTCAAGCATCTGGAAATTACCGCAAAAATCACCAAGCTTGACAATGACATCATTGGCAGCAAGCAGAAACTGGCGGAATACAGCAGGCGCATCAACGACCTCAAACAAATCGTTGCACGCCACCCGAAGGCCGAAGTGCAAAATACATCGCAAGTCGTCACCGTGACGGATGAAAACTCACGTTACCTGTCGCCAGTAACGCAACTGATGAGTGCCGAGGTCGAGGCCAGTGCGGCGCAAGAAGCCATTTATCAGGCTAAACGGGAACAGCAACAATATCTGTTATTGCGTGATTACTACGATAGTGCCAAAGCGACACTCGACGCCAACAAGTCAGGCGAGGCAGTGCTACGCGCACTGGAAGCGAGCAAGGAACACGCATTCAAATCCAAAGACCTGAATGACGAACTGGTCAAGGAAGTGTACAACAAAATCACAATCGACAATCAGAACTCGCTCAATTTGTATCTGGAAAAAAGCCGCTTCATCGCCGGCCCGAGTTTGCCCGAAAACCGCACTACACGATTGTCAACGGCCCTGGTGGTAAGTGCCTTGCTCGGACTCTTTCTCGGCTGCCTGATTGCATTGGGACGGCAATGGTGGTTAGCGAACCGCGAGCAGTTAGCCAACTAACGATGTGATGTCGGCAGTATGGTATTTATCTGCCGCAAGATTACCCAGTCCGGCCTGCCGAACTGGCAAACAAGCGCCCTCAAACGCTGCTTGATTAAAAGCCACTGGCGTACCACTCCGCTTTCCTGCCATTCAGCAACATCCAGTGCGCACCAAAATAAAAAACGCGCCATCGCATCGGCATGAAAATACCTGATGCGATGGCGCGCAAGTCAATACCGCTGCCAGGACAATCATGACGCCGCCACGTCCACAACAGAGTGGCGTCGGAACGTTTTCTGGCAATTGCATGGTACGCCAGCAAACGCTGTTTTCTGGCGATGCTCCTTATTGCTTCAGCAAACCACCCAGCAATGCCGCCACTTTCTGCTTCGGCTTGGCCGCAGTAGGCGCCATGCTGGCGGCAGCCGGGGCTGCGGCCTTGGCCGGCTCATATGGCTTGAGGAACCAGGGATCAGCCTTTTCGCGGCGTGCGCCGGGACCAAAAGCGGGACGCGCACCGCGCTCGGCGGAGCGGCTGTCGCGGCTGTCGCCGGCATGGCGGCTCTCGGGCGCGCGCGCGGGGCGTGCCTCGCCACCTTCGCTGCGGCGCGGCGGACGGCGCTCGCTGTCGCTGCTGCGCGCGGGAGCAGGGTTGAAGCCCGTCAATTCGCCGCGCTTGATGCTTTGCTTGATGAGTTTCTCGATATCGGCCAGCAAGCGCTCGTCCTTATCCGAGTAGATCGAAATGGCGTCGCCCGAGGCGCCGGCGCGGCCCGTGCGGCCGATACGGTGCACATAGTCTTCCGCGTTGTACGGCAAGTCGAAGTTGATGACGCAAGGCAGGTCGGAAATATCCAGGCCGCGCGCCGCCACGTCGGTCGCCACCAGCACGTCGATCTCGCCCTTCTTGAACGCTTCCAGCGCCGCCATGCGTTCCTGCTGGCTCTTGTCGCCGTGAATCGCCGTGGCGCTCATGCCTTCCTGCTCCAGCACGCGGGCCAGGCGCGAGGCGCCGATCTTGGTGTTCGAGAATACGATGACCTGCTTCAGGTCGCGCTGGCGCAGCAGATGGGCGACCAGGGCATGCTTCTGGTCTTCCGTCACCTTGTAGACCACTTGCGTGACCTTGTCGGCCGTCTGGTTGCTGCGCGCCACTTCGATCGTCAGCGGATCGTTGAGGAAGGTGGCGGCCAGTTTCTTGATTTCTGGCGAGAACGTGGCCGAGAACATCAGGTTCTGGCGCTGTTTCGGCAACAAGTTGATGATGCGCTGCAAGTCCGGCAGGAAGCCCATGTCCAGCATGCGGTCGGCCTCATCCATGACCAGCATCTGCACCTGGCTCAAGCTGATGTTCTTTTGCTCGATATGGTCGAGCAAGCGGCCCGGCGTGGCGATGACGATTTCCACGCCGCCGCGCAGGATGACGGTTTGCGGCTTCATATCCATGCCGCCGAAGACGACGGTCGAGCGCAGCGGCGTGTGCTTGGCGTAGGCCTTGACGTTTTCGGCCACCTGCACCGCCAGCTCACGCGTCGGCGTGAGGATCAGCGCGCGCACCGGGTGGCGCGCCGGCGACATGCTGCTGCTGGCGTGCGCCATCAGCAACTGGATGATCGGCAAGGAAAAACCGGCCGTCTTGCCGGTGCCCGTTTGCGCGGCGCCCATCACATCGCGGCCTTGCAGCACCACGGGGATCGCTTGTTCCTGGATCGGTGTCGGATGGGTGTAACCCTGGTCGGTCAAGGCGCGCTGGATTTCAGGCGCAAGGCCAAAGTCGGCAAAAGTCAGGCTGGGAGCAGCGGATGCGGCAGGTGCAGGTGCAGGTGCAGGTGCAGGCGCAGCGGCGACGGGCGCCGCTTCAGGGGCAATCGCCGGGCTGGGCGTAGGAGTCGATTCGGTTTCAGACATAAATTTTCTGGTGTGCCTCCGCACTGCGGAAGCCATGCTTTCTCAATAAACAACATTTCGGGGCACAGGCAGCTCCGTCTTGCAAGCCATGGATCATTGTTCTTGCGGCACCTCCGTGCTCCGGGACATGCTGTATGGCGTATGCGGGAGCGTCGAAGAGATGTGCTGCGATGGCGGCGGAGATCGCGCCGGCGGAACATCGCGCGCAGAAGATACAATATCAGTGCTGTAAACGATACCCTAATTCACCGCAACTGTACACGGAAACCGTGATTTTTGAGCAAAAAGCGTTCCAGCAATAGACCTCCGAGATGCCGTATCATGCCGGCTCCGATGCCAGCTCCGCCGTCCCTGCCCTTACCATGCCCACCCCGCCTTTATCCCACGATCCGCAACCGCAGCCGCCCAGCAAACCGGGCAATGACGAGTGCTGCCACAGCGGCTGCACTTTTTGCGTACTGGAAATGTACCAGGAAGACCTGGCCGCCTACGAAGATGCCCTGAGGGCGTGGCAACAGCGCCAGCAAGCCGCTGCCGCGCCCGCCACCCAGAGCGTCAGGAAGCCGCGCAAGCGCGCTTAACTTAATTCAATTAAAAGCTTTCCCACTCATCCACCGGCGCCGCGCGGCGCGCCGTGCTGGCCAGTTGACGCGGCGCCGGTGCCGGCGTCACGGCTGCCGACGCCTTGACAGCCTTGACAGGCGCACGCGGCCGGTTTGCGGCGGCGCTGGCCGCATCGAGCTTGAAGATGCTGACCACCTCGCTCAGGCTGGCGGCCTGCTCCTGCATCGACTCGGCCGCCGCGGCAGCCTCTTCCACCAGGGCCGCATTTTGCTGCGTCACCTGGTCCATCTGGGTGATGGCCTGGTTAACCTGCTCGATACCGGCGCTCTGCTCGCTGCTGGCGGCCGTGATCTCGCTCATGATGTCCGTCACGCGGGTGATGCTGGCAACGATGTCATCCATCGTGCGGCCCGCCTGATCCACCAGTTTTGAGCCCGCCTCGACTTTCTCGACCGAATCGCCGATCAGGACCTTGATATCCTTGGCCGCCGCGGCCGAGCGTTGCGCCAGGTTGCGCACTTCCGTGGCGACGACGGCAAAGCCGCGCCCCTGCTCGCCTGCGCGCGCCGCCTCGACGGCCGCATTCAGGGCCAGAATATTGGTCTGGAAAGCAATCCCGTCGATGACGGCGATGATGTCGACGATCTTGCGCGACGAGGCATTGATCGACGCCATCGTGCCCACCACTTCGCTGACCACCTTGCCGCCTTCGATGGCGATGCTCGACGAGGTCTGCGCCATGGTGTTGGCCTGGCGCGCATTGTCCGCGTTCTGCTTCACGGTCGAGGTCAGCTCTTCCATCGACGAAGCCGTTTCTTCCAGCGAACTGGCCTGCTCTTCCGTGCGCGACGACAAATCCTGGTTGCCGGCCGCGATCTGGCTCGACGCCGTGGCGATGGTATCGGTGCCGCCGCGTACCTGGCCCACCAGGTTTTGCAGGCTGGCATTCATGTCTTTCAGGGCTTGCATCAATTGTCCCGTTTCGTCTTGCGATCGCACAACGATATGCGCCGTCAAGTCGCCAGCCGCCACCCGGCGCGCCACGCCGACGGCCTCGATCAGCGGACGCGCCACGCTGCGCGCCACCCACAGCGCCAGCAGCATGCCGATGATGACGATGCCCGCCACCAAGCCGATCAGGCTGGCGCGCGAGGCCGCATAGGTTGCGTCCGCGCCGGCGCTCGAGCGCACGCCGCCGTCCGTGTTAATCGCCACCAGTTTATCGAGCGCCGCCATCATGTCCGTCATCACCTGGGCCGACGGTCCCACGGCCAGCGCGCGCGCCTCTTCCTTTTTCATCTCGCGCGACAGGCTCAGCATGGTTGCATGCAGGCGCATGAATTCATCATTGAGCGCCAGGAAGCGCTCGAACACTTCCTTCTCGCCCGGTTCGGAAATCAGACCGCGGTACTTGTCGGCATCGGCCTTCAGCCTGGCCTGGGTTTCCGTCATGCGCGTTTCGTTCTGCGCCATGTCGGCATCCTGCGCGGCCAGCATGTGCGCCAGTTCCCAGCGGCGGAAATCGCTGACATCGCTGCGCATGGACATGGCCGCCAGCACGCTGGGCATCCAGTTGTCGGACAGGTCCGTCGACGCGGTATTGATGCGCGCCATGGAAAAGATCGCCGACACGCCCAGCGCGGCCGTCAGCAGCAGCACGGCGCCAAACGACAAGATCAGCTTGGTGGCAATTTTCAGATCAAAAAACCATTTCATGCGTTGCGTTCCTTCATTAACAGGTAAACGGGACAAGACAGGCGCGCACCAACACGGCGCAGGTAATGCGGCGGCTCATACCGAAACGCCGGTTAAATTTCCACAAGGCAACATTTTATCACCGACGCACTGCAGCGAAGAGTGGTTTGATCGCGGCATGCGGCCAAAGTTCAGGTGTAGCGGGCAGCGCGCCGCATTTTTGTCCAAACACGGTTGTTTCCAAACGGGAAAATGAAGAGCGGGCGTAGGAGTTGGATGACACGGGGCAATGTTCCTAGCCTACATAAGCACGTCGGCTCATCCGATGCCCGTCATTGCCCCCTGGTTCTATAGTGGATACAAGATTCAGCACAACGCTAGCAAGCCAGAAAAGCAGCGCCATCCAACAAAATCAGAAGACGAGGCCCTACCATGTACAAAGCTTATAGCAACCTGACACCAGCAACGAATAGCCACGCAGCCGCCCAGCACAACTGGCAAGCCGCTCCGGCCACACCCATGATCAGCATCACGGGCGCCCAACAGAACGAATTGCTGCGCGCCCTGTCGCGCGCCGATCTGGAGCGCCTGTTTTGCCAGCTGGAATTGGTCGCTTTGCCTGCCGGCAAGCACCTGTTCGATTGCGGCGGCAAGATTGAATACACGTACTTCCCCACCAACGCCATCGTTTCCCTGCTGTATGTGATGGAAGACGGCGCCACCACCGAGATCGCCGTCATCGGCCGCGAAGGCGTGGCTGGCGTGGTGCTGTACGAAGCCGAGCGCGCCACCTGCACCGCCATCGTGCAGACGGCAGGCTACGGCTACCGCCTGAAAACCGCCTTCCTGCGCGAAGTGTTCAATGAAGGCGGCGCGCTGGCGCAATTGCTGATGCGCTACACCAGCGCCATGTTTGCGCAAATGGCGCAGAACGTGGTGGGCGGCCGTCATTGCAGCATCGAACAAAAACTGTGCCGCTGGCTGCTGGACCGCCTCGACCGTTCCCTGTCGAACGAACTGAAGGTCACGCAAGACACCATGGCCAACATGCTGGGCGTGCGCCGCGAAAGCGTCACCGTCACGGCGCGCAAGCTGCAGGACGAAGGCCTGATCCAGTACCGCCGCGGCACGGTCGAAGTGCTCGACCGCGAAGGCCTTGAAGCGGCCGCCGGCAATTGCTATAAAGCCGCACGCGCCGGTTTCGAACAATTCCGCAGCGGCATCAGCGCACACAATTAAGCCACGTCGCAAGCTGATGCGGCAGGAAAGCAACACCTTGTACCACCATTTGCCACTTCGTCTTGCTTGGCAACAATCCAGCCTCTATTATTCTCGTTGAAATTACCCAATTGAAACTTTAGTTTCAATTGGGTAATTTATCGCGTACATAATTAGATCAACGACTGGAGTCAGTAAGCATGAAACAGCAATACCTGATCGCCGCCCTGCTGGCAGGCATGTTCTGCGCAAGCCAAGCCCAGGCAGAAATCGCCATCGCCGCCGACCTGGGTACGACTGGCGTCGGCGCCCACCTGAGCGTGCCGCTGCAATCGAATCTGAATGCCCGTTTTGGCGTCGGCTTCCTGAATTACTCCTACGACTCCAGCACCGAAGACGTCGACTACAAGCTGAAACTCAAGCTGCGCACCTTCGACGCCTTGCTCGACTACTTCCCCATGGACGGCGCGTTCCGCGTGAGCGCCGGCGTCGTGTACAACGGCAATAAAATCGATGCCAAAGGCAAGCCGAACAAAAGCGGCAGCTACACATTGAACGGCAACACTTATACGGCGGCCAGCGCTGGCCAGCTGGACGGTACCATCGATTTCCGCAAGGTCGCACCCTACATCGGCATCGGCTGGGGCAACCCGGTGAAAGAGGCCGGCTGGAGCATTTCCAGCGACATCGGCGTATTGTTCCAGGGTTCGCCGAAAACCTCGCTGCACAATACCGGCTGCGACCCGCTGGTCTGTGCCGCCCTGAAAACGGACGTTGCCGCTGAAAACGAAAAACTGTCCGACAAGGTCAAGGATTTCAAGGCGTATCCAGTGCTGCGCATCAGTGCCAGCTACCGCTTCTAAGCTGAGGCCAACCCGCCTGGCATGATATCGAGGCACGCTGCGGCGTGCCTTTTGCATATTCCGTGTTCTTGAAACGCCGCAGGCCAAGCATTGCGACAAGGGCGCATAACTGGCACTTCGAACCGCACAGGCCACATAAACAACCACCTGCCGGCACGGCATTCCCGATTGCGTTTCCCCGTCTGCACCGTTGCATACCCCGCCAGCAAACACCTAGCCGGTACAATATTGCCATATACCCCTACCTGGCGTCCTGCGGCGCATTGCGCCGGCACTATGAAAGAATAAATGGAAGACATCAATTGCGAAGGCTTGCCGCACATCCGCGTACTGGCAGGCGAAAACTCCAGCGGCCCCGTGTATGAAACCCTGCCCGCGCGCCAGATCGACGAGCACGTCTACGAACTGCTGGCCTCGCCCGGCCTGACCCTGAACCTGGCGCGCGGCGACATCGTCAACATCGCCAACCCGCTCGCCCCCGCCGAAGTCTTAAAGCGCGGCGGCAACTTCTGCATCCAGATCTACGCCGACGACGTGCCGCAAGCAGCAGTGGACCAGCTCGAGCGCGACGTGCAAAGCCAGCTGGGCGGCACCCTGGATGGCCAGTACAAGGGCAACCTCACCTTCAGCGTGCCGGGACACCACGGCATCTACAATGTCAACGGTCCCTTCGACGCCTTCCGAGAAGCAACGGGCGTGGAATGGTACTTCGCCAATATCTACGTCAACCTCGATGACGACGATGATGAAACCTTGCTCAACTGGTGGGTGGATATGTAAGGTTGTCCGTGCACCAGGCGGGGCCATGACACATGTCAATGTTCTGTATTGCTCTGGCACACATCAAGCTGCTTGCCCGCGCCTTGCATACGCTCTCCCTGTCGTCAGCCACAGAGAGCAACGCTATGCCCTACATTGCGCGTGCCGATTATGCGAAGCAAAAAGAGTTCGTGGGAAATGGCGAGTGCGTTACCCTGGTCAGGCACCTCACCGGCGCCCGTGCCTCATCGCTTTGGCGCGAAGGAAATAAAGTGCCGGATCTGCTGGAACAAGGCGGTATCACGAAAGGTACAGTGATTGCCACCTTCGTCAACGGCCGCTATCAGAATCTGCGGCAGGGCAATCATGCGGCGCTGTTCATCCGCCAGGTGCCTGGCGGCATAGCAATTTTCGACCAGTGGCGTAACCACAAGCCCAGCGCCCGCGTGATCTACTTCGGCCGTTCGGCGGCCGGGGCATCGAATCGTCCCGAACTCTATTCGGTAGTGCAATGAAGCCGCTCGCACTGGCGACATTGGTCATCGCTGCCGCGGCGATGCGGCCAGTTGCCGCAGCCCCCATTGCGTCCGTTTCTTGCCCGCAAGCGCCTCCCTCAAGCTGGAACCTGCCGGCCAGCAAACTCGATGGCGTACGCGTGCTGTCCTATCCGGCGGATCAGCCGCCAGCAGCTGGCGAAGCGTTGCCTATCCTGGCCCCGGACAAGGAATGGGCACGCAACGGCACCTTGCATCAACGCTGGGACATCAATTTTGATGCGCCCGAGTATCTGTTTCAGATGGACTGCCTGTATGCGGGAACCGAACGCTACCTGCGCATGGCTTTGCCAGGCATCAAACAGTGCGTTGCAGCCATTACACAGCAAACGAAAATAGTCAGTTTTCAGTGCAAATAGTGCGCTCAATACCACTCCTCAAGCCACTCCCCGCAGTTGCGTCAAACATGCAAAAATCCATTCAGAAATGACTGGTAAGCAAGGTCAGCAAGCGGCAAGCGCGTTCGATGTGCGGCAGCCCTACGATTGACATATCTCAAGGTAGCGTCCCAGCACCTTGTCCATGCCCTGCTCAATGCATTCGACCACCAGCGCATGGCCGATCGACACTTCCAGGATGCCGGGAATGTCCAGGAAGCGCGCCAGGTTGTGCAAATCGAGGTCGTGCCCCGCATTCACGCCCAGCCCCAGCGCCTGCGCCCGCCGCGCCGCCTGCAGATACGTGTCAAACACGGCCTCGGCCTGCGCGCCGCCATAACTCTCGGCAAACCGTTCCGTGTACAGCTCGACCCGCGCCGCGCCCACCTCGCGCGCCCATTCCAGCGCCGGATAGTCGGCATCTACGAACAGGCTGACGCGGATGCCCAGGTCGTTCAATTGCGCAATGGCAGGACGCAACAGCGCCGCATGCCGTTCGATGTCCCAGCCGTGATCGGACGTCAGCTGGCCCGGCATATCGGGCACCAAGGTGCATTGCGCCGGGCGCGCGTCTTTCACGACCTGCAGAAATTCCGCCGCCGGATAGCCCTCCACGTTGAGTTCGCGTCCCCGTTCCGCGCACAAGCGCTGCAACGGGGCAACATCATCGTAGCGCGCATGGCGCTGGTCCGGGCGCGGGTGCAGGGTAATGCCGGCGGCGCCCAGGTCGAGAAAGCGCGCGGAAAACGCGAGCAGGTCCGGGAAATTGCGGCCGCGCGAATTGCGCAGCAGGGCGATTTTATTGACGTTGACGGAGAGCTGGGTCATGAAAGGAATGAAGTGAAAGTGACGGGTCTGGCAGCGATTGTAGCGGATCGCCCGCACAGGGCACGGCCAACCGAACTCAGCGCTACGTGCTACGATGCAAGACAAGTTCCACGCTTTCAATACTTACCATGACCTACCAGCTATTCCTGTTTGACCTCGACGATACCCTGCTCGACTTCCGGGCGTCCGAAAAACGCTCGTTTCTGCACACCATGCACGAACTGGGTTTGCGTGACGGCATCGACGGACTGTTTTCCCAGTACCAGGCGATCAATGTCGATCTGTGGAAACGTTTCGAAACGGGTGAGGTGAGCAAGGATTTCCTGAAGGTGGAGCGCTTCCGCAAGACGTTCGCACTGAACGGCATCGCCATCGACCCGGAACTGGCCAGCCGCCTGTATCTGGAATCGCTGCCGGACACGGTCGTGCTCATCGATGGTGCAAAACAGGTGTGCGAAACGCTGTCGCGCCTCGGCGAAGTGGGCATCATCACCAACGGCGTCGAATCCATCCAGAACCGCCGCATCGCCGCTTCCGGCCTGAGCGACTACATCTCCTTCGTCGCCACCTCCGAAGCGTGCGGCCACGCCAAGCCGGACGTGCGCTTCTTCGACTACGCGGCCAACATGGCGCGCGCGTTCAGCAAGGAAACGACCATCATCATCGGCGACCGCCTGGACGCCGACATCCTGGGCGCCAACCGCTACGGCATAGCCAGCTGCTGGTTCAACCCGGACGGCATGGCCAACACCTCGGCCGCCATCCCCACCTGTGAAGTGGCCAGCCTGCACGACGTCGTGCCAGCGCTGGAGATGATGCAGGTCAACTTGAAACAGGCTTGATCTTCCACAAGCGCACCGCCTGGATATGCGGGCAGCGGCACGAAAACACGCCGCTGTTCGCGTAGAGTGTAGGCAAGCGCCCTGCCCACCTGATTGCGCGTCAAGCGATCAATCGCGCGTCAGCACTTCCAGCAATTCGATCTCGAAGATCAAATTGGAGTCCGGCGGTATCAGGCCCACCTGCCGCTCGCCATACGCCAGATGCGCCGGCACCCACAGCTTGCGCTTGCCGCCAACCTGCATGCCGTGCAAACCCAGAATCCAACCCTGAATGACCTTGTTATTGCTCAACACACAACGGAAAGGCTCGCCCCGCTTGTGCGACGAGTCAAACTCCGTCCCATCTTCCAGCCAGCCCCGGTAATGCGCCGTGATCAGCGCGCCACGCGCCGCCGCCTTGCCATCACCGACGACGATGTCGTCAATCTTCACTTCGGCCGTCATCTCGTTTCATCCTTCATCAAAGCACCAAGCCGCGATTGTACGACAGCACGAAAAAAGCCCCGGCAGTCACCCGCCGGGGCTTGTTCTATTGCTGCAAATTCTGGTGGGCCTCCCGTGAGTCGAACACGGCACCAACGGATTATGAGTCGCTAACACAGACCTGCTATAGATACGCATTTTCCGTACAATCAATGACTTACCTAACCACCCTCCTGCTTTGGCTCTGCATAACACAGCTATGCCGTTGACACTTTGTTGACGACACTCTTACGGACTGCCTGACGCCCTAGAGGGGCGTCATGAGGCATCAAGTGATCCCCTGAACGGGGATGAGGCCGCTAAAGCGAAAGACCGGCCCGCTACCGCGCTTTCTTCGTATAAGCAACTTTTCACTGCGGTCTTGCAACATTAAACCCTAGAAGAAAATACGCTACCGTCATATCAGCTGGACAACTGGTAGTTGACTAAAATTATGAGTCCACCTAAGACTCCGAAACTGTTCAGGAATTGATGGTAGGCTCATTTTCTGAGTTAGGTAGATCAGCTTGATGCTCCTGCAATACGTGATGATGGACCGCCATAAATTGATGCGCTACTCGGCGCGACTGTGTCATCGTATCCGGGGGATATTCTTGAAAAGCATCAAGCTCTGCACCATACCGCAGACGTAAATTAATGGCTATTTCGTCTGCGGGAATCAGTCTAGATACGGAATTGTACTGCTCACGCCCAAAGTCCGCAGGTCGCGGAAGTCCACTCTCCATACCCCAAGCTTCTCCTACGTAACAAGCTAAAAATATGTCTAATTGCTCAGGTGCACAACTAATGTGCGCCTCTAGCCTCTGTTGAACATGGGCCGTCGACGCTCCCTCAGTCCAAAACCAATACAGGGAAGGGGCATCCTTGGGGTATGCGATAAATAATGGAGAAACTGCATCAGCCTCTTCAATCCGAGCGGTCAGAATAGTTCTCAATGGTGCTTCGCCCTCATCAGTCAAAACCCTTTTTTCTGGAGGCCTATCTACATGATGGCGAATCCACCTAAAACATTCCAATGCAAAATCGATGGGATTTGCAATTTGAAAAACACGCTCTGCTTCTGCTTGCCGCTGCGCTCCTGCTGGTACCTGTCGCAAAAGACCGGCAATGAGCATTCCTGCTTTTGATCGTGTATCAGCAATTACCATCATTCCTCGCTCACGGGGAAGTAAATCGGCATTTTGTGAGAACGTCGTAAGTAAAGCAGAAGCCTGAGCCGGAGTTAGAGAATTTTCACGTTGCCGAAGCCTTGAAATCACTCGCGGTAACCCGTGTCGCGCAGCGAATGCTTGTAGTCGCTCCCGTTTTTCTTCGTCTGAAGCAGTTGGTCCTACCTCACAAAGCTCATCTACATCCGCATCGGGCACGTCTCCAATTGGTACGCCATATGTAAAGTAACGCTTAAAATAATGGCTTGAAGAAATCTTCTGATCTGCAGCCCAGACATTGTCCCACTCTCCTTCATATCCCATACGGCTAATACGCGGAAATAGTGGTTCAAGAAGCCGTGATTTCACGTTTTCACGCTCTTCGGCGGTGAGTTCTGGTGTTGAGCTCGCTATGAGAGCGTCAACTCGGCTAACAACTTCGTGACCAATCCCACGAAATACTTGACGTTCAGCCTTGAGAAATAATTCGGAATTATCTCTTATTGCAGTGTAAAGACTAGGATACATGACCCGTATCCCTTCAATGAGCATAAGATCAGTCGGGTTGACCTCTCCTTTGAGAATCGGCAGCGCGAACAGTAGTGCATTTGAAAACAACTTGGCACGACGTGGCGTTCCAATCTGGGAAAGAAGCGCGTCATCAAAATGCCTAACAAACGCATCTACTTGGGTCTGCGTCAACTCAATACCCGCTTGGTTTATTGCATTCTGTGCGCCCTCTAGTGCAAGTTGCCGCAAACTGTTCTGGTCTACTGGAGGGAGATTCAGTGGCACTTGAATAATTTTTTCAAGAAAGGCCCGCCCAGCTGAAATACCACCTGCACCATAACGCTCTCCAAGTGCAGCTGAGACAACAACGTCATCAAAAGCTAGAACATACGAGGTATGTCGAAAACTGGCAGATAATTTAACCAGTTTAAAAATAGCATGAGTTTCATCACGGTCCAACCGGTCAATGTCGTCAATCAGAATTACGAGGCGTTTATTGGCCTCATCCAGCATTCGTTCGATCCGTTTTCGAAGTTCATCCAAACCTACATTTGACATAGCCTCGCCAACACCTTTGGCAGTATCACCTGGAGCGATCTGAACTATGCCACCAACCGTCACCGATGCAAGGGAAAGCACACTCCCGTACTTTTGTAACAGCTCACCGGCTCTTTCCTTCATACTAGGGAGCGACTTCCCCATTGCCTCAGCGAGGGTAGCAAAGAACCCTCTGAGTAGCTGATCGCTACTTTGAAAGTGCCAAGGATTGAATCGAACTGTGATCGTATTCGGGTAGGTCTGAAGGGTCTCCTGCATCATTTCAAGCACAGAAGTCTTACCATCTCCCCAGGGACCGAAAAGGCCAATAACGATACTGGATGGATCTATTCGAGTGGCAATTGTTTCCGCTATTCGCGTCGCAAAAGATGCTCGATTAAAGCGATCATCAGCTTTGCAGGTGATGGGTTGATCCGCAATGTACTGATTTTGAACCGCCGTCTCAGGCGGTGCCGCGTCAGCCTCATCTCTTTCTCTATCCGCTTCTGGTGAAATAAGTTCTCTTAACTTCCTCTTAAAAAATTCGAACACGCTCTACTCCTTTATTGTGGAATATTTCAAAAAAAAGACACTAGACAAATTGCATTTTTGAATATTAACATTATGCAGAAGTATAAGGATGGCAGGGTCAGGTCCGCCATTCAGACACAAGCCCAACCATAGCCGCATTGAGCAACAATAATGACCTGTAGCGTACTTAATTGCAAATACAAGTTCGAACGGCAGGCAAAGTACACAGCACCTCCTATGCACTCCGTACCGCTATAAGATGAAATTAGTGACGAAGCCAGAACCCGCCCATCCGAACGACCAAACCTTGCGGTGGTTGTCTCGCACATAAAAAAAGCCCCGGCAGTCACCCGCCGGGGCTCATTCTATTGCTGAAAATTCTGGTGGGCCTCCCGTGAGTCGAACACGGCACCAATGGATTATGAGACACATGTTCTACCTAACAAATCTTGCAAATGAAAGAAGTCCTATCTAAATTTGCAAATTTCACTGATAGTCTACCAGAGTCGCAGAACCTTGCCCCATACCAAACGCTCCGAAACGTCCCAGGTAATCTTCACTATCCACCCGTTGCAGAGCTTCGTGTATCGCTTTCAAAAATTCCCCCACCTCATCCTCTACCCGTTCAATATATGCAGCATTGCAGTACTGATGCCAAGTTGGATGAAGCCTACCCGACAAGTAATCGGTCATTTCCAAATTAAGAGGAACCAGTTCTTTCTTTACTACTTTTTCTTGCTTTCCATGTGCCATGGCATCCCGAAACTGTACAAGCTCAGACAGAAGTATCCACTGAGATCCATTTTCATCAATAACAATTCCTAAATCTTTGCAAAGTAGGCGATATTTCCGAAGAATTGAGTAACGCTCATAAGGTTTATTCTCACGTTGCCATTCAACCGGAAACAATCGTGGTCCCACAAAATTTGTGTACGCCTCCGCCGAAAAAGCAAACATACACAACGATGCCATAAATACAAAATTTGACCCTACTTCATCTTGCACTGCTTTTTTCTTCAAAATTTTAGCACCATGCCATAAATCGGCGTAGGTGTTTACCACAAGCTCCTGATGAACATCCACCATCTTTTTTGCATCACTTATCATGTTCATCCCCTATTTCTTTATTACGTACGGGGTAGCAGGGTCAGATCCGCCATTCAGACACAAGCCCAACCATAGCCGCATTGAACAACGATAATGACCTGTAGCGTACTCAATTGCAAATACAAGATCGAACGACTGGCAAACTACGCGACGCCTCGTATGCACTCCGTACCGCCATAAAGATGGAATTGGTGACGAAGCCAGCAGCTATCACGCCCAAAAAACCAAGCATTGCGACGATTGTCTCGCGCATAAAAAAAGCCCCAGCAGTTACCCGCCGGGGCTAATTCTATTGCTACAAATTCTGGTGGGCCTCCCGTGAGTCGAACACGGCACCAACGGATTATGAGTCCGCTGCTCTAACCAAGCATGAGCTAGAGGCCCAGGGGACTGCGGCTTGGCGGCGCTGTTGATGCCCGCCTCGCGCGGCCGTTTTGGAAACGGACACGCGAGGATAGGGGTATCAGGGGCGTACGTCAAGCCCTATTGGCTTCTAGTTGCCTTCCAAGAAGCTTTTCAGCTTGTCGGAGCGCGATGGGTGGCGCAGCTTGCGCAGCGCCTTGGCTTCGATCTGGCGGATGCGCTCGCGCGTCACGTCGAATTGCTTGCCCACTTCTTCCAGCGTGTGGTCGGTGGACATCTCGATGCCGAAACGCATGCGCAGCACTTTTGCTTCGCGTGGCGTCAGGGAATCGAGCACGTCCTTGACCACGCCCCGCATGGACGCATGCAGCGCTGCGTCGGCCGGGGCCAGGGTGTTGTTGTCCTCGATGAAGTCGCCCAGGTGGGAATCGTCGTCGTCGCCGATCGGCGTTTCCATCGAGATCGGTTCCTTGGCGATTTTCATGATCTTGCGGATCTTGTCCTCGGGCATTTCCATCTTGATCGCCAGGGTGGCCGGATCGGGTTCCGCGCCCGTTTCCTGCAGGATTTGGCGGGAAATCCGGTTCATCTTGTTGATCGTCTCGATCATGTGCACGGGAATGCGGATCGTGCGCGCCTGGTCGGCGATCGAGCGGGTAATCGCCTGGCGGATCCACCAGGTCGCATAGGTCGAGAACTTGTAGCCGCGGCGGTATTCAAACTTGTCGACGGCCTTCATCAGGCCGATATTGCCTTCCTGGATCAGGTCGAGGAATTGCAGGCCCCGGTTCGTGTATTTCTTGGCGATCGAAATAACCAGGCGCAAGTTGGCCTCCGTCATTTCGCGCTTGGCCTTGCGCGCCTTCATTTCACCGGCCGCCATCTGACGGTTGATGTTGCGCAAGTCCGGCAGCGGCAAGACGACGCGCGCCTGCAGGTCGATCAGGCGCTGCTGCAGTTCCTTGACGGTCGGAATGTTGCGGCCCAGGATGGCGCTGTACGCGTGTCCTGCGTTGACTTCGCCATCGACCCAGTCGAGGTTGGTTTCATTGCCCGGGAAGACCTTGATGAAGTGGGCGCGCGGCATGCCGCAGCGGTTCACGGCCACGTCGAGGATCTGTTTCTCGATATGGCGCACTTCGTCCACCTGGCCGCGCAGGGTGTCGCACAGCTTTTCCACGACCTTGGCCGTGAAGCGGATGCCCAGCAACTCTTGCGAAATGGCTTCCTGCGCCTTGGCGTAGGGCTTGGAGTTGTAGCCTTCTTTTTCGAAGGCGCGGCGCATCTTGTCGAACTGCTGCGAAATGACGGCAAATTTTTCCAGCGCCGTGCGTTTCAGGGTTTCCAGCTGCTCAGCCGAGAAGCCGGCGGCGCCCGAAGCGCTCGCTTCAGGAGCGGCGGCGACCGGTTCGTTCTCATCGACGAGGCCGTCGACGATTTCGTCGATCTTGATCTCTTCGTTGGCGATGCGGTCGGCGGCGGCGATGATCTCGGCGATCGTCACGGGACAGGCGGAAATGGCCTGGATCATGTCCTTCAAGCCATCTTCGATGCGCTTGGCAATCTCGATCTCGCCTTCGCGCGTCAGCAGCTCGACCGAGCCCATCTCGCGCATGTACATGCGCACGGGGTCGGTGGTGCGGCCGAAATCGGAATCAACGGTCGACAATGCGGCCTCGGCCGCCGCTTCCGCCTCGTCATCGCTGGTGACGACGGCAACGTTATCGGACAACAACAACGTTTCCGCATCGGGCGCGTGTTCGTAGACGGCGATGCCCATGTCATTGAAGGTACCAATGATGCCTTCGATGGCTTCCGGATCGACAATGTTTTCGGGCAAGTGATCGTTGATTTCCGCATACGTGAGGAAACCGCGTTCCTTGCCGAACTTGATCAGGGTCTTGAGTTTCTGGCGCCGGCGCTCGAGTTCTTCCTCGCTCGCTTCCGTGTCGGACGAGAACGCATCCTTCAGCAGCGCGCGCTCTTTCGCCTTGCGGTCCTTGGCCTTGGCCTTGTCGACGGCCTTCAGTTCGGCACGCTCGACGGCGTTCAGGGCAGCGACTTCATCATTTTCTGGCTGGAATTCTTTTGGCTTGCGGCCGCGGCGGCCTGGCACTTTTACCGACGGCAAGACATAACCGGACGTATCGATGGCCGCCAGGGTGGCGGCGTCGGTGGTCTGGCTGACCACGGGCGCGCTGGTCACGCGCGCTTCTGGCCGGTCGAGCGCCTTTTCGGCTTTCGTGGTAACTTTAGTGGGCTTTGCAGCCGCTTTGGATTCGGGTTTCTTGATTGGCACAGGCGCTTTCGATTACACAACGACTTGCTTTACGGTGGATTAGGATAAAGTTTGCTGCCAGTTCCCTGTCTACCTGCGGGAACCACCATCTTCGAACCTGCCGACTACGCAAATTCGACACTGTTACGTTACTTACACCTCATCGGCCACGATCCGCGGGAAGCGCAGCAATTCCTGTCCACCGGCTGTTGCCAGCCGTCTCGGCAAAAATTCCTGCATCGACCGCGTTGGGAGCGAGAGCCTGGCGCGGCTTGCCAGCGTCTGCGAGCCTTGCCCGCAACGCCGAAAGCGCCAGTTGGCCCTGGCTGCCGACACGATCCACCGCGCCGATCAAGAGCCTAACTTACTGAAAACAAATACTATTTACGAAACAGAACTAGCTTGCCAAAGCACACAATACTTAGCATTTAATTATAGCACGCGAAAAATGTTTTTCCAGTGCGCGACATACCCTCAGGGCAAGGTTAGCGATTCACCAACTCGGCATCGCGTTCGCGTTCCAGCTCGCCCTGCTCCTGCATGATTTCGCGGTAGCGTACACCAATTTTCTCCGATGGCAAACCCGACGCAAACAATTGCTGCAATTCCGCCTTCAAGGCATTCAGTTTGATCTCGCGGATGGTGCTCACCAGCCACGACAATTCACTGTCGTAATCGGATTCCGTGCCGGCCGCGATCTCGCCGATGATCTCGTCGTATTCGCTGCCCAGCTCCTTCAACTGCTGCGCCAGCGCGGCAAAACTGCCGTGCTCGCCCAGCGCCTGGCCCACAGCCACCAGTTGCCCCAGGCTGTGCGCCGCATCCGGGCCCAGGTGCTGGAAGGCGGTCAGGGCCGCCTCGTCGATGCGCAGGGTCAAGGGCGGATGCGCCACCAGCATGCGCATGATCTTCAATTCCAGGCCCACGGGCACGGGACGGCCCGATTTCGGCGGCGCGCGGTGCGCCACGGCAACGGGTTTGGCCAGCTCGAACAGGGCTTCGATCTCGGCCGGCGTGGACTGCGTCAACTGCGCCAGGCCGCGCACGATCTGCAGGCGCAGCGACGACGGCGCCATCAATTGCAGCAGGGGCTTGGCGTCGAACTGCACGCGGGCGCGCCCTTCCGGTTCCGACAGATCATGCTCGCCCGACACTTCTTTCAACAAGAATTGCGACAGCGGCATGGCTTCATGCACCTGCTGCTCAAAACCTTCGGCGCCGAATTCGCGGATATAGCTGTCCGGATCGTGTTCCGACGGCAAGAACAGGAATTTGATCGTTTTATTGTCCGACACGTGGGCCAGGCTCGCTTCCAGCGCGCGGCGCGCGGCGCGGCGGCCGGCCTTGTCGCCATCGAAGCTGAAAATCACGTTATCGGTCTGGCGCAGCAGTTTCTGCACGTGGGTGGGCGTGCACGCCGTGCCCAGGGTGGCCACCGCTTGCGGGAAACCCATCTGCGCCAGCGCCACCACGTCCATATACCCTTCCGTCACCAGCACGTAGCCGGCGTCGCGGATGGCCTGGCGCGCCTCGAACAGCCCATATAGTTCGAATCCCTTGGAAAACAAGGGGGTTTCCGGGGAATTCAGGTATTTCGGTTCGCCATGGTCAAGCACGCGGCCACCAAAGGCGATGACCTGGCCCTTGGTATTGCGGATCGGGAACATGATGCGTTCGCGGAAACGGTCGTAGCGCTTGCGGTTGTTGCCCTCTTCATCGACCTTGTCGATCACGAGACCGGCCTCGGCCAGGGCCACCACGTCGTAATCGGGGAAGACGGAACGCAGGTTATCCCAGCCGCCGGGCGCGAAACCCATGCCGAAGCGAGCGGCCACTTCGCCCGTCAAGCCCCGGTTTTTGAGGTAGGCGATGGCTTCCGGCGCGTGGCGCAATTGCCCGCGGTAATAATCGCACGCCTGCGTCATGGCGTCGGACAGGGCCAGGCTTTGCGCCTGGATCTGCGCGCGCTGGGCCGGCGGGATCTTGTCGTCCGCTTCCGGCACGACCATGCCCACGTTTTGCGCCAGGTCCTTGACGGCGTCGACAAAGCCCATGCCCGAGTACTCGATCAGGAAGCCGATCGAGGTGCCATGCGCGCCGCAGCCGAAGCAGTGGTAGAACTGCTTGGTGGGGCTGACGGTAAAGCTGGGCGACTTTTCACTGTGGAACGGGCACAAGCCCATGAAATTGGCGCCGCCTTTTTTCAGCTGCACATAGCGCCCCACGACATCGACGATATCGACGCGGTTGAGCAAATCGGAAATGAAGGATTGAGGTATCACTGGCTAGGGCGGGTCTTGTTATAGGTCAGACTATACTACCGCACGTGGCCGGAGGTTGAGCCAGGTCAACGTGTGGGCGATTGAGCGGCTGCCAGCGCGACGGCTGGCAGCCCTTGCTACTATTGTTGCTTACGCGGCTGGCGTCAAGGCTTTCTTGACCAGCGCGGAGACCACGGTCATGTCGGCGCGGCCAGCCAGCTTCGGCTTGACGATGGCCATGACCTTGCCCATGTCTTGCGGACCGGCGGCGCCCGAGGCGGCCACGGCGGCAGCCACTTCAGCCGCCACTTCTTCATCCGACAGACCGGCAGGCATGTAGCCGATCAGGTGCACCAGCTCGGCTTTTTCGATGTCGGCCAGGTCGGCACGGCCACCGGCTTCGAACTGGGTGATCGAATCCTTGCGCTGCTTGATCATTTTTTCCACGATGGCCGTCACGTGGGCATCCGTCAATTCGATGCGCTCGTCGACTTCCTTGCGCTTGATTTCCGCCAGCAACAGGCGAATCGTGCCCAGCTTGCCCGCTTCCTTGGCGCGCATGGCGTTTTTCATGTCTTCGGTAATTTGTTCTTTCAAGCTCATGGCAATCCTCGTTGGTCAGTATGGGAACGGTGCTCGTGCGCGGCCAGAAACAAGTACGGGCCACAAAAGCGAAAACCCGCTGCGGCGAACCGGAGCGGGTATGCGACTCATCTGAAGTATCACTCCAGGCGAATCAAAACAAAACCCGTGGCGAACAATGCGCCGAACTACCCGGGTTGGTTCTGACTGAACAGTCTTAGAATAATTTTTTCGGCAGTTGTTGGCTGCGGATGCGTTTGTAATGACGCTTGACAGCAGCTGCCAGCTTGCGCTTGCGCTCAGCTGTTGGCTTTTCGTAGAATTCGCGAGCGCGCAATTCGGTCAGCAGACCCGTTTTTTCGATGGTGCGTTTGAAGCGACGCATTGCGACTTCGAACGGCTCGTTTTCTTTAAGGCGAATAGTGGTCATGTAAAATTCAAACCGTTGAGGTGGTGTATAGGAAGAGATAGATAGTAGCAGCTTTTATTCGGAAAGGGAAGCCCCTCCCCCACTTGCGTGCGGCATGCAGCCTGCGGTCGCTGCCGGAATGTGGCGTAAACCACGCACCGGGATCGGCGCACCGGGCGCCAAAACCCCATATTACAGAGTAGCTTACTGCAAGGCAATACCTGCCGCCACGCCGGAAGCCCAGGCCCACTGGAAGTTGTAGCCGCCCAGCCAGCCCGTCACGTCGACCGACTCGCCGATGAAATACAGGCCCGGCACTTTATTGGCCATCATGGTCTGCTGCGACAGTTCGCGCGTGTCGATGCCGCCGCGCGTCACTTCCGCCTTGCGGTAGCCTTCGGAACCGTTCGGCACGATGGACCAGGCATTGATGGCCTGCCCCAGCTTGCGCAGCTGCGCGTCGGGCATGTCGGCGATGCGCGCGTCCGGCGCCAGGCCGTTCGTGGCCAGCAGGCAGTCGGCCAGGCGCTGCGGCAGCCATTGGGCGACGATATTGCCCAGCTGCTTCTTCAGTGTGCCCTTGCCTTCGATCAAGGTCTGCGCCACATCGACTTCCGGCAGCAGGTTGATGACGATGGGCTCGCCCGGCAGCCAGTAGCTGGAAATCTGCAAAATCGCCGGACCGGACAGGCCGCGATGCGTGAACAGCAAGTCTTCGCGGAAACGCGCGCCCGTGGCCTTGCGGCCTTTCAGGCTGCCCGTTTCCACATCCACTTCCAGCGCGATGCCGGACAATTCCGCGAACGGCGCCCAGCTGGCCGGGTCGAACGTCAGCGGCACCAGGGCCGGACGCGGCTCGACCATCGCCAGGTCGAATTGTTTGGCGATGCGGTAGGCAAAGTCGGTGGCGCCGATCTTCGGAATCGACAGGCCGCCCGTGGCGATGACGATGCTGGCCGTCTCGATGTCGCCGCTGTCCGTCTGCAGCACGAAGCCGCCGTCCGCTTGCTGGACAACATTATCGATCTTGCACGGCATGCGCCAGTGCACGCCGCCAGCGGCGCACTCGTCCTTGAGCATGTCGATGATCTGCTCGGCCGATTCATTGCAAAATTGCTGGCCCTTGTGCTTTTCGTGGTAGCCGATCCGGTATTTTTTCACCAGCGCGAGGAAATCCTGCGGCGTATAGCGCGACAGCGCGCTCTTGCAGAAGTGCGGGTTTTCCGAAAGGAAATTTTGCGGCGTGGCGTTAATATTGGTGAAATTACACCGTCCGCCACCCGAGATGCGGATCTTTTCGGCCAGCTTGGCCGCGTGATCGATCAACACCACGCGCTTGCCTTGCTGGGCGGCAACAGCCGCACACATCATGCCGGCCGCGCCCGCGCCGATCACTGCCACATCAAATTGTTTTGCCATAAGAATTCCGGTCACCGCTGATTACAAAGACGCCATTGTAAACTGCGGCGGCGCGGCTAGCGCGGCCGTGCCGCAATCTGCCGCGATGTCGTCAAGCATTGCTCCACCTGTTCGGCGATCGACGGCGGCACGGGCACCTCGCCGCGCAGCACGGCCGCGATCCAGGCGGCCGTGGTGGCCGCATCGCGCTCGGCCGGCAAATGCGGCAACTCTTCCACCAGCAACTGCTTTTCCACCAGCACCGTGCGCTCGCCGTCGTGGAACCAGTCGATCTGCTGCGCCTTGTTGGCGTTGGCCACCGTTTCGCCTTCCGTGCCGCGCATCAGGAAGGCGTCGCCGCGCGCGGGATCGCAGGCAGTCAGGAAATATTCACCGAGCATTTCCAGGTATTCGGGATGCGTGTACGACACCAGGCGCAGGGCGGGAGCGGCGAACGGCTGCATGATTTTCACGAGGGTATGCGTGGAATTGCGCACGCCCAGCACGCGCCGCAGCGACAGCATGTGCGCCAGGCGCGGCGCCAGCGCCTCGATCGGCAGGAAGGCCGCTTCGCCGCGCGCCATGGCGGCCTCGGCTTGCGCATGGCCCTGCGAGGCGGGCACGCCCAGCGTGGCCAGCACCTCGGCCGTCGTGATGCGGCCCGGGTCGCTGGTGACGCCATGCACGAGCACGGGTGCGCCCGCGCGCGCCAGCAGCAGCGCCAGCAAGGCCGTCAGGTTCGCCATCTTGCGCGCGCCGTTGTAGCTGGGAATGATGATCGGCGCGAATTCGCCTGCCGGCGCGGCCAGCGGGACGAACGAGGCTTCGGCAGCATCGAGGAAGCCGGCGATCTCGTCCACGGACTCGCCCTTGATGCGCATCGACAACAAAATGCCGCCCAGTTCCAGGTCCGACACGCGGCCCTCGAGCATGGCACGGTACAGGGCGCGAGCATCGTCGCGCGTCATGCTGCGCGCGCCGTTCTTGCCGCGTCCTATTTCTTTGATGAAACGTGCTGCAGGGAATGGCTCGCCGGCCACATCGGTATGGGGGATGGAAACAGTCGTCATGGCGCCAGCTTACACGGATTTTTCCCCTTGCAGACGGGCTGAAGGATGCCATAGGCGCCGATGCAACAGTCTTTCCAGCTATTTTTTTGATGAATGTGCTTCGCGCCTGCATCCAAACGCGCCGCCGCTGCGTATAAGACTGCACAGGGGGAACTCATCATGGAACACGCGATCAAACAGGAAACGGCCTTCGTCGGCATCGAAACGGGCAAACTGCTGCTGAAAGCCGTGCTGCGCTCGGGCGGCGACGTGCTGTGCAAGGTGCTGGAAAACGACATGGCCGGCTACCGCTGGCTGCGCAGCTGGCTGCAAAGGAACGACGTGCCCGTCATGGGCTTGCGCGTCTGCATGCGCCTCGACGCCCCGTACAGCGAGACGCCAGCACGCATGCTGGCCGACATGGGCATGCTGGTCTGCGATGCCCAGCCCGCGCAGCTGGCAGACTATCTGCGCAGTCAAGGTTTGCCCGAGGATGCGGCGCACGGCGCCGTGGTGCTGGCCAATTACTGCGAGGACAAACGCCCCGCTGGCTGGACGCCGCCCTCGCCCGCCTATGTGGAACTGCGCTTGTGGCTGCGCCGCCTGCACGCCATCGCAGGCGTGCGCAAGCAGGAGTCGGCGCGCCTCGACGTCTATCTGCGAGCTGGCCAGCATGCGCTGCACGCCCTGTTGCGCCAGCAAATCGCCTGCCTGGACGCGCAGATACGCCAGCATGAAACTGCCATCCTCGCGCACGTGCGGCGCCATCCCGGCCTGCCCCGGCCGCCCGAGCTGGCCGGCAACTACCAGCGCATCGCCCGCTACAGCGTTGGCGCCAGCGTGACCGGCGGCCATTGAGCGTCCGGGAGCATGGGGCCGGCGGCGTGCCGGCCCTGCCATAAAAACAACTCATGCATTCCCGTTTTGGCCCCAACCCCGCTGCTAGGCCGCATTTCCGCTACACTATTGCCTCTTAAAGAACGCAATAGCGAAAGCCGAGCCAGAATCATGAATACGCCAGACATCGAAAATATCAACGTCACCTCTTTCGCGCCCATGCCGACACCGGCCGAACTGCACGCCAAGCTGCCCTTGTCGGAAAGCGCCTTCGACACCGTCAGCCGCGGCCGCGAAGCGCTGCGCAACATCATCGACCGCAAGGACCAGCGCCTGTTCGTCGTCGTCGGTCCGTGCTCGATCCACGACCCCGTCGCCGGCCTCGATTACGCGCGCCGCCTGAAAGCGCTGCAAGAGGAAGTCAAGGATACGATGCTGCTGGTGATGCGCGTGTATTTCGAGAAACCGCGTACCACCACGGGCTGGAAGGGCTATATCAACGACCCGTACATGGACGATTCGTTCAAGGTCAACGAAGGCATGGAAAAGGCGCGCCAGTTCCTGCTCGACGTGTGCGAACTGGGCCTGCCCACCGCCACCGAAGCGCTGGACCCGATCTCGCCGCAATACCTGGGCGACTTGATCGCCTGGACGGCCATCGGCGCGCGCACGACGGAATCGCAGACGCACCGCGAAATGTCGTCGGGCCTGTCGACACCGGTCGGCTTCAAGAACGGCACCGATGGCGACATCAGCATCGCGGTGAACGCGATCCTGTCGTCGGCGCACCCGCACTCCTTCCTGGGCATTAACGCCGAAGGCAACGTCGCCATCGTGCGCACGCGCGGCAACGCGTATGGCCACGTGGTGCTGCGCGGCGGCGACGGCCGCCCGAACTACGATTCGGTCTCGATCGCCATCGCCGAACAGGCGCTGGCCAAGGCCAAGCTGCCGGCCAACCTGGTGGTCGACTGCTCGCACGCGAACAGCTATAAAAAGCCGGAGCTGCAGCCGCTGGTGATGGGCGACGTTGTCAACCAGATCCGCCAGGGCAACCGCTCGCTGGTGGGCGTGATGATCGAATCGAACATCGTCGGCGGCAACCAGAAGATCCCGCAAGACCTGTCGCAACTGACCTACGGCTGCTCCGTCACGGACGGCTGCATCGACTGGGACACGACGGCCACCATGCTGCGCGATGCGCATGCGCATTTGGTCAATCGCCCAAAATAATGCCGGCGATGTTGTCGGATTACGGCGCTTTGCGCCTAATCCGACCTACGAATTGAGCCGCGTAGGTCGGCTTAGCGCGTAGCGCGTAAGCCGACACATCACTGCAGACAAAGAACGGCGCCCTGTGCGCCGTTTTTGCTTTTCCCTTCATCACGCCATCTGCACATGCGGCAGCACGGCGAACGATCCCGCCAGCGCCTGCTCCGCCTTGCTGGCCGGGATATTCAGTTCATTGATGTCCAGGTAGATGCGCCCGTCGAGGATGCGCACGGCGTACATGCGCGCCATGCCCTGCACGGGCGCCACCAGGCGGCCCGAATCGAGCTCGATGATCCAGCCGTTCTTCGGCCCCATCAGGTTTTTCTCCATCAGCACCCCCTGCGCCAGCGGGCCGCCCAGGCAGGGCACCGTGTCGAGCAGCGCATAGACCGTGTCGTCCACCGCGCGAAACAGCGCCACGCCGGGCAAATCCTGCCACGCCAGTCCCCGCTGCACCATGCGCGCGCCCGCCAGCGGCATGTCCTTCAGGCGGCAAATCATTTTCCATTGTTCCGGCATCGCAAGCTCCCTTGAAAAAGGCACACGCCTGTCTAAGCAAGAGCGGTGCCAGTGCCGTTCCAGGCGCAAAGCAGCCGGAATCGCGGGCAAAACCGGCCCGCGCCGCACTGCGCAAGTGCACACTGCCGCCGAAATGGTGCGCCGGCCGCACGGTGGACTGCGCGGCTTTCCTTTACAATGGCGGATTACTCCTCCCTATTTAGCACCTTCATGATTGTTCTTGGCGTCGAATCCTCCTGTGACGAAACCGGCCTGGCCTTGTACGACACGCAACGCGGCCTGCTGTCGCACGCCCTCTATTCGCAAGTCGCCATGCACGAGCAGTACGGCGGCGTGGTGCCGGAACTGGCGTCGCGCGACCATATCCGCCGCGCCATCCCGCTGCTCGAAGAGACCCTGACGAAGGCCGGCATCGGCCTGTCCGAAATCGATGCCATCGCCTACACGCAGGGCCCGGGCCTGGCCGGCGCGCTGCTGGTGGGATCGTCCGTCGCCTGCAGCCTGGGCCTGGCCATCAACAAGCCGGTGCTGGGCATCCACCACCTGGAAGGCCATTTGCTGTCGCCGCTGCTCGCGTCCGAGCCGCCGGAATTCCCCTTCATCGCCCTGCTGGTGTCGGGCGGCCACACGCAGCTGATGCGCGTCGATGGCGTGGGTCAGTACACGATGCTGGGCGAAACCCTCGATGATGCGGCCGGCGAGGCGTTCGACAAGTCGGCCAAGCTGCTGGGACTCGGTTACCCGGGCGGTCCCGCCATTTCACGCCTGGCCGAATTCGGCGACCCGCTGGCGTATAAACTGCCGCGCCCCATGCTGCATTCGAAGGATTTCAACTTCAGCTTTTCCGGCCTGAAGACGGCCGTGCTGACGGTGGTGAAAAACCATGAAGAAAAAGTCATCGCCAATATCTGCGAGCAGGACAAGGCGAACATCGCACGGGGCTTCGTCGACGCCATCGTCGACGTGCTGACGGCCAAGTGCGTATCGGCCCTCAAGCACACGGGCTTGAAGCGCCTGGTGATCGCCGGCGGCGTGGGCGCCAACGCGCAGCTGCGCGCCTCGCTCAATGCGGCCGCCGCCAAGAAGCGTTTTAAAGTGTATTACCCGGAGCTGGAATTCTGTACGGACAACGGCGCCATGATCGCCTTTGCCGGCGCCATGCGCCTGCAGATCAACCCGGCCGCCGCCAAGCACGATTACTCGTTCAACGTGCGCCCGCGCTGGCCGCTCGACGAAATCCGCGAAGTCTGATCACGCCAGCAGGAAATTGCGCGCGCCCGCCAGGGCCGCGCCCTCTTCCACCGTCTCATCCTTCAAGTCCACGCCCGACAGCTGCCGGCTGAACGCCTGCGACAGCAAATAGTGCAGCCGGTACGCGGCCGGCGCATACGCCAGCCCCTCGGGGCGCACGTTCGAGATGCAGTTGCGGCGCTCGTCCAGCAAGCCTGCCTTGGGCGCCCACGTCAGGTACAGGCCCAGGCTGTCCGGGGAACTCAAGCCCGGCCGCTCGCCGATCAGCACCAGCACGGCCCGCGCTTTTATCAATTCGCCCACCTCGTCGCCGACGGCCACCCGCCCTTGCGCCACAATGTGCAGTGGCGACAACGTCCACGCTTCCAGCGCCAGCCGTGCGCGCAAAGCGGCCAGGAACGGCGCCGCGTGGCGCTGCACGGCCAGCGCCGACAGGCCATCGGCCGCCACCAGCGCCAGATCCACGCCCTTGGCGCCACCATCCAGCCGCGCCCGTGAAGCATCGTCGAGCCGGCGCCCCAGGTCGGGGCGTTGCAGATAGTCGGCGCGCGTGGCGGCGGCGCTGTGCAGCTGCACGCAGGCTTGCCCCTGCGCGGCCAAGTCGCGCGCCAGGGCTTCGCCATCGAGGGCCAGGTGCACGGCGTCGCGCGCCTGCGCGTGGGCCAGCTGGAACGCCAGCTGCGCCCTGGTCGGCACGCTCACGCCGCGGCGTCCCAGCGCGATGCGCGCCGCCGTATGCGCGCGCAGCGTTTGCCACGGGGTTTTCTCGTCCATGTATGCTCCCTAATCGTCCAGGCGCAGCAGGGCCGCCTGGAAGGCCGGCGCCAGCGCCGTGTTCAGATTTCCCTGCGCATTCGTGATCTGCATGCGCGCCAGCCAGGCCGCGAATTCGGGCGCGGGACGCAGGCCCAGCACGCGACGCGCATACAGGGCGTCGTGGAACGAGGTGCTCTGGTAGCCGAGCATGATGTCATCCGCGCCCGGCACGCCCATGATGAAATTGCAGCCGGCCACGCCCAGCATGGTCAGCAAGGCATCCATGTCGTCCTGGTCCGCTTCCGCGTGGTTGGTGTAGCACACGTCGCAGCCCATGGGCAGCCCAAGCAGCTTGGCGCAGAAATGGTCTTCCAGCCCCGCGCGCATGATCTGCTTGCCGTCGTACAGGTATTCGGGGCCGATGAAGCCCACCACGGAATTGACCAGCAGCGGCTGATACGCGCGCGCCACCGCATACGCGCGCGCCTCGCACGTCTGCTGGTCCATGCCGTGGTGGGCGCCGGCCGACAGGGCGCTGCCCTGCCCCGTCTCGAAATACATGACGTTGCTGCCCACGGTGCCGCGCCCCAGCGACAGGGCCGCCGCCTGTCCCTCGGCCAGCAGGGCCAGGTCGATGCCGAAGCTGCGGTTGGCCGCCTGCGTGCCCGCCACCGACTGGAACACCAGGTCGACGGGTGCGCCGCGGCGTATCGCCTCGAGCGTATTGGTGATGTGCGTGAGCACGCAGGACTGCGTGGGAATCTGATATTGAGCTATGACGGCGTCGAGCAGCTGCAGCAGCGAGACCACCTGCGCCACATTGTCGGTGGCGGGATTGATGCCGATCACGGCGTCGCCGCTGCCCAGCAGCAGGCCATCGAGCACCGACGCCGCGATGCCCGTGGCGTCATCCGTCGGGTGGTTCGGCTGCAGCCGCGCGGACAGACGCCCTTCCAGGCCCAGGGTATTGCGGAAAGCCGTGACGACACGGCACTTGCGGGCCACCAGCACCAGGTCCTGCAGGCGCATGATTTTCGAGACGGCGGCCGCCATTTCCGGCGTGATGCCGGCGGCGACGCGTGCCAGCGTTGGCGTATCCGTCGCGTCATCGAGCAGCCAGTCGCGAAAGTCGCCCACGCACAGGTGGGCAATCGGCGCAAACGCGGTGCGCGCGTGGGTGTCGATGATCAGGCGCGTGACTTCATCGTCCTCATACGGCACCAGCGCCTCATTGAGAAAGGCCGACAGCGGCACCTCGGCCAGCGCCAGTTGCGCCGCCACCCGCTCGCGCGCGCTGGCGGCCGCCACCCCGGCCAGCACGTCGCCCGAACGGGGCGGCGTGGCCTTGGCCAGCAGCTCCTTCAGGCTGGCAAACTGGTAAACATGGCTGTCTATCGTATGGCTGAAGCGGGGCATGGACTTCTCCTGTGGGGTCAGAGACCCGCCGGGTCTGACCCCGGAGCATGCCTATTCTACGCCCGGAGCAACGCGATACCACCCCACGTCACAAACTGCGCAGCGCCCCTTCCAGCTGCGGATAGCGGAAGACAAAGCCGTCGGCTAATAGCCGGCGCGGGGCGACCCGCTGGCCTTCCACCAGCAAGTCTGCCTGCTCGCCCAGCAAGGCGCGCATGACGAAGGCCGGCGTGGGCACGATGCTGGGGCGGTGCAGCACGGTGCCCGCCACCTGGGCAAAGCGGCGCTGCTCGATCGCTTCCGGCGCGCAGAAGTTATACGCGCCGCTCACGGCACCCTGTTCGCTGCGGCGCGCCACATAGGCGATGGCGCGGATGACGTCGCGCACATGCACCCACGTGACCCACTGCCTGCCGCTGCCCAGCGGGCCGCCTGCACCGAAGCGTATCGGCAGCAGCATCTGCGGCAGCGAACCCTGGTGGCCGAAGACGAGGCCAAAGCGCATGCAGCCCACCTGCACGCCAAATTTTTCCGCCTGGCGCGCGGCCGCTTCCCATTCCTGGCACAGCTGCGACATGAAGATGGCTTGCGGCGCGCTCTCCTCCGTCAATTCCGTCGCGTCGCCCTGCGGCTGCACGCCGTAGTAACCGATGGCCGACGCCGACAGCAGCACCCTCGGCTTGTGCTGGGCGCGGGCGATCCACGCCACCAGGTCCTGCGTCAGCGCCACGCGGCTGCGGCGCAGGGCCGCCTTGCGCGCCTCCGTCCAGCGCTTGCCGACGATGCGCGCGCCGGCCAGGTTGACCACCATGTCGATGCGCTGCGCATCCGACAATGCGTCCAGCGACCGGATGCAGCGCACCTGGCCGTCGAAGGTCCACGCGGCCTGCTTGGGCTGGCGCGTCAGCACCGTCACCGCATGGCCGTCGGCCAGCAAGGCGCTGACCAGTTGCTGGCCGATGAAACCCGTGGCGCCCGTCACCAGCACGGATTGCGGCGCGGCGGCAAAGCGCAGGCGCTCCTCTTGCTCCGCTGTCTCCTGGACCTTGCGCCGTCCCAGCTGCCACACGGCATACGCGTCGCGCAGGCCGGACAGGCCCACGCCCACGCCGCACAGGGCGAGGAAGACGCTGAGCCAGCCATATGGCTGCCATACGAGGGCCGTCGGCAGGCTCGCCCAGTCGCTGCTGTTGAGGGCCAGCAGGGCGATGAAGGCGCCCGCGTTGATCGCCAGCACCGTGTGCGTGACCCGCTCCGTGGCGGGCAAGAGGCGGGTCTGGTCTTCGACGACGAAATCCCACAGGGTCAGCACGATTTCCACGCCAAAGACAATCACCAGCACCCAGGCCCAGGCGCCATGCCATTCCCAGGCCGCCAGGCCCACGAACAGCAGGCTGTAGATCAGCGCGCGCGTGGCATGGATGGTCAGTTCCAGGCGCGCCGACGCCTTTTGCGGCAGCGCTTCCGTGATTTCATGGTGATAGATGGTGTCGAAGGCGCCCAGGCAGCCTTGCGCCGCCATCAGTTGCAGGGCCAGCAGATGCGTATTCATGGTGTCTCCTTCATTTCCGGTGCGGCGGATTCGCGGAACACGCCGACCTGGGTAAACGTGGTGCCGAACAGGGCGTGGCGGATCTCGATGCGGATATTGAACTGCTGCGGCGTGTCGTTGCGGTGGCACAGATACGTCTTGCCGGGCGTGAGCACGCCGGGCAGCGGCAGGCGCCAGCCGAAAAGATCCCAAAAATAGCCGTCGCTGGTGAAATGCAGATTGCCATCTTCCACGTGCAGCACCAGCTTCATGCCCAGCCCCATGCCCACGTATTCGAGCACTTCACCTTTTGTGCTTTCAGCCATGTAGGACGTGAAGCGGATCGGCGCGCGGCCATGCAGACGGTAGGTGCGCTGCTTGAAGATGAAGGGGCAGCCGGGGCGCGAATAGACTTCGATATCGACGGGGAAGTCGTGATCGTCATGCGGGATCAGGGCGCCGTCGATGAAGGGACGCGTGAGCCAGCCCAGCACCTTGCCCAGGCGCGAACTGGTGAGTTCACTGAGCTCGCCCCGGTAATACAGGGGCTGGCCCGGCGCGGGATTTTTCTCGAAGCGGCGCCGGATGTCAGGGTGCAGGGTCAGCCAGCGCTCGCCCATGACCTTCTTGAACAATTCTCCTTCCGAGGGGCCGTTCATGCTTTTCCCGGCTTGCCCGGCTTGTCGTCCGGGCTGAGGAACTTGGCCACCTTGCCGCCCATCGACAGCATGCGCTGCAGGGTCGCCGGCGGCAGGTTTTTGTAGTCGCTATAGGTGGAGCTGAGCATTTCCAGGAAGGCCAGCACTTCGCCCATGCGCGCCAGCGTCTCCGGCGGTATCGCCGCATCCTGTTCGCCCTCGATCGCGCATTCGCGCAGCACCGTCAGGGTGGGGTCGATCTCGCGCCGCTTGCGCTCTTCCATGATGACGCGGAAGATTTCCCACACATCCTGCAGGGCGACGAAGTGGTCGCGCCGGTCCCCCATCACGTGCGTGATGCGCGCCAGGCCCCAGCTTTGCAATTCCTTCAGGCTGTTGCTGACGTTCGAGCGGGCCACGTTCAGGCTGGCCGCGATATCTTCCGCCGTCAGCGGTTCATTGGCCAGGAACAGCAGCGCGTGGATCTGCGCCACCGTGCGGTTGACGCCCCAGCGGGTGCCCATCTCCCCCCAGTGCAGAATATATTTCTGCGTAGTCGGACTCAATTCCATGGTTTTCTCTTATTTCTGTCGTTACAGAAATGTAAGATGAAACAGAAGTCCAGTCAAGCGCGATTCGTCAGGACTGGGCGGGCGGCTGGCCCATGGCGCGCAGAAATTGCTGCTGCGAGGCGTGCAGCTGGCCGTAACCGAGTTCGCGGTACACGAGGCCGTGGCGCGGCGCCAGTTCGGCCAGGATGCGCGCCAGCGCCGGGTAGTGGCGGTGGCTCCAGGTGGGGAACAGATGGTGCGTCAGGTGCAAATTCAATCCGCCGAGCCAGTAACCGAGCCAGCGCAACGCGCGCGGCTTCGGCGTCCAGTCGCAGGCCGTGTAAAACGTGTGCTGGTACCAGTCGTGCGGCAAGGTGCCGTCCTGCCCCGGCTGGAAAAACTCCACTTCAGCCCAGTGCGTGCCGAGGATCAGCGCCACCAGCGCGCACGAGGCGAGCATCTGGCCCACGAAATACGCGCCCAGCACCACGCCCCAGCCGATGCCGTGCTGCTGCAGCACCCACATGGGCAGCGCCAGCACCAGCGCCACGTGACCGAGCTTCCAGCCCAGGAACGACAGCCAGCCGCGCCAGCCCTGCAAGCGGCTGTGCGCGGCCACGGGCGTCTTGCCGAAGCGGTCCAGCCAGTCGCCATACCAGTTCAGATACGGCAGCGACAGGGCCGCCACCACGGGCCAATACAGGTATTGATAGCGGTACTGGGGCGCCCAGCGTTGGAACGGCGTCTGGCGCAGGAAGGGGTTCGGCTCCGTATCGAGGTCATAGCCTTCCACGTTCGCATACGTGTGATGGAAATGCACGTGGCGGATGGTCCAGAAATCCGTGTCCACGCCTACGGGCAAGCCCACGAGGCGGATCAGGATGCGATTCAGGCGTCCCTGGCGGAAGACGGCGCTGTGGGCCGCGTCGTGCAGGGTATTCATGGCCAGCGCCATGGCCGCGACCAGGCAGGCGACATAGCTGGCGACAAACGGCCAGGTGCTGCCGGCGCTCAAGGCCAGCGCATACAGCCCCGCCGTCAGCGCGGCCAGGAAGACGGTTTTCGCGTGCAGGCGCCAGTCGCCGAAGCGGTGCTTTCCCTCGCTGACCAGGTAGGCGTCGGCGCGCGCGCGCAGTTCGCGGCGGAAGGCGGAATCGCGGGCGGGCTGGAAGCGCAGCGGCGGCAGGGAAGGCACAGGCGTCACGCGCGCGTCCCCGCCGCGGCCGGCCACCACAGGCGGCGCGCGCCGTCGAGGCCATGCGCCAGCAGCGCGGCCAGGAACACCATGCCCCACACGTCGCGCGCCCCATACCAGCCCAGATACAGGGCCGGCATGGCCACGGCGATGGCGACCCAGGCGATGGCGCCCCAGCGGCGCGCGTCCGACAGGCCGCCCAGCGCCAGGGTACCGCCAAAGATCAGCGCGAACAGGATGGCTTGCTGCGCGCCGGCCAGCGCCGCTTCGTGGTTGACGTAATAGATCACCAGGCCAAACAGGATCACGCCGCCGATGCCGATGAACAGTTCGGGGACCTCGAAAGTGCCGCGCGACTGCCAGTGGGGAAAGCGCGCGCGCAGCCACTTGAACAGCTTGCCGTTGCTGGCCAGGAGCGGATTATGCGTTTGCGTCATGCCCTTCACGCCATAGCGCATTTCCACGCCTTCGAGTTCGGGCTGGAAGCTGCCGAACAGCCTGTCCCACAGCAGCAGGGTACCGCCGAAATTGCGGTTGATGTAGCGTTTATCCGTGCCGTGGTGCACGCGGTGGTGCGAGGGCGTGACCATGAACTTGTCGAGAATGCCGGACTTGTTCACCAGCGCATTGTGGTTATAGAACTGCACCGTGTAATGCAGGGACGAGACGACGAGAAAGATTTCCAGCGGCACGCCCAGCACGGCCAGGATGGCGATGAACGGGAAATTCGTCAGCGACGAATACCAGGAATTGCGCACGCCCAGCGACAGGTTGAAGTGCTCGCCCTGGTGGTGCACCACGTGCACGGCCCACAGCAAGGGGATCTTATGGTGCAGCCGGTGCATCCAGTAAAAGCACAAATCCCACGCAAAGAATGCGAACACCCACTGCGCGGCCACGGGCCACTGGTCGACGATGTGCAGATTCACATGACGCAGCAGCAGGGCGAACGCCGCCACTTCCACGCCGCGGAACACCCACATCAATATGTGGCCGGAATTGAGGTTGAAGATCACGTCCTTCCACGGCACGGGGGTCTTGCGTACCCATTTGAGGATCAGCAGTTCGGCCAGCACGAAGGCCAGCATGACAAGGAAAGAGAGGGCAAAGGGGTTCATCATGATGCGGTTTCAGTAGAAATGACGCGGTGAGCCGTCCAGAATACCTGCATTTTCGCCAGCATGCCGCCAGCGATGCCGACCAACAGGCCGGCGGCCAGGTCGATGCTCACGTGCCGGCGCAGCGCGATGATGGCGTAGCAGATCGCCACGCCCAGCACCACGGCCAGCGCAGAGCGGACCAGGTGGCGCTTGTCGCACAGGCCCCACACGCACAACAATGTCAGGGCGCCATGCAGCGAGGGCAGGCAATTTTGCGCGGAATCCGCCGCCTGCAGCAGGCGCAGCGCCTGCGTGCTCCAGGCGGCACCGTCACCCACGGGCGGATACGCGAGCGTCGTCGGATACAGCAGGAAGACCACGCCGCACATGACGGCGGAAAGCGCCATGGCGCGCGCCAGCCAGCGCACCCTCGCCGCATCGGCCGCCAGGTAGGCGTACGGGATCAGGATGAAGAACGACAGGTACAGCCAGATGGCAGAGTCGCTGTAGGGAATGGCGCGGTCGAGCGCCGTTTCCGGCAAGAGTAACCCCTGCCCTTGCAGCACATCGCTGGAAAAATACACGAGGCCGACGCTGCCCCAGCCGGCCAGCAAATGCAGCAGGCGGCAGCGTACGGTCATGGAAGAAGGATTCATGCAGTGGCAAGGCGCCGGATGCGGCGCCGTTTCATGGTGGGGTCAAAGGGAGGCAATTCGCCGCTCGTCGTCCAGGCCAGGCTGTCGACGGCCACGGCCAGGCCGCGCAGCACCGTTGCCAGGTGATCGCGCAAGGCAGCCAGGCCAGCGTCGTCGAGGGCCGCGTGCAGCTGCAAGGCGCTGTCGCCCGATTGCAGCAGGCGGTAGTCGGCGTCCGCCGGCAAGGCTTGCGCGAACGCGCGCGTCAAGACGTCGGCAAACACGGCGACGGCGGCGCCGCCGCGTGCAGACGGAAGCAGCAGCATGTCGTCGCAGCGCCCTTCGATGCCGTCGATGGCGCGCGTGGCGCGGCCGCACGGGCATGGCGTGGCGCGCGCGACCAGGATATCGTCCAGGCGATAGCGCACGATGGGCTGCGTGATGCGCGTGAAGTCCGTAATCACGGGCACGAAACGACGCTGTTCCGCATCGAGCCATTGCGGCTCGATGTGCACGTATTCCTCGTTCAGGTGCAGCACGCCGTGTTCGCAGCTGCTGGCGAGGAAACCCTCGGTCGCCTGATAGATTTCATGCACGGCGCCGAACGCCTGCACGATCAGCGCGCGGTCCTGCGCTTCCAGCACTTCAGCCACGGAGACGACTTTTTTCGGCGCCAGCACCAGGCTGCCGTCGATGACGCGCAGCGCCAGCTGGCGCAGCACCTGGGCCGGCGCGACGATGACGGACGGTTGATAGTGCGCCAGCTGCGCACACAGGCTGTCGAACGGTGCGAACAGGTCGTAAAAGGCAAACGTGAGCCACGGCGAGCGCACTGCCGTGTACAGATTGCTGTTCGCGCGCAGGAACAGCGCCACCTTTTCGCCGGAAAACAGGCCGTCGGGCAGCGCCTTGGCCAGCATCACGCCCGCCCATTGGGCCTTTTCGCGGGGGCTGACGGTAAACACGGCGCGCCGCGACGACGTGCCAGAGGATAACCCCACCGTGATGTCGCCGACGGCGGGCGTGAAGTCGCGGCTATGCTCGGCCGCCATGGCCGCATCCATCGCCTGCGCCAACGTGATTCCCTCGGTGTTCATGGCGTCGAAATGCTCGAGCATCAGGGCCTTGTTCATCGTCGGCCACTGCGCCAGCGGCAGCTTGCGGTACGGCGCAAAATACGTGCTGCGGGCGCACAGCACATCGATGAAACGGGCCAGCTGCTTGTGCTGGTAGGCGTCGAGCTGCGCGCGGCTTGCGAAACGCAGGCGGCGCGTGCGCCAGTACGACAGCAACAGCCAGACAATACGCTTCACGGGCGGCCCGCCACTGGCAAATAATCGTTGGTATCTTCATGCGTGATGCGGATCTGCGCCTGGCCCGACTGGTGCAGCTGGTGCAAGCGGTTCAGTGTGGCGTAGTACGGCGCGCGCTTGTGCTGGATGAGGAACGACAGTTCGGACGGTCCGCGCAGCTGCTGGAAGCTTTCCGGCACCCAGGCCGCGTCCGACGCCAGCAGGGTCCAGCCGCCGTCCTGCAGCACAAAGGCGCCGATATGCCCGATGGCGTGGCCGGGCAAGTCGACGATGTAGATCTCGCCCGTGCCGCTGACGTCGCGCCCGTGCGTGAACGGCAGCAAGGCGGCCGGCAAGGCCGTCTCGGGCACGCTTTCGACAAACGCCAGGCGGTCAGAGATATCGTTTGGCAGCAGCTCGGGCACGAAGGCCTGGCGCACGGCGGCCACGCCGGACAAACCGCGCACGGCGTCCCAGCCCGTTTTGGAGGCCATCAGCCGCGCGCCGGGAAAGTCGCGCAGGCCGGCGATATGATCGGCGTGGAAGTGCGACAGCAGCAAGGTGTGGATGTCGCCGGGCGATACGCCATGCGCGCGCAGCTGGCCGTGCAGCGACTCATTCTCGTCGAACGAAATCGGCGTGACCCACGCGTACATGCGGTAGACGCCTTTCGACGTGGCGGCGCGGAAGTGCTCGGCATACCCCGTGTCCCACAGGTACAGGCCCGCGCGCGTTTCGATCAGGTAGGCGCGCGAAGGGAAGCAGCGGCTGGCCAGCCCGCTGCCTTTCAAGACCATGCACGACGGATGGGTGCAGTGGCCGACGCGAAATGCGGTGATGCTAGCCATTGCGCTCCTTGCCCACCTTGTGCGCCGCCGCTTCCTGGCGCATCCACTGCGCCGTGCGGGCGATGCCGTCCTGCAGGCTGACGACGGGACGGTAGCCGAGCACCTTGCGGGCCTTGGCGTTATCGAGCGTCATGTCGAAACTGAGCGCGCCGATGCTGTAGGGCGTGAGCGATGGTTCGCGGCGCGTGAAGCGCGAGGCGAACTGCATCAGGCGCGCCACCAGCGCCAGCACGCGGTAAGGCACGCTGACGATCTCGAACGGCTGCTGCAGGTGTTCGCAGAACAGGCTGCGCAAGATGTCGCACAGGCGCGCCGGTTCGCCATTCGTGATGTTGAAGGCGGCGCCCGAAGCGATGGTCTTGTGCACGGTGGCCAGCCACATCGCATGCACGACGTTATCCACATAGGTGACGTCGATGGTGGCCGCGCCGCCGTTGGGCAGCGGCAGCTTGCCGCCGCGCTCCTGCAGCACGCGCGCCAGGCGCGGGATCAGCACCTGGTCGTGCGGGCCGAAGATGGCGCGCGGGCGCAGGATCACGCACGTCATGCCGCGGTGGCGGTCGACGCACTCCTGCACCAGTTTTTCCGCCATCGCTTTCGAACGCGCGTACGCGTTGACGAAAGCGTCGGGGCGGAAGGTTTCCGGCACCTCGTAGCGGTTGCGGTAGTCGAAATAGATGGCCGGGGTCGAGATGTGCACGAAGCGCGCCACGTGCAGGCCAGCGGCCGCGCGCAGCAGCTGGGCCGTGGCCGTGACGTTGGCGGCGATGAAGTCGCGCTCCGCGCCCCACGGCGAGGACAGCGCGGCGCAGTGCCAGACGGCGTCCATGCCGCGTACCAGCTCGTCGACCTGGCGCGGCGTCGCTTGCGCCAGGTCGAGCGCCACGAATTGCGCGCCCATGCGTTCGAGCTCGCGGCCCACGGCCGCGTTGCGGCCCGTGGCGCGCACTTCCACGCCCTGCGCCAGCAGGGTGCGCACGGCATTGCGCCCCAAGCCGCCCGTCGCTCCCGTGACCAGTATCCGCCTCATCGCACCACCTTCACAGGTCAAGAATCATGCCGCCGATGGTCAGGCCCGCGGCCGTACCCATCATCAGCAAACGCTGGCCTGCCACTGCCCGCCCCGTCATCACCGCCTCGTGCAGGGCGGTGGGCAGGGACGCGGCCACCTGGTTGCCATGCGTTTCAAAGATCTTGATGATTTTAGCATCGGGAACGTCGAGGATGCGCGCCGCATGCGCGAGGCCCAGCGGGCTGGCCTGGTGCGGCACGACCACGTCGATTTTATCCAGTCCGGCGCCCGATTCCTGCATGAGTTCCGTCAGGAAATCCGGCATCACCTTGACGGCCAGGCGGAACACGGCCTTGCCATCCATGCGGAACAGGTAGTCGCCCGGCTCGCAGCCGTTGCGGGGGTTGCGCTCGGTACCGCCGCCGCGGATTTCGCAGTAGCGCCGCCCTTCCGGATACGTGCCCATCTTGTAGGCGCGGATGCCAGCGCTGCCGTCGCCCCGCTCGACGATGACGGCGGCGGCGCCGTCGCCAAAGATCATCGACGCTTCCGGCTCGCTCCAGTCGACCCCGCGCGAGGCCAGGTCCGACGAGACGATGGCGATGCGGCGGTAGGCGCCGCCGGCCAGCATGGAGGCGGCCACGCGGAAGGCGGCCATGAAACTGAGGCAGCTGGCGTTGACGTCGAAGCTTTGCGTGCCTGGCGGCAAGCCCGCATGTTCGGCCACGAAGCAGGCCGTGTTCGGCAACGCTTGCTCGGGCACGCCGCAGGCGCAGATCAGCAAGTCGATGTCGGCCGGAACCAGGCTGGCATTCTTCAGCGCGTCGAGCAGGGCGGCGGCGCCCAGCTGGCTTTGCGATTCATCGGGCGCGGCGACAAAGCGCGACAGCACGCCGCTCTTGCGCAGGGTATAGCCAGCCGGATGACCCAGTTTCAGGTCCAGACTGGCGGAAGTCACACTATGCGACGGCACGGCTTTGCCCGTCGCGATCAGGCGAACTGGAATCATGTTGGCCTTAACAAAGTAAAGTAAATAGGGTTATGAATTAATCACGTGCCAGCGGCGGCAATGCAACCCCGCAGTTCTTGCAGAAATTGGCATCGTCATCGAGCCCTTCTTTCAGACACGTGGGGCAGGTACGCGTGGTGACCAGCTTGGAGCTGCGCTGCACCGTCATTTCGGCACTGATAATGCCGGTAGGCACGGCCAGGATGCCCCAGCCGAGCAGCATCATCAGCGAAGCGATGGTGCGCCCGATGTCGGTGCGCGGCGTGATATCGCCGAAACCGACCGTGGTCATGGTGCTGATGGCCCAATAAATCGACGTGGGAATACTGCTGAAACCGTTATCGGGCCCTTCCACGACATACATCACGGTACCCAGCAGAAAGACCACCATCATGACAAAAGACAAGAAAATGAGGATCTTGCGCCGGCTGGCCAGCAAGGCCCGCCCCAGCACCGTGTATTCATGCACATACGAGGTGAGCTTGAGGATACGGAACATGCGCAGCAGCCGCAAAATGCGCACGTCGATCAGCACGTGCGCACCCGGCAGCAGCAAGCCGATATAGGTCGGCACGATGGCCAGCAAGTCGATAATGCCGAAAAAACTCTTGGCGTAGCGCACCGGATGCTGCAGGCACGACAGGCGGGCGAAATATTCGATGGTAAATAAAATGGTAAAAAACCATTCGAGCGCCGTCAGCCAGGTGCCGTAGCGCTCGGCCACGGAGGCGACACTGCTGAGCACGACCACCGTCACGCTGATCAGGATGGCGGCGATCAGCAGCAGGTCGAAAGCGCGGCCCGTGCGCGTTTCCGCCTCGAAAATGACGGTGTACACCCGCTCGCGCCAGCCCCGCTCGGGCTTGCCGTATTTCTGTTGCGTTTCCTGCGCCGCCAGTTGCTGCGGCGTCAGGGGTGCCGCGCCGCTCTTCGTCGCGGCTTTCATGTGGGTAGTGTGCTCATATACTATTATTGTATAGATAATTGACAAAGCACGGCGACACGCACGTTTGCACTAAGGTTTGCCCTACGACAATTTTTTCGCCAGCAGCACGGCATTGCGCCGGTCGCGCTCCGCTTGCACGATGTCCGTCGTGCGCGCTTCCGACAGGCCCACCGTGTGCAGCACGGTGGCCGTCAGCTGCAGCGCCGACTCCAGCGCCTCGGGCACGACCAGGGTGGCGCCCGCCTGGATCAGGGCCACGGCATGCGCCTCGTCGCGGGCGCGCGCATACACGGGCAACTGCGGATATTCGCGGCGGATCGATTTGACGGCATGCAGCACGGAGGCCGCATGGTCCATCGTCAGCACCACGGCGGCGGCGCGGTCGGCATTGACCTTTTGCAACAGTTCCGCGCGCGACGCATCGCCGAAATACACGGGAAAGCCGCGCGGATGCAGGGTCGTCACCAGCCGCGCATCGTTTTCAATCGCCACATAGGCGATATCCTGCTCCGTCAGCACCTTGGCCAGCAACTGCCCCACCCGGCCGAAACCGGCGATGATGACGGTGCTGCCCTGCGGCGGCAGCGCGCCGTGCGCCAGGTCGGCCAGCTGGTGGTGGTGGCGCTGTTCCCACCAGTTGCCGAAGGCGCGCGCCGCCTTGGCCAGCGCCGGCGTGGCGAACAGGCTCAGGCCCACCACCAGCATGACGAACTGCGCCACCTGCGGGCCGATCAGCTTGGTACCGAGCGCATACGCGACGACGATGAAGGCGAATTCGCCGCCCTGTCCCAGCAGCACGCCCGTTTCCACGGCGCGCCCCCAGTGAAAGCCGCCGATGCGGAAAATCACGCTGATGACCAGGGTTTTCACCGCAAACAGGCTCAGCACGGCCAAGGGAATCAGGATGGGCGACTTGAGGATTTCGCGCACGTCGATCTGCATGCCCACCGACATGAAGAACAGGCCCATCAGCAAACCCTTGAAGGGCTCGATCGTCACTTCCACTTCATGGCGAAATTCCGTTTCCGCCAGCAGCAGACCGGCCAGCAAGGCGCCCAGCGCCATCGACAAGCCCGCCAGATACGTCAGGCCCGCGATGCCCAGGGTGCTGAGCAGGGTCAATGCCATGAACACGTCGGGCTGGCGTTTCTTGACGAAAAACTGGAACAGGGGACGGATCACGCGGCGTCCCAGCAGATAGATCAGCAGGATGGCGCCGGCCGATTTCACGGCCGCAAAGCTGAGCAGGTACGCCAGGTCGTCGCTGCGCCCACTGGCGAACACGTCGATCAGGATGAACAGCGGCACCACCATCAGATCCTGGAACATCAGAATGGAAAAGCCCGCCTGGCCGGCCGGCGTCTGCAGGGAGCGCTGGTCCGTCAGCAGCTGCATCACCACGGCCGTCGACGACAGCGACAGCACCAGGCCCAGCACGATGGACGCTTCCAGCGACAGGCCGAAGTAATACGCGACGCCGCCGATCAGGCAGGCGCTGACGGCCACCTGCCCCACGCCCGCGCCGAACACCCAGCGCCGCAGCGCCCACAGCCGTTCCGTCGACAGTTCCAGGCCGATCATGAACATCAAAAACATCACGCCCAGCTCGGCCAGGCCGCTGACCTGCTCGGCGCGCACGAAGGAAAAATACGTCAGCCATGGGAAGTCGCCGGCCCACAGGCCGAAGCCGAACGGGCCGAACAGGGCGCCCACGGCCAGGAAGCCGAGCACCTGGTTGACTTTCAGGCGTTGCAATAGCGGAATGAAAATCCCGGCCAAGGCGAGAAACAGCAGGGTTTCCCGCAGATACGGTAAGGCGTGTTGCTCTTCCAAAATAGTCCTAACTCAATGACATCCATGCCGAATTGATAATTGTCGCATGCTGTGCCATGGCGAAGTAAGTACACACGCGATATTTTTTGCCACAAGGCAATACATTTGCTCCCGGCGCCCTATTCCGGCAATGCCAGCATGTCGGCACGGGGGCGGTCCCAGCCCGGCACGTAGGCGGGACATGGCCGGCCGCGGAACTGCTGCAGCTCCACGGTCGTAAAGTTGGGCAGCATGCCGGGATTGAAGCGCACGTCCGTCAGCTTGTCCGCATTCAATCTAGGCATGCGGGCAAAGCGGAACCAGGCGTCGACATAGCAATTGTCTTCCTGCAGCGCACGCAAGGCGGCCAGGCTGCCGGCCGCCTGGGCGGAGACGGCGATGCCGGGCGCCAGTTGCCGGCCTTGCTTGCTGGTTTCCACCAGGCCGGCCGGGCAGGCGGCGGGCGCCAGCGACCCGGGCAGCAGGCTCAAGGTACCGCGCCGCAGGGTGTACACATCCGTCTTGCTGTCGAGCGAAACATAGATCCAGCACAATGGATGGCTGGGAAACGCCGTCATCGCCACGTCCCACACGCGCGTGCCCGGATCGAGCCGCTGCACGGCCGCCTCGATGCGCGTACGGCCGATGGCCGACGCCACGCCCTGCGTGCCGATAAACGTGGCCGCCAGCGCGAAGGCCAGCAGCAGCGGTCCCCGCCCCCGCTCGCCGGCCCGCCCTTGCAGCACGGCCAGCACCAGGCCCAGCGTCAGCAGCACGGCCAGCGCGGCGGGCGCCAGGTAGGTTTTATAGGTAAAGAAGCACAGGACCGCCGCCAATCCGGCCAGCAGCACGCTTTTGACGATACCGTAGCGCAAGGACATGATCACGGGCACGCCCAGCAGCACCCAGAACATGGGTTCGACAATGAAGACCATGTCGCCATACAGCCAGCGGCTGTTGAACGGATAAAACGGGTGCAAGCCATAGGAATTGAGGAAATCCATGCCCATGTGCAAGCAAAATCCCAGCAGCAGACAAGCCGCCAGACCGATGCGGGCGGGCACGCTCTCCTTGAGCAAGCGCCGCGCGCCGGGCCACAACAGCCACAGCAGGGCCAGCAACAGCAGCGCCTGCGGCAAGGCCAGCAGCAAGGTATGCGTGTGGCCACGGTGGTGCAGCATGTAGCCGAACGGACGCGGCAGCAGCCTGGTCAGCACCAGATCCAGGTCGGGCGCGTTGCTGGCAAACCAGGCCGTAAACAGAAACAGCGCACGCCGGGTGCGCTGTGCGGGGGCTTGCGGCTCGGGCGGCAGGCTGCGGTGTACCAGTTCGCCGACCCCGAGGCCGATGACCGAATGCGTAATATTATCCATCGGGCAATTTTACAGGATACGGCCACCTCAATAGCAAAGGCGGGGTCGTACCCTCAGGGTACGCCCCCCGGATTCTGCCATTGGGTTTGTTCAATCAAGCGGCTACAGCGCCTGTAAATCTTCCCCGCGCATGCCCACCAGCAAGGCGCGGCCATCGGGCAGCACGCGGAACTCGCCGTAACGGGCCTTTTCCCAGCGCGCCGCCTCGCCTTCCTTGAAGAACCAGGCATCGCTGACCAGCACCCAGTTGCCATCCTTCGGCGTCAGCTCGAGCAAAAATTCGCCGGGCACCAGCGCCTCTTTGGTGTACGGGCGCAGCAGTTCGGCCACGCCGCGCGCATCGCGCCGGGCCACCACGAGGGGCCGGCCCGGCGCCCGCTCCACGCTGGCCAACGTGGAGAGGACACCCAGGTTGACGAAATTGAGGCGCATGTAATCGCCCTGCATCAGCGAGCGGGGATCGACGGGTTCCAGCGCCACGAAGATGGCCTCGCCCTTGGCGATCAGCTGCTCCTTCTGCCAGATGCCGATATTGGCCACCAGCAGCACCAGCAGCAAGCCGCCCAGCGCACCCAGGCGCAAGAAGCGGCGCTCGACCGCCACGTCCGCCGTTTTGCTTTCCACCAGGTGCAGCACGGCGCCGCGCGTGGCCAGCCACGACAGGGCGCACAGCACGGCGCCGGCCACGGCCAGCAGCGCCGCCTTGCTGGCCAGCGGCCAGGCCAGCTGGTAATAAAAGCTGCCGATGATCCACGCCGCCGCCAGCGCGGCCGCGACGGCCACGCGTGTACGCCCGCTCGTCACGCAATACGCGAGGATCAGCAGCACGGGGCCCAGCGCCGGCAGGAACCACGCCAGCACGATCAGCACCAGGGCCACGCCGATGGCGGGCAACTGGCGCAGCGCCGGCCAGCGCCAGCCCGTCCAGGCGGCCGCCGCCGTGGCCAGCACGAGCGAGACGCCGTTCAACGCTTGCGCATACCAGGCGCCGGCATGGTGCCTGCTCACTTCGCGCGCCACTTCGCCCGTGAAGCCGCCGCCCAAGGCACCGCCCAGCATGAAGGTCATGCCGGACCAGAAGACCAGCCCCAGCAAGATGGCCAGGACCCACCCCGTCGACAGCGATTCCAGGAAGGCGGCGATGGGCGCGCCGCGGCCATCGTTGAAGGCTTGCTTCTGCAGCCAGTGGGCGGCCAGCCAGAGTGCCAGGGCCAGCATCCAGGCCAGATACAGTTGCGTCGGATCATTGTCGAAGATCCAGTCGCGCGTGCTGTCGACGATGCCCAGCCCCAGCAAGCCGCAGGCGACCAGCCCCAGCAGCACGCGCAGCCAGTCGCGCGGCAAGGCGGCGGCCACCACCAGGGTTGCCAGGCACAGCAGCAGCGACGCCGTCTGCGTGGAATAGTCGCGGTACAAGGCGTAGCCGAGCAAGCCGCCGCCCACCAGCAGACAGGGCACGGCCAGCTGCTCGACAAACAGCGCCACGCCGCGCGTGCGGATCAGCAGGACGGACACCACCAGCACGATGGCGGCCACGACATACGCGCCGGGACCGTGGCGCACGACGCTTTCCAGGCCCACGCCCAGCGCAATCATCAGGGGAATGGCGGCAAGCCAGGCGCCGAAGGCCGTCATCAGCACCAGCGGCCACGGCCGTACATCCTGCACGGGGCGGCTGGCGTTGGGCGGCAACAGGCCGGCGCGCGTGGCATCGTCGATCAGGGCGGCGAGCGCATCGTCGCGCTGAGTGTTCATCTTGCTCATGCCGCCTCCTGGCGCGTGCGCCACAGAATGCCTTGCACGGTCAGCGCCAGCAGCACGGCTGCCAGCAAGCCCAGCGTGGCCAGCGCGCCGACGCCATCGCCATGACCGTTGAACAGCACGTGCGTCAGCCCTCCCACCAGCAAGGTATTGATACCGAGCGCGACGGCGCTCAGGCCGAACACGTCAAAGTAGCGGCGCGTGGCCAGCAGGACAGCGGCGACGGCCAGCAAGCCGAGACCGGCCCAGTACGGCGATTCGATCTCATTGCCGAACAGGGCACTGACGGCCGTGCCCGTGATGAGGATGGTGGCCAGTACCAGACCCAGGCGCAAGGCCCAGACACCGGCGCCCGTCCAGCGCGCCAGCAGGGGCGAGACAAACGCACAGGCCAGCAGCACGGCCAGCCAGCCGCTGACGAAAATGGAGAGATCGGCCGAATCGATGCGCCAGCTGTGGCGCGCATGCGCCTGCATCCACAGGGCGGCGGCCGTGGCCAGCACCAGCATCCACGGCGTCCACAGCACGTCGCTGCGCGCGACTAAACACAGGGGCAAGGCCAGCACGGCCCACAGGGCGAACAGCTGCCACGGATCGGCGCCCGTCTGGTAGGTCTGGCCGAAATACGCGAACAGGCCGCCGATGGCCAGCAAGGCCATCAGCAGCAGCGGTATGCGCGCCTTGGGCACGGCGAAGGCGCCAACGCAGGCGGCGGCAAACACGCCTTGCAGCAGGGCAAAGCGGCCCATGCGGCCCAGGTCTTCCCAGTTGGCGGCGACCCAGCAGATCAGCCCCATGCCCAGCAGCGCGGCGCCCAGCACGGCCACGCCGCGCGGCAGCCAGTAGGCCAGGCGCGCCGGTTCGCGCTGGAAGCCGGCCGCTTCCTGCAACTGCCGGGTTTGTTGGGCATCGAGCGCATGGGCCGAGGCGAGTTGGTACACGGCGAGGCGTAAATCCATCGTCTGCTTTCTTTGTCAGGAAATAGGGGGAGTCAGGTCAGCGCTCGACGCTCACGCCGCGCCAGAAGGCGACGTGGCCGGCAATTTGCTTGGCGGCATCCTTGGGCTGGGGGTAATACCAGGCGGCGTTGGCATTCGTCTGGCCATCGACGACGACATCGTAATAACTGGCCGTGCCTTTCCACGGGCAGACGCTCGTGTGGCTGCTGGGACGCAAGTACTCCTGCGTCACCTTGGACAAAGGAAAATACACATTGTTTTCAACGACTTGCACCTGCGCATCGGTGGCTTGCGCGATGACGGCGCCATTCCAGCTGGCTGTTGGCATTTGACTATCCTCCTTCTGCGCCGAGTGTAGCGCAAAAAGTCCGCCATGGCGCGCGCCATTGGCGCCCCGTTCAGGCGCCGCTGATGATCTGGCGCAAGGCTTGCTCAAACACTTCGGGCGGCTGGCCGCCGGAAATCAGGTGGCGCTCGTTGATGATGACGGCGGGCACGGAATTGATGCCGTTCTGCTGATAGAAGCGCTCCTGCGCGCGCACCTCGTCCGCATAGGCATCGGACGCCAGCACTTCGGCCGCTTTCGCGGTATCGAGGCCCACCTTGCCCGCCACAGCCAGCAGCACCTCGTGCGAGGACGGATCCTGGCCCTGCGTGAAGTAGGCATCGAACAAGGCCATCTTGAGTTCCTTCTGGCGCCCTTCCAGAGCAGCCCAGTGCAGCAGCCGGTGCGCATCGAAGGTGTTGTAGATGCGCCCGCGCTTGTCCATGGCAAACGTAAAGCCCAGCTGTTCGCCGCGCGCGCGGATCGATTCGCGCGACTGCGCCATCTGTTCCGGGGTGGAACCGTATTTGCGGGCGATGTGTTCGCCGATATCCTCGCCCTCGGGCGGCATGTTCGCGTTCAGTTCGAAAGGCTGGAAGTGGATGTCGGCCTGGACGGTGCCGTCCAGCTTGGCCAGCGCCTGCTCCAGCGACTTCAGGCCCACCACGCACCAGGGGCAGGAAACGTCGGAAACGAAATCGATACGGATAGGGGTGGGTGTGGCGGAGGTGGTGGAAACGGTCATGGTGGGCAGCCTTTGCGCGAGTCGGTGGCGGCCGCACCGCGCGGCGCCGCAAGCACAGCATATGCGTGCGGGCCGCGGGAAATCAAGCGCTTACTTTTTCTGCACGGGCGCTTTGGCCCCATCCTTCTTGCCGCCGATCTTGCTTTCTTTACCAGAGAGCAAGTTCGCGATGTTCTGGCTGTGGCGGTAGGCCAGCAGCACGCTCATGACGATGACGGCCAGCAAGATGGGATCGACGCCGAACAGCAAGCCATAGTAAAACGGCGCGAACAGGGCCGCCACCAGCGCTGCCAGCGAGGAATAGCGAAACGCGTAGGCGATGATCAGCCAGGTGGCCAGGGTCGCCAGGCCCAGCCAGGGATTAATGCCAAGCAATACACCGAGGGCCGTGGCCACACCCTTGCCGCCGACGAAGCGGAAGAACACGGGCCACAGATGGCCGAGGAAGACGGCGATGGCCACCAGGGCCACGGCCGTGTCGCCCACGCCCAGCGCGCTGGCAAAATGGTCGGCCAGGAACACGGCCAGCCAGCCCTTGGCGCCATCGCCCAGCAGGGTCATGATGGCCGCTCCCTTGTTGCCGCTGCGCAGCACGTTGGTGGCGCCCGGGTTTTTCGAGCCATAGGTGCGCGGATCGGCAATGCCGTAGACCTTGCTCATCACCACGGCAAACGATATCGAGCCGAGCAAGTAAGCGGCCACTGTCATTGCCACGGTTGTGATTACTGGATTCATTTCTTCCCTTTATTGTGTTTATTACACCAGCATCGAGGCTGGCGCAGCAGAATATACACCAGCGTCCAGTCCAGGGACAGGGCGGCGTCTGGTTTTCTTAATCTTGCAGCGCGCACTGCACCGGCTTGGCCTTGAGCAAGTCGAGCAAGACCTGCGGCGCCAGCGAGACGAGGAAACCGCGCCGCCCGCCATTGATGTAAATGCGCGGCAAGTCCAGGATCGATTGCTCCACGTACACGGGCATGGTCTTTTTGGTGCCAAACGGCGAGGTGCCGCCGATCATGTAGCCGGAATGGCGCTGCGCCACTTCGGGCTTGCACGGCTCGACGGACTTGCAGCCGATGCCGCGCGCCAGGTTCTTGGTCGACACCTTGCAATCGCCATGCATGAGCACGATCATCGGCTTGGCCGCCTCGTCCTGCATCACCAGGGTCTTGATCACCGCGTGTTCCGGCACGCCCAATTCGCGCGCCGAGACGCTGGTGCCGCCGTGCTCCTCGTAAGGATACGGGTGTTCTTCGAAGGAAACGTGATGCTTGCGCAGCAGCTGCGTCGCCTGGGTTTCGGAAATATGCTCTTTTTTAGCCATGCGTGATACGCTGATCGTTCAGTGAGGAGTGCTAATTATGCAGGAAGAAATCCGCTTTGCCACATTCAATGTCTGCAACCTCGCCCCCGCCGGGGCGAAATTGTATGACAACCTGGAACCGTTGAGCCCGGCGCAATACGAGGCCAAGGCGGAATGGACGGCGCGGCAGATCGACCTGCTCGACGCCGACGTGATCGGATTCCAGGAAATTTTCTCGCAGGCGGCCCTGCGCGACGTGCTGTCGCGCACGCGCCACTACCGCGCAGCCACGCTGGCCGGCTACGATGCGACGGATATTGCCGGACGCATGCTGCCCACGGTGGCGCTCGTGTCGCGCCTGCCGCTGGCCGGCGCTGGTGTTGCCTGGGCGAATTTTCCCGCCGGCGTGACCGTGTCCGCCGACAGGCAGCCCGCCGACGACAACGCCTGCCGCTTCGCCCGCGCGCCCCTGCATGTCCAGGTCATCTTGCCGGGCGGACAACTCACGGACGTGGTCGTCGTGCATTTGAAATCGCGCCGGCCCGACTACCGCCATGGCGACGGCAACGATGCCATCGCCTACGCGCTGGCCAACCTGCGCTCGCTGCAGCGGCGCGGCGCGGAAGCCGTCGCCCTGCGCGTGCTGGCAAGCGAGCTGGGCCACACTGGCCGTCCCCGCATCGTGCTGGGCGACTTCAACGACATCGCCAATGCCGTCACCACATCCATCGTCATGGGCGCCGGCGCGCCGTGCGAACCGGGCATGGAAATGCGCGCGCGCCTGTACGACGCCAACGCCATCCAGCTGCGCCAGGACGCCCTGCGCCACGCGGGCTACACGAATATCCACGACAGCGCCTACATGACGATCGACCATATCCTCGTGTCCGAACATTTTCATCCCGCCTCGCCGCGCGCCATCGGCGTGCTGCAGGAAGTGACGTATCTCAACGACCATTTGCTGCTGGGCTTGCCGCATGCCTCCGACCATGGCCAGGTGCTGGCGCGCATCAAGCTGCTGGGCAACATTGACTAATTCAATAACTTCGCCAGCGTGCTGCCCGCGACTTGCGCGCTGGCAAAGCGCCCCTGGTATTGCTGGCAGCCCTGCCCCCGCAGATACGCCAGCTGCTGCGCCGTTTCCACGCCTTCGGCGATCACCGTCAATTGCAGCTCGCGCGCCATGGCGATGATGGTGGCGGCGATGGCCGTGTCGGACTCGCCGACCGCGCCATCGGCCGCGGCCGGCAGGAACGACGGGTCGATCTTGAGTTGATCCACCGGGTAATGGCGCAGATTGGCCAGGCGCGAATAGCCGGTGCCGAAGTCGTCGATGGCCAGCCTGGCGCCCAGCGCACGCAGCTGCGCCAGCACGCCGGCCAGGCGCGCGCCCCCTTTCATCAGCAAGGATTCCGTCACTTCCAGTTCCAGGCAGGCGGCGGGCAAGCCCGACACGGCCAGCGCCTCTTGCACGCTGAGCAATAAGTTATTGTGCAGGCACTGCGCCGGCGACAGATTCACGGCCACTCTCCAGGCATGGCCCGCATCGTGCCAGGCCCGCGCGCGGCGGCAGGCTTGCTGCAGCACCCAGTTGCCGATCGACACCATCAAGCCGCATTCCTCGGCCACGGCAATGAAACGCTCGGGCGGCAACACGCCCAGTTGCGGGTGGCGCCAGCGCAACAGCGCTTCGGCACCGAGGATTTGCCCGCTGGCGACATCGAGCGCGGGCTGGAATTCGAGCACGAACTCGTCGCGCCCCAGCGCTTCGCGCAAGCCCTGCTCCAGGCTGGCCCGCTCGACGATTTGCGCATTCATCTCGGCATTGAAAAACTGGAAATTGTTGCGCCCGCTTTCCTTCGCGTGGTACATGGCGATGTCGGCGTTGTGCACGAGGCTATCGATGCTGTCGCCGTCGCTGGGAAAGATGGCCACGCCGATCGAGGTCGACACATGCAATTCGTACTCGCCCAGCTGATAGGGTTGCGTGACGGCATGCAGCAGGCTGGCCGCCACGTGGGCCACCTGGTCGATGCCGCCCACCTCAGCCAGGATGATGACGAACTCGTCGCCGCCATGCCGGCTGACCGTATCGACGCCGCGCACGCAGCGCACGAGGCGCCGCGCCACTTCCTTGAGCAGCAAGTCGCCCACGTGGTGGCCCATGCTGTCATTGATGTGCTTGAAATGGTCGAGGTCCAGGTACAGGATGGCCAGCATGCTCAGCTTGCGCCGCGCGGCCGCCAGCCCCAGCGACAGCCGGTCGAGCAGCAGCACGCGGTTCGGCAAGTCGGTCAGGAAATCGTGCTCGGCCAGGTGGCGCGTGTGCTCCTCGTTTTTCTTGCGCTCGCTGATGTCGCTGAGGATGGCCAGATAATTGCTCAATTGCCCCTGCGGGTCGCGGATGGCCGTCAGCGACAGCCAGGCCGGATAGCGCCCGCCCGCCTTGCGCTGGCCGACGATGTCGCCTTGCCAGTAACCGTTGGCATCGACTTCGTCCCACACGTGGTCGAAAAATGCGGGCACGTCCGGCTCGACGCCGTGCGGGACGAAGGGCTTGCCCAGCATGTCGTCGAGGCTGTAGCCGCTGATCTCGCTGTACGCGGGATTCATGCTGACGACGTGCTGCTGCGGGTCCATCACGACGATGGCCTCGCGCGCATGCTCGACCACCTGCGCCGACAGGTACAGGGCCCGCTCGGCCAGCTTGCGTGAGGAAATATCACGGATCACGGCGTAAAACAGATAGCTATGGTCGAGCGTGACGGACGTAAGCAGCACTTCGCCCCAGAACAGCTGGCCCGTGCACGTCTGGTAACGCCAGTCGTAGCGGCAGTTGCCGTCGGCATGGGCCTGCGCCGCCAGCTGCGTGCCGCGCAACGAGGACAATGCGCCATCGGGCTGGCGCAAGGGCGAAAAGTCGCTGAGGCGGCGCCCCAGCAGGCGTGTCCGGTCTTCGCATTGAAACAGGGCGATGGCGGCCGGATTCGCCTCGGCGATGTGCTCGTCGCGCAGCAGCACGATGGCGTCGGCCGACTTCTCGTACAGCTGGCGGAAATTGTCTCCCATCAGCAGCAGGGCGCCCTGCGCCGCGTCATCCTGGCCGCTGGGCGTGATGTCGGCATCGATGCAGACCACTTGCCGCACCCTTCCGGACTGCATGACCGGAAACACGGTGGAACAGATGCAGCGCGGCGCGGCCCCGTCGGCATCGAGTTTCCACAGGCGCATGCCGCGCGCCTTGCCGCTCTCCCACACGGCCGCCAGTTCGCCGCTAACTTCCTCGGCCAGGGTGGCGGCACCGGGCAGCGAAGCGGCCACCCTGGCCCACGGCTGGCCCAGCGCCAGCTCGGCCGCCACGCCATACAGGCGCGCCGCACCCGCGCTCCAGTAGCGTACGATGCCGTCGCGGTCGATACCGCGCACGGCCAGGCCGGGCGCCTGTTCGACGGCGGCAACGATGATGGACAGCAAGTCGAGCGCCTTGCCGGCCGGCCCCGCCTGCGGTTCGGCCGCGGCCAGCAAACGGCCCGGCGACGGGGCGGCTCCGGCAATCCGATCAGACATCAGCCCCCCCGTGGCGCGGCCGCGCGGCAACCGGCGGGCAAATGGCCTGTCCGGTGGCGCAACCATCCCGACCATTCTTGCGCGCCGGCGAATCGGCTTCTTGAGAAGGCGCAAGCATCGTGACGTGGACGGCGCGCATGCTGGCGGTGGTCTTTGGTCGCCGTTTTTTGCATTCCAGCCCCGATTTTGTGCAATCTGTCGCACGGCGATGGCGGCCGGACTTGAATCTTCCTAAAGTGGCAACATGCGCATCGCCGTGAACGGCGGCAGCGGCAGGCGTGTCGTCTGCGGCCGCCACAGTGATGCGCTACCCGAATTCCCCCGGCCTGCCGCAGGCCGGCCGCACCGAGACCTGGCGCCGAAGCCCTGCGCCGCTCCTGAAAAAAAACCTATGAAAAACGAGACCCTGCCCCCCGCCTCTCCCCTTGCCGCCACGCGCCGCCGGCGCTGGCGCACGCCCCTCTTGATCCTCGTCGTGCTGGGCCTGGCCGGTGGCGGCTGGACCGTGATGCAGTCGAAGCAGCAGGCAGCCAAAGTTGCTGAACAGCAAGCGAGCAAGAAGAAGGAACAGGAAAAGACGCCCGTGCATGAACTGGCGCAGGGCGACGTGGCCGCCATCGATGCGCGCGCACTCAGTATCAGCCTGCCCCTGTCCGGTTCGCTGGCCCCCGTGACCCAGGCCACCATCAAAGCCAAGGTTTCCGGCGTGATCCAGGAAACGACCTTGCAGGAAGGCCAGCAAGTAGCCAACGGGCAAGTCCTCGTGCGCCTGGACGCGGCCGACCTGCGCGCCCGCCTGACGCAGCAGCAAGCCATGCTGGACGAAGCGCAGGCGCGCCTGTCGATGGCGGCCAAGAATGAGGCGAACAGCCAGGCGCTGCTCAAGCAAAAATACATTTCGCAGACGGCCTACGACACGACGCAGAATTCCGTCGACCTGGCGCGCGCCAACGTCAAGTCCGCCGTCGCCATGGTCGACATCGCCCGCATCGCGCTGGCCGACACGGTGATCCGCGCGCCGATGGCCGGCATCGTCAGCAAGCGCCATCTGCAGGCGGGCGAAAAAGTCTCGCCCGACATGCCCGTCTACACCATCGTCAACCTGGCCCAGCTGACCCTGGAAGCGCCCGTGCCCAGCGCGGAGATTCCCCGCATCAAGCTGGGCCAGGACGTGCGCTTCAAGGTCGACGGCTTCGGCGCGCGCGACTTCGCCGGCAAGGTCACGCGCATCAACCCCACCACCGAGAGCGGCTCGCGCGCCATGCTCGTCTACATCGCCGTCGACAATGGCGATGGCGCGCTGCGCGGCGGCATGTTCGCCAAGGGCAGCATCGTCACCGAGCGATCAATCGTCGCGCCGCTGGTACCGTTGACGGCCGTGCGCAACGAAAAGCAGGGCCCCGTCGTGTATGCGCTGGTGAATAACAAGGTGGTCGCGCAGCCCGTCACCCTGGGACTGCGCAACGAGGACGAAGGCTATGCCGAGGTCAAGTCGGGCCTGGTGCCGGGCGCGAAAGTCATCATCGCCAGGCTCGATGGCGTGAAACCGGGCCACAGCGTGACCTTCGCCGCGCCCGCCACCGGCCCCGCCCCCGCCGCGCCGGCGGCCGTGCTGGCACGGAAGGATTAAGCCATGTGGATGACCAAAGTCAGCATTCAAAACCCCGTCTTCGCCACCATGGTCATGGTGGCGCTGGTGGTGCTGGGCATCTTCTCCTACCGTGGCCTGGGCGTGGAGAGCATGCCCAGCGTGCAGTTCCCGTTCGCCGCCATTGAAGTGAACTACCCGGGCGCCTCGCCCGAAGCCGTGGAAAACGACATCACGCGCCCCATCGAGGACGCCGTCAACACCGTCAGCGGCATCAAGACCATCCGCGCCAATTCGTGGGAAGGACGCGCCGGCGTCTACCTGGAATTCGAGCTGTCGACGAACATGGACAAGGCCATGCAGGACTTGCGCGACAAGGTCGCCCTGGTGCGGCCGCGCTTCCCGAAGGAAGCCAAGGACCCGTTCATCGCGCGCGCCGAGGGCGACAACGAACGCCCCATCGCCACCATCGTGCTCACATCCACCGGACATGACCTGCGCTCGCTGTCGACCATGACGGAGCAGATCATCAGCAAGCGCTTCCAGGGCGTGGCCGGCGTGGGCCAAGTCAAGCTGCGCGGCCTGCGCGCGCGCCAGATCCTCATCAGCATGAAGCCGATCGAACTCAATGCCCAGGGCATCGGCGTCGATGAAGTGATCCGCGCGATCCAGGCGACGAATACCAATTTGCCGGCCGGTTCCATCAGCCATGGCGCGGCCGAACAGCTGGTGCGCGTGGAAGGCAAGATCAAGGATGCGCGCGAATTCGGCAAGATCATCGTGGCGCGCCGCGCCATCGGTCCCGTCTACCTGGACCAGGTGGCCACCGTCGTCGACGGCGAGCAGGAAGAACTGTCGATTTCGCGCATGAACGGCCAGCAAGCCGTGACCATGGAAATCACCAAGGTGCAGGACGCCAACGTGGTCGAAGTGGGTACCGGCATCCTGAAAGTGGCGGCGGACCTGCAAAAGAGCCTGCCGCCCGATATCACGCTGCGCGTGCTCGATGACGAATCCGAGCGCGTTCAAAGCCAGCTCAATAACGTCAAGCGCACCATCATCGAAGGCGCCGTGCTGACCATGGTGATCGTCTTCCTGTTCCTGCACTCGTGGCGCTCGACCATCATCACGGGATTGACCCTGCCGATCTCCGTGCTGGCCAGCTTCATCGCCATGAAGGCCTTCGGCTTCACGCTGAACTTTTTGACCCTGATGGCGCTGTCCCTGTGCATCGGCCTGCTGATCGACGACGCCATCGTGGTGCGCGAAAACATCGTGCGCCACCTGGGCATGGGCAAGAACCACTACCAGGCGGCCAACGACGGCACCAATGAAATCGGCCTGGCCGTAATGGCCACCACGTTCGCCATCGTCGCCGTGTTCGTGCCCGTCGCCTTCATGGACGGCATCATCGGCCGCTTCTTCCTGCAGTTCGGCATCACCGTGGCCGTCGCCGTGCTCGTTTCCCTGTTCGTCAGCTTCACGCTCGACCCCATGCTGTCGTCCGTCTGGCGCGATCCCGCCAAGGACCGCTTCAAGTATGCGCCGTGGCTGGGCCGCTTCATGGCCTGGATCGAGACGGGCATCGACCGCCTGCACGTCTGGTACGGCAAGGTGCTGGCAGTCGCTTTGCGCTGGCGCAAGACCACGCTGGCCACGGCCGTGGCGCTGTTCGCGGCCAGCCTGATGCTCGTGCCCATGATCGGCGGCGAGATGTTCCCGGAAACGGACCAGGGCTGGGTGAACCTGCGCTTCAAGACGCCCGTCGGCTCCAGCCTCGAATACACGGATTCCAAGGTGCGCCAGATCGAAACGGCCTTGAAGGAATTTCCCGAGATCGACAGCCTGGTGGCCAATATCGGCACGCCCGATGGGCGCAACACGGCCGAGGTGAACCTGAAGCTGACGGACATCAAGACACACAAGCGCCGCTCGCAGCAGGAACTGGAAAAACTGATCCGCGAACGCCTGGCGCCGATCGCCGGCATCACCCTGTCCGTCGGCCAGCGTCCCATCTTCATCGCCATCCTCGGCACGGACGAAGGCAAGCTCGATGCCGTGGCGCACACCCTGATGGACAAGATGCGCAACATCAAGGGCCTGGCCGACATGGAATACAGCCAGGAAGGCGCCAATCCGTCGACCACCGTGAAGATCAATAACGAACTGGCCAGCGACCTGGGATTGTCGGTGCAGCAGATCGGCAATGCCTTGCGGCCGTTCGTGGCGGGCGACACGGTCAGCCACTGGCTGGCGTCCGACGGGCAAAACTACGACGTCAACGTGCAGCTGCCCAAATCGGGCCGGCAAAAGGTGGCCGACCTGGCCGACCTGTCGCTCGCGTCGAGCAAGCTCGATGCGAATGGCAAGCCGATCATGATTCCGCTGCGCCAGGTGGTCGACTTCGTGCCGTCCTCGAGTCCGCAGGTACTGAAACGCCAGGCCTTGCAGCGCCGGGTCGCCATCTATGCGGGCGTGCAGGGCCGCCCTGCCGGCGACGTCGACGCCGACGTGCAGAAGGCCATCAAGTCCATCGACCTGCCGCCGGGCGTGCGCTTCGACGTGGCCGGCAATGCGCAGCAGATGGCCGAAACCATGGGCGGCGCGATGATGGCGCTGGGGATCGCCGTGATCTTCATCTACCTGGTGCTGGCCTCGCAGTTCGGCAGCTTCCTGCAGCCGATCGCCATCATGGTGTCCTTGCCGCTGTCCCTGATCGGCGTGCTGGCCGCGCTGCTGATCACGGGCAGCACCCTGAACATCTTCTCCGTGATCGGCTTCATCATGCTCATGGGCTTAGTGACGAAGAACGCGATTCTGCTGGTCGACTTCACCAACCAGCGCCAGCGCGAAGGCCTGGGGCAGTTCGAGGCACTGATGGAAGCGGGGCAAGTGCGTCTGCGTCCCATCCTGATGACGACCCTGGCGATGGTGTTCGGCATGCTGCCGATGGCCATCGGCATGGGCGACGGCGGCGAATCGCAGGCCCCGATGGGCCGGGCCGTCATCGGCGGCGTCATCACCTCGACCCTGTTGACCCTGGTGGTGGTGCCCGTCGCCTACACCTATCTCGACAGCCTGGGCAAGCGCGCCGCGCGCTTTTTCGGCGGCGGCGAGCATGCCGAATCCGCCGATGATAGCAAAGCACACGCCCACTGATTGACCGGTCGCCTTCACCGTCCCCGCATTGGCGGGGACGACGCGGCGGCTTCCTGAAGAGAGCTTCAGTTGACCAAAGCGGCCCCACTGGCTAGACTGTCCCCGTTATCAATGATATGGAGTGACTCGTGGGTGCTTGTTCCAGTGACAGTAGTCGATTGACCATCGGCGATCGGCCTTAGGCAAGACGCGCGCATTCCGCCCGCCCTGCCCTCGGCAAGGTGCGGTTTTACCAGCGGCGGTACTCTCTCGCCGCCACTTCCCCCCCATCGTTCCACCGTAATCGTCTGCTGCCCCCTTGCGGGCGGATTGTCTTCGCCCTTGCACTCGCCTGTTCCTCCCCAGCCGGGAGAAACTGATGGTGGTATTTGACTTTGCGCTGCGCGTTGCCGCGGCATTGACCCTGGGCGCCATGATCGGCGCCGAACGCCAGCTGCGCCAGCGCATGGCAGGGCTGCGCACGAATGCGCTGGTGTCCGTCGGCGCCTCGCTGTTCGTGATGGTTTCCGTGCTCGAAGGCGATGCCTCCGGCCATATGCGCATCGCCGCGCAGGTGGTGTCGGGCATCGGCTTTCTCGGTGCCGGCGTCATCATGCGCGAAGGCATGACGGTGCGCGGCCTGAACACGGCCGCCACCCTGTGGTGCTCGGCCGCCATCGGCATCCTGTGCGGCCTGGGGTTTGCCCTGGAAGCGGCCATCGGCACGGGCTTCGTGCTGATCGCCAACCTGGTGCTGCGCCACCTGGCGCAACGCATCAACGCGCACGGCAGCGAAGCGGGCATCGAGACGGAAAGCATCTATCGCGTGACGGCCGTGTGCGAGGCGGAGCAGGAAGTGCAGGTGCGCAAGCTGATGCTGCGCTTGATCAGCGGCATGCCGGCGCTGATGCTGCAATCCTTGCACAGCGAGGATGCGGCGCAGGCCGGGCGCATCGAAGTGCGCGCCGACCTGCTGACGCCCCTGTCCAGCCTGGGATTGCTGGAGCAGATCGTCAGCCAGGTCAGCCTGGAAGGCAGCGTCTCGGCCGTGCGCTGGGCGCTCGTGAACAACGCGGAATTTGTCGCCGAGCGGGGAGTGTGATGATGAAAAAATTCTTTCATTGGTTTGCCCGGCGCGGTCCCGTCATGGCCACCTACCGCCTGACCGTCACCTGCCCCGCGGCACAAGCCGACCACGTGGTGCGCCTGCTGCTGGCCGAACTCAAAGGCGCGGGCCTGGCGCCGTCGCAGATGCTGCGCAGCTGGGACGAAGCCCGGCAAGTGGTGCGGCTGATCGCCACGGTGCTGTGCCAGGCCGTGCAGCGCGCCGTGCTGGTGCGCTTCGTCAACCGCGCGGGCGCCTGGCCGCAAGTGCGGCAGGTGCGCTGGGAAGGCGTCGCCCCCTCAGCTTGACGCGGGCAGGCGCATGAGGAACAGCGCGCCGCCTTGCGGGCGGTTGCGCGCCTCGATGCTGCCGCCGTACGCGTGCACGATCGCTTGCGACAGGGCCAGGCCCAGGCCGAAGCCGGGCGCCTCGCCCGCGCGCGCCTGGGCGCCACGGTAAAAGCGCTCGAACAGATGCGGCAAGTCTTCCACGCCGATGCCCGGTCCCGCGTCCGCCACGCCGACGAGTGCATGTTCACCCTCGCGCGCCACGTGCACGCTGATGACACTATCGGGTGGCGAAAACTTCACGGCATTATCGAGCAGATTGGCCAGCACCAGGTCCACGGGGCCGGCCGCCACGCGCGCGTGCACGGCCACACTGTCATCGAAGACGATGCGGATGCCGCGCTGCGCTGCCGGCTTTTCCAGCCGCTGCGCGGCCGCCCGCACGAGCGGATTGAGCGCGATGGTTTCCACGGCATTGCGCTCCTGCCCCACGTCCAGGCGCGTGAGCATCAGCAGTTCTTCCACCAGGGTCGTCAGGCGCTGCACTTCATCGAGGCAGGACGCCAGCGCGTCCACATACTCGGGCGCTTCGCGCGGACGGCGCAGGGTAATTTCGATTTCCGTGCGCAGGCGCGACAGGGGCGAGCGCAGTTCGTGCGAAGCATCGGCCGTGAAGCGGCGCTGCGCATCGTAGCCGTGTTCCAGGCGGTCCAGCATGGCGTTCAGGGTATCGACCAGGCGGCCGATCTCGTCCTGCGTGCCGGGATGGGGCAGGCGCTGGTGCAGGCTGGCCTCGCCGATCGAATGCGCCTGGTCGACCACGTCGTCGATGGCGCCCAGCACGCGGCGCGTGAGCATTTCGCCGGCCAGGCCCACGGCCGCCAGCAAGGCCAGCGCCATGGCGCCAAACAGCACGGTGGCCGCGGCCAGCACGTGATTCGTGTCGTCGAGCGAACCGGCCACCTGCACCGCCAGGCGCGCGCCGGACGAGGGCACGGGAATCGAGACCATGCGCAGCGGCTCTTCGCCAAACTTGGGCAGGGTTTCGAAGACGGTCTCGCCGGCCGCCAGGCGCGCCAGCAGGGCGGGCGGCGCCGGCAGCTGCGCCGCCTCCAGGTTGCGGCTGCGCGCCAGCACGCGGCCTTCGCCATCGATGATCTGCACCAGGCGGTCCAGCCGCGTCAACGACGGCGGCGCCAGTCCCGGCGCCACCTCGTGCACCTGCACGGGCTGGCGCGGCGCGGCCGGCAGCATGGCCATTTCCGTCTCGGCCAGCGCCAGCAGGGCCGCATCGAGCTGGCCATGCACGGCGCGCGACAAGCCCCAGTAGCCGGCCAGCGCCGTGCAGGCGACGATGGCGAGGATGACGGCCAGGTGCACCAGCAGCAATCGCTTGCGAAAGCTAGCCACCATGGTTTTCCGCCAGGCGGAAGCCGCGTCCGCGCACCGTGTGGATCAGGGGCGGCAAGCCCGGCGCATCGACCTTGCCCCGCAAATTGCGCACGTGGACGTCGATCAGGTTGTCGATACCGATCAGGTCCGCCTGCCAGATCTGCTCGGCCAGGCGCGCGCGGCTGACCACCTCGCCCGCCTGGCGCAGCAGGATCAGCAGAATCGCATATTCCTTGGGCGTGAGCACCAGCGGCGCGCCGGCCCGCGTGGCCTGGTGGCTGACGGGATCGAGCGTCAGGTCGGCCAGCGCCAGCACCAGCGGGCGGCTGATGTCGGAGCGGCGCAGCAAGGCGCGGATGCGCGCCAGCAGCTCCTCGAATTCGAACGGCTTGGTCAGGTAATCGTCGGCGCCCGTGTTCAGGCCCGCCACCCGGTCGGCCGTGGCATCGCGCGCCGTGAGCATCAGCACGGGCGTCTGGATGCCGCGCGCGCGCAAATCGCGGCAAAAATCGATGCCCTGCTTGCCCGGCAACATCCAGTCCAGCACGATCGCGTCGTAGTCGACGGCGTAGCTTTCGTCTTCGCCCTCTTCCGCGCTGTGCGCCACGTCGACGACAAAGCCTTCTTCCTGCAAGCCACGGGCCAGCAGGCGCGCCGCCTTGCGGTCGTCTTCCACCAGGAGGATTCTCATGCCTGCCTTTCCCATTGTGCTGTGTTTTCCCGCATTTTCCATCCTTGCATTTTACCGCGCCACACCGCGCGCGCACGCAACCTGAAGAATGATTCAGGCGTTCTTGGGCGCTTCTTCAGGAGCACATTGCTATGCTTTTCCGGCGCTGTCATACCGCTGCCCGCGCTCCCCTCTGACCGCCCGCCTGGGCACGGCATCCACGCATGCCCCATCACCATCAATAACAAGGAAACACGGGATGAACACGACCACCCGCAACGCCCTGGGCGCCAGCTGCGCCCTCGCTCTCGCCTGCTCGGCCCTGGCCGGCTGCGCCAAACCGACGGCGGCAGCCACGCCGCCCGTCCAATCGATGCATCTGGACGACGGCAGCATCGCCGTCGACAGGATGTCGCCGCTGCGCCAGCGCCTGCAGATCGCCGCCGTGCAGGAACAGGAGATCGCCACGCAGACGGAGGCACCGGGCAGCATCGAAGCGATGCCGGAAAAACTGGTGAAGATCACGCCGCCCCTGGCCGGGCGCATCACGCGCTTGCAGCGCGCCCTGGGCGACAGCGTGAAGGCGGGCGACCCGCTGTTCACGCTCGACTCGGCGGAACTCAGTGCTGCCTACGCGGACGACAGCAAGGCGAAGTCCGCCCTGCTGCAGGCGCGCCAGGAACTGGAGCGCCAGAAAACGCTGTTCGAGGCGGAAATCGCCGCGCGCAAGGAGTATGAGGCGGCCCAGGCGGCCTTTGCGCAGGCGGGCAGCGACGCGCAGGCCAGCGCCGACAAGCTGGCCCAGTACGGCGCCGGCGCGCGCGGCACACGCGGCACCCGCCGCGACTACGTGCTGCGTTCGCCCATCGCCGGCACCGTGATCGCCATGGAAGGCGCCCAGGGCGGCTACTGGAACGATATCAACGCGCCCGTCATGACGGTGGCGGATCTCTCCACCGTGTGGCTGTCGGCCAACGTGGCCGAAAGGGACCTGGCGCAGGTGGCCGTGGGCCAGACGGCCCGCATCACCGTCGACGCCTGGCCCGGCAAGGCTTTCGAGGGCAAGGTCGCGTATGTGGGCGCCGTGCTCGATCCCGAGACGCGCACGGTGAAAGTGCGCGTGGCCATCGACAACCGCGCCGGCACCTTCAAGCCCGGCATGTTTGCCCACGCGGGGTTCGCCGGCGCCAGCCGCCGCGCCCTCCTCGTGCCCGCGGCCGCCGTGCTGCAAAGCGGGCCATCGACGCGCGTGATGGTCGAGCGCAGCCCGCTGGTATTTACGCCGCGCACGGTGGAAGTGGGCGCCAGCCATGGAGAACAGGTGGAAATCCTCGCCGGCCTGAAAGCGGGCGAACGCATCGTCGTCAAGGAAGGAGTGCTGCTCAATGATTGACCGTTTCATCGCCACCTGCTGCCAGCGGCGCGGCATCGTCTGGCTGGTGCTGCTGTTCGTCGCCGTCTACGGCGTCTACTGCTGGAAGCAGCTGCCCATCGAAGCCTATCCCGACATCGCCGACGTCACTTCGCAGATCGTCACGCAGGTGCCGGGCCTGGGCGCCGAGGAAATCGAACAGCAGATCACCATCCCGCTCGAGCGCGCCCTGCTCGGCACGCCCGGCATGCACGTGCTGCGCACGCGCAGCCTGTTCGCGCTGTCGCTGATCACCGTGGTGTTCGAGGATGGCAGCGACGGCTACTTCACGCGCGAACGGTTGCAGGAGCGCCTGGCCAGCGTGAACCTGCCGTACGACGCCAAGCCGGGACTCGATCCCTACACCTCGCCCACGGGCGAAATCTACCGCTACACGCTGGAATCGAAAACGCGCTCCCTGCGCGAACTGTCCGAGCTGCAGTTCTGGACCGTGATCCCGCGCCTGCAGCAAGTGCGCGGCGTGGCCGACGTCAGCAATTTCGGCGGCCTGACGACGCAGTTCATGCTGGAACTCGATCCCGCAAAACTGGACAGCTACGGCTTCTCGCTGGCGCAGGTGAAGGACGCCATCAATGCCAATAACCTCAGCGGCGGCGGCAGCGTGATCGACCGCGGCCAGCAATCGTACGTGGTGCGCGGCGTGGGCCTGCTGCATTCGCTCGACGACATGGGCAATGTCGTCGTCAGCAGCAAGGACGGCGTGCCCGTGCTGGTGAGGGACCTGGGCAAGCTCGCTTACGGCAACGTGGAGCGGCGCGGCATCCTGGGCAAGGACGACAACCCCGACACCATCGAAGGCATCACCCTGTTGCTGAAGGATTTCAACCCGTCCGAGGCGCTGGCCGGCATCCATGCGGCCGTCGATGACCTGAACGCCAACGTGCTGCCGAAGGACGTCAAGGTCGTGCCCTACCTGGACCGCAGCTCGCTGATCGACGCCACCCTGCACACGGTGGGATTTACCTTGGGCGAAGGCATGCTGCTCGTCGCCCTCGTGCTGCTGCTGTATCTGGGCAGCCCGCGCGCGGCCGCCATCGTCGCGCTGACGATCCCGCTGGCCCTGCTGATCGCCTTTATCTTCATGCACCACTTTAAGATTCCCGCCAATTTGCTGTCCTTGGGAGCGATCGACTTCGGCATCCTCGTCGACGGTTCCGTGGTGGTGCTGGAAAACATGCTGCGCCGCCGCGAACGGGAGCAGGACCGTCCCCTGACCCTGCAGGACGCCATCGAGGCGACCCTGCAGGTGGCGCGGCCCATCATGTTCGGCATGGCCGTCATCATCGCCGCCTACCTGCCCCTGTTCGCCTTCCAGCGCATCGAGTACAAGCTGTTCTCACCGATGGCGTATGCGGTGGGCGCGGCGCTGGCGGGCGCGCTGGTGGTGGCGCTGGTGCTGATCCCTGGCCTGGCCTGGCTGGCCCTGCGCAAGCCGCGCCGCACCTTCCATAACCGCGCGCTGGACAAGCTGGCGTCCGCGTACGGGCGCTTCCTCGAACGCATGGTGGGCAAGAAGCGCTGGGTGGCGATGGTGTGCGCAGGATCGCTCGCAGCGCTTGCCATCCTGGGCGGCAGCATCGGCCGCGATTTTTTACCCTACCTCGATGAGGGTTCGCTGTGGCTGCAAGTGCAGATGCCGCCCGGGATCACCCTGGACAAGGCGTCGGAGATGGCCAGCGAACTGCGCCGCGCCGCGCTGGAATTCCCGGAAGTGTCGACCATCGTCACGCAGACGGGACGCAACGACGACGGCACCGATTACTGGACGCCGTCGCACATCGAGGCAAGCGTGGGACTGCATCCGTATAAAAGCTGGAAGTCGGGCATGAGCAAGCAGCAGCTGATCGCGAAAATGAACGCACGCTTCGCGCGCATGCCCGGCGTCACAGTCGCCTTCATGCAGCCGATGATCGATGGCGTGCAGGACAAATTGTCGGGCGCGCACAGCGACCTGACGGTGAAAATCTTCGGCAACGACCTCGATGAGGTGCGCGCCATCGCCGGCAAGGTGGCCAACGTACTGAAAACCGTCCCCGGTGCCTCCGACGTGGCCGTGGACGTGGAGCCGCCGCTGCCCAACCTGAAGGTGGAACTGGACCGCGCGAAGGCGGCCCGCTACGGCATCAATGCGGCCGACGTGGCCGACCTGATTGCCACCGGCATCGGCGGCGCGCCCATCGGCCAGGTCTACGTGGGCGAGAAAAGCTATGACATCGCCGTGCGCTTCCCGCCCGCCACGCGTTCCAGCCCGGACGCCATCGCCAGCCTGAAGCTCACGGCCGCCAACGGTGCCAGGGTGCCACTGGCGCAGGTGGCCACCATCAGCACCACCTCGGGCGAAAGCGTGATCGTGCGCGAAATGGGGCGGCGCCACATCATCGTGCGCCTCAATGCCCGCGGACGCGACCTGGCCGGCTTCCTGGCCGAAGCGCGCCCGCTGGTGGCGCAAGCCGTGGCCAACGAGCACCAGCGCATCAGCGTCGAGTGGGGCGGCCAGTTTGAAAACCTGCAGCGCGCGCAAAGCCGCCTGGCCCTGATCCTGCCGATGACCCTGGGCGCCATGTTCCTGCTGCTGTTTGGCCAGTTCCGCAACCTGCGCCAGCCCGCGCTGGTCTTGCTGGCCGTGCCGCTGGCCATGCTGGGCGGCCTGGCCGCGCTGCACCTGCGCGGCATGACCCTGAACGTGTCGAGCGCCGTCGGCTTCATCGCCCTGTTCGGCGTGGCCGTGCTCAATGCCGTGCTGATGCTGGCGCAGATCAACCGCTTGCGCGCGGACGAAGGCATGAGCTTGCGCGACGCCGTGCTGGGTGGCGCGCGCGACCGCATGCGCCCCGTGCTGATGACGGCCACCGTGGCCGCCCTGGGCCTGACGCCGGCCATGCTGGCCACGGGCCTGGGCAGCGACGTGCAGCGCCCGCTGGCCACCGTCGTGGTGGGCGGGCTGGTGACGGCGACGGCGCTGACCCTGCTGCTGTTGCCGGCCCTGTATTACCTGATCGAGGCGTATGTACAACAACGCCGGACCGATACCGAAGGAGTGAACCATGACACGTTTTAATGTATTGCTGGCGGCCTGGCTGATCGCCCCCTGCGCCAGCGCCGCCCCGTTGACCTTCGAGACCTATTTGTCCGCCGTGGAAAGCCACAGCCTGGAATTGCAGGCGCAGCAGGAAGACATCGTCTCGGCCAAGGCCGGCATCGGCATCGCCGGCCTGCGTCCCGATCCCGAATTCACCCTGGGCGCCACGCGCGAGACCGTGCGCAGCATCGAACACCGCCCAATTACATGGAATCCGGCCATCAGCATGGCCATCGAGACGGGCGGCAAGCGCGCCGCGCGCTTGAAGGCGGCGCACAGCCATGTCGCGCTGGCCGAGGAAACGGTGGCCGGCTTCAAAAGCGAACTGTATGGCACGGCCGCCGCCGCGTTCACGGAAGCGTGCCGCACGCGCGAGGTCCTCGCGCGCAAGGAGCAGACCATGGCGGCCCTGTCGAAAGTCGTCGACGCGAATGCCGTGCGGCGCAAGGCGGGCGACGTGGGCGGCATCGAGCTGCTGCAGTCGCGCGTGGAACGCGACCAGTTCCAGGCCGAGCTGGCGCAGGCGCGCAGCGAGGCGGACAGCGCCATGTTGAATTTGTCGCCCCCCTTGGGCCGCCGGTTCGACAGCCTGTTTCCGGACGCGCAGCTGGCCTGCGACTTCGCCGCGTATGCCGACCAGGATGCCAGCACCCTGGTGCCGCAGGCGCTCGCGGCGCGCAGCGACGTGCGCATCGCCCGCGCCACCGTGGACAATCTGCGCGACGGCGCGGCACTCGTGCGCGCCAACCGCTCGGTCGACCCGACCGTCACCGTGGGCCTGGCCGCCGCGCGCGGCTACCGTGACGGCGTTGACGCCAGCGGCAATCCCGTCGACGGGTCGCCACGCTCGCGCGCCTTGAGCGTATCGCTGGCCATCCCCATCCCCCTGTCGCGGCGCGACAAGGGCGACGTCGTGCAGGCGGAAGCGGGCGTGACGCAAGCGATGCTGGCCCTGCGCCAGGCGGAACTGGCGGCGGAAACGCAGGTGCGCACGGCGCAGCGGCAGCTGCGTGCGGCGCAGGACAGGCTGGCGCGCTACCGCGACGGCGTGCTGGTCGATGCGCAAAAGGTGGTCGACGGCATGCGCCTGTCCTACTTCAGTGGCAATGCCTCGCTGCTGGAATGGCTGGCGGCGCAGCGTTCGGCCGATGAGGCGTATCAGGGTTATGTGCAGGCGCGCGCCGATGCGGCCATCGCCAGCACGCAGCTGCAACTGGCGATCGGCCAGCGGCCGCGCTTGTAGCGGGGGAAGGAAAAACGCGGGGAGACCGGCGCGGCCATGCCGCACCGGTCGTCAGAAACAGGGGAATTACTGCGGCTGGGCAGGAGCGTCGCCAGCGGCGGCTGGATCAGCGTCGACGTCTGCGTCGTCCGCTTCCGGCTCATCGCCCTCGCTGCCATCGGCCGGCTTCGGATTGTTTTTCGCTTCCAGCTTGCGCCTGGCTTTTTCCTCGGCTTTCTTCTTCTTTTCCAGCTCTTTTTGCCGTTTTTCGTATTGGAAATTTGTCTTGGCCATTTACTACCTCTTTAGTTTTTAGATGTTACAGATAAGCATATAAGGCACATTATGACGTAGTTGGAGCAAACTCCAAATGTTTAGCCTCGCGGATGATGCTGCGCGTGCAGCAGTTTCAGCCGTTCACGGGCCACATGCGTGTAAATCTGCGTGGTGGAAATATCGGAGTGCCCCAGTAACAATTGCACAACACGCAAGTCCGCACCGTGGTTCAGCAAATGCGTGGCGAACGCGTGGCGCAAGGTATGCGGCGACAGCGGCGCCGTGATGCCCGCGTTCAGCGCGTGTTTCTTGATGATGACCCAGAACATTTGCCGCGTCATGGCGCCGCCGCGCCGCGTGACGAACAGCGCGTCGTCCATCTGCCCGTCGAGGATGACGCCGCGCGCCTCCTTCAGGTAGCGCTCGATCCACAGCCGCGCCTGTTCGCCGAACGGCACCAGCCGCGTCTTGCTGCCCTTGCCCGTGATGCGCAGCACGCCATCGTTCAGGCTCAGTTCCACGGATTGCAAGTCCACCAGTTCCGACACGCGCAAGCCGCTGGCGTACATGAGTTCGAGCATGGTGCGCTCGCGCAAGCCCAGTGGCGTGCTCACGTCGGGCGCCGCCAGCAACGCTTCCACCTGCGCTTCGCTCAAGGTATGCACGAAGCGCGCCGGCTGCTTGGCCGACACCATCTTCAGGCATGGGTCGGCCGCGATATGCTTGTGCCGCAAGGCCAGCTGGTAAAAACGCTTGAGCACAGAGAGGCGCCGGTTCGACGACGTCGGCTTGCTTTCGTCGTGGCGGGCGGCGAAATACGCCTCGATGTCGGCCGTGGATACCTCGTACAGGCCCTCGCGCCCGGGCCGCGCCACTTCCAGCCAGCGGGCGAACAGCCGCATGTCGCGCCGGTAGGCATCGAGCGAGTTTTTCGACAGGCCGTCTTCCAGCCACAGGCTGTCGCAGAATTCATCGATCAGGGTGGCGTTGTCGGGCGCCAGCAGACTGTTCATCATCGGTAAGCTTCCACGCCTTCATGCGCCAGCAGCCAGCGCTTGACGCCCAGGTGGAAGCCGGTCGCATCGTCATGGTGGGCAAAGCCGCCCAGGCCGCCGGCGGCCGTCACGCGGTGGCAGGGGATCACCACGGGAAACCAATTGGCGCCGCAGGCCTGGCCCACGGCGCGCGGCGCCGAACCGATCAGGCGCGCCACGTCGCCATACGTGCGCACCTGGCCGCGCGGGATACCGGCGATCGCCGCCCATACCCGTTGCTGGTAAGCGCTGCCCAGGCCCGCCAGCGGCAGGTCGAACGGCGCATCGGGGTCGAGGAAATAGCGCGCCAGTTGTTCGCACGCCCGCTCGGAGACGGCATCCTGCGCGTCTTTCTCGGCAAAGTGCGGCGGCAGGTAGACCAATTCGCATACTTGGCCGTCCTGCGCGCGCACGCCCATGGCGCCAAACGGCGCGGCCACGATGGCGCTGAACAGTTCACTGCCCTGTTGTTTTTTCATCTGCTGATCATTATTCAAGTGTGGCATATATGCAACTTGCCGGCGCCGGAAACCGCGCCACAGGAATTATGCACCGACTTTGGGCGTGCCGGCAGACGTTTCCTGCGCACGAAAAAAAAGCGCACCAGCCGGTGCGCTTCAAATATTGCTTCACGTTCCCGGTCGTTTGGGTCCGCCGGTGCCGGCTTGTGGCCGCAGACAGCTATGACTCAACAACTTCTGTGAAACGTGTGTCTCCTCAATATATCCCCGGTATCAATACCGTTTTTATAGACCACTCCCCCACTAACCTTGTTGCCAATTCTGTATTTCAGCCTTGCTACCGGGGCGCATATGCATATACGTGTTTCCCCTTAAGGCTGCCCATCATAGCGCATTTGTTCGGCAGGATCGACTTTTTTTGCACCATGAAGGGGACAACTGTTTTAGTTGTAAATTAAATTTGGCAACCACAGCGAGATTTGTGGTACGTAGGTAATCAAGCCCAGGAAGGCCAGCATCGTCAGCAGCCATGGCATCACGGCCACGGTCAGCTCCGAGATGCCCATCTTGGTAATGCCGGACGCCACGTACAGGTTCAAGCCCACGGGCGGATGGCACATGCCCACTTCCATGTTGACCACGATCAGGATGCCGAAGTGCACAGGATCGATGCCCAGCTTCATGGCGACAGGGAACAGGATCGGCGCCATGATCAGCACGATGGACGACGGTTCCATGACGTTACCAGCCAACAACAGCAGTACGTTGACCACCAGCAAGAAGCTGATCACGCCCAGGCCCTTGCCCGTGATCCATTCGGCCATCGCCTGCGGGATGTTTTCGCTGGTCATCAGGAACGAGAACAGCACGGCATTGGTGATGATGTACAACAGCATCGCCGACATGGCGGCCGAATCGAGCAAGACCTTGCCCACTTGCTTGATCTTCAAGTCCTTGTAGACGAAGACGGCGATGATGAAGGCGTACACGGCAGCCATGGCGGCCGCTTCCGTCGGCGTAAACGCGCCCGAATAGATGCCGCCCATGACGATGACGATCAGCAGCAGGCCCCAGGCGCTCTTCTTGAACGTGACGAAGCGCTCGCCCCAGCTGGCCTTCTGCATGCGCGGATAGTTGTGCTTGCGCGCCAAAAACCACGTGGTCAGGCCCAGCAGCATGGCCAGCATCATGCCGGGAATCACGCCCGCCATGAACAGCTTGCCCACGGACGTGTTCGTGCTGACGGAATACATCACCATCACGATAGAGGGCGGGATCAGAATGCCCAGCGCGCCCGAAGTCGTGATGACGCCGGCGCCGAAACCGCGCGGATAGCCCTGCTTGACCATGGCCGGCAGGATGATGGAGCCGATCGCCACGACGGTGGCGGGGCTCGAGCCGGAGACGGCCGCAAACAGCGCGCACGCCATCACGCCGGCCAGCGCCAGGCCGCCATGCCAGTGGCCGACCATGGAGCTGGCGAAATTGATCATGCGCCGCGCCACCCCGCCATGCGTGAGGAAGTTTCCCGCCAAAATGAAGAACGGGATGGCCATGATTTCGAACTTCTCGATACCCGTGAAGATCTTCAGGGCCACCGATTCGATGGGCACGCTGGTCATGGTGAACAGGAACGTCAATACCGTCAGGCCCAGCGAGATGGAGATCGGCATGCCGGTCAGCATCAGCGCCAGCAGCAGCACAAAAATAATCAGCGCGTTCATGCCTTGGCTCCTTTTTCTTCTGCCGTCAGTTCATCTTCCAGGCCCTCGACGTGCGAGTGGTCGTGTTTTGGCAAGGCGCCCGTCTTGATGAAATGCACCATCACCTGCAGGAAGCGGAAGCACATCAGATAGGAACCGAGCGGCACGGCCAGGTAGACCAGCCACATCGGCACTTCCATGTCGGCCGAGGTCTGGTCCGTGTGGCCGATCGACCACACGAAGCTGGCGCCAAGTGTCCCGACGATGCCCGTAAACAGGGCGCCGGCGGCCAGGCCGAAGACGATGAAGCGGTCGCGCCAGCGGGGGTTCATGCGGTTGATCAGGACGTCGACGCCCACGTGGATGCCCGTGCGCACGCCATACGCGGCGCCGAACTTGGCCATCCAGACGAACATGTAGATGCACAGTTCCTGGGCCCAGCTGGTGTTGATTTGAATCAGGAAGTCTTGCAGGCCCGGAATCGGCAAGCCTGCCAGGTAGCGGTGCACGACCGCGACGAAGATGATGAAGGTGGCCGCGCCCATCAGGGTCGCGATCAGCCACTCTTCCAGGTGATCCAGAAATTTCATGGTGGACTTTCAAAGAATGCGGGTGCACGCACTCCCGCGCAGGACGCGCGGGAGTCGTTCAAACGGACTGGCAGGGATGCCCTGCCTGCCGCGCCAGGCGGCGCGGCGCGCTCAATGCTTACTTCGCGCTTTCCTTGTTGATGGCCGAGATCAGATCCTTGCCGATGCGCCCTTCCATGGCCTTCTGCACGGGCGCCAGCGCCTTGCGCCACTCGGCCTGTTCCTGCACCGTCAGCGTGTAGATCTGCGTCTTGCCCGCTTTCTTGATGGCCTCGAGGGCCTGGTCGTTGTCGCGCTGGGCAATGGCTTTTTCAAACGTGGTCGCCTCGCGCATGGCTTTTTCCAGCTGCGTGCGGATATCGGGCGGCAAGCCGTCCCAGAATTTCTTGTTGACGATGACGGCATAGCCCAGGTAGCCGTGGTTGGACACGGTCACGTGCTTTTGCACTTCATGCATCTTTTGCGTGTACATATTCGATGGCGGATTTTCCGTGCCGTCGACCACGCCCGTCTGCAGCGCCTGATACACTTCCGAGAAGGCCAGCACTTGCGGGTTGGCGCCCAGCGCGCGCATTTGCGCGTCAAGCACCTTCGACGACTGGATGCGCATTTTCAGGCCCTTGAAGTCGGCCGGGGTATGCAGCGGCTTGTTGGCCGACATCACCTTGAAGCCATTGTCCCAGTAGGCCAGGCCCGTGATACCCTTGGGCTCAAGCTTTTTCAGCAGGCTCTTGCCGATTTCGCCTTCGGTGACGTTGTACAGCGCCGTCTTGGTGGGGAAGATGTAGGGTAGGTCGAACGCTTCGAATTCCTTCACGCCCAGCGGGCCGAACTTGGCCAGCGACGGCGCCAGCATCTGTACGGCGCCCAGCTGCAGCGCTTCGAGTTCTTCCTTGTCCTTGTACAGCTGGCTGTTCGGGTACAGTTCGACCTTGACCTTGCCATTCGTGGCTTTTTCGGCCAGTTGCTTGAAGCGTTCTGCGGCCTGGCCTTTCGGCGTGTCCGTCGCCACGACGTGGCTGAACTTGATGACGATGGGGGCTTGCGCGTAAGCGTGGACGCCGGCGGTGGCGCCGATGGCCGCGCACAGCGCGACGAACATGGTTTTCATCTGCATTTTTGTCTCCTGAATGGTTTTTAGAAAAACTTTATTATTTGTCTACTTGGATATTGTGCCAAAGAAACTGCCTCGGCTATTGTGGTTAACCACAATAGCCGGTTCCCGATAAGCCGCTACCCTGCCAGCCATGCCGACTCCCCCCACCCTTGCGCGCCGCTTCAAGCTATCGAGTCCGATGCGCTGGCTGCTGCCCGTCATCCTGCTGCTGCTGTTCCTGTCCATCCTGTTCTGGCTGCCCTGGCAGGCACGCCAGATGGAAAGCAACGAGCGCCAGGAGCAGCTGATCGCCGATACGCTGTGGGTGGAACAGACCATCCGCTTCCAGCTGGCGCGCAACGAGGAAAGCCTGTTCAACCTGGGCGTGGACATCGCCAGCGGCTCCCTGTCGGCGGAAAAAGTGCACGAACGGCTGCAGCAGATGCTGCGCAATGGCCGCGAATTGCAGCGCGTGCTGTGGCTCGACACGAGCGGCAAGGTACTGGCCACCAGCGACAACAAGCTGCCGCACGCCCTGTCGTTTGCGCCGGCCTCGCTGATGGCGGCCGACAATGCGCGCCGCCTGCACCGGGGCCAATACGCCCAGCCTTCGCAGCAGACGGGCTTTCCCGACGCGCCGCCGGGCGCCATGCTGATGGATTACCACCAGCCCCTGTTCGATGGCCAGCGCTACGTGGGCAGCCTGGTGGCCACCTATCAGATCAGCAGCCTGCTCGATGAAATGGTGCCGTGGTGGTTCGCCCAGGATAACCAGATTTCGCTGATCGACCGCGACGACAAGGTGCTGGCGCGGCGCGCCGCCGCCGGTCCCGGCCACGGCGTGTACACGCACAAGCGCGCGCTCGACGTGCCTGGCGCCACCATCACCCTGTTTACCGACAGCGTGAAAAGCCAGCCCAAGCTGCTGCCCAATCTGCTGGTCGGCTCCGTCATCGCCCTGTCGCTGGGTTTGCTGTGGAGCTTGCTGGCCCTGTGGCGGCATATTTCGCGCCGCCTGGTGGCCGAGGGCGCGCTGCGCCAGCAGATGCTGTTCCGCACGGCGATGGAAAACTCGCTGGTGACGGGCATGCGCGCGCGCGACCTGGAAGGAAGGGTCACCTACGTGAATCCCGCGTTTTGCCAGATCGTCGGCTATCCGCCCGAGGAAATCCTGGGCCGTCTGCCGCCCATGCCCTACTGGGTGCCCGAAGCGCTGGAGGAATACCAGCAGCGCTTCGTCAAGGCCCTGGCCGGCAATCCCACGCCGCAGTTCGAAACCTATTTCCAGCGCCCGGACGGCACGCGCGTGCCCGTGCTGATCTTCGAAGCGCCGCTGGTGGACAAGAACGGCCAGCAGACGGGCTGGATGGGTTCCGTGCTCGACATCTCGGACCGCAAGCGGGTCGAGGAGCTCAATCGCCAGCAGCAGGAAAAACTGCAAACGAGCTCGCGCCTGGCCACCATGGGCGAGCTGGCGTCGATGCTGGCGCATGAACTGAACCAGCCGCTGGCGGCCATTTCCAGCTACACGACAGGGGCCTTGAATTTGATCCGCCGCGCCATCGAGCATGACGCCCCCGTCGATCCGGGCACCCTGAAGCCGGCGCTGGAACAGGCCAGCGCGCAGGCGCAGCGGGCCGGCCAGATCATCCGCAGCGTGCACGATTTCGTGCGCAAGAGCGAACCGCAGCGCCAGGATATCGCCCTGCGCACCCTGATCGACGGCATCCGCGCGCTGATCGACCTGCAGGCGCGCAAATACTATGTCACCATCCAGGAAGAGCTGCCGCCGGACCTGCCGCTGCTGCGCGCCGACCCCGTGATGATCGAGCAAGTGCTGCTGAACCTGACGCGCAACGCCATCGAGGCCATGCAGGATGCGGCGCCCGGACGGCGTATCATGCGTCTGCGGGCCAGCCACGACGCGCAGCAAGGCATGGTGACGGTGGACGTGATCGACCATGGCCACGGCATCCCGGTGGACGTGGCCGAGCGGCTGTTTTCGCCGTTTTTCTCGACCAAGTCCGAAGGCATGGGCATGGGCCTGAACATCTGCCGCACCGCCATCGAATTTCACGGCGGCGCGCTGACCTTCGGCGCCAACCCCGCTGGCGGTACCATCTTTACCTTCAGCGTGCCGGCCGCGCCGCGCGCCGCATCAGGCAATAACGCATAACGAATAACCGACAAGCCGGAGACACCATGCTACACATCATCGACGACGAAGAAGTCGTGCGCGACTCCCTCTCCTGGCTGGCCGCCTCGCGCAGCATCGAGGCGCGCAGCTACGCCAGCGCCCAGCAATTTCTCGATAGCCTGGACGGCGGCTTCGACGCCGCCGGCGACTGCGTGCTGCTCGACGTGCGCATGCCCGACATGAACGGCATCGCCCTGTTCGACCAGCTGGTCAAGCGCGACCTGGCGGCGCGCCTGCCCGTGATTTTCCTCACCGGCCACGGCGACGTGCCGATGGCCGTCGACAGCCTGAAACGGGGCGCCTTCGATTTCTTTGAAAAGCCGTTCAACGACAACGACCTGATGGACCGCGTGCAGCAGGGCCTGGCCAACTCGCGCCAGGCGGGCGAACTGGCCGCCGTGCATGCGCGCCTGGCCACCCTGTCGTCACGCGAACGCGAAGTGCTGGACCTGATTTTGGCGGGCAAGATGAACAAGGTGGTGGCCGACAAGCTGGGCATCAGCATGCGCACCGTGGAAGTCCACCGCGCGCATATCTTCGACAAGATGCAGGTCAAGACGGCGGTGGAGCTGGCGGGGTTGTTGAAGTAATGGCGGTAACGTTGGATTACGCCGTATATTGCAACGCAGGTCGGCGTAGGTCGGGTTAGCGCAAAGCGCGTAACCCGACACCACCATCACCACCATCACGCATCGTGATGCTCATGGTGCTCCGCCGCCCCATGCTTCCAGTAACTGGCCACATGCAGATGCTGCTTCGGCACCCCGGCGTCGATAAAATGCGCGCGCAAACCCTGCACCTGCGCATGCTCGCACGCCACCCACACGTAGCCGTCTCCCTCTGACGGCAGCGCGATCTGGCGCAAGGCGTCGAGCAGCAGCGGACCCTGGCGGCCATTGCGCGCCACCCAGCGCACGTCCAGCTGCGCCGCGCACTCGAGCGCGATCTGCTCGCCGTCTTCGACGATCTCGATCACGGCGATGGCCCGCGCCGTGGCCGGCAGCTGCTCCAGGCGGCGGGCGATGGCCGGCAAGGCCGTCTGGTCGCCCACCAGCACATACCAGTCGAAGTCGAGCGGTACCAGCATCGAGCCGCGCGGCCCGCCCACGCCCAGGGTCTGGCCGGGCGCCGCTTGCGCCGCCCACAACGATGCAGGCCCGTCGCCATGCAGCACGAAGTCGATTTCCAGCTCGCGCCGTTCGGCGTCGTAGCGGCGCGGCGTGTAATTGCGGGCGATGGGGCGCGGCCCTTCCGCATACTCGATGGGATTGGCGCCATTGCCCAGCACGGGGAACACGGGCGTCGTCTGGCCCGGGGCGGGGAAGAACAGTTTCACGTGGTCGTCGTGCGCGGGCGAGACAAAGCCGTCCAGGTCGTCGCCCGCCAGTGTGATGCGGCGCATGTGCGGCGTCAGCTGTTCGGTGCGCACGACGGTGAGCACGCGCAGTTTCAAGTCATGCCGCACGCGCTCGATGGCATGCGGACGTGGTGTTGCAGGTGAGGCAGTAGTCATTGCTTGTCCTTGTAAAGTGGGCTCAGTGGCCGTCGACGATGGCGTTCGCCGCCTGTTCCAGCACGGCGGACACGCGCTCGGCTTCCGCTTCGCTCCAGTTAGTCTTGTTCAGCAACAGCGCATGCTTGAGGGTGTGCATGGCCTGGCGCACGCGCTCGGGCAAGGCGTTACGCGCCTGGACGCGGGCAAACATGTCGAGGCGGGCCAGGATGCCGTCTACCTGGGCGCGGTTCTCGTCGAGATAGGCGCGCCCCAGCTCCGTGATCGTGTAGAGCTTCTTGCCGCTGGCGCTTTCGGAGGACGTCACATGATCCTGCTCTTCCAGCAAGGTCAAGGTCGGATACACGGCCCCGGGGCTGGGGGCATACGCGCCGCCGCAACGCTCTTCGATGGCCTTGATGATTTCGTAGCCGTGACGGGGGCTGATTTCGATCAGCGCCAGCACGATCAGCGGCAGATCGCCGCGGCCGAAGACGCGCTCGGCCCGTTCGCCGCGCCCGCCCCGGCCACTAGGGCCGCCATGGCCCATGCCGTCGCCGCGCTCGTCGAAGCCGCGCGGGCCGCGGCCGTGCATGAAGTATTCGTGATGGTGTTCGTGGCGATGCCCGCCTTGATGGTGATGGTGATGGTGATGCTGGCCGCAATGGCCGTGTTCTGCGTGGTGTGAGTTTCTCATGTTTTCTCTTTAAAGATATATCGTTAGTAGGTATCGCTATTTTATAACGATATATCGATAAGTCAAGGAGAAATTTGTTATGCTCGTCTTTTCCCAACCGACACGCCGATGCCATGCCTGAAAAAACTGTTGCTGAGAAAATGGTTGTGAAAAATGCCAGAGCCCTGGCCGTGCTCAATGACGGCGGCGAGCATGCCGCCCTGCTGGCGCAGTTGCCGGCCGAACGGCGGGTGAGCGAAGGAGAAAACGCCGACTGGATATTGCTGTTCGCGCGCAGCCGCGCGGAACTGGAGCAGTTCCTGCCGGCGGCGCAGGCGCGCCTGGCGCCGGGCGGCGCGGTCTGGGTGGCGTACCGCAAGGGTGGCATCAAGGCGGGCAGCGATATCCACCGCGACGATATTCGCCTGTATGCGCAGGCAACAGGTCTCGACAGCGTGGCGATGATCGCCATCGACAGCGAGTGGTCGGCGCTGCGCCTGAAGCAGGCTTAAACGCAGCTCAAGCGATGCCGTGCAAGGCCAGTGCCCATTCGACGTGCTCGCGCACGATGGCCGACGGATGCGCGCGGCGCGACAGCAGGGCCGCGACGATGTCGGCCTGGCCCCGGGCCTTGGCGGCCGCGTTGCCCATGCCGACGGCCAGGTTGCGCAGCCAGCGTTCGTGGCCGATGCGGCGGATCGCGCTGCCTTCCATGCGGCGGTTGAATTCCTCTTCCGTCCAGGCGAACAGCTCCACCATGCCGGCGCTGCCCAGGCTGTGGCGCTCGTCGAAGTCGGGCACGACGGCGCGCTGGGCGAACTTGTTCCACGGGCAGACGGTCTGGCAATCGTCGCAGCCGTACACCTTGTTGCCGATCAGGGGGCGCATCTCGACGGGAATCGCGCCCTTCAGCTCAATCGTCAGGTAGGAGATGCAGCGCCGCGCGTCGAGCTGGTACGGCCCCAGGATGGCTTGCGTCGGGCACACCGTGATGCACGCCGAGCACTGGCCGCAGCGCGGGGTCTCGGGCGGGTCGACGGGCAGCGGCACGTCGATGAGGATCTCGCCGAGGAAAAAGAAGGAACCGCCCTGGCGGTTGATCAGCAAAGTGTGCTTGCCGCGCCAGCCCAAGCCGCCCTTTTGCGCCAGCTCGACTTCCATCACGGGCGCCGAATCGCTGAAGACGCGGTAGCCGAAGTCGCCGATCTCGCCCTTGATGCGGTCTGCCAGCTGCTGCAGGCGCGAACGCATCACCTTGTGATAGTCGCGGCCCCGCGCATACACGGAGATCACGGCCGCCGCGGGGTCGGCGTCGCGCGCCGCCTCGTGTGCGCGCCAGTCGGGGCCCAGCGCCGGCGGCAGGTAGTTCATGCGCGCGCTGATGGCACGCACCGTGCCCGGCACCAGTTCGGCCGGGCGCGCGCGCTTCATGCCGTGGCTGGCCATGTAATCCATTTCGCCGTGATACCCTGCATCGAGCCAGGCCTGCAACGGTGCTTCCATGTGCGACAGGTCCACGTCGGCGATGCGCACCTCGGCAAAACCCAGCTCGCGCCCCCATTCCTTGATGGTGCGCGCCAGGACGGCGAGATCGGTGGTGGTGGCGGACATAGGGGACTTTACGGAAAACGGCAGGCGCGCGGGCGGTTACAATGACAGCAGCCTCCATTTTATGCGATACGGAAGATCATGACCGAACACTTCACAGCCCACCTCCACGACGAAGCCGGCACCGCCGCGCTGGGCGCCGCGCTGGCGCGCGCGCTGGCGCCCGGCCTGGCGATCTACCTGCACGGCGACCTGGGCGCCGGCAAGACGGCCCTCACGCGCGCCCTGCTGCACGCGGCCGGCCACGCGGGCCACGTCAAAAGTCCCACCTACACCTTGTCCGAACCGTACACGGTGCAGCTCGACGGCCAGAGCGTCAACGTCATCCACTTCGACCTGTACCGCATGGGCAGTGCCGAGGAATTCCTCGACGCGGGCTTTCGCGAAGACTTCGACGGGCGCAATATCTGCATCGTCGAATGGCCGGAGAAAGCCGAACCGGTGCTGCCGCCTGCCGACCTGAATATTTATTTGAACGTTGCGGGTACAGGACGTGATGTAGAATTGCAAGCGTCTTCTGAATTGGGTCTGTCATGCCTTCACCGTCTCAAATTCGCCCCGAACCTTTGATCTCCTCGCCCATCACCCGGCGCACGGTGCTCAAGGCCGGCGGCACCCTGCTGTTGTCCGTGTTCGCGCCCATGTCGGCGATGGCGGCGCAAATTCTCGCCGTGCGCGTCTGGCCGGCCGAGGACTACACCCGCGTCACCCTGGAAAACGACAGCATCCTCAAGGCGACCCACTTCATCGTCAAGGACCCGGAACGGCTGGTGGTCGACATCGAAGGGCTGGAACTCAATCCCACCTTGAAGGGCCTGGTGGCGAAGATCCAGTCGAACGACCCGTACATCAAACAGGTGCGCGTGGGCCAGAACCGGCCCAATGTCGTGCGCCTCGTGTTCGACCTGAAGGAAGAAGTCACGCCGCAGCTGTTTACCCTGCCGCCGGCCGGTTCCTACAACCACCGTCTGATCTTCGACCTGTATCCCGTGCGCGAGCCGGACCTGATCGCGCAGATGATCGAAAAGGGCGACTGGTCGAGCGACCCCGCCAAGCCGCCTATGGCCGACACGCATACGCCGCCGCCCGCGCTGCCGCTGCCCGAGAGCGGCAAGCCGCCCGTGGCCGCCGTGACGCCGCCGGCGCCCACCGTGCCGCCCGTGCCCGAACTGCGTCCGGAACAGCGCCCCGAAGCGCGCCCCCTGCCGGGCCAGAAAGTGGTGCGCATGATTACCATCGCGCTCGATCCCGGTCACGGCGGCGAAGACCCTGGCGCCATGGGCAGCCGGGGCAGCCGCGAAAAAGACGTGGTGCTGGCCATCGCCAAGCGCCTCAAGACCAAGCTGGAATTGCAGCCGAACATGCGCGTCATGCTCACGCGCGACGCCGACTTCTTCGTCCCGCTGGGCATGCGCGTGGAAAAGGCGCGCAAGGTGCAGGCCGACCTGTTCGTCTCGATCCACGCCGACGCCTTCATCCAGCCGACGGCGCGCGGCTCGTCTGTCTTCGTGCTGTCCGAAAAGGGCGCCACCTCGACGGCCGCGCGCTGGCTGGCCAACAAGGAAAACCAGGCCGACCTGATCGGCGGCGTGAACGTGAAGAACCACGACAAGCAGCTGGCCAGCGTGCTGCTCGACCTGTCGACGACGGCGCAGATCAATGACAGCATGAAGCTGGGCAAGGCCGTGCTGCGCGAAATCGGCGGCATCAACCGCCTGCACAAGGGTTCCGTCGAGCAGGCCGGCTTCGCCGTGCTGAAAGCGCCGGACATCCCGTCCATCCTGATCGAGACGGCCTTCATCTCGAATCCGGAGGAAGAAGCCAAGCTGACCGACAACGGCTACCAGGACCAGATGGCCGACGCCATCGTCACGGGCATCAAGAATTACTTTGCCAAGAATCCGCCGCTGGCGAAAAGCCGTTTGACCTGACATGAAAGCCTAGCATGAGCGACAGCACCTTTGGCCAGTTGCCGGCCGTGACCATCCGCGCCGCCGATGGCGCGCAGGCGACCGTCACCCTGTACGGCGGCCACCTGGTCTCGTGGCAAACCAGCGATGGCCAGGAGCGCCTGTTCTGCAGCCGCGATTCCGCCCTCGACGGCAGCCGCGCCATCCGGGGCGGCGTGCCCTTGATCTTCCCCCAGTTCGGCGCGCGCGGCACGGGCATGCGCCACGGCTTTGCGCGCGTGGCGACCTGGCAGCTGGAATCGACGGGCGAGACCGATGGGGCCGCATGGGCGCAATTCATCCTGCAGCACACGGACCTGCCGGAGGCGATCGCCGCCAGCTGGCCATGGGCCTTCACCCTGCGCCTGCGCGTGGCGGTGCAAGGCCAATCGCTGGAACTGTACCTGTCCGTGCACAACACGGGCGAACAGGCGTTTCCGTTCTCGGCCGCCCTGCACAGCTATTTTGCGATCGATCGATTGAGCGAGGCCCGCGTTGGCGGCCTGCAGCGCGTGCGCTATTCGGACGAGACGCCGCAGGATGCCTTGCAGGCGGAAGAGGAGCTGCAATTTTCGGACAAGCTGGACCGCATCTATTACCAGTTGCCGGGCGCCCTGACCCTGCAGTCCGGCCGCCATACGCTGCGCCTGGAGCAGCAGGGCTTCACGGATGCCGTCGTGTGGAACCCCGGCGCGCAGGACGCGGCCGCCCTGCCCGACCTGGGCGACGACGAGTACCAGCGCTTCATCTGCATCGAGCCTGCCCTGATCCAGCCCGACCTGCTGGCCGCCGGCGCCGAATGGACCGGCCGCCAGCGCCTGGAATTCGTTTAATTCGATTCCTTGATGATGCGTCCGTTACCGGCTTGCACCGGGCGCGCATTGAGCGGATACAAACGGCTGAACAGCGCCATCTGCGCCGGCGAAGCCTGCACCGGCTGCTTCATCACCAGCCACAGCACGCCCTCGCTGCACGGCGGCGAAGTCAGCGATCCCATATACGTGTAGTAGTCGCGCCGCGCCGGCAGCATCTCGGCGGGATCGAGCAGGATGGTCGGCTGCATGGTGTCGAATTTTTCCAGCGGCAGGTTGTTCCACACGGTCTGGATGGTCGCTTGCGGCGCGCCCCGCTCCAGCAGCAGCGCCAGCACCGCCAGCCGGCCTTCCGCATCGCGATGCACCAGGTGCACCACCATTTCGAATGCCTTGCCATTGATGCGCTCTTCGGACGGACGGTGGAAATGGAATTGCTGCAGCTCGAACATGCGGTTCTGCACCGTGATGTAATTGCCGCCGCTCACGCCCACCTGCACCGTGTGGCCGTTGTCGACCACATTGAACGACGACGGATGGTAGTCAAAGCTGATCTGCTCGAGTTCCACCTTCATGCCATCGCGGATATCGATCGGCGACTGGCGGTTGCCATTGCCGCACTTGGCCCAGTCGACATTGATCTTGCTCCAGTTGGCCGGACCACTCTCCCCCTCGTACGACCAGTGCGTGCCGCGCGCCACGGGCGGCGGTGGCGGCGGCGCGGCCTTCACCACGGCGGCCCGCTTGGCGCGGGCGGCGGCGCGGGCCGCCTGGGTGGCGCGCATTTCCGCCAGGCGCGCCGCGATGCGTTCGGACAGGTCGACTTCGGCCGCTTCTTCCTTCTCGCGCGCCGTGGGCGCGACGACGACAGGCGCCTTGGCCTCCTTGCCCTTCACCGATTCGGTCAGGGTTTTCATGGCGGCCGCACGCGCCGACGCCGACATCGGCGCGGAGGCGGCCGCGCTCGCCGAAGCGGGGGCATCTTTGGCGCTTGCCATGGCCGCCATCGCGGCAAGGCTGCAAGCTAACAGGGCGCTCAAATGTCGCATGGAAATCCAGAAAGTGAGAATACCTTCTGGTTTACGGCTGGAAAGCAACAAAACTTGAATCAGCGCAGGCGTAATACAGAAACAACGGAGAGAAAAACGGGATCCGGGGCCGGCTGCGGGCTGTGCCGCAGCGCGCTTGCCCCGGATCCATGCGGCCTTAGGCCGACTTGCCGACCATGCGCTTGTAGAGTTTCCACAAGCCGCCCAGTACCACCGGCACGACGGCGGCGCCGACACCGATCAGCACGATCAAGGTCAGGTGGTCGCGGATCCACGGAATATTGCCGAAGAAGTAGCCCGCCGTCACCAGACCGACCACCCACAACAGGGCGCCCGTCACGTTGTACATCTGGAAGCGCGCATGCGTCATGTCGGAAATGCCGGCCACGAACGGGGCGAAGGTGCGCACCACCGGCACGAAACGGGCCAGGATGATGGTCTTGCCGCCGTGCTTTTCAAAGAATTCATGCGTGCGGCGCATGGCATCCTTGTTGATCCAGCGGTAATCGTGGGTAAACACCCTTTGCCCGATGGCCTCGCCTATCCAGTAATTGAGCGTGTTGCCCGTGACGGCGGCCGTCACCAGCAAGGCGATCAGCAAGCCCAGGTGCATCTGTCCCGTCGCGCAAAATGCGCCGGCGATAAACAATAAGGTATCCCCAGGGAAGAAAAACAGCACCACGAGGCCTGTCTCGCAAAAAATAATGGCAAACAGCACCGCATACACGAGAGTACCGTACTGCTCGATCAAGAGGCCCAGCGTCTTGTCGACATGCACGATCATGTCGAGGAATTGCACAAAATCCATATATTTTTCCCTAAAGGTAGCGGCGGAATCATACACCACCCGGCCAGCGCAACGGCAGTCCCCTGGCCGATATTTCGTGATTAATTCGGCAGCGCCCTTGGCGATGTGGCATTTTAAGTAAAGGTTAAGGAAACGCCATATCGGCAGGCAACTGTCAGGATTACCATCTGCAATGTTTTTACAACGAAATATTGCCATTCCGGTATACACTTTCTCCACGGCGCAACCCGCGCCCACCAGGAGAAAACATGTATCGACACCCATTGAGCGGCCTGACCATGGCCACCGTACTGGGCCTTGCACATCTGACGGCCCACGCAGCCCCTGTCCAGATCAAGGCGCCCGCCGAACTGCCCGCCAAGGCGACCTTGGCCGACGTGATCAAGGCCTCGAAGCCGTCCGACTGGCGTGCGCTGGAGCCGGACAACACCTTGTACCTGGACATTCCCGCCGGCCGCGTGGTGATCGAACTGGCGCCCGACTTCGCACCGAAGCACGTGGCCAACATCAAGGCCCTGGTGGCGGAACAGTATTACGACGGCCTGGCCATCACGCGCGCGCAGGACAACTGGGTGGCGCAGTGGGGCGATCCGAACGAGAAAAATCCCAAGCCCATCCAGCACGCCCAGCGCACCCTGCCCGGCGAATTCACCGTGCCACTGAAAAACATCAAGAGCTTCACGCGCCTGCCGGACGTCGACGGCTATGCGCCGCAGGTCGGCCATTCGAACGGCTTCCCATCCGCGCGCGATCCGAAAACCGGCACGGCCTGGCTCACGCATTGCTATGCCACCGTGGGCGTGGGCCGCGACAGCGCCAGCGACAGCGGCGGCGGCACCGAGCTGTACGCCGTCATCGGCCAGTCGCCGCGCCACCTGGACCGCGACATCACGGTCGTCGGCCGGGTCGTCTCCGGCATGCCATTGCTGTCCACCCTGCCACGCGGCACGGCGCCCATGGGCTTTTACGACAGCCCCGAGAAAAACGTGCCGATCAAGTCCATCCGCCTGGCCGCCAGCGTGCCACCGGAACAGCGCGTGAACCTGGAAGTGATGCGCACCGACAGCGCCGCCTACCAGGCCGTGCTGGAAGCCCAGCGCCATCGCGGCGGCCCATGGAGCAAGGTCACGGCCGGCCACGTCGACCTGTGCAATGCGCCGATACCGGTGAGGGAGGTGGCGAAGTAAATATGGATCAAGGCTGGGGTCAGCCCCCCGGGTACGTTAGCGCCAAATTTTGTGTTAACGGTGTTGAGGGTCTGACCCCAAGTACGTTGGCGCTACGCTTTGCGTAGGCGGCGTTGCGGGTCTGACCCCGGTATAATTACCGCATGAACGCTTCCATCACGCCCCACCGCCCGATCCAGGCCCTGCCTGACCAGTTGATTTCGCAAATCGCCGCCGGCGAGGTGGTCGAGCGGCCGTCGGCCGTGGTCAAGGAATTGCTGGAAAACGCGCTCGACTCGGGCGCCACGCAGATCACGGTGCGGCTGGAAGAAGGGGGCGTGAAACGCATCGCGATCACCGACAACGGGCGCGGCATCGACAAAGACCAGCTGCCGCTGGCCCTGGCGCGCCACGCCACCTCGAAGATCGCATCGCTGCACGACCTGGAAAACGTGGGCACCCTGGGCTTCCGGGGCGAGGCGCTGGCCTCGATCGCCTCGGTGGCCGCCGTCACCGTGACGTCGCGCACGATGGATGCGGCCCATGCGTGGGAAATCGTCGGCTCGCACAACGGCAGCGTTTCGCCGTCCTCGGGCGCGCACGGCACCACGGTCGACGTGCAGGACCTGTATTTCAACACGCCCGCGCGGCGCAAATTCCTCAAATCCGAGCAGACGGAGTACGGCCATTGCGCCGAAGTCGTGCGCCGCATCGCGCTGGCGCGGCCCGACGTGTCGTTCTCGCTGTCGCACAACGGCCGCACCATCGACCAATGGAATATCAGCGAACTGGCCAAGCGCAGCGCCCACATCCTGGGCAACGACTTCGCCGAAGCGCGCCTGGCGCTGGACGAGTCGGCCGGCAGCCTGCGCATTCACGGCTTTGCCGGCTTGCCGACGGCGTCGAAGGCGCGCGCCGACGGCCAGTTCTTTTACGTCAACGGGCGCTTCGTGCGCGACAAGCTGCTCGTGCACGCCGTGCGCATGGCGTATCAAGACGTGCTGCACGGCGACCGCTTCCCGTCGTACGTGCTGGCGCTCGACCTCGACCCGGCCCTGGTCGACGTCAACGTGCACCCGTCGAAGATCGAAGTACGCTTCCGCGACAGCCGCTCCGTGCACCAGTTCGTCTTCCACGCGGTGCAGCGCGCGCTGGCGCAGACATCGGCCACGGCGTTCGGCAGCGTGCCGGCACCGCTGCCGGCAGCCTCCACCCTGGGCGGCGGCGACGCCGGCTCAGCTAATGGCGGCCCCGGCATCTGGCGCCGCGAACAGACGCAGACCTCGTTCGGCGCGCAATTTACGAATACCTTCGCGCCCGCCCCGCCCGGCGCGGCCCGCCCCTTCTTTGCCGACGCGCCAGGCGTGGCCCAGGACACGGCGGCCTACGGCGCCCTGTTCGGCGGCGGCGCAGGTGCCGCCAACTCGCCGGTCACGCAGGCGGAGCCCTACATCGCCTCGCCCGAAGCGATGGCGCGCGAAGAATATCCGCTGGGCTTTGCCCTGGCCCAGCTGCACGGCATCTACATCCTGGCGCAGAACACCAAGGGCCTGGTGCTGGTCGACATGCACGCGGCGCACGAGCGCATCCTGTACGAACAGCTGAAAAACGCGCTGCAGGCGCAGGTCTCCGGCCAGGACATGCAGGTGCAATCCTTGCTGATCCCCGTGACGTTCTACGCGGACGCCATCGAAGTGTCGACGGCGAATGAAAACCAGGAGACGTTAAAAGCGCTGGGCTTCGACATCGCCGCCCTGTCGCCCACCACCCTGGCCGTGCGCTCCGTGCCGACCCTGCTCAAGAACGCGGACGCGCAAACCCTGGCGCGCGACGTGCTGCGCGACGTGCGCGAATACGGCGGCTCGCGCGTGCTGATCGAGCGCCAGAACGAATTGCTGGGCACCCTGGCCTGCCACACGGCCGTGCGCGCCAACCGGATCTTGTCGGTGCAAGAGATGAACGCCCTGCTGCGCCAGATGGAGAGCACGGAACGCGCCGACCAGTGCAACCATGGCCGGCCCACCTGGGTGCAGGTCGAGATCAACGCGCTAGACAAGCTGTTCCTGCGCGGCCAATAAACGGTAGGTCGGATTAGCGCAAGCGTAATCCGACGCGATGCCGCCGCTGCAGTGTCGGATTACGCTGCGCTCATCCGACCTACGCATTACCTTACACGAGTCAACATGCAAAACACCCCACGTCTCCCCCTGGCCGTCGCCATCATGGGCCCCACGGCCAGCGGCAAGACGGCCAGTGCGCTGGCCATCGCGCAAGCGATCCCGTCCGAGATCATTTCCGTCGATTCCGCCCTCGTCTACCGGGGCATGGATATCGGCACGGCCAAGCCGTCGCAAGAAGAACTGGCCCAGGTACCGCATCATCTGATCGATATCATCGATCCGCTCGATGCGTATTCCGTGGCCCAGTTCCGCAACGATACCCTGCGTCTGGTGGCGGACATCTCCGCGCGCGGCAAGCTGCCGCTGCTCGTCGGCGGCACCATGCTGTACTTCAAGGGCCTGGCCGATGGCCTCGACGACTTGCCCGGCGCCGATCCGGTGCTGCGCGCCCGGCTGGAAGAAGACGCGGCCGCCATCGGCTGGCCCGCCATGCATGCGCGCCTGGCCGAGCAGGACCCCGTCACGGCCGCGCGCCTGGCGCCGCAGGATGCGCAGCGCATCGGCCGCGCGCTGGAAATCATCGCCTTGTCCGGCCAGCCCATGTCGGCCCTGCTGGACCGCCGCGAAAAGACCGTGCTGCCGTTCCAGCTGCAATCGTTCGCGCTGGAGCCGTCCGACCGCGCCGTGCTGCACGCGCGCATCGCCACGCGCTTCGACCTGATGCTGAAAAACGACGCCCTGCTCGACGAAGTGGAACAGCTGCGCCGGCGCGGCGACCTGCACCCGGGCCTGCCCTCGATGCGCTGCGTGGGCTACCGCCAGGCCTGGGAATACCTCGACGGCCGCATCGACCGCGCCGCCCTGCGCGAGACGGGCATCATCGCCACGCGCCAGCTGGCCAAACGGCAGCTGACATGGCTGCGCTCGATGCCGGAGCGCATCGTCATCGATTGCCTGGGAGCTGATCCGGCCAATGCCATGCTGGCACAAATCGCCCCTTTGCTGACATAAGCGTCGCCACACAACAACTGGCCAAGCGCTAGGCTCGACTTAGGCTGCGCTCGATGCCGGAACGCGTCGTCATCGATTGCCTGCGACGTGACCCGGCCGCGGCCATGCTGGCGCAGATTCAAGCGTTGCTGAAATAGCCATACAACAATCCACCACGAAAAACCCGCACATTTTTTTGCGCCAGCATTGACAAGGAAATCGGAAGACTGGATAATGCTCGGCTGTTGGGTGATATAGCTCAGTTGGTTAGAGCACAGCATTCATAATGCTGGGGTCGGTGGTTCAAGTCCACCTATCACCACCAAAGAACATCGATCAGGTTTCACCTGGTCAAAACCAGCATCCGGTCTGACCGGTCTGTTTGGTGATATAGCTCAGTTGGTTAGAGCACAGCATTCATAATGCTGGGGTCGGTGGTTCAAGTCCACCTATCACCACCAAGAATTTGCAGTATTGATGAACCCGCCCTGCCCCGTGCAGCGGCGGGTTTTTTCATTTCCGGCCGCCGCGCATGCGGCCTGCGCGCAACACCCGCCCCCTCCGCATGCAATCGGGGATTGTGGCGAGACGCCGCTGGCGCTTACAATGAGAATAATTCTCATTTATATTATTCATTCCCCATGTCCGCCATTCAGTCCAGCCTGCAACAGCAAGTGCAGTCGCTCTACAGCGAGCATCATGGCTGGCTGGTGGGCTGGCTGCGCAAAAAGCTCAGCTGTCCGCATGGCGCGGCCGATGTGGCACAAGACACGTTCGTGCGCATCATCGCTTCGCGCGACGCCCTGTTCGGCATGCGCGAACCGCGCGCCTATCTGTCCACCACGGCAAAGCGCTTGCTGCTCGACCGCGCGCGCCGGCAGGTACTTGAACGCAGCTACCTGGCGGAACTGGCCCTGCTGGCCGACAGCCTGCCCGGCGCGCCGTCGCCGGACGAGATCCTGATGGCAGTGCAGGCGCTCGGGCAGATCGCCACGGCGCTGGCCGGCTTGTCCGCCAGGGCGCGCGACGCCTTCTTGCTGCACTACCTGGAAGAGCAGCCGCAGGCCGCCGTCGCCGCGCAGCTGAACGTCTCCACGCGCATGGTGCAAAAATACCTGGTGCAAGCCTTGCTGGCCTGCCGCCACGCCTGCCCGGCCATGGCGGCATGAAGGGCGCGCGCACCGACGCGACAGCCGAACAGGCCGCGCAGTGGATCGTGCGCCTGAGCGCCGACGACCCGGCCGAGCGCGAACAGGCACGCTCCGGCTTCGCCGCATGGAAGGCGGCCGACCCGCTGCACGCGAACGCAGCGGCCGGCATGGAAAACCTGCTGCGCCAGTTGCACGCCGTGCGCGAGCCGGCCGGCGGCGACCATCGCCCCGCCCGGGCCGCCCTGGCCGCCATCGCCCCCGATCGCCCCCGCCAGCGCCTGCGCCAGCTGGCCGCCACCAGTGCCGTCGCCATGCTGGTGCTGGGCACGGCCATGGTCGCCAGCGAGCGCCCCGCCTACCTGCTGGCCGACCTGCGCAGCCCCACAGGGCAATGGCAGTCGCACATCCTGGCCGACGGCAGCCGGATCACCCTGGCCGGCGGCAGCGCCGTCAACGTGCGCTTTACTGCGGGCGAGCGGCACGTGGAACTGGTGCGTGGCGACATCCTCGTCGACGTCGCCAAGGATGTGCAGCGCCCCTTCATCGTCGACAGCAGGCAGGCGGCGATCCGCGCGCTGGGCACGCGCTTTAGCGTGCGCCGGGAAGACGGCGCCACCATCCTGAACATGCTGGAGTCGACAGTATCGGCGCAGGTGCCGCAACATCCTGCCGTCGTGGTGCGGGCGGGCCAGCGCACGCGCATCACGGGCGATGGCGTCGGACCGCTAACAACCATCGATGCGGTCAGCGTGCAGCAAGCGTGGCACGCGCACCAGCTGGTGGTCGACGACCAGCCATTGGCCGAGGTGCTCGACGAGCTGGCGCGCCACCGTCCCGGCCAGCTGCATTACGACCGCGCGCAGATCGCCGGCATCCGCGTGGCGGCCGTGCTGCCGCTGGACGACACGGACAAGGCGCTGCAGCTGTTGATCGACAATTTCCCGCAACTGCGCATCCGCATGCTGACGCGCTACCTGGTGATGGTCGACGCGCCAAGCACTGGCACCGCAAAAAAATAATTTGCCACGCAGGTTCGTGTTGGCGCATCTCGCGCGTCAAGGCAGCTGAGATCATTCAAAAAAGGCTGTCACCATGTACGCTCAAGTCATTGCCGTTTCCTCCCCGAACACCCTGCGCACGCGTCTGCGCCCGCTGGCCCTGGCGGCCATGCTGCTCGCTGGCGCCGCCCTGCATGCCCAGGCAGCCGCCCAGGCCGTGCCGGCGGTCGCCAGCTACGCCATTCCCGCCGGCCCGCTGGCCGGCGCCCTGAACCGCTATGCACAGCAGGCGGGCGTGTCCATCGTCATCGACGCGGCCAAGGTACAGGGGCTGCAGACGGCCGGCCTGCAAGGCAGCTACGCCATCGACGACGGCTTCGCCATGCTGCTGCGCGGCAGCGGCTATGCCATCGGCAAGACGTCCACCGGCTACGTGCTGGTGGCCGCGCCGGCGTCCGCCCCCACGGCGGCGGCCAGTGCCGCCTCGGCGGCCGAGCGCACCATGCCCTCGATTACCATCGTCGGCCAGGCCGAACAAGGCGCCACCACGGAAGGCAGCGGTTCCTACACGGCGCGCAAGCTCACCATCGGCAAGGGCGAGCAATCGATGAAGGACATCCCGCAATCGGTCAGCGTGCTGACGCGCCAGCGCCTGGACGACCAGGGCATCACGGACTTGCGCGAAGCCGTCAACAACGTCACTGGCGTGGTGGGCGTGCATGGCGTGGGCCCGGGCGTGGTCATCACGGCGCGCGGCTTCCAGATCGACCAGTGGCAATACGACGGCGTGCCGATCGACCGCAACACCTATGCGCTGGGTAACTGGGGCCAGGAAAACATGGTCATCTACGACCGCCTGGAAGTGCTGCGCGGCGCTTCGAGCATGCTCGTTGGCACGGGCAGCCCCGGCGGTTCCGTCAACCTGGTGCGCAAGCGCCCGCTGGCCACACGCGCGATCACGCTGACGGGGCGCGCCGGTTCCTGGGACCACTATGGCGCCCAGGTCGACATCAGCAGCCCCATGAACGCGGAAGGCAGCCTGCGCGGACGCGCCATCGTCGACGAGGAAGACAGCCACTCCTTCATCGACCAGGTATGGAGCAAGAGCCGCACCCTGTACGCGGCAATCGACTACGACCTGGCGCCCGCCACCACGGTCGGCCTGGCCGCCAGCCATGTCAAGGCCTACGGCCGCCCCACGTTCATCGGCCTGCCCCGCTACGTTGACGGCAGCGCACTGCCGCTGCCGCGCTCCACCTTCACGGGCGCCGACTGGAACCGCAGCCTGGTGGAACAAAGCACCGTCTACCTGGACCTGGAACACCACTTCAATACGCAATGGAGCCTGAAGGCCTCGGCGCTGGGCATGAATGAAAGCACCAGTTCCACGCACCAGCGCACGGCCTTCGCCATCAAACCCGACGGCAGCGGCGCGCGCTATGGCGACTTTTCCACCGATTTCGACAATCGCAAGCGCGGCATCGACGCTTTCGTGCGCGGCAAATTCGACGGCCTGGGCATCGCGCAGGAAGTCGTCGCCGGCGCCAGCTATGTCAGCATGACGTCGAACGACCGCTATGCGCGCGCGTGGGAAACGGGCGCGGATATCTTCAACATCAAGCACCATCGCCCGTGGCAGGACTTCGACAGCATCGCCGCGCGCGGCGTGAGCAGCTACAGCACCTACGACATGCGCCAGAAAGGGCTGTACGCCACCTGGAACGGCCAGCTGACGGGCAAGCTGAAAGCCCTGCTGGGCGGGCGCTTCAGCTGGTACGACTTCCTGTATGCCACGCCGGACGGCTACCGCGACGCCACCCGCGCCACGGCCAGGTTCACGCCATCGGTGGGCCTGATCTATGCATTGACGCCGCAATGGTCGGCCTATGCCAGCTATGCGGACGTGTTCCAGCCGCAGACGAACCACGACGTGGCGGGCCGCACCCTCAAGCCGATCACGGGCAGCAGCTACGAAGGCGGCATCAAGGGTGAACTGGTGGATGGCAAGGTCAACACCTCGCTGGCCGTATTCCGCTATGACCACAAGGACCGCGCCGTCACCGACTACGCTGCCGGTTTCGCCTGCGACGGCTGGTACTGCTCGCGCGCCTCGGGCAAGGTGCGCAGCCAGGGCCTGGAAGCGGAAGTGTCGGGCGAAGTGGCGCGCGGCCTGCAGCTGTCGGCCGGCTATGCCTACACGACGACGACCTACCTCGACGATCCGGACAACAAGGGCCAGGTCTTTTCCACGTGGACGCCGAAGCACATGCTGCGCCTTTGGTCGAGCTATACCCTGCCCGGCGCGTGGGACAAGTTCAGCGTGGGCGCCGGCACCAGCCTGCAAAGCCATACGGTCGATACCGAACGCACGTTCAAGGTTGCCGGTTTCTCGATCTGGAATGCACGCCTGGGCTGGCAAGCCACGCCGCAAGTGGCCCTGTCGGTCAACGTCAACAATCTGTTCGACAAGCGCTACATCATCCCGGCCTACAACACCACCGGGTCGAACAACTATTATGGCGACCCGCGCAACGTGCAGTTCACCCTGAAGTACACGCCGAAGTGGTAGGACGATTGAAAAGCTGAGGGCCGGCACGCCGGCCCGCGCCGCGTGACTGACAGTGCCACCGGCATTCAGTTCGCGCCGCGGCCGGGATTTTCGGCTAAGATGATGGAGCGGCGTTGCGCCGCACCGCATCGTGCATCGGCCTCTCAATCATCTACACCGTCAATGGAACAAAAAGACAAGTCCTGGGTCACTTCGGTCGACGTCGCCAAACGGGCCGGCGTCTCGCGCTCCGCCGTCTCGCGCACGTTCACGCCCGGCGCCAGCGTGGCGCCCGAAACGCGGGCCCGCGTGATGGAAGCGGCGCAGTCGCTGGGCTACCAGGTCAACATCCTGGCGCGCAGCATGAACCAGGGGCAAAGCAATCTGGTGGGCGTCGTCATCACGGGCTTCACGGACCCGTTCCGCGTGGCCCTGCTGGGCGAAGTCACGCGCAGCCTGAGCGAACATGCGCTGGTGCCGCTGCTGATGAATGCGGAAGATCCCGAACGCCTCAGCGAACTGCTGCGCATCCTCCTCAGCTACAAGATTTCCGGCGTCATCATGACGTCCGGCTCGCCGCCGTCCGCCGTGGCGACGGAATACCTGCAGCGGCAAGTACCGGTGGCCATGATCAACCGCGCGCGCGACCTGAAGGGCGTGGACGTGGTCAACAGCGACAACCGCCATGGCGGCGAACTGGCGGCCAGCACCCTGCTCGACAGCGGCGCCAAACGGCTGGCCTTCGTCAACACGCGCGCCAGCAGTTTCAGCGGCATCGCGCGCGGCAAGGCCTTCCTCGACCACCTGGCGCCGGCCGTGGCGAAGAAGCGCTGCACGGCCGGCGAATACCTGGCCGACGCCATCGGCTACCAAGCGGGCCAGGAAGCGGCCGACGCCCTGCTCGCCTCGGGCAAGCTGCCCGACGGCGTCTTTTGCGCCACCGACCTGATCGCCTGCGGCTTCATCGACGCGGCGCGCAGCAAGTACGGCATCGACGTGCCCGCGCAATTGCAGGTGATCGGCTTCGACGACATTCCCATGGCGGCGCTCGACGCCTACCAGCTGACCACCATCCGCCAGGATGCGGGCGAACTGGCGCGCCGCGCCGTCAAGAGCCTGGTCGAGCGCATGGAAAAATTCGCCATGCCGGGCCGCCTGAAGGAAGTCCCCGTCACGCTGGTGCGGCGCGGCACGACGCGCTAAGCGACTCAATACGGCAGATGGCGCAACGCCGTCTGCCCGCCCCCACCGCCCCGCAGCGCCCGCCGTTCCCCGTTTTCCACACTTTTTCATCCTCCGCCTGTACTTGTTGACATCGAAAAAAATCCGGGTTACTGTTTGCACACGCGTGCTGCACACGTGTGCAATTTCTTCAAAAAGCCTGTTCTGGCCATACCACTAAAAAAAGCGCCCCGTCCACGGAGGCGTATCAAGGAGACCGTTATGTTGAACCACGTTCTAAGAATCGCCCTGTTCGGTGCCGGGGCCATCGGCCTGGCGGCCTGCACCACCCCCGCCGGCATGCAGCACAATACGGCTGCCACAGCCGCCGCCGATCCGAAGCTGGCGAAGATCGGCCAGATCGTCGTCGTGTACATGGAAAACCGCAGCTTCGACCACCTGTTCGGTACCTTCCCCGGCGCCGACGGCATCGCCAATGGCCGCTCGCCGGACACCACCACGCAGACCGGTCCCGACGGCAAGCCCTATGCGATGCTGCCCGCCGTGGCGCTCGACAAGGGCGGCCTGGACCAGCGCTTCAAGGGCGACATCGCCAACGCGCCCTTCCACATGGAGCCGAGCGTGTCGCTGGGCGACAAGACGGCCAGTCCCGTGCACGCGTTCTGGACGCACAAGCGCCAGATCAACGACGGCAAGAACGACCGCTTCGTCGTCGAGGGCAATACGGGCGCCCTGCCGATGGGCTATTTCGACGGCAGCAAGCTCAAACTGTGGGCCCTGGCGCAGCGCTACACCCTGGCCGACCGCTTCTTCCAGTCCGCCTACGGCGGCTCCTTCCTCAACCACATGTGGCTGACCTGCGCCTGCACCCCCGTATTCCCGAACGCGCCCAAGTCCATCGTCGCCCAGGATGAGCGCGGCACGGGCCACAAGAAGGGCGAGGAAGCGGAAGTGACGCAGGACGGCTACGCCGTCAACACCATGCAGGGCCCGCTGCTGTTCGACCCGACCAAGAAGCAGACGTTCCTGCCGCCGCAAACCATGCCCACCATCGGTGACCGCCTGACGGACAAGGGCATATCCTGGGTCTACTATGCGGACGGTTACGACATCGCCGTCGCCTCGACCAAGTCGGGCAAGAAGGCAGACGATTTCTCATATCACCACCAGCCGTTCACCTACTTCAAGCGCTTCATCGACAGCCCGCAGCAGCGCGCCACGCACCTGAAGGACCGCTCCGACATGATCGCCGACGTCCAGGCGGGCAAGCTGCCGCCCGTCTCGTTCTACAAGCCCATGGGCAAGAAGAACATGCATCCGGGGATGGACAAATCGAGCGTGGCGGCCGGCGACGACGAGGGCGTGGCCATCATCAACGCCATCATGGAAGGCCCGCAATGGAAGGATACCGTCATCATCGTCACCACCGATGAAAACGGCGGCTTCTGGGACCACGTGGCGCCGCCCAAAGGCGACCGCTTCGGCCCGGCCACGCGCATCCCCGCCCTCGTCATCTCGCCGTTCAGCGAAGGCGGGCATATCGACCATACCGAGTATGAAACCGTGTCGATCCTGAAGTTCATCGAGGAACGCCATGGTCTGGCGCCATTGAGCGAGCGCGATGCGCGCGCCAACAGCCTGGCCAAGGCCCTCAAGCTCTAAATTCCACCATCCTGCCTGTCTTCCCTGGGTGCGCCGTCCTGCGCGGCGCGCCCGGGCAACTCACATCCAAAGGAAACGCCATGCTGCACGCACGCCATCTTCCCCTGTCCCTCCTGATGCTCTCCCTGGCCGCCTGTGGCGGCGGCGAGACAACGCCGCCGGTGACGCCCCCTGTCACGCCGCCGCCAGCCACCTATTACCAGACCAAGACGCCGTACACGCCGCAGCAGGAGGCGGCCACGTATGAAGCCGCGCCGGCCGGCTACGCGCCCGTGTTCACCGAACTGGTGGCGCGCCACGGTTCGCGCGGCCTGTCGAGCATGAAGTACGACGCCGCCTTCTACAACGTCTGGCAAAGGGCCGCCGCCGACGATGCGCTCACGCCACTGGGGCAAAAGCTGGGCGCCGACATCCTGAAACTGATGAAGGCCAACGCGCTGCTCGGCTACGGCGTGGACGGCATCACGGCGCCCGGCTACGGCAACCTGTCGCAGACGGGCATCAATGAGCACAAGCAGCTGGCCGTGCGCATGCTGGCGCGCCTGCCCGCCCTGTTCACGCAACTGGGCGCGAGCGCCGCCAGCGCGCCGCGCCAGATCGTCACCGTCAGTTCCGGCGTGGACCGCGCCAAGGACAGCGCCGCATATTTTGCGCAGTCGCTGGCCGCCACGGCACCCAACGTCGCGCCGCTGATCACCCTGCCGCCCGCGCCCGCCGGCTACCCGGCCGGCAAGCCCGTGGCGCAGCCAGCTGGCACCAACCGCTTCCTGCTGTATGCGCACAAGCTGGTGCCCAAGACGGACCTCGTCACCGATGCCCTCGACGGCTACTACCAGACCTACCAGGACAGCCAGGCCTACCAGAACTACCTGAAAAGCCCCGACTTCCTGGCCAAGTACACGGCCATCGACACGGACGCCACGGCGCGCACCCTGGGCCGTGAAGTGCTGGAACGGCTGTTTAGCAAGGCGTTTGTCGACAAGATCGACAACGGCACCTACAGCTTCGCCAATACGGGTACCTACAGCTTCACCAGCGACGACGGCAAGTTCACCAACACTGTCACGGGCGACGGCGAGACCACCATCAAGGGCCTGGCCGATGCCGCTTCCGTGCTGTACAACCTGTACGCCATCATGGCCGGCATGACGAACGAGGTCAAAGCCGACTTCGTGCAGTACATGCCGTCGGACGCGGCCAAGTACCAGGCCTTCGTGCAGGATTACCAGGATTTCTACAACAAGGGTCCCGGCACCACGGAAAGTGCCGGCGTCACCTGGAACTACGTGCGCGCGCTGCGCGAGGACTTCTTCACGGAAGTGGACGCCATCGCGCGCGGCGACCTGTCGCACGGCGCCAAGCTGCGCTTCACGCATGCGGAAGCCATCATCCCGCTGGCCACGGCCATGGGCCTGAAGACCGTCGTCGGCGCGCTGCCGGCGGCGCAGACCTACAGTTATGACAACAGCAGCTGGCGCGGCCTGTACGTGGCGCCGATGGCGGCCAACATGCAGTGGGACGTGTACCGCGACGCCAGCGGCAATGTGCTGGTAAAAATGCTGTACAACGAAAAGGAAACCGACTTCCAGGCCGCCTGCGATGGCGCGCGCCATGCGGCCGGCAGCCATTTCTATGTATATGCAAAGCTGAAGACCTGCTACGGCCACGTGGCGCAGTAATCACGGAGTGCAGGCGGGCCGGCTCCCAGCCGTGCCCGCCAGTTTGGCGTTTGATGCTAGGCTTGCGCCCAGGAACTCATCACGTCACGGACTCCCATGCCTCCATCGCTTCCCCTGGCCAGCATCCCGCTGGCCCTGGCCCTCGCCATGTGCGCCGGTCACACGCTGGCCGTCGAAGGCCATTACCAGACCAAGACGCCGTATGCGCCGCAGCAGGACCCGGCCACCTATGCCGCGCCGCCGGCCGGCTTCCAGCCCATTTTCACGCAGCTGGCGGCGCGCCACGGTTCGCGCGGACTCACCAGCATGAAGAACGACGCGGCCCTGTATGCGATGTGGCAGCAGGCCGCCGCGCAGGATGCGCTCACGCCCCTGGGCCGCGAACTCGGCCCCGACATCCTGGCCCTGATGAAGGCCAATGCCTTGCTCGGTTATGGCGTGGCCGGCATCGAGCGGCCCGGCTACGGCAATCTGTCGCAGACGGGTATCGACGAGCACCGGCAGCTGGCCGTGCGCATGCTGGCGCGCCTGCCCACCCTGTTTGCGCAAGTGGGGCAAGACGCGGCGACGGCGCCGCGACAGCTCGTCACCATCCATTCCGGCGTGGACCGCGCGCGCGACAGTTCGCGCTTCTTCACGCAGTCGCTGCTCGAGCACGCGCCAGCGCTGACACCCTTGGTGTATCTGCCGCCCGCGCCGGCGCCATATCCGCAGGGGCGCAAGCCCGCGGTACAGCCGATATTGCAGCCCGATGGCGTCAACCGCTTCCTGCTGTACGCGCACAAGCTGGCGCCGCAGACGGACCGCGTCACCGATCCGGCCAACCCGTATTACGCCACCTATGCCGCCAGCCAGGCCTACCAGTACTATGAACGAAGCAAGCAGCTGGATGCGCTGATGGGCACCCCGGCCAGGCTGCCTGCGGCGACCGTACATGCGCGCCACGTGCTCGAACGGCTGTTTTCTCCCGCCTTCCTCGACCAGTTTGAAGCCGGCCGCGCCAGCTATGCGGACACGGGCAGCTACACCTTCACCAGCGCCGACGGCAAGTTCACGCGCACCATGACGGGCAGCGGCAAGACCGTGATCCGCAGCCTGAATGCGGCCGCGACAAAATTGTATGAGCTGTATGCGATCGCCGCCGGCATGCGGCATGAAGTACCGGCCGATTTCAGCCGCTACATGCCTGCCGACGACGCGCGCTACTACGCCTATATCGCCGACCATGAAGATTTTTACCAGAAGGGCCCCGCCACCACGGAAAGCAGTGGCGTGACCTGGCGCTTTGCGCTGGCCTTGCGCGACGATTTTTTCAATGAGGTCGATGCGCTGGCCAGGGGAGATGTGCGCCACGCGGCGAAGCTGCGCTTCACGCACGCCGAGATGATCATTCCGCTCGCTTCGGCCATGGGCTTGCAGCAGGCGCTGGCCCCCTTGCCGGCATCGGTCAGCTACAGTTATGAAAACAATCCATGGCGCGGCCAGAGCGTCTCGCCGCTGGCGGCCAATATGCAGTGGGATGTGTACCGCAACGACGCAGGGCAGCTCATCGTGCGCCTGCTGTACAACGAAAAGGAAACGGACTTCCAGGCCGCTTGCGACGGCGCCCGCATCGCGCCGGGCAGCGTCTTTTACGACTATGCGAAACTGAAAACCTGCTACGGACACGTGGCGGCGCGCTGACGCGCTGATACTGCGCGCCGCCAGCGCGCTTTACTTCAAGGTCGGCATGGCAAACTCCGCCCCGGCCGCCGTCGAGGCCGGCCAGCGCTGCGTCACCGCCTTCTGCTTCGTATAGAAACGTACCGATTCCGGGCCGTGCGCATGGTGGTCGCCGAACAGGCTGCGCTTCCAGCCGCCGAAGCTGTGGAAGGCCATCGGCACGGGAATCGGCACGTTCACCCCGACCATGCCCACCTGCACCCGGTGCGTGTATTCGCGCGCCGTGTTGCCGTCGCGCGTGTAGATGGCCGTGCCGTTGCCGTATTCATGCGCATTGACCAGGTCCAGCGCCGCCGTGAAATCGGGCACGCGCACGATGCACAGCACGGGGCCGAAGATTTCTTCCTTATAAATCGTCATGTCCGGCGTGACGTGGTCGAACAGGCTGCCGCCGAGGAAAAAGCCCTGCTCATGGCCGGGCAGGACAAAACCGCGCCCGTCGCAGATGAGCTTGGCGCCCTCTTCCACACCTTGCGCGATATAGCCGGCGATCTTCTCCTTGTGCACCTGCGTGACGACCGGCCCCATCTCGGCCGACAGGTCCATGCCCTGCGTGATCTTTAACGCCGCGATGCGCGGCACCAGGGCTTCCACCAATTGATCCGCCACATTGCCGACCGCCACGACGACGGAAATGGCCATGCAGCGCTCGCCGGCCGAACCAAACGCGGCGCCCATCAGGGCATCGACCGTCTGGGGAATGTCCGCGTCGGGCATGACGACCATGTGGTTTTTCGCGCCACCGAGCGCCTGCACGCGCTTGCCCTGGGCGCAGCCCGTCGCATAGATATACTCGGCGATCGGCGTGGAACCGACGAAGCTGACGGCGCGCACGTCCGGGTGGTGCAGCAAGCCGTCGACGGCTTCTTTATCTCCCTGTACCACGTTGAAGACGCCGTCCGGCAAGCCCGCGTCCGTCAGCAGCTGCGCCAGCAGCAGGCTGGCCGACGGGTCGCGCTCGGACGGTTTTAATACGAAGGTATTGCCGCAGGCAATCGCCATCGGGAACATCCACATCGGCACCATCACGGGAAAGTTGAACGGCGTGATGCCGACGCACACCCCCAGCGCCTGGCGGATCGACCAGGCGTCGATGCCGCCGGCCACCTGTTCCGAATACTCGCCCTTCATCATCTGCGGGATGCCGCAGGCAAATTCCACCACTTCGATGCCGCGCGTCACTTCCCCTTTCGCATCCGTGAAGACTTTACCGTGTTCGGCCGTAATCAGGGCGGCCAGCTTGTCGGCGTTTTGCTCCAGCAACTCCTTGAATTTGAACATGACGCGGGCGCGGCGCAGGGGCGAGGTTTGCGACCAGGCGGGAAAGGCCGCATGGGCGGCAGCCACGGCCGCGTTCAGTTCGGCAGGCGTGGCCAGCGCCACCTTGGCCGTCACGGCGCCCGTGGCGGGATTGAAGACGTCGCTGGTGCGCTCGGTGCGCGAAGCCATCGGGTTGCCACCAATAAAGTGGCCGATCATCGGGGTCGTCATTGTCTTGTCCTTGGTTATTTCGTCATCAGCCAGTCATGGGCCGGGTCGTTTTTAAAATGCCACACGCGTTTCGGGCCGGCCATCACGTTCAGGTAATAGCCGTCGTAGCCATACGGCACGGTCACGGGGTGGTAGCCGCGCGGCACCATCACCACGTCGTGGTTTTCCACGGCCATGGCTTCATCGATGCTGCGGTCATCCGTGTAGACGCGCTGGTAGGCAAAGCCCTGCTCGGGGTTCAGCCGGTGGTAATAGGTTTCTTCCAGCGAACTTTCGGTTGGAATATTGTCGCTGTCGTGCTTGTGCGGCGGATAGCTCGACGAATGGCCGGACGGCGTGACGACTTCCACCACCAGCAAGCCGTCCGCTGCTTCCGTCTGCGGCAGGATGTCGCACACGTAGCGGGTATTCGCACCCTGGCCGCGCACGGAACGCGTCATGCAGGAAGGTTCGATCAGGCGCGCCGGGCGGTGCGTCGTGGCCGGTGCGCTGCACAGGGCGACCTCGGCGGCGCTCACGGCCGTGATACGCACCGTGGTTTCCAGCGGCACATACACGGCGTAGGGCGAGACGTCCTCGAAGACGCTGGCGCGCTTGCCGATGCCTTCCCAGACGTGATCGCCCGCCTGCACCGTGACCGTGCCCGTCAGCACGACGAGGCACAGCTCGCGCTTGCCCGTCTCCAGGCTGATGTGTTCACCCGCCTGTAACCTGTGCGCGGCAAAGCCCACGTACGTCCAGCCGGCCGATGCGGGCGTGACCTCGACGATGGTCTGTCCCTGCCCCGCTTTCACCAGCAGCGGGCTCATGCCGCCTCCCGACCCAGGCGCGGAATCGCATCGACCAGGCGCGCCAGGTAATCGTGGCCCATCTTCGCGTATGCGTAGCTGGGGGCGACGGCCGGGTCCTGCTCCGCTTCCACCACCAGCCAGCCCGCGTAGCCGTGCAGATACAGCCGCGTCAAAATGGCCGGAAAGTCGATGCAGCCGTCGCCCGGTACGCTGAAAGCGCCATTGATGACGGCCTGCAAAAAACTCCAGTGGCCATTGCGGGCCAGTTTCACCACGTTCGGGCGCACGTCCTTGCAATGCACGTGGCAAATCCTGTCGATATGTTTATTGAGCACCGCCAGCGCGTCGCCGCCGGCAAACGTGATATGACCCGTATCAAACAACAAGCCCACTTCCGGCCCCGTCAGGGCCATCAATTGGTCCACGTCGGCCGGGGTTTCCACGTAGGCGCCCATGTGATGGTGGTAGGCCAGGCGCACGCCGTGCGCCAGCAAATGCCTGGCAAAGGCCGTCAACTTGTCGGCGTAGTCCTGCCATTGCTGCTGCGACTGGAAGCGCGGGCGTTTATACAGGGGGCGCGCTTCGCCCTGGATGGCGTCGGCCACTTCGCCGTAGACCATGACGGTGGCGCCGCTGTCGGCCAGCAGCCGCAAGTGCGGGCCGACGGAGGCGATCTCTTCTTCCACCGAGCGGTGCGCCAGGCGGCCCGAATACCAGCCCGAGACGCACGCCAGACCATATTTGCCCAGCACGGCGTTCAGGGCCGGGGCATCTTTCGGAAACTTGTTGCCCAGTTCAAAACCCACATAGCCGATCTCGGCGCCTTCCTTCAGCGCCGTTTCCAGGGGCGTTTCGCCGCCCAGGCTCGGTAAATCGTCGTTCATCCACGAGATCGGGTTGATGCCGATACGTACATTCCAGGTAGTCATTTCAATTCCTTTGTTTCAGGCGATCGTTGTCATAACGGGCGCGGGCAAGCTGCACGCCGGGCTGGATGGAGACCTCGGGCACGGCCACTTCCCACCAGCAGCCCCCCTCCTCGGTCGTGCGCGTGGCATCCGTGTCGATGCAGATCAGGTAGGTGCGGCCAGCTTCGCGGGCGCGCAGCATCGCCTGTTCCAGCTCGGCGATGTTGGCCACATGTTCGGACAGCGCGCCCAGGGATTGCGCATGCAGGGCGAAGTCGATGCGCGGTGCGCTGTCGGGCAGCATATTGTTGAACGAGGCATTGCCGCAGGCCTGCTGCAGGCGGTTGATGCAGCCGTAGCCCCGGTTGTCGAGCACGACGATGATGAGTTTTTTGTCCAGCATGACGGAAGTGGCGATTTCCGAATTCATCATCAGGTAGCTGCCGTCGCCCACCATGACGATGACTTCGGCTTCCGGCTTGGCCATCTTGACACCGAGGCCGCCGGCGATCTCGTAACCCATGCACGAGTAGCCGTATTCCATGTGGTAGCCGCCCGGCGTGCTTGTCCGCCACAGCTTGTGCAGTTCGGCCGGCAAGGTACCGGCCGCGCAGACGACGATGTCGCGCACAGTAGAATCCGGTGCGGAACGCTGCACGGCGCCGATGACTTCGCCGTCATACGGCAAGCCGGCCACTTCCCGCTTGCCCGTGATCGCCAGCACGGTGGCGCGCCAGGCATGCGCCGCCTGCTGCGCGCGGTCCAGCCACTGGCCCGCGCTATTCCAGCTGCCCAGCAGCCGCGACAGGCCCTGCAAGCCCAGGGTCGCGTCCGCTTGTACACCCAGGCCGCGGCGTTTCAGCGCATCAAAACTGTTGACGTTCAGGCTGAGCAGTTGCGCCTGCGCAAACAGGGAGTTGGAACCGGTCGTGAAATCCTGCAGGCGCGTGCCGACGGCCAGCACCACGTCGGCCTGCGCCGCCAGGCTGTTGGCGGCGGGCGAACCGGTGACACCGATGGCGCCCAGCTGCAAAGGGTGGTCCCACGGTAAAGAACTCTTGCCGGCCTGGGTTTCCGCCACGGGGATGCCGTGGCGTTCGGCAAACGCCTGCAAGGCGGCGCCGGCCTGGCCGTACAGCACGCCGCCGCCGGCGACGATCAGCGGCTGCTTCGCGTTTTTCAACAGCAACTCGGCCTCTTCCAGTTCCTGCTCGACGGGCGGCACGGCGCGGAAACGCACGGTCCTCGGCGCAAAGAATTCTTCCGGGTAGTCATATGCCATCGTCTGCACGTCTTGCGGCAGAGACAAGGTGACGGGGCCGCAGGCGGCCGGGTCCGTCAAGGCGGCAATCGCGCGCGGCAAGGCCGTCAGCAATTGCTCCGGATACACGATGCGGTCGAAATAGCGTGACAGCGGTTTGAAGGCATCGTTGACGGAGACGCTGCCGTCAGAAGCATCTTCCAGCTGCTGCAGCACCGGGTCCGGTGCGCGCGAGACGAACACGTCGCCTGGCAACAGCAGCACGGGCAAACGGTTGACGTGGGCCAAGGCGGCGGCGGTGAGCAAGTTGGTGGCGCCCGGGCCGATGGAGCTGGTGACGGCCATCATGCGCCGGCGCATGTGGGCTTTCGCATAGGCGATGGCAGAGTGCGCCATCGCCTGCTCGTTATGGGCGCGGTAGGTGGGAAATTGTTCGCGGTACTGGTACAGCGCCTCGCCCAGGCCCGCGACGTTGCCGTGGCCAAAGATGGCGAAGGCGCCGCCGAACAGAGGTTGGCCGTCCTCGGTGCGCAGCACGGACAGGTAGCGGATCAAGGCCTGCGCCATGGTCAAGCGGATGGTTTTATGGATGGTCGCGCTCATGCGGCACGCTCCAGGCGGTTGCGCGTGCGTTGCCACAAGCTGATCAGCTGCTCGAAATTGGCGCGCACGGCGGCGATCAGGCCCGCATCGTCGAGTTCGCCGGCCAGCCAGCGGCGGCTCGGTTCCTGGAAGATGGTGCGGCCCACCATGAAGCCGCGGCAAGTGGTGCTGGCACTGGCCTGTTCAAAGCTGGCGGCCAGCGCGGCGATGGGCGCGTTCAAGCCCAGTAATACCACGCCACGGCAATACGGATCGCGCTCGTGCACGAGGGCATCGATGGCTTGCCATTGCTGGGCCGACATGCTTTCCAGCTTCCACCATTCGGGATAGATGCCGAGGTTGTACAGGCGTTTCACCGCGCGATACACGGTATCGTCGTGCTGGGGCAGTGACTTGGCAGGAATAATTTCCAGCAGCAATTCATGGCCCGTGATTTGCGCCGCGTCGTACAAGCCCTTGATTTGCGCTTCCTGTTCCAGCCGGTTTTCCGGCGTATCGTCGGGATGCAGCTGCACCAGGCACTTGATCACGTGCTCCTTCGGCCACTGCGTCAACCGCGACGCCAGCGAACGGCCCCAGTCGAACTGCAAGGGATTCGAACCCGGCATCTCGACGGGACGGCCGATCCACCAGCCGCGCCCCGTCGCATCGTTGAGCGCGTCGACACCATAGCGGTCATCGATCAGCACGCCCGTGCCGCCCTGCAAGCCGCGCGCCGCCTCCGTCTGGCCCACGGCTTGCACGAACAGTTGCTTGAGCCGCGCAATCTTTGCCTCGTCGGCACCGCCCTGCTGGGCCAGCTCAAAGAATTGCGTGCGGTGATCGAACGCGAATACGCACAGTTCATTCCACTGTTTGCGCGCCACCGTCGTGCGGTGCAGGCGCGCCAGCGTGGCATCCTGGTCAGGACGGGTCAGTTTGGCCGCATTGGCCAGGAAATAGTCGAGCTCGACGGGCGACGGCATGGCCGGCGCGCAGCCGTGGCGCGACACGACGAGGGCGCCGCAGCCGTTCGCATAGCGGCAGCACGCTTCGTAATCCTCGCCGCGCAGCCAGCCTTTCAGGAATCCCGACAGGAAGGCATCGCCCGCGCCGAGCACGTTCAACACTTCCACGCGCACGCCCTGATAGTTGAACGCCTCATCGAGACCGGCAGGAATGGCCGCCTCGATGACGGCGCAGCCCAGCGGCCCGCGCTTGACCACCAGGGTTGCACCGCTCACATTGCGCACGGCGCGCAAGCTGGCCATGATGTCGGCACCGCCGCCGGCGATCATGAATTCCTCTTCCGTGCCGACGATCAGGTCGAACTGCGGCAGGATCGCCTGCAAGTGGCGCGTCACGCCTTCGTTGGAAACGAACCGCGTTTCGCCGTCCGCCTTGCCGGACAAGCCCCACAGCACGGGCCGGTAATCGATGTCGAGCACGGTGCGCACATCATTGGCGCGCGCCAATGCGAGGGCTTGCGTGCTGACGGCGTGCATGGCGGCGGTGGAAAAATGCGTGCCGGTGATCAACAGCGCTTTGCTGGAAGCGACAAAGGCGGCGTCGACGCTGGACGCTTCGATGGCCATGTCGGCGCAATTTTCACGGTAAAAGATCAGCGGGAAGGTGTGCTTGTCCTTGATGCCCAGCATGACGAGGGCGGTGAGCCGCTCGCGGTCGATGCCGACATGGCTGACGTCGCAGCCCTCCTGCGCCAAGGTGTCGGTGAGGAAACGGCCCATGTGGTCGTCGCCCACCTTCGACAGCATGGCCGACTTCAAGCCCAGCCGGGCCGTGCCGAAGGCGATATTGGCGGACGAGCCGCCCAGGTACTTGGCAAAGCTCGTCGCGTCTTCCAGGGTACTGCCGATCTGCTGCGCGTACAGGTCCACCGCCAGGCGGCCCAGGCAGATCACGTCGAGCGCGCGGCCCTGGGCAAATTCAGTCGTATTCTTCATGGCATTGTTTCCTTATGACAGTTGCACGATGCGCTGCTCGCGCCACGATACGGTGGCCGCCTCGGCCAGTTCCAGCGCTTTCAAGCCATCGTGGACGGTGGTGCGCAGCGCTGCGCCATGGGCAAAGGCGTCGAAAAAGTGCGCCATTTCGCTGGCGTAGGCGGCGCGGTAGCGTTCCAGGAAAAAGTCTTCCGGCTTGTCCACGCTGACGTTCACGGCGCCATAGGCCGTCACTTCCGTCGGCTTGTGGTTGCCCGCCTGCAACATGCCGGCGCTGCCCAGCACCTCGAAGCGCTGGTCGTAGCCGTAGGCGGCGCGGCGCGTCGTGTTGATCTGGCACAAACGTCCCTTCGCCGTGCGGATGGTCACAGCCGTGCAATCGAGGTCACCCGCCGCGCCGATGGCCGGATCGACGAGGCAGCTGCCCGTGGCGTGCACGCTGACGGCTTCATCGTCGAGTATCCAGCGGAAGATGTCGAAATCGTGGATCAGCATATCCTTGAAGATGCCGCCCGAGACCTGGATATAGCTGACGGGCGGCGGGCCCGGGTCGCGGCTGGTGACGATGAGCATCTCCGGCGTGCCGATCTCGCCCGCTGCGATGCGCTGCTTGACGGCGGCAAACGTGGGGTCGTAGCGGCGCTGGAAGCCGATCATGCACAGCACTTTTGCCTCCTTGACGGCGGCGGCGGCGGCGCGCGCGCGCTCCAGGGTCAGGTCGACGGGCTTTTCGCAAAAGATGGCCTTGCCGGCGGCGGCCGCGCGCACGATCAGGTCCGCATGCGTATCCGTGCTCGACGCGATCAGCACGGCCTTGACTGCCGGGTCGGCCAGCACAGTGTCCACGCTGGCGACGCTGGCGCCATGCAGGGCCGCCACTTCCGCCGCCGCGCCCGCATGCACGTCGACCACGTATTTCAGGCGCACGCCGGGCTGGCGTACCAGATTGCCGGCGTGAATGCGGCCGATGCGCCCGGCGCCGAACAATGCCACTTGAATCATTTCCATCTCCTTGATAGTCGGTATTGCTTGGCCCGGAAATGCACACGTGTGCAAATCCGGGCTAAAAAAGTTAAAATAGGTGGATGACGCCCAGCATTACGCCGCTGAGCTTGGCACCCTTCTTGGTGGTGGCAAAAGCATTGCCGCCAAACGTGTAGTTGGCATTCTTGTCGTTATTCGTTTGCGTGTAATAGGCATACACGGTGCTACGCTTGGACAAGTAATACTCGTAGCCCAGGGTCGCCTGCTTGGCGCCGCTGTCGTCGCCGCGCACCAGGGTGGTGGCCTTGATGGTCACGCTGCTGCCGTTGGGCGCGCTGCCCGACACGTCGCCTGCCACGCCGAAACGGCCGATGAAGGCACCGCCGCCCGCCTTGTAGGCGCCCGTGATGGTGAAGTAGTCGCGCTGCAAGTCGCCGCCGGCCACGTCATACACCATGCGGTTCCAGGCCACGCCCACGTCGCCGCCGCCGAAGTTGTAATTGCCCACGGCGCGGTACATCTTTTCGCTGAAGCCGGGACGCAAGTCCTTGTGCTTTTCATAGCCGACGGCGCCCTTGATAGGGCCGTTCACGTATTGCACGATGCCCGAATAGATGCGGTCGCCGTTCGATGCCTCGTTTTCGCTGGCGCGGTAAATCGTGGCGCTGAATCCCTGTACCACGGGCGTGCGATAGCTGACGGCGTTCGAACTGCGGCGGTTGAAGCCTTCGCCGCCCAGCTGCGAAATGTTGGCGTCATCCTGGATGCCTTCGCCCACGAAACGGTTGGTGTAGCCGTTGATCTGGCGGATCGGCGTGGCGAAGCGGCCCAGCGCGATGCGGCCATAGGCGGGGTTTTCCAGCCCGACAAAGGTATCCTTGCTATTGATGGCGCCCGTGCCATCGTCGAGCTTGGCGTTGCCTTCGATCTGGAAGAAGGCCGTGTTGCCATTGCCCAAATCTTCACGTCCACGGAAACCGATCTTCGAGGAATTGTCCGATACGCGCGACACCGACTCGCCATTCGGCGCCGTGGCCGAGCTCGACGTTTCGATACGGTCGAAGCCCGCGTGGATGCGGCCGTACACGACGACGCTCGATTCGGCCAGCACGCAGCCTGGCGCGACCAGCAACAATACGGCGGCGATCTTGTTCAACTGCATGGTGCTCTTTTTCATCCCGTTTTTCATTTTGTCTCCTGCTTGTTTTTATGGTGGTGGATTACTCATGATGCTCAACAGCGTGTTGCCACTACATGCGTCCCTCGCCGGACGCCTGTCCTCCCTTTCAGTCAATGTGTTCAGGTACAACGCGGCAAGGCCAGCGCCGCCAGTTGCGGATACAAGCGGGGGCCGCCCACCAGGATGGGGTTGCCCTTTTCCAGGCCGTTATCGGCCAGGAAATCATTGCAGCGCCCGCCCGCCTCGTTGACGAGCACGATGCCCGCCAGGCAATCCCAGGAATTGATGTGCGGCTCGAAATAGCCGATCAGGCGCCCGGCCGCCACGTAGGCAATCATCAGCGCGCCGGAACCGTTGCGGATGAACATGCCGCCCTCTTCCAGCACGTCGAGCAGGAAGGGCAAAAAGGTATCGGTGCCCACGCGGTGCGAAAAGCCCACGCCCAGCACGCCGCCCTGCAGGCTGGCCACGTCGTTGACGCGCAGCCGCGTTTCGCCCGCCTTCGCCGTCACATGCGCGCCTTGCCCCAGGCAGGCGTGGAACAGCTCGTCCGCATTCGGGTCGTATACGGCGCCGATGGCGGGCTGGCCGTCGACCAGTACGCCGATCGACACGCACCAGGCCAGCATGCCATTGACGAAACAGGCCGTGCCGTCGATGGGATCGATGACCCACACGCAGCGCGCGTCGGACGCGCCGCCGCCCCGCTCCTCGCCCACCACGGCGTCTTCCGGGAAGCGCTCGGCGATCTGCGCGCGCAGGAAATCCTCGACCATGCGGTCGGCGATGCTGACCATGTCCTGCAAGCCCTTTTCCTCGATCACCAGTTCCGTGCGGCGCTGGAACATGCCCAGCGCGATCTCGCCCGCCTGGCCGATGATGTGCCGGGCGTAGGCATAGCGTTCCAGGGTCGCCGCGTCGGCCAGTACCGCTGCCTGTGTCATATCTGTCATGCTTGTCCTCCAATGATGGCTGCGCCATGTTCGTGTACGGTCATGGCGACCGATGTGCCTTGCGTGAAAACCTGGCTCAAGTCGTGCGAGACGGCAAACAGTTCGCCGACCGGCGTCTCGAGCGTGTATTGCATTTCGCGTCCCAGGTAAGTGGCGCGCGCCACGCGCACCACCATGGCGCTGTCGGGCTGCGCGGGCGACAGCAGGATCGCTTCCGGACGCACGGCGAAACTCGCTTCGCCGCTGCGCTGGCTGCGGCATGGCAGGCGCAGCCGCAGCTTGCCCATGACGCAGACGGCCTTGCCGTCGGCCACCGACTCGATCACGCCATCGACGATGTTGGCATTGCAGATGAAATCGGCGACAAACTTGTCGGCCGGCGACTCGAACAGCTCGTGCGGCGTGCCCTTTTGCGCGATCACCTGGCGGTTCATGACGATGATCTGGTCGGAAATGGCCAGCGCCTCTTCCTGGTCATGCGTGACGTACACGGCCGTCAAGCCCAGCTTGACCTGGATGTCGCGGATCTCGTCGCGCACGCGGCGGCGCAGTTTCGTGTCGAGGTTCGACAGCGGCTCATCCAGCAGCAAGACCTTGGGCTGCAGCACTAGCGAACGGGCCACGGCCACGCGCTGCTGCTGGCCGCCCGACAACTCGTTGGGGAAGCGCGCGGCAAAATCGGTCAGGCCCACCAGGCGCAGGCTTTCCTGTGCCCGTTCGATGGCGCGTGGCTTGGTCTCGCCCGAGACGGTCAAGCCGTAGCACACGTTGTCGAGCACCGTCATGTGCGGAAACAGTGCATAACTTTGGAACACCATGCTGACGTCGCGCTCGGCGGCGGAGGTCAAGGTGACGTCCTCGCCGGCCAGCAGGATGCGCCCGGCGCTGACGCGTTCCAGGCCCGCGATCAGGCGCAGGGTGGACGTCTTGCCGCAGCCGCTGGGGCCCAGCAGGGTGACCATGGTGCGCGGGGCGATCGTGAACGACACATCGTTCACGGCCAGGGCCTTGCCGTAGCGCTTGGTAACACCATCGAATTCCAGCGCGGCAAGCTCTGTTGCTTGGGTAGTAAAGTGGTTCATGCGTAGCTCTTTTCCAGGTTGGGAACGGCGGCCGGCAGCGTTTTTTCGGCGCTGACGCGGCGAAGGCGGCGCTTGCCGACCAGCAAATGGATCAATTGGATGCACAGCAGGATGATGACGATCAGCACCGTGGCATAGGCGATCGCCGTGCCGTAGTTGCCGTTCGACACCAGGCCGATGATGTAGGACGTGGCCATGTCGTAATCGGCGCTGACGAGGAAGACGACGGCCGAGATCGACGTGATCGAACGCACGAAGCCATACACGAGGGCCGAGGCGATGGCCGGGCGCAGCAGCGGCAGGATGACCTTGCGCATGGTGGTCCAGCTGCTGGCGCCCAGGGTGATCGACGCCTCGTCCAGGCTGCCGTCGAGCTGGCGCATGGCGGCGATGCCCGTGCGCAAGCCCATCGGCATGTTGCGGAAGACAAAGCACAGGATCAGAATCGTCGCCGTGCCCGTCAACTCGATCGGCGCCGAGTTGAACGCCAGGATGTAGCTGATGCCGATGACGGTGCCGGGAATGGCAAAGCTGAGCATGGTGCCGAACTCGAACGCGCTCTTCAGGGCGAATTGTTGGCGCACCAGCAGCCAGGCCGACAGGATGCCGACAAAGGCCGTCAAGGGCGCGGCGATGGCCGAAATCGTCAGGGTGGTGAACAGCGACGGCCAGGCCTGGCCCGTCCAGTGCCAGCCGGAAGCGCCCGCCGTGATGCCGAAGGCGTCGATGTAATGGCGCAAGGTGAAGGCATTGTCCTGGCCCCAGTTATTCACGAAGCCGCCCGCCACCACGGTGCCGTAGATCAGGGCCGTGAAGGCGAACCATGGCAGGGCGATGGTCCACAAAGTGGTTTTCAGGCGCGGGTTGAGCGAAGCGTGGCCGCCGTGGTCGGCCTTGCCCGTCACCGTCACATACGATTTCTTGCCCAGCCACAGGTTCTGGATGAAGAAGGCGCCCACGGCAAACGTCAGCAGCACGATGGCCAAAGTCGCCGCGCGGCCCTGGTCGTTCGAGGCGCCCACCACGGAAAAGAAGATCTCCGTCGACAGCACGTGGAAGTTGCCGCCCAAGACCATCGGGTTGCCGAAGTCGGCCATGCTTTCGATAAAGCACAGCAAGAAGGCATTGGCGATGCCGGGACGCATCAAGGGCAAGGAGACCTTGACGAAGGTTTGCCAACTGCTCGCGCCCAGGGTACCCGACGCTTCTTCCAGCGAGGGGCTGACGCCTTCGACCACACCGATCAATGTCATGAAGGCGATCGGCGCAAAGGCCAGCATCTGCGACAGCCACACGCCCGTCATGCCGTACAGCCAGCGGCTTTGCTCGATGCCAAACAACTCGCCGACGAGGCCCGTGATGGCGCCGTTGCGGCCGAACAGCAAAATCAGGGCCAGGCCCAGCACGAACGGCGGTGTGACGATCGGCAAGATGGTGATGGCGCGCATGGGGCGTACCCAGCGGCCATTGGTGCGCGTCACCAGCAGGGCGAACACGAGACCGAGGAAGGTGGCCGAGACGCCCGTCAGCAGGGCCAGCGCCAGGGTGTTCCAGGCCACGCCGCAGCGGCCGGGACCGGCCACGCAATTGAGGCTCCAGATGCCGGGGTCCGCCAGGCGGCGCGCCAGGGCGGCGGCGCCCGTGCCGCCATCGTCCATGGGCTGGCCGGCGCTCACCAGGATCAGCGCGACGGGGAACAGCACGAACAGGGAAATGAGGCAGATGATGAGGCCGATGGCGCCGGCCACGAAGGCGTCGCCGCGGCACACGCCGCAGGCGGCGGCGCCCGAGGTCAGCAGGAACAGCAGGCACAGCGCCAGCAGCAGCGCGCCGAAACCGAGGCCGGTGCCGGCGGCCAGCGGCCCCCAGCCCAGCCATGCCAGCCACAGCAGGCCCGCGCCACCGAGGGCGATCTGGCCCAGGCCCAGGGTCTTGCGGTGGGGATTGGCGGCCACCAGCGCGGCGCTGGCGGCGATCAGGGCAAAGAACACGCCCAGCGGCCAGGCGCCGAACGACAGCACGTGCAGCACGGCCGGCGCGCCACGTTCACTGAAGAACTGGCCGTCGCGCAGCCATTCGCCGGCGAACAGTCCCGCTTCCTGCTGCTGCCAGGGCAACAGGCACAACGCTGCCAAAGCGGCCAGCAGCCAGCCGTAAAATATCTTTTTCATGAGTTTCATCCAACTATGAACGTCTGAAATTCTGTTGCGCGGTGCGCCCTGTTTTCCAGACGTTTTGAACAATTGATATAGGTTTAACGCCTGCCAAAACTGTAGCGAGCGGCAGTGAGTTGCGGCCGAGACGCGCAGCTGTGCGCTAGCACAGTGAGCATCGCAGGCTGCAAATCGCGACGCGCAGTAAGTTTTGGCGCGCGTTAATTGCCGGCAGAATAAATCTGCGTGGTCCAGCGTTGCAGCAGGCGCTTGCGCGTGTCCGACGCGCCATACTTGGCGAAGTCGTAGTTGATGGTCTTGATGTTTTCCAGGCGCGGCGAGGCGGCGGGAATGGTGGCGGCCGCGTTGGACGGGATCTGGAAAGCCAGCGCCTTGACGGCTTCGCTCTGCACGTCGGGACGCAGGGCGAATTCATAGAATTTCTTTGCCTGTTCCATGTTTTTCGCGCCCTTGACGATGCTCATCGAGCCGATCTCGTAGCCCGTGCCTTCGCAGGGCGGCAAGACCTTCACGGGAAAGCCGGCCACGGTGAGTTTCATCAGGTCATGCATGAAGCCGATGGCCACGCCCGCTTCGCCGCGCCCCACGTCCTCGCCCGGCGCCACGCCCGCGTTCGGGTATTTGCTGACGTTCTGGCCCATTTTCGCCAGGAAATCGAAGGCTTCCTCTTCGCCGAACAGCTGCACCACGGTGGCCAGCGCGTTGTAGGCGGCGCCCGAGGAGTTCGGGTTGGCCATCTCGATCTCGCCCTTGTAGGCGGGCTTGACGAGGTCTTTCCAGCATTGAGGCGGCGGCAGGTTTTTCTTCTTCAGCACGTTTTCATTGTAGGCCAGGCCCAGGATGCCGATATAGATGCCGACGGTGCGGTACTTGGCCGTCTCGGCCTGCTTGAGCGCCCACGGCTGCAGCTTGGGCAGGGTGGGCGACTTGTATTCTTCCGTATAGCCTTCGGCGGCGGCCTGCAGGTGCGGGTCGCCCGTGCCGCCCCACCAGATGTCCGATTTCGGGTTCGACGCTTCGGCGCGGATCTTCGCGTAGGCTTCCCCGGCGCTCTTCCTGATCATCGATACCTTGATCTTGCTTTCCGCCTCGAAGCGGTTCTTCATCAACTGGCACCATTCCATGTCGGCCGAGCACAGCACGGACAGGCGTTCCTCGGCGGCCATGGCCGTCATCGGCAGGGCCAGGCTTATAGCAATCGCAACATTGCGCATCTTCATCGTCTCACTCCAAGTTCGTTGTCGTTGTGGTACTTCAGACCGCACCGCTATCTTGCGGTGTCACTGTCCCGGGATGTGCTTTGTAAGGCCTTGCACTGCATTGCACACGTGTGCACACCTTACCACCAGCCGATTTTGACTGTCAACAAGAATCTCGGCAGGCGTGCGGCGTGGCGTTTTACCGACAAAAAAAGCCGCCAGCTGGTTGCAGCTGGCGGCTTTCGGATGCTCCGAGATCAGAGGTGTGTTACTGCCAGGCTTCCTTGCCCGCGCGCGGCTTGCCCACCATCAGCAAGGCGCCCAGGGTCAGCACGGCCGCCAGCGACAGGTAATAGCCCACGTACTGCAGACCATAGTTGGTGGCCAGCCAGGTGGCGATGTACGGCGCCAGCGAGGCACCGAGGATGCCCGCCAGGTTGAACGTCAACGAGGCGCCCGTGTAGCGCACTTCGGGCGGGAACAGCTCGGACAACATCGTGCCCAGCGGTCCGTAGGTCATGCCCATCAAGCCCAGGCCGACAGCCATGAAGACGGTCACTTCCCACGTCACGCCCGAACCGAACATCGGCGCGAGCACCAGGCCGAAAATGGCGATGGCGACGGAGACCCAGATCAGGGTGGCGCGGCGGCCGCGGCGGTCGGCCAGCACGGCCGAAAACGGAATCGTCAGGGCGAAGAACAGTACGGCAAACAGTTGCACGACGAGGAATTCCTTGCGCGTGAAGCCCAGCTTGGTCGTGCCCCAGCTCAGCGCGAACACCGTCATCAGGTAGAACAGCACGAAGGTAGCCAGGGCGATGATGGTGCCCAGGAACAGCATGCGGCCATGCTGGCGGAACACGGTGGCCACGGGCAGCTTGACGACTTCGTTCTTGTCGATGACTTTCTGGAAGTCCGGCGTTTCCGTGATCTTCAGGCGCACGTACAGGCCGACGATGACCAGCAGCGCGCTGGCCAGGAACGGGATGCGCCAGCCGTAGCTGAAGAACTGCTCATCGGTCATGGTTTCGCTCAGCAGCAGGAAGATGCCGCCCGACAGGAAGAAGCCGATCGGTGCGCCCAGCTGCGGGAACATGCCGTACCAGGCGCGTTTGCCCGGTGGCGCGTTCTCGGTTGCCAGCAGCACCGCGCCGCCCCACTCGCCGCCCAGGCCCAGGCCCTGGCCGAAACGGCACAGCGCCAGCAGCAACGGCGCCAGGGTGCCGATGGCGGCATACGTCGGCAGCAAGCCGATGATGACGGTGGAGATACCCATGGTCAGCAGGGCCGCCACGAGAGTGGCCTTGCGGCCGATGCGGTCGCCGAAGTGGCCGAACACGGCCGAACCGATGGGGCGGGCGAAGAAGGCGATGGCGAACGTGGCCAGCGATTGCAGCACGGCGGCCGACGGGTCGCCGGCGGGGAAGAACAGTTTGGGGAACACCAGCACGGCGGCGGTGGCGTAGATATAAAAGTCAAAGAACTCGATGGTGGTGCCGATCAGGCTGGCGAACAGCACCGTGCCGGGGGAATTTTTCTTAGGGGGGGTGCTCATTTACTGCGCTCCTTGGGGAGGGTGTCTAAAGGCCATTCTCTGGATGTTTTTTCAGGCAGCAGCACAGCACGTTGTCTAGGCGCGCGGTTCACATATCATAGCTGTGCGCGGGCGTATTTGCTGCGAAATTGCTATTAAATTCGCAAACAAATTCCACGCCGCAACACGCCGTTGTTAACGGCAGACAACGGTGTACCAACGCGCGCTAACGCGCCGTGATCAGTGCTGATTTAGAGAAACAACGGTCGTGCGCCATCCGGTTACCCGGGGCACGGCAGGAAAGGCGTCAGGGGATGGGCGACGTGTATCAGGCCCGGCGTATCGCCAGGCATTCCGTACCAGACCCGCGCGTCGGCATCGCGGCATCGGTCATTTGTGGTGAATCCTTGCCTGCGGCCCCTCCGGGTGGAGCGGGCCGGCGATGATCGCGCTGCATCACGAAGGATGCGGTTGATCTTGCTGTAAGCGGCTTATCATACGCGCAGTGCTGCGGTGCGGCAAGAAGTTGTGATGGAGCATGTACGGTGGTGTCGGCTTACGCTGCGCTAAGCCGACCTACGCCGACCTACGCCCACCTATACTGACCTACGCATCGATCAATGCAAAAGTCTGCTCGATCTCGCGGCTGTCGAGCGGACGCACCAGGCGCGCCACTTCCTGGCCATCTTTCAGGAAAATCAGGGTCGGCCACAGTTTCACGCGGAATGAGCGCCCCAGCGCGCGGCCGGGGCCGTCTTCCACGCGAATATGCGCTACCTCGGGGTGCTGCGCCAACGCGGCGGCCAGCGGCGCCTCGGTGGCGCGGCAGTGGCCGCACCAGCCCGTGCCGAATTCCAGCAGGGCCGGCCCCGCCAGGGCGTCGATCTCGGCGCGCATCGGTTGTGCTACGGAATATGTGTCGTTCATCATGCCGCCCTCCTTGTCCGCTCAGACCACTTTCACGCGCAGTTCGCCCAGGCCATCGATGGCGCCCACCAGCTCGTCGCCGCGCTGCACGGCCGCCACGCCGGCCGGCGTACCCGTGTAGATCAGGTCGCCCGGTTGCAAGGTGAAGTAGGTCGACAGGTCGGCGATGGTTTCGGCCACGTTCCAGATCAGCATATCGATGCTGCTGCTTTGACGCAGCTCGCCATTCACGCGCAAGGTGATGGCGGCATGCTGGACGTCACCCGCCTGAGCTGCCGGCGTGATGGGGCCGATGGGCGCCGAGTGCTCGAAGGCCTTGCCCGTCTCCCACGGACGGCCCAGTTTTTTCGCCGCGCCCTGCACGTCGCGGCGCGTCATGTCCAGGCCGATCGCATAACCCCACACGTGGCTCAGCGCATCGGCCGCGCCGATATCGCTACCGCCCTTGCCGATGGCCACCACCAGTTCCATCTCGTGCTGGAAATCCTGCGTCTGCGCCGGATACGGCAGCTCGCCCGTCGTGCCGGCTGGCACGGGCAGCACGGCGTCAGCCGGCTTCATGAAGAAAAACGGCGCCTCGCGGCCCGTATGGCCCATTTCCTTGGCGTGCTCGACATAGTTGCGGCCTACGCAATAGATGCGGTGGACGGGGAAAGTATCAACGCTGCCCGTGACGGGAACGCTGGGCTGGATAGGTGCGGGAATGACATACGACATGAAAACTCCTGATCGGCACGATAAAAGGCGGCGATGAAAAAGGGACACCGCAGTGTCCCCCACGCAGTGCCACCCATTTTACGACAACGTTACTTCAGCAGTCCCGAGCGGCTCGGGTCCGGCATGCGGATGGCGACGATGAAGGAAATCAGGCACATGACGGTCACGTACCAATAGAAATACTCTTCCACGTGCCAGGCCTTGAACTGCAGCGCCACGTATTCGGCCGAACCGCCGAACATCGCGTTGGCCACCGCATACGACAGCCCCACGCCCAGCGCGCGCACTTCGACGGGGAACATTTCCGCCTTGATCAGGCCGCTGATCGACGTGTAGAAACTGATGATGGCCAGCGCGATGATGATCAGGCCGAACGCCGCGTACGGGCTGGAAATATCCTTCAAGGCATGCATGATGGGCAGCACGCACAGGGTGGCCAGGCCGCCGAAGAACAGCATCGAGGTGCGGCGGCCGATGCGGTCGGACAAGGCGCCGAACACCGGCTGCAGAATCATGTAGACGAGCAAGGCGCAGGTCATGACGGCGCTGGCCGTCTTGGTATCCATGCCGGCCGTGTTGACCAGGTATTTCTGCATGTAGGTGGTGAACGTGTAGAACACGAGCGAACCGCCGGCCGTAAAGCCGAGTACCGTGATGAAGGCGCGCTTATGCTTGAGCAAACCGCGCAGGCTGCCCGCGTCCTTGTCCTTGCGCTCGCTGGCGGTGGTCGTTTCCGTCAGGGATTTACGCAGGTTCAGCGAGACGAGGGCCGCCAGGGCGCCAAACACGAACGGGATGCGCCAGCCCCAGGCGCGCAGCTCTTCCAGGGTCAGCAGTTGCTGCAAGACCACCAGCACCAGCAAGGCCAGCAGCTGGCCGCCGATCAGGGTCACGTACTGGAACGAGGCGAAGAAGCCGCGCTTGCCCGATTCCGACACTTCGCTCATGTAGGTGGCGCTGGTACCGTATTCGCCGCCCACGGACAGGCCCTGGAACAGGCGCGCCACCAGCAGCAGGAACGGCGCGAAGGCGCCGATGGTGTCATACGTGGGCATGACGGCGATCATCAGGGAGCCACCGCACATCATCAGCACGGAAATCATCATCGACTGGCGCCGGCCGTATTTGTCGGCGATGCGGCCGAACAGCCAGCCGCCTACGGGGCGCATCAGGAAGCCGGCGGCAAAGATGCCGGCCGTCTGCAGCAGCTGCGTGGTCGAGTTACCGGAAGGGAAGAAGGCGTGCGAGAAATACAGCGCGCAGAACGAGTAAATGTAGAAGTCGAACCATTCGACCAGGTTACCGGAAGAAGCGCCAATGATGGCCTTGATGCGCTGCTGGGAAGTCAGCTGCGCAACGTCATGCGGAGTATCGTGGGATGTCATATCAATCTTCTTGTTCGTGTGAAAAAGCCAACGCCAGCCAGGTTACCCGGGCTGGTTTTGCATCATACGCCCTTGATCAGGGTCAAAAAGCCGGCCGGCATACGGGTTAATACGTATCGCCGGCAACTATTTTTCGCCATCAGGCGCATGGAATCAGACCCGTTCCAGCACCAGCGCGATGCCCTGGCCCACGCCGATGCACATCGTACAGAGCGCATAGCGCCCGCCCGTGCGATGCAGCTGGTTGACGGCCGTCATGGCCAGGCGCGCACCGGACGCGCCCAGCGGGTGACCGAGGGCGATGGCGCCGCCGTTCGGGTTGACGCGCGGATCGTCGTCGGGCACACCCAGCTGGCGCAGCACGGCCAGGCCCTGGGCGGCAAACGCTTCGTTGAGTTCGATGACGTCGAAGTCGGCCAGGCTCAAACCCGTCATGGCCAGCACTTTCAGGGTGGCGGGCGCGGGGCCGATGCCCATGATGCGCGGCGCCACGCCGGCCGTGGCCATGGCCACGACACGGGCGCGCGGCGTCAAGCCAAAGCGGGCCGCGTTTGCCTCGTCGGCCAGCAGCAGGGCCGCCGCGCCATCGTTGACGCCGGATGCGTTGCCGGCCGTAATCGTACCGTCCGCGCGCACGACGGGTTTCAGTTTGGCCAGGGTATCGAGGGTGGTGGCGCGCGGATGCTCGTCGCGGCTGACAACAATGGGTTCGCCCTTCTTCTGCGCGATGCTGACGGGACAGATTTCGCTGTCGAACATGCCCGCCTGCTGCGCCGCCAGGGCTTTTACCTGGCTGGCCAGGGCAAACGCATCCTGGTCCGCGCGGCTGATGCCGAAGTCGGACGCCACGTTTTCCGCCGTCTCCGGCATCGAATCGACGCCGTACTGCGCCTTCATCAAGGGGTTGATGAAGCGCCAGCCGATGGTCGTGTCTTCCATTTTCATGCCGCGCGAAAAGGCGCTGTTGGCCTTGCCCATGACAAACGGCGCGCGGCTCATGCTTTCCACGCCGCCGGCGATCAGCAAGCCCGCTTCGCCGCTCTTGATGAAGCGCGCGGCGCTGCCGATGGCATCCAGGCCCGAGCCGCACAGGCGGTTCAGGGTGGCGCCCGGCACGCTGTCGGGCAATCCCGCCAGCAAGGCGGCCATGCGCGCCACGTTGCGGTTGTCCTCGCCCGCCTGGTTGGCGCAGCCGTACAGGACGTCCGTGACGGCCGTCCAGTCCACGTTGGGGTTGCGCGCCATCAAGGCACGGATGGGCACGGCGCCCAGGTCGTCGGCGCGCACGCCGGACAGGCCGCCGCCGTAGCGGCCGAATGGGGTGCGCTGGGCATCGCAGATGTATGCGTGGGTCATGTTCTTTCCTCCAAGAAAGTGTATTGATGGTGAGTTAGCGCGCGTCCGTCAGCGGCACGGCCGTCAAGGCTTGTAACTGTTCAAAACTCAGGCCATCGGCCAGTTCGACGACGGTGGCGCCAGCCGGTCCCAGGTCGAACACGGCCAGGTCGCTGTAGATGCGGCTCACGCACCCGATGCCCGTCAGCGGATAGCTGCAGGCCTGCACCAGCTTGCTTTCACCGCCCTTGGTCAGCAATTCCATCATGACCCAGGTTTTTTTCGCGCCGATGGCCAGGTCCATGGCTCCGCCCACGGCGGGAATGGCGTCGGGCGCGCCCGTGTGCCAGTTGGCCAGGTCGCCCGTGGCGGACACCTGGAAAGCGCCCAGCACGCAGATGTCCAGGTGGCCGCCGCGCATCATGGCGAAGCTGTCGGCGTGGTGAAAATAGCTGCCGCCCGCCAGCAGGGTGACGGGCTGCTTGCCCGCGTTGATCAGGTCGTAATCTTCCTCGCCCGGTGCGGGCGCGGGGCCCATGCCGATCACCCCGTTTTCGCTGTGCAGGATGATCTCCGCGCCAGCCGGCAAGTGGTTCGCCACCAGGGTCGGCAAGCCGATGCCCAGGTTCACGACGGCGCCTTCGTTGATATCGGCCGCCACACGGGCCGCCATCTGGTCTCGATTCCATTTATTCATGTTGATTTTCCTCAGGCTGCTTTGAAGCCGGCGGGGCCGGTGGCCGTGCGCGGCACTTGCACGATGCGCTGCACGAACAGGCCCGGCGTGATGACGTGTTCGGGGTCGATGCTGCCCAAGTCAAGCACCTCGTGCACGGAAGCAATGCTGACCTTGGCGGCCATGGCCATGATGGGGCCGAAGTTGCGCGCCGTCTTGCGGTAGGTCAGGTTGCCCCAGCGGTCGCCCTGCTCCGCCTTGATCAGCGCGAAGTCGGCGTGGATGGGCGACTCGAACACATACATGCGCCCGTCGATTTCGCGCGTTTCCTTGCCCTTGGCCAAGTCCGTGCCGTAGCCCGTGGGCGTAAAAAAGCCGCCGATGCCGGCGCCGGCGGCGCGGATGCGTTCGGCCAGGTTGCCCTGCGGCACCAATTCCAGCTCCAGCTTGCCCGCGCGGTACAGCCCATCGAAGACGTGGGAATCGGCCTGGCGCGGGAACGAGCAGATGATCTTGCGCACTTGCCCGTTTTTCAGCAGGGCGGCCAGGCCCGTGTCGCCATTGCCCGCATTGTTGTTGACGATGACGAGGTCGCGCGCGCCTTGGGCGATCAAGCCGTCGATCAGCTCGGCCGGCTGGCCCGCGCCGCCGAAGCCGCCAATCATGACGGTGGCGCCATCGTGGATATCGGCCAGCGCATCAAGCACGCTGGAACGCAGTTTGTCGATCATTGCGGTCTCCTCCCAATCAAACTCATTAGCCATTTGTTCGTATAACGAACAAATATTCGTATTTAGAACTTATTCGTGAGAATATGCCTGATCGGGGCGCTTGTCAATTTGCCGTTTTCGCCAGCGCCATGGCTATAATTGCCACCTTGCCCCATTGGAAATGCCATGACCGCACGCAGCAGCACCTCTCTTTCCACCGACGACACCGCCGATGCCGACGGCGCGCCGCGTCCCGGCGACAGCTATGTGCAATCGTTCGCGCGGGGCCTTGCCGTCTTGCGCAGCTTTGGCGCGGACGCGCCGCAGCAGACCTTGAGCGAAGTGGCGGAACGGGCGCAGCTGACGCGCGCGGGCGCGCGGCGCATCCTGCACACCTTGCTGCATCTCGGTTACGTGGAAGCGGATGGGCGGCTGTTCCGTTTGACGCCCAAGGTGCTCGACCTCGGTTACGCCTATCTGTCATCCTTGCCCGTGTGGACGCAGGCGCAGCCGCTGCTGGAAGAATTGATGCAGACCTTGCGCCAGTCGTGCTCGGCCACCGTGCTCGACGGCGACGACATCGTGTATGTCGTGCGCCTGTCCGCGCACCGCACCATGTCGATCAACCTGGGCATCGGCAGCCGCCTGCCCGCCTACTGCACCTCGATGGGCAGAGTGTTGCTGTCGGGCCTGGCGCCCGACGCGCTGCGCGAACGGCTGTCGAAGATGGCGCTGCTGAAGATCACGCCGGTGACCAAGGTCGATATTGATGTCTTGATGGAAGAGATTGCGCAAGTGCGGCGCCAGGGCTGGTGCCTGGTGCAGGAAGAGCTGGAACAGGGCTTGATCGCCCTGGCCGCGCCCGTGTTCGACCGGGCGGGCAAGGTGGTGGCGGCGATCAACGTCAGCGGCCAGACGGCGGGGCCGTCCGTGGCGCACCTGCTGGAGCACAGCCTGCCGAAACTGCTCGACACGGCCAGCCGGGTCAGCGCCCTGGTGCGGGTGCAGCAGTGATTATTTCCTGAATTTGGCGCACAAGTCCGGGCGCGGCTGCGCCGGCATCGTTTGCGTCAGGTCGAACGTGCCCTGGTAGCCGGCGACGCCCTGTTCCAGGTAGCCGATGCTGCGCAGGTTCAGTTGCGGGTCGGCCAGCTTCAGCCAGCGGGGCACGCCGATATCCTTGCGCACATGCACATTACCGGCGATCAACACCACGTCGCGCGGCGCCTGGTCGCGGATCAGCTTGGCCATCCAGATATCGCGCGCCACCTGGGCGTTGACGACACCGTTGATCATCATGTCGGGCAGCATATTGCAGCGGGCCGCCTGGGCTTCCTTCTTTTGCCCTTCCAGAATATCGGCCGGCACGGGCGCGGCCAGGTACGTGGCGACCATCGCGGGCGGCATGGACCACTGGATACCGTCGCGCACGATGCGCGAGGCATCGGCCGGCGACAGGTTGCCGGCGACCAGGGTCAGCTGGTAGCTGATGACGAGGTCCAGCACGGGCCGGTACAAGCTCCAGTCCCAGCGCGGCTGTTCCATCACGCGGATGATGCAATCGGGGTCGGCGCAATCGCGCGCGGCGCGCGTCAGCAGGGCCTGGTTTTCGCGGTCGAACTGCTCCATGACGATCACGGGACGCCAGCCGGCCGCCAGCCGGCGCTGCAATTCCGCGACCCTCAGGCGGTGGCCTTGCGCATTGTCATGCACTTCGCCGAGCAGCAGCACTTGCGGATTGGGCAAGGTGTCGGCCACGGGCGCGGGAGCGGGCGGGGCTTCCTTCTTCAGCAAGCCGCCGCAGGCGGACAGCGCCAGCATGCTGCACAGCAGGGCGGCGCGCGCGCCGGCGCGGAAAATCACGGTCTTCATGTAAGCAGTATCCAGAGTGGCGATGCGCCAGATTGTACCGTCTCAGGCCGGCGCAGGTGCCTTGCGGCGCTCCAGCACTTCAAAGAGCAGCATGCCGGCCAGCATGGCGCCGGTAAACAGCCAGGCCTTCGGCTGGCCCGCCAGCAACGACACGAGGGCGGGACCGGGACAGAAACCGGCGATGCCCCAGCCCGCGCCAAAGGCCAGGCTGCCCAGCAGCAAGCGCCGGTCGATGCGACGCGACGCGGGCAATTGCATGGGCTCACCCAGCAGCGAATTGCTGCGCCGGCGCGCCAGCCAGAAGGCAGGAAGGGCCACGCCGATGGCGCCGCCCATCACCAGCGCCAGCGATGGGTCCCAGGCGCCGGCCAGGTCGAGGAAACCGAGCACCTTGGCCGGGTTGGCCATGCCGGAGACGATCAGGCCCAGTCCAAAGACGAGGCCGCTCAACAGGGAAAGGATGAGCTTGCTCATAGGTGACGCAACAGATACACGGTGAGGAAACCGGCCGCCATGAAGGCACACGTGGCCGCCAATGAACGCGGTGACAGACGCGACAGGCCGCACACGCCGTGGCCGCTGGTGCAGCCGGCGCCGTAGCGCACGCCCACGCCCACCAGCAAGCCCGCCGCGATCAGGGCCGGCGTACCGGCGTCGATCTGCACGGGCGGCAAGGCTCGCCACAACTGCCACAGCAGGGGCGTGCCGATCAGGCCGGCGAGAAAGGCGATGCGCCAGCCCAGGTCGCCACTGCGCGGGCGCAGCAAGCCGCCGAGGATGCCGCTGATGCCGGCGATGCGGCCATTGAACAAGATCAATAGTGCCGCCGCCAGGCCGATCAGCATGCCGCCGGCCAGCGCGGCCCATGGCGTGAAGTGTGGCCAGTCGATAGTCATGGCAGGATCAGTCGGCTTCGTCGTTGAACGTGGGGCGCGGTGCGCAAAATTGCGCGTACAGCACTTGCAGCACGGCCAGCACGGGCGCGCTGGCGACGCGGTAATAGATCTGCTTGCCATCGCGCCGCGTGGCCACCAGCATCTCTTCGCGCAGCACGCCCAGCTGCTGCGACAGGGTCGGCTGGCCGATGCCCACTTTTTGCTCGAGGTCGCTGACGCAATGCTCGCCCTGCGATAGCTGGCACAGCAGCATCAACCGGTCGGCATTGCCCATGGCCTTGAGCAGCGAGCTGGCCTTGTAGGCCGAACCCCGCATGGCGTCGAGGTTGTATTCGGCGTGTTGTGTTGCGACTGTCTCCATCGTGCCCTCCCACAGGCGGTCATATTGAATAGCGTGCGATAAACAATATACTAATCAATATATTGTTTTCCTGCTGGCGATTCGCACAAAAAAACAACAGTGTTTTTCGGCGATAGCGTGCTTATGCAAAGTGTGCGGCAGCGATCATGTTTACGCTATCAAAATGACAAATATTCGTAATAAAGAGGAAATAAACGTATCAAAAATGTCACGATCTATGCTGTAATGGGAGGACAGCAGAAAAATCATGATACGCCCCCGTACAGGCGAATTGTCCGTCCATGCGCTAGCCGGTTTCGGCTGCGCCGCGCGGTGAACAACAGGGAGAGCACGATGAGAATCTATCAGCCGTTATGCGTGGCCTTGCTGGCGCTGTCGGCCAGCACGGGGAGCATGGCGGCAGTCAGCGACACGACGGCCGGCAAGCAGGAAGCCGGCGAACGCGTGACGATCGATGAAAGCATCAGCTTGAATAACAATCCTGGCTGGGAAACGCCGGACTTGCCGTATGCACGCCTGCTGGCCAGCAGCACCGCGACGGCGACACCGCACTGGAGCAGCAGTGGCGCGCGCCATGCGGCCCTGGCGCCGCCCAGGCCCACGACGGCCGCGACCGCACAGCAAACCAGCGTACCGGCCGCCGTGCCGGAAGCGAGCATGTACTCGATGCTGCTGGTGGGATTGGGCCTGGTGGCCTTGAGCCTGCACGGCGAAAAACAGGAAAAATTCGACAACTGACGGCGCCTGCGCTGGCAAGTGCGCTGCTGCAAAACATTCCGCCTGGTGCGGAATGTTTTTTGATGGCGTCCTCATTTATCGAGCAGGCGGCAGACCCGTTCGATATTCCCCACCGGAATGCCGGACTTCAGGGCGCGCGCGATGCAGCCCGCCTTGTCCGGGCCCGAGGCGGAAATGAGCACGAAGGCCGTCACCACCGCGCTGATGGCGACGAGCACGATCAAGACGCCCTTGACGATATCCCAGTTCATGGCGTCTCAACAATATCATACGTAAAATCATAATAATGCTTGCCCTCCTCGATGCGGATGGCCAGGCTGCCGGTGAGTCCTTGCAACTGGCCCGTACCCGTATCGGGCACCACCGTCACAGACAAGGCGGGCGCGCCGCGCGTCATGCTGCCGCTGTGCTGCAAATAAAAACTGCCGTGGCGCCCGTCCAAAGTGCCTTCCACCCGTTCCAGCGCCACATAGCCTGCCGAACCGGTCACGCTGGCACGCGCGCTGAGCATCTCGCCCTGCGCGCTGGCGTCGAGGGCGCCGTGGTAGCGCTTGGCTAGCGACAAGCGTCCCAGCCCCGACTGCGCGGCCGTGTCAGACAAGGCTTCCGGACGGATGATGACGTCGAATGTCCCTGAAATGGAAGGCATCAGTGCTCCTTGGTAAATGAGGATATGGCTGCCGCATCCGCTCCGTTCAGCAGCGCATGCAATTTCTGCATGGTGGCCCAGTTGCGCGAGGTGACGCCGTCGCCCAGCAGCACACCGAGCGCCGCCACCACCTTGCTGGCCAGCACGCCATCGGGACACCAGGCATACGCGGCCCAGCGGCCCAGCGCCAGCGCTTCGGGCTGCCACGACTGCTGCAAGAGCGGCGTCAGGCGCTGCACGTCGGCCGGATTGTTCAGCACCAAGGTCAGCAGGCGTGCCGCATCGGTCGCCGGCGCCAGGGTGTTTTGTTCGACCAGTTCGGCAAACTGGCTGGCCGACAGCACCGTCACCCTGGCCGCCACGCCCAGTTTCAGCACCAGCGCTTCCTCGATGCGGGCAGCAGCCTCGGCCGGCGCCACCGCTCCCCCGTCATACACGACGTTGCCGCTGTTGAGTACCGTACGCACCTGCGCAAAACCGAGGTCGCCCAGCAGCTTGCGCAGGTCGGCCATGGCCACGCGCTTGGCGCGACCCACATTGATCCCGCGCAAAAGCGCCACTTGCTGACTGTTTTCTATCTGTGCCATGTCATCTCCTTGACTATGCCTGGCTGCTGGTGCTTTCCGGCAACGGCGTCACCGTGGGCAGGCGCAGCAGGAACGTCGCGCCCTGCCCCAAGGTGCTGCTGACCGTGATGGTGCCGCCAAACTGCTTGGCAATCAAGTTGAACACGATATTCAAGCCTAGCCCCGTGCCGCCCTGCCCGCGCCGCGTGGTGACAAACGGATCGAACACGCGGTCGAGCATGTCGGGCGCGATGCCGCGGCCGTTGTCGCGCACCTGCATGGCGATCGCGTCGCCGTCGCGGCGCACGCCGATATGGATATTGCCCGCCGTGTCCGCATCAAAGGCGTGCTCGACACAGTTCAAGACCAGGTTGGTCAGCACCTGCGCCAGCGCACCCGGATAGCTGTCGAGCATGATGTCAGGCGGGCAATCGATATCGATGCTGATGCGCGTCTTTTTCAGGGTTGGCTGCAGGCTCGAGATCACCTCGCCGATATAGTCGCGCAATTCAAACAAACGGCGCGCCTCGCTGACCTGGTCGACGGCGATCTGCTTGAAGCTGTGGATCAGGTGTGCGGCCCGGTAGGCATTGTTCATGATCAGCCGCGCGCTTTCGCCGGCCGTTTCCAGGTAGCGCACGATGTCGGTCTTCTTCACGCTGCCGCCAGCCACCGCCGCGCTGATGTTATCGGTGGCTTCCTTCAGCACCGAAGCGCTGGTCAGCGCGATGCCGACCGGGGTGTTGATTTCATGCGCCACGCCGGCCACCAGGCTGCCCAGCGAGGCCAGGCGTTCCGATTGCAGCAACGATTCCTGCGCGCGGCGCAGCTCGTCCATGGCCTGCGCCGTTGCCTGCTGCGAACGGCGCGCCATGTCCTCCGCCTCGCGGCTGCCCTCGATGATGGACTTGAGCTTGCGCTGCACGGCATTGAAGCCGCGGATCACATCGCCCAGTTCGTCGCGCCGGTTTTCCGGCAGCTCTTCGACCTCGTCGCTGCCGCGCGTGGCCAGGTCGAACAAGCCGTCGCGCAACTGTTTCAGGGGCCCGAAGACGATGCGCAGACTCAGCGCCAAGGCGCCCACGAGGATGATGTCAAGCAGCAACACTTCCAGTACCTTGCGCCGCACTTCGCTGCGCAAGGCCGCATCGATCTGCGCACGGCTGAAATTGACGATGACCTTGCCGACAATCACCGGCTTGCCGCCCGAGGCCGCCGCCACGGCGTCGCGGAACACCAGCGGCGCCTCGACGGGCGTGCCACCCATGGCCACGTCCGCCTCAAGCGGCACCAGCGTGCCGGCCGCGTCGCGCACCTCGCCGGCAAACAAACCGACCGAGGCGTCATAGACGCGGATGCCGACCAGTTCCGGCGGCAGCATTTCGGCCGCCACGATGCTGTCGACCTTGGATTTGTCGAGGTCCCACAGGGCGGACGGCAAGCTGGTCTGCAAGCGCGTGAGCACGCCGCTGCGCAGGCGCGCGCTGCCCGATTCGAGTTCCTTGCTCAAGGTATATTGGGTATAGCTGCCGGAAATGCCCAGCACCAAGGTGACGATCACGACAAAAAGCAGGGTCAGCCGGACTTGGATACTCACCATCAATCAACACTCCCCGGGCCAGGCCAGCCGCCAGCCCGCGGCGCGGGCGCAGATACGTCAGCAATGCAAGGGCCTGATTCAAATGTACGGTATGACATGCTTATTGGCAAGATTTACAGCATTCCCAGTTTCGATAGAGACTTTGATGCAGGTTGAGACATTGCGTCATGGCAATGGTAATATCCCGCAATCATCTAAGGAGTCGTCATGGCGGTCACGCATCAACATCTACCCCTGGAACAAGTTCGTCCCGGCATGATCTTGTCGGATGTCTTGCTCGATGCGCATGGACAAGTGCTGTTGCCGCAAGGCGCGGTATTGACGGAAAACATGCTGGCTCTGATGCCCCGCCACAACATCGACATGCTGCCGATCCAGGCGCCGCCCCCGTCGCCGGAAGAAATCGCCGCGCAGCAGGCGGCCGACAGCGAACGGCTGGCCTACCTGTTCCGCAAGCATGACCCGGACGATCCCCTCGATGCGGCCACCACCTTGCTGCGCAACTATGTCACGGCTTACCGCCTGGGCACGGGAGAGGCCGCATGAGCACCCAGCTGACGCTCGACGATATCGTCGCCCACCTCGATGACCTGCCTTCGCTGCCCGCCGTCGTCATGGAACTGCTCAACAGCATAGACCAGGAAGACGTCGATATTTCCGTGCTGGCAAAAAAAGTGTCGTATGACCAGGCGCTGACGGCAAAAACCCTGCGCCTGGCCAACTCATCGCACTATGGCCTGCAAGTGAAGGCCACCACCATCCAGCAGGCGATCACTTACCTGGGCTTCCAGACCACGCGCAGCCTGATCACCTCGGCCGCCATCACGGGCTGCTTCCCGGAAGGCCGCTGCCCCGGTTTCGACGACAAGGCCTTCTGGCGCCATTCGGTGGCGACGGCCGCCTGCGCCAAGGTGCTGGCGCGGCAGATCCGTTTCAACCAGGATTACGCATTCACGGCCGGCTTGCTGCACAACATCGGACGGCTGGTGCTGGTCAGCAGCTTTCCCGCGCACTACGCGCAAGTCATCGCACACCAGGCCGCGCACGATTGCAGCCTGCTCGAAGCGGAACAGGCCGTGCTGGGCGTGGACCACGTGCAGGCGGCCGTGGCCCTGGCCGAACACTGGAACTTTTCCGACACCATGCGCCTGGCGCTGGGCAACTACCTGCAGCCGGAAGCGCCGGGGGCAGGCTTTCTCGCGTCGCTGATCCACGTGGCCCATGCGATTGTCTGCGCGCTCGACCTGGCGCAGGCAGGCGACGACATAGTGCCGCGCGTCTCGCCGGTGGCCTGGGATGCGCTGGGCCTGGGCGAAGACGCGTATCTGCAGCTGTTCCGCGAAACGGAACTGCGCTACGACGAAATCACCTCGGCACTGCTGAGCTGATCAATATCCTCACAAGGCCGCAAACGCAAACGGCTCTCGCTGCGAAGCGAAAGCCGTTATGGGTACTGCGATACATCCATGTTACCCGGTCCATGCTGCCCGGTCCACGCCAGCCTGTTGCCGCCAGCAGGTACGCAAGCGGCACAGTCAGCGCGCAACCGCCACATCAGTGCGCGTAATTCGATTCTTGCGCATCACCGCGGTCTTCCGCTTTTGGACGGCCCTGGGCGTCGGACAGACGATACTTGGTGCGGCGGTCGCCCATCAAGTCGCGCAGGTCGCGGATGCTCATGCCCGTCACTTCGTGCATGCGGATCAGCAGCGAGGCGCCGACCGGCAAGCGGTGGTGGCGGATCTTGCTGATGACCGGTGGCGCCACTTCAAGCAGGCGCGACAGGGCTGCATCATTCTTCAGCTGCATCTTGCTCAGCAGAATATCCAGCAGGTGGTTCGGGTTGTAACTCTCTTGCGATGCTAATGCATGATGTGCCATGATTTTTCCTCGTCTGGTGAATGTAGAAAATAATGCCGATACGAACTTAAGGCTGGCTTAGAGTGTTTAAATAAACGTCCTTCCAACTGATTCAGCCTTCCCCCGCCTTTTTCCTTATCGCACTGCCCGCACAGGACTCGCACAGCCACGCCCGGCCAACGTACGCAACTTGCCGCGTGAGTAAAAGCACTGCAACCCACCAAAATGAATTGCATATAAGACAATATACTAGTCCAAACACGCAGCATCTGCGCCTCGCGCAAACTTCCTGATTGTTAAATATCAATCAATCTGCTGGTTGGCTTGGCAACGATGCTATTTCAACACATTAGGATGCCAGCGGGCGCACACAAGGCTTTGCAGCAACTTGTTACAAATCAATGGTGCCGTACAGCAATAAATGCTTTTCAGCATCGCCGTTCCGGGCGCCTTGTTCACACCGCAACCGTGCCGGCAAGATCAGCACGACATGGCCCGTGCCGGCGATTTACGCTAAACTATGGCCTGAACTTGCAGCGAGCCTGCCACCGGGCAGCCAGAGGCGCCCGGCCGGTCATCCACCGCGCCCAACCCTGAGCGGCCCCCTGCGCCGCAGCATCCTGCCCACCCATCTTGTTTGCCGCCACATTTACCGATAAGCGCCCGACTCCATGCAGAAAAAAGTATTCATTAAAACCTTCGGCTGCCAGATGAACGAGTATGACTCGGACAAGATGGCCGACGTGCTGGGCGCCTCCGATGGCCTGGTGCGCACCGACACGCCGGAAGACGCCGACGTCATCCTGCTCAACACCTGCTCCGTGCGCGAAAAGGCGCAGGAAAAAGTGTTTTCCGACCTGGGCCGTCTGCGCGAGCTGAAACTGGCCAAGCCGCACCTCCTGATCGGCGTGGGCGGCTGCGTGGCCTCGCAGGAAGGCGAGGCCATCGTCAAGCGCGCGCCGTATGTCGACATGGTGTTTGGCCCGCAAACCCTGCACCGCCTGCCGCAGATGATCGAACTGCGCCGCGCCAGCGGCGATGCGCAAGTGGACATCAGCTTCCCGGAAATCGAAAAGTTCGACCACATGCCGCCGGCCAAGGTGGAAGGCGCTTCGGCGTTCGTCTCCATCATGGAAGGCTGCAGCAAATATTGCAGCTACTGCGTCGTGCCCTACACGCGCGGCGAGGAAGTGTCGCGCCGCTTCGAGGACGTGCTGACGGAGGTGGCGGGCCTGGCCGCCCAGGGCGTCAAGGAAATCACCCTGCTGGGGCAAAACGTGAATGCCTACCGGGGCGCGATGGAAGGCGGCGAGATCGCCGACTTCGCCCTGCTGCTCGAATACGTGGCCGACATTCCCGGCATCGAACGCATGCGCTTCGTCACCAGCCACCCGAAGGAATTCACGCAGCGCCTGATCGACGCCTACGCGAAGATCCCGCAGCTGGTCGACCATCTGTACCTGCCGGCGCAGCACGGTTCCGACAAGATCCTCGGCGCCATGAAGCGCGGCTACACGGGCCTCGAATACAAGTCCATCATCCGCCGCATCCGCGCCGTGCGCCCGAACATGGCTATTTCGTCCGACTTCATCGTGGGCTTTCCTGGCGAGACGCAGGCCGACTTCGACGCCATGATGAAGCTGATCGCGGACGTGGGCTTCGACAACAGCTACAGCTTCATCTTCAGCAAGCGCCCCGGCACGCCGGCCGCCAGCCTGGAAGATGACACGCCGCACGAGATCAAGCTGGCCCGGCTGCAGCAGCTGCAGGCGGCCATCGACGCCAATACGCGCAAATACAGCCTGGCCATGGTGGGCACGGTGCAAACCATCGTCGTCGAAGGCCGCTCCAAAAAGGATACAGACGATAGCGAGCTGCAAGGCCGCACCGAGAACAACCGCGTGGTCAATTTCGACGCCGGCCCGGACGGTTTGCAATTGATCGGCCAGCTGGTCGACGTGCGCATCACCGAAAGCCACTCCTACACCCTGCGCGGCGAACTTGTCGCCAGCGCCCCCGCATTGAAAAGAGCCAGTTGAAAACCAAAGCCCCGATACAGCCGCATTACTTCATCCCCGAGCCGCTCGACAACACGCGCCTGGCGCATCTGTGCGGACCGCTCGATGAAAACCTGCGCCAGATTTCCGCCGCCCTCGACGTGACGATTTTCCGCCGCGGCGAGAAATTCATCGTCGGCGGCAGCAACGCCGAGCGCGCCGTGGAAATCCTCGAACAGTTCTACGCCATCGCCAACAAGGTCGTGCCGCTGGAAGAAGTGCAACTGGCCCTGGTGGAACAGCGCGCGGGCCTGTCCGCCGCCTCGGAACACCACGCCAACGCGCCTGCCAGCACTTTTGTGGAACCGGACATCGCCAGCCCCGTGCTGAAAACGCGGCGCTCCGACCTGCGCGGACGCACGCCGCACCAGATCGCCTATTTGCGCGACATCCTCGAACACGACATCAGCTTCGGCGTGGGTCCGGCCGGCACGGGCAAGACCTACCTGGCCGTCGCCTGCGCCGTCGACGCGCTCGAGCGCGACGCCGTCAAGCGCATCATCCTGACGCGCCCCGCCGTCGAAGCGGGCGAGCGCCTGGGCTTTTTGCCGGGCGACCTGGCGCAAAAGGTCGACCCCTACCTGCGCCCCCTGTACGACGCGCTGTACGATTTGCTGGGCTTTGACCGCACGCAGAAGCTGTTTGAAAAACAGGTGATCGAGATCGCCCCGCTGGCCTACATGCGCGGGCGCACCCTGAACCACGCGTTTGTCATCCTCGACGAGGCGCAAAACACCACCGTCGAACAGATGAAGATGTTTTTGACGCGCATCGGCTTCGGCAGCAAGGCCGTGGTGACGGGCGACGTGACGCAGGTCGACCTGCACAAGAGCCAGACAAGCGGCCTGATCGACGCCGTGCACGTATTGAAAGACGTGCGCGGCATCGGCTTCACGCAATTTAACAGCACCGACGTGGTACGCCATCCGCTCGTCGCGCGCATCGTCGACGCTTATGAAACGGCGCAGGCGGCCAATGCCGACGCCGCCCACCTGCCCTCCTTATTGAAACCAGCCGCCGCCAAAAATGTCCGAAAAAAATAAACTGTCCTTGTCCGTGCAATACCCGGATGCCCGTCTGGAAACCCTGATCACGCGCCCGAAAGTGCGCCGCTGGGTCAAGGCGGCCCTGTTCGCCCCGGCCGAATTCACCATCCGCTTCGTCGACGCAGAAGAAGGCCGCAGCCTGAACCGCGACTACCGCGAAAAGGACTACGCCACCAACGTGCTGACCTTCGCCTACAACGAAGGCGAAGAATTAAGCGACGACGAGCCGACGCGCGCCGACATCATCCTGTGCACGGACGTGCTGGAAAAGGAAGCGGCCGAGCAAAAGAAGAGCGTGGAAGAACACACGGCCCATCTGATCGTGCACGGCGTGCTGCATGCGCAGGGCTACGACCACATGGATGACGAGGAAGCTAGCGAAATGGAAGGGCTGGAGACGGAGATCCTGGCCAAACTCGGCATTGCCGATCCGTACGCGGACCCAAAATAAACCGCGCAGATTGGGGCGGTCGGTAGGTCGGGTAGGTCGGGTTAGCCCGCAGGGCGTAAGCCGACAACATCCGTCAACGTAACCGGAGCACCACAGTGTCAGATTACGCTGCGCTAATCTGACCTACGTACAAATAGCGCCAACGCGCGCACACAAGGACATACTATGGGCACCTGGGCCACTGACGCCTTCGGCAACGACTACGCCATGGATTGGGCGCAGGATTTGCACGAATATAAAACCCTGGAACTGGTCGAGACGACGCTCGACAACGTCATCGACAGCACGGAAGCGGAACTGGAAGCGCCGTTCGCCGCCGAGGCGCTGGCCGCGCTGGAAGTGATCGCACGCCTGCTCGGCAAGCCGGGCGAGGACGACCCGGCCACGGCCGAGGTTGACGAATGGGTGGCCGCCTGCAAGAAGAAAGTCACGCCGCCGCTGCTGGAAAAGGCGCGCCTGGCCTTCGACAAGATCACGGCCGAAGCGTCGGAACTGCGCCAGCTGTGGCAGGACAGCGAACACTTTGCCGACTGGCAGGCCGACGTGGCGCACTTGCGCGCGCGCGTGCTGGGCCCGGAAGCGGCGTAAAAGATCGCGCAACGGCGCACTTCAACGTATTAAATTTGCATCAAAAGCGGGGAAATCCGGTATTCCCCCACTTTTGGTGTATCCTATATCCCTTCGCAACAACGGCTCACGCCTCCTATGCCCGAGCACCCTAGTGGCGTCAGAACTGACGTCAAGCCCCACCGGTCACTGTTTGAACGCCTGACCGCACTCATTTCCCCCGAGCCAGAGAACCGTGCAGAATTGCTCGAAGTTCTACACGATGCGCATGAACGCAAGCTGATCGACGCCGACGCCCTGTCGATGATCGAAGGCGTGTTCCAGGTGTCGGATCTCTGTGCGCGCGACATCATGATTCCCCGTTCGCAAATGGATGTCATCGACATCAGCAAGCCGATCGAGGAATGGATGCCGGAAGTCCTGTCCACCGCCCACTCGCGCTTCCCCGCGATCGAAGGCGAGCGCGACAAGGTCATCGGCATCCTGCTGGCGAAAGACTTGCTGCGTTATTACGCAGAAGAAACTTTCGACGTGCGTGACATGCTGCGCCCCGCCATCTTCATCCCCGAATCGAAACGCCTGAATGTGCTGCTGCGCGATTTCCGCGCCAACCACAATCACATGGCCATCGTCGTCGATGAATACAGCGGCGTCGCCGGCCTGATCACCATCGAAGACGTGCTGGAACAGATCGTCGGCGATATCGAGGACGAATACGACTTCGACGAAGCCGAGGACAATATCCTCTCGCTCAAGGAAGGCCAGTTCGGCCCCCGCTGGAGGGTCAAGGCGCTGACCGAGATCGAACAGTTCAACGAAGAAGTGGGCAGCCACCTGGTCGACGACGACGTCGACACCATCGGCGGCCTGGTCTCGAAGTACCTGGGCCGCATGGCGCACAAGGGCGACATCTTCGACTTGGGCAATTTGCGCTTCGAGGTGCTGCGCGCCGATGCGCGCCAGGTGCACGTGCTGCTCGTCGAGCGCCTGCCCAATGTGCCGGAACTGGAACTCTGACATGCGCGTGCTGTAAATGCGTTTCAGACGCGCCGACCCCAACGCCCCCGCCAAACCGCCCCGCAGCACCTGGGCGCGCATGCTGACTGCCGCCGTCGCCGGCGCCGTCGCCGTGCTGGCGTTCGCCCCTTTCGGCTACTGGCCGCTGCAAATCCTCAGCCTGGGCGTGCTGTTCTACCAGGTGCTGCGCGCGGCAAACGTCAAGGCCGGTGCACTGATCGGCTGGGCCTACGGCTTCGGCTGGTGCGCGGCCGGCACGCACTGGCTGTATATCTCGATGCACCGCTATGGCGACATGGCCGCGCCGATCGCCGCCATCGCCGTGGCCTTGCTGGCCCTCTTGATGGCCATCTACGTGGCCCTGGCCATGGGCGTGGCCGCCTGGCTGCGCCAGCGCTGGGTGCTGTCCCTGCCCGCCATGACCTTGCTGGTGCTGCCCGCCACGTGGACCTTGTTCGAATGGACGCGCGGCTGGCTGTTTACGGGTTTCCCGTGGCTGGCCACCGGCTATGCCCACAATACCAGCCCGCTGGGCGGCTTTGCCCCCATCGTCGGATCGTACGGCCTGGGCTGGCTGGCGGCGCTGTCCGCCGGCGCCCTGCTGCTGCTAATCCACCCCTTGCACCGCACGCGCTGGAGCGCGCTGGGCGGCGTCATCGCCCTGTACGCGGCCGGCGTTGGCTTGCAATACGTGAACTGGACCCACCCGGTCGGGCGCCCCATCACCGTGCGCCTGTTGCAGGGCAATGTCCCGCAGCAGCAGAAATTCGACCCCGGCTTCGTGCTGGGCGCCCTGCAGATGTACCAGAGCGCCATCACCAGCGCGCCGGCCGACCTGATCGCCACGCCGGAAACGGCCGTCACCGTGCTGCCGCACCAGCTGCCGCCCGGCTATCTCGATAGCCTGGCGACGTATGCGCAGCAGACGGGCAGCACGATTTTGGTCGGCATGCCCGTGCTCGACGAGCAGCAGCGCTTCTACAATGCGGCCCTGGGGATTTCCCCCAACGGCGCGGGCGGTCCCTACTACCAGTACCGCAAGCACCATCTGGTGCCGTTCGGCGAATTCGTGCCGCCCGGCCTGCACTGGTTCGTCGCCATGATGGCCATCCCGCTGGGCGACATGGGCCGCGGCGCCGAGGTGCAGGCGCCGCTGCAGGTGCGCGACCAGCTGGTGCTGCCGAATATCTGCTACGAAGACTTGTTTGGCGAAGAAATCGCCGGCCAGCTGGCCAGCGCCCACCGCCACGGCAAGCAATCGGCGTCCGTGCTGCTCAATATCTCGAACCTGGCCTGGTTCGGCGACTCGATCGCCATCCCCCAGCATCTGCAGATTTCGCAGATGCGCAGCCTGGAAACGGGCCGCCCCATGCTGCGCTCGACGAACACGGGCGCCACCGCCGTCATCGACGGCAAGGGCGTGGTGCAAAGCCTGCTGCCGCCGGAACAGCAAGCCACGCTGGCGGCCAAGGTGCAGGGCATGGGCGGCATGACGCCATACATTCTGTATGGCAACAAACTGGTGCTGGCCCTGGCCGCGCTGGCCCTGCTGACGGCCTTCCTGCTGTCGCGCGCCGCCCGCCGTGGCCGCGCCGCGCAGCAATAAGCGGCCGATATTGCCCGAAGAGTCACAGTGGGCCCGTAAAAACCGCTAAAATTAGCAAAACCCCGGCCCGGACGCGCTTGTTAGCGGCGTGCGGGCTTCAAGCAAACCTTAACAGCGCGCAGTCTCCCGCGCGGCGAACTCATACGATGCTCACATTTCAACAAATTATCCTGACCTTGCAAACCTATTGGGACAAGCAAGGTTGCGCCCTGCTCCAGCCATACGACATGGAAGTCGGCGCCGGCACCTTCCACACCGGTACCTTCCTGCGCGCGATCGGTCCGGAACCGTGGCGCGCCGCGTATGTGCAGCCGTCGCGCCGCCCGAAGGATGGCCGCTATGGCGAAAACCCGAACCGCATGCAGCACTACTACCAGTACCAGGTCGTGTTGAAGCCGGCGCCGGAAAACATCCTCGACCTGTATCTGGGTTCGCTGGCCGCGCTGGGCCTGGACCTGAAGCAGAATGACGTGCGCTTCGTCGAAGACGACTGGGAAAGCCCGACCCTGGGCGCCTGGGGCCTGGGCTGGGAAGTCTGGCTGAACGGCATGGAAGTGACCCAATTTACCTACTTCCAGCAAGTGGGCGGCCTCGATTGCAAGCCCGTGCTGGGCGAGATCACCTACGGCATCGAACGCCTGGCCATGTATCTGCAGGGCGTGGAAAACGTGTATGACCTGGTGTGGACAGAGTGGGAAGAAAACGGTATTACGAAAAAACTGACCTACGGCGACGTCTTCCACCAGAACGAGGTGGAGCAATCGACCTACAACTTCGAGCACGCGAACACGGACCTGCTGTTCGAACAGTTCGGCAACTACGAAGCGGAAGCGAAGCGCCTAATCGAACTGCAACTGACCCTGCCCGCCTACGAGAAGATCATGAAGGCCTCGCACAGCTTCAATATGCTCGACGCGCGCGGCGCCATCTCGGTGACGGAACGCGCCGCCTACATCGGCCGCGTGCGCACCCTGTCGCGCCTGGTGGCGCAAGCGTACTACGACTCGCGCGAGCGCCTCGGTTTCCCGATGCTGCCCGCCGCAGACCAAGCCGCCGCCTAATTCGAGCCTCCACACCGCCGTACCTGACAAGAACACCATGAACCAAACACTGCTCATCGAACTGCTGACCGAAGAACTGCCGCCGAAAGCGCTGGCCAAACTGGGCGCCGCCTTCACGGCCGGCATCGTCAACGGCCTGAAAACGCGCGACTTCCTGGAAGCCGACAGCGTCGCCACCAGCTACGCCTCGCCGCGCCGCCTGGCCGTCTCCATCACCAACGTGCGCGAAGTCTCGCCCGACAAATCGATCCGCGAAAAAGTCCTGCCCGTCTCCGTAGCGCTGGACGCGAACGGCAACGGCACGCCGCCGCTGGCCAAGAAACTGGCCGCGCTGGGCTTCCCCGATCTGACGGTGGCCGAGCTGGAACGCGCCGCCGACGGCAAGGCGGAAAGCTTCTTCTACACCTACACGGCGCCGGGCAGCCAGCTCGCCACAGGGGCGCAGGCCGCATTGACGGAATCGGCCGCCAAGCTGCCGATTCCAAAACTGATGAGCTATCAGCGTCCGGACGGCACCACCGTGCAGTTCGTGCGCCCGGCCCACAGCCTGATCGCCCTGCACGGCATCAATATCCTGCCATTGACCCTGCTGGGCTTGACGGCCGGCCGCACCACCCTGGGCCACCGCTTCCTCACCGACGGCGAACCGATCACCATCGCGCACGCGGAAAACTATGCGCCCTCGCTGATTCTCAACGCCAGCGTCATCGCCAGCAACGAGGAACGCAAGGAGCGCATCCGCGCCCAGCTGCTGGACAAGGCCGGCGCCGACCAGGTGCTGATGCCCGAAGCGCTGCTCGATGAAGTCACGGCCCTGGTCGAATGGCCGGTCGTGTATGAGTGCCACTTCGAGGAAGAATTCCTGGCCGTGCCGCAGGAATGCCTGATCCTCACGATGCAGACGAACCAGAAATACTTCGCCCTGACGGACAGCGAAGGCAAGCTGCGCTCGCGCTTTTTGATCGTCTCGAACATCGAGACGGACACGCCCGAGCACATCATCGGCGGCAACGAGCGCGTCGTGCGCCCGCGCCTGTCCGACGCCAAGTTCTTCTTCGAGCAGGACAAGAAGAAGACCTTGGCATCGCGTCTGCCGCTGCTGGCCAACGTCGTCTACCACAACAAGCTGGGCACGCAAGCGGCCCGCACAGAGCGCGTCAAGTCGCTGGCCGGCGCCATCGCCGCCAAGCTGGGCTACGACGTGGCGCTGGCCGAACGCGGCGCCCTGCTGGCCAAGGCCGATCTGCTGACCGACATGGTGGGCGAATTCCCCGAACTGCAAGGCATCATGGGCACGTACTACGCGCGCCATGACGGCGAACCGGAAGAAGTGGCGCTGGCCGCCTCCGAACACTACCAGCCGCGCTTTGCCGGCGACAGCCTGCCGTCCACCGCCACCGGCACCGCCGTGGCCCTGGCCGACAAGCTCGAAACCCTGGTCGGCATCTGGGCCATCGGCCTGGCGCCGACAGGCGACAAGGACCCGTTTGCGCTGCGCCGCCACGCCCTGGGCGTGCTGCGCATGCTGCTGGAAAAACGCCTGCCATTGTCGATCCAGGGCTTGCTGGCGGACGCCGCCGCGCAGTTCGCGTCGGTGCCCGGCTTCAAGGACCCCGTCGCGGATGTGACCACCTTCATGCTGGACCGCCTGCGCGGCATCCTGCGCGAGCGCGGTTTCTCGCCGAATGAAATCGAAGCCGTCGTGGCGCAGAATCCCGACCGCCTGGACGACATCGTGCAGCGCCTGGAAGCCGTGCAGGCGTTTGCCGCGCTGCCGGAAAGCGCCTCGCTGGCAGCGGCCAACAAGCGCATCACGAACATCCTGAAAAAGAACGAGGAAGCCGTGAGCCAGGTCGCCGCCGGTGGCGTCAACGTGGCGCTGCTGCAGGACGAGGCGGAGAAAAAACTGGCCGCCGCCGTCTCGCGCGTGCAGCCGGAAGTCGACGCGGCCTTTGCCAAGGGCGACTTCACCAGCACCCTGCAAACCCTGGCGCAGCTGCGCGATGACGTCGATGGCTTCTTCAACGACGTGATGGTGATGGCCGAGGATGTCGCCCTGCGCAACAACCGCCTGGCCTTGCTGTCGTCCTTGCACGGCATGATGAACCGCGTGGCCGACATTTCCAAGCTGGCGGCATAATGGGCACTCCGGCGCTGAAACTGATTATTCTCGACCGCGACGGCGTCATTAATCATGACTCGCCGGACTTCATCAAGTCGCCGGCCGAATGGCTGCCCATCCCCGGTTCGCTCGAAGCGATAGCCCGCCTGAACCAGGCCGGCTATCGCGTCGTAGTCGCCTCGAACCAGTCCGGCATCGCGCGCGAATACTTCGACATGACGGTGCTCAACGCGATCCACCAGAAGATGCACACCCTGGCGCAGCAGGTGGGCGCCGATATCGACGCCATCTTCTTTTGCCCGCATGCGGGCGCGGACAATTGCGACTGCCGCAAGCCGAAACCGGGCATGTTCCATGAAATCTCGCAGCGTTACAACACCAGCCTGCGAGGCGTGCCCACCGTTGGCGATTCGCTGCGCGACCTGCAGGCCGGCTTCATCAGCGGCTGCGTGCCCTACCTGGTCTTGACGGGCAAGGGCGAAAAAACCAACGAGACGGGTGGCCTGCCGCCCGGCACTCAGGTCTTCCCCGACCTGGCCGCCGTCGTGAACCACCTGCTCAAGGCGCCCGCCACACCGGCGCCCACCGTGGCATTCAGTATCTAATCTTCGGAGAACCGCATTGCGTAATATTTCCCTGTTCCTGCGATCACTGCTGTTCATGATCATCATGATCGTGGCCACCATCGTCTGGGCCTGCGTGTGCTTTTTTGCCGCGCCATTGAGCTACAACAAGCGCTATTGGGTCACCTCGCGCTGGAATGTGTTTATCCTGTGGTGCGCCAAGGTCATTTGCGGCATCCGCTATGAAGTCAAGGGCGCCGAGAACTTCCCGGACGCGCCGGCCATCGTGCTGTCGAAGCACCAGTCGGCATGGGAAACCATCTTCTTGCTGCCCAGCCTGCCCCGTCCGCTCGTATATGTGTTCAAGAAGGAGATCCTGTACATCCCCTTCTTCGGCTGGGCCATGGCGCTGCTGCGCATGATCCCCATCGACCGCAAGCAGGGCAAGCATGCGTTCAAGAGCGTGGTCGCACATGGCAAGCGCCGGCTGGCCGATGGCCAATGGATTATCATGTTCCCTGAAGGTACCCGCATTCCCGTGGGCCAGGCGGGCAAGTACAAGAGCGGCGGCACGCGTCTGGCCATCGCCACGGGCGCCGTGGTGGTGCCGATTGCGCATAATTCAGGCGAGTGCTGGCCCAAGCAGTCATTCCTCAAACGCCCGGGACTGATCACCGTCTCGATAGGCAAACCGATTTCGCCGGAAGGGCAAACCCCGGACAGCATGATGCAACAGGTGGAAAATTGGATAGAATCAGAAATGCGCGTCATTTCGCCTCACGCCTACAACGCTGGCTAGACGGCATCAGCGCGGTCATCCAGGAGCCGACACTGCGCCAGCAGATGAAGACCATCAAGGTCGGCGACCAACAACTGGATTTGTTCGCGCATGACGTCTCGACCAGCACGCCCCCGGCGGTGCGCCCCACGGCACCGCCAGCGCCGCCCGTGGTGCCACCGGTAGTGGCGCCCGCGCCGCCCATCGTTCGCCCTGCCCCGCCTCCCCTGCCTTCCCCGCCACGCACCGCCGATGGCCCGCCACTGCGCCAGCTGCAGCTGGGCAGCCACCTCGTCGAATTCGCCCTGCGCCGCTCCACGCGCCGTTCCATCGGCTTCATGATCGACGATAACGGTTTGCGCGTCACCGCGCCCAAGCGCGTCACCCTGGCCGAAATCGACAACGCCATCCGCGCCAAGCAAGGCTGGATCGTCTCGAAACTGCTGGAACGGGGCGAGCGCAAGGTACAGCGCCAGCAGCGCCCGCCCGTGGCATGGGTCGATGGCGCCGTGCTACCCTACCTCGGTGGCGAGATCACCTTGCGATTGCACCAGGCGCCGCGCCACCGCGCCAGCTTTCAGCGCGATACCAATGAGCTGCACGTGTGGGTCACGCCCACGGGCAGCGAGCAGCAATTGAAGGAAAAAGTGAAGGGCTGGTTCCAGCACGAGGCTCGCCAGCTGTTCGAAGCACGGCTGGACCTGTATGCGGACAAGCTGGGCGTGCGCTACGATTCGCTGTCGCTGTCGTCGGCCGGCACGCGCTGGGGCAGCTGCACCATCGAGCGCAAGATCCGCCTGAACTGGCGCCTGATCCACTTCGCCCTGCCGCTGATCGATTACGTCGTGGCGCACGAACTGTCGCACCTGCTGGAAATGAACCACAGCCCCCGCTTCTGGGCCACCGTGGAATCGATTTATCCCGATTACGATGGGGCCAAGCAGGCATTAAGGAAGCGCTCGCAAGAACTGCCGGTGTTGTTTTAACGGTACTCCGACCAAACGGCGCAAAGCTGGGGTCAGACCCGGCGGGTCTGACCCCGGAATTAAACCAACAATAAAGGTTGAATCGCCGCGATGGTGCGCGGCGTGGCGCCCCGGTGCTGGCTGGCAAACGCCAGCGCCTTTTGACCCATCGACGATAAACGCGCCGGATCCTGCAGCAAGGCAGATGCCTGCGCCATCAGCGCATCGGCATCCGCCACCAGCGCGGCGCCGCCGGCGGCAATCGCCTGCTCGGTGACCAGCGCGAAATTGAAGGTGTGCGGACCGATCAGCACGGGCTTGCCCAGGGCCGCCGGCTCGATCAGGTTTTGTCCGCCCAGCGGCAGCAGGCTGCCGCCGACGAATGCGCAATCGCAGGCCGCGTAGTACGCAAACATCTCGCCCATCGAGTCGCCCAGCAGCACCTGCGTGCCCGCCGCCACCACATCGTCCTGCGCCAGGCCCGACCTGCGCTGCACGGCCAGGCCGTGCGCCGCGATCAATTTTTCCACCTCGTCGAAGCGCTGCGGGTGGCGCGGCACGATCAGCAGCAGCGCATCATCGGGCAAGCTGGCGCGGGTAAAGGCATCGAGGATCAGCTGCTCTTCGCCTTCGCGCGTGCTGGCGCACAGCAGCACGGGGCGCGCACCGATGGCGGCGCGCAGCGCTGCCCCCGTCGCCAGGGCCGCCTCGGGCACGACGACGTCGAACTTGATGCTGCCCGTGACCACCACGTCCTGCACGCCCAGCTGGCGCACGCGATCGGCGTCGTCCTGCGTCTGCGCCGCCACCAGGGTGATGCCGCGCGCCGCATCGGCAATCAGCTTGCCCAGACGCTGCGCCTTGCCCAGCGAACGCTGCGACAAGCGCGCGTTGGCCAGCACCACGGGCACTTTGTAGCGAGTGCATTGGTGGATCAGATTCGGCCACACTTCCGTCTCCATCAGGATGCAGATGCGCGGGGTGAAATGGCGGATGAAACGGGCCGGCATGGCGCCCGTGTCGTAGGGCAGATAGCTTTGCACGAGGCGCGCGCCGTGTTTGGCGAACAGCGCCTTGCCCGTCGCACGCCCCGTCGGCGTCATGTGCGTGAGGACGATGCGGCACCTGGGCCAGGCGGCCAGCAGCGCATCGATCAGCGGCTCGGCCGCGCGCGTCTCGCCGACGGAGACGGCGTGCAGCCAGATGGTGTCTGTAGCCGTTGTCGGCTGGCGGCCGTAAAAGCCCAGGCGCTCGCCCCAGTGCTGGCGGTAGCCGGGTTCCTGGCGTCCGCGCAGCCACAGCCGCGCCAGCACCAGGGGCAAGGCCAGCCACCAGGCAAGGGTATAAAGAAGTCGCATGATTGTTGAATGTTAAGGTCAGGCGGTTGAAGTCAGGCGGGAGGATGTTCGGTCAGCAGGCGTTGTGCCGCGGCCAGCACTTCCGGCACGCCGGGCGGCGCACCCTTGTCGCCCAGGTTGATGATGTTCGGCGACCAGTTGCCTTCCGTTTTCCACAGCGGAGAATCGGCATAGATTTCCACCGTCGGGCGCACGAAGGCGGCCGCGATATGCGTCAGACCCGTGTCGACGCCGATCACCAGCGCCGCGTGGCGCGCCAGCAGGGTGGCATCGTCCATCGACAGTTTCGGCAGCACGCGCGCGTTCGGCAGACCGGCCGCAAGTTGTTCGGCTTCCGCCTTTTCCCTGGGCGAACCCCAGGGCAGCAAAATCGGCATCGGCGCCAAGGCACGGCCCAGGGCGATCCAGTTTTCCGGCGCCCATTTCTTGGCGTCGCGCGCCGTACCGTGGAAATACACGCAGTAGGGAGCTTCGCCCATCCAGTCCGGGCGCGGCTCGTTGCGCGAGACTTCCGGCAAGCCGAAATCGGCCGGCGTGTCGATCGTGTAGCCGAGTGCGGCGGCAGCGACCAGGCGGCCGCGCGCTACCGCATGCGTGCGCGGGTCGAGCGGAATGCTTTTGGTGTGGAACAGGCGCGAGATGCCTTCGTAGCCGGAGCCTTCGCTGCCATTGGCTAGGCCGACCTTCTGTCCGCCCGGCGCCAGGCGCGCGGCGCCCATGATGATGCCCGTCTTGAGCAAGCCCTGGGTATCGAACACATAATCGTAGCGCGTCTGGCGCAGGCTGCGGAAGAAGGCGGCGATTTCCGCGCGCGTCTCTTTCTTGCCCAGACTCTTGCGCCAGCGCCGCAGCGCGAACGGGAAAATGGTATTGACGCGCGCGTTCAGGCGCACCAGGCTGGTGTAGCCCTCTTCAACCACCCAGTCGATGGTCGCGTTCGGGAAATGGCGGGCGATGTCCGCCACCATCGGCAGGTTATGCAGCACGTCGCCCAGCGAGGACACGCGCACCAGCAGGATTTTCAAGGGCGCCTGCGCGCCTGGTTGAGCGGCCATGCTGTCAGAACGGCAGCACGGCATCAGGCTTGGCGGCCAGGATCACGCTCTTGAACTGTCCCTGGATGCGCGCCAGGGCTGCCGGCGTTTCCGCTTCGAAGCGCATGACGATCACTGGCGTGGTGTTCGACGAGCGGGCCAGGCCGAAGCCGTCCGCGTATTCCACGCGCAAGCCGTCGATGGTGATGATCTGTTCATTGCCGGGGAAGACGGCGTCGCGGCGCAGCATGTCCATCAGCGCGACGTTCTCGCCCTCCTTCAGCTCCAGGTGCAGTTCCGGCGTGCTGTCGGACTGCGGCAGGGAATTCAGCAAAGCCGACGGATCCGCTTCGCGCGTGAGGATTTCGAGCAGGCGCGCGGCCGAATACATGCCGTCGTCGAAACCGTACCAGCGGTCCTTGAAGAAGATATGGCCGCTCATTTCGCCGCCCAGCGGCGCACCCGTTTCGCGCAGCTTGGCTTTTACCAGCGAGTGGCCCGTCTTGTACATCAGCGGTACGCCGCCATGCTTGCTGATCCACGGCGCCAGGTGGCGCGTGCATTTCACATCGTACAAAATCTGCGCGCCAGGATGGCGGGTCAGCACGTCGGCCGCGAACAGCATCATCTGGCGGTCAGGGTAGATGATCTGGCCATCCTTGGTGACCACGCCCAGGCGGTCGCCGTCGCCGTCGAAGGCGATGCCGATTTCGGCATCCGTCTCGGCCAGGCAGCGGATCAGGTCCTGCAGGTTTTCCGGGTGCGCCGGGTCCGGATGGTGGTTCGGGAAGTGGCCGTCGACTTCGCAGAACAGTTCGATGACTTCGCAGCCCATGCCGCGGAACAGGTCCCCCGCGAATGCGCCGGCCACGCCATTGCCGCAGTCGACGGCGATCTTGATCGGGCGCGCCAGCTTGACGTCGCCCAGGATGCGCGCCAGGTAGGCCGTGCGGATATCGTGCGTGGCATAGGAGCCCGGCTTGGCACTGGCGCTGCCGTCGTGCGCGACGATGCTGTGGTACAGCGCCTGGATCGCTTCGCCGTGGATCGCTTCACCGGCCAGCACCATCTTGAAGCCGTTGTAGTCGGGCGGATTGTGGCTGCCCGTGACCATGATGCCGGAGCGCGTGTCGAGCACATTCGTGCCGAAGTAGACCATCGGCGTGGCCACCACGCCCAGGTCGATCACGTCGACGCCCGCCGCTTGCAAGCCCTGCGCCAGCGCCGCCGTCAATTCCGGTCCCGACAGACGGCCATCGCGGCCGATCACGACCCGCTGCTCGCCCTTGGCCAGGGCGGCCTGGCCAAATGCCTGACCGATCTTGTGGGCCACGCCGGCATCGAGGGTTTTAGCGATGATGCCGCGAATATCGTAGGCCTTGAAGATCGTTCTGGACAATGGGAGCATGGTGTGGCCGGTATAAGTAGGGTCAATAAGGTGCCTGGCAAGGTGCAGCGCGCGGCTGGCGGCTTGCCACTACGCCAAGAGTATACCGAATTATACGCGCAGCAGATCGATCGACTTGCCCGATTCCACCCACTGCCTGACCCACAGCGGCTGACGGCCACGGCCTGTCCATTGCTCGGTCGCATTCTCAGGATGGCGGTAACGCACCGCGACTTTGCCCGTGCGCGGGTGCAAGCCATCGAGTATCAGCTGTTTCAGCGGAATGCCGGCTTGCTGCGCGATGGCCATGATCTGTTCGCGCGCCTTGTTCAAGTCTTCGCGCTCGCGGCTGTTCAACTCCTGCTTGACATTATCTTCCAGTTTGCGCAATTCCAGCATCGTCATCGTAGACAGATCCATTGGTACATCCTTTATATTCATTTAAATAATAAAATCACGTGGAATATACTACATTGCATAAATATCTGTGCACCAACGCATAATCCATCATCAATTGAATCACGGCCCTCGATTTATTTGGCGGGCCAACATTAAGATTAAATGAAGAATATACCGGAAGCCCGCATGAAAAATGAATAACCATGAATTAAATGGCATTCCCGCGTGCCTGAACGGCATGCCAGCGGATTATTATTCCTATACGGCAGCGTGATACGGCAGCGTGACATACCGCTGAATCAAATTCCCATGCGGCATAATCGGCGCCCGCGTTTTTCTTCCCGCCGGCCATGCGCGCAATCGCGCACCTGCCAGAAATGCCCCAACGCCAAAGGGCGGGCATGCTTATAATGCAGGCGCGTAGTTCACTTCACCCCGGCACATATGAAAACTTACTTTATCGGCGATCTGCAAGGCTGTCATGCACAAACCGTCGAATTGATCGAACGGATCCAGGCGGCAGCGGGCGGTCCGTACCGCCTGCTGTTCGCGGGCGACTTGATCAATCGCGGCCCGGCCTCGCTGGCCACCCTGCGCCACGTGCACGCCCTGGCGCAGCAAGGCCTGGCCGACAGCGTCCTGGGCAACCATGACTTGCACTTGCTGGCCGTGGCCAACGGCATCCGGCCCGAGCATGCGTCCGACACCCTCGCCGACATCCTCGATGCACCCGACCGCGAGGAGTTGATCGACTGGCTGCGCCAGCGGCCACTGGCACTGGAACACGATGGCCATGTGCTCGTGCATGCAGGCTTGCTGCCGCAATGGAGCGCGGCCCAGGCCCTGTCCCTGAGCGAGGAGGTGTCCGCCATGCTGCGCAGCGACGATTGGGTGGCGTTCCTGCGCACCATGTACGGCAACGAGCCGGCCGCCTGGCGCGACGACCTGCAGGGCGCCGACCGGCTGCGCTGCATCGTCAACGCCATGACGCGGCTGCGCTTTTGCACGCCGGACGGTGTAATGGATTTCAAGATGAAGGAAAGCGGCAGCCCGCCGCCAGGCTCCGGCCTGCTGCCCTGGTTCGACGTGCCGGGCCGGCGCAGCGCCGGCGACACCATCGTCTTCGGCCACTGGTCGGCGCTGGGACTGCTACTAAGGCCGCACCTGATCGGACTCGATAGCGGCTGCGTCTGGGGCGGGAAACTGTCGGCCGTGTGCCTGGAGGACCGCTCGCTGCTGCAAGTCGACTGCCCCGCGTTCCAGCAGCATAGCGGCAAGCAGTAATCACCAAGCTTGGCGCGCATATGCTTAGTCGAAATCGGTCGTTGGCCTTGCCGCGTCTGGCCCGTATGATGGCGCTTTTGCCTTTGCGATCCCATGCATCCTGATACCGACAGACTGGCGCGCTGGCTGCTCGGCAGCCTGGAACTCGACACCGCCGTCCTGCATGTGGGCCAGTACTGCGGCCGCTGGCGCGCTTCCACGGCGGGGCGGGAACTGGGCAGCTTTCACCTGGTGCTCGATGGCCATTGCTACTTGCACCTCGACGGCGCGGCGCCCATTGCGCTCGGCCCGCGCGACGGCGTCTTCCTGCTGCGCGACTTGCCGCACTTCCTCAGTCCCCACAGCGATCCGCTGCAGGCGGTGAGCGCGCAAGCGATGCTGCCGCTGCAAACGCCCACGCAGCAGCCGGCGACGGCGCTGGCCTGCGGCTTCTTTCAATTTCGCGGCGCCCTCTCCGCGCTGATCGTCGACTCGTTCCCGCCGTATCTGCTGATACGCGGCGACGCGCCCGCCTTCAGCGCCGCCGCCGCGCTGTTCGACCTGATCCTCGCCGAAGCAGGCGGCGATCCGGAGCAACCGTCGCCGCTCATCGCGCGCCTGGTCGAGCTGCTGTTCTTTTACCTGATCCGCCATGTGGCGCAGGGCGAGCAGGTGGCGGCCGGCCTGCTGTCGCTGCTGCACCAGCCCGCATTTTCGCCACTGCTCGAACGCATGCTCGACGCCCCTGCCGACGACTGGTCGATCGAGAACATGGCCAAGGCAGCGTGCATGTCGCGCGCCAGCTTCTGCAAGCATTTCGCCAGCGCCAGCGGCCACTCGCCGGCCCAGTTCCTGCTCCTGCTGCGCATGAAGATCGCCGCGCGGCGTCTGCACGACGGCGTCTCCGTCGAACGCGCCGCCGAACTGGTGGGCTACCGCTCGCACGCCGCCTTTACGCGCGCCTTCAAGCGGGTCACGGGCGAGCAGCCGGGCGCCTACCGGCGCGACCAGCGATTGCGCCAGCTGGCCAGCTAAGAGCCTGCCGGAATCAAGGATCACACAATCGCAGACGAACGAGCACAAAAGGACGACGCTGACGTCTGTTGCGTGCACGGCATGGCCGATATAATGACCGGGTGACTTACTAACTTAGCAAGGTACCCCATGTCCCGTCTGACGCTGCACACTCTCGATACCGCCCCGGCCGACAGCCGCCCCTTCGTGGAAAAGGCCATCGCCAACAATGGCTTCCTGCCCAATCTGATCGGCGTGCTGGCCAATGCCCCGCTGGCACTGGAAACCTATCTGACCGTCTCCGGCATCAATGCGCGCGCCAGCCTGACCCTGATGGAGCGCGAAGTGGTGCAGATCACGGCCGCGCGCATCCATGGCTGCGATTTCTGCATCGCCGGCCATAGCGCCATCTCGCTGAAAAAAGCGGGCCAGACACCGGACACGGTGCGCGCCCTGCAGCACGGCCAGCCGACGGGCGATACGAAGCTCGACGCCGTCGCCGCCTTTGCCACGGCCGTCATCGCCACGCGCGGCGCCGTCAGCGACGCCGAATATCAAGCCTTCCTGGCCGCCGGCTACAACGAACAGCAGGCGCTCGAAGTCGTGCTGGGCATCAGCCTGGCCACCCTGTGCAATTTCTCCAACAGCCTGGCCGGCACGCCCGTCAATCCGCAATTGACGCCCTACCTGCCTGGCGCCGTCTGACATGGCGAACCTCACTCACTGGCTGCACATGCATGCCGACCAGCTCGACCAATCGCCGGAGCTGGCTGAAACCGTATTGCCGGCATTGGCCGGCGACAAGCTGCTGGCCATCGGCGTGCCGCAGGAACACGGCGGCGCGGGCGGCGACGTGCGCGACGCCATCGACGCCATCGCCAAGGTGGCCGGGCAATCGGTGACGGCAGCCTTTGTCTTCTGGGGCCAGCGCTGCTTTATCGAATTCCTGCTGCAAAGCGAGAACCGCGCACTGGCCGAGCGCCGTTTGCCCGGCCTGCTGGCCGGCACGCAGGCAGGCGCCAGCGGTTTGTCGAACGCGATGAAATTCTTGTCCGGCATCGAGCAGCTGCAAATCACGGGCGCGCGCCACGATGACGGCTTGCTCGTCAACGGCGGCCTGGCCTGGGTGACCAACTTGCGCAAGGCCGGCTTTGTCGCGGCAGCCGCCGTGGCGCCCGACGACGGCGCGCCGCCCGTCATCGTCGCCTTCGACAGCGGCACGGCGGGCGTCAAGCGCAGCGATGACCTGGACCTGATTGCCCTGCGCGGCAGCAATACGGCTTCCGTCAAGCTGGCGCAGGTGCACATCCCCGCCGCGGACATCATCAGCGACAACGCGCCGGCCTGGCTGCCGCAGGTGCGCCCATCGTTCCTCGGCATGCAGTGCGGCCTGTCGATCGGCCTGGCGCGCGCCAGCCTGGCAAAGGCGGCGCAAATCTCGGCCGGCTCGCGCAACCAGCTCACGCCACGCATCGAAGCGCTGCAAGCGACACTGGAAAGCGCCGTCGCCACCTTGCTGGCCGGCGTGCACGACGGCCGCTTCAAGACGCAGGCGCCGGCCATGTTCCGCCTGCGCATACAGCTGGCCGACGTGCTGCAGCAGGCGCTGATGCTGGAACTGCAAGCCATGGGCGGGCGCGCCTACCTGAACGCCGAACAGCAGGGCTTTGCCCGCCGCTGGCGCGAATCGTCGTTCATCCCCATCGTCACCCCCAGCCTGACGCAGTTGCAATCGGCCTTGCAGCTGTTCGACAGCCAGCAGGCGGCAGCGGGAGCCCCGGCATGAGCGTTGCTGATTGGGCCTTGCAGGCGCAGGACCTGAGCTTTTCCTATGCGGGCAGCACGCCCGTGTTCCAGCACGTCTCGCTGGGTGTGCGCAAGCGCGAGATCGTCTGCCTGCTGGGCGGCAGCGGCTGCGGCAAATCGAGCCTGCTGCGCGTGCTGGCCGGCCTGCAGCCGCCATCGACGGGCGCCATTCAATTCCTCGATGCGCCCATGCGCGAACCGGACCCGCGCAGCGCCCTCGTGTTCCAGCAGGCGAGCCTTTTGCCCTGGCTGAACGTCACGGGCAACGCGGGCTTCGGCCTGGACTTCAAGCACCAGCCGCAGCTCACGCGCGCAGCGCACGAGGCGCGCGTGGCGCAAGCCATCGAAGCCGTCGGTTTAAAGGGGCGCGAAAAACTGTATCCGTCCGCGCTGTCGGGCGGCATGGCGCAGCGCGTGGCGCTGGCCCGCGCGCTGGCGCGCGAACCGGAACTGCTGTTCGCCGACGAACCGTTTTCCGCCCTCGACGCCATCACCCGCGCCGAGATGCAGTCGCTGCTGGTCGACGTGGTGCACCGCTGGCACACGGCCGTGCTGCTGGTCACGCACGACATCGACGAAGCCATCCTCGTCGCCGACCGCATCCTGCTCATGGGCGGTAAGCCGGGCAACATCGTGCGCGAATGGCCCGTCGCCATCGACCAGCCGCGCATCGGCCACAGCGCCGACGTGATCGCCCTCAAGATGGACATCCTCGACGCCCTGCAGGCGCTGCAACAGCAAGATCAGGCCCACGCCGCCCACTAATGCACTTTACTGGAACCTTCATGTCCCTCCCACACGATAACAAACCCCTGCATATCTGCGCCTCCTCCGATTGCGACTGCGGCCTGACGCGGCGCGACTTCCTGCGCATGTCGGCCCTGGCCACGGCCAGCGTCGCCTCTCCCCTGCTGTTCGCCGGCGACGCCATGGCCCAGCAAGGCCCGAAAGGCGATGACCAGCCCGTCAAGATCGGCTACCTGCCGATCACCGACGCCACCCCGCTGCTCGTCGCCCACGCGCGCAAGCTGTTCGAGGCGGAAGGCTTGCAGGCGGAAACGCCGCGCCTGTTCCGCAGCTGGGCGCAGATCATCGAAGCGTTCGTCGCCGGCCAGGTCAACGTCATCCACCTGCTGTCGCCGGCTACCCTGTGGGTGCGCTACGGCGCCAAGTTCCCCGCGAAAGTCGTCGCCTGGAACCACGTCAACGGCTCCGCGCTGACGGTGGCCAACGAGATCAACAAGGTCTCCGACCTGGGCGGACGCACGGTCGCCATCCCATTCTGGTACTCGATCCACAACATCCTGCTGCAGCAGATCCTGTCCTCGAATGGCCTGACGCCGGTCACGCGCGCGCGCAACGCGGCCATCAAGCCGAATGAAGTCAATCTGATCGTGCTGGCGCCGGCCGAAATGGTCTCGGCCCTGGCCAGTAAGTCGATTGCCGGCTACATCGTGGCCGAGCCGTTCAACGCGGCGGCGGAAAACGCCGGCATCGGCAAGATCCTGCGCTTCTCGGGCGACGTGTGGAAAAACCATGCGTGCTGCGTCACCTTCCTGTCCGAGCGCGACATCAACACGCGCCCGGAATGGGCGCAAAAGGTCACCAACGCCATCGTCAAGGCGCAGCTGTGGACGCGCTCGAACCAGGTCGACACGGCCAAGCTGCTGTCGAACGTGGGCGACCACCGCTACACGCCGCATCCGCTGCAGGTGCTGACCAAGGTGCTGGCCACCACCGATTACGCCGGCTATGAAAAGCAGGGCCTGATCGTGCACAAGAACTGGCAGCAGCGCCGCATCGACTTCCAGCCGTATCCATTTGCCTCGTACACGGAAGAACTGGTGCGCGCCATCGGCCGCACCAAGGTCGAGGGCGATACGCGCTTCCTGGCGAATCTCGATCCGAAGTTCGCCGCGCGCGACCTGGTCGATGACCGCTTCGTGCGCAAGGCCATCACGGCAGTCGGCGGACCGGCCGCCTTCGGCTTGCCGGCCAATCTGCTGCGCAGCGAAACCGTGGCGGTCTGACGATGGCAAGCAAGTTGTTCACGAAGTTCAGCCTGCCCCTGGTGGGGCTGGCCTGTGCCTTGCTGCTGTGGTCCATGGGTGTGACGGCACTGGAGAAATCCACGCCGATCGCCACCGCCTTCGCGCCCTTGCCCACGGCGCTGGCGTTCAGGGAGATGCTCGGTGGTTCCGATATCTGGCTGCACGTGGTCTTGAGTCTGCAAAGGGTGGCCGTGGGCCTGGGGCTGGCGATCGTCATCGGCGTGCCGCTGGGCGTGCTGGTGGCCATGTCGAAGAGCTTTTCCGGCGCGGCCATGCCGCTGTTCCAGCTGCTGCGCATGATTTCGCCGCTGTCGTGGATGCCGATCGCCGTGATGGTGCTCGGCGTCGGCGACGCGCCCGTATACTTCCTGCTGGCGTTTGCGGCCGTCTGGCCGATTTTGCTCAATACGGCGGCCGGCGTGGCGCGGCTCGACCCGAACTGGCTGCTGCTGGCGCGCAGCCTGTCGGCCACGCGCAGCGAGATCGTCTTCAAGGTGATTTTGCCGGGCATCACGGCCGATATCCTGACGGGCGTGCGGCTGGCCATCGGCATCATCTGGATCGTGCTGGTGCCGGCGGAAATGCTGGGCGTATCGGCCGGCCTCGGCTACTTCATCCTCGACACGCGCGACCGCCTCGCGTATTCGGAGCTGATGGCCGCCATCGTGCTGATCGGGATGTTAGGCTTCATCCTCGACTACCTGGCCCGCGCCGCGCATGCGCGCTGGCTGCACGTCAAAAACTAGGCCGCCTTTTCCAGCGGCAGCGCAGCGGCCACGGCCGCCTGCGTTGCCGCCGCCAGTTCGCGCCGGTGCGCGTCGGACGTCGCCACTGGCGCCAGACAGGTCAGGCGCGCCGTGATCGGCGGGCCGCTCAGGATCGCCACCATGCTTTGCGCAAAGCTCATGTCGCCGATGAAGTCGACGGCGTGGTGCAGCGCCCCCTTGTCATCCACATACACGAGCGCGAACGGCTGCACCGGCACTTGCGCGTCGATGGCCGCCTCGAACAGGTTGGCGTGAAACGGCAGGATCTGCCCTTGCGCGGCGGTCGTGCCTTCGGGGAAAAACGCAATGCGTTCGCCCGCCGCCAATTTGTCCACCAGGCCCTGGAAGATCAGGCGCAGGTCGCGCTTGCTGCCGCGCGAAATGAAGATGGTGCCGGCGCGCCCCGCCAGCCAGCCGAGGATAGGCCAGGCGCGGATTTCCGCCTTGGCGACGAAACGGCAAGGGTGGACGGCATTGATGACGAAGATGTCGAGCCACGAGACGTGGTTCGCCACCATCATCGCATGGTCGAGTGCCGGTACGCTGTCCGCCGGCTGTGCAACGTGGACGCCGCAGATGTCGAGCAGCTGCGTCGACCAGCGGCGGATGCGCCGGTTGCGCCCTTCCAGGTCCAGCCAGGGAAAGAGCACGGCGCTCTTGGCCATGCCGCAGCTCAGGTGAATGGCGATGCGCGCGAGGCGGTAGGTAAGCAGAAGTTTCAAATGACACCAAGGTTGGAAGCAAAGCCATGCAGCTGCGTAGGTCGACTTGGCAGCGCCCGCGAGGCGCTGCGTAAGCCGACAGGAGCCGCCATGGACTTGTCGGATTACGCGTACCGCTAATCCGACCTACGGCTCCGATACAAAAAATTAGCGCTGAAACGCCACCTGTCCGGCAACGATGGTCGCCTTGACGATGCCGCTCAGCTCATAGCCGAGGAAAGGCGTGTGCTTGCCCTGGCTGGCCAGCGACGCCGACGACACGGTCCAGCGCGCGGCGGGATCGAAGACGCAGATGTCGGCCGCCTCGCCCACGGCCAGGCTGCCGGCCGGGATGCCGGCGACACGCGCCGCATCGGACGTGACCTTGGCCACGGCGCGCGCCAGCGGACGCTCGCCCGTTTGCGGCTGGTTCAAGGCGTAGTCGTCGGCCCATTTCAGGGCCAGCGACAGCAGCAGTTCCAGGCCCGTGGCGCCGGGCGACGCTTCGCCGAACGGCAGCAGTTTTTCATCGTCATCGACGGGCGTGTGGTCCGAGCACATGGCGTCGACCGTACCGTCGAGCAGGCCGGCGCGGATCGCATCGCGGTCGCGCTGGCTGCGGAACGGCGGCGTGACGCGCGCGTTCGGATCGAAGAAACCGATGTCGGCGTCCGTCAGGTGCACATGGTGCACGCCGACGTCGCAGGTGACGGGCAAGCCTTCGGCCTTGGCGGCACGGATCAGTTCCAGGCCCGCCGCCGACGAGATGCGGCACAGGTGCACGCGCGCGCGGCTGGCGCGCATCAATTCGAAAATCGTGTGCAGGGCGATGGTTTCGGACATCACGGGCACGCCGGACAAGCCCAGGCGCGACGCCAGCGGGCCGCTGTGGGCGATGCCGCCACGGCCGATGTGCGGGTCTTGCGGGCGCAGCCAGACCGTGTAGCCGAAGGTGTTCGCGTATTGCATGGCGCGCAGCAGCACGGTGGTGTCCTCAATCGGCTCTTCCGCCTGCGCGAAGCCGATGCAGCCCGCTTCCGTCAATTCCGCCATTTCCGTCAACGACTTGCCCTTCAAGCCCATGGTCAGCGCGCCCAGCGGGTGCACGTGGGCCTTGTTCTGCGTCTTGGCGCGGTATTTCAGCATTTCCACCAGGCCCGGCTCATCGAGCACGGGGTCGGTGTCGGGCGGGCAGACCAGGCTCGTGACGCCGCCTTGGAGGGCCGCCTGCAGTTCCGATTCCAGGGTCGCCTTGTATTCGTAGCCCGGCTCGCGCAGGCGCGCGGACAGGTCGACCAGGCCGGGGGAAACCACCAGGCCGGCCGCGTCAAACGTGGTGTCGGCGGTGAAGCCGGCAGGGGCGCTGCCCACGGCCAGCACTTTGCCGTCGGCGATAAACAGGTCTTGCAAGCCATCGATGCCGTTGGCAGGGTCGATCAGGTGGCCGTTCTTGATATGTAGTGTCGTCATGCTCGCTTACTCGTCCTTGGGCTATCAGCCCTGATTACCAGCCAAAATACTCATTACCGCCATGCGCACGGCGATACCGAAGGTCACCTGCGGCAGGATCACCGCCTGCGGACCGTCGGCCACGGCCGAATCGATTTCCACGCCGCGGTTCATCGGGCCCGGGTGCATGACGATGGCATCCGGCTTCGCCAGCGCCAGGCGTTCGGGCGTGAGGCCATAGCTCTTGAAGTATTCCTGCGCCGACGGCAGCAGCGCGCCGCTCATGCGCTCATTCTGCAGGCGCAGCATGATGATCACGTCTACGCCCTTGAGGCCTTCATCCATGTTGGTGAAGGTGCGCACGCCCATCTGTTCCAGGCCGCCCGGCAGCAGGGTGTGCGGGCCGATGGCGCGCACTTCCGGCACGCCCAGGGTGGTCAGCGCATGGATGTCGGAACGGGCCACGCGGCTGTGCAGGATGTCGCCCACGATGGCCACCGTCAGGTTCGTGAAATCCTTCTTGTAATGGCGGATCGTGTACATGTCGAGCAAGCCCTGGGTCGGGTGCGCGTGGCGTCCGTCGCCCGCGTTGACCACGTGGACGTGCGGCTGCTTGGTGTCGATCAGGTGCTTGGCGATCAGGTAGGGCGCGCCCGACTGCGCGTGGCGCACGACGAACATGTCGGCATGCATGGCCGACAGGTTGTCGATGGTGTCGAGCAGCGATTCGCCCTTGCTGGCCGACGAGGCCTGGATGTTCAGGTTGATGACGTCGGCCGACAGGCGCTTCGAGGCGATTTCGAAGGTGGTGCGGGTGCGCGTGGAGTTTTCAAAGAACAGGTTGAAAACGCTCTTGCCGCGCATCAGCGGTACCTTTTTCACGTCGCGGTCGGAAATGCCGACGAACGAGGAAGCCGTGTCGAGGATATGGTTGACGATAGACTTCGGCAAGCCTTCGATCGTCAGCAGATGTTGCAGTTCGCCGTGTTTATTCAGTTGCGGATTAAGCATGGTTGTTATCTATGGTGAGCGTGAATTTTCCATCGTCGGCTTGCTTCAGGACCAGGGCCTGGCCCGGCGGCACGGCAGTGAAGGCGGCCACGAAATCGGCGGCCACCGGCAGCTGGCGTTCGCCGCGGTCGACCAGGGCCGCCAGCATGATCTTGGCCGGGCGGCCATAGTCGAACAATTCGTTGATGGCCGCGCGCGTGGTGCGGCCCGTGTACAGCACGTCGTCGACCAGCAGGATGGTGGCGCCGGCCACGTCGAAGCTGATTTGCGTCGGCTTGACGTCCGCATGCAAGCCCTTCTGGGCAAAGTCGTCGCGGTAGAAGGACACGTCGAGCACGCCCAGGCGGTCGAGCAGATTCAGATCGCGCGCCAGGCGTTCAGCCAGCCAGGCGCCGCCCGAATGGATGCCGACGATGGCCACGTTGGGGATGCCCGCCAGGCCGCTCCGCACCTGCTGCAGCAAATCTGCATACAGGGCCTCGGCGTCGAGTTGGGAAGGATTCGCAGGATGCGGCATAGAGTTCTTAATCATTCAGGGAGGGAGTCTAGGGTCAGATTAATAATTCGCGTCGAAATACTGTTGCAGGATGATGGCGGCGGCGCGGTCGTCGATGACTTCGCCGCGCTTGGCGGCGATGACGGCCGAGGAATAGCGCTCGTCGACCAGTTCCACGGGCAGGTTGAAGCGGCCATGCACCTGGTTGGCGAAACGGCGGCAGCGCGCGCTCATCTCGTGTTCCGTGCCATCGGGGTGGCTGGGCAAGCCCACCACGATGCGGCTGGCGCCCCACTCCTTGATCAGGTTATCGATGGCGGCAAACTTCGGCTCGTTCGCCGTGGCCGTGATCACGCTGAGCGGCTTGGCCTGGCAAATCATGGTATTGCCGATGGCCACGCCGATGCGTTTCAAGCCGAAATCGAAGGCAAGGATGGTGTCGATGGCGTTACTCGTCACAGCATTTTTCCATAATAAAGATCAACATAGGTGGTGTCAGAAACCGTAGCGAGCAAGCTCAATGTCGGGTTGAGTAGCGGAGCTGTACGAAGGTACAGCGAGCAACGGATGCCCGAAAGTGGGCTGCGCAGTAGGTTTATGGCATCCACCTCATGCGTGTCCGGCTTCGGATGCCAGCATGAGGGGATCGATACCGAGCAACTTGATGGCCGCCACGTAGCGCTGTTCGATGGGGAAATCGAACAGGATATCGGCCGAGGCGCCTACCGTCAGCCAGCCGTTGCGGCCGATCTCGTCTTCCAGCTGGCCCGGGCTCCAGCCCGAGTAGCCGATCGAGACGAGCATGCGCTCGGGGCCATCGCCCTTGGCGACGGCTTCGAGCACGTCGATCGAGGTGGTAAACGCCACTTCATCGGTCACCGTCAGCGACGAGGAATAACGCGCGCCCGGCGTGTGCAGCACGAAGCCGCGGTCATCCTGCACGGGGCCGCCGAACATGATCGGCTCGTTGATGATGGGCGTGTCGCTGCCAGCCTCGAGTTTCAGGTCGATGCGGTCGAACAGCACTTCCATGGTCATGTCGGTGGGTTTGTTGATGACGACGCCCAGCACGCCGTTTTCATTGTGCTCACACACGTACACGACCGTGCCGCCGAAGATCGGATCTTGCATGGCCGGCATCGCAATCAGGAAATGGTTCGCCAGATTCAGGGTGGAGGATCCGGTCGCGGCCGGCTCTCCCACACCCTGCATCAGACGATGTCCTGGTAGAGTCTGGTCGATTTTACTCTTTTTCATACGCGATGCTCTCTCTGTGGGCTTGCTGGCAAGTCTCGCTTACCCCGCTATCGTACGCCCGGCGCAAGCGGCCGCATATCTTGGGCGGCGCGCACCGTGGTGCCAGGCGTTATTCTTGTTATGTTATAAATTAATGATCAATTCGCTATGCCTGCAAGCGCATTTCAATGCCAATTGTAAAATTGATTGCAAAATCGCTGTCGCACATAAAGTACCGCGAACATACCCGCTAGTTTACACTGAATTGCCGCCGCAGCGACGCCGAAGGCGCGACGCGAGCGGCCATAAAGCCCTGTTGACGGCAAAAAATCGCCTATCTTTGACCTTGAACACGCGAAATAATGACAATTAAGACTTCCCTGGTGTGGTTCCGCCGCGATCTGCGCGCGTTTGACCATGCTGCACTGCATCACGCCCTGCGTCAAAGCCAGGCCGTGCATTGCGTCTTCGTATACGACACCGCCATCCTGGCAGCGCTGCCGCGCCGCGACCGGCGGATCGACTTCATCCATGCCAGCGTGGCCGAGCTGGCCGCCGAGCTGCGCCAGCTGGGCGGCGACCTGATCGTGCTGCACGCGGCCGCGGCCGAGGCGATTCCGCGCCTGGCCGCCGAATTGAACGCCGACGCCGTCTTTGCCAACCACGACTACGAACCGCAGGCGATCGCCCGCGACGCCACGGTGGCCGCCGCGCTCACGCACGACGCGCGCCTGTGGTTCAGCTTCAAGGACCAGGTCATCTTTGAAAAGGACGAGGTGCTGACGCTCTCGGCCAAACCCTACACCGTCTATACGCCGTATAAAAATGCCTGGCTGAAGAAAATGCGCGCCGAACCCGCCTGCCTGGCGCCATTCGCTATCGAGCCGCATGCGGCCAGCCTGGCGCCGCCCCGCGCCGGCACGCCGTCGCCCCTGCCCAGCTTGGGCGAACTGGGGTTCGAGGCCAGCAACCTGGCCGAACTGGCCATCCCCACCGGCATGTCGGGCGCCAGCGCGCTGTTCGAGGATTTTTTGCCGCGCGTGGCCCGCTATGACGTGGCGCGCGATTTTCCCGCCCTGAAGGGACCGTCCTACCTGTCCATGCATTTGCGTTTCGGCACCGTGTCGCTGCGCTATCTGGTGCGCACCGTGGTCGATCTGATGGACCGGGGCGGCGGCGGCGATGGGGCGCCCGTGTGGCTGGCCGAACTGATCTGGCGTGATTTCTACGCCATGATTTTGTACCAGAACCCGCACGTGGAAGGCGGCGCCTTCAAACCGGCCTACGACACCATCGCCTGGGAAACGGGAGCCGAGGCCGATGCCGCCTTTGCCGCCTGGTGCGAGGGGCGCACCGGCTATCCGCTGGTCGACGCGGCCATGGCGCAGCTGAACCAGACGGGCTATATGCACAACCGCCTGCGCATGGTCACGGCCTGCTTTCTGATCAAGGATCTGGGCATCGACTGGCGCCGCGGCGAAGCGTATTTCGCGCTGCATCTGAACGACTTCGACCTGGCCTCGAACAACGGCGGCTGGCAATGGGCGTCGTCGTCCGGCTGCGACGCCCAGCCCTACTTCCGCATCTTCAATCCCATCACGCAGTCGGAAAAATTCGACGCCGGCGGACGCTTCATCCGCCGCTACCTGCCGCAGCTGAAGGCGCTGGGCGACAAGGAAATCCACGCGCCCTGGCTGGTGCCGCGCATGCTGCTCGAGCAAAAAAACATCGTGCTGGGACGCGACTATCCGGAACCCATCGTGCAGCACGACGAGGCGCGCAAGGAGACCCTGGAGCGCTATGCCGTGGTGAAGGTGGTGGGGTAAGCAGGTAATTGATTGGCATTGCGGTGATGTCGGGTTACGCTGTCGTAAAGAGCGTAGGTCGGATTGGCGGGGCAAGGCCCCGCGTAATCCGACAACATCGTTGGCGCTTGTGACGGCGTCGTGTTACACCACGCCGTCGGCCAGCAAGCGTCCCACCTCGGCCAGCAATTCATCTTCCTGGAACGGCTTGCCGAAATACGCATTCACGCCCAGTTCAAATGCATGCGCGCGGTGCTTGTCGGCGCTGCGCGAGGTGATCATGATGACGGGGATGGCGCGCGTCTTGTCGTCGCTGCGCACATTGCGCGTCAAATCAAAACCGTCCATGCGCGGCATTTCCACGTCGACCAGCAGCAGCGCCGGCATGGCGGCCGGTTCCAGCGCATGCAGCTGCTCCAGCGCATCGAGGCCATCCTTGGCCAGCAGCACCTGGTAGCCTTCGCGCTCGAACAGGCGCTGCATCACGCGGCGCACCGTCAGTGAATCGTCGACCACCATCACGCGCACGGCTGGCACGGCCAGCACGCTGGAAGCGGCGTGCTGCTCGCGGCTGGCCAGCGCATATTGCGACAGCAGTTCCGGATGGTGCTCGAGGTGCTGCGCCAGCGCCACCGGGTTGAGGATCAGCACGATGTCGCCCGTGCCCAGCACCGTGGCGCCGGCGATGCCCGGCATGCGCGCCAGTTGCGGCCCCACGTGCTTGACCACGACCTCGCGGTTGCCCACCACGTCATCGACCTGCAAGGCCAGCCTGTCATTGCCATTCCGGAGCAACAGCACCGGCGCATGGCGCTGCGTGGCCTGCTCCGCCGGCGTCTCGCCCAGCATGGCCGACAGGTGATGCAGCGCCAGCGACTGCCCGTGCGACTCGATGCGCCCGGCCGCCCGCACCTGCTCCAGCTGTTCGCCTTTCAGGTGCAGCACCTGCTCGACCAGCACCGACGGCAAGGCATACGTCTTGCCGTTCGCCGCCAGCAGCACCACCTGGGTGACGGCCAGGGTCAGCGGCAGGTGGATGGTGAAGCGCATGCCCAGGCCCGCCTGCGTCTGCGTTTCCACGCGCCCGCCCAGGGCCAGCGCTTCGGAGCGCACGATGTCCATGCCAAAACCGCGTCCTGCCAGTTCCGTCAGGCTGTCGGCGGTGGAAAATCCGGGCGTGAAAATCAGCTCGGCCGCCTGCGCGTCGCTCAAAGGCGCGTCCGTCGGCACCAGGCCGGCGCCGTGCGCCTTGGCGCGGATGCGTTCCAGGTCCAGCCCCGCGCCATCGTCGGAAAAAGCGATCGCCACTTCATTGCCCTGCTGGCTGACCTGCACCAGCAGCTCGCCCGTCTCGCTCTTGCCGGCGGCCAGGCGCGCATCGCGCGGCTCGACGCCGTGCACGATGGCGTTGCGCAGCAGGTGTTCGAAGGGCGCGGCCATGCGTTCGAGCACGCTGCGGTCGATTTCCACGCCGCCGCCGCGGATGTCGAGGTTGACGCGCTTGTCGACTTCCTTGGCGCTTTGCCGCGCCACGCGGAACAGGCGTTCAGCGATGCTGGCAAACGGCACCATGCGGATCTGCATCAGGTCGCGCTGCAGCTCGCGCGTCAGCCGCGCCTGCAGCACCAGGTCGTCCGTCACCGCATCGACGCTGTGGCTGAGGTTTTCATGAAACGAGGCCACGTCGTTGACGCTTTCGGCCATCATGCGCGTGAGTTCCTGCAGACGCGTAAAGCGGTCGAATTCGAGCGGGTCGAATTCGCGCTCACTGCCGACGGCCATGCGCGAAGCGATCTGCGATTCGGCCTGCATTTCCACTTCGCGCAACTGGCGCCGCAGGCGCGCCAGGTTATCGGAAAACTCGGACAGCGAAGCGCCCAGCACGCCCACTTCATTTTCCATCTTCGAGCGCGTGATCGACACTTCGCCGGCCTGGTTCACCAGGCGGTCGAGGATATCGGCGCGCACGCGCACCAGCGCCGCCTTCGGTTCGGCCACCGGGGTGTCTTCCATGCCCGGCAAGGGCAGCAACGGTTGCTGCAGCTGCTCGAACAGGTGCAGCGCATGGTCGTAATGGGCCAGCAATTCCTCGAAAGCTTGCGGCGTGGCGGTGCCCGCGTGCAGCATGTTTTCGATATGCGTCTCGATTTCATGCGCATGCTGACCCAGGCGCATGGCGCCGGCCATGCGCGCGCTGCCCTTGACGGTGTGCAGGGTACGCAGCAGCATCTGCGCCTGGCCGCTGTCGTGCGGCTGCTGCTGCCAGCTGCGCAGCGCCTCGCCGATCTGCGGCAGCAGGTCGGCGCCCTCTTCCAGGAAGACGGACAATAAATCGAGGTCGAGTTCATCGCTGATACCGGCGCTGGCCGCCAGCAGCGCGGCCGCATCGGCCGGCATGATGGCCGGTGCCGGCGCTTCCGGCGCCGCATGCTCCAATGGCGGTGCGTGTTCGAAACCGGCATCGAACAGGTCGTCGCTGGCGCCGCTCTCCTGCGCCGGCGCCGGTGCCGGCACTTCGGCCAGCGGCTCGGCAGGCTGCGCCGGCGTACCGACGATGCTGGCGTAAGCCTCCGCAAACAGGGCGTCGAGGCGGTCTTCCTTGCTTTCGCCAGGCGGCGCCGTCAAGGCGCGCCACAGAGTGTTGAGCGCTTCGATCATGTCCGGCTGCGTTGGCGCAAGGTCGCCCAGCGCGAACGCCTGCAGCATTTGTCCGATGCGCTGCGTGGCCTGCTCCAGCACGTCGTGCTGTTCGGCGCGCAGGCCGGCCAGTGGCGGCACCACCGTTTCGATCACCGTTTCCAGCGCGTGCGCCAGGTCGCGCAGGGACTGGAAGCCCACCGTGCCGGACGTCCCCGCCAGCGTATGCACGGCTTGCAGCGCCTCGGCGCTGACGGCGCGCGGTTCATGGCGCCACTCGCCGAAATCGCGCGTGAGCACGCGCAGCAATTCATCCGTCTCGGCCAGGTAGATGTTGTACAACGGCAGGCTGATGCGCAGTTCGCCCACGTGCTTGAGGTGATCGTCCGGCGCTTCGTGGAGCGCGGGCGCCGTGGCCAAAGGAAGTCCGATCACATTGCCATTGCCGGCCAACGGCGCGGCCGGGCGCGGCTTGCGCAGTTCGAACGCCCCCCCTTCGCGCACGCGCTCTGCCGCCGCCAGCAGCATGCCGGCCTCGCGCTCGCGCCCCGCGCCACCTTCCAGTTCGGCCACCCATTCGCTGAGCTGGTACCAGCCGTAATTGAGCAAGGTAAACAAGTCGTCGCTGGCGGGACGCGCTTCGGCCAGCCAGGTATTCATGACGCGCTCGATGGCGCCGGCCGCTTCGGCAAACTGCGCCAGGCCGATCATGCGGCTGCTGCCTTTCAGGGTATGGAACGAGCGGCGCAGCATGGCCAGGTGGTCGCCACTGGCGGCCTGCTCGCGCGGCAAGGCCAGGGTGGCGTCGATGAAGGCCAGCACTTCGCGCGCTTCGGCGATGAAAATGTCGAGCATCTCCGCGTCGACATCGGTCACGGCCGGTGCGGCATCCATGCCGGCGGGCGCGGCGGGCGCCAGGGCCTGGTCGAGCAAAGGTACCGGTACGGCGCCGGCGGCGGCGACTTTTTCAAATGGCAGCGCGCGGAAAGTGCCGGCGGCCGCATCGAAATGGAAACGCCCGCTGGCCGCCTGCGCGTTGCGGCCCAGCATATCGACAAAAAAGCCCAGCGCGCTGACATTTTGCGCGATCTCGTCGAGCGCTTCGGCGTGCGCATTGGCGTCGCCACCGGCCAGCTGCCGCACGGCGGCGTCAACCTGCAGCACGGCGGCGCGCGCGTCTTCCTGTCCCAGCCCGGCCAGCTGCCGCTGCAACTGCTCCAGCACGGGCGCGACGCCATCGAGTGCCCCCGCCGTCCCCGCACCTGCGGCATCCGCGTAGTAGGCGTTGAGCACCTTTTCCACCTGGCGCAGCCCCGTCTTCATGTCTTCGGCCAGCGCGGCCACGGTCTGGCCCTGCTCGATCTGGCGCGACAGCTCGCCCGCCGTGACGGGCGGCGGCGCTTCGCCGGCCAGCAGCGCCTGCAGGCGCGCGGCGATGGTTTCCGCATTGCCGGCGAAATCGTCGGGCAGGCGGCGCAGCTGCTCCAGTCCCGTGTCGACAAACAGCAGCGCCATGCCGATTTCATTTTCCAGGGCCGCGCTGCGCCCGCTGGCCACGGCTTGCCGAGCCACGGCCGCGCATTCGCGCAGCAGGCTGGCCAGGGCCGGCTGCTTCAAGGTCTCCACATGTGCCGCCACCTGTTGCAGCGACGCTTCAAAATCCGGGCCCAGGGCAGGATCGAGGTCGGCTTGCGCCAGGCGGCTCCAGCTGGCGCGCGCCTGCGCCAGTGACGTACGCGCGCCTTGCAAGGCATCCTGGTCGACCTGGCCGTAGCGCCGCGTTTCCACGTCGGCGGGCAGCATGCCGTCCAGGGCGAAAGCGGCGCGCAGCTGGCGTGCCTCCGGCGTCGGCTCGGGCGCCGCGGCGATGAAGAACAGGGCGTCGCGCAGCATCGCTTCGGGCAGGCTGGCCGTGCCCTGCGCCAGGCGGCGCAACTGCAGGTTGATCAGGCCGAACAGCTGCTTGACGTTGAGCGTGCCCATGCCCTCGCCGCTGGCCGCCAGCCCCGCGAACGCCTGCATGGCGAACCAGAAGGTGCGCGCCGGCGCTTCCTGCTGCGCGTCGGCCACCAGGGTCAAGGTGGCGTGCAGCTCGCCCGCGTGCTGGCGCCGCGCCCCATCATCCTGCGCCTTCAGAAAGGGCAGCAGGGACTTTTCAAAGCGCCCGCGCCAGGCAGGATAGTCCGCCACGGGCGGCGTGTCGGCCAGCGCGATGGCCTGCCCTTCCAGCATGGCGGAGGGCGGGAAAAACAGGTCGGCCGGGTGGATGCGCTCGGCGCCCAGCAGGGTTTGCAGGTCGCGGTAGTAGGGGAACAAACGCGCCGGCTGCGGCGGCGTGCCGGCCACCAGGTCTTCCAGATATTCGGTCAGGGCCTGATACAGTGCGGCGATGATCTGCGCATGGTCCAGCGTGTATTCGAGGCTGCCGTCGCGAAAGCGCGCCAGCGCCCGTTCCGCGCCGTCCGTCAGCAGGCTGGCGCCGGCCACGTCCACCATCACCAGCGCGCCATGCGCCTGGTGCAGGTGCGAGCGCGCATGCTGCAGGGCCGTGGCGCGTTCCTCGCGTTCGCGGCCGCCCGCTTCGAACAGGGCCGTTTTCGAGCGGCCCAGCGCTTCGCGGATTTCCACCATCACCCAGGACAAAGGTTCGCTGTCGAACGGCTTGGACTGCTGTGGACTATCTGGTGTGCTCATGCATGCCTCGGTAAGGAAATCGCCCTGGCTTGGCGCGACGTTCAGGCGGCGACGCGGAAGCGCGACACCGAGTTTTTCAGTTCCTGCGCCAGCATCGACAGTTTATGGATCGACTGCGCCGTTTGCTGCGTGCCGTCCTGGGTCTGCTCCGTCACGCTCAGGATATGCTGGATATTCAAGGCCACGCCGCTGGCCGAACCGGCCTGCGTACCAGTGGCGAACGAGATGCCCTGTATCAGTTCGGCCAGGTGTTTCGACACCTGGCTGATGTCGTTCAAGGCCGCGCCGGCCGCGTCGGACAGGCGCGCGCCCTCGACCACGCCCTGCGTGGACGTTTCCATCGCCCGCGTCGCATCCTGGGTATCGGCCTGGATGGTGCGCACCAGCGCGCCGATCTGCTTGGCGGCCGCGGCCGAGCGTTCGGCCAGGCGCTGCACTTCCTCGGCGACGACGGAAAAGCCGCGCCCCGCCTCGCCGGCCGATGCGGCCTGAATGGCGGCGTTCAGCGCCAGCACATTGGTCTGCTCGGTGATGTCGGAAATGAGCTCGGTGATTTCGCCGATTTCCTGCGACGATTCGCCCAGGCGCTTGATGCGCTTGGACGTATCCTGGATCTGCTCGCGGATTTCATGCATGCCCTTGATGGCGTTTTCCACCGCCGTCGAACCCTGCTGCGCCGCCGCCACCGACTGGCGCGCCACGTCGGCCGAGACGCTGGCCGACTTCGACACGTCGGTAATCGCATTGGCCATCTTGACCACGGTGGCGCTGACGCCCTGGATTTCGCGCGACTGCTGCTGCGACGCGATCAGCAGCTTGCTGGAGATGCTTTGCGCCTGCGTCGAGGCGCGGTTGACCTGTTCGGCCGTCGCCGTCACCCGTCCCACCAGGCCGCGCAATTCCTCGACCGTGTAGTTGACGGAATCGGCGATGGCGCCCGTGATGTCTTCCGACACGGTGGCCTGCACCGTCAGATCACCATCGGCGACCTTCTGCAATTCGTTCATCAGGCGCAGGATGGCCGCCTGGTTCTGGTCATTCCTGGCCTTCGCCGCTTCCTCTTTTCCCTGCGACTGGAGGCGCAGGATTTCCGCCTCCTGGCGCCGCCGCTCGGCGTCGCGCGTGCGGTTGACGGAGTCCTGCAGCAGCACCCTGCCGATGCCGGCCGCCGCGATCAGGGTCAGCAACACGCCGCCGACCATCATCCAGAAGGCCATGCCCAGGGTTTCCTGGTTCACGTGGTACATCTGCTGCAGCAGGGTCAAACGCTGGCGCAGGTCTTCGTTCTCGTTGAAGATCAGCTGTTCGGCGCTTTTCGCCGAACTGAATTTATCGAGCCGGTCGAGTATCGACGACACCAGCTTCTGGTAAGTGTCGAAACTGGCTTTCAGCGCCACCAGCCGGTCGCGCAGTTCGGCGTCGCGCGTGGGCGCCAGTTGCAGCGGCACGCTGCCATTCAGAAGCCCTTCGACGGCGGTGCGGAAATACGTCGTGTCGCGCCCCAGCGAAAACGCCGTTTCCGAGCTGATGCTGCCCGACGACAGGAACTCGCTGGCGCTGCGGCTCATGCGCTGGCTCAGCATCATCAGGCGGCCGATGACGGCCAGGTCGCGCGCATTGCCGCCGCGCTGCACCTTCAGGGCCGCGACTTCCTCGGTCTGCGCCAGCAGCGCCGGCGACAGCGCGTTCAATTGCTGCAAGGTCTTGTCGAATTCGCCCAATTCAGGTTTCAGGCGCAGGATGGTGCTGGCCGCGCGGTCGCTGCTGGCCCACTTCTTGCGCGCGTCGGCCACGGCCGCCAGCAGGGCGGAACGCGACTCGCCGATATCGCGGCCGTGATACGTCCCGCCGCGCAGCATCAGGCGGAAATCCTGGTTCAGTTCATTGCGGCTTTCCTCGAGCTGGCGGAACGCTTCCGGATTGCCTTGCACGGCGTTCGGCGCGGCCTTGCCGATGCGCTGCGAATGCATCAGCGCATCGCTGGCCAGCTGCGTCTGCGCCGAGGCGATATTGCCGCTGCGCGTGTTCAGTCCCACGAACAGCAGGCTGGCGGCCAGACTCAGGGCCATCACCGTCGACAGGATGCTCAGCTGCTTTTGCAGCGGCAAATGGCCGATCAGCGGCAGCTTCAAGTCGCGTACCGGCGTGCTGGCCAGCGACTTGCGCCGTCCCAGCGCGTCGCGCAGGCGCAGCGGCAGGTCGGCCGCCGATGCCGGCTCGCCGGGCGCGTGCTCCGCTTCGGGCATGGCGGCCGCCAGGATGGGGGAATGGGCGCCCATCAGCAAATATCCTTGTAGTCGGCGAGGCCGCCAAAGCCGGCATCGAGGAAGCGCTCCGCTTGCGCCAGCTGCGCCAGGTCCAGGCGCAGCCACTGCTGCCCTTCGCTGTCGCGCAGCGCCTGCGCCGCCCACGACGCCGGTGCATGCGGCACGGAGACGGGCTGCATCGTGCGCAGCTGGCGCAAGCCCAGTACGCGCTCGACCAGCAGTGCGCAATTGAGGCCCAGGCGCGGAGAAAAAGTGATGATGCGGCAGTGATTGCCGGGTGCGCAAGCCGGTTCGCCCATGTAGCGGGCCAGGTCGACGACGCCCGTCAGGCGTCCGCGCATGGCCGCCAGGCCCAGGTACCAGTCCTGCGCCAGCGGCACGCCCTGGATCTGCACACCGGCGGCAATGACGATTTCACCAAGCTGCGTCAGGTCGAGCAGGCAGGGCCGGCCACCGAGCATCACGCCCAGTTCCTTGCGCGCCGCCAGCGCGCCGCTGCGCGCAGCCTGTATCCGCTCGATCAATTGCAGCTGATACTGGCGCAAGCGCCCCTGCCGCGCGCCCGACTCGAAGGATGGCACGGCGGCAGCGGCAGGCGCAAAGGCCGTTGTGGACACGCCGAGACCTGGCATCGTTTGCATGCTCAGGAAAGCGCGGCGATCTTGGCCAGCAGCTCGGCTTCGACCACCGGCTTGACCAGGTAATCGCGCGCGCCCTGGCGCAAGCCCCAGATGCGGTCCGTTTCCTGGCTCTTGCTGGAACAGATAATCACCGGCACGTCCTGCAGTTCGGGATCGCGCGCAATCGCGCGCGTGATCTGAAAGCCATTCGCACCGGGCATCACCACGTCCATCAGGATCAGGTCGGGCCTGGCCTCTTTGAGTTGCGCCAGCGCGTCGGCGCCGTCCTGCGCCGTGAGGACGGCATAACCGGCACGCACCAGCATCTCGCTCAGGTAGTAGCGTTCTGTCGGCGAGTCATCGACGATCAGAATTGTGTGTATGGCCATCTGCTTCCTTGCTGCGTTGTCAATCAATAAAAACACTTACTCAAAATGCCCGGCCAGGTGCAGCCGCACGGCCTCCAGCAGCGCCTCGCGCGCCAGCGGCTTGACCAGGCAGGCGCTGGCGCCCGCCATGGCGCCGCGCGCCCGGTCGAACAAGCCTTCCTTCGACGACAGCATCAGCACCGGCGTGGCGTGATACGCGGCGCTGGCCTTGATCAGCGCACAGGTGCGGTAGCCGTCCAGGCGCGGCATCATAATGTCGCACACGATCAGCGCCGGCTGGCAGTCGGCGATCTTGGCCAGGGCCGCAAAGCCGTTTTCCGCCACCACCACGCGATAACCGGCCTCGCCCAGTATCTTCGCGGCCGCGCTGCGTATCGTCGCGCTGTCGTCGATGACGAGTACCGTGACGCCGGCACACACGGCATCGGACGGCGCCTCTGGCAAGGAAGATCGCGTCATGTGATTATTCGACAATTTTTCATACCATAGCACAGGCAGCCGCGACACCTGCGTGCGGCAGCGGCATCCCGTGGACCTGATTGATTACAGCGCTACCATCTCGAAATCATCCTTGCGCGCACCGCATTCAGGACAGGTCCAGTTCATCGGAACATCGGCCCAACGCGTGCCGGGAGCGATGTCTTCGTCGGGCAAGCCGGCCGCTTCATCATAAACCCAGCCGCAAATAAGACACATCCACGTTTGGAATTGCTGCGTTGTTTCGTTGCTACTCACGTTCTGCCACCCTTCAATCAAGTAAAATGCTGAATTAGGTATCTTAATCTACCCGCCGTGCAAAACCAAACTTCTCCCCTCATATTAAGCTTCGGCGTGTCCGATCCGGTCGGCGCGATCGGTATCCAGGCCGATCTGGCCACGTTTTCAGCCTTCGGCTGCCATGGCCTGTCGGTCACCACGGGCCTGCTGATCAGCGATACGGCGCGCGTGGAAGACGTGCAGGCGGTCGACCCGGACTGGGTTTCCGACCAGGCGCGCGTGCTGCTGGAAGACATGTCCGTGGCCGCCATCAAGATCGGCGCGCTGGGCAGCGTGGAAAACGTCACGGCCATCGCCGAAATCGTCTCCGACTATCCAAACGTGCCGCTGATCCTCGATCCCTTCATTTCGGCGCTGCCGGAACAGGGCATGGACGACGAGGACATCCTCACGGCCGTGCGCCAGCTGCTGATCCCGCAAACGACCCTGCTGGTGCTCTCGCCGGTGGAGCTGGAGCGCCTGGCCGAGACCTGGCGCGACGCCGACCCGGACGACACCCTGCAAAACGACGTCGATTACCTGGTGGCGCTGGGCTGCGAATACGTGCTCGTCACCGGCATGCCGGCCGATGCCAGCAAGTCCGGCACGGGCGAAGGCAAGCTGCGCGCCAATACCCTGTTCGGCGAGGACGGCGTGGTGCGCCACGACGAATGGCAGCACTTGCCAGGCATCTTCAACGGCGCCGGCAGCACCCTGTCGGCGGCGGCCACCGCCCTGCTGGCCCTGGCCGAAAACGAAGACGACGTGCCGCAGGTGGTCGTGGCGGCGCAGGAATTCACGGCCGGCGCGCTGGCGCACGCGCAGCGCCACGGCATGGGCAAGCTGGTGCCGAACCGGCTGTTCCGGCAGCAGCGCCAGCGCGGCGCCCAATAATCCCGTCCAGACAAACACAGACGACACAGACAACGATCCACTCTCAAGGCACGATTATCATGACGACGACTTCACAGAACGACATCCTGTTTGCCCGCGCACAAAAAACCACGCCAGGCGGCGTCAACTCGCCCGTGCGCGCCTTCCGCTCCGTGGGCGGCACGCCGCGCTTCATCACGCGCGCCGAAGGCCCGTACTTCTGGGACGCGGACGGCAAGCGCTATATCGACTACATCGGCTCCTGGGGCCCGGCCATCGTCGGCCACGCCCATCCGGAAGTGGTAAAGGCGGTGCAGGATGCGGCCGCGCTGGGCCTGTCGTTCGGCGCGCCGACCGAAGGCGAAGTGTTGATGGCCGAGGAAATCACGCGTCTGGTGCCGTCGATCGAGCAGGTGCGCCTGGTGTCGTCGGGCACGGAAGCGACCATGAGCGCCCTGCGCCTGGCGCGCGGCGCCACGGGACGCGACAAGATCGTCAAGTTCGAAGGCTGCTACCACGGCCACGCCGATTCGCTGCTGGTCAAGGCGGGCAGCGGCCTGCTCACCTTCGGCAATCCGACGTCGGCCGGCGTGCCGGAAGATTTTGTCAAGCACACCCTGGTGCTCGACTATAACAACGTGGAACAGCTGAAGGACGCCTTCGACAGCTTCGGCGCGGAGATCGCCTGCGTCATCGTCGAACCGGTGGCCGGCAACATGAACCTGGTAAAAGCCACGCCGGCATTCCTGCAGGCGATGCGCGAGCTGTGCACGCAGCACGGCGCTCTGCTCATTTTCGATGAAGTAATGTGCGGCTTGCGCGTGGCCCTGGGCGGCGCGCAGGCGCTGTACGGCATCCAGCCCGACCTCACCGCGCTGGGCAAGGTGATCGGCGGCGGCATGCCGGTGGCGGCCTTCGGCGGCAGCGCGGCGCTGATGCACAACATGGCGCCGCTGGGCGCCGTCTACCAGGCCGGCACCTTGTCCGGCAACCCGGTCGCCGTGGCGGCCGGCATGGCCACCCTGAAACTGATCCAGCAGCCTGGCTTCTACGAGCAGCTGGGCGCCACGGCCAAGCGCCTGGCCGAAGGCCTGACCGCCGCCGCCAAGGAGGCAGGCGTGGTGTTCTGCGCCGACTACATCGGCGGCATGTTCGGCATCTACTTCAGCGAAACACCGCCGACCAGCTACGCGGAAATGATGGCGGGCGACCGCAGCAAGTTCAACGCCTTCTTCCACGCCATGCTGGACGAAGGCGTGTACTTCGCGCCCGCCGCCTTCGAGGCGGGCTTCGTCTCGGCGCAGCACGATGACGCCGTCATCGACGCCACCATCGCTGCCGCGCGCAAGGTCTTTGCTAAATTAGCATAAGCACAATCAGACGGTCGCGGTGTCCATAACCGCGGCCACCAGCGCCGGCAGCCTGGCCATGTCGTTGAACACGACATGCGCGCCGGCCGCTTTCAACCTATCTTCCTGGCCGGCGGCGATATGCCCGCCGCCGATGAATCCCAATACCGTCATGCCCGCCGCCACGGCGGCCGTCACGCCCGTCACGCTGTCTTCCAGCACCAGGCACTGGCTCGGCGGCACGCCAAACGCGGCAGCCGCCGCCAGGTAGACGCCCGGATGCGGCTTGGCATGGCCCACCAGGTCGGGCGTAAACACGCGCTTGTCGAACAGCGGCGCCATGCTGGTCCGCTCCAGCGCCGACAGCACGCGCGCGCTGACGCTGTTCGAGGCCACGGCCTTGGGCAGCGCAATGGCGGCCAGCGCCTGCGCCACGCCGGGCACGGCGCGCAATTGCGCGTCGCAAGCGGCATCGACGGCGTTGCCGATGGCCATGATCTCGTCGGCCGGCAATTGCGGCAAGCCCAGCTCCTTGTAGATATCCTGCATCAGCGGCACCAGGCGCTGGCCCAGGCGCGGCTCGATCAAGCCTTGCAGGGTGACGCCCTCGGGCAGGTTCGGCAGGCGCGGCCCCAGCAACTCCAGCAGCGCTTGCAGGGCCACGGCTTCGCTGTCGATCAGCACGCCATCGCAGTCGCTGATCAGATGGGTAAAGCGCGGTGGGGTGATGGCGGTATCAGGCATGGACTCTCCAGAAGACAACGGTGACGGGAAATGCGGCGGCCGGCCGGCCAAGGCTGGCATCGCAACGATCATAGGTGGAACAGGCGGACGCTGCCACGCAGAAAATGGCTCAATGACGATACTTTTCTGCAAAAGGCAGACTACGGGGAAAAGACTGGCTCAACACAGGCAACGTAGATACCAATTCAATACCACGCAATACCAGTGATTATCGCTGATTTTTGAATTTGCTGCGCTCGCCTTGAAACCGGGACGCGGGAGCGTCCCGGCAAGAGGGCTTATTTCAGCCAGCCGCGGTGGCGGAAGTACAGGAAGGGCGCGATGGCGCTGGTGATCATCAAGCCCCAGGCCCATGGATAGCCGAACGACCATTCCAGCTCCGGCATCAGCTTGAAGTTCATGCCGTACACGCTGGCGATCAGGGTAGGCGGCAGGAAGGCCACGCTGGCCACCGAGAATATCTTGATGATCTTGTTCTGGTTGATGTTGATGAAGCCGACGGTGGCGTCCATCAGGAAGTTGATCTTGTCGAACAGGAACGAGGTGTGGCCATCGAGCGATTCGATGTCGCGCAAAATCTGGCGCGCTTCCTCGAACTGCTCGGAATTGAGCAAACGGCCGCGCATCAGGAAGCTCACGGCGCGGCGCGTATCCATCATGTTGCGGCGGATACGGCCATTCAAATCTTCCTCGTGGGCAATGGCATTCAGCGCTTCGGCCGCGTGCGCATCGGTAAATTCCTTTTGCAGCACACGCGTGCTGACTTCTTCCAGGTTCTGGTAGATGCCTTCGAGCACGTCGGCCGAATATTCGGCATCGGTGGCGTACAGGTCGAGCAGCACGTCCATGTAGTCGGCAATCGAGCCGGGCCGCGAACGGGCGCGCATGCGCACCAGGCGGAACACGGGCAAGTCGTCCGTATGCATGGAAAACAGGATCTTGCGGGCCAGAATGAAGGCCACGGTGATGACGCGCGACGGGCCGTCGTCCTCTTCGCGCAAGAAATCCGTGCGCAGGTGCAAGTCGCCGTTTTCCGCTTCGTAATAGCGGGCCGACGCCTCAATATCCTTGACTTCGTCTTCGCCCGGCAGGGTGACGTTGTAGATGGCCTTGACCCAGGCCCGTTCATCATCGGTGGGGTCGGTCAGGTCGACCCACACCGGTTCGGCATTTTCGAGGTCTGCGCGGCTGTCGATCGGCACCTGGTTGAGCCGGCCATTCTGTAATACAAAGACATTGATCATGCGCGCTCTCAGCCGGATGTGGGGTTATCGTGATGTGCTGGCGCTGGCGCCAAAAATGAAAACAGCGCAAGTGTACCCGCAAAGGCCTTTTCACGACCACCCCCGGCACGGCTTTTTCACGGAAAAAGTGCGGCGGTGCACCAAGGGAGGCGATTAAGATCGCTGCGCCGCAATAGTACCAATCAGGCAGCTTTAACTTTATGCAAAGGAATCGCCCCGCCATCAAGGCAATTCCGCCGCCCCCATGCGGCGCAGAATCACGCCCGTGCGCCGGTTCAGATAACCGGTGTCGCGGTGACGGTCGTAAAAGCGGGGGTTCGGCAGCATCACGGCCAGTTTCGCCGCCTGCGCCGCGCTCAAGCCCGCCGCGCTGACCTTGTAATAGTGGCGTGCGGCCGCCTCGGCGCCGAAGGTGCCCATGCCAAATTCCACCACGTTCAGATAAATCTCGAAAATGCGCTGCTTTTCCATCAGGTTTTCCAGCATATACGTGATGATCAGTTCCTGGCCCTTGCGCACATAGCTGCGCGAACCGGACAGGAACAGATTCTTCGCCAGCTGCTGCGTGATGGTGGAGCCGCCCGCCACGACTTTCTGCTTCTTGCTGTTCTTTTCATATGCCTTTTGCAAGGCTTCCCAGTCCACGCCTTCGTGCTCGGAAAAATTCGCGTCTTCCGAGGCGATGATGGCCCGTTTCAGATTGTTCGAAATGCGGTTGTACGGCACCCACGTCTGCTGGATCGTGGCATTCGGATTCTTTTCCTGCAAGACAGACAACTGTTCGCGCATGAAAGCCGTGCTGGACGGGTTATGGTCGACCCACCACCAGATTTGCAGGAAGAAATACAGTTGCACGACGATAAAGGCCAGCACGGGCACGATGAACAGCCACTTGATCCAGCCGTAGCCACGGCCGCTCTTGCGCGCGCCCTTCTTGCCGGCGCTCACAGGCTGCCCCGCAATTGCGCCAGCAAGTCCTGCGTCTGCGGCCGCACGCCGCGCCACACGTAAAACGCTTCAGCCGCCTGCTCCACCAGCATGCCCAGGCCGTCGCGCACCTGCGCGCCATGCTGGGCGGCAAAGTCCATGAAGACGGTGGGCTGGGCGCCATACATCATGTCCAGCGCCAGGGTGTGGCTGCCGAAGATACCGGGCGGCACGGGCGGCAAGTCGCCCGCCAGGCTGGCCGAGGTGGCATTGATGACGATATCGAAGACGCCGTCGGGCTGCGTGAAGCCGCCGGCGCGCAGTTGCTCGGGCTGCGCCAGCGCATCGGCAAACTGCGCCACCAGCGCTTCGGCCGTGGCCACGGTGCGGTTGGCAATGAACATTTCCTGCGGCCCCTGTTCCAGCAAGGGCAGCACGACGCCGCGCGCCGCGCCGCCCGCCCCCAGCAGCAGGACGCGCTTGCCGGCAATGCTCACGCCCGCATTGCGCACGATGTCGGCCACCAGGCCCGCGCCATCGGTATTTTCGCCAAGAATGATGTCGCCATCAAAACGCAGGGTATTGACGGCGCCGGCGGCCCTGGCCCGCGGCGTCAGCGCGGTGGCCAGCGCGCACGCGTCGAGCTTGAAGGGCACCGTCACGTTCGCGCCCTTGCCGCCCTCGGCCGCAAACGTCCGGGCGGCCAGCGCAAAGCCGTCGAGCGGCGCCAGCCGGCGCTCGTAGACCAACGCTTGTCCTGTCTGCAGGGCAAACGCGGCATGGATCAGGGGGGACTTGCTGTGGGCGATGGGATTGCCGAAGACGCAATATTGATCGGGGTTCATCTCTTGCTTGTTCAATTGCTGCCGCCAGTCAGGTTAGCTTCCATTTTTTCTTCGCGGGTAAATTTGAAACGGGTGATGACGACCCACAGGTCATCTTTATCACTCGACAACATATTCGGCGGGAAACGGCCGAACGGCGCAGCGCGGCGCACGATGGCCAGGGCCGCCGCGTCCAGCGCGGGATTACCCGAGCTTTTCTCCACGCGGACGCCGCCCTCTTTCTGGTAAATCGTGCCGTCCTGAAAGATGGGGATGTAGACGACCAGTTCGCCATACATCTTGCGGCCATTGTTTTGCGGGAAATTCAGGGTGCCGATTTCCTCGATACGCTTTTGCAGGGTCTTGTAATACATGGCATAGCCGACCTCCTGCGTACTGGGCGTAATAAAGGTCTTGCGCGGGCGCTTGTTCTGGTCTTCCACGGTCTGGCTGATCTCGGCTGCCATGCGGGCGATGGCCTTGCTGCTTTCCATCAAGTCCGAACCGGAGGCCAGGGGATTGGGCTTGTCTTTTTCCGTGACGGGCGCGGCGCTGTAGGGCGTCGGTTTGGCCGCCTGCGTCAGCAGTTCCTGCTGCTTCTGCTCCAGCTCGGCGATGCGCCGGGCGCTGGCCTTGACGCTGTCGCCCTCTTCCACCTTGCGCATGTCGGGCAAGGGCGACTTGGCGCGGCCCTTGTCGGCCTGACCACCGCCATCGAGGTTGGCTTGCGCCAGGGCATCTGCCTTCAGCGGCTTGTCCGCATGCTTGGCATTGACCAGTATCACTTCCAGGCCGGGATCGGTGGCGACGGCCCGCTGCGGGGCCGGGGCGACAAAATGCATCGCCAGCAAGGCGCCGTGCGCCAGCAGCGATACCGCCACGGCGATCATCAGGAAACGATTCTCTCGAAAAGACTTCACGCGCAACCCAGTTAGCAACAAGCACACCATACAAGATGGCTGAATTCTACGTCAAAGGGCGACGCGGGAAACAGTTTTAGTCCCGTTTTTCACGCCGCCCCGCAGCCTTACTTGACCTCGGGCTCGCTGACCACGTCTTCGCTGGCCAGTTCCGCCACTTCCGCGTCCGCGTCGCTGACCTGGTTCGCCGCTTCCGGCGAAGCTTCTGCCGCCGCGTCGCCCTCTTCCGCACCTTCGTCGCCCGATTCCTCTTCGTAGTCGAGCTCGGCATCGGCCGCCGCATCGGGCACGGCGGCGATTTCCAGCAACCGCGCTTCGATGCTCAGGTCGACTTCATCCCAGCGCAAGAGATCCAGCTTGACCTGCGCACCGCGCGCCACCGATGGCATGCCCGGCAGCTTGATGACCAGCGGAATGTCAACCAGGCGCAGGATTTCATCTTTCAGCACGACGGCATCGACCTGGCGCGCGTTTTCCTGGTGCAGCCAGCGCAAGCACCAGTAGCGTTCCATATTCGACTGGAAATCGCCATACGCGGCATACGCGGCGTCGAAGGCCGAGACGATGGCGAACAGATTCGCATCGCGCGGCTTGAACGGGGCCACCAGCGGCGCCGTCACGCCATGCTCGGCGCAGGCGATGATTTGCCACTGGTTCACCAGGTCCGTGTAGCGGCGCAAGGGCGAGGTGCTCCACGCGTATTGATCCACGCCCAGGCCCTGATGCGGCGCCGCATGGGTGACCATGCGCACCTGCATCTTTGCCGCCCAGCTATTGCCGCTGCCGCCGCCCTGACTGCGGTAGATGCCAGGCACGCCATGGTCGTGCAGCATCTTGCCCCAGGTACTGTTGGCAAAGATCATCAATTCGGCGACGATCTTGTCCAGCGGCGCGCCACGCTTGCGGCGCGCCACGGTGACGATGTCGTTTTCCACATAAAAGTTGAAATCGACGCGGTTATTCTGTTCCGGCTTCAGGCCAAACGCTTCGCGCTTCTTCATGCGGCCCTGTTCCAGCTGCTGCGCCCATTGCCACAGGATGGCGAAGTCGGCCTTGTGCGGATAGTCGCCTTCGCCGCTGGCCAGGGTTTCCTCGTTGACAAGGTCGTCGAGCTGGTTGTGGCGCAAGTTGCTGGCAATCGGCACCAGCTCGGCGCGCGTCTGCGTGCTGACGACGGCCCAGTCGGCTTTCGGGTCCAGGGTCGCGTACAGCGACAGGGCCGGGCACGTCGTGCCTTCCGCCAGGGTAAACGCATTGACGATTTCGTCCGGCAGCATGGTGATCTTATCGCCCGGCATGTAGACGGTCGACATGCGCTGGCGCGCCATCTTGTCGATCACGTCTTCCGGACGGATGCCCAGGCCCGGCGCGGCGATGTGAATACCCACTTTCACGGTGCCGTCCGGCAAGGGCTGCACGGAAAACGCATCGTCGATCTCGGTGGTGGTTACGTCGTCGATCGAGAAGGCGGCCACGTCGGCCAGCGGCAGCTTGGCTGTCACGGACGGCACAGGGACGCTCGGGAAACCGGCGCCCTTGGGGAAATTTTCGAAGAGGAACTTCGACAGGTGCAAGTCTTTCGGCGAAGCGATACCACCGACGGCCAGCATCAGGCGCGGCGGCGTCGTGTGCAATTCCGTGCACGCCGCTTCCAGCGCCTTGTATTCAATCGTGTTCTTGTCCGGCTTGAACAGCAATTGCAGCACCATGGGCTGCATCGAGGCGGGCAAGCGGTTCTGTTTCAGTTCTTCCACATAGCCTGCCTGCACCAGGGCCTGCTGCTTTTTCTTTTCGATGCCGGCCAATGCCGCCTTCAAGGACGCTTCCGGCGCCGCCTTGTAGCGGCCACGGCCCTTCTTGTAGAAATACACGGGCGCCGAATGCAGGGCGAGGATCAGGCCGGCCGCTTCCGGCGGCAAGGGGGCATGGCCGAAATACTCGGCGCCCAGCTCGGCAAAGCCGAACTCGTCTTCGCCCGCCACTTCCCACAGGAAATCGAGGTCGATTTCGGCGGCAACGGCCTTGGCTTGCTCAAGCAACTCGGCCGGGGCCGGCTTTTCATACTGCAGCAGCACATCCTTGACCTTGACCTTGGTGCGCTTGCCGCTGGCCATTTCGACCTGGTACGCTTCACCCGCTTGCGACAGGACCGTGCCGACCTTGAAATCGCCGGATTCTTCAAAAAATAGATTCATTATTATGCTTTGTTTATTAGTGTGTCGGTTGCAGCGGTGCGAGCGACGGACGTCAACTCGAGCACCGCCGGCAAAAATACTTCTGTTACCAGCAGCAAGCCCTGGTGACGCTGGTACAGGCAGCGGCGGGCAAAAAACAGCGACTTGGCATCAAAGCGCCGCCCTTCCAATGCCAGTGCCGCCTGCGCCCGCTGCACCAGCGGGTGCCCGGCACGCAAGCGGGCAAATTCCAGTGCACCGCGGCGTACCATGCGGTCGCCAAACAGCGTCGTGCCCAGCGAGCGCTCGCCCAGCGCCGAAAACAGGGGCCAGTCCGTGGCCGTCGCCTGCATGGGCACGACGGTATGGCCAAACACGGCCGGTCTGTTATCACAACGCAACAGCACTTCGCGCTCCCATACCCGGCCCGCGCGGTGCAAACCAATGATGGCGGCCTCGTCGCTCAAGCAGCGTGCCGTTTCCTGATGCAAACATTGCACGCGGAACGCCTGGCTGTGCGCTTTCAGCTTGGCCGTCAGCGAACCGCCGCCCGTGAGCCAGTGGCGCAGGGCCGGCGGCGCATTGACGGCATTGACGTGCGCATGCCATTGCGCCTGCCGCAGCGAACCCGGCCTCACTGGGCAGAGTCCGCGTCGATGCCGCAAAAGGCCAGCACGGGCGCCACGTATGCGGCAAATTCGCTGATGCCATGGTCGCTGCCGTCGATGACGCACTGCCGCGCCCCCTGATAATGCGCCACCATGTCGCGGTAGTCGAGCACTTCATCGCCGGTGGCGGCAATCAGGAAATAGCGTTGCGGCTCAGTAATTTTCTCTACAGCAAAGGTTCCCAGCTCGGCGATGTATTCGCGCTTGAACTCGAATGGCTTGTCCGAATGGAACTCCGTCGTCACGCCCACATGCTGCTCCAGGTCGATCAGGGGCACGATGGCAGGATTGAGCAGCACGGCGCGGCAACCGAGCCGCTCGGCCAGCCAGGTGGCGTAATAGCCGCCCAGCGAGGAGCCGATAATCGTCAGGTCGGCCGGCGCCACGTCTTTCACTAATGACAAAGCCAATTCAATGGCCAGCTTGGGCGAGGCCGGCAACTGCGGGCACAGCCATTCAGCTTCGCGGCCCAGCGCCTGCATCTGCGCGGCCAGCAGGCGCGACTTCATCGACAGGGGCGACGAGCGAAATCCATGCAGGTACAGAATCATCGGCCCAGCGCCTCCAGCAATTTCTGGTGCACGCCGCCAAAGCCGCCGTTGCTCATGACCACGATCTGGTCGCCTGGACGGGCGCTGGCGGCCACGGCGGCCACGAGGGTATCGATGTCTTCAAAGGCGCTGGCAATCTTGCCCAGCGGCGCCAGCGCGTCGCCCAGGCTCCAGCCCAGCGCGGCATGACCGCCAAAACCGAAGACCAGGTCCGCATCCTTGAGGCTGCCCGGCAACGCCTCTTTCATGGCGCCCAGCTTCATGGTGTTCGAGCGCGGTTCCAGCACGGCCAGGATGCGGCCGCTGTCGCCAATTTTTTGGCGCAGACCGCCCACGGTGGTGGCAATGGCCGTCGGATGGTGCGCGAAATCGTCGTACACGGTGATGTCGTTGACCACGCCGCGCACTTCCATGCGGCGCTTGACGCTCTCGAACGTGGCCAGCGAAGCGCACGCCTGGGCAATGGGCACGCCCACGTGACGCGCGGCGGCGATGGCGGCCAGCGCATTGCTGCGGTTGTGCTTGCCCGTGAGTGCCCACGCCACATGGCCTTCCTGCCGGCCATTGAAATACACGTCGAAGCTGCCATCGGCCTGCTCTTGCAGTTGCCAGTTGGCATCTTGACCAAAACTTTCCTGTTCGCTCCAGCAACCGCGCGTCAGCACGCGCTGCAGCGACGCTTCGTCGCCGTTGTACACGAGGCGGCCGATGCCGGGCACGGTGCGCACCAGGTGGTGGAATTGCGTCTCGATCGCGTGCAGATCGGGGAAGATGTCGGCGTGATCGTATTCCAGGTTATTCATGACGGCCGTCTTCGCGTGGTAATGCACGAACTTGCTGCGCTTGTCGAAGAAGGCCGTATCGTATTCGTCGGCTTCGATGACGAAGAAGTCCGACTCGGCGCTCTTGCCGTCGATCTTGCCGGACAGGCGGGCGGAAATGCCAAAATTCATCGGCACGCCGCCGATCAGGAAGCCCGGCGCGTAGCCCGCGTCTTCGAGTATCCAGGCCAGCATGGCTGATGTTGTCGTCTTGCCATGCGTGCCGGCCACTGCCAGCACCCACCGATTGCGCAGAATGTGTTCGCCGATCCATTGCGGGCCCGATACATAGGGCAGGCTGCGGTTGAGGATTTCTTCCACCAGCGGGTTGCCGCGCGAGACCACATTGCCAATCACATACAAATCCGGGTTCAGCTTGGTCTGTTCCGGATCGAATCCTTGGATCAGTTCGATTCCCTGCGATTCCAGCTGAGTGCTCATCGGCGGATAGACGTTGGCATCGCAACCGGTGACTTTATGGCCGGCTTCCTTGGCCAGGACAGCCAAGCCGCCCATGAAGGTACCGCAAATACCGAGAATATGAATATGCATGTGATCAGTGCGAAAGGTGCACGCTTAAGTAAGTAAGACGGTGAGATAAAAAACAGCAAGTGCAGGATTTTACCTGACGCCATGACTTTTTCCGCTTCGGAGTATCATCTCGCTCATGACGAACGATGCATTTGACGATAGCGCGCAGTTGCGCCTGGAAATCGCCGCCGCTGCCGCGCGCCTCGTGGCGCAGGATGGCGCCGACTATGGCAGCGCCAAGCGCAAGGCGGCGCGGCAAGTCCTCGGTGACGCGCCGAACCTGACCAATGTACTGCCTGACAACGACATGATCGAAGAACAGGTGCGGCAATACAATGCCCTGTTCCTGGCCGACAGCCAGCCGGCGCGCCTGTTCCAGCTGCGCACGATTGCGCTGCAGGTCATGGAAGCGTTGCAACAATTTCATCCCCTGCTCAGCGGCCCCGTGCTCAATGGCACGGCCGGCCCCCATGACGAGATCTATCTGCAGCTGTTTGCCGAGAGCGCCAAGGAAATCCACATCTTCCTGCTGAATAAAAATGTCGTGCTCGACATGTCGGAAAGCCCGCATTTCAAGGGAGCGCGTTATGATGCGGTCGAGACAGCCAGTTTCTTGTGGAAAAACGAAGGCGTGCACGCCGCCATGTATGAGCTCGACGATATGCGCGGCGCGCTGAAAGCCAAGGCGGACGGCAAGGTGCTGCGCACCGATATCGCCGGGCTGCGCAGCCTGCTGGCCGCCAGCCTTGCCGATGGCGTGCCGGCCGCCGACTAACATTGATATAGATAAAGTTATGACAAAAAAGAATTGGATCGCCTGCGCCATCGTCGCGCTGATGTTTGGCGGCATGGGCGCCTACGTCGGTTTAAGCAAGGAAAAAGCGAAAGCAGCGGGACCGCTGACGACCACGATCGCGCCAGGCGCGACGGGCCCCGTCAACGAGCTGTATGCGCTGTCCTTGCCGGACGCGGCGGGCGCCACGCAAGCCTTGTCGCAATGGAAAGGCAAGAATTTGCTGGTCAATTTCTGGGCGCCGTGGTGCCCTCCTTGCGTGGAAGAAATGCCGGAGTTATCCGAAGTGCAAGGCCACTATGCGGCAAAAAACCTGCAGGTGATCGGCATCGGCATCGATTCGGCCAGCAATATTGCTACTTTTGCCAGCAAGTTCAAGATTGCCTATCCCGTGTATGTCTCCGGCATGAGCGGCACCGACCTGTCGCGCCATTTTGGCAATGCCACGGGCGGTTTGCCCTTTACGGTGCTGATCGGCGCCGATGGCGAAGTCAAAAAGACCTATCTGGGCCGCTTGAAATTTGATCAGTTACGCGCCGATCTGGATAAATTGTAAATTCGGAGCGTGCTTTTTTCTCTTGCCAATGCGTATCTTTGGCGGCAAAATGCGGAACTTTCGCTAAAACGGTCTTCCATACATGGCAAAAAACCTCCTTCTGCTCAACGGTCCCAACCTGAATTTGCTGGGAACGCGCGAGCCTGAGGTCTACGGCGCCAGCACCTTGGCCGATATCGAACAGGCAGCAATGGCGCAAGCCATGGCGGCCGGTGCCGACCTGGTCTGCTTTCAAAGCAACCACGAAGGCGCGCTGATCGACCGCATCCATGCCGCGCGAGCGGAAGGGATCGATGCCATCGTCATCAATCCGGGCGGCCTGACCCATACCAGTGTTGCCTTGCGCGATGCGCTGGCCGGGGTCGCCATCCCGTTCGTGGAAGTCCATATCTCGAATATTTATCAACGCGAAACGTTTCGACATCACTCATTTCTCAGCGCGATCGCGCAGGGGACGATCTGCGGGCTAGGTATCGATGGATATCGGTTTGCCATCGACTTTGCGCTTAAAAAACGTTAATCTACGCGATCTGCACGCATTTAGCGCGGCGATAGGCTCTTGGACATCACCGCATCACTCATAAAACAAACTACATTCCTAGGGGTTTTACATGGATCTACGAAAACTCAAGACCTTGATCGACCTGGTCGCCGAATCGGATATCGCAGAGCTGGAAGTTACCGAAGGCGAAAGCAAGGTTCGCATCGTCAAATCGTCGGCCATGCCGCAAAACCAGATGGTCATGATGCAGCCGCAAGGCATGCAAGCCCAATACCAGCCAGCCGCGCCAGCCGCCGCTCCCGCTGCGGCACCTGCCGTCGTGGTCGCCGCCGAGCCAACGGGCTATGTGGTCAAGTCGCCGATGGTCGGTACCTTCTACCGTTCCTCCGCTCCTGGCAGCGCCGCCTATGTTGAAGTGGGCTCGACCGTCAAGGAAGGTGATACCCTGTGCATCATCGAAGCGATGAAGCTCCTGAATGAAATCGACTCCGATAAAGCCGGCGTCGTGACCCAGATCCTGGTCGAAAACGGCCAACCGGTCGAATTCGGTCAACCCTTGTTTGTGATCGGCTAAAACCCAGTCCACACGGCCGGCAACGGCCGTTTGCAGTTTTAGCCCCTCACACTTGTTGTTTCGCCGGCTCGCCGGCTCTCACAGACATACGCGAACCTACCATGTTTGAAAAAATCCTGATTGCCAACCGTGGTGAAATTGCCCTCCGTATTCAGCGCGCCTGCCGCGAAATGGGCATTAAAACGGTTGTAGTCCACTCCGAAGCCGACAAGGACGCGAAATACGTCAAGCTGGCCGACGAATCCGTTTGTATCGGTCCGGCACAGTCGACCCTGAGCTACCTGAACATGCCCGCCATTATCAGCGCCGCTGAAGTGACGGATGCGCAAGCGATTCACCCAGGCTACGGCTTCCTGTCGGAAAATGCCGACTTTGCCGAACGCGTCGAGAAATCGGGCTTCGTCTTCATCGGCCCCCGCTCCGAATCGATCCGTCTGATGGGCGATAAAGTATCGGCCAAGCAAACCATGATCAAGGCTGGCGTACCGTGCGTACCCGGCTCCGAAGGCGCGTTGCCGGACGATCCGAAAGCGATCGTGCAAATTGCCCGCAAGATCGGTTACCCGGTCATCATCAAGGCCGCCGGCGGCGGTGGCGGACGCGGCATGCGCGTGGTGCACACGGAAGCGGCCCTGATCAACGCCGTGGCGATGACCAAGACGGAAGCGGGCACGGCTTTCGGCAACCCTGAAGTGTATATGGAGAAGTACCTGGAAAATCCGCGCCACGTGGAAATCCAGATCCTCGCCGACGAACACAAGAACGCCGTCTGGCTGGGCGAGCGCGACTGCTCCATGCAGCGCCGCCACCAGAAAGTGATCGAAGAAGCACCAGCGCCGGGCATCCCGCGCAAACTGATCGAGAAAATTGGCGACCGTTGCGCCGAAGCATGCCGCAAGATCGGCTACCGCGGCGCCGGCACGTTTGAATTCCTGTACGAAAACGGCGAGTTCTATTTCATTGAAATGAATACCCGCGTGCAAGTGGAGCATCCCGTCACCGAGATGATCACCGGCATCGACATCGTGCAGGAACAGATCCGCATCGCCGCCGGCGAAAAACTGCGTTTCCGCCAGCGCGACGTCTTGCTGTCGGGTCACGCCATCGAGTGCCGCATCAATGCGGAAGACCCGTTCAAGTTCACGCCATCGCCAGGCAAGATCGTGTCCTGGCATGCGCCGGGCGGCCCTGGCATCCGCGTCGACTCGCACGCCTACGCCGGCTACTATGTGCCGCCGCATTACGACTCGATGATCGGCAAAGTGATCGCTTACGGCGCCACGCGCGAACAAGCGATCCGCCGCATGCAGATCGCCCTGTCCGAAATGGTGGTCGAAGGCATCAACACGAATATCGCCCTGCACCGCGAACTGATGATCGACGCGCGCTTCATCGAAGGCGGCACCAACATTCACTATCTGGAACAGAAACTGGCCGACATGCCGGACCTGGGCAAGAACCTGAATGGCGGCAGCCCCAGCATCGCCAAGAAGTCCGAAATCAAGGCGGGCGCATGAGCTGGACGGAAATCGTCATCGAAATCGCCCGTGACAACGCCGAGGCCATGTCCGACGCGTTGATGGAAGCGGGTGCCCTGTCGGTATCGGTGGAAGACGCCGATGAAGGCACGGATGCCGAGCAGCCGCTGTTTGGCGAGCCCGGCATGGAACCGAAGGAAGCGGCGTGGGAACGCAGCCGCGTGGTGGCGCTGACGGACGTCGACGCAGACCAGGCCGCCATCGTGGCCGCCGCTGCGCAAGCGGTCGGCATGACGGAAGTGCCCGCCTTTAGCATGCGCCCCGTGGAAGAGCAGGACTGGGTGCGTTTGACCCAGTCGCAATTCGCCCCGATTCACATCGGCAAGAATATCTGGGTCGTGCCCAGCTGGCACGAGGCACCGGACCCAAGCGGCCTGATCCTGGAACTGGATCCGGGCCTGGCCTTCGGCACGGGCAGCCACCCGACCACGCGTCTGTGCATGGAATGGCTGGAAGCCCATCCTGCCCCAGGCAAGACCGTGCTCGACTACGGTTGCGGTTCCGGCATCCTGGCCATGGTGGCCAAGAAACTCGGTGCGCAAACGGTGGCCGGCGTCGATATCGACCCGCAAGCGATCGAATCGGCGCGCGACAATGCCGAGCGCAACCAGTGCGAGATCGAATATTTCTTGCCAGACACGTTTGCCACGTCGGCACACGCCACGGCCAAGTTTGACATCGTCGTCGCCAATATCCTGTCGAGCCCATTGAAGCTGATGGCGCCGATGCTCTCGGGCCGTGTCGCCGACGGCGGCGCGCTGATCCTGTCCGGCGTGCTGGCACGCCAGGCGGAAGAAGTGGCCGCTGCCTACGCGCCATTCATCGAGCTGGGCGTATGGGCCGAGCAAGACGGCTGGGTGGCCCTGCATGGCCGCCTGGGTGCAACGCAAGCGCCTGCGCCCCGCGCGGAAGGTGCATAAGCACAGCAATGGCCCTCGCCACCAAATGCCCCCATTGCAACACGATATTTCGGGTCGCTGCTGACCAGTTGAAGTTACGTGGGGGCATCGTGCGCTGTGGCACGTGCAGGGAAGTGTTTGACGGCAATGCCGCGCTGGTCGATCCAGCCGCGGCATCGCCGTTTTTAACATCCGCTCCCGGTACTGCCGCCCCGCCGTCAAGCAGTTATCTGGCCGACAACAGCCTGCCGTCCGCCACGGACGACGAACCCATCTACTCCCTCGACTTCGACACCTCGTTTGACCCGTTTGGCATCCTGCCGGAAACGGCGAAGCTCAAGGACGACGCGGACGATGGCGAGCACATCGAGCTGGACCTCGACGTCAGCCTGCCTGAAGAGGCAGCAGCCGACGCACCGCCCGAACTCCCCGAAGAAACACCGGCAAAAACACCGGCCGAGCTGCCCGAAGCACCGTTGCCCCAGCCAATGGCGCCCTTCAAGCGCCGCCAGGTCGATGACGCGCCCGCCTTTGCCACGTATTTGCGCGACAGCCGCCGCGAACCGAATCTGGAAACTGGCGCCGCAGCGGCGGCGCCCGCGACCGAAAAAGTCAGCCTGGACAAGCCCATGCCGCCTGCGCCTGCCGCAGCCAGCCCCGCGCGCCGCGAACCCACGCTGGCCGACCATGCCTTCACGCCGCGGCCCGCCGCCGTTGCGCCGGCGCCAGCCGATGAGCAGGAAGAACCGGTCCTGCCGCCAGCCGACGACGAACCGGCTTTCGTCACCCAGGGCCGGCGCCGCGAACAGAGCAGCAAGGCCCTGCGCGTGGCCATGGCCGCCGGCTCGGTGGTACTGCTGCTTTTATTATTCCTGCAGGTAATGACCACCTTCCGCAATCCGCTGGCGGCGCAATTTCCGCAGTGGAAGCCGACCCTGGTCACGCTGTGCAAGCTCAGCGGCTGCCAGGTCGACTTGCCGGCGCAGATCGAGGCGCTGGCCATCGAGCAGGGCGAGCTGCAGACCCTGAAGGAACAGACGTTTTCCTACGTCTCGCTGCTGCGCAACCAGAGCCGCAGCGTGCAAGCCTGGCCCAGCATCGAACTGATTCTCAACGACGCGAACGACAAGCCCCTCTTGCGCCGCGTGATCGCGCCGCGCGACTATCTGCCGGCCGCTATCGACGTGAACACGGGGTTTGCGCCGCGCTCGGAACAAACCATCAAACTGTATTTTGCATTAGACCAGCTCACGGCGTCTGGCTACCATATCGCCATCTTTTACCCTTAACAGGCACTATCATGACCAAAACATCGCTGATCTGCGGCTCGCTTGCCACCGACACCATCATGCAATTCCCTGGCCGCTTCGGCGAATCCCTGCTGGCCGACCAGCTGCACAAGGTGAACGTCTCCTTCCTCGTGCCCACCATGCGCACGGAGTTCGGCGGTTGCTCGGGCAACATCGCCTACAGCCTGAAAATGCTGGGCGGCGACCCGCGCATCGTCGGCGTGATGGGGCAAGACAGTGCCGCCTACCTGGAGCGCCTGCAAAAGCTGGGCATTTCCACCGCCAACATCCTGATCAAGGCCGACAGTTACAACGCGCAGTGCTTCGTCACGGCCGATGCGGACAACAACCAGATCAACGCCTTCCACCCGGGCGCCATGTCGTTCGCGCATGAAAACCCGATCGCCAATGCAGGCCCGGCCAAGGTCGCCATCATTTCACCGGACGGCGACCAGGGCATGCTCAAGCACGCCGCCGACCTGGCCGAGCTGGGCATTCCCTTCATGTTCGACCCGGGCCAGCAGTTGCCACGCTTCAATGGCGAACAGTTGATCGACTTCATCAACAAGGCCACGTATGTATCGGCCAACGATTATGAGATGGAAATGTTGATGGAACGCACGGGCTTGACCCTGCCGGACATCGCCAGCCGCCTGGAAGCGCTGATCGTCACGCGTGGCGAAAAAGGGTCGGAGATCTATACGGACGGCAAGCGCATCGACATTCCTGTCGTGACCGCCAAGGAAGTGCTGGACCCGACCGGTTGCGGCGACGCCTACCGTGCCGGCTTGCTGTTCGGCATCACCAACGACCTGGGCTGGGAAACCAGCGGCCGTCTGGCCAGCTTGCTGGGCGCCATCAAGATCGCCACCCAGGGCGCGCAAAACCATGTGTTTACGCCGGAGAGCATCGCCGAGCAGTTCGAAGCGGCATTCGGTTACCGCTATTAATATGTAGGTCGCAGGTCGGGTTGGCGCGGTAAACCGCGCGTCATCCGACAACATCGCTGGCATGGCAAGTGGGGATGTCGGCTTACGCTACGCTAAGCCAACCTACGCCCTCACATCACCATCATCGCAGCACAATAATCATCCCCACCAGCACTTGCGCAATCTGCAACAGGATCAGCGCCACCAGCAGCGACAAATCCAGACTGCCCACCAGGGGCACCACCTTGCGGATCGGACGCAGCAGCGGCTCGTTCAGGGCCCGTACGAACGGCGCCAGCGGCGCATGCGGGTTGACCCAGCTGAAGATGGCTTCGATGATCAGCAAGGCCATGAAACCGTAGAGTATCCATTGCAGGAAGCGTTGCAGCGACTTGAGCAGCACCACTTCGACGGGAGCGCCGGAAATAAACAGCACCGAGCTGGCCAGCAGCACGATCAGGAAGGCGCCGATCAGGCTGGCCCAGTCATACCCGCCCACGCCCGGTACCACGCGGCGCAGGGGGCGCACCAGCCAGTCGGACAATTGAAACGTGAATTGCGCCACCGACGAGGGCGGCCGCACGCGCACCGCCTGCATCCAGAAGCGCAGCAGCAACACGCCGCCCAGCAAGGTGGCGATGGTATCAACGATCAATGTAAGGATAACGATCAGCACGACTAATTCTCCAAAAAAAAACCGCTGTGTGATTGAGTCACACAGCGGCGTGTTGCCTCATCCAGGCACCCGTATCGTTGGAATTACGATGGGCGGGTGCTGGTTGGGAATGGCCAGGCTGCAGCCGGTGCCAACACGGTTTTTGCTACAGGTGCGATAGGTGCCGATGGCTTGGCGACAGGAGCTGCCTTCTTCGGTGCGGCCTTTTTAGGCGCGGCCTTCTTGGCGGCTGGCTTGGCGGCCACGGCGGCTGGTGCCGCTGGAGCTGCTGCCGGCGCTGCTGCTGGTGCGGCTGCCACGACTGGTGCTGCGGCTGGCTTGGCGGCAGGTTTCGCTGCTGCTTTTGCTGCCGGCTTGGCCGCTGGCTTGGCTGCAACTTTTGCTGCCGGCTTCGCTGCTACCTTGGCCGCTGGCTTGGCTGCAGGTTTTGCTGCTACCTTGGCGGCAGGTTTCGCTGCTGCTTTGGCGGCTGGCTTCGCTGCGACCTTGGCCGCTGGCTTGGCTGCCGCTTTTGCTGCCGGCTTCGCTGCCACCTTGGCTGCTGGCTTGGCTGCGGCCTTCGTTGCTGCCTTGGCTGCTGGCTTCGCCGCTACCTTGGCCGCTGGCTTGGCTGCTGCCTTAGTTGCTGGCTTGGCTGCCGGCTTCGCTGCGACCTTGGCCGCTGGCTTGGCTGCCGCTTTTGCCGCTGGCTTCGCTGCTGCTTTTGCTGCTGGCTTGGTCGCTGCCTTGGCTGCTGGCTTGGCTGCTGCCTTGGCGACGACTTTTTTCGCTGCTGGCTTGGCGGCCGCTTTGGCGGCCGGCTTCGCTGCTGCCTTGGCTGCAGGTTTCGCTGCGGCTTTTTTCACTGCTGGCTTGGCGACAGCTTTTGCTGCTGGCTTCGCTGCGGCTTTGGCGGCCGGCTTGGCTGCAGGTTTTGCTGCGGCTTTTTTCGCTGCTGGCTTGACTGCTGCCTTGGCGGCCGGCTTGGATGCTGCCTTGGCTACAGGTTTCGCTGCGGCTTTTTTCACTGCTGGCTTGGCCGCTGCTTTGGCGGCTGGTTTTGCCGCGGCTTTTGCTGCTGGCTTGGCCGCTGGTTTGGCTGCGGCTTTTTTCGCTACAGGCTTGGCTGCTGCCTTGGCTGCAGGTTTTGCTGCGGCTTTTGCTGCTGGCTTGGCCGCTGGTTTGGCTGCGGCTTTCGCTACTGGCTTGGCAGCCACTTTTGCTGCAGGCTTGGCTGCGGCTTTGGCGGCCGGTTTTGCTGCTGGTTTCGCTGCGGCTTTGGCAGCTGGTTTAGCGGCAACCGTCTTCGCTGCGGCTGCCGGCTTCTTCGCGGCAGGAGCAGCCTTGGCGGCTGGTTTCTTTACTTCTGATTTCTTAGCGGCTGTTGCCATTTGTCTCTCCTTCATCTGAGATGAGAAATTTAAGCTACAAGATTTAAACCCGTCCGACCCACCACAGGGATAGGCCAGGCGAATTATTCATCGGCACAAACGGTCGTTTGCGCTAATGAATTCGGCACCAGCTGAACTGCTGCAACTCCTCACGTTTGCAGCACTTCAGCCATCGTCGGTGCCACCCTGCTTTATCTCGCAGCTGGTGGCAAAGTCTGAATTCGGTCATTCGTTTTCGATGCCGTGCGTTTTTTCGCTCCTCGCATCGCGCTCGCCACAACACCGATGCGTCAAATAAAAAACCGCCATGCCTGAAAAAATTCGGGCACGGCGGCAGACGAAAACGGTGTGGTTTTGTGCATATCCGTGTAAATCTGTATCCCTGTTTTGCGAGGTTTTTTCGCTACCGCGCTGGTTAAAAAACCCCGCATTCTAACGCTCGCATTTGCAATCTCATAAAGTACACGAAAACCTTGTCAATGCGCAACCGGCACGACACGTTTTCGCCCGCTTTTTTGCACGATACGCGTGCTATCGCACAATCGCGCGGCAAATGCCGCCGCCAGCGTCTCCGGAAATGCTTTTTCGGGTGTGCGATGCGGCCATGCGCGGCATCCGGAAATCCTGGCGCAGGCCTCGTCGCATGCACCGATGATGCGCGCATTTTTGCGCCGCCACGCACGCAAAAAAAAAGCGCCGTCACGATGACGGCGCTTGTTGGCGTAGCCTGAAAAAGGATTACTCCCAGTTCAGCGCACCACCCGTTTGATACTCGGTCACGCGGGTCTCGAAGAAGTTGCGTTCCTTCTTCATGTCGATCATCTCGCTCATCCACGGGAATGGATTTTCTTCCTGGGCGAACAGCGGCTCGATGCCGATCTGCTGCGCGCGGCGGTTGGCGATGAAGCGCAAATAGCCCTTGAACATCGGCGCGTTCAGACCCAGCACGCCGCGCGGCATGGTGTCTTCCGCGTACGCGTATTCCAGTTCCACGGCCTTCATGAACAGGTCCTTGATCTCTTCGCGGAAGGCGGCCGTCCACAGCTGCGGGTTTTCCATCTTGATCGTGTTGATCAAGTCGATGCCGAAGTTGCAGTGCATCGATTCGTCGCGCAGGATGTACTGGTACTGCTCGGCCGCGCCCATCATCTTGTTCTGGCGGCCCAGCGCCAGGATCTGCGTGAAGCCGACGTAGAAGAACAGGCCTTCCATCAGGCAGGCAAACACGATCAGGGATTTGAGCAGCTTCTGGTCGTTTTCCACCGTGCCGGTAACGAAGGCCGGGTCGGTCAGGGTGTTGATGAACGGGATCAGGAATTCATCCTTGTCGCGGATCGACTTGACTTCGTTGTAGGCGTTGAATATCTCGCCTTCGTCCAGACCCAGCGATTCGACGATGTACTGGTAGGCGTGCGTGTGGATCGCTTCCTCGAACGCCTGGCGCAGCAGGTACTGGCGGCACTCGGGCGCCGTGATGTGGCGGTAGGTGCCCAGCACGATGTTGTTGGCGGCCAGCGAGTCGGCGGTAACAAAGAAGCCCAGGTTGCGCTTGACCAGGCGGCGCTCGTCGTCCGTCAGGCCGTTCGGGTTTTTCCACAGCTCGATATCGCGCTGCATGTTCACTTCCTGCGGCATCCAGTGGTTGGCGCAGCCGGCCAGGTATTTGTCCCACGCCCACTTGTACTTGAACGGCACCAGCTGGTTGACGTCCGTCTTGCCGTTGATGATGCGCTTGTCGTCGGCATTCACGCGGCGCGCCACTTGCTCGGCGTTCGCTTCGGACGGCTCGGCGCCGGCCGGCAGGTTCAAATCGGTATTTCCCAACGGCGCTTGCTGCGCCGGACGCGGCACAGCTGCCGACGTGGTTTCATCATCCCAAGACAACGACATATTCTTCTTCCTTTCCATGCCGGCGAGCCGGCGATCCGCAACAGGCCCGTTGAATCGGACAATGCGGACATTGACAACATTGAATCAGCCCAGAAGTTCTGGGCTGACAACTAAAATCTTACTGGCAGGCTTCGCACTCTTCGAAACCGTCATCACCGGGACGCAGATAGCAGGCTTCGCCATCGGCGTCATCCGCCGCCGCTGCCACTACCGGCGCCACGGTCACTGCTGCTGCCGCCACAACGGCTGCCTGGGCGCTCTGTGCGCTGGCCGACATGCCGCCGTCGACTGCCACGGCGTTCAGCGCGCCCGTCTTGGAAGTCGATTTCTCCATGTGGGTGGCGGCGATGGTGCGCAGGTAGTAGGTGGTTTTCAGGCCACGCAGCCATGCCAGCTTGTAGGTCTCGTCGAGTTTCTTGCCCGAAGCGCCAGCCATGTAGATGTTCAGCGACTGGGCCTGGTCGATCCACTTCTGGCGACGCGAAGCCGCTTCCACCAGCCAGCTTGGCGACACTTCAAAGGCGGTGGCGTAGATGTCGCGCAGGTCTTGCGGGATGCGGTCGATCTTCACCAGCGAGCCGTCGAAGTATTTCAGGTCCGAGATCATGACTTCATCCCACAGGTCGCGCGCCTTCAGGTCGCGCACCAGGTAACCGTTGATCTCGGTGAATTCGCCCGACAGGTTCGATTTCACGTACAGGTTCTGGAACGTCGGCTCGATACAGGCCGAGACGCCGATGATGTTCGAAATCGTCGCCGTCGGGGCGATCGCCACGCAGTTCGAGTTGCGCATGCCGAACTTGGCGATGCGCTCGCGCACCGGCGTCCAGTCCATGGCCGACGAGGAATCGACTTCCAGGTAACCGCCGCGCTCTTCGGCCAGCAATTTGACCGAGTCTTGCGGCAGGATGCCGCGGTCCCACAGCGAACCGGCGTACGATTCATAGCGGCCGCGCTCTTCGGCCAGTTCCGTCGACGCCAGGTAGGCGTAGTAGCAGACGGCTTCCATCGAGGTGTCGGCAAACGACACGGCGGCGTCCGAGGCGAACGGCACGCGCATCATGTGCAGGCAGTCCTGGAAGCCCATGATGCCCATGCCGACCGGACGGTGGCGCATGTTCGAGTTGCGCGCCTTGCCGACGGCGTAGTAATTGATGTCGATGACGTTGTCCAGCATGCGCATGGCGGTGCGGATGGTCTTGGCCAGCTTGACGTGATCGAGCTTACCTTCCTTCATGTGCGCCGGCATGTTCACGGAACCGAGGTTGCAGACGGCGATTTCGTCAGGGCCCGTGTTCAGCGTGATTTCCGTGCACAGGTTCGAGCTGTGGACGACGCCGACGTGCGACTGCGGGCTGCGGATGTTGCAAGGATCCTTGAACGTGATCCATGGGTGGCCCGTTTCAAACAGCATCGACAGCATCTTGCGCCACAGGTCCAGCGCCGCGATCTTCTTGAAGACGCGGATTTCGCCGGCGGCGGCCTTGGCTTCGTAGCCCAGGTAAGCCTGTTCAAAAGCCTTGCCGACCTTGTCGTGCAAGTCAGGCGTGTCCGACGGCGAGAACAGGGTCCAATCGCCTTTTTCCATGACGCGCTTCATGAACATGTCGGGAATCCAGTTCGCCGTGTTCATGTCGTGCGTGCGGCGGCGGTCATCGCCCGTGTTCTTGCGCAGGTCGAGGAATTCCTCGATGTCCATGTGCCAGGTTTCCAGGTAGGCGCAGACGGCGCCCTTGCGCTTGCCGCCCTGGTTGACTGCCACGGCCGTGTCGTTGACCACTTTCAGGAACGGCACCACGCCTTGCGACTTGCCGTTGGTGCCCTTGATGTGGGCGCCCAGGGCGCGCACCGGCGTCCAGTCGTTACCCAGGCCGCCGGCGAACTTGGCCAGCAGCGCGTTGTCCTTGATGGCGTCGTAGATGCCTTCGAGGTCATCGGAGACGGTGCTCAGGTAGCACGACGACAGCTGCGAGCGCAGGGTGCCCGAATTGAACAGGGTCGGGGTCGAGCTCATGAAGTCGAACGAGGACAGCAGGCTGTAGAACTCGATGGCGCGCGCTTCGCGGTCCGCCTCGTTCAGCGCCAGGCCCATGGCCACGCGCATGTAGAACGCCTGCGGCATTTCGATGCGCACGTCCTGGATGTGCAGGAAGTAGCGGTCGTACAGGGTTTGCAGGCCGATGTAGCCGAATTGCAAGTCGCGGTCGGCGACGATGGCTTTGGCCAGGCGCTCCAGGTCGAAACTGGCGAGCACCGGATTCAGCAGCTCGGCGGCGATGCCCTTGGCGATATATTGCGGGAAATACGTCAGGTATTCGGCGGCGGCGGCCGCTTGCGGCACTTCCTTGCCGAACACTTCCTTGCGCACCGTGTGCAGCAGGATGCGGGCCGTGACCTGGCTGTAGGCCGGGTCTTTTTCCATCAGCGCGCGCGCCGCCAGGATGGCCGACTTGTGCAGCTCTTCGACGGGCACGCCGTCGTACAGGTTCTTCACCGTTTCAGCCAGGATGGCGTCGGCATCGACGTGCTTTTCCAGGCCGGCGCAGGCGGCGTTGATCAGGTCGCGCACTTCCTGCATGTCCAGCAGGCGGCGCACGCCGTTGTCGGTGACATTTAATTGTGGTGCGGAAACTTGTGCGGACGCGCCTTGCGCTTCCTTCTGCAGGCGGCGCTCTTCCATGTGCTTGGCGCGGTACAGCACGTAGGCACGCGCCACGTCGTGCTCGCCCGAACGCATCAGCGACAGTTCCACCTGGTCTTGCACGTCTTCGATATGGAAGGTGCCGCCGCCCGGATGGCGGCGCACCAGCGCGGCGACGACGCCGTCCGTCAGTTGCTCCACCAGTTCGCGGATGCGTGCCGAGGCGGCGCCCTGGCCGCCGTTAACGGCCAAAAACGCCTTGGTCATGGCGATGGCGATCTTCGAAGGCTCAAATGCCACCACCGCGCCGTTGCGGCGGATGATGCGATAGTCGCCCAATGCCGCGCCCGTGCTCGCCACGCTGTTGGCCGCGCCTGGCGCTGGCGATACTGGCGTTGGATGGATGGAAATATCTTGTGGTGATTGCATTGAAGCTCCCGTTGTCAGCTAAAGTCAGCCTGCAGTTTTGCTGCCGCGTGTGTTGTTGAATAGAACGCCCGATGGTCAGGGTTTTTTCAGGTATTTGTTGCTAAATAGTAAATTTATAATGCATAAAACAGGTCAGTATCCATAGCGCCACACCGTACTGCCCGGCTGGCGCGAAACACGATCAAGGGTGATAAACCGCCAGTTCCAGTGCTTTATCAGCAATCTGGGTAGCTTTGATAATAATTCTGAAAACGTCTGTGATGGCACTAGATATAGTCTTTACATCCAACTTCTGCACTAATTGTAGTGCCCATCGAAGGGCGATGCAATAGTTTTCCAGCATCCGCCGGCGTAATTTTTTGTATTTTCATATACGATTTCGGTTGACTTTTCAGGGCATGGATGGAAAGCCCAATCCCCGCGAAGTAAGCGCTAACGCAGGCTGCCCGCGCAGGGTTTCCAGCCAGCACTCTTGATAAAAATGCCAGTCAAAAAACGGCCCCGGATCCGTCTTCCTTCCCGGTGCGATATGCTCGTGGCCGCGCACATGGGACAGCCCGTGGCGCGCCACCAGCGCCGCCGTCAGCGCCGCCAGCACATGGTATTGCCGCCGCTGGAAAGGCACATCGTCCGCGCCCTCCATTTCGATACCGATGGAATAGCCATTGCACTGCGGGCGTCCTTCGAACACGGACGCGCCCGCATGCCAGGCACGTTGATCAGTAGAAACATATTGCAACAACGCACCATCGCGCCGCACAAAAAAGTGCGCCGACACCTGCAAGCCACGCAGGTCGGCGAAAGAAGGATCGGCATTATAATCTACCCGGCCCGTAAACAAGTCCGACACATGCGGCCCGCCAAAGCGGCCACCCGGCAAGCTGATGTTATGAATCACCAGCAAGTCGACTTGCGCACCGTCCGGACGCGCATCACAGTACGGCGAGTCATAGCGCAGCGCGCCGTCGCACCAGCCGTCTTCATCTATCGTCCATCCGCTCATCAAGTAATGCTTCCTGTATCGTCAATTTCTGCATGCGGTAACGCAACTGGCGCACGCTCAGGCCCAGCTGACGCGCCGCCCGCGCGCGGTGATAACGCGCCTGGACCAGCGCCTGCATGATCATGTCGCGCTCGGCCTGACGCAAATACACGTCCAGCGGCAGGACCGGGCCCACGCCATATGCCGCCATGCCGGGCAGGCACAGTTGCCGTTCCGGCAAGTCCGGCAATGCCGGCGCCGCCCGCAACGGCATGCTGCCCGGCGCGGATGGCAAGGCCAGCCCGTCGAGCGCGATCACGCCGCCGTCGGCAAAGGCCAGCGCCCGCTCCAGCACGTTTTCCAGTTCGCGCACATTGCCGGGAAACGCATACGCGGCCAGGGCCGCCAGCACGGGCGGCGCCAGGCTCACGGCCCGGCGTGGCGACAGGCGCGCCAGGATCACCTCACATAATACCTGCAGATCGCCGCGCCGTTCGCGCAACGGCGGCAGCGCCAGTTCGATCACATTGAGGCGGTAAAACAGATCCTGGCGAAAGGTGCCGGCGGCCACGCCGCGCGCCAGGCCATGCTGGCTGGCGCACAGGATGCGCACATCGACGGCTTCGTCGGCACTGCCGCCCAGCTTGCGCACGCGGCGCTCCTGCAGCACGCGCAACAGTTTCACCTGCATGGCCAGCGGCAGGTCGTCAACTTCGTCGAGCAGCAGGCTGCCGCCATGGGCCGCCTGGAACAAGCCCTGGCGCTCGTGCAGCGCGCCCGTGTAGGCGCCCGGGCGGCAGCCAAAGAATTCCGCTTCCATCAGCGCTTCGGGTATGGCGCCGCAGTTGACGGCGATAAACGGGAAGCCGGCGCGCGCGCCCTGCGCATGGATGGCGCGCGCCGCCAGTTCCTTGCCCGTGCCCGATTCGCCGCGGATGGCCACCGGCGCGCCGCAGCGGGCGATGCGGCTTATCTGCGCGCGCAGCGCCTGCATGGGCAAGGAATTACCGCTCAGTTGCGGCGCCGGCGGCATGCCGGTGGTGGTCACGGTCTGCTGGCTGGTGCGGGGACTGGACATGGGAGCGCGCCTTTCTGCAATGGCGGTGGCGAACCGCCTGCTGCAGATGCTACGCCGGACGAATGCCGGAGGTCGTTACGATACGGATGAGCAACGCGCGCGAAGCTGCGCGCTTGCCCTTACACGGTGGCGTGCGCGTGGCTGCAGTAATCGTGACCCTTGGCCTGCACGTTTTCCGAGGCCGGATAGTAGACGCCGCAATGGGCGCAGCACAGCATCAGCTCGGCATCGGGCAATTCCTGCGGCCGGCCCGGCGGCGCAAACGGATTCGGCGGCTGCTGCGCGCGGGCGCGCTGCTGCATGCCCCGGATCTTGCTGCGGATAGCAAACAGCACCAGGAACACCAGCGCCAGCCAGAATAAAACACGTGTCATGCGAATCCTCGGTGTAAAACCACTTCCAGTACAAAACGGCTGCCGACATAGGCCAGCAGCAAGGTGGCGAAACCGGCCAGGGTGAAGCTCAGGGCCGTCTTGCCGCGCCAGCCGCGAAAGCGGCGGCCCGCCAGCAGGGCGGCAAACAATAGCCACGACAGCATGGTAAACACGGATTTGTGATCCCAGTTGAGCGCCTTGCCAAATAATTGCTCGGAGAACACGATGCCCGACAGTACGGTCAGGCTGAGCAAAATAAAACCGAGGCCAATCATGCGGAACAGCAGCTTTTCCATCGTCAGCAAGGCTGGCAGCTGGTCCAGCGCGCTGCCGATGAAGCCGCGGCTTTCACTGCGCGTATGCAGCCGCGATTCCTGCAGCGCCATCAGCACGGCGTGAAAGGCGGCGATCGTCAAGGTGCTGTAGGCGAGCACGGCCACGGCGATATGCCAGCCGAAGACAGCCGACTTGCCTTCCATGCTGACCTGGCTGCCGGGAAAGGCCCAGGCCAGGCCGATGGCGATGACGGCGCTGGGCATGACCATGCGGCGCAGTCCGTCCAGGCTGAAATTGCGGTTCTCTATCCAGTAGGCGCCGACCGAAACCCATAGCGCGGCCGACAGCATGGCGGAAAAACCGAAGCGCAAGGTGCCCGGCGCCATCAGGTCGAACCACAGGGTGGCGGCGTGCGCCAGCCAGGCGACGCCGGTCAGGCCGGCAATGAGCCGGGCACGGGACGAGGGAAGCACCGCGCACGCCGCATACAACAGGGCGGCGATGAAAAAGAAATAGATCTGCATAGTTTAAGTTTACACCATAGCCGGCAAGCGCGATTCAAGCGACAGTATGGGCTGCAGGCAATTCGCCACCAGCCGATACCGCAAGCCTGCCATGATATCGTGCCTCGGGCGCGGCGGGGTGGCGCACCCTCAAGATTTCGGCAATCTTTCCTTCCATGTACGGTCGCCGCGTCGCGGCCACGTTGCCATCTGGATGAGCCAGCCCTATAATTATGTCCATAGAGCAACAATCTTTCACTTTTCGCCACCTGCCCCCATCGCCATGTTTTCTTTCAAAAAAATTTCCTGGACCTGTCTGCTGCTGGCCGCCTGCACTATATTAAGCGGCTGCATGAAAGATGCGCCGTCACAATCCACGTACGAAGAGTATTTCCGTACCTCGATCCAGGGCTATGACCTGTACAAGGAGTACTTCGACATCGCGAAGCTGGAAAAGCTCAATGGCTGGAAAGAGAACGAGCAATATGAAATCAAGGGCTCGGCCGTGCTGCGCGCCAAGGTGAGCTACCTGGAATTGCTGGCCGACGTGGCCGACAAGCTCGAAGCGCAGGCCAAGACGGACGGCTCCGTGGGCATGACCATGGGTTTGGGCCTGATGGCGCGCGGCATGGGCGGCGAAAACAAGGTGTTCCGCGAATTCTGGACGCAGCAGCAGGAAAAGAAGGCGATTCCCGCGCCGCTGCTGGCGCGCCAGGCGGCGATGACGGCCGAGCGTTTCGAGAACCTGCTGCAATGGTCAGACCAGCTCGTGCAAGACAATTACGGCGCCATCATCAGCCGCCAGCTCAAGAAGGGCGATGAACTGACGCGCATCTACACCTTGAGCTTCCGGCAGACGGAAAAAGGCTGGATGGGTTTTAACGCCCGCTAAGGCCACGCCTCCACAAAAAAAACCTCCGCGCCATCGCTGGCACGGAGGTTTTTTACATGGTTGCCTGATTTACTTCACGTTCAGGCTCTTTTTCGCCTGCTCCAGCAAGTCCGTCTTGACCCAGTCCTTGGCCACAGGCGGTTTCGTCATGCGGCCCACGCCCGTTTTCACCATCACGTCCGTGGTGACCTGGATATGCTCGGGCGAGATGTCGTACGAATACGGCGAATTACTGATCGCGTCGTCGAAGTCATCCTTCGTGATCTGACCGCGGAACACGACTTCACGCACATACTTTTCCGCCGTCGCCTTGTTGTCGATAAAGGTTTTCGTCGCTTCGACGAAGCAGCGCATGAATTTTTCCGCCACGGGACGGCGTTCCTTGTAGAACTTTTCCGTCATCACCATGGTCCGCACGGGCTCGCCGATCGGCGTGTCGTACGGTTTGATGACTTCGGTGCCAAAGCCCTTGTTGATCGCCTGCGACGATTGCGGCTCCGACTGCATCATGGCGTCGATATTCTTGCCCATCAGCGCCTGGTTCAAGTCGGCGTAGGCGAGGAACACCAGCTGCACGTCCTTGCCCTTGGTTTCCGAATACGTCAGGCCCGCCTGCGACAGCTCGGCCAGCAGCAGCACTTCCTGGATGCCGCCGCGCGTCACGCCCACGCGCTTGCCCTTGAGTTCCTTGACGCTGGCGATCTTTTGCCCGGCGCCCGCCACCAGGCGCGCGCCACCCTTGGCAAAACCGGCCACCACATAGATCGGCGCGCCGCCGGCGCGGCCGGAAATGGCCGCTTCGGATGCCGTCGCGCCCACGTCCAGCTCGCCCGCGATAATCGCCTGCATCACATCGAGGCCCTTGGCGAAGACATGCTCTTCGACCTTGATGCCGCACTTGGGCGCGATTTCCTTGATGTACGACACGGCGCCGTAATGGGCGAATTTCAAGTTACCCAGGCGCACGACTTCCTGCGCCTGCGCCTGCACGGCGCCCATGCCGAACGCCAGCATGAGGGCGGCGGCAATACCGGTCTTCAAGGTTGATTTTTTCTGCATCGGGTTCTCCTGTGGTGGTTGGTATGTGCCCGCAAGGGCACAGCTATGCGAAACACGGCTTCTTATTATGGGGAGATAGTACCGTGTGTTGAGTCAGGAGCAATCTTTTTTATGGAAAGCCTGCCTTGGCGCTGTTGCAGCAGCGCAAAGACAGGCGAATCCGGGAGCAGCAAGCCCGGCTGCATGAAGCGTTACTGTCCCGCCAGCGCCACCACCGGATCGAGTCCCGACGCCTTGCGCGCCGGCATGAAGCCGAACACCAGCCCCGTCACCACGGCGCAGGCAAAGGCCCCGGCGATGGCGCTCAGGGAAAAGATCACCGGCACGTCCCAGACCAGCAGCAGGCCTGCCACCGTCACGCCGACCACGATGCCGGCCACGCCGCCCACCACCGACACCAGCACGGCTTCGGTGAGGAACTGGCGCAGGATATCGCGCCGGCGCGCGCCCGTCGCCATGCGGATGCCGATTTCGCGCGTGCGCTCGCGCACCGTCATCAGCATCACGTTCATGACGCCGATGCCGCCCACCACCAGCGAGACGGCGGCGATCAGGCTGAGCATCATGGTCATGTTGTCCTGCGTCTTGGCTTCGGCGGCGATCGACGCGGCCGCATTGCTGATGCCGTAGTCGCGGATGCGGTGGCGCTCGAACATGGTGGCGTCGACCGCCGCCTCCACCTCCGTCACGCGCTTGACGTCGTCCACGGCCATCACCGTGTACGTCGGCTCGCGCTGGCCGAAGACGCGGATGCCGGCCGTGGAAAACGGCAGCAGCAGCACGTCGTCTTCATCCTTCTCGCCCGTCAGCGCGCCTTTCGCGCTCATCACGCCGATCACCTGGAACGGCACGTTGCCGATCAGGATGCTCTGCCCCACGGGGTTGGGCACGTCGGGCATCAGCTTTTCGGCCAGGTGCGCGCCCAGCACGGCCACGGTGGCCATCTCGCGCTCGTCTTCCTCGGTAAAGAAACCGCCCTTGGCCACGGGCCAGGTCTGGATCTGCGGCAGGGCCGGCCCCGTGCCGCGCACATAGGTCTGCACGTCGAGGTTACCGTGGCGTATCACCTTGTTGCCCGTGACATTCGGCAGCACGTGGGAAATGCCCGGCACGTCCTTGAGCGCATCGAGGTCGGCCAGGGTGATGCTGCGCCCGGGGATGCGCGAGCTTTCGCCGCGCGACGCCATGTACAGCAGGTTCGAGCCGAAGGCGCCCAGTTGCGCCATCACTTGCTGGCGCGTGCCCAGGCCGATGGCCAGCATGACGATCACGGAAGCGACGCCGATGACGATGCCCAGCAAGGTCAAGCCCGTGCGGAAACGGTTGATCCACAGCACGCGCCAGGCGGCGCGCGCCGCGTCGAGCAATTCCGTGCCCAGCGACGCGCCCGTGTCATGGGCGGCGCGCGACATGTCCAGCGGCGGCAGGGCCGTCGATGTGGCGGGAATGGCGATGGCGCCCGAGTCCGCGATGATTTCGCCGTCGCTGATCTCGATCACGCGGCGCGCCTGGGCCGCCACCTTGCGGTCATGCGTGATGAGGATGATGGTATGGCCCGCGTCGGCCAGTTCGCCCAAGAGGGCCATGACTTCGGCACCGCTGCTGCTATCTAACGCCCCCGTCGGTTCATCGGCGAGGATGATGCGCCCGCCATTCATCAGGGCACGCGCGATCGACACGCGCTGCTGCTGCCCGCCCGACAATTGATTCGGCCGGTGGTCGAGCCGCTCGCCCAGGCCCAGGCGCTTGAGCAGCGCTTCCGAGCGGGCGTGGCGGGCCGCGGCCGGCATGCCCGCGTACAGGGCCGGCACTTCCACGTTTTCGCGCGCCGATTCGGTGGCGATCAGGTGATACCCCTGGAAGACGAAACCGAACGCTTCGCGCCGCAGCCACGCCAGTTCATCGGGATTCAGGCTGGCCACGTCCTGGCCGGCGAAGCGGTAAGTGCCGTCGCTGGGCCTGTCCAGGCACCCAAGCAAGTGCATCAGGGTCGATTTGCCGGAACCGGACGCACCGACGATGGCGACGAATTCGCCGGCGCCAATCGACAAGGTCAGACCGCGCAGCACTTCCACGGCCGGCGCGCCATCGTGGCCGCCGTAGCGCTTGCGGATGCCTTGCAATTCAATCAACGGCGCCGCTTGGTCCGGCTGTCCCGCTTGTCCCAGCGACGCGGCCTCACTCATGGCACTCATAGCTGGAACCTGCTGCTGCCGCTGCCGGCCGGCTGTTCGCCCGTGACCAGCAATTCGCCTTCGCGCAAGCCTTGCAGCACTTCCGCGCTGAGGCGGTTGCGCACGCCCACGGTGACGGCGCGCGTATCGACCTTGCCGTCCGCATCCATCACGCGGGCCGTGAACTGCCCCGGCTTGGCGCCTTCTTCCGTCGATGGTTTCAGGGCCGGCAAGGGCACGGCCAGCACATTGTTCGCCGCGGCCGTGACAAACACCACTTGCGCCGTCATCTGCGGCATCAATTCGCCATCGGCGTTATCGACGTCGAACAGCACGGTATACAAGATCACCTTGCTGGTCGACGGCGCCAGGGCCGTGCCGGCGGCGGCACCACCGGGCACCGGCGGCGCGGGCAGCACTTGCCGCACCTTGCCGCTCCAGCGCCGCTGATCGCCGCCCAGGGTGGTGAAGTAGACGGGCATGTCCGGGCGCACGCGGCGCACGTCCGCTTCCGACACTTCCGTCCATACCGTCATGGCCGACAAATCGGCGATACGCAGAATGTTCGGCGTCTGGTAGGTGGCGTTCAGGGTTTGCCCTTCCTTCGCGTCCAGGCCCACGACCTTGCCGGCCATGGGCGCGTAGATGCGCGTATAGCCGAGGCGCGCCTCGTCCGCCTTCAGGCTGGCCTGCGTCTGGTCGATCTGCGCCTTCAGGTGGTCGATCTTGGCGCCGGCCGAGGCCAGGGTGGCTTCGGCCGTCTCCAGGTCGGCCAGCGGCGTCGAATCGAACTTGGCCATCTGCTTCTGGCGCACGTGCTGCTGGCCCGCCAGGCGATGCTGCGCCTGCTGGTCGGCCAGCTGCGCGCGCAAGCCCGCCAGCGCGGCACGGCCCGCGTCGACCGTGGCTTGCTGCACGCTGGGGTCGATCTCTGCCAGCAACTGGCCTTTTTCCACGGCGCTGCCGGGCTGCACGTGCAGGCGCGTGATCTGGCCCGACACCTGCGCACCCACGTCGACATAGGTTTGCGGCTGCAGGGTGCCGATGGCCGTGACGCTGGCCTCGATATTGCCGCGCTTGACGGGCGCCGTGTCGAACACGGTTTTCGGACCGCGCGTTGCCCATAGAAAGCCGGCGCCGAACAGCGCCAGCAAGACCACGCCGCCGAGGATGCGGGCGCGGCGCGAAGGCAGGCGGGCCGCCATCAGGAAGCCGCCTTGCGGTTACAAGTACAGTAAAACGGTGTCGCCAAACGTGAAAAATACATCGGTCTATCCTTGAAAATAGCGGTGGACATCACCGCAGGAACGTCACAAGACCTGCCAGCGCGGCGACGGCTGCCAGCAGGGAACTACGCAACAGCAATCGGGGCGCATATGGCAGCAGCAGGGCCACCAGCAGCGCGCCGGCCGAAATGAACCCCAGCCAGGCGACGACGCCGACGGTGGCGCTCCAGCCGGCCACGCAAGGCCAGATGGCCAGCGCCAGCAGGACGGCACCCGCCAGCTGCAGCGCGCGCCGCACGTTCGGCGCCGCGTCCCTGCCCCAGACCTGGCCATGGTGGCGGTCCATCGCCAGGGAGAGGCTGGCCATGCCCGCATACGACAGGCCTAGCGCGCACAGGATGGTGTTAATCATGACTGTCCTTCCGTAGTGACGTGCAGGCTGACCGATGGTGTTTCCTTGCTTGCCGTCTTTTTGAGCGGTTTTTCCTTGCGCTGGTGAACTTTCCACGCGCCCCAGGCGGCCAGCAGGCCGAAGGCCATGCTGGCCAGCTCCACGCCGGCGCTTTCCCAGTCGCCGCGCGCGATCTGCGCCGCCAGGTTGTCGCCCGTGCTCAGGACATTGAGCACCGGCAGCAGCAGGCACAGGGCGGCCAGCAAGCCCAGTTGCTCGATCCACGCGCGCTTTTCCGCGCGCACGCAGGCGTGCACGAGCATCAAAAACCACACGCCGAAGAAGGCGCGCACTTCCCAGCCGGCGCGGTGCTCGAGGCCGACGGGGATCAAACGGTTCGCCCACAGGAAGCCCACGCAGGCGATGGACAGGCCGGCAATCGCCGCCACGTTCAGGCATTCGATGACGCGGTAGACGCGCTGCGTGTAAGCGCCGAACTCGCCGCCCGACTTCTGGCGGCGCTTGACCATGAACATGATCGCGCCCGTGCCCATCATGGCCGTGCCGGCCAGGCCGCAGAAGAAGTACAGCCAGCGCATGGGCGTGCCGCCAAAACCCACCATGTGCAGATTCGACATGACGGAGCGCGTCAGGCCCGCGCCGCCCGTGTCGGACGCTCCGGGCAGGCGCAAGGCGGTCTGCTCGCCCGTGGCCAGCGCATAGCAAGCCCTGCCCGTGTTGGCGCTGATGCGTTCCATCGTGTCCGTCTCTTCATTCCAGCCGTACATGCACACGCGCATGGAGGCGTCGTTCGGATTGTCCAGCACCACGGCGCGGATTTCCTGGCCGATGGACTGTTCGGCGCGCAGCGCGAACGCTTCCAGCGCGGGAATGGCCAGCGGCTGGCCCGTCTTCACGGGTTTGCCCGCGTCGTTCCAGTCGCTCAAAAAGGCTTTCTTGGGATTGTCCATGCCGTATTGCGCGGCCACGGGGGCCGGCACATAGTCATCGCTGAAGAATGACAGGCCCGTGTAGGCGATCATGAACTGGAACGGCAAGGTCAGCACGGCCACGGCGTTGTGCGCGTCGAGCCACGAGCGCTGGCCCTTGGCCGGGCGGAAGGTGAAGAAATCCTTGAAGATGCGCTTGTGCGTGATGACGCCGCTCACCAGCGCCACCAGCATGATCATGGTGGTGATGCCGACGATCCAGACGCCGATGCGCCCCGCGTGCAGCTCGTAGTGGAAATCGACGAAATGGTGGCCGCCGATGGTTTCCCGTTCCGTTGCCTCGCGCGCATGTTCGATGACGGCGCCCGTCAGCGGATCGAGCTCCGCCGAGCCATAGCCGCCGCTGGGCTGGAACCAGTAGGCGGACAGGCCGTGGCCGGGACGCTGCACGGGCCAGATTTCCCACATGTCCGCCTTCGGATGTTCCTTGGCCATGAAGTCGAGCGCCAGCTCCAGGCGGTGGCCACGGTCCGTGACCTTCGGCAACGGCGGATCGTTCGCATGCGCCGCTTCTTCCAACGCGTGTTCGGGCGTCATCCAGTGCCCGATCGGGTCGTCGAAGACGGCCAGGGTGCCGGTCAGGAAGATGGCGAACAGCAGCCAGGAAATCCACAGGCCGCTCCACGTATGCAGCCAGGCCATGGCCTGGCGCAGGCCGCCCTGCTGCGGCGTTTTCACCACTTTGTCTGCCTTGACGGCGTTCATGCGGCACCCCGCGACAGCAGCAGGCCGATGCCGCCGCACAGGATCGCTGGCAACAGCATGCCCAGCCAGGCGCGGCGCAGGTCCTGCACGGCAAAGACCCAGATCACGGCGCAGGTGTAGACGACAAAGGCGCTCAGGGTCGCCGTCAGCACGGCTTCGGCGCGCGACAGCGGCAGCACGGCCGCCAGCAGCACGGCCACGCCGGACGTGAGCGCATAGCCGCCAAAGACGGCGGCAAGCACGCGCGAAAACAACATCATGTTGGCCGACTTCATCATCGCGGCACTCCCCGTGGCATACGCCGGCTCACGCCATTACTGGCGTGGGCCAGATTCAACTGCACATCCATAAGCCATGCATCCTTCATCAAGATAGGTCATTCAAAAGTGATTGTTTACAGTTTGTAGTTCAATGTCAGCATCACGTTGCGCGGCGCCCCGACCAGGTTGCCGAAGACATCGGAATAGATGCTCTGGTAATAGTGCTTGTCCAGCGCATTGTTGACGTTCAGGCGCAGCTCGGCGCGGCTGTCGATCTGCCAGGCCGCGTTCAGGCCCACGATCGCGTAGCGGCCCTGGCGCAGATGGTAGGTGCCGTCGCTCGACTCGGTCGCGCCCTGCCCGTACACCGACGCGCCGACGCGCCAGCCCTGTGCGGCGCCGGACAGGCGGTAGCTGGTGGCCAGCTTGAGCTGCTGGCGCGGATAGCGGCTGTTGAAATCCTTGCCGATATTGGCCGGATCGCTGTCGCGCGTGAATTGCGCCTTCACATACGTAAAACCGGCCGACAGCTGCCAGTCCGGCGTCAGCGCGCCCGCCACGTCCAGCTCCACGCCTTCGCTGCGCACTTCGCCCGACGCGCGCTGGCAATAGCCCCAGGTGCTGCCGGGGCAGGGATTCGGGCCGGCCAGGTCGTCCACGCCGCGGTTCTGCTGGCGGATCTGGAACACGGCCGCGCTGGCATTGAGGGCGCCGCCGAAGTATTCGCCTTTCACGCCCGCTTCATAGTTGGTGCCGCTGATCGGTTTCAGGGGCCGCGCATTGGCATCGGTGGACGCCTGCGGCTGGAAGATCTCGGTCCAGCTGGCGTACACGGAATGCTGCTTGTCGAGGTCATACACGACACCGGCGTACGGCGTGAATTCGCGCGCCACCGAGTAGCCGGCATCGTCCTTGTACCAGCTCACGCGCCCGCCCAGCACCAGCGACAGCGGCTCGGTCAGGCGCAGGCGCGTGCCCGCATACACGCCGCTTTGCTCGGTAATGCTGGCCGTGCGCCACTGCGCGTAATTGATGACGGGGCGCGCCACGCTGCCCGCATCCCAATTGAACGGGTCGAGCACGGGCGCAGCCGCGCCCCAGCTGTACGGCGCCCAGCCGCCATAGCTGTTTTTCGACGAACGGCGGTGGCTGGCGCCGACCGTCAGCTCGTGCTCGCGGCCGAACAGGCTGTAGCTGCCGCTGGCATAGGCGTCATAGCTGGTGTTGGCCAGTTCGGCGCGGTAGCTTTGCGAATTGAAACGCAGGGTGTCGCCGCGGCGGTTGATGCCGGAAAACGTCGTGTCGATCTCGGGCGTCTTGCGCGTGGCCGCCAGCTTGGCCTTCCAGCCGTTGGCGAAGCGGTGTTCCAGTTCGGCGAAGATGGTTTTATCGGTCTGGCGCCAGCCGTCGAAATCGCTGCCCAGGTAGGTGGAACGGGGCAAATTCAAAAAACGGCCGTCGGTGGCCGTCACCACGCCCGTCGAGACGCCGTCGTTGTCCGTCTTGCGGTAATGCGCGCCCACCGTCAACGTGGTATCGGGACGCAGATCGGCCTCGATGATGCCGTACAGCTGGTGATTGCGTCCATGCAGCACGTCGACAAAATCCTTCTTGTCCTGCACCGTGACGACCATGCGCCCGCGCAGGGTCTTCGCTGCGTTGAGCGCGTTGGCCGCATCGGCTTCCAGGCGGTAGTTGCTCCAGCTGCCGATGCTGGCCGAGAACGACGCTTGCGGCGTGGCCGTCGGGCGCTTGCGCACCATGTTGATGGCCGCGCTGGGCGTGCCGCTGCCCGTCATCAAGCCCGTGGCGCCGCGCACCACCTCGATGCGGTCATAGATGGCCAGGTCGTCATTGTCGCCATTGAACGTGCCGTTCGCGCCCAGGCTGGTAGGCAAGCCGTCGAACAGGATGTTGTCGATTGGAAAGCCCCGCGCGCTGAAACTGCCCGAATCGCCCGTAAAGTTGCCTTTTTGCATGACCAGCCCCGTGATCGACTGCACGGCGTCGTCCAGGGTCGTGATGCCCAGGTCGTCGATCTGCTGGCGCGTCAGCACGCTGACCGACTGCGGCGTTTCGCGCAGCGACAGGTTCAGCTTGGTTGCCGTGTTGCTCACGCCCGTCGTGTAGGAGCCGCTGCCTTCCGTCGTCGCATCGCGCCCCGCCGTGACGGACACGCCGAGCATGGTTTGCTCGGTCGCGGGAATGGCTGGCGCCTGCTGCGCCAGCGCCGGCAGGCTGGCGGCCAGGCACAGGGCCGCAGCGGCTTGCGCCAGCGGACGCAGTGAGGAGTGAGAGGATGGCAAACTGACAAAAGGCAAAGCGTGCGACATGAAAGTTCCTGATAGTAATGGCGTCATGAGACGGTAAAAAACAGGCGCCTACCTTGTAGGTGCCGCGAAAACGAAAAACGGGCAGCCGGATGGCTAAATATTTCTGCGCAGCGTGCTATGACGCCGGCTCGACGCTGACCCAATAGCGCGTGCGGCTGCGGACCTGCACCGGCAGCGAGTTGGGCAGCATGTTCAAAATGCGCTGCGTGTCGGCCAGCGGGAACACGCCCGACAGGCGCAGCTGGGCCACTGCCGGCGCGCAGTCGATCACGCCGGGGCGGTAACGGGCCAGGTCGGCCAGGAAATCGCCCAGGGTCACGTCGTCGACGATCAGCTGCCCGCGCGACCAGGCATGCGCATACGCAGCGATGGCGTGCGGCGCGTCCAGCGTCTGGCGGGAAAATGCCACGCCGCGCCCGGCCGCCAGCAGCATTGGCGCGCCGGCACTGTCGCGGGGACGGATTTCCACGGCGCTTTCCAACACGTCCACCGTGCTGTAGTCATCTTGCTGGCGCACGGCAAAGCGCGTGCCCAGCGCGCGCACCAGGCCTTCGCGCGTGGCCACCACCAAAGGCGCGGCGCTGCCGGCACCGTGGCCGCTGGCCACGAGGATCTCGCCGGCCAGCAGTTCGATCAGGCGGCGGCTGGCGTCGAAACGCACGTTGACTGCCGATCCCGTATTCAGGCTGAGCACGCTGCCATCGTCCAGCACCACCTCGCGCCGCTCGCCCGTGGCCGTGCGGTAGTCGGCACGCAGGGTGCGCACGCCGTCCCAGGCGCCCGTCTGCGCGGCCAGCATGCCGCCGCCGGCCGCCACGCCCAGCCACGCCAGCACCTGGCGCCGCTTGCCGTTGACGGCTTTGCGCTGCGTGCCGGCCAGCGCCTGCGCGGCCGCGCCACGGTGCAAGCCGTTGAAGCGCCGCGATACCGCTTCGATATGCCGCCAGGCCCGTTCATGTTCCGGGTCGGCGGCGCGCCAGCGCTGCCAGGCGGCCTGCTGCGCTTCGCTGGCCTCGCTAGACATCAGCACGGTCAGCCACTCGGCCGCCTGCTGCTGCACGTCCTCGCGGATGGCTGGCGGTGCCGCCGGTTCTGCCGCCGTGCTCATGCCGGCAGCGAGAAAAACACCTGGCGGTTGGCGCGCGTCAGGTATTGCTTGACCGAGCTGGCCGATACGTTCAGGCGCGCGGCGATCTCGGCATAGCTGAGGCCTTCGAGCTGCGCCAGCAAGAACGCCGTGCGCACGGGACCCGGCAAGCCGTCGAGGGCCAGGTCGATCTCCTGCAAGGCTTCCAGCGCCAGCAGCCGCGCTTCCGGCGCGGGCACCACCTCGGGCGGCAGGCAGGCGAGCGCCTCCAGGTAGGCGTCTTCCAGCACTTGCCGGCGGTAGCGGTGCGCCACCAGGCGGCGCGCGACGGTGGCGAGAAAAGGCCGCGCTTCGCGGATCTGCGGCGCGGCACCGTTGGTGAGCACGCTGATAAAGGTGTCTTGCGCCAGATCCGCCGCGTCGCCCGCATTGCCCAGCTTATGCCGCAGCCAGCCCTGCAGCCAGCCGTGATGGCTGCTGTAGAGCGCGTGCAGGTCTTGTTGCTGTGCAAAATCGGCGGCCGACATGGCATCCCTTTCCGGTCTGGCGCGACGCGCCCACGAATGTAAATAAGAATTATTCTCATTTTAACCGTGTTTTTGACTTTCATGCAATCGCGGCATTGGCAGAAATACCAACTCATTCAAAAGCCGGCCAACCGCCAGGCGCTGCTGCGCGGGACCGCCAGCCACCCGCGATAAGGTAAAATGACGGCCATCGTCCGGCTTGCGCCGCCCACTCCCAAGCTTTTCATTGCAGGTTCATCATGCTAGATAATCTCACCCAACGGCTTGCCAAAGTCGTCAAGACCATGCGCGGCGAGGCGCGCCTGACCGAAGCGAACACCGCCGACATGCTGCGCGAAGTGCGCCTGGCGCTGCTCGAAGCCGACGTCGCCCTGCCCGCCGTGCGCGAATTCATCGCCAAAGTCAAAGAAAAAGCCATGGGCGAGGATGTCATTTCCTCGCTGACGCCAGGCCAGGCCCTCGTTGGCGTGGTGCAGCGCGAGCTGGCCGCCCTGATGGGCGCCGACCTGGGACCGGAAGCGTCGCAGATCAGCTTTGCGCAGCAGCCGCCCGCCATCATCCTGATGGCCGGTCTGCAAGGTGTGGGTAAAACCACCACCGTCGGCAAGCTGGCGAAGTACCTGAAGGAAGAAAAGAAGAAGAAAGTGCTGACCGTCTCGGCCGACGTGTACCGTCCCGCCGCGATCGCCCAGCTGCAATCGGTCACCGCCCAGGTCGGCGCCGACTTCTTCCCGTCCACCAGCACGGACAAGCCGGTCGATATCGCCCTGGCCGCGCTGGACTGGGCGAAAAAGCACTACCACGACGTGCTGATCATCGATACGGCGGGCCGTCTCGGTATCGACGAAGAGATGATGCGCGAAATCGCCGCCATCCACGGCGCCGTGAAACCGATCGAAACCCTGTTCGTTGTAGACGCCATGCTGGGCCAGGACGCCATCAACACGGCCAAGGCCTTCAATGATGCGCTGCCGCTGACCGGTATCGTGCTGACCAAGCTCGATGGCGATGCGCGCGGCGGTGCGGCCCTGTCCGTACGCCACATCACGGGCAAGCCGATCAAGTTTGCCGGTGTGTCGGAAAAACTCGACGGCCTGGAAGCATTCGACCCGACCCGCATGGCCAACCGCATCCTCGGCATGGGCGACATCCTCGCCCTGGTGGAAGAAGCGCGCAAGGGCGTCGACAGCAAGGCGGCAGCCGACCTGGCGCAAAAGATCAAGGTCGGCGGCAAGTTCGACATGAACGACTTCAAGGCGCAGCTGGGCCAGATGAAGAAAATGGGCGGCATGGCCAACCTGATGGACAAGCTGCCGGCCCAGTTCCAGCAGGCGGCAGGCGGCAAGAACATGGATCAGGCCGATAAACAGGTGCGCCGCATGTGCGGCATCATCGATTCGATGACGCCGCAGGAACGCGCCAAGCCTGAACTGATCAAGGCCACGCGCAAGCGCCGCATCGCCGCCGGCGCCGGCGTGCAGGTGCAGGAAGTGAACCGCATGCTGACGCAATTCGAGCAGATGCAGACGATGATGAAGAAATTGTCGGGCGGCGGCATGATGAAGATGATGCGTTCCATGAAGGGCATGATGCCTGGCATGAGGTAGTAGAAGGCTTCAAAATCCGCTGCGCGGTGGTCCTTGCGGCCGGCGATGCTCACCGTACTAAAGTACGGTTGCGCTTCTCCGCCACAAATCACCTCCGCTCGCTGTGATTTTGAAGGCCTTTTTTACGCCGCGTATCGAAAGTCGATAGATCAAAAAACACCGTTTCAAATAATGCCGGATTGCATTTTCATGTGTCCGGCATCACGCTTCCCGCCCTCCGCAGCGCCCCTCCCCGCATAGCCAGCAACCATGCCATTTACGGGTAAAAACCCCGTTCTGCGCTCCCAAGCGGTGCGCCCGGGCGACAGCATTGCCATTTCCCTGCTTTTTCCTCGTGAAAACGTGAAAAACACTTGCATACAAGGTAAATCCACACCAATATTAGCCGTGCGATTAATTGCGCAATTTCCCATGTGTTTGTTAAGGAGGCTCGAAGATGGCAACAGCCAAAAAAACCCCAGTAGCAGCGCCAGCCAAAGCAGCAGCAGCCAAGCCTGCAGCCGCCAAGAAAGCAGCACCCGCAGCCAAGGCAGCAGCTAAACCAGCAGCGGCGAAGAAAGCGGCAGCACCGGCAACACCACGCAAGCCAAACGCAGCATTCATGAAAGCAATGACGCCATCGAAAGATCTGGCCGCCGTTGTTGGCGCAGCACCACTGCCGCGCACGGAAGTGACCAAAAAGGTATGGGATTACATCAAAAAACTCGATCTGCAAGATCCGGCCAACCGCCGCATGATCAATGCGGACGACAAGCTGAAAGCTGTTTTCGGCGGCAAAGCCCAAGTCTCCATGTTTGAAATGACGAAACTGATCTCCGATCATTTGAAATAATCAGATACGCACAGGGCGTCTACGCCGTGTGAGTGCCCCGCCGCTTTACTGCGAGCGGGGCATTTTTTTGCTGCGGGGTCAACCATGTTGTCGGATGACGGTCTTTCAGACCTAATCCGACCTACGTCCGCCCCATTCACCCGGGGTCAACCCCTCAACACCGTTAATACAGAGCCCTGCGCCAACGCTGCCGGGGGTCTGACCCCAGCCTTTATTTGACTTCCCACTGCTTCCAAGCCGCCCTTACCGCATTCGGATACTCGGCCCGGCCCCGGCTGCCGTTATACCGGCCCAGCGCCAGGTACAAATCGCCCTTTTCCATATCCAGGTACATGCGCAGGATCGCGCAGCCGTAGCGCAGATTCGTCTGCATGTGGAACAGCTTGCTGCGGTCGCTATCACCGATGACGCCCGTCCAGAACGGCATCACCTGCATGTAGCCACGCGCGCCGGCCAGCGAGACGGCATATTTGCGGTAGGCCGACTCCACCTGGATCAGGCCCAGCACCAGCGCCGGTTCCAGGCCCGCGCGGCGCGACTCGTACCACACGGTTTCCAGGAATTCCGTGCGCAGCTGCGCGTCCGGCAGCTTGCGCTGCAGACGTGACGACATCTGCGCCAGCCATTGCTGGTAGCGCTGCAGGTCGGCGGGCGTGACAAATTTGGGCTGCGGCGGGCGTTCGTCGCGGATCGCATGCGACAGGGCCAGGCGGACGGAGTCGGCCAGCGCCTCCTCTTTCTGGTTGCCGGCCTGCGCAAAGGAAACGCAGGCCAGGCCGGCGGCCAGCGCGAGCGCGCCGGCCGCCTTGCTTACCGATAAGCGCTTCACTGCGCCATTTGGCCCTGGATGAAGGCAACGATCTCGTCCGGCGCAACGCCGGTCGCTTCCGCATCGCGGCGGCCCTGGTATTCCAGCTTGCCTTCTTTCAGGCCCCGCTCGCCGATGACGATGCGGTGCGGCACGCCAATCAGTTCCCAGTCAGCGAACATGGCGCCAGGGCGCAAGCCGCGGTCGTCGACGATGACGTCCACGCCGGCGCCTTGCAGGGCCGCGTACAGCTTCTCCGTCTCTTCCTTGACCAGTTCGCTGCGGTCCATGCCCATCGGGCACAGCACGACTTCGAACGGCGCGATCGAGGCGGGCCAGATGATGCCCTTGTCATCGAAGTTCTGTTCGATGGCGGCGCCCAGGATGCGCGTCACGCCGATGCCGTAGCAACCCATCTGCAGCGGCGCAGGCTTGCCGTTTTCGTCGAGGAAGGTGGCTTTCATGCTTTCCGAGTACGCCGTACCCAGCTGGAACACGTGACCCACTTCGATGCCGCGCTCGATGGCCAGGGCGCCCTGGCCGTCCGGCGACGCGTCGCCGGCGACGACGTTGCGCAAGTCGGCCACGATGGCAGGCTCGGCCACGTCACGGCCCCAGTTGGCGCCCGTGTAGTGGAAACCGGCGTCATTCGCGCCGCAGACGAAGTCGCTCATGTGGGCGACCGTGCGGTCCGCCACCACGGTGACCGGTGCCTTCGTGCCGATCGGGCCCAGGTAGCCGGGAATGGTGCCGTAGACTTCCAGGATTTCCGCTTCCGTCGAGAAACGGTGACCGGCCAGGCCGGCAACCTTGCCCACCTTGATCTCGTTCAATTCATGGTCGCCGCGCAGCAGCAGCATGAAATGCTGTTTCGTGATTTTTTCATCCTTGCCCGTCGTTTCCACCGTCAGGGCGATGGTTTTCACGGTGCGCGACAGCTCCAGGCCCAGCAGGGCGGCCACGGTTTCGCACTTGACGGTGTCCGGCGTGGCCGTTTTCGTCAGCGCCTGGCTGGCAGCCGGGCGCTCGCCCGCTGGCGGCAGCGCTTCGGCCGCTTCCATGTTGGCGGCGTAGTCGGAGGTCGGGCAGTACACAAGCGCGTCTTCGCCCGTGTGGGCGATGACGTGGAATTCATGCGAACCGGAACCGCCGATGGCGCCGTTGTCGGCCGCCACGGCGCGGAATTTCAGGCCGAAACGCGTGAAGATGCGCGTGTAGGCGTCAAACATGACCTTGTACGACGCCTGCATGCCGGCCAGGTCGCGGTCGAACGAATACGCGTCCTTCATGGTGAATTCGCGGCCGCGCATCAGGCCGAAACGTGGGCGGCGCTCGTCGCGGAACTTGGTCTGGATGTGATAAAAGTTCAACGGCAACTGGCGGTAGGACTTGATTTCCGTGCGCACGACGTCCGTGATGACTTCTTCCGACGTGGGCTGGATCGCGTATTCGCGGCCGTGGCGGTCTTTCACGCGCATCAGTTCGTCGCCCATCTTGGTCCAGCGGCCCGTTTCCTGCCACAGTTCGGCCGGCTGCACGAGCGGCATCAGCAGTTCGATACCGGCGGCTTTGTTCATCTCGTCACGGATGATGGCTTCCACCTTGCGGATCACGCGCAAGCCCATCGGCATGTAGGTATAGATGCCGGAACCGAGGCGTTTGATCATGCCTGCACGCATCATCAATTGGTGGCTGACGATTTCCGCGTCAGAAGGTGCATCTTTAAGTGTGGAAATAAAAAAACGGGAGGCGCGCATAACGGTGAATTCTTTTTAAAAAGAGAGGGTTATAATCAACCTAATTTTAAAGGATTAGCTGGCTGATGCGTCCATACTTTACACAAATGCGCTCAATTGGTGCGATTCCGGCGCTTTTCGCACCCCGAAAAGGTCACCGGCTTGCGAAGTTGTGGGTAATTATGTAAAAAAGGACGCTCGGTCGCAGAAAGTTTGAGGTGCATTATGCTCGACCGTGAAGGGTTTCGGCCCAACGTCGGCATCATCCTGCTAAACGCCCAGAACGAGGTGTGGTGGGGCAAGCGGGTGCGCGAGCACTCATGGCAGTTTCCGCAAGGCGGTATCAAATATGGCGAAACACCGGAACAAGCCATGTTTCGCGAACTTGAAGAGGAAATCGGACTCAGACAGGAACACGTCAAAATTGTCGGCCGCACCCGCGACTGGCTGCGCTATGAAGTGCCAGACCACTTCATCAAGCGCGAGATTCGCGGCCATTACCGTGGCCAGAAGCAGATTTGGTTTCTGCTGAGAATGTGCGCGCGCGATAACGACGTCAATCTGCGCCTGACCGACCATCCCGAGTTCGACGCCTGGCGCTGGCATGAATACTGGGTCCCGCTCGATGTCGTCATTGAATTTAAACGCGATGTGTACCAGCGCGCCTTGCAGGAGCTGTCCCGCTTCCTGACCTGGCCCGTGCATGGCAACGCACAGCAAGCGCATCGCCACACGTCGCGCTACCTGCGCCAGCCCCATGCGCCACGGGCACAGGACGGCGCGGCACTGGCCAAGCCTTGCGACGGCATCGCCGCCGAAGGGTGTACGCCGGAGCTGATCTTGCCGGGCAAGGAGTAGTCCGCCGCAATGAACGCACGCTCCCACGCAAAAGGGGCAGCCTGAACAGGCTGCCCCTTTTTTCATGCCGGCAGGAAACTCCCCTGCCGGTCAGGCTGGCTTAGTTTGCCGCCGGCGCTGGCGCAGCAGCGGGAACGTCGAGCGTGATGGCTTTCAAGCCCAGGATATTGCTGCTGTAATGGCGGATCTTGTTGGCCAGGGCCGGGTCGTTGTTCAGCTTTTGACCGTACGACGGCACCATTTCCACCATCTTCGCTTGCCATTCCGGCGTGGCCAGGCGGCTCTTGAAGGCCGTTTGCAGCACCTTGATCATGATGGGCGGCGCGGTCGAGGCGCCTGGCGAAGCACCCAGCAAGGCGACGATGCTGCCATCGGCGGCGCCGACGACTTCCGTGCCAAACTGCAGCAAGCCGCCTTTGACAGGGTCATCCTTGACGATCTGCACGCGCTGGCCGGCGTTTTGCAGGGTCCAGTCTTCCATCTTGGCGTTCGGCAAGTATTCGCGCAGGGTCTTCAGGCGGTCTTCCGGCGTATTCATGACCTGTTCCACCAGATACTTCGTCAGCGGAATATTGTCGTAGCCGGCTTGCAGCATCGGTTTCACATTGCCCGTGCCGATCGAGGCAGGCAAGTCGATCCACGAGCCGTTTTTCAGGAACTTCGTCGAGAAGGTGGCAAACGGTCCAAACAGCAGGGCTTTCTTGCCATCAATGATGCGCGTGTCCAGATGCGGCACGGACATCGGCGGCGAACCGACGGACGCCTTGCCGTAGACCTTGGCCGCATGCGCCGCCACCAGTTCCGGATTGGTGGTCACCAGCCATTGGCCGCCCACCGGCACGCCGCCGTAGCCCTTGGCTTCAGGAATACCCGATTTTTCCAGCAGCGGCAGAGAACCGCCGCCGGCGCCGATGAAGACGAACTTGGCGCGCATGGTCTTTTCCTTGCCGGCAGCCAGGTCTTTCACCGTCACGTTCCACACGCCGTCGGCGCCGCGCCGGATGTCTTCCACCTGGTGGCGCAGGTGCAGCACCATGCCGTGGCTGTCCGTCAGGTATTTCACGAGACCGCGCGTGAGGTTGCCGAAATTGACGTCGGTACCGATCTCCATGCGCGTCGCCGCCACTTTCTGGCCCTTGTCGCGCCCTTGCATGACGAGCGGCGCCCATTGCTCGATCTGCGCCTGGTCTTCCGAGTACAGCATGCCCTTGAACAGGTTTTCCTTTTGCAGCGCGGCGTAGCGCTTCTTCAAAAAGGCAATATTGTCGTCGCCCCACACAAAGGCCATGTGCGGCACGTTGTTGATGAAGGTTTGCGGCGCACCCAGGTGCTTGTTGGCCACCTGATAGGCCCAGAATTGCTTGGAAATTTCGAATTGCTCGTTGATGGCAACGGCTTTCTTGGTCTCGATGCTGCCGTCGGCCGCTTCGGGCGTGTAGTTCAGTTCGGCAAATGCCGAGTGGCCCGTGCCTGCGTTGTTCATCGCGTCCGAGCTTTCGGCGGCCACGGAATCGAGGCGCTCGACCATTTCCATCGTCAGCGAGGGATCGAGTTCCTTGAGCATGCTGCCCAGGGTGGCGCTCATGGTGCCGGCGCCGATCAGCAGCACGTCGACCGGTTTTTCGGACGAGGCCGGAGGGGTCTTGTTACATGCCGCCAGGATCAGGCACGACATCAAAAGTAATAGCGATTTACGCATACGTAACTCCGTTTATGAATACTGAAGGATGATTCTTGCGCGCCACCGTGGCGGCACCATCGCTGTGTTGAATGAAAAACAGCCGGCCAGCCGGAACGCCAGGGCGGCCGGACAGGTCAAGGTTGATGGTGATAGGCATGCTGCCGCGCTCCGGGATAAGCCAGGAGCAAGATCTGGTGGCAAAGGTGCGGGCAATGGAAGCACGCAATGGCAACAAAATCGCCGTCGTGTCCAGAGCAAATATCAAGAGCGGCGATTTTATCACCGTTATTTGGCGCCGCCGGGCCGTGGCGGTAGTGGATAATACTTACTGCAGGGTATTAAATTGCGGTGACTATCGGGTCACGAAAGCGGACGCCGGACGGCAAAAAGGGCATCCCCGATGCCTTGAATTGACGTACGCGGTACAATGCCGGCTGCCCCTTAGCCACAGTCCTACAGCCATGTTCAACCCCTCTTCCGACGACGTGCGCCGCTTCTTTTGCGACACCTTGCGCAAGCACCGCGCCCACGAAATCCTCACGCCGATGGAAGCCATCGCGCTCGACTGGATCCTCGAACATCCCGAGTATGAAAACGAGCTCTCCGACGTCGAAGCGGCGCTGGCGCGCGATTACTCCGTCGAAGGGGGCCAGGCCAATCCTTTCCTGCACCTGTCCATGCATCTGTCGATCACGGAGCAGGTACAGGTGGACCAGCCGCGCGGCATCCGCCCGGCCGTCCAGCAACTGACCCAGCGCCTCGATTCGGCCCATGCGGCCCAGCACGAAGTGATGGAATGTCTGGGCCAGATGATCTGGGCTTCGCAGCGCTCGGGCTTGCCGCCGGATACGGACGCGTATATCGACTGCGTGCGGCGCCGCTGATCAGGTAGTATCATGTTGCCAAGAAACTCAGCCACTGAAGGATATCTTGGCCCATCACACCATTCTCGTACTCGGCGGTTACGGTTTTTTCGGCACGCGCATTTGCCAGGCGCTAGCCGGCAACCAGGATATCCATCTGCTGGTGGCCGGGCGCGACGCCGCCAGGGCCAGGGCACTGGCGGCGCAATTGGGCTTGCCGCCGCGGCAAGCACTGGCGCTCGATGCCGATGCACCTGATCTGGCGCGGCGCCTGGCCGAACTGGGCGTCGATACGCTGATCCATACCGCCGGCCCGTTCCAGGGCCAGGATTACCGCGTCGCCGATGCGGCGATTGATGCCGGCGCCAACTATATCGACCTGGCCGACGGCCGCGATTTTGTCGCCGGCATCGCCAGCCTCGACGACCTGGCGCGCCAGCGCGGCGTGTTCGTCACCAGCGGCGCCAGCTCGCTGCCAGCGCTGTCCTCAGCCGTGGTAGACCGCTACCTGCCGCGCTTTCGCCAGCTCACATCGATCCGCCACGGCATCGCCTCCGGCGCCCGCGCGCCGGGCATCGCCACCATGGCCGGCATCTTCTCGTACTGTGGCAAACCGTTCCAGCGCCTGGTTGCCGGCACCCAGCAGACCACGCACGGCTGGCTCGACCTGAAGCGCCACCGCTTTGCCGCGCCCGTGGGACGGCGCTTGCTGGGCAGCTGCGACGTGCCCGACCTGGCGCTGTTCCCGCAACGCTATCCGGGCCTCGACACCGTCACTTTTCACGCCGGTTTTGCCGGTGCGCCCGGCCATCTGTTCGTCTGGGCCGCCGCGCAACTGGTGCGCCTGGGCCTGTTGCGCAGCCTGCTGCCGCTGGCCAGGCCATTGCACGCCATCAGCCAATGGGTGGAACCGCTGGTCAGCGACAAAGGCGCGATGTTCGTGACGCTGCAAGGCACGGGACTCGATGGCCTGCCGCTGACGCTGACCTGGCAATTGCTGGCGGCGCAAAACCACGGCCCGCATATCCCGTGCGGCGCGTCGATCGCGCTGGCGAACCGGTTGGCCGGCGCCAGCAGCGGTGGCGCGCCGCTACCGCGCGGCGCGATGCCCTGCGTCGGCCTGCTCACGGTGGAAAATTACCTGGCCGCGCTGCAAGGCCATGACGTGACCGAGGTACCGGCATGAGCTGGTACCTGTTCGTCAAATGGCTGCACATCCTCAGCGCCACCATCCTGTTTGGCACTGGCATCGGCATCGCTTTCTTCAAGTGGATCAACGACCGGGATGGCGAGGTGCGTGCGATCCGCCTGTCGGCCGAAAAGACCGTGCTGGCCGACTGGCTGTTCACCACGCCGGCCGTCATTGTCCAGCCGCTGTCCGGACTGGCCCTGGCGCACCTGGCCGGCTATCCGATCCTGTCCGGCTGGGTCCTCGCCTCGATGCTGCTGTATGCGGTGGCCGGCGCCTGCTGGTTACCCGTGGTATGGCTGCAGATCCGCATGCGCAGCCTGGCCCGCCTGGCTGATGACACGGGCACACCGCTGCCGCGCCTGTACTGGTTCTATGCGCGCTGCTGGTTCTGGCTTGGCGTGCCCGCATTTGCCGCGCTCATGCTGGTCTACTGGCTGATGGTTGCCAAGCCCGCGCCATGACGCCAGCCAAGCTGCAAGGGCTGTACTGGGCCATGCGCCTCGGCATGGCCTTTATCTGGCTATGGACGGCGTTTGTGTCCTGGTATCTGTATCCGCATGCCGAATCGCTCGCATGGCTGCGCCGCAGCGGCATCACGCTGCATACGGAACACGTGTTTGCCGCCTCCTGCCTGGCCGACCTAGCCATGGGCATCGCCTCGCTGTTCCATGCCAGGCCGTTGCTATGGTGGACGCAGTGCGCGCTGGTGGCCGGCTATACACTGGTGATCGCCGTCTTCCTGCCGGAATTCCTGATACACCCTTTCGGGCCGCTGACGAAAAATATCCCGCTGGTCGCCGGCCTCGTCTTCCTGGCCATATATGAAAAAAGCCGTGGCTAGCACGGCTTCGGGAGATCGATCAACAACACTCGGCGGCGCAGCAACCGATCAGGCTGGCCGTACCGCCTGTGGCAGCGCGGGTGCCTTCGCCTTGTCCAGCAAGCCCAGCACCACCTGCAGCGCCATGGCGACGGCGCCGACGATGAACACCACGTCGCCGAAGGTGCGTATCCAGCGCAGGTTCTGCAACAGCGGCTGCTGCATGAAGCCTTCGCTGCGCGCATACCACAGGCCTTCCGTCACGCTGGCGTGGAACTGGATGATGCCAATCGGCAGCAAGCTGGTAAAGATCATCAGCGCCAGTCCCCCGTTCAAACCCCAGAACGCCGTCTTCATCAACGCAGGGCTGAAGCGGTAGTCGGGCCGCAGATAACGCAGCACCAGCAAGGTAAAGCCCAGCGCCAGGAAGCCGTACACGCCGAACAGCGCCGCATGCGCATGCACGGGAGTCGTGTTCAAGCCCTGGATATAGTACAAGGCCACGGGCGGGTTGATCATGAAGCCCAGCACACCGGCGCCCAGCATGTTCCAGAAGGCGACGGCGACAAAGCACATCATGGGCCAGCGCAGGTTTTCCATCCATGGCGCGCGCTCCTTCAGGCGCCAGTTTTCCCACGCTTCATGGCCCAGCACGATCAACGGCACCACTTCCAGCGCGCTGAAGCTCGCGCCGATGGCCATCACGGGCGTGGTGGTGCCGGCAAAGTACAGGTGGTGGAAAGTGCCGGGTATGCCGCCGAGCATGAACAGCGAGGCCGACGCCAGGCTGGCCGTCGTGGCCATGCGCACCGACACCAGGCCCAGGGTCGAGAAGATGAAGGCCAGCGCCGTGGTGGCGAAGACTTCGAAGAAGCCTTCCACCCACAGGTGCACCACCCACCAGCGCCAGTACTCCATCACCGATAAATGCGTGCGCTCGCCGTAGAACAGGCCGGCACCGTAGAACAGGCCGATGGCGCCCACGGACGCGGTCAGCAGCGCCAGCAGGTTCCTGTCGCCGCCCGGCTGGCGCAGGGCCGGCACGACGCCGCGCAACATCAGCACGAGCCACAGCAGAATGCCGACGAATTTGCCGATTTGCCACAGGCGTCCCAGGTCCACATATTCATAGCCCTGGTGGCCGAGCCAGAAATTCCACTCGGGCGGCATCACTTGCGCGATGGCCAGGTAATTGCCGATGAACGAGCCGACGACGACCGCGACGAGGGCCCAGAACAGCACGTCGACACCGAGGCGCTGCCACTTGGGGTCCTTGCCGCCATTGATCAGCGGGGCGAGGAACAGGCCGGCGGCCAGGAAGCCGGTGGCAATCCAGAACAGCGCGGCCTGGATATGCCAGGTGCGCGTGAGCGCATACGGGAACCAGCGCGACACGTCGATGCCGTAGAACTGCTGTCCTTCCACCGTGTAGTGCGCCGTAAAGCCGCCGATGAAGACCTGGAAGATGAACAGCGCCACCACGAGGAACAGGTACTTGCCCAGTCCCCGCTGCGAAGGCGTCAGCGCGAAAGTGGTGAGTGGATCGCGCGGACCGGCCGCCGGCAGCGCTTCGTCGTGGTCGCGCAAGAAGGCCCAGCCCCAGACGAGGAAGCCCACGCCGGCCAGCAGCACCACCACGCTGGCGACCGACCAGACGAGGTTTTCGCCACTTGGCTGGTTGCCGATCAGCGGTTCGTGCGGCCAGTTGTTCGTATAGGTCACTTTCTGGCCCGGACGCTCGGTGGCGGCGGCCCACGCCGTCCAGAAGAAGAACTGCGTCATCTGCGCGCGCCGCGCGGCGCTGGGCAAGGTGTTTTCCTTCATGGCGAAATGCTCGCGGCTGGCGTGCAGCGCAGGCGCGTCCGAGAACAGCTGGTCGTAATAGTGCGCCGTGCTGGCGATGGCTTGCACGCGGCGCGCCGACAGATGCAGCACTTGCGCATCATCGGTACGGTTGCCGCGGTATTCCAGCTTGAGCGCTTCGCGCAGCGCCGCCTGCGCGGGGCCGTCGAGCGCCGCGTATGCCTTGCCATGCTGCTCTTGCGCGGCCAGTTCCAGCCAGGCCGTCAATTCGCGGTGCAGCCAGTCGGCCGTCCAGTCGGGCGCCTGGTAGGCGCCGTGGCCCCAGATGGAGCCCAGCTGCATGCCGCCGACGGATTGCCAGGCCGTCTGGCCGTCGAGGATGCCCTCGCGGTCGAACAGCTGCCGGCCATCCTGCGCCAGCACTTGCGCGGGAATCGGCGGCGCGTGCCGATACACTTCCGTGCCGTAGTAGCCGAGCAGCAAAAACGTCACGATCAGCACACCGATCAGGGTGAACCAGAGTTTTTTGTAGGGACCCATGGGTCTTTCCTTTGTCAGTGCACCACGGCCGGCGCAAAGCGCTCGAACAGGATATTGTTTTCAGTATGGATGTGCGCCATCAGATCTTCGCGGAAGGTGCGCAGGCCCGTGTACAGCGCGCGCCAGGTGGTGCAGGCGCCACCTGGTGCGGTGATATCGTTCGTCATCGCCTCCATGGCGCGCAAGGCCACGCCATGGTCGTCGTGCTCCATGCGCATCACGTTGATGGGCGCGCCGGCCCGGGGGCCCTGGCCGCGCACGATCATGGGGAACAGCACGTCTTCCTCCTTGCGCATATGGCTTTCCAGTTCCTGCGCCATGGCCGACAGGTGTTCCGCCAGCCCGTGCGGACAGTCGGCGCGGTCGCCATGCACCTGCTCGACCTTGCGCGCCAGGCGTATCAGCTCGGGCAGCTGCTCGCGGTGCACGGCGTGGTAGCGCGCCAGGATGTGTTCCACCAGCTCGGCGGCCGGGGCGTCCTGCCAGTCACGCTCGCCGCTGGCGTCAATCCGTCCGGCCAGCACTTGCAGTTCCTCGACGATGGGCGCCGTGTCCACGCCGGCCGCTTCAGCCGCCGCGCGCAGGGTCTTGTTGCCGCCGCAGCAGAAATCGAGGCGGTGCGCATCGAACAGGCGCGTGGCGCCGGGGATGCGGCGGGCCAGCTGGCCCAGGGATAGGTCGATCATTTCCATAGCAATTCCTTGATGATGAATGGGGGGTTGTTTTATTGGACGGCGCCCGCGTGGTAGACGCCGGGCACGGCTTCGCCCGTCACTTCCAGCACGCCCACGGCGCCCTTGCCGGCGCGCGACAGCGCATGGTCGACCAGCAGATAGCTGCCAGGGTGCTGCACCTTGAGTTCGACGATGGTCGCGCCGCCCGGTGCGACGAGCGTGGTTTGCACGTCGTTTTTCGGGCTGCTGATCGAGCCTTCGCTGTACACCTTGTCGAAGATCTCGCCGATGATGTGGAATGATGAAATCTTGTTCGGGCCGCCGACACCGAAATAGATGCGCACGGTCTCGCCGACTTTCGCCTGCAGTTTGTGCGTCTTGCTCAGGGCGCCCACTTCGCCGTTGAAGACGTAGTAGTCGGGCAGCTCATTGGCCATTTTTTCCAGGTTCGGTTCCTGGTGCACGGGGGCGCCGTGCGGACGGCCCGTGTACATCTCGCCCTGCATCACGTAATACTCGCGGTCGACTTTTGACAGGCCGCCTTCCGGTTCGACGAGGATCATGCCGTACATGCCGGCCGCGATATGCTGCGGCACCAGCGGCGTGGCGCAGTGGTAGACGAACAGGCCCGGATTGAGCGCCTTGAAGGTCACCGTCTTTTCCTACCCCGGCGCCACCTGCGTGTGCTGTCCGCCGCCATGGCCGCCCGTCACCGCGTGCAGGTCGATCGAGTGGATCATCTTGCTGTCCTTGGCGTTGAACAGGGTCAGTTCCACCGTGTCGCCCACCTTCGCGCGCAGCATCGGGCCCGGCACTTGCCGGTTGAAGGTCCAGTAGGTAAAGCTGGTGCCGTCATCGAGCTTGCCCGGCAGTTCCACCGTCTCCATCCGGTATTTCAGGGTTTGCGGCGCGCGCGCGCCGATGGCGGAAGGCACCTGCGCCGGATTGGCGGCCACGCTGACGGCCGATGGATCGGGGCCGCGCATCGGCGACGGCGCGGGCGTGTACAGGGCCAGCGCGGCGGCCTGGCTCGATTCGCCGGCAGCGCTGCCGGCGCCAGCGGCCTTCGGTGCCCCGGCTTCGGCCAGCGAGGTGCCGGCGACTTCCAGCTTGCCTTCCATGCCGATCTGGCGGTGGCCGGGAATCGAGCAGTAATAGGTGAACGTGCCGGCGCGCGTGACCTTGAAGCGCACGGTGGTGCTGCCGCTATTGGCGCTGAACTTGTTTGATGCCACGTTCAGTTCCGGGATCAGCAGATCGTGCTCGGCGCCTTCGCCGCTTTTCAGCACGAGTTCGACCGTGTCGCCCACCTTGGCCGCCAGCACGGGGTTGACCTGGCCCTTGGCATCGATGAACACCATCTTGCCGTCGACGATATTGGTTTGCAGTTCATAGCGCTTGACCACGGCGGCGGCAGAGGGTTGGCTGACAGCGGCCGCAGTGGCGGCGGCGCTGGCCGGCAGGCTCACCTGGGCTTGCACGGACAGGGGTATGGCCAGTACGCAGACGGCGGCGGCAATGGCGCGGAGGGAGGGAGTCGTTTTCATCAGGCTTTCCTTGGTCTTGTATGCCGGTTCGGCACCCTTACCTAGGCAAACGGTGTGCCAGGAAAAACTTGTTTTAAATCAACGATTTGAAAAATGCAGGGTCGATATGACCCTTTTCAAGCGTGGTCCGTTGTACCCTGCATGGTACTTATGACCACCACCGCCATCCACCTGCTGCTGCTCACCGACCTGGTCGCCGACCTGCCCGTGGCCGTGCGCCTGCAGCGCCTCGTGGGCAGCCTGCGCGCGCACTTCGGCTGCGAGGCCGTGGCCTTGCTCAAGCTCGATGGCGAGCACCTGCGCCCCGTGGCGATGGCCGGCCTGGCCAGCGACGCGCTGGGACGCCGCTTCGCCGTCGCCGACCATCCGCGCCTGGCCGCCATCCTGCAGCGGCGCGGCGTGCTGTGCTTCCATCACGACAGCTCGCTGCCCGATCCCTACGACGGCCTGATCGCCGAGCGGGCCGGCGAACCGCTGCCCGTGCACGACTGCATGGGCATGGCGCTGGACCTGGAAGGCGAACGCTGGGGCGTGATCACGCTCGACGCGCTGCGGGTGGGCACCTTCGATACGCAAGCGCAGCGCGACCTGGGCGAGCTGGCCTGCGCCATCGAGGCGGCCGTGCGCGTCACGCGCCTGGAGACGGAAATCCGCGCCCTGCGCCTGTCGGGCGGCGCCATGCTGGCCGATGCGCAGGCCCCGCGCGAGGAACACGACTTCGTCGGCCAGAGCAGCGCCATCACGCATTTGCTGCACGAATTGCAGGTGGTCGCCGATGCCGAGCTGCCCGTGCTGCTGCTGGGCGAGACGGGCGTGGGCAAGGAATTGTGCGCGCACCGCCTGCACCGGCTGTCGCGCCGCGCCGGCAAACCATTGATCCACGTCAATTGCGCGGCCTTGCCGGAATCGCTGGCCGAGAGCGAATTGTTTGGCCATGTGCGCGGTGCGTTTTCCGGCGCCGTCAGCGACCGGCCCGGGCGTTTCGAGGCGGCCGAAGGGGGCACCCTGTTTCTCGATGAAGTGGGGGAATTGCCGCTGTCGATACAGGCCAAGCTGCTGCGCACCTTGCAAAATGGCGAAATCCAGCGCCTGGGCGCGGACCGGCCGCGCCGGGTCAACGTGCGCGTGATCGCCGCCACCAACCGCAGCCTGCGCGAACATGTGCGCGACGGCTCGTTCCGCGCCGATCTGTACCACCGTTTATCCGTCTATCCCGTGCCGATTCCGCCGCTGCGCGAGCGGGGCAACGACGTGCTGCTGCTGGCGGGCGGTTTCCTGGAACTGAACCGCGCGCGCCTGGGCTTGCGCAGCCTGCGCCTGTCGGCCGCGGCGGAAAACGCCCTGTGCCACTACCGCTGGCCCGGCAACGTGCGCGAACTGGAACATGTGATCAGCCGGGCCGCGCTGAAAGCCGTGATCCGCGGCGCGGACCGCAAAGAGATAGTAACGCTGGAAACGGATATGCTCGACCTCGATGCGCTGGAAGCGCCGGCCGGCGCGGACGCGCTGCCGCCAGTGCTAACTGCGTGCACGATGCCGGCGGCGCCGCTGTCCATGCATCAGATCGTCGAAGCGAGCCAGCGCCAGGCCATCCGGCAAGCGCTGGCGTTGCATCAGGATAACTGGGCCGCCGCGGCGCGGCAACTGGGGCTCGACGCCAGCAATCTGCACAAGCTGGCGCGCCGGGTCGGACTGAAAGCCTGAACCGAACTCAAACGTAAATTCAAACTCAGCGGTGGGTCACCAGGGTGGTCGGCAGGCTGTGCAGGTAGGCGGCCAGGTCCTTGATGTCCTGGTTGCTCAGCGGCTTCACCTGGCCCGTCATGATGGCGTTGTTGCGGCCGTTGGCCTTGTCGCCCCGTTTATACGCCGTCAAGGCGTGTTCCAGGTAATCCCTGTGCTGGCCCGCCAGTTTCGGGTAGGACGGGTCGATGGGCGAACCGTAATCCTTGCCGTGGCAGGTGGCGCAGCTGTATTTTTCGGCCAGGGCCTTGCCCGTGTTGATATTACCGGCGGCGCTGGCGGAAAACGAGACGGTGGCGCAAACGAGGGCGGCGAGTAGTGTTTTCATCATCTGGCTGGTCCTCAGTTCGGCTTGGCTTGTTGCGCATAGTACGCGGCGACATCGGCGATATCCTGGTCGGACAGGCTGCTGGCGATGCCCTTCATGCTGGGGTGCTTGCGGTCGCCCTTCTTGTAGGCTTGCAGCGCATTCTCGATATATTTTGCCGGCTGGCCGCCGATCATCGGCACCTGGAACACTTCGGGGAAGGTCGCCTTGTAACCGGGGATGCCGTGGCAGCCGATACACATTTCCACCTTGGCAGGGGCTGCCTTGGCGTTTCCTACAATGTCAGCCGCTGTGACGGCATTTGCTATGCCGGCAAGCACGAGAAGTGCAAATATTTTTTTCATAGTGGCAATGTGAACAAAGGTAATCGGAGAAACGCCAGAGCTGGTTTTTATTGATTTTATGTGTTGACAATTAAGGTTGACAATTAATCTGCTGCTTGCCGATTCTAGCCAAGATATTCTTGCAAGTCCACCTATAAAACCCGCATTGTCGGCAGGCAGGCACAGGCCGTCCGCGTGGCAGCGCGCCACAGTTCTGTTTATACTCACCATTTCCCTACTTTGGCAGACCGCTCATGCAAGCACAGCACACCCAGCAAGGCCAACGCTTCGAAGGTTCCGACAGCTATGTCGCCACCGCCGACCTGAAACTGGCCGTGAATGCGGCGCTGACCCTGCAACGCCCGCTGCTGATCAAGGGCGAACCGGGCACGGGCAAGACCATGCTGGCCGAGGAAGTGGCCGCCGCGCTGAACATGCCGCTGATGCAATGGCATATCAAATCGACCACCAAGGCGCAGCAGGGCCTGTACGAATACGACGCCGTGTCGCGCCTGCGCGATTCGCAGCTGGGCGACGAGCGCGTGCGCGACATCCAGAACTATATCGTCAAGGGCGTGCTGTGGCAGGCATTCACGGCGCCCGAACCGGTGGTGCTGCTGATCGATGAAATCGACAAGGCCGACATCGAATTCCCGAACGACCTGCTGCGCGAACTGGACCGCATGGAATTCTATGTGTATGAGACGCGCGAAATGGTCACGGCGCGCCACCGACCGCTCGTCATCATCACCTCGAACAACGAGAAGGAATTGCCGGACGCCTTCCTGCGCCGCTGCTTCTTCCACTACATCAAATTCCCGGACAAGGACACGATGGAGCAGATCGTCGCCGTCCACTACCCGCACCTGAAACAGGAATTGCTGGCGCAGGCGCTGCAAACCTTCTATGAAGTGCGCGACGTGCCGGGCCTGAAGAAAAAGCCGTCGACGTCGGAATTCCTCGACTGGCTCAAGCTCCTGCTGGCCGAGGACATCCCAGCCGAAGCGCTGCGCAGCAAGGACAACAAGGCCGTCGTGCCGCCGCTGCACGGGGCGCTGCTGAAAAACGAGCAGGACGTGCACCTGTTCGAGCGCCTGATGTTCATGTCGCGCACCAACCGCTAAGGAGCGCCGGTGAACGATATCAGCTCCGACAAGGTCTTCGTCCCCCTGGAACTGCACGGCATCCGCCTCGAGGCACTGGCGCCGCACCACGCGCCCGGCTTGCGCGCGGCGGCCATGGATGGGGAACTGTGGAATCTGCGCGTCACCTCCGTGCCCGAGCCGGACCAGGTGGACCAGTACATTTTCAAGGGCATCGAGATGCGCCCCACGCGCTTCGCCTTTGCCGTCATCGACGCGGCCAGCGGCGAGGTGCTCGGCACCACCAGCTATCACGACGTGGTGCCGGCCATCGGACGCCTGGAAATCGGCTACACCTGGTATGCGAAGCGCTGCCAGCGCAGCCACGTCAACACCACCTGCAAATTGCTGCTGCTGGCGCACGCCTTCGATAACCTCGGCTGCGCGCTGGTGGGCCTGCGCACCGACAATTTCAACCACGCCTCGCAGGCGGCCATCGAGCGCCTGGGCGCGAAAAAGGATGGCGTGCTGCGCCACCATGCGCTGCGACGCGACGGCACCGTGCGCGACACCGTCATGTACAGCATCACGCGCGGCGAGTGGCCGGAAATTGCCGCCCACCTGCGCTACAAGCTGGCGCAGCGCCCCATCGCCGCACTGCCCCGCGCGGGAGAGCGGGCGCCATGCTGATCGATTTCTTCTTCACGCTCAAGGATGCGAAGATTCCCGTCTCGATCAAGGAATTTCTGACCCTTCTTGAAGCGCTGCAAAAGAACGTCATCGACGCCTCGATGGACGATTTCTACTATCTGGCGCGTTTGACCCTGGTCAAGGATGAAGCCCATTTCGACAAGTTCGACCGCGCCTTTGCCCAGTACTTCAAGGGCGTCAATGCGGCCTTCGACACGAACGCGGCGATTCCCCTCGACTGGCTGCTCAAACGCATGCAGCGCGAGCTGTCCGAGGAACAAAAGGCGCAGCTGGAAAAATTCGGCTACGACAAGCTGATGGACCGCCTGAACGAGCTGCTGAAGGAGCAGAAGGAGCGCCACGAGGGCGGCAGCAAGTGGATCGGCACGGGCGGCACCTCGCCGTTCGGCAATGGCGGCACGAATCCGGAAGGCATCCGCATCGGCGGCAAGGGCAGCAACCGCACGGCCGTGAAGGTGTGGGAAGCGCGCAGCTACAAGGATTACGACGGCGAGCGCGAACTGGGCACGCGCAACATCAAGGTAGCCTTGCGCCGCCTGCGCAAATTCGCGCGCGAAGGCGCGGAAGATGAGCTGGCGCTCGACGCCACCATCGCCGCCACGGCCAACAACGCGGGTTACCTCGACATCAGGATGCGGCCCGAGCGCAAGAACCGCATCAAGGTGCTGATGCTGTTTGATGTGGGCGGCAGCATGGACGACCATATCGAGCGCACCGAGGAACTGTTTTCGGCGGCGAAGACGGAATTCAAGAACATGGAGTTCTTTTACTTCCATAACTGCGTCTACGACTATCTGTGGAAGAACAACCGGCGCCGCAATGCCGAGCGTTTTCCCACCTGGGACGTGCTGCGCAAATATCCGCCCGACACCAAGCTGATTTTCGTCGGCGACGCCACCATGAGCCCCTATGAAATCCTGCAGCCGGGCGGCAGCGTGGAATACAACAACGAGGAAGCGGGATCGACGTGGCTGGCGCGCTTTACCCAGGCGTTCCCGAAATTCATCTGGCTCAACCCCGAAGCGGAAGGATTGTGGCAGTACCGCCAGTCGATCGGCGTGATGCGGCAGTTGATGAACAACCGCATGTTCCCCCTGTCGATCGACGGGCTGGAACGGGGCATGCGTCTGCTCAGTAAATAAAAGCACGCAACAAAAAGTCCATGGCGGCATGAGGCCGCCATGCCGTACACTGCGACACGGCACTACCGTGCGGAGCATCTCCGCCGCGGGCGGGTACCATACGCCGATACCAGCCCTGCCCCACCCTGCTGCATCCCGTGCGCGGCCGCCATGGTCGCGACACTGTTCGATTGCGCACATCGTGCGCGCCTTCTGCTCCGGTAGAATCGGCGCATCGCTCTGCGCAAACCATGCACCACCGCTGCACCAAGACCTTGCCGCGCCAGCCCCCGTGCTGCCGGCCGGTGCCAGCGCCATTTTCAAAGGAATGAGCATGCAAAGTCTGATCTCGATCGCCGCCGACCTATCCTGGCCGTTCGCCATTACCCTGGCCTGGGTAGTGGGCGAATTCGGCCACCGCTGGACGGGCCTGCCGCGCATCAGTTTTTACGGCGTGATCGGTTTCGTCCTCGCGCAGACGCAGGTAGGCATCCTGCCGCAGACGGACGCCGGCCCCATGCTGGTGCTGGCCGACGTGGCCTTCGGCCTGATCCTGTTCGAGGTCGGCTACCGCATCAACCTGCGCTGGCTGAAGAACAATCCGTGGATCGCCGTCACGGGCCTGGTCGAATCCCTGCTGACCTTTGCCGTCGTCTACTTCATCGGCATCGAATTCGGCAGCACCTCGATGACGGCGCTGCTGCTCGCATCTCTCGCCATGTCCACCTCGCCGGCCACCATCATGCGCGTCATCAACGAGGAACGCAGCTCGGGCCAGGTCACGGAACGCATCGTCCACCTCACCGCCCTGAACTGCGTGCTGGCCGTCTTCACGTTCAACATCATCGTCGGCTTCTGGATGTTCCAGAGTTCCACCGACCTGATCGAGGCGAGCAGCAGCAGCGCCGCCGTGCTGGCCGCCTCCGTGGCCGCCGGCACCGTCTTCGGCATCGTCGTGCCGGCCATGCTGCGCCGCCTGGGCAACATGGCGCAGGACGCCACCGTGGCGTTCGCGCTGTCGGTGATGCTGCTCGTCGCCCTGACCTACACCACCAGCCTGTCGCCGCTGCTGGCCACCCTCACCTTCGGCCTGGTGGCGCGCCACCGCAGGGTCGCCTTCAGCCAGGCGCAGCGCAATTTCGGCGCCATGGGCGAGCTGCTGACGGTGCTGCTGTTCGTGTATGCCGCCTCGACCCTGGAATGGGCCAGCGTGACGGCCGGCGCGGGACTGGCCCTGGCCGTCGTCGGCGGACGATTGCTGACGAAGGTCGCCGGCGTAGCCGCGTTCTCGCATGTGAGCGGCATTTCCTGGCGCAAGGGCGTGCTGACGGGCGTGGCCCTTACGCCCGTCTCCGTCTTCATCATCCTGCTGCTCGAACACGCGCGCCAGCACGGCGTGAACTTCGGCGACGAATTGAACGCCCTGGCCGCCATCACCCTGGGCCTGGAACTGATCGGCCCCGTGCTGGTGCAGCGCGTGCTGATGCTGGCCAAAGAAACCCACGAAATCAAGGAGCGCTAAATGCCGCTGGAACCCTTTGGCCAATCGGCCGCGCTGACCTTCGGCGTCGAACTCGAACTGCAACTGGTGAACCTGTCGGACTATGACTTGACGGCCGCCAGCCCCGACCTGCTGCATCTGCTGAACAAGAAACCGTTTCCCGGCAACGTCACGCCGGAAATCACCGAGAGCATGATCGAGATTAACTCGAGCGTGCACACGCATCACGGCCCCCTGCTGGAGCAATTGCAGGAAATCCGCGACACCTTGATCACGGCCGGCGACAAGCTCAATATCGGCATCGCGGGCGGCGGCACGCACCCGTTCCAGCAATGGTCGTCGCAAAAGATCTTTTCCAAGCCCCGCTTCCAGGAGATTTCGGAACTGTACGGCTACCTGGCCAAGCAGTTCACCATCTTCGGCCAGCACGTGCACATCGGCTGCGCCTCGGGCGACGACGCCATGTTCCTGCTGCATTCGCTGAACCGCTACATCCCCCACTTCATCGCCCTGTCGGCTTCCTCGCCCTATGTGCAGGGCCGCGATACCCTGTTCGATTCGGCCCGTTTGAATTCCGTGTTCGCCTTCCCCATGAGCGGGCGCGCGCCGTTCACCCTCAGCTGGGACCAGTTCTCCAACGAGTATTTCGCCAAGATGGAGAACACGGGCATCATCAAGAGCATGAAGGATTTTTACTGGGACATCCGTCCCAAGCCGGAATTCGGCACCATCGAACTGCGCGTGTGCGACACGCCGCTGACGGTGGAGCGGGCCGCCGCGCTGGCCGCCTACCTGCAGGCGCTATGCCGCTACCTGCTCGAACGCCGCGAAACCCCGCCCGTGGAAGACGATTACCTCGTATATAACTACAACCGCTTCCAGGCCTGCCGCTTCGGCCTCGATGGCGCCATCACGCATCCGAAAACCTACGAAACGATGTCGCTGCGCGAAGACATCATGACCACCCTGCGCAAGATGGAACCGCACGCCGAGGCGCTGGGCAGCACGCCGGCCCTGAAACACCTGTCGGACGTGGCCAAGCAGTGGAGCGACGCGCAATACCTGCGCAAGCAGCACAGCCTGCAGGGCAGCGCCGAGGGCATGGTCGATTCGGCCATCCGCTGCTTCCGTGGCGAGCCGATGAACTACTGACGTTGCTGCCTGGTAACGTTGGTCGGATTAGCGGCGTAGCCGCGTAATCCGACAACATCGTTAGCGCCGGTGGTGGCGTCGGATTACGCGCTTGCGCGCTAATCCGACCTACCGGTCATCAACCAAAAAACCACAGCGCGCCTGCCCGTCATTTACAGCCGCCGTCCCCGCTTGTTACAATGAGAATGATTCTTATTATTGTTTAAAAACGCAAGGGGAATGCGATGCCGCTGGCAGAGCCGCTACAACGCCAGGACATCGCGACACTGTATGCCGATCACCACGGCTGGCTGCAGGGCTGGCTGCGCAAAAAACTCGGCAGCACGGCGTGCGCGGCCGATGTGGCGCACGATACTTTCATGCGCCTGCTCGACCGCGAAGACGCCATCGCCGCGCGCGAGCCGCGCGCCTTTCTCGCCACCGTCGCCCAGCGCGTGCTGTTCAACCATTACCGCCGTCAGAAACTCGAACAGGCGTACCTCGACGTGCTGGCCCAGCTGCCGCCCCTGCATGCGCCCTCGCCCGAGGAGCGCGCGCTGCTGCTGGCCACCGTGTTTGAACTGGACCGCATGCTCGACGGCCTGCCGCCTCCCGTCAAACGGGCTTTTTTACTGCGCCAGCTCGACGAACTGCCGCAGGAAGACATCGCGCGCCAGCTCGGCATCTCGCTGGCGACAGTAAAACGCCATCTGCAGCGGGCCGGCAGCGCCACGCAGGCGTGGCAGCAGCTGCAAACGCAGCACGAACACCTGCCGCCCGCTATGCACGCGACCCTGCTGCGCGCCTGCGTGCAGGCGAACGCGCCGCGCCGCCATGCCGTCAAGACCCTGGCCCTGCTGCTGGCCTGCGGCGCCTCGCTGTATGCATTCGAACGCCGTGGCCCGTGGCGCGGCTGGACGGCCGACTACCGCACGGGCATCAACCAGCGCCGCGTCGTAACCCTGGCCGATGGCACGCAGCTCACGCTCAACACCAACAGCGCCGTGAATATCGCTTACGACGGCGCACAGCGCCGCATCGACCTGCTGGCCGGCGAAATCTTCATCGTCACCGGCAAGGATGCGGCGCAGCGGCCGTTCTTCGTCGGCACGCCGCACGGCAGGCTGCAGGCGCTGGGCACGCGTTTCACCGTGCGCCTGCACGAGCAATACGCCAGCGCCGGCGTGCTCGAAGGGGCCGTCGCCGTGCTGGCCGGTGACGGCAGCCAGCGCCTGCTGCTGCGCCCCGGCGAAGGCGCCCATTTCGACAGTGACGGTTATCACCGCCAGGCGCTGGCGCCGTATGGCGGCGCGTGGCTGAATGGCATGCTGGTGGCGCGCGACATGCGCCTGGCCGATTTCCTCGCCGAGCTGTCGCGCTACAGCGAGCAGCCGCTGGCCTGCACGCCCGCCGTCGCCGGCTTGCGCGTCTCCGGCTCCTACCCGCTGGCCGACGTCGATGCCATCGTCGACGCCGTCTGCGCCAGCCTGCAACTGCGGCGCAATACTGTCACGCGCTTCTGGGGCCGGCAAGTCGTCAGGATCGAACTCGCGGCGCGCTAAAAAATACTTTCTGCAAAGTGAGCTGTTTCGCCGTGCTCGCGTGACCTGGAAGATAGGCAGTCTCCATCTTGCGCATCCACGAAAGGTTTCATTCCATGCACCACGCTTCGCGTTCCCTCCTCACCCGCACCGTCCTGGCCTGCGCCCTGTCGCAGATCGGCATGGTTCTCATCCTGCCGGCGCTGGCCCAGGCACAAAGCCGGCAAGTGCGCGTCTACAGCATTCCGGCCGGCGCGCTGGGCGACGTGCTGACGCGCTTCGGCAGCGAGAGCGCCATTTTATTGTCGTTTTCCAGCGACGCCACGCAGGGCTTGCGCAGCGCCGGCCTGCAAGGCAGCTACAGCCTGCACGATGGTTTCCGCGTGCTGCTGGCCGGCAGCGGCCTGCAAGCCGTGCCGCAATCGAATGGCGGCTACCTGCTGCAGAAGATCCCCGCCGGCGCGGATACGCCCACGGCGGACAGCCGCGGCATGGCCGTCATGAGCGGCGTCACCGTGGTGGCGGCGGCCGAGCGCAGCGCCGCCACCAGCGGCACGGGCAGCTACACGGGCGGCCCCGCCAGCGGCGCCACGGGTCTGGCCCTGACGCAGCGCGAAACACCGCAGTCGCTGACCATCGTCACGCGCCAGCAGATGGATGACCAGAACAGCAACGCCGTTTCCGACGTCATGAAGAACGTCAATGGCGTGAGCGTGCAAAACTACGACAGCGACCGCTGGAGCTTCCAGGCGCGCGGCTTTGCCGTCACCAATTTCCAGTACGACGGCGTATCGGCCATCTATGACGGCGTCTACGACTGGGGCACGACCAACAGCGACATGGCCATCTACGACCGCATCGAAGTGCTGAAGGGCGCGACGGGCCTGATGAGCGGCTCGGGCGACCCTTCGGCCACCGTCAACATGGTGCGCAAGCGCCCCACCGCCAGCTTCGAGGGTTCGGCGACCCTGGGCGCGGGATCGTGGGACAACTACCGCGGCGAAGCCGATGTCTCTGGTCCCCTGAACGACAGCCGCACGCTGCGCGGCCGTCTGGTAGCCGCCTACCAGGACAAGCACTCCTACCTGGACCGCTACACGCAGAAAAAATCCGTCGCCTACGGCATCATCGAGGCGGATCTGACACCCCTCACCCTGCTGACGGCCGGCTTCACGCACCAGGATTACAAGCCGCGCGGCTCCACCTGGACGGGCTTCCCCGTGCTGTTTGCCGACGGCAGCCGCACGGATTTCCCCACTTCGTGGAACCCGGCCACCGACTGGAGCCGCCGCGACATGCAGAACACCACGCTGTTCACGTCGCTCGAACACAGCTTCGCCAACGAGTGGAAGGTGAAATTGAGCGCCAACCAGCTGCGCAGCAAGCATGACAGCGTGCTCGGTTCTGCCAGCGGCGGCAATCCCGATCCTGTCACAGGCGCAGGCACGTTTTTCTTCATGGGCAAATACAAGGGCGACCGCCGCCAGACCACCGTCAACGTCGACGCCAGCGGCCCGTTCACGGCCTTCGGCCGCCGCCATGAAGCGATGCTCGGCTACTCCACCTCGACGGCAAAGCAGGATGGCCCCGTCTACGAATCGGTCTACCCGCCCGTGGAAGGCAGCTATTTCGACTGGCGCGGCCAGTATGCGGAACCCGCATTTAGCCGCCTGGGCAACGACAACGACAGCACGCGCCAGAGCGGTCTGTATGGCGCCGTGCGCCTGCATCCGGCCGACGCGCTGTCCGTCATCGTCGGCGCGCGCGTGAGCAACTACAAGCAAGAGACGGACCGCAGCTTCTTCGACCCCAAGACTGCGCGCATCACCTCGCGCATCGAGGAAACCAACGTCATCACCCCGTATGCGGGCGTCGTGTATGACCTCGACAAGACCTATTCCGTGTTCGGCAGCTACACCAGCATCTTTGCGCCGCAGAGCAACCGCGACGTGAACCGTAATTTTCTGTCGCCCGTGCGCGGCAAGGGTTTTGAAGCAGGCGTGAAGGCAGAATATTTGGATGGCAAGGTCAATGCCAGCGCCGCCCTGTTCCAGATCCGCCAAAGCAACGTGGCCGGCCCTGCGGGCGAAGTCAACGGTGAGGCCGTGTTCAAGGCCATCGATGGCGTCACCAGCCGCGGCGTGGAAATGGAAGTGACGGGCGAAGTGATGAAGGACGTGAAGCTGAGCGCCGGCTATACCTATGCGCATGTGCGCGACGCGGATGGCAAGGACGTGTTTTCCACCATGATGCAAACCACGCAGCCTGCCCATTTGGTGCGCGTGCAAGGCTCGTGGCGCCTGCCGGCCAGCCTGGACAAGCTGACCGTCGGTGGCGGCATCAACTGGCAAAGCAGCTACGACGGCAATATCTGGAATCCCGCCATCGAGGACAATGCACGCATCAAGCAGGGCGGCTACGCGCTGGTCAACCTGATGGCGCGCTACGAGATCAGCAAGAACGTCACGGCCAGCCTGAACGTGAACAACCTGCTGGACAAGAAGTACTTTACGGGCCTGGGCCTGTTCCAGACGGGCTTTTACGGCGAACCGCGCAACGTGATGTTCACCGTGCGCACGAAGTTTTAACCAGCAAGTTTTAACTCACTGCCGTACAGCGCCAGCGCCCAGGCTGGCGGGCGCAGTTCCAGCGCCAGGGACAGGTAAGCGGGATCGAAGCGCGCCGCCAGCAAATACACATTGGCGGCGCCCTTGGTCTCCCAATTTCCCGTAAATCCCTTTTCGCCGGCCGCCGCGCGCTTGCGGTCGAAGGGCACGGCGCTTTTCGCGAACTCCTCGTGCGTCTTTTTGCCCTGCGCATACGGCGCCAGCCAGGCCAGCGCCTCGGCCAGACGCCGCGCTTCCGGCGCGCCATACCAGTCGTCGCCATGCGCCTGCGCCATCAGGGCCGTCGTCAGCAGCGGCTCCAGGCTGTAGGTGGTGTAGTGCAGGGCGTCGCGCTGCTCGAAGTCGAAGGGCACGCCGCCGGCGCCGATATTGCGCGGCACGTGCGCCAGGAAGCGTTCCTTCGCCCGCGCGACCAGCAGGGCGTCGCCCGTGACATACGCGGCGGCCGTGCCGATCTTGATGCGGTGGCTGTGCCAGTTGTTGCGCGCCGTGGAGGGGCCGCCCACCTTGACGGGATCGCTCAGATACCCGTGCGCCAGGGTGCGGCAAAACGCCTGCACCTGCTCGCGCTCGATGCCGTTCAAGCGCTCCTGTACCAGGTCAAATCCCATCAGCAGGCTGGCCAGTTCCGTCTCGTCGACGGGGCTGAACGAGGGCTGATAGCTGCCGCTCCAGGCCAGCAGCAGCTGGCGCGCCGCCTCGAAATGCGGCATCTCGCCCGACAGCCGCCAGGCCAGCGCCTGCAAGCGCGCCTGGCGCCAGTCTTCCTGCGCCTGCTGGCTGGTCTCGCGCCCGCCCTCTCCCTTCAGCAAGCCGCCCGTGCGCACTTCCGCCATCAGGTGCACGGGCCGCGCAGCGTCCTTGCGCGCCGCCTTGACCACCTGTTCGGCGATGGCCGGCGCCACCCGCGCCTTGAGCATGCGGGCACGCGCGGCGGACGTCAACGCAAACGGCAGCGCGCCCTCGTGCGGGCGCGGCGCCGCGCGCAAGCCCGCCAGGGGCAGCGCCAACAGGCCGGCCAGCACAGCGCGCCGGCGGATCAGGTGCGTACTCAAAACCGCGTCTCCCGCGCCGCGCGCAAAAAATTATCGAGGATGGGCGTGCAATCGAGCAGCTCGACGCCGCCCGCCGAATGGAATTCCGGGTGCCACTGCAAGCCCATGACGAAGCGGGCACGCTGGTAGCGGATGGCCTCGACGATGTTGTCCCCTTGCGAATACGCTTCCACGGTGACGTCGCGCCCCAGATCCTTGACCGACTGGTGGTGGATGGAATTGACGAGCGCCTCGCCCGCCTTCGGAAACATGCCCGCCAGGGACGAGCCTTTCGGGAAGACGATGGTGTGGCGGTGGCGGTCATACAGGTCGTTGACGTGGGAGGCCGCACCTTCCACGTCCGAGGCGATGTCCTGGTACAGGGTGCCGCCAAAGCCCACGTTGATCAGTTGGCAGCCGCGGCAAATGCCCAGCACGGGTTTGCCCGCATCGACGAATTCGTGCAGCAGTTCCAGCTCGTACAGGTCTCGCGCGCGGTCGCCGTTCCATTCGGGCCGCGTGGCCGCCTCGGAATACGTCTGCGGCGAGACGTCGGCGCCGCCCTGCAGCACCAGGCCGTCCAGATGGCGCGCATAGTGGCGCAGGGTGATATTGCTCGGGTGTAGCTGGCCGCTGGTATTGACCGTCGGGATCATGAACACCAGCACGTCGCGCGACATGACCCACTGGGCAATCGACTCTTCCAGGTATTGCAGGTTCTTGCTGCGCAGGCCAGTGGCGCCCGGCTCGGGGTGGAAAATGCGCGCCGAGATGCCGATGCGCAGGGTGCGCCGCATGAAGTCGCGGCTGGCCTTGTCGCGCATGGAGCGGTAGCGCGACGAGATCACACGCCAGGCCAGCGCCAGCGGCGTGTCGTTATCCTTCAGGTAGCGCGGCGCGGCATCGCGCGCGCGGTGCTCATCATCGGGCGCCCGGCGGCCCACCCGGTCGGGCCGGGACGGCGTTGGCGCTGCGGGATCGGTGGAAGGGGGATGCAGGGGATCTTTTTCGTCTGACATGGCAAGGCTGACTGAAAGCGGAGACGTTTTCAATATAAACCCCTGTCTCCGAAAGCACGATTCAATTTTGTAACAAAAGCCCACGCCCGGGGCATCTGCGCAACACAGCGGCGTCCAATGCATACAGTCCGTTTACGCCAGCAGCCCCGCTTTTTAGAGAATCTTTACGCCCCCGCTGCTAATCTTGAACGTACCTCAACCACCGCTGCAAAGCCACCATGGAACCCCATTCACGCATGCCATCGCATCAAGCACTGCCCCACCGCCACCCCCGCCTGCCCACCTTCCTCATGCACATCACAGTCGACAAAGCCTGCCTGGCCGAGCTGCGCCGGCTGGTCGTCAGGACCTGCGGCGGCATGCTGTCGTTCATGCGCATCGAGGCGGTCGACCACGCCGAGCGCATGAAAGTCTGGCTGTGCGTCACGGAACCGGCCCTGCGCCTGACCATGGATGCCGTCATGCGCCTGCTGCCGGCGGCGGAATTTGGCCGCATCAGCCAGGGGAAATCGCTATGAACCAGTACTCCTGCGAGCAGGCGATGTCGTCATCGCGCATCACCGCGCACTTCCAGGGCATCTGGGTGCCGATGGTCACGCCATTTTGCGACGGCGATGGCGACATCGACTTCGATGCGGCCCAGCAGCTCGCATGCGAATTGGCCGCCAGCGGCATCGATGGCCTGGTGGTATGCGGCACCACGGGCGAAGCGGCCATGCTGAGCGCCGCGGAACAGACCATGCTGCTCGACAGCGTGCTCGAAGCCGTCGGCCCCCGTTTCCCCGTCGTGATGGGTATCGGCGGCAGCGATACGCGCAGCGTCGTCTCCACCGTGCAGCGCTACAACGACCATCCGCTGGCCGGCCTGCTCATCTCGGCGCCCGCGTATGTGCGCCCGTCGCAGGACGGCATCGTGCGCCACTTCCAGGCCATCGCCGCCGCCACCGACCAGTCCATCGTGCTGTACAACGTGCCGGCCCGCACGGGCGTCAATATCGAACCGCAAACGGCGGCACTGCTGGCGCGCGACTCGCACTTCGTCGCCATCAAGGAAGCGGGCGGCAAGCTGCAGCAGCTGGGCGAACTGCTGCTCGACACGCGCCTGGACGTGCTGTGCGGCGACGACGCGCTGCTGCTGGCCAGCCTGTCCATGGGCGGCCACGGCGCCATGTCGGCCGCCGCCCAGGTGCGTCCCGACCTGTATGCGCAGCTGTACCACCTCGTCAGGCAGGGCCGCCACGGCGCCGCGGGCGCCCTGTTCAAGACCATGCTGCCCGTCATCCGCCTGCTGTTTGCCGAACCGAATCCCGCTCCCGTGAAGGCAGCCCTGGCCATGCAGGGCAAGGTAGGCGACGCATTGCGCCTGCCGATGACGCCCATGTCGGCCGCCGGCCAGGCCGCCCTGGCCGAAGCGCTGGAGCCCCTGATGGAACTGCCCGCATGGACCGCGAGCGACAGGGATGCGCCGCGCGAAGGCTGTCTGCTGCAGCTGGTTTCCCCCGCCAACATCATGCCAGCCGTGCGCCAAGATGATCATCGCCATCACGGATGAACGCGGGGGCATGGAGAAATCCATCCTGGCCGGACGGCTGGCCGCCTCGCGCGCGCTGGCCGGCCGCAAGGTGCTGCTGCTCGATGCCGATCCGCGTCAGGGCGCCATGGCGCAAGCCAGGAACATGCACGACGGCGCCATGCACGGCAGCCTGACGCGGCCGCGCCTGATGGCGCGCGCCATCAGCGCCAAGGGCTTGCAGCCAGAGCTGGAGCACCTGGTGCACTGCTACCACGACATCGTCATCGACAGCGAAGGCCGCGACTCCATGGGCAGCCGTTCGGCCCTGATCGCCGCGCGCGTGCTGGTGGTGCCGCTAGCCGGCGTCGCCGACGCCGGCGCGCAGGCGGGCCTGGCGCGCCGCATCGCGCACGCGCGCAGCGTCAATCCGGGCCTGCGCGTCCTGCTGGCAGCGGACTCGCAGGCCGCACCCGCCCATGCCCTGGCCGCGCAGATTCCAGCCGCCCGCGTGGTCGGCCTGGGGCAGCTGTATTGCGCCGTCTTCGACAACCATCACCGCGCAGCATAGCTCTCGACAGCTGGGGTCAGACCCGACGGGTCTGACCCCGTGGCGCAAAAAAGGCGGCGCATGCGCCGCCTCTCCCTTCCGTCAATTAAAACGTCTTGCTGACCGTCAGCTGCAGCGCCGTCTTGCCCATGAATTTGCCATTCACGGGCGAGGCATACGCCGCCTTGCCCGCGTTCGTGCCGATCACGGCCAACGCGCCCGAAACAAAGCCGAAGTCGCGCGTGACGCCCACTTTCCAGTCCGTGTAGCTCGATGCATCATTGTTTTTCACTTTCTGGTGGCCCGCATGCAGGTTGCCGGTCCAGCCGTTCGTCAGGTCGATATTCGCGCCGATATCGAAGTAGCCGCTGTTCTTGCTGTTGACGATGCCGAACAGGTTCGAGACGGCGTGCGAATATTTGATATAGGCGGGGCCGTAAGACAGCTGGCCGTAGACTTCCTGCGTGTCCGCGTCGGCCAGGCCGGCGACGTGCTTCAAGCCGTTGTCGGCGTACACATAGGCGAGCACGCCCACGTCATAGCCGACATCGCCGCCCAACTGGCCGCGCTTGCCCGCATACAGATCGACTTCCACGTCGCCGCTGCCGCCCGCATCCTTGGTCCACTTGATGGTGGAAGCCCAGGCGCCCGCATACAGGCCCGTCGGGTTATTGACGTAATCCACGCCGCCCTGCAGCGCGGGCTTCAAGCGCGTCTGCGAGATGCCCCGGTAACGGTAGTCGGACACGCCGGCCACGTTGAAACTGACTTCATTGTCGGGCTTGGCCTCTTCCGCGTGGGCCAGGCTGCCGGTAAAGGCGGTCGCGACGGCAAGTGCAAGTAGCATTTTATTCATGGTTTTTTCTTCTTCATGGGTGGTATGGGCCTTTGCCAACATGGCGCAGCTGGCCCGCCGCTGCAAAAATTCGCTGCAAAAATTTAAAGTAAAGCGTCCCCCCGGCGCGCGCGGCGCCTGTTTTCAAACAGGGGAAATAACAGGAGTTAGAGCGGCAGCAGCAAGCGGTAACCGACGGCCGTTTCCGTCAGCAGGTACTGCGGCTGGGCCGGATCGGCTTCCAGCTTCTGGCGCAGATGGCCCATGTAGATGCGCAGGTAATGGCCGTTTTCGCTGTTCGACGGCCCCCACACTTCGCGCAGCAGCTGCGGATTGGTGACCACCCTGCCAGCGTTCTTTACGAGCACCGACAGCAGGCGGAACTCCGTCGGCGTCATGTGCACCAGCTGCTTGTTGCGCGTCACCAGCCGGTCCTTCAGGTCGACGCGCACGTCGCCGAACTGCACCACGCCATCATCGCTGGCGGCAGGCTGGCGCTGGCGGCGCAAGGTGGCGCGCACGCGGGCCAGCAGCTCGCCCACGCCGAACGGCTTGGTCAAGTAGTCATCGGCGCCGGCATCGAGCGCGCGGATCTTGTCCTGCTCGTCGACCCGCGCCGACAGCACGATGATGGGCACGGCCGACCATTTGCGGATGTCGGCGATGAAATCGATGCCGTCGCCGTCGGGCAGCCCCAGGTCCAGCACGATCAGGTCGGGCCGGCGCGTGCCCGCGTCGATCAGGCCCCGCTGCATGGTGGCCGATTCGAAAATCTGCCAGCCCTCGTCTTCCAGCGCGGCGCGCACGAAGCGGCGGATTTGCGGTTCATCCTCGACCAGCAAGGCGGTGGCGGAAGGTTCGTTCATGTTGGTTTTCCTGTTTCATGGTCGTTGGCGTCATCGAGCTCGATCTCCGGCGGCGCCGGCGGCGTGCCCAGCGGCAGGCTGAAGACGATGGCGGCGCCCTGCCCCGGCGTGTGGGGCTGCGCATGGATGGTGCCGCCATGAGCTTCGACGATGGCGCGGCAAATGGCCAGCCCCAGCCCGACGCCCGGCTTGTTCGATTCGCGCTCGCCGCGCGTGAATTTTTCAAAGATGGCTTCTTCGCGGCCGGGCGGCAGGCCCGGGCCATCGTCAAGCACCGTCACCTGCAGGAACTGGCCATGCACGCCGGCGGCGACCGTGATGGTGCTGCCGGGCGGCGTGTACTTGGCCGCGTTTTCCAGCAGGTTGCACAGCACGCGCTCGATCAGCACGGCATCGTAGCGCACCAGCGGCAGGTCCGGCGCCAACCGTGTCTGCACGGCGTGCTGCTGCAATTGCGGGCCGCTGGCGCGCAGCGCGCTGCCCACCACTTCTTCCAGCGCCTGCCATTGCAAATTCAGGCGCACCTGGCCGCTCTCGATGCGCGCCATGTCCAGCAGGTTCGCCACGAGGGCGCTCATGCGCACGGTTTCGGACTGCAGCGAGCGCGCCATGTCCAGCTGCGCGGGCGACAGCGCAGGCCGGGACAGCGCCAGCGATTCGGCCAGGCCCACCAGCGACGTCAAGGGCGTGCGCAAGTCGTGCGACAGGGCCGCCAGCAGCGAATTGCGCAGCCGCTCCGATTCCATCTGCAGCAGCGCGCCCTGCGCCACGTCGATGTAGTGCACGCGTTCGAGGGCGATGGCCGCCAGCGCGGCAAAGGTATCGAGGTGCTGGCGCTGTTCCGGCACCAGCAGCCAGCGACCATGCGCTGGCGCCTCCAGGGGCAACAGCGCCAGCACGCCCCGCGTACGCATCGGCGCGATCAGCGGCAGGTAGAAAATGGGCGAAGCCGGCAAGGTATCGGTGCCCGTTCCCGCCGCCTGCGCATGGTCGAAGGCCCACTGCGCGATGCCGATATCGAGCGGTTCGCCGCCGTTCGCGGCCTGCAAGCTGCCCTCGTCATCGGGCAGCAGCAAGGTGGCGCGCGCGCGGAACGCCCGTTCGATGGCGCTTTTCGTGATGTCGAAAATCTGCTCCGTCTGCAGCACGCCGGACAATTCGCGCGAGAATTCGTATAAGGCGCGGGCGCGCGCTTCGCGGTGCGAGGCCACGCGCGCCTGGAAGCGCAGACCGGCCGTCAGGTGGCCCGTGATCAGGCCCACGGCCAGCATCACGCCAAACGTGATCACATACTGGAAATCGCCCACGGCAAACGAGAAACGGGGCGGCACGAAGATGAAATCGAAGCAGGCCACGCCCACCAGGCTGGCCAATGCCGCCGGCCCGCGCCCCAGGCGCACGGCCAGCAGCACCACCGTCAGCAAGGACAGCATGGCGATGTTGGCCAGGTCCAGGTAGGGCTGCAGCGGCACCGAGGCGAGGGCCGTGCCCAGGCTGGCGCCAGCGGCCAGGATATAACGCCAGTGACGCGCGGGCCGGCGCGGCGCGTCCGCGTCGTCGCCCGCCGCGCGCCGGGGCGCCGCATCGGCCGGCGGCAAGCCCACCTCGATCAAATCGATATCGGGCGCCAGGCTGGCCATGCGGGCGGCCGGCGGCGCCTGCCACAGGCGCGCCAGCGCACGGCCGCGGCCACGGCCCACGATGACTTTCGAGATATTCGCGCCGCGCGCATACTCGACCACGGCGCCGGCGATGTCGGCGGACGGCACAATGGCCGTGCGCGCGCCCAGGTCCTGCGCCAGTTTCAGGGTTTTCAGGATGCGTTCGCGCTGGCCCGCCGGCAAGCGCTGCAAGCGCGGCGTTTCCACGTACAGCGCGTGCCATTCCGCGTTCAGCTGGCTGGCCAGGCGCGCCGTGCTGCGGATCACGTGTTCGCCCCCCGCGTGCGGTCCCACGCAGGCCAGCAGCGCGGCGCCCGTCTTCCATACGGGGTTGATCGATTTTTCAACGCGGTAGGCCTGCACGTCATCCTGGATCCGGTCCGCCGTGCGGCGCAAGGCCAGCTCGCGCAGGGCGATCAGGTTACCCTTGCGGAAAAAATGCTGCGATGCGCGTTCGGCCTGCTGCGGCTGATACACCTTGCCCTGCTTCAGGCGGCGCAGCAGTTCATCGGCGGGGATATCGACCAGCACCACTTCATCGGCGCGGTCGAACACCGTGTCGGGCAGGGTCTCGGCCACGCGCACGCCCGTGATCCCGCCCACCACGTCGTTCAGGCTTTCCAGGTGCTGCACGTTCACGGTCGACAGCACGTCGATGCCAGCCGCCAGCAATTCCTCGACGTCCTGCCAGCGCTTCGGATGGCGCGAACCGGCCACGTTCGAATGGGCCAGTTCATCCATCAATATCAGCGGCGGCGCGCGGCGCAGGGCCTCGTCCAGGTCGAACTCGTACAGGGTCTTGCCCCGGTACTCGATGGCTTTGAGCGGAAGCACGGGCAAGCCGTCCAGCTGGGCCGCCGTATCCTGGCGCCCATGCGTCTCCACCACGCCCACCAGCAAGTCCTGGCCGTCGGCCAGCAATTTGCGCGCGGCCGCCAGCATCGCGTAAGTCTTGCCGACGCCGGCCGAGGCGCCGAAATAGATGCGCAGCCGGCCGCGCGCGGCTTTCTGTTCCTGCGCCTGCACTTGCGCCAGCAGGGCATCAGGGTCGGGGCGTTGGCTGTCGTTGGGGAGCATGTTGTATTTTAATCTTCTTGGGCATTGTAGGTCGGATTAGCGCGTCCGAAGGGCGCGCGTAATCCGACAACATCGTTGGCCTGGCTGGGGCTATGGGTGATGTCGGCTTACGCTGCGCTAAGCCGACCTACGCCGACCTGCGCCTTATTTTGCCATTGCGTCAAGTAGGTCGGATTAGCGCGCAAGCGCTTCATCCGACGACATCATTGGCCAAGCCGTGCACGATATCGACCTGCACGCCTTTGCCAGCTTACTTTGCCATGGCATCCAACGCCAGATTCAGTTCCAGCACATTTACGCGCGGTTCGCCGAAAAAGCCGATATACGCGGTTTTCTGCACCTTGGCGATGGCGTTTTCCACCTGCGCCAGCGGCACGGCGCGCACGCGGGCCACGCGGGGCGCCTGGTACAGGGCACCCGCCAGGCTGATTTCCGGGTCCAGGCCGCTGCTCGACGCCGTCACCAGATCGACGGGGATCGGCTTGCGGTTGCCGGGATCGGCTGCCTGCAGGGCGGCGATGCGCGCCTTGACGGCGTCCACCAGGGCCGGATTGGTCGGCCCCTGGTTCGAGCCGCCCGAACCGGCGCCGTTATTGGCCATCGGCGCGGTGGCCGACGGCCGGCCCCAGAAATACTTGGGCGAGGTAAAGGACTGGCCGATCAGCATCGAGCCGACGGGCTTGCCCCCACGCTCGACGATGCTGCCGTTGACTTCATCGTTGAAGGCCAGCTGGCCGATACCGGCCGTGGCAAACGGATAGACGACGCCGCAGATCACGGTCAGCGCGGCAAACAGGACCAGGGCGGGACGGACGATAGTGCTCATGATGGTTCCTTTAGACTAAATTGAGGGCGGACAGCAGCATGTCGATCAGCTTGATCCCGATGAAGGGCAAAATAATCCCGCCCAGGCCGTAGATCAGCAGGTTGCGGCGCAACAGGCTGGCCGCGCCGATGGCCCGGTACTGCACGCCTTTCAGCGCCAGCGGAATGAGCACGACGATGATCAGGGCATTGAAGATCACGGCCGACATGATGGCCGAGGCGGGGCTGGCCAAATGCATGATGTCGAGCGCCTTCAATTGCGGATAGGTGCCCACGAAGGCGGCCGGGATGATGGCGAAGTACTTGGCGATGTCGTTCGAGATCGAGAACGTCGTCAGCGAACCGCGCGTCATCAGCATCTGCTTGCCGATTTCAACGATTTCCAGCAGCTTGGTCGGGTTCGAATCGAGGTCGACCATGTTGCCCGCCTCCTTCGCCGCCTGCGTGCCCGAGTTCATGGCCACGGCCACGTCGGCCTGGGCCAGCGCGGGCGCATCGTTGGTGCCGTCGCCCGTCATCGCCACAAGGCGGCCTTCGGACTGGTAGCTGCGAATCAGTTTGAGCTTGTCTTCCGGCGTCGCTTCGGCGAGGAAATCGTCCACGCCCGCTTCGGCGGCAATCGCGGCCGCCGTCAGCTTGTTGTCGCCCGTGATCATGACGGTCTTGATGCCCATGCGGCGCAATTCCGCGAAGCGCTCCTTGATGCCGCCCTTGACGATATCCTTCAGTTCCACGGCGCCCATGACGCGGCCGTCGTCCACCACCACCAGCGGCGTGCTGCCGCGGCGCGCGATGTCGTCGACGGCGCGTCCCACCTCGGCCGGATACGGCTGGCCCAGCGCTTCCACATACTTTTTCATGGAATCGGCCGCGCCCTTGCGCAACTGGCGCACCTGCTGTTCGCCCGGGATATCCACGCCGCTCATGCGCGTCTGCGCCGTGAACGGGACGAAGGTGGCGTGCAGGCTGGCCATCTCGCGTTCGCGGATATTGAATTTCTGCTTGGCCAGCACGACGATGCTGCGCCCTTCCGGCGTTTCATCGGCCAGCGAAGCCAGCTGCGCCGCATCGGCCAGCTGCTGTTCCGTCACGCCGGGCGCCGGCACGAAGCTCGACGCCTGGCGGTTGCCCAGGGTGATGGTGCCCGTCTTATCGAGCAGCAGCACGTCCACGTCGCCGGCCGCTTCCACGGCGCGGCCCGAGGTGGCGATCACGTTGGCCTGCATCATGCGGCTCATGCCGGCCACGCCGATGGCCGACAGCAGGCCGCCGATGGTGGTCGGAATCAGGCACACGAGCAGCGCGATCAGCACGGTGATCGTCACCGGCGTGCCGCTGCCGGCCGCCGCCACGGAAAACAGCGAGTACGGCAGCAAGGTCACGGTGACGATCAGGAACACGATCGACAGGGCCACCAATAAAATCGTCAGGGCGATCTCGTTCGGCGTCTTCTGGCGCTTGGCGCCTTCGACCATGGCGATCATGCGGTCGATGAAGGCTTCGCCCGGGTTGACGGAAACGCGCACCAGCAGCCAGTCGGACAGCACGCGGGTGCCGCCCGTGACGGCGGAAAAGTCGCCGCCCGATTCGCGGATGACGGGCGCCGATTCGCCCGTGATGGCGCTCTCGTCGACGGAGGCCACGCCGGCCGTCACTTCGCCGTCGGCGGGGATCACGTCGCCCGCCTCGACCAGCACCGTCATGCCCTTGCGCAGGTCGGTCGCCGGCGTGGGCAGCCAGGAGGTGCCGTATTTCGGCGTCTGCATTTTCTTCGCCATCACCGTCTGCTTGAGGGCGCGCAGCGAGGCCGCCTGGGCCTTGCTGCGGCCTTCGGCCAGCGCTTCGGCGAAGTTCGCGAACAGCACGGTAAACCACAGCCACACGGCGACGGCGACGATGAAGCCGAACGGCGCTTCACCCTGGCCACCGCTGATCCCGGCCTGGGTCGCCAGCAAGGTCGTGATGATGCTGCCCACATAGACGACGAACATCACGGGGCTGCGCCATTGCGTGCGGGGGTCGAGTTTTTTGAACGCATCGACGATGGCGGGGCCAATCAGTGCGGAATCGAACAAAGTCAGGCTTGTGCGTGACATGGTAGCCTCTTATTTGATGAAAAGTTGCAGGTGTTCGACGATCGGGCCCAGGGCCAGCGCGGGAACGTAATTCAATACACCAACCAGCACGACGACGCCGATCAGCAGGCCGATGAACATGGGGCCGTGCGTGGGCATGGTGCCGGCGTTGGCCGACAGGCGCTGCTTGGCCGCCAGCGAACCGGCCACCGCCAGCACGGGCACGATCACGCCGAAGCGGCCGAACCACATGGCGATCGCCAGCATCACGTTGTAGAACGGCGTGTTGGCGGACAGGCCCGCAAACGCGCTGCCGTTGTTGTTGGCCGCCGACGTGAAGGCGTACAGGATCTCGGAGAAACCGTGCGCGCCCGGATTGGCCACGCCGATCTTGCCCGGTTCGACCATCACGGCGATCGCCGTGCCCGTCAATACGAGGGCTGGCGTAATCAGGATGGCCAGCGACACCATCTTCATTTCATACGCCTGGATTTTCTTGCCCAGGTATTCAGGCGTGCGGCCTATCATCAGGCCGGCGATGAAGACGGCCAGGATGGCGAACATCAGCATGCCGTACAGGCCCGTGCCCACGCCGCCGAAGACCACTTCGCCGAACTGCATCAGCAGCAGCGGCACCATGCCGCCCAGGGGCATGTAGGAGTCGTGCATGGAATTGACGGCACCGCACGACGCGGCCGTCGTCACCGCCGCGAACAAGGTCGATGAGCTGATGCCGAAGCGCGTTTCCTTGCCTTCCATATTACCGCCCGATTGCAGGCTGCTGGCCTGCTGGTCCACGCCCAGCGATTGCAAGGCCGGATTGGCTTGCTGCTCGGCGCTCATCACGCCCGCCGTCATGACGACAAAGATCAGGGTCATCGCGGCCAGCACGGCCCAGCCCTGGCGCATGTCGCCCACCATGCGGCCGAAGGTGAAGCACAGGCCGGCGGGAATGATGAAGATGGCCAGCATCTGCAGGAAGTTCGACAGCACGGTCGGGTTTTCGTACGGATGCGAGGAATTGGCATTGAAGAAGCCGCCGCCATTCGTGCCCAGCAGCTTGATCGACTCCTGCGACGCGACGGGGCCCATGGCGATCGTCTGCGTCGTCGCCACTTGCGCTTCCATCACGGGTTTGCCGGCGGCGTCCAGCACGGGCTGGCCGTCGGCCGTCACCTTCGGCGTTGCATACGCCACGTGATCGAGCAGGGTCACTTCCTTATAGGCGGAAAAATTCTGGATCATGCCTTCGCCCATGAAGACGACGGACAGGGCCAGGGACAGCGGCAGCAGGATGTACAGGGTCGAGCGCACCAGGTCGACCCAGAAATTGCCGATCGATTTGCCCGAGCGCGAGGCGAAGCCGCGCACCAGCGCGAAGATCACGGCGATGCCGGTGGCCGCCGAGAAGAAGTTCTGGCAGGCCATGCCCAGCATCTGCGTCAGATAGCTCATGGTCTGTTCGCCGCCGTAGCCCTGCCAGTTGGTGTTGGCGACGAAGCTGACGGTGGTATTGAACGAGGAATCGGGGCTGACGGCGCCCAGGCCCTGGGGATTGAGGGGCAGGAAGCCCTGCAGGCGCTGCAGGCCGTAGACGAAGACGGCGCCCACCGTGTTAAACACGATCAGGGCGATGGCATAGCTTTTCCAGCCCATGGCCTTGTCGGCGGGCAGGCCGGACCAGCGGTACAGCAGATTTTCCAGCTTTTGCAGCCAGCCCAGGCCGCGCACGGGGCCATCGCCGGCCACCCTGGCCATGTACAGGCCCAGCGGATAGCCAGCGGCCAGCAGCACGGCCAGGAAGGCCACCAATAACAGTATCGATTGCGTCGTCATCACAGTTCCTCCGCCTTCAGCAGCGCCACCAGCAAATACACGAGCAGGCCGGCCGAGACGACGGCGCCCAGCACATAAAACGCGTTCATTTGACGCTCCCTAATTTGTCGCAGGCGACGGCAAAGCCGGCCGCCACGACGAAAAACACGGCAATCAAGCCGAGATACACGAGATCCATTCCCACCCTCATTCAGGTTTGTTTTGATAGTGAGCAGATTAGCCAAAAGGGTCTAAAAAATTCGTAAAGACTGGGAAGGCAGCTGTAAACAAGATGTAAAAAAGGCCGCTTTACCGCATAAAATCCATCACAATTGGCGCAAAACCCCGCGCGCGGCGCACTGTTGTTGCCTTGGAGTAGCGCTATTGCTCGCCGGACAAGATAGAATGCGCGAGCGTCCGCACAAGGACGCCAAGCCTGCCGCACTGCCCTCCCCCAGTGACGCTGGACGGGATATACTGTATATTCATACAGTTATCGCCGCCGCTGTCATTGCGCCCGCAGTGCCCTGGCCTGGCGTTCCAACCACTGTCTTTACTTAGCTTGAACACGTATGGCCACTAAAAAACCAGCATCCGACTACAGCGAATCATCCATCCGTGTCCTGAAAGGACTGGAACCCGTCAAGCAGCGCCCGGGGATGTACACCCGCACTGAAAATCCGCTGCACATCATTCAGGAAGTGATCGACAATGCCTCCGACGAGGCGCTGGGCGGTCATTGCACGCATATCGCCGTCACGCAGAACACGGATGGCAGCATCACCGTCGAAGACAATGGCCGCGGCATTCCCGTCGGCCTGCACCCGGAAGAAGGCGTGCCGACGGTGGAAATCGTGTTTACACGGCTGCACGCGGGCGGCAAGTTCGACAAGGGTTCGGGCGGCGCCTACGCGTTCTCGGGCGGCTTGCACGGCGTCGGCGTGTCCGTCACCAATGCGCTGTCGACGCGCCTGGAAATCACCGTCTGGCGCAAGGAAAGCGACGGCAACGGCTTGCACCACATGGTGTTTGCCAACGGCGACGTGATCGAGCCCCTGAGTTCCCGCCCCGCCCCGCGCGACGGCAAAAAATCCGGCACGCGCGTCACCGCCTGGCCCGATGCGAAATACTTTGATTCGCCGAACATCTCGCAAACGGAACTGCAACGCCTGTTGCGCTCGAAAGCCGTGCTGCTGCCGGGCGTGACCGTCACGCTGACCAACGCGAAGACGGGCGACACGCAAACGTGGCAGTACGCGGAAGGCTTGCGCGGCTACCTGACCGAAACGCTGGCGCAGGTATCGAATGGCGAAACCCTGATTCCCCTGTTCGAAGGCGCGCAATACGCTGGCCCGGACTCGGAAGGCTTTGCCGAAGGCGAAGGCGCGGCCTGGGTCGTGGCTTGGACGGAAGAAGGCGCCATCGTGCGCGAATCGTACGTCAACCTGATTCCCACCTCGAATGGCGGCACGCACGAATCGGGCTTGCGCGACGGCCTGTTCGGCGCCGTGAAAAACTTCGTCGAGATGCACTCGCTGCTGCCCAAAGGCGTGAAACTGCTGCCGGAAGACGTGTTCGCGCGCGCATCGTTCGTGCTGTCGGCCAAGGTGCTGGACCCGCAATTCCAGGGCCAGATCAAGGAACGCCTCAATTCGCGCGACGCCGTGCGCCTCGTGTCGACCTTTACCAAGCCGCCGCTGGAACTGTGGCTGAACCAGCACGTCGACTACGGCAAGAAGCTGGCCGAGCTCGTGATCAAGCAGGCGCAGTCGCGCCAGCGCTCGCTGCAAAAAGTGGAAAAGAAAAAATCCTCGGGCGTGGCCGTGTTGCCGGGCAAGCTGACCGACTGCGAATCGTCGGACATCGCGCGCAATGAACTGTTCCTCGTCGAGGGCGACTCGGCGGGCGGTTCGGCCAAGATGGGCCGCGACAAGGAATTCCAGGCGATCCTGCCCCTGCGCGGCAAGGTGTTGAACTCGTGGGAAACGGACCGCGACCGCCTGTTCGCCAATAACGAGATCCACGACATTGCGGTGGCCATCGGCGTCGATCCGCACAGCGTGGGCGACTCGCCCGACCTGTCGGGCCTGCGCTACGGCAAGATCTGCATCCTGTCGGACGCGGACGTGGACGGCTCGCACATCCAGGTACTGCTGCTGACCCTGTTCTTCAAGCACTTCCCCGTCCTGATCAACAAGGGCCACATCTGCATCGCCCGTCCGCCGTTGTACCGCGTGGACGCGCCGGCGCGCGGCAAGAAGCCGATGCAGAAAATCTATGCGCTCGACGATGGCGAACTGCTGGCCATCGAGGACAAGCTGCGCAAGGAAGGCGTGAAACAGGGCGCCTGGTCGATCTCGCGCTTCAAGGGCCTGGGCGAGATGAACGCCGAACAGCTGTGGGAAACGACGATGAATCCGGACACGCGCCGTTTGCTGCCCGTCACGCTCGGTGAAATCGACCACATGGCCTCGGCGTCCCGCTTCAATATGTTGATGGGCAAGGGCGAGGCGGCAGGACGCCGCGCCTGGATCGAGGAACACGGCAATGAGGCGGAGGCGGATATCTGATGATCATCGGCATCGACCTGGGCACCACCAACAGCCTGGTCGCCATCTGGCGCGACGGCAAGGCTTCCATCATCCCGAATGCGCTCGGTGAACACCTGACGCCGTCATGCGTGAGCATCGATGACGACGGCACCGTGCTGGTGGGCCGCGCCGCGCGCGAACGGCTGCAGACGCACCCGCAGCTGACGGCGGCCGTCTTCAAGCGCTACATGGGCAGCGAAAAGAAGATCACCCTCGGCACGCAGCAATTCCGCCCGGAAGAACTGTCGTCGATGGTGCTGCGCGCGCTGAAGGAAGATGCCGAAGCCTTCCTGGGCCACAAGGTCGAGGAAGCCATCATCACCGTGCCCGCGTATTTCAGCGATGCGCAGCGCAAGGCCACGCGCATCGCCGGCCAGCTGGCGGGCCTGCGCGTGGAGCGCCTGCTCAACGAGCCGACGGCAGCCGCGCTGGCCTACGGCATCCGCGACAAGGAACAGGAAAGCAAATTCCTCGTCTTCGACCTGGGCGGCGGCACGTTCGACGTGTCGATCCTGGAACTGTTCGAAGGCGTGATGGAAGTGCGCGCCTCGGCCGGCGACAATTTTTTGGGCGGCGAAGACTTCGTCACCGTGCTGGTCGACGCTTTCATGGAAGGCAGCGGCCTGCGCGACGCCGTCGGCAGCCGCCTGCTCGACCCGCGCCAGCAGCAGCTGCTGCGCGACGAAGCCGAACGCGTCAAGCGATTGCTGTCGGACCAGCCGTCCGTGCGCATGGCCACGCGCTACCAGGACAAGGAATACAGCTGGGAGATCGGCGAAGACAAGCTGGCGCAGTTGTGCGAACCGCTGCTGGCCCGCCTGCGCCTGCCCGTGGAACGGGCGCTGCGCGACGCCACCATCCGCGTGGCGGAATTGAATGAAGTGGTGCTGGCCGGCGGCGCCACGCGCATGCCGCTGGTGCGTAAACTGGTCTCGCGCATGTTCGGCCGCTTCCCCGCCATCCACCTGGACCCGGACGAAGCCGTGGCGCTGGGCGCCGCCGTGCAGGCGGGCCTGAAGATGCGCGACGCGGCCCTCGACGAAGTGGTCATGACGGACGTGGCGCCGTATTCGCTGGGCATTTCGATTTCGCGCCAGGTCGGCGCGAACCAGTATGAGGGCGGCCATTACCTGCCCATCATCGAGCGTAACTCCGTGGTCCCCGTCTCGCGCACGGAAAACATCACCACCATCCACGACAACCAGAAGGAAATCAACGTGGCGATCTTCCAGGGCGAGTCGCGCCTGGTGGCCGACAACGTCTTCCTGGGCAAGATCAGCTTCCCGATCCCCGCGAAAAAGGCGGGCGAGATCGGCATCGACGTGCGCTTCACCTACGACGTCAGCGGCGTGCTGGAAGCGGAAGTGACGGTGCTGGCCACGCAGGAACGCCACAAGATGATCATCAGCGACAATGCGGGCGTGATGACGCCGGAACAGATCGAGCAGCGCTTTGCGGAACTGGCCGACCTGAAGATCCACCCGCGCGAGCAGATGGAAAACCGCACCCTCGTCACGCGCGCCGACCGCCTGTATGAACAGTCGCTGGGCGACGTGCGCCAGTACCTGGCGGCGCACACGGCCAATTTCCAGGCCGCGCTGGAAACGCAGGACCCGGCCACCATCCGCAAAGCGCGCCAGGCGCTCGACGAGGTGTTGCGCCAGGTCGAGAGCGAGAGCTTCCTGTAAATGGACGGCGGCATGCACAACGGCCAGCGCGGCCTGTGGGAGATCCTGGGCACGGAGCCGACCGGCGACGAGCGCGCCCTCAAGCGCGCGTATGCGAAGCGCCTGAAGGTGACGCGGCCCGAAGACGATCCGGCCGCCTTCCAGGAGCTGCGCGAAGCGTATGAATACGCGCTGCGCCATGCGCACCTGTTTGCTGATGAACTGCCGGAAGCGCAAGCGGCCGAAGCGGCGGTGGCGCAAGCGCCAGAAGCGCCGCCCATGGAACCGGCCGACCTGTGGGGCGTCATCGACGAGCCCGCGCAGCAGGCGCCTGCGGAACTGTGGGGCGTCATAGCCCAGGACCAGGCACCGCCGCCGGAACTATGGGGCGTGCTCGCCACCGATCCGGCGCAGGAAGCGGCCAATCTGTGGCAAGGCTGCCTGGCATGGATGCGGCATGCGGATGCGGGCGACGCGCTGGCCCGCATGCTGCAGGACGACGCCATGCTGAACCTCGACGTGCGCGAGGAATTCGAGCTGTGCGCGCTGCGCTATTGCGCCAGCGCCGGCTATGACCTGGCGCTGCGTCAGGCCCTGTTCGAGCAGCTGGGCTGGGAGCACGACTTTTCCTACCTGGCGCGCAGCCATGCGGACTTGGTGCGCAGTGCCGTGCAGCGCTACCGGGCGGACCGCTCGTTCGCCCATTTCAGCGACAACCGCGACAGCTACCCCGGCCTGGACTGCATCATGTCGCAGCAGGCACCAAGCGCCTATGCGCGCCAGCTGTTCGACCAAAAATTCACGCTGCAGCTGCGCGAACTGCTGCACGCGATACGCTGGCAGCATGGCGAGATGCTGGCCTACAAGCTCGATACGGACCTGTTCGAGCAGTGGGAACACGCCGTGCATGGCAAACGCTACTTCAAGCAGACGGCGCTCGCGTCGGGCGGCCTGGGCTTCGTGCTGCACTTCATACTCGCGGGCGTGCTCGATGCGGCCGGCTTCAAGCTCGGCGACGCGGCCGCCTATGCCAGCCTGCTCGGTTTCCAGGCGCTGGCCTTTACTCTGCTGGCCATGCATGCCTTGCGCTGGCCGGCGCCCCTGTTCGCGCGCCTGGATTCGCTGCAGGAAGCGCTGCAGGACCGCCTGCCCGTGCTGTGGCAGCGGCCCGGCTTGCGGCAACTGGGCTGGATCGCGCCCTATCTGCTGCTGACGCTGATGCTGTTCCTGCCCGAACGCAGCGAGACCGTGCGCCTCGTCACTGCGGCCGGCTTGTGCGCGTCGGCCCTGCTCGCGTATGCGATGAACCGCCAGCTGCTGCATGGCATGCTGCTGCTCCTGGTTCTGGGCATGTCGCTGTTCGCCGCCATGTTCATGAGCGGCAAGGGCCAGTCGGCGCTGGCCATCGGCGACGCCATGCCGATGATGTTTTGCCTGGCGGCGCTGGCTCTGCGCAGCGCCACCGGCCTGTATGGCGATTGCGGCTGGCCGGAGGCGCTTTTGCCCCGCCTGCGCGCGGCATGGCTGATCGGCTGTGCGGGCCTGCTGTCCTTGCTGTATGTGCAGCAGCTGCCGGCCGCCCTCGTGGGCGCCGCGCTGTATGCCTGGTCGTGCGCCGGCCTGCTGTTTTCCCCCACCGATTTCAAATGGAAGACGATCTGGCCGGTGGTGCTGGTGCCGTCCCTCGCCAGCGTCGTGCTGGCCGGCCAGGCCCCGGCCATCCGCGCCATGCAGATGATGCACAACAGCGTGGAACTGGCCCTGGCCGTGCTGTATTTCACCATGTGCTACATCTACAAGACCTACGGCAAATCCTTTTCCAAATCCGGGCTGTCATAATCGCCCCCATGAATTCAACCGCAACCACTTAACACCGAAACAAGCGCCATGTCCACACAAACCAATTTATTTGACGATGCCCAGCCTGAGCCGATCGAGCCGGATGAACCGGTATTCGACGGCGAAGCGCTGACCCTGTCCACCTTTGCCGAGCGCGCCTATCTCGATTACGCCATCTCCGTCGTCAAGGGCCGCGCCCTGCCCGACGTGTGCGACGGCCAGAAACCCGTGCAGCGCCGCATCCTGTATGCGATGAATGAGCTGGGCTTGAATTCCACGGCCAAGCCGCGCAAATCGGCGGCCGTGGTCGGCGACGTGCTGGGTAAATTGCATCCGCACGGCGACCAGTCCGTGTACGACGCGCTGGTGCGCATGGCGCAGGATTTTTCCTTGCGCTACCCGCTGATCGACGGCCAGGGCAACTTCGGCTCGCGCGACGGCGACGGCGCCGCGGCCATGCGTTACACGGAAGCGCGTCTGACGCCGATCGCCAAGCTGCTGATGGATGAAATCGGCATGGGCACGGTGGACTTCCAGCCCAACTATGACGGTTCGACGGAAGAACCGAAGCTGCTGCCGGCGCGCCTGCCGATGGTGCTGCTCAATGGCGCCTCCGGCATCGCCGTGGGCCTGGCGACGGAAATCCCGTCGCACAACCTGGCCGAAGTGGCGAAAGCGGCCGTCGCCATGATCCGCGATCCGAAGATGACGCACGCCGAGCTGATGGCCATCATGCCCGGCCCCGACTTCCCCGGCGGCGGCCAGATCATCACGCCGCCCTCGCAGATCGCCGACATGTACGCGAGCGGCCGTGGCAGCATGAAGGTGCGCGCGCGCTGGAAGATCGAGGAACTGGCGCGCGGCCAGTGGCAAGCCGTCGTGACGGAACTGCCGCCGGGCACCTCCTCGCAAAAGGTGCTGGAAGAAATCGAGGAACTGACCAATCCGAAGATCAAGCTGGGCAAGAAGGCGCTGTCGCCGGACCAGGTGGCCCTGAAGGCGCTGATCCTCAATTCGCTCGACACCATCCGCGACGAATCGGGCCGCGCCGCGCCCGTGCGCCTCGTGTTCGAGCCGAAGTCGAAAAACCAGGACCAGACGGAATTCATGCTGATGCTGCTGGCGCATACGTCGCTGGAATCGTCGACCTCGATCAACCTGGTGATGATCGGCGGCGACGGCCGTCCGCGCCAGAAAGGCCTGGGCGACATCCTGCGCGAGTGGATCGATTTCCGTTTCGAGACCGTCACGCGCCGCACCGGCTACAAACTGGGCAAGGTCAAGGACCGCATCCATATACTGGAAGGACGCGAAGCGATCCTGCTCAATATCGACAAGGTGATCCAGATCATCCGCAATTCGGATGAGCCGAAAGCGGCCCTGATCGAGGCGTTCAAACTGTCCGAGCGCCAGGCCGACGATATCCTGGAAATCCGTTTGCGCCAGCTGGCGCGCCTGGAAACGATCAAGATCCAGCAGGAACTGGCCGAGCTGCGCAAGGAAGAAAAATCGCTGCAGGACCTGCTCGACAACCCGGGCTCGATGAAGCGCGCCATCATCCGCGAAATCGAAGCGGATGCCAAGCAGTTCGGCGACGCGCGCCGTACCCTGATCGAGGAAGCGCAGAAAGCCGTGGCCGAGCAAAAAGTGGTCGATGAGCCGGTCACCGTCATCATCTCGGAAAAAGGCTGGGTGCGCGCGCGTACCGGCATCGGCCACGATGCGGCGCAGTTCACCTTCAAGGCGGGCGACAGCCTGCATGGCGCCTTCGAGTGCCGCACGGTCGACACCCTGCTGGGCTTTGGCAACAACGGCAAGATCTACTCGGTGCCCGTCTCGGCGCTGCCCAACGCGCGCGGCGACGGCGTGCCGATCACGACCTTGTGCGACCTGAGCGGCGGCACGCCGGGCAACGCCGTGCGCATCCTGCACTACTTTGCGGGCAATGGCGCCACCAATTTGCTGCTGGCGTCGAGCGCCGGCTACGGCTTCATCGCCAAGGCGGGCGACATGACGAGCCGCCTGAAAGGCGGCAAGGCCTTCATCACCCTGGACGAGGGCGACGTGCCTTTGGTGCCGAAAGTCATCCCCGAGGCGGCCAGCGCCCTGGCCTGTTTGACGGAAGGCGCGCGCCTGCTGGTGTTCGGCCTCGATGAAATGAAAACCCTGTCCAAGGGCGGCACCGGCGTCAAGCTGATCGACCTCGATGCCAAGGACAAGCTGCTGGCCGTGCAGCCGATCACGCAGCGTGGCGTGGTGGTCTCGGGCATCGGCCGGGCCTCGAAACCGCAGGATGCGTCGCTGGGCGCCACGGCCCTGGCCGAGCACTTCGGCAAGCGCGCCAAGAAGGGCAAGGCGCTGGCGGCCAAGCTGAAGCCTGTCTCCATGGCAGCCATCGGCTGAGCGCCACCCAGCCACACGAAAAGACAGGTTCGCCTGTCTTTTTTTTCGTTCATCGCATCTGGCAGCAGAGAAAATAATTTTACAGATAGGCGCCGTGCTCCCGTTATCCCTGCAGGCATGCCACCGGCATGCCGCTTACGGACAGGAGAGCAAGGATGACACACAACGTTTCAGGCAGGCTGCCATGCGGCGCCTGACGCCGGCAGAACGGCTGGTGGCGGCCATGGCGGCGGAAGGCTTGCCGTATAAAAGCATCGCCAGGGAACTGGGCAAGTCGCCGGCCACCGTGCGCAACCAGCTGCATGCGATTTACCAGAAACTGGGCGTGGGCAACCGCACGGCGCTCGCGCACAAGCTGCGCGGCCAGCCTTAACGCCGCGCCAGGCGCAGCACGTCGGGCGTCGCTTCGACGATGTCGATCACGTCCTGCGCCCCGCCAGCATCACTCAGGGCATAGCGGCCCATGCCCAGGGGCACCAGCTTGGCAACGGGGCCGGCGCGGGGACGGTCGTCGGGGCCGGGCGCCATCGACGTCAATGTCGCCGCCCCTTGCGCCATGGCGCCGGCGGACGGGCCAAACTCCAGCACCTTGCGCCCCTTGCGGCTGGGAGGAAAGGCGAAGGTGGCCGTGGGCCGGTACACCTCGATACCGTCTGCATCCTCCTCGAAGGAATGCGTCCAGCTGCCGCTGGGCAAAGCCGTTGTCATGCCGTGCATGCCGCCTCCCGTTTCACGCATTGACGCATTGACGTCAGAAACACGATACCACGCCGCCCAGGCTTTCATAGCCGCTCACGGAAGGCGACCAGGCCGTGCCGTTCCAGGCCTTGTGGAACAGGGCGCCATTCGTGCCCGCGACAAATACGTCGAGGCGGTTCGCCGCCCAGGCCGTGGCGCGCGGGCGCGAAGTGCACACGCCGCCCAGGCTTTCAAAACCCGTCAGCGACGGCGTCCAGGCGCTGCCGTTCCACGCCTTGTGGTACAGGGAGCTATCGGTGCCGATGACGAACAGGTCGAGCCGGTTGGGCGCCCACGACACGGCTTCCACCTCGCCCACGCAGATGCCGCCCAGCCGTTCGAAGCCGTCGTTGGAAGGCCCCCATTTCGCGCCGTCCCACCACTTGTGGTACAGCGCGCCATCGGTGCCCGTGACAAAGACGTCGAGGCGGTTCGGCCCCCACGCCACCGCCTTCGGCGACGAGGTGCAAATGCCGCCCAGGCGCTCGTAGCCCGTCAGCGACGGTCCCCAGGCCGTGCCGTCCCACCACTTGTGGTACAGGGCCCGGTCCGTGCCGATGACGAAGACGTCGAGGCGGTTCGGCCCCCACGCCACGGCTTCCGGCTGACCCAGGCAGATGCCGCCCATGGCTTCGTAGCCGGTCAGCGACGGCCCCCAGGCGGCCCCGTTCCACCACTTGTGATACAGGCCGCGGTCCGTGCCGACGACAAACACGTCGAGGCGGTTCGGCCCCCACGCCACGGCGCGCGGGTCGCCCACGCACAGCCCGCCCATCGCTTCATAGCCGGTCAGGGACGGGCCCCACACCGTGCCGTTCCACCATTTGTGGAACAAGCCGCTGTCGGTGCCCGTGACGAACACATCGAGCCGGTTCGGCGCCCACGACACCACCTGCGGGGCGCTGGTGCAAATGCCGCCCTGCCCTTCATAGCCGGTGACGGACGGCGCCCAGGCCGTGCCGTTCCAGGCCTTGTGGTACAGCGCGCGGTCGGTGCCCAGCACGAAGACGTCGAGGCGGTTCGCGCCCCAGGCCACGACGGGGGAAGAACTCTGGCGCGGCGTGACGCCCGTGCCGCCCGTCCCCGTGCCCATGCTGGCGCGCGGACCGTCGAGACAGGCCTGCATGCGCGCCACCTGGCCCGCCGTGAACATGAACATGGCGGGATCGTCGACGTAATCCATGTAGTTCATGAACATGTCGCCATTCGGCCCGTTGCTGCAGGAAATGTGGGGGAACGAAGGCTGGCCTGTGTTCGGTCCGCCCTGGTTCGGCGTGTCGGCTACGTTGTCCGTGCCCGAGCAGCCGGTGCCGTCGTCGCCCCAGATATGGTTCAGGTTCAGCCAGTGGCCGATTTCATGCGTGGCCGTGCGCCCCAGGTGGAACGGCGGCGCCGCCGTGCCCGTCGTGCCGAAGGCCGATTGCAGGATCACCACGCCGTCGGTGGCGGCCGGGCCGCCGGGAAATTGCGCGTAGCCGAGCAAGCCGCCGCCCAGCTGGCACACCCAGATATTCAGGTAGGTGTCGGCCGGCCAGGCATCCATGCCGCCCGTCGCCTGCGATTTGACGGCATCGTCGGCGCCAAACGAGGCCACGGTCGTCTGGCGCCGCTCGATGCCGCTGGTGGCCGCGCCATGCGGATCGATGGTGGCCAGCGCGAACTCCACGCGCGCATCGGCCGTCAGCGGCAGGAACGGCGCCGGCGTGCTGTTGACATCGGGATTGACGCGCCGGAAGTCACGGTTCAGCACATCGATCTGGCTGGCGATCTGCGCATCCGAAATATTCTGCGCGGCCGTATTCCACACCACGTGCACGACCACCGGTATCTGCGTCACGCCGGAACGCCCGGCGCTGCTGCCGGCGCCCTCGTACATGCCAGCCTGGTTTTCAATATCGGCGCGGATGTTCGCATACGATGGATCTTCCGTCAGCAGGCGGCGATGCACGTCCATCGTGGCGCAGGTGCGCACCTGCGGCGTGCCGCCGCCCTGGCCGCCGCCGTCGCCGCCCATGCCGCCTCCACCGCCCCCGCCATCGCGGTCGCCCCCCATGCCGCCGCCATCGCCCACGTGCATGCAACTGGCTCCGGCCATGCCCTGCGATGCCTGCTGCATGCCGCCGCCCGGCATGTCGCCGCCGTTCGCCGCGGCCGCGCCCTGCGCGAGCGCCGCCTGATCCGCGTACGACATGCCCAGGCGCGGCCCCGGCATGGCCTCGGCGCCCGCCGCATCAGTACCGGCATGCACGTCACCCTCGACCGGCATGGACTGCATGGACTGCATGGCCGGCGCGCCTTCGGCCGAACCGGTGGCCGGTAATTTTTTCGTTTTAGCGGTGCTCATGGTGCCTCCTTCGTCTGTTTGCCAATTCACTATGGCACGGCGAAAAGAGGAGCATTTGTGCCAGATCAAGACTGGCAAGCGGTGCCCGAAAAAAGTGGCAGACGAAAAAAAGACAGCCGAAGCTGTCTTTTTGGCTTGCGGGCCGTGGCCCGCAAACGGGGAATTACTTGGCGGCGGCGGCCTTGACTTCAGCGTCGGCTTTGGCTTTGGCTTCTTCCGTCTTGGTGGCGGCGAGGGCTTTGTCGGCATTCGCTTCCACTTTTTCCTTGGCGACCTTGGCGTTCGCTTTTACGGCAGCCTTGGTGGCTTTCGCATCGGCCTTGGCATCGGTTTTGTCTGCCTTGGCTTCCGCTTTCAGCTTGTCTTCCGCATCGGCGTTGACGACTTTGTCATGGGCCTTGGCTTTGGTTTTGTTCGCCTTGTGATGGGCGTCAGCTTTCTTTTCGTCAGCCTTCATCTCGGCCTTGGCGACATTGGCGTCAGCCTTGGCATCGACTTTGGCTTCCGAAGCGGCAGCCTTGTTGACGTCTTTTTGCGCGGAAGCCTGGGCTTTCACGACAGCTTCCGTGGCCGGCGCGGTTTGAGCGAAGGCGGCGGTAGCAAACAGGGTAGCGATCAGTGCGGCGAGTAATTTGTTCATGATGAGACCTTTCAATATGGTTTAATTTTATTCTTACTAAAGGCGGGCAAAATGTTCAAAATTTGCCAGGCATCGCGCTGTTTCTTGATGTAGCGCAATGGCATGACTTCATAGTAAAGATAACTGGCAAACCACACAGTGCGGTAGCGCACTCAACGAGAAATATATGCAAATCGGCAAATTTCCCATCGAGCGCGGCCTGACGCTTCAGATCCTCATGCGCCCACGGCCAGCGCCGCGTGGCGCGCCGCCACCCACTCCTCGTTGGCCGGCTCCACGCCCACCACGATGCGGCTGGCATCGGTGGAGATACGGCTGGCGTTGCGCGCATTGGCCTGCGCGTCGAGCACGGGGCCGATAAAACCAAGCTCGGCGCAGATGCGCTGGCGCAATTCGGCGCTGTGTTCGCCGATACCGGCCGTAAACACCAGCATGTCCAGTCCCCCCAGCACGGCCGTCAGGGCGCCGATCTCGCGCACGATGCGGCGGATATATAAAGCCAGCGCGGCGCGGATGCGTTCGCCCGTCGCATCCTGCCGGTCCTGCTGCGCCAGCAAGACCGGCGGGTCGGCCGACACCCCGGACACGCCCAGCAAGCCCGACTCGTGGTACAGCACATGCGCCACTTTTTCCAGCGACAGCTTTTCGATTTCCATCAGGTAGATCACGGCGCCAGGATCGAGCGAACCGCAGCGCGTGCCCATCATCAGGCCGTCGAGCGCGGAAAAGCCCATGGTGGTGGCCACGCTGTGCAAATTGTCCATGGCGCACAGGCTGGCGCCGCTGCCCAGGTGGGCCACGATGACCTTGCCGCGCGCGACAGCGCCAAAACGCTGTTCCAGCACCAGCGACTGGTATTCGTAGGACAGGCCGTGGAAACCATAGCGGCGCAAGCCCCGCTCCCACGCATCGTAAGGCAGGGCCAGCATCTGCTCGACCTGCGGCACCGTGTGGTGGAAGGCCGTGTCGAAGCACGCCACCTGGGCGATGTCGGGCCGCGATGTGAGCAGCACCTCGATCGCCTCGAGCGCGAACGGCTGGTGCAGGGGCGCCAGCGGCACATAGCTTTTCAGGTCGGCCAGCACGGTGAAATCGATGCGCACGGGGGCGAAGTACTTGCTGCCGCCATGCACCACGCGGTGCGCCACGGCGCGCAGCGCACGCCCGTCCAGCTGCGCCACCACTTGCGCGCGGATGTATTCGAGCGCCGCGTGATGCGGCTGCTCCGGGTCCAGCTGCAAGGCGACCGCCGGCAGGCCGCCGGCGCGGTAGGTGGCGCTTTCGCGGCCGATGCCTTCGACCTTGCCGCTCCATTGCGCCTGCTGCGGCAGCACGCCGCCCGCCTGCTCGAACAGGGCGAACTTGATGCTCGACGAGCCGCAATTGAGCACCAGGATCAAGGCACCGTCGGCGTGGGTGATTGGCGCGTTCATGGCGGCGTGCTCCGGTAATGGTTGGCCAGCATCACGGCGATGGCGCACGAGGCGATGCGGCTGGCGCGCGAATCGGCGCGGCTGGTGAGGATGACGGGGATCTTCGCGCCCAGCACGATGCCGGCGCTGTCCGCGTCGCCCATGTACTCGAGCTGCTTGGCCAGCATGTTGCCGCTTTCCAGGTCGGGCACCAGCAGGATGTCGGCGCGACCCGCCACTTCCGAGACGATGCCCTTGACGGTGGCGGCGGCGATCGACACGGCGTTATCAAAAGCCAGCGGGCCGTCGAGGATGGCCCCCGTGATCTGTCCGCGGTCGGCCATCTTGCACAGGGCGGCCGCGTCCAAAGTCGCCGGCATGTCCGCGTTCACCGTTTCCACGGCGGCCAGGATGGCCACGCGCGGGCAGGCCACGCCGATCACGTGCGCCAGGTCGATGGCGTTGCGCACGATGTCGGCCTTCATGGCCAGGTTGGGCGCGATATTGATGGCCGCGTCCGTGATGATGAAAGGGCGCGGATAGGCGGGCGTCTGCATCAGGAAGCAGTGGCTGATGCGGCGCTTGGTGCGCAGGCCGGCGCTGGCCGACAGCACGGCCGACATCAGTTCGTCCGTATGCAGGCTGCCCTTCATCAGCGCCTCCACTTCGCCCTTGCCCGCCAGTTCGGCGCCGCGCGCGGCGGCAGCATGGCTATGCTCGACGTCCTCGATGGCGATGCCGGCCAGACTCAGGCCCGCTTCGGCCGCCACCGCTTCCAGGCGCGCGCGCGGCGCCACCAGCACGGGCGTGATCAGGCCGGCCGCATGCGCGTCCAGCGCGCCAGACAGACTCAGTTCATCGCAGGGGTGGATCACGGCGACCCGGATCGGCCCCAGCGTACGTGCGTGCTCGAGCAGGCGCCGCGTGCCGTCGCCGTTATGCAGGCGCACTTCGGGCAAGGTGGCGCGCGCCCGCTCGATCTGCTCGGCCGGCGCGATCACCTGCGCCTCGCCGTCGAGCACCACGGCGCCATGCTGGTTGACGCAGCGGCAAGCCAGGGTCACGTGGCGGCTGCGCGGCTCGCGCGCCGTGACGGTAACGCTGATGGCCAAGGTATCGCCCACGCGCACGGGTTGCAAAAAACGCAGGGTCTGGCCCGTATAGACGGTGCCGGCGCCGGGCAGGCGCGTGCCCAGCACGGCGGATATGAGGGAAGCGCCCCACATGCCGTGCGCGATCACGCCTTGGTAGCGGGTGGCGGCGGCAAATTCCGTATCGAGGTGCTGCGGGTTGTCATCGCCCGACATCACCGCGAACAGGGCGATATCGTCCATGCTCAGGGTGCGCGTGATGCTGGCGGTGTCGCCGATGGCGATCTGGTCGAAGGTGCGGTTACGCACGATATTCAGATCATCGTCTTGGGTAGTAGTCATCGTGGTCTTCTAGGCAGAGGTAATGTGTTTGGCCGGTTTGGCTTTTGGTCCGGCATGGGAGGCGCGCGCGTCCGGCGGCAGCGCCTGCGCCTGCGCCTGCTGCTTGACTGCGCGGTCGAAGACGTCCAGCATCTGCTGCAGGCTCGCTTCCTCGTCCGGCGTCGGCGGCTCGGGCACCTGCAGCACTTGCTGCAGCCATTCGGCCAGCGCGCCGATGTCGTCCGGATCGGCGCGCGACAGCAAGGCCGGCAAGGCGGCGATGGCGGCATCGAAATCATGCAGCATCAGGCGCGCCTGCTGGCGCACGATGCCGCGGAATTCCTCCATGCTGACCTCCTGCCGGTATTGCGGCTTGATCAATTTGAGGGCCAGGTTGACCCTGCGCTCGTCGGCGATCATGCGGAAGCGGTAGATGTAGAACAGCGCGCGCACGGCCGCTTCCACCAGGCCGCCCCGCTGCATGTCCTCGTCCATCTTGCGCGTTTCGCAGCGCACGTATTCGCAATGCTCGGGCGAGATGCCGGGATGGGGGCGCGGCGGCGTGGCATCGCCGATGGACTGTCCCGTCAGCGCCTGCACCAGGGGCGAGCCGTACACCAGGTCGAAGGTGGTTTCCTGCACAGTATCGCGCCAGTCGCGCCAGCCGTTCAAGCCGGCCGTGATGGCGCCGGAGACGGCTTCCTGCATGGCCAGCAGCGGATTGTCGGGCGATACCGGCTGGCGGTGGGCGCGCACTTTTTCCGCCTCCCTGGCCACCAGCCTGGCCAGCGGATTGTGGTCGGTCCAGCGCTCGTACGACACGCGCAGCGGATGCGCAAGCTGCAGGAAGCGCGCGGTCTGCGGCGTGACCATGGCGCGCACCCACGGCTGCGCGAACGTGCGGTACAGGGCCAGGTTGACCTCGGATACGCGCGCGGCGGCGGCGAACTTGCGGTCGTTTTCCACGCTCGGCTGCACGATGGCGCGCACGTCCTCGATGCCGCGGTGCTCGACCTGCAGCACATAATCGCCGCTGGCCAGGTCGGCATTCGGCGTGTCGGGCGTCTTGTCGACGATCCGCGCTTCGTAGATACCGGCCGGCAGCAGGTTGATCAGGTCGATATTGCTGGCGAATTTCTGGTGTTCCTTGTGCCCCACCTTGGCCGAGACGAAGATGCCCAGGTGGCCGATGCTGTCATGCACGGCATAGACGATGGTCTGATCGTGCATCAGCACATCCTTGTCGTCGCGGTACAGGTCCGTGATCCAGCCCAACGCCTGCGGCGGCGGCGTGATGTTGTCGCCATTCGAGCAGAACACAACGATGGGCGAACGGATATTGCGCAAGTCCAGGCGCACGCCGTCGGAGGTGATCAATTCGGCCGTGGCCAGGCGGTTGCCGATGAACAGATTGTCGACGATGTACTGCATCTCGACGTCGTTGAGGAAGACGTGGCCGCCCCAGTATTTTTCAAATTCCAGGTAACGGGGCGCTTCCGTATCGATGTTCGCGTACAGGTTGTACTGCTTGCTCCACAGGGTATTGGCCGGGTTGAGCTTTTCGAAATTCTGCACCAGGCTGGCGCCGTCGAAACGGCCGTTGCCCAGGTCGCCCGCCAGCGCCGTGGCCCAGCTGCCGCCCATCAGCCCGCCCGCGTAGCGCATCGGGTTGCGGCCATGCCAGCCGGCCCAATAGGACACGGGCGCGCCGGCCACGATGATGGGACCGAACAATTCCGGGCGCATGGCCGCCGTCATGAGGATTTGCCAGCCCGCCTGGCAATTGCCGATGACGACGGGCTTGCCTTCGCTGAGCGGATGCAGGGCGATGACTTTTTCCAGGAAGGCCGCCTCCGCATGCATCACGTCTTCCACCGTCTGTCCCGGCACGGGATCGGGCAGGAAGCCGATGAAGTAGCACGGATGGCCGGCGCGCAGGGCCACGCCGATCTCGCTCTCGGCCTTGAAGCCGCCGATGCCGGGACCGTGGCCGGCGCGCGGATCGACGACGACAAACGGCCGTTTCGATGGCTCAGGTTCGGGCGCATCGGGCGTCAAAATGCGCGCCAGGCCGTAGTTGACGGGGCGCGCCAGCTCCAGGCCCGACATCACCAGTTCGGCGGGGAAGTCGAGCACGTTCGGCACTTCCTCGGCCAGGTGCTCCTGGTACTGGTTGCCGCGCCGGCGCATCACGTCCGCGTACAGCACGATGCGCTGCCACGAGTCGCGCGCATAATCGCCCAGCATGCCCAGGGACGGCAAGCCGCCGGTGGAGAAAAATGGTGCAGCTTCGATCTTCATGGCTATCCTTTTCATGCAAAAAAACGCCGGACCATTCCGGCGCGGGGGCTACGCCATCTGGCTGATGGTCTTGCGAAAGCGCGCCAGCGCGAAGGTAAACAGGGCCGTGCCGATGGCCAGCAGGGCCAGGAACGGTTTCCACACCACGTCGATGCCGGCGCCCCGGTACAGGATCGCCTGGCTCAATTCGACGAAATGCGTGGTCGGGGCGATCAGCATGATGTTCTGCACCAGCTCGGGCATGCTTTCGCGCGGCGTGCTGCCGCCCGAGAGCATCTGCAGCGGCAGCAGCACGAGGATCAGGAGCATGCCGAACTGCGGCATGCTGCGCGCCACGGTGGCCAGAAAAATGCCCATCGAGGTGGTGGCAAACAGGTGCAGGGCCGCGCCGCACAGGAACAGCGCGATCGAGCCTTCGATCGGCACGTGCAGCATGCCGCGCACCACCAGGTTCAGCGACAGGGCGGCGGCCAGCAGCACCACCAGGCCCATCGACCAGACCTTGCCCAGCATGATCTCGGCCGGCGTCACGGGCATCACCAGCAAATGCTCGATGGTGCCATGTTCGCGCTCGCGTATCAGCGCCGCGCCCGTGAGGATGATCGACAGCATCGTCACCTGGTTGATCAGCTCCATCAGCGAGCCAAACCACGCCTGGCTCAGCGAGGGATTGAAGCGCGCGCGCATCACCAGCTCCACGGGCGAGACGGTCGCGCCCCGGTAGCGCTTGGCGAATTCCGATATCTCGCCAGCGACAATCTGCTGGATGTAGCCGCTGCCGCTGAAGGCCTGGCTCATGCGCGTGGCGTCGACGTTCAGCTGCAGTTCCGCCTGGCGCCCGCCCAGCACGTCGGCCTGCAGCTTGGGCGGGATCGTCAGCACGAAGGTGTACCGGCCCGCATCGAGGCCCGCATCGACCTGGCTCTGGTTGATCATGGCCGGTGGCGTGAACTGGGGCGGGAAGAAGGCCGAGGCGATGCGCGCGGACAGCGGCGAGCCATCCTCGTCGACGATGGCGATCGAGGCCATGTGCAGGGTTTCCGGCTTGGCCGTGGCGGCCACGTAGATGGCCAGGGTGAACGTGTAGAGGATCAGGATCAGCATCATCGGGTCGCGGATCAGGCTCCAGATTTCCTTCACGCCCAGGCGGTAGATGTTTTCAAGGTGGCGCATGTCAGCTCTCCTGTTTCTTCAGCAGCGCCACCGTCACGCCGAGGATCACGGGAATGGCGACGAGCAGGGGCCAGAACGAGGCGTGCAGGTCGCCGAAGCCCAGCGCCTTGTTGAATACGCCGCGGCTGATATTGAGCATGTGCGTGGCCGGGTACATCAGGCCGATGGCCTTGCCCACGCCTTCCATCGACGAGACGGGATTGAGCAGGCCGGAAAACTGGATGGCCGGGATCATGGTGCCGATCATGGTCACGAACAGGGCCGCGATCTGGCTGCGCGTAAAGGTCGAGGCGAACAGGCCGATGCCCGTGGCGCAGATATTGAAGATGAAGGTGGCGCCGATCAGGGTCGGCAAGCTGCCCTTGATCGGCACGCCGAAGGCGGTGACCGCCAGCAGGGCCATGAGGACGAAGTTGAACATGGCCAGCACGACGTAGGGCACCTGCTTGCCGAGCAAGAATTCCAGGCGCGTGACGGGCGTCACGTACAGGTTGATGATGGAACCGAGTTCCTTTTCGCGCACCACGGACAGCGCCGCCAGCATGGCCGGCAGCATCAGCAGCAGCAAGGGAATCACGGCCGGCACCATGGCGGGCAGGCTTTTCACGTCCGGGTTGTAGCGGTAGCGCGTCTGGATGGCGACGGGATTGCTCATCGTGATGCCGTAGCGGTGCAAGGCCTGGTCGGCCAGCCACAGCTGATGCATGCCCTGCACGTAGCCCTGCACGGTTTCGGCGCGCATCGGCATGGCGCCGTCGATCCACGCGCCCACCTGCGCCGGCGCGCCGCGCTGCACGTCGCGCGCGAAGCCGGGCGGGATCTCGATGGCCAGCGACAGTTCGCCGCTGCGCATGCGCTTGTCGATATCGGCATAGTCGCGCAACGGCGGGCGCTCGACGAAGTAGCGCGAGCCGGCCAGGTTGTTCGTGTAATTCTGGCTCAGGGTCGTCTGGTCGTGGTCGAGCACCGCATAGCTCAAGTCTTCGACGTCCAGACTGATGCCGAAGCCGATGACGAACAGCAGCAGCACGGAGCCGCCCAGCGCCAGGGTCAGGCGCACGGGGTCGCGGCGCAATTCCAGCGCCTCGCGCCACATGTAGCTGAGCATGCGGCCCAGGCTGAAACGGCTGCGCCGGTGCTGCGGCGCCGGTGCCGTTTCCTGCGGCACGGATGCCGGCGTTTCCTGCACTGTTGCCGCTGCCGTACCGCCGCCCGCCTCTTCCAGGTAGGCGATGAAGGCCGCCTCCAGCGACGGCGCGCCCTTCTTGCGCACCAGTTCGGCCGGCGCATCGCTGACCAGCACTTTACCCGCGTGCATCAGCGAGATGCGGTCGCAGCGCTCGGCCTCGTTCATGAAGTGGGTGGAAATGAAGATGGTGACGCGGTCGCGCCGCGCCAGCTCGATCATCAGACGCCAGAAATTGTCGCGTGCGATGGGGTCGACGCCGGACGTCGGTTCGTCGAGGATCAGCATTTCCGGCTTGTGCACCATGGCCACGGCCAGCGACAGCCGCTGGCGTATGCCCAGCGGCAGGCTGTCGGGCAAGTCGTCCATCACGGCGCGCAAGTCGAAGCGCTGCGCCATTTCGTCGATCCTCGCCGGGATCTCGCCCTCCGGCACGTGGAACAGGCGCGCGTGCAGCACCAGGTTCTGGCGCACCGTCAGTTCGCTGTACAGGGAAAACGCCTGCGACATGTAGCCGACCCTGCGGCGCGTGTCGATGTCGTTGGAATCGACTTCCTTGCCGAACAGCCAGGCCTTGCCTTCCGTGGCCGGCAGCAGACCCGTGAGCATCTTCATGGTGGTCGATTTGCCGCAGCCGTTCGAACCGAGAAAGCCGAAGATCTCGCCGCGGCCGATGCGGAAATTCACATGGTCGACGGCGGTAAAATCGCCGAAGCGCATGGTCAGGTCTTTGGCCTCGATGGCGACGTCCTGCGCGCTGGCGGCGTCCAGCGGCGTGATCACGACGGGCTGGTGGCCGGCGCGCTTGGCTTCGGGCAGCAGCTTGATGAAGGCCGCTTCCAGGTTGCCGCTTTCGGTACGCGCCAGCAGTTCGGCCGGCGTGCCCGTATCGAGCACCTTGCCGTCATCCATGGCGACTAACCAGTCGAAACGCTGCGCCTCGTCCATGTAGGCGGTGGCCACCATCACGCTCATTTGCGGGCGCTGCACCCGGATGCCGGCGATCAGGTCCCAGAACTGGGCGCGCGCCAGGGGATCAACGCCGGTGGTCGGCTCATCGAGAATGAGCAGGTCGGGATCGTGGATCAGGGCGCAGCACAGGCCCAGCTTCTGCTTCATGCCGCCCGACAGCTTGCCCGCCGGGCGCGCGAGGAAGGGTTGCAAGCCCGTGCTGCGGGTCAGCTGGTCGATGCGGCGGCGGCGCTCGGCCGCGTCGTGGCCGAACAGGCGCGCGAAAAACTGCAGGTTTTCCTCGACCGACAGGGTCGGATACAGATTCTTGCCCAGGCCTTGCGGCATGTAGGCGATACGCGGGCAGACATCGTCGCGGTGGCGCGCATCGCGCATGTCGCCGCCCAGCGCCATCACGCTGCCCTGCTGCACGGCGCGTGCGCCGGCCACCAGCGACAGCAAGCTCGATTTGCCCACGCCATCGGGGCCGATCAGCCCCACCATGCGGCCGGCCGGCACGTCGAGGTCGATGCCGTCGAGCGCCACCGTCTTGCCGTAATGCTGGCTGACGCCCTTGATGCTGACGACAAAGGAAGTCACGTCCATGCTCACTGCGGAACCTTCGCCGTCAGTTCAGCGGGCCATGGCTGCTTCGCATCGAGGCGCACCCAGGCCACGCCCGGCAAACCCACTTTGACCAGGGCCAGGTGCTTTTGCAGCAGCTCGCGGCTGATCTGCGCCTTCACGCGGAACATCAGTTTTTGGCGCTCGCTGGCCGTTTCCACCGTCTTCGGCGTGAACTGCGCGCTGGCGGCGACAAACGAAATCGTCGCGGGAATCACGTAATTGGGCGCCGCGTCGAGGATGAGGCGCACCTCGCCGCCCATCGCCACCTTGCCGGCCGCCGTCTCGGGCAGGAAGAAGGTCATGTAGACGTCCGACAGGTCGACCAGGTTGAGCACCTTGCCGCCACCGGCCAATACTTCGCCCTGCTGCGCCACCAGGTATTGCACGCGGCCGTCGCGCGGCGCCGTCAGCTGGCCATCGGCCAGGTCGGAATCGATGCGCGCCGTGGTCGCCTCGGCGGCTACGACGGCGGAACGCGAACCGACCACCTGCGCTTTTGCCGCATCGATGGCCGCCTGCGCCGCCGTCACCTGCGCCTTGGCCGCATTCAGGGCGGCGGCCACGCTGCGCACGCGGGCGCGGTCGTCGTCGAGTTCCTGCACCGAGGAAGCGCCTTCCTTCGACAGGGTTTCGGAACGGGCCAGGCGGCGCCTGGCCGCATCGAGTTCGCTTTCGCGCTGCGCCACCATGGCCAGCGCGGCCGCCTTGTCGCTTTCGCGCACGGCCACCTGCGCCTGCGCGCCGACCACGGCATCGGACGCCTGCTGCTGGCGCGCGCGCGCCTCGTCGCGCTGGGCCGTCAGCGAGTCGACCTGCATGGTGGCCAGCGGCTGGCCCGCCTTGACGAAGTCGCCCTCGCGCACGAGGATCTCCTTGACCCGGCCGGCCAGCTTGGTGGCGACGTCGACTTCCGTCGCCTCGATGCGGCCATTGCCGCTGACAAAACCTTCGCCAGGGCCCGTGGGGCGCATTTTTTGCCAGGCCACGTAGCCCAGCACGAGAACGGCCACGACGAGCGCCGCGGGGATGAGTTTTTTCTTCAGTTGAGCATTCATGGTATCGGGGCGATCAAATTAGTGGGTGGAAGCGGCGGCGGGTGCGGGTGCGCCGCCGCCCAGGGCCGCGTACAGGCTGACCTGGCTGGACAGCAGCGCGCGGCGCGTCTGCACCAGCTGCTGCTCGACCGTCAGCAGGTCGCGCTGTGCATCGAGCACTTCCAGGTAGGGCGCGGCGCCATTGTCGTAGCGCAGCTTGGCCAGGCGCGCGCGTTCGCTCTGCGCGGCCAAGGTGGTCTTGCCGATATCGACCTGCAGCGCCAGCCAGCGCCGGTTCGACAGCGCGTCGGCCACTTCGCGGAAGGCGCCCTGCACGCTCTTTTCATAATTGGCCACGGCCACGTCGCGGCGTACCTCGGCCAGGTCCATATTGGCGCGGATGCGGCCCGCGTCAAAAATCGGCAGCACCAGGCGCGGCGCGAAATTCCAGGCGCCGCTGCCCGAGTCGAACAGGCCGCTCAATTCCGCGCTGGCCGTGCCATAAGCCGCCGTCAGCGAAATGGTGGGGAAGAAGGCGGCGCGCGCGGCGCCGATATTGGCTTGCGCGGCGCGCAGCTGGTGCTCGGCCGCCATCAGGTCGGGACGCTGCGTCAGCAAGGCCGAAGGCAGGCCCGCATGCAGCGGCTGCAGCACGCTGGCGTCGTCAAAGCGGCGCACCTCGCCAGCCACTGGCGTCAGGTCGACGGGGCCGCCCACCAGCTGGGCCAGCGCATGCGCCTGCACGGCGCGCGCCTGCTCCAGCTGTGCCGACAGCGACAGGGCCTGGCTGAGCAGGGTTTCCACCTGCGTCAGGTCCAGCTTGGAAATCGACCCCACCTCGAAGCGGCGCGTGAAGATGCGCAGCGATTCGGCGCGGCTGTCGACCGTGGCGCGCGCCAGTTCCACGCGCTCGTCGAGTTCGCGCAAGCCCAGGTAGCCATTGGCCACCTGCGCCACCAGGGCCACGCCGACGGCGCGGCGCGCCTCGTCGCTGGCCAGCAGGGTTTGCAGCGCGCTGTCCTTCAGGCTGCGCACCCTGCCCCAGAAATCGAGTTCCCAGGCGCTCACGTTCAAGCCCGCCTGGTACTGCGCGCTCGTCATGGCGCGGCCCGTCGGACTCAAGTCGTCTGGCACGCGCGCGCGGCTGCCGGAGGCGCCCAGCGCGATGGTGGGGAATTGCTCCGCGCGCTGGATGCCATACGCGGCGCGCGCTTCTTCCACGCGCAGGGCAGCGATGCGGATGTCGCGGTTGCCGGCCAGCGCCTGCGCAATCAGCGCCTGCAGACGCGGGTCGGCAAAGTAGGCTTGCCAGGCGACGTCGGGCGCCTGCGCGCCGGCCGGATCGGCTTCCGGATACTGCGCCGCCACGGGCAGCGGCGGCGGCGCGTACGGCGGCGCCAGCGAGGCGCAGCCGGCCAGGGCCAGCGCGGTGGCCAGCGCGGCCATCCTGGCGCGGTTGGACAAAGTAGAAACAGCCATGGTCATCTTCTTCCAGTCAATTCAGAATGTTGTAGCCGCCATCGACATACAGGGTGCCGCCCGTGATGGCGCGCGCGCCGTCGCCGGCGAGGAAGGCGCACAGCGCGCCCACGTCCTCGATGGTGGCCAGGCGGCGCATGGGCGAGCGTTCGATGGCGTCGGCCATCAGGCGGTCGAAATGGGCGATGCCGGAAGCGGCCCGCGTCTCCAGTGGGCCCGGCGAAATGGCGTTGACGCGGATGCCTTGCGGCCCCAGTTCGGCGGCCAGGTATCGCACCGACGCTTCCAGCGCCGCCTTCACGGGCCCCATCAGGCCGTAGTCGGCAATGACTTCCTCGGCGCCCAGGTAGCTCATGGTCATCAGGCTGCCGCCGTCCCGCATCAGGGGTTCGGCCAGCTTCGCCATGCGCATGAAGGAATGGCAGGAAATATCCATCGCCTGCGCGAAACCGTCGGCCGAACTGTCCGTGACCCTGCCATGCAAATCGTGTTTCGGCGCGTAGGCAATGGAATGGACGACGAAATCGATGGCGCCCCACTGCCGTCCGATCTGCGCGAACAGCGCCTCCAATTGACCCGGCACGGCCACGTCGAGCGGTGCCATGATGGCCGCCTGCACTTGCTGCGCCAGCGGCTCCACGTGCGCTCTGGCCTTGTCATTAAGCCAGGTCACGGCCAGTTCGGCACCGGCCGCGCGCAGCGCGCTGGCGCAGCCCCAGGCGATGCTTTGCGCATTGGCGATGCCCACCACCAGCCCACGCTTGCCCTGCAAAGGCAAGTGCGGGTGCAAGCCGGCCGTCATGCCTGGACCGGACGCAAGGCGGGCCACGGCGTGGCCGCCTGCACGCAGCGCACCGCGCCGGCACGCGTGGCGGCCGCGCTGATGGCCAGGGTCACGCCGCCGGCGCGCGCATACGGCAAGGCAATCGGTGTGTGGGGATGGAGGGTATTGCACGCGTCAGGCGCGGGGGTGTGCATCTTCATGAATCGGCTTCCGTCACTGAAATTCGAGGCCGGCACCAGTGCATTCTCGGGGAACTGGTACAGGGCGAAAATTACTCTACAGCATTTAGATACGTGATTCGCGATGAGTCCGGTCCGCATGCTTATCGTTTTTGAGCTAGGTCAACTATAAGTGCGATTGCGGCGATGCAACATTGATATACATCAAATTCTACATCAATATTATTTAAATGAACTAATTGACAAGCAATCGAATCGCGGTGCTTATTTGATAATATCGCGGGGCTGGCGCACAGAAAGGCGGCCGAGCAAAAGAAGGGGAATTGCCTGAAAAACAAACTACGCGGCGCCGTGGCGGGCGGCGCAAGGCGGGGAACGGTGAAACGGGGGGCCATGCTATTGCGATGCAACATGGCCCGCCATGCTTACTCCAACGACATGAACGGCATTATTTTCCCGCTGCCGGGGCGGGACGCGAATACAAGTCGATGATGGTGCTGATCCCATCCTGGCATACGGAACAGAAGGTCTCGCTGCGGTCGAACATGATGCACTGCATCTGGGGACGGTAGTAGCCGGACGATTCATAGTTCGCGCCTTCGAAGGCGCCCACCGCATGGCGCTGCGGCGCCTTCGAGAACAGCTGCTGCGTGTATGCCAGGTCGGCCTTGAACAAGCCGCTCATCTCGCTTTCCGGGCGGTTGGCCGCGCGCAGGGCGGCGCGCTGCTTCTGGTATTCACGCGCATGGCTGTCGTACGCTTCCTTCGGCCAGGGTGTCGGCAGCGGCGTGCCGGCCTTGACGTGGCTCTTCCATTTCAGCTTGGACGGATCGCGCAGCGCCGTGGCGTTCGGCTCCCATGGCTCCTGGCGCTCGCCGTTCGACTGGTAGGCAACGGGCGAAGTGTAGTACTCGTCGGCCAGGCCGGCGAAATGGTGGCCGAATTCATGCACGAACAGGTAATTGGCCCAGTCGTTGTTCGCTGCCGCCGTGCTGAACTGGCCGAAGATGCCGCCCCCGCCGTAGGTATCGTTATTGACGAGGATTTCGATGAATTCGTACGGCGCGTACTGCGCCAGGTCGCGCAGCGCGCGGTTGTCCGTCGTCAGCACATAGCGCTCGCTGCCGAAGATGTCGTAGCGCGTGCCCAGCGGCGAGGCGTGATGCACGCCCGTCGATGGACGCGACACGCCCGATTCCTGCGTCGGCGCGGCCATGGCCCAGACGTTGAAATCATTGGCCCGCTCGCGAAATGGCGAGACGGTAAACAGGTGTTCGGCCAGCTTGCGCGCCGTCGCTTCGAACTTGCCCATTTCGGCGGCCGTGTAGCCATCGCCCATGATCAGCAGGTCGACCTTCTCGGACGAGGGGCCTTCGACACGGATCGGGATCGGCTTGACGGGCGCCGGCGGCTGCTTGCGGATCACGTCCTGCGCGGCAGGATCGACATCGGTGCTCCACACAATGGAAAACAGGCCGCGTTCGTCGCGTTTGAGGATGCGCACGCGCACGGGGTGCTCGGGCTGCGGGAAGCGCACGGACTCCTGGAACGCGCGCGTGGTGGTTTTCGCTTCGTCGGTGCTGGCCCACTCGCCGAAGATGGTGGAAAAGCCGCGCGAGTACAGCACCTTGCCCGACTTGATGTCGACCACTTCCAGCATATTGTTGCCGCGGTTGCTGTCGTCGATGGGACGCGCCAGGTTGCCCGGCCATGGCAGGGGCTCGACCAGCACGCGCTCGACCGCATAGTGCTCGCCCAGCGCATTGCCGCTGTGCTGGTAATCGAGGCGCATGGTGGCCGGCTGGGCAGCATTGGCCGCTTGCGCGGCAGGGACGATGCCGGCGGCCAGCGCCAGCGCGCACAGGAAGGATCGAATCGGGGTCTGCTGCATCTCATTCCTAACACGGTAGAAAAACGGGTAAAAGAAGCGGTTTTCCGAACAAACAGCGGCGCCAGCGGCGGGCATGGAAAAATCCGGTGCGGCACATTGTAGCGACAGGAATCGGCACTGCAAAGCATCCATTTCACGCCCCGCTTGACCGCGCCGCGCAATCCATTTATATTAGACTGACTAGTCGATTAAATAAAAGGACAGCCAACCACCATGCGCACCATCGATCCCGATAAACACGCGGCCCGCCGCGACGCCATTCTCGCCGCCGCGCGCCACTGCTTCGCGCGCAAGGGCTTTCACCAGACCAGCACCGCCGCCATCTGCACGCAGGCGGGCATGAGTCCCGGCAACCTGTTTCACTATTTCCCCACCAAGCAAGCCATCATCGCCGCCATCGTCGACCAGGAAGGCAGCGAGACGGCCGCCTATTTCGCCGGCGTGCAAGGCAGCGCCGATGCGTACGGCGCCCTGCTCGACTTCATGGACCTGGTGCTGGCGCTGGCGGCCGACGGGGACTTTGCGGGACTGGCGCTGGACATTGCCGCCGAGGCGATGCGCGACACGGACATCGCGGCCAGGGTGGCGCGCAACGACGCCAGCCTGCGCGGCGGCCTGCAAACCTTGCTGGCAGAGGCGGCGGCGGCAGGCCAGATCGACGCCGCGCTGGACGCCGCGCAAACGGCCGGCTGGATCGCCGCGCTGATCGACGGCATCTTCAACCGGGTCGCCGTCGATCCCGATTATGCACCGCTGGCGCAGCGCGCCAGTTTGCACCTGCTGCTGGCGCGCTTCCTGCGCCCTGCCCTGGCATGAGCGCCGCCATGCCAACCCCGCCCGCGCGCATTGCCGATGTCGACGCCCTGCGCGGCTGCGCCCTGTTCGGCATTTTGGTGGTCAATATCGGCGCCTTCGCCACACCGTGGTTCGGTCTGGGCATGACCGATCCCGCCTTTCACGGCGGCGTCGACCGCGCTACGCATTTCCTCGTCGCGCTGCTGTTCGAGACCAAGTTCTACCTGCTGTTTTCCTTCCTGTTCGGCTACAGCTTCACCTTGCAGATGCAGGCGGCCGCGCGCGCCGACGCGCCGTTCGTGCCGCGCATGCTGCGCCGCCAGGCGGGCCTGTGGCTGATCGGCGCCCTGCATGCCGTGTTCCTTTTTCATGGCGACATACTGACCACCTACGCCGTGCTGGGCATCGTGCTGCTGGCGCTGCACCGTTGCGGCGAACGCCAGGCACTGTGCCTGGCCCTGGTGCTCGTCACCGTCTGCGCCGCGTTCTGGGCAGGCATGGCCTGGCTGCAAAGCCTGCAGCCGGCGGGCGACGCGGCGGACAACGCCGTGGCGATGGCGCAAAAGGCGGCAACGGCGCTGGCCGCCTACCGCGCCACGCCGGCCGCCGTCGTCAGTCAGCACTTGCGCGAACTGAGCGACATCTGGATCGTCCTGCTGCTGGTGCAGGCACCGTGCGCGCTGGCCATGTTCCTGTGCGGCCTGGCCGCCGGCAAGCGCGAGATGCTGCTGCACGCGGCCGACTATCTGCCGCTGCGCCGCCGCCTGCTGTGGGCCGGCGCGCTGGCAGGCCTGCCCGGCGCCGCCGTATATGCGTGGACCTCCGTGTATGGCGAGAGCCAGGCATGGCAGGTGGCGGGACTGGCCGCGGGCCTGGCGAGCGCGCCGCTGCTGGCGGGCGCCTACCTGGCATGCGCGCTGACCCTGTTCGAACGGCTGCGCGACGGCACGCTGTTTGCGCTGCTGGCCGATACGGGCCGCATGGCCCTGTCGAACTACCTGCTGCAGTCAGCCGTCTGCGCCTGGCTGTTCCTCGCGTATGGCGCACGCTTGATGGGCAGCGTCTCGCCGCTGGGCGCCCTGGCGCTGGCCGTCATCATCTTCAGCCTGCAGCTGCCCCTGAGCCGCTGGTGGCTGCGCGGCCACGCCTATGGCCCCGTCGAATGGCTGCTGCGGGCCCTGACGATCGCCGCGTGGCCGCGCTGGCGGCGCGCCAGTGCAAGCTACTTGTAGCGGTACAGCGGCTGGCGCAGCTGGATGGGGCGGATGTCGAGGCGCAATTTCAGCACCGAATACGCTTCCGCCTCGGTCGAGCTGTAGCCGACGCTGTTGACCGTCTTGCTGAAGCGGAATTCGAAGCCCAGGTCCGGGTACGGATCGCGCGGGTTGCCGAAGGCGATGCCGATGGCTTCCTGCTGCGCGTTGTCGATCAGGTTGCCCATCAGGTCCAGCACGGCGTTGTTGCCGAGGATATCGTTGGTAAACACGGGTTCGCGCATGTCGGGCTGGTTCGGATCGAGCTTGTTGTCGGCCTTGTCCGGCGAGGGCGTAAACACGCGCGTGACGAGGTTGAATTTGTCGCCCCGGTCCAGATAGCTGATGGCAGCATTGCTGATATTGAAATTTTTCACGCCGCGGTCGCTGATGGCGCCCGACAGGTCGATCAGCAGGGCGCCGCTGTAGCCGATCACTTCCACGTCGCGCATGGCGTCGACCACCATGGCGCTGTTTTCATCGATACCCAGTCCCAGGTGATAGCCTTTTTTCAGCATCACGGGAATCATGCGCGCAAAGCGCCCGCGCACCAGCAGATGCTGGTCCACAAAAACGTCGCTGCCGATGAAGCCCAGTCCAGGCGCGATCTCGCGGCCATCCGTGACGCCCATCTTGAGCATGTCGAGCACGGGTTTGGCATCGTAGAACATGGTCGTGCTCATGATGGCCGCGCCGGCGCTGGAACCGGCGATCACGCCGCCGTTGCGGTAGACCGACCAGATGGCTTCCAGCGCGGCCGTGCGGCTGCCGTCCGGGCGCAGCAAGGCTTGCGTGATGCGCCCCTGGTCGCCGCCGGCAAAATAGATGCCGGTGGCCGACTTGATCTGCGTGACGATGGCCGGATCTTCGGCCGCCTTGCGGTAATCGCGGTTGGCCAGCTTGACGGCCAGCGGCACGAAAAAGGCGTCCGCGCCATATTGATTGAGCTTCCTGATGATGCTTTCACCCGATTTTTCCGGGTTCATCGCGGCCGAGGCCAGCACGGCGATGCGCGCGCCCGGACCGCCCGACAACTTGACGATGCGCTGCCACACTTCGGCATTGTCGGCGCGCAGGCCGCCGCCGATGATGACGAGCGTACCCTGCGGCGCGCTGCCGATGGCGCTGCCGCCGGGCGCCGCCACGGCATGGAAGCTGCACAATGCCAGCGCGAACAGCAGCGCGGCGCAAAAGGTGTGGTACCGCCTTGAGAATAATTTCATGATGCCTTTCGAATACAAGGAAAGGGGCGCGCACTTGTTGATACCGGCGCGCGCCCTTGCTGCCAAAACTGCTGCCTGCCACCCAACTGCATCGAACTACGATACTACTTGCCGCATATGACAGCGTTGTTGCGCTATCTCCACGCTTCTATGTAAAACTGCTTACTTGAAGCTGTAATTGGCGCTGGCGTAGAAGCGCCGGCCGCGCGGGTCGGCGTAGCTGGGGTCATAGCCGGACAGGAAGAAAAATGCCTGGTTCGAGTATGGCGGACTGGTATTGAACAGATTCTGTATGCCGGCGCGCAGCTTGAACTGCTGGCTGACCGCATACGCGCCCGACATGTCCCACAGCGTGTAGGCCTTCACGCGGTTCGGCTTGACCACGCTGCCGTCGTCGGTATTGATGGCCGAGTTCTGGTCATCGTAGCCGCTTGAGTACGTGTTCGACAGGCTGGCCGAATACGGGCCATTGTCCCAGTCGAGGGTGATCGTATGGCGCCAGCGCTGCACCACGCCGTCCGTGACGAACTTGTTCAGATTGCTGATGAAGACATCGCCAGGGCTGGTCTGGATTTTTGATCCGAGCACATAGGTGCCGCTCAGATGTCCGCCAAAGCGTCCCCACGCCGTTTTCACGCCATGCAGATCGGCCGTGATATCGATGCCCGAGGCTTTTTGCGCACCGCGGTTTTCCTTGCGCAGCTCGATGTAGCGGATTCCATTGTCTTCGTCGCGGTGTACGAGGTTGCCGTACTTGGACAGGTTGGACAGGATGATGTCGTCGCCGATTTCGCTGATCAAATCCGTGCGCCTGATGTTCCAGTAGTCGGCACTGAAGGTCCAGTGCTGGCCGGGCTCGAGCACCACGCCGGCCGTGAACTGGCGGCTGCGCTCCGGTTTCAGCTTGTCGTTGCTGTAGCGGCGCGTACGCCAGTTGTCGGCGCAGACGGAGTAGTCGTTGTTCTCGGCTTCGCAGTACACGGGATCAGGCAGGGTCGCCGTCTGGCTGTAGACAGTGGGCCGATGCAGGTCCGACATCGACGGCGCGCGGAAGCCCTTGCCGGCCGAGGCGCGCAGCAGCACCTCCTTGCTGGGCATGTAGGTCAGGCCGATCTTCGGACTGAGGGCGCCGCCCACTTGCTGGTAATGGTCATAGCGGCCGGACAGCTGCGCCTGCCATTGCTTGCTAAACGGCAATAGCAATTCACTATAGATGGCCTGCACGTTGCGGCTGTCGCTGGTGGCCACGCCGCCTTCGGGCGCGTCATCGTTGGTGATGTTACCGCTCATTAGCAATGCGGATGGCCGGAAATCCGTGCGCTCGCGCCGCACTTCGCCGCCCACCGCCAACGCCATGTCGCCGCCGCCCATGGACATCAAGGCACGCGACACCTTGAAATCGAGCGCATCCATGACGCCGCGCGCGTGCCGCACTTCGTCGTTGACCTGGATGCTCTCGAGCAGCGCCTTGCCCGCCGCACTGGAGGGGCCGAAGGGATTGATGGTGCCATCCGTGATGCCCTTTTGTAGCTGGTCTGCCAGGAGGTAGCCGTGCGTGTCCTTGTCCCTGACCACATTGACACTGTGATTCAAGCCCACGTCGTAATCCCAGCCGCCCACGGTGCCGGTGGCGCCCACCACGTAACGCTGGCTTTCGCTGGTCAATTCGCTGGTGCGCATGCCCGCTTCGTTCAGGCGGATGCGCAGGGCCAGCGTGCCGGTCAACCCGGCAGCGTTCAGCTGCGGCACCATGCTGGCGTCGATTTCGCCATCCGGCCGCGCTGTCGATCCCACGTAATAGCTGCGCGAGCGGCTCAGCGCCACCTCCGCATACAATTGGTGATCGTTATTCAGTTTCAGCACGCCGCGCGTGAGCAGGTTCTGCTTGTCCGTTTTCGGATACAGCTCGGTGTCGCCCATGTAGTTATAGGTACACGCATCGACGCCGCCCGTGCCGGCAGGCAGGTACACATTGGCCGGTCCGCTGCAGCCCGGAATCGACAGATTAATCAGGCGATTCGTGATCGGCTGGCCATTGAGCAGGAAGCCCTGCTCCTGCAGGTAGTCGCGCTGGTCGCTGGAGAGGCGGATATTTGCCGGACTGGTGTAACTGGACAGCAAATGGCCGAGGCGTTCCGGCACCTGCAGGTGCGGAATGAACTTGCGCTGCGAGGTGCTCAGACGGTCGGTTTTTTGCAGGTCGACCACGGCAAAGATATTGTAGCCATCCGTGGCCAGGTCGCCCGTGCCGGCCGTGATGCTGGCCGTGCGCTTGCCGGCGCCGCCTTCCTGCGTGCCGCTGCCGTAGGCGTTCAGCTCCACGCCCTGGTAATCCTTGCGCGTAATAAAATTGATGACGCCGCCGATGGCGTCCGTGCCGTACAGGGCCGAGGCGCCGTCGAGCAGCACTTCCACGCGCTGCAGGGCGGCGGCGGGAATGTTATTGAGGTCCACGCCCGCATCGTCGCCGGGCGAGGCAAAGTTGGCCATGCGCCGGCCATTGAGCAGCACCAGGGTCGACGAGGTGCCCACGCCGCGCAGGTTGGCGCTGTTGAAGCCGCGCTGGTCGCCGCCCACGTTGATGCTGACGCCATCGGTCAGGCCGCCCACGTTGGCCGACACGCGTGCCATCAGCTCGGCCGCCGTCGTCACGCCCGCCTTTTCGATCTCGGCCCGCGTGATGATCTGCACGGGCAGCGCCGTCTCCGACTCCAGCCGCTTGATGGCCGACCCCGTGATTTCCACGCGCTGCATTTTTTTCGGCGCCGGCTCCACATCCGGCCCCTGCTCTTGCGCCTGCGCGCCGCCGGCCAGCATGCCCAGCGCCGCCGACACGCTCAGGGCCCCCAGCGCCAGCCGCACGCCTTGCGCCAGCACTGATTCGCGTGGCAAGGAGCCGCCGTCCTGTTTTTTCATCTGCATTGTCATTCTCCCCGGATGTTGATGCCTGATTTTTATAATGATTTTGGGACTGCCTTGCGTTGCTTTGAAGCTGTTTTCCGCGCGCCCTGCACCCCATGTTCGCCGCCATACAGATAGGCGGAGATGACTTCGCTCAAGCGGGCCGCTTTTTCTACGTTCTTCCTGTTCGATACCATCAGCGCCACGGCCAGTGCCTCGATCATCGCCAGCGCCGTGCTGGCGCTGCTGGGCAGGACGGGATGCGTGCTTTGCGCATACAGCGCGTGGTCGGCCAGTTCGGCCAGGGGCGACGCGGGCGAGTCGGTAAGCGCCACGATGCAGGCGCCGCGGTCGCGCGCAAAGCTGGCCAGGCCGATGCAGTCGAGCGTGTAGCGGGGGAACGAGATCACCACGAGCACGTCCTGCGCCGTCAGGTTGACCAGGTGACCGGCTGCCACTTCCGAGCCGCCGATGCCCACCACTTCCACCACGTGCGGGCAAAACGGCTGCAGATGCTGCACCAGCATGCCCGCCAGGTTGGCCGACAGGCCGAAACCCATCACGTACACGACCTTGGCGCGCGTCAGGCGGCGCACCACGGCCAGCATGGCGGGCGGCGACAGGGCATCGGACGTGGCGGCGATGTTCGCGGCCGCATATTCCAGGCTTTCCGTGATCGGCGAGGTGGCGCGCGCGCGCCGTTCTATCGTGCGGCGCAGTTTGTCGACCGGCTGCAGCAGCGATTGCAGGGTTTCGGCCATGGCGCCGCGCATGGCCGAGTAATTCTTCTGACCGATATCGCGCGCGAAGCGGCTGATGGTGGCCGTCGACACCTGGCAGCTGTCGGCCAGTTCCTCGATGCCCAGCGCCGTCACGCGCATCTGGTTGCGCAGCAGGTAATCGGCGATCTGCCGCTGCGAAGCCGAGCCGCCGGCCAGCACGTGCATCAGCGCCTGCCCCAGCGGCGATTGCGCGAAGGCGGCATCGGGCGACGCCAGCGTGGTGGCAAGTGGCGGGGGGGCGCTGCTTCTGGCAGGACTGGCGGATGCTCTCATATCACTGGCGGCCTGTATTCTTGGGCACTGCTGATCACTGGCGGAGGGGGAAATCGGGTCGCTGGAACTTACTGTACTCATATCAAAAAGAAAACTCAACAAATATTTGTAAAAGGATTTTCATTGATTTACTTCGTGAAAATATTGCTACATAATCGACCGGAATCCATCAACCATGCACCTTTTCGGGGCGCCCACCATGCAAGTACAGCAGCATTCCATCTCCACCGCGCACGCCAGCATGTCATGCCAATTGAGCAGCTTCCACTTCGGCACCGCGGCCGCCACCAGCCGCAGCGGCAAGAAGGTCTACATCCAGGCGGCCCTGCACGCGGACGAGGTACCGGGCATGCTGGTGTCGCAATTTTTGCGCCGCGAACTGCTGGCGCTGGAAGCGGCCGGCAAAGTGCACGGCGAAATCATCCTGGTACCGGCCGCCAACCCGATCGGCCTGGCGCAAGCCATCCATGGCGCGCCGTTCGGCCGTTTCGACCTGACCACCGGCATCAACTTCAACCGCGCCTACCGCCACGTGGCTGATGAACTGAAAACCACGCTCGATGGCCAGCTGGGGCAGGATGCGCAAGCCAACGTGGCGCTGATACGCGAGCACGCGCGCGCCGCCGTCGCCGCCTGGCGGCCGGGCACGGATGCGGAGACGCTGAAGAAAACCCTGCTGGGCATGGCCATCGACGCCGACATCGTGCTCGACCTGCATTGCGATAACGAGGCAGCCCTGCACATCTATACGGGCACGCCGCTGGCGGCACAGATCGCGCCCCTGTCCGCGCTCCTGGGTGCGCGCGCCGTGCTGCTGGAACTGGCGGCAGGCGAAGAGCCGTTCGACGAAGCCTGCAGCCGCTTGTGGTGGGATCTCGACGCGCACTTCCAGGGCCGCTATCCGATTCCCGCCGCCTGCCTGTCGACCACCGTCGAACTGCGCGGCGAGGTGGAGGTGAGCTACGCCCTGGCCGAACGCGACGCCGCCGCCCTGCTGCGCTTTCTCGCCATCGAGGGCGTGCTGGACATCGCCGGCGCCGGCGACGACCTGCCCGCGCCGCAATGTACGCCAACGCCGCTGGCGGGCGTGGAACCGATTCTCGCGCCGCATCACGGCGTGCTGGTCTACCTGCGGGAAATGGGCGACGTGCTGGCCGCCGGCGACGCGGTGGCCGACCTGATCGACCCCGTCAGCGGCGAGACGACGACCTTGCGCTGCACCGTCGCCGGTGTCTTTTTTGCGCGCAGCGCCCACCGCCACGTCCTGCGCGGCATGAACGTCGGCAAGGTCGCAGGCAGCATCGCCTTCCGCGGCGGCAGCCTGTTGAGCCAATAAATGTCACAAAAAAGCGCCATGAGAACATTCAAGCTTCCCAATACCTTCGTCCTGCTGTGCGCCATCCTGGCCATGATCGCCCTGGCGACCTGGCTGGTGCCGGGCGGGAAATTCGACACCCAGCTGGTCAACGGCAAGCAGCTGATCATCCCCGGCACGTTTCATTACGTAGCCAACAAGCCGCAGGGACTGGCCGCGCTGATGATGGCGCCCATCAAGGGCTTCGTCGACGCCAGCCTGATCATCGGCTTCGTGCTGATCGTCGGCGGTGCCTTCGCCGTGCTGCAAAAAACGGAAGCCTTCGACTCGCTGATCAAGGCCATCGCCAAGGCCCATACCAGTTCGCGCTTCGTGCGCGCCGCCATCATCCCCGTCTTTTTCACGATGTTTTCGCTGGGCGGCGCCACCTTCGGCATGAACGAGGAAGCGATTCCCTTCATCCTGATCTTCGTGCCGCTGGCCCTGGCCCTGGGCTACGACACCATCACGGGCGTGTCGATACCCTTCATCGGCTCGCAGGTGGGCTTTTCCGCCGCCTTTTTAAATCCGTTCAACGTCGGCATTGCGCAGGGCATTGCCGGCGTGCCGATCTTTTCCGGCATCGGCTACCGCCTGATCGTGTGGGCCATCGCCACTGCCGTCAGCATCGTGTTTTTGATGTGGTATGCGGCGCGCATCAAGCGCCATCCGGAAAAAAGCCCGACCTACCTGCTCGATATCGAAAAGCGCAGCGAACATTCGATGGACCTGGACAGCTTTGCCGGCATGACGCGCACGCACCGCGCCGTGCTGTGGATCTTCATGGCGACCTTGCTGACGATGGTCGTCGGCGTCGTCAAGTACGACTGGTTCATCGATGAAATCGCCGCCCTGTTCCTGGTGATGGCCATCATCGTCGGCCTGGTCGGCCGGCTCGACATGGACAGCCTGGTCGCCTCCTTCGTGCAGGGCGCGCGCGACATGGTCAGCGTGGCGCTGGTCATCGCGCTGGCGCGCGGCACCATGATCCTGGCGCGCGACGCGCAGATCATCGACACCATACTGCATGCATTGACGCCCCTGGTGGCCTCGTCGAGCCCCGTCTTCGCCGCGCAAAAGATGTTCTTCATGCAGTCGGTGATCAACTTCTTCATCCACTCGGGCAGCGGCCAGGCGGCGCTGACCATGCCCATCATGGCGCCGCTGGCCGACCTGGTCGGCGTGACGCGCCAGACGGCCATCCTGGCCTTCCAGTTCGGCGAATTCACCACGCCGATGATCCCCACGTCCGGCATCACCGTCGGCGTGCTGGCGCTGGCGCGCGTGCCCTGGATCACGTGGGCCAAGTGGATGATCCCGCTGCAGCTGATCTACCTGGTGCTGGCGCTGCTGCTCTTGATTCCGCCGTGCCTGATGCACTGGCAGTGAGCGCCGGTCCAGCTGCTCAGGCAATCAACGCTGGTAGATATCCGGCACATACCGCTCCATCAGCGTCTCCGGCCTGAGCGGCGCCGTAAAGCCGTAGCGCGCATACAAATCATGCGCCGTGCTGGTGGCCAGCATGAAACGGCGCAGGCCCTGCAAGCCGGGATGCGCCGTCACGGCCTCCATCAGGCGCTGGCTGTAGCCGCGGCCGCGGTATTCTTCCAGCACATACACGTCGACCAGATAGGCAAACGTGGCGTAGTCGGTGACCACGCGGGCGAACGCCACCTGACGGCCGTCCAGCGTGCCGCCAAAGCAGAGCGAATGGTCGATCGCGCGCTGTACGGTGGCCAACGGGATGCCGATGGCCCATGTCGATTGCGTGCTGAGAAAATGGTGGATGGCTGGAACGTCGAGTTCCGCCTTGTCGGTGCTGATCATCAAATGTGACATCGCGCTGGCCCTGCTATCGTTGAAAAACACGATCATCGGCCTTTTTGCTGCGGCTGTCACCAGGGCTCGATAGAACCGGGGGCGCCGCCCGTTCTGCCCGTCCGTGATGCGGTGTTGCTGTTTGCTGCCGATGCTTCTTGTACTGCCTGCAATCCCATCGCCACGCTTACAGGGCGGCTTTTTCTTCGGCGCTCAAACGCTTGGCGCTGACGTACACGGTGTGCATGGTGGCTTGATCGGCGCTGGCGGCGATGGGGGCCGGCGCGGCGCGGAACTTCGGCACGGCAGCGGTGGCCAGGCTGGTGGCGGCGGCGACGGCGATGATGGCAACGAAGATGGCTTCCATGTTTTTAGCGATGTTCATGATGGTGTCCTTTGGGTGGCTGGTTGTGTGCTGCGATGATTGAACTGTAGGCCGATCCTCCCTGAACCGCCATCGGATTGCGACCAAACGCACGATTCGCGGGACAGAATACAAAAAGCCCGGATGAAACGCACAACAGGCACCCGGCGTGGCATTTGAGGCTGGCCAGCCCCATTCCTGGCCATTTCGGCGCCCTGCAAACCCCTAAAAGCCCTACCGCCGGCCAACCTTGTTTATAATCGCCGTACACTAAAGGACTTCTTTCATGACTGATCAATTCTCCAAAAAGGGCGAAGCCTGGTCGGCCCGGTTTTCCGAACCGGTCTCGGACCTCGTCAAGCGCTACACAGCTTCTGTATTTTTTGACAAGCGCCTGGCGCTGTTCGACATCGAAGGTTCGCTGGCCCATGCGGAAATGCTGCATGCGCAAGCCATCATCAGCCCGGCCGACTACGCGGAAATCCAGCGCGGCATGGCGCAAATCTCGCAGGAAATCGCCGCCGGCCAGTTCGAATGGCTGCTGGACCTGGAAGATGTCCACCTGAATATCGAAAAACGCCTGACCGAACTGGTGGGCGATGCGGGCAAGCGCTTGCACACGGGCCGTTCGCGCAACGACCAGGTGGCCACCGACATCCGCCTGTACGTGCGTTCCGCCATCGACGACATCAGCGCCCTGCTGGCGACGTTGCGCAGCGCGCTGACGGACCTGGCCGAACAGCATGCCGACACCATCATGCCGGGCTTCACCCACATGCAGGTGGCCCAGCCGATCACTTTCGGCCACCACATGCTGGCGTACGTCGAAATGTTCGGCCGCGACGCCGAGCGCATGGCCGACTGCCGCAAGCGCGTCAACCGCCTGCCGCTGGGCGCCGCCGCCCTGGCCGGCACCACCTTCCCCATCGACCGCCTGCGCGTGGCAAAAACGCTGGGCTTTGACGACGTGTGCCACAACTCGCTCGACGCCGTCTCGGACCGCGACTTCGCCATCGAATTTTGCGCCGCCTCCGCCGTGCTGATGATGCACGTGTCGCGCATGGCCGAAGAGCTGGTGATCTGGATGAGCCCACGCATCGGCTTCATCGACATCGCCGACCGCTTCTGCACCGGCTCGTCGATCATGCCGCAAAAGAAAAACCCGGACGTGCCGGAACTGGCGCGTGGCAAGACGGGCCGCGTCTACGGCCACCTGATTGGCCTCTTGACCCTGATGAAAGGCCAGCCGCTGGCCTACAACAAGGACAACCAGGAAGACAAGGAACCGCTGTTCGACACCGTCGATACCGTCATCGACACACTGCGCATCTTCGCCGACATGGCCGGCGGCATCACGGTGAAACCGGAAGCGATGCGCGCGGCGGCCCTGCAAGGCTACGCCACGGCGACCGACCTGGCCGACTATCTGGTCAAGAAAGGCTTGCCATTCCGCGACGCCCATGAAGCGGTGGCCCTGGCCGTGCGCGCCTGCGTCGACGCCGGTTGCGACCTGGCCGACCTGTCTTTGGCCCAGCTGCGCGCGTTTTCGCCGCTGACCGGCGAAGACGTTTTCGAGGTGCTGACCCTGGAAGGCTCCGTTGCCGCGCGCGACCACGTGGGCGGCACCGCGCCACGCCAGGTACGCGAAGCGATCGCCCGCGTGCGCACGCAGCTGGAAAAATAAAACCGGTTCTTGCCGGCAAGCGCCCCGCTGCAGCGATGCAGCGGGGCGTTTTTCATTGGCTATGTCACCATCAGATGTGGGAATGCTCCCAGAGTTGCCTTCAATAATGTTTCCGGCGACCGGATACGCCCGGCGTCCAGTATCCAGCGCCAGCCCAGGTAATTCGGCAGATAGCGCGTCGCCACGCCGTGAAAGGGGCGTAGCCATGCCCGCAGGCGGCTGTGATATGCATTGACGTTCTGTACATGCGCGGCGCCCTGCACGCGGATGCCTGCGCGCAAATTGACGGCCTGGTGGCTGATCCCCGCTTCCTTGGCAAAGGCGCGATAGGCGGCATGGCCATCGGTGAGCAACAGGATATCCTTGTCGATCATGGGCAACAAATAATGGCGCACCTGCGCCTTCGTCAGCGCCCCTTTTCCGGTGACGAAATCGAGGGTTTGTCCCGTACGGTCGCGCGCCACCAAGATGCAGACCTGCTCATTGGAAATGCCACGCCGGCGGGCATGACCGCCACGGCGGCGCGCCGGACGGGTCAGATGCCGCGATCCCTTTTCCGACTCCAGCACATACAGCTCGTCCGCTTCGGCGATGCCATGCAGGCAATGGGGCCGGTCCGTCTTGGCCAGGCTTAAAAACCGGTGGCGCCAGCGAAAGGTGGTGTTGCGGTGCACGCCCAGCTGTAACGCCGCCTTGCGCACGGAATCTGATGCCAGCAGGCAATCGGCGTAATCAAGCCACAGTGATTTATGGCGCAAGCGCGCCAGCGGCGTGCCGGTGAGTGCATTGAAGGTGCGGCCGCACGGCACGCAACGGTAGCGCTGCAGTCCGTGCGCATGACCATGCAGGTGAGCATGACTGCTATTGCAGGCAGGACAGTGCAACCGCTGCCGGGCCACGCTTTCGATCAGTGCCGCGGCAGCGCCCTGCGGTGCGCTTCCTCGCAGCAGAGCGATGCCCGCCAGGCGCTGGCGACGGTTCAGTACGGCGAACTGGGCGATGAAGGTTTTCCATTGAGCTATCTGCATGAAAGGCTCCCGTTTGTCCGCGATGCACAGTCAGACAGCAGGGATACAGGAAGATTCCTGAACTTCCCCTACTTAACGGGGACAGAGCCTTTTCATTGTGCGACGATTTTCGACAATACGGAAAAGGCCGCGCCCGTCTGCGACGCTTCCAGCAGCAAGGTCAGTTCCGTATACGTGCAGATGATGTTGATCAGGTTGATGCGCTCCCAGGCCAGGCGCTTGAGGATGGCGTGATACACGCCCGGCGTATAGCAGGTTTCGGCCGCCAGGTGCAGGGTCACGGCCGTCACCCGCTCCAGGCGCGCCAGTTCCTGCTCTTCACCGAACACCTCCTCCACCAGCGCGTGCAGCGAACGGCTGCAGATCACCATCACCTCGTTGACGCCGCGCGTAATGGTGATGAATGTGCCCCGCTGCGGCGCTGCCAGCGCCAGCAACTGGCGCTGGCAGGCATACGTCTGGTCGGAATAGCGGTAGGTAACAACCATCAATTCGCTGCGCGTGGACAGTTCGCCCGCGCGGTGCGCCAGCACAATCTCGCCGTTTTTCTGCTGCGGCATCCGCTCGGCCAGGCGGCGCAGCGCCATCACCACGGCGGCCTGCCCCACCGGTTTCCATAAGTCGGTCTGCAATTGCGGCTGCAGCTGGCGCGCCAGCTCCGACAGGTTGAGCAAGCCACGGCCCAATCCCTCGCTGAGAAAGGCCGATTCCATCACGATCTGTTCCACTTTGGTCGCTATCGAAAGCATAGTTCGTCGGGCCGGTGATTCCGGTGCACGCACCAGGAGCCGGCAACCCTTCCTGAAAAAAAGATGCACTGCGCCAGCGGCCGCGCCGGGCGGCACGGTCGGACTTACAGAAAAGAATCCCCTCGCGGGGGAAGAGCCGGCTGGCGGCCGCTAGGAAGGCGGATGCAGCATGAGTGCCGCTCCAGAGGGGAAATGGCTGAAACCAACAGCAGAAAACAGAACTGACGTCATGTGAAACTCCCGATTTTTTTCCCGATGCGCTGTATCTGGACGCGGTCATTGCCGCGTGCGCTTTTTTTGTCTTCGCGTGCTCCGCTGGGGGGCAATGCGAAGAGCTAGTGTAGATCGCAACATTTAGAAAAGGCAACAGTGTTTTTCCAACAGAGCGCGCCAATAGGGGTAGTAGTCCAAAACAAAAGTTGCAGCTTGTGGTAGATCAAACTTTCCAACGATGCGACGCCGATAAATGTTCAATTCTTAACAAAAAATCGCCTGGTGACCCATTTCTTGAATTTTTTGACATGGCGATCTCGACAAGTTTAGTGTCCCCCTACCCGGCGTCATGCCATCACAAAACGGCAGGCTATCCGCCCACCGCCAGGCGCGCCGGGGTGGCCATCAGGCATCGCGGCCAGCTCATTCACCATTTCCTTAACCGATACCATGGAGCAGAAATGAATTTACGTTTGACGATAGTTGCCGCATCCATCGCCGCCCTGCCGCTGATGGCCACCACGGCCGATGCCGCCACCCCGCTGCCACAGACCCTGATGGCCGCGCCGGTCGCCCTGGCTTCTCCACAAGAGACCGCCAGCCTGGTCAACAAGCTGGCCGCGCAGGCACGCAGCCGCGGTCTGAATACCGAGCATGGCTTTGCCGTCGGCGCCCAGCATCCGGGCGTCAGCGGCACGCGCGTGAGCCGCGTACAGCACACCTACAAGGGCTTGCCCGTCTTCGGTTCCGAGACGGTGGTGGTCAGCAACAGCGCCGGCGACATCGTCAGCGAATCCGTGTCGGACCGCGCATCGGGCCTCGGCAGCGGCGGCGTCAATTCCGTCACCCGCAGCGCCACCACCGATATCGACACCACGCCGGCCGTCAGCGCCGCCGCCGCCATCGCCGCTGCCGTAAAAAGCATTGGCGTGCCGGCCGTCGACCATGTGCCGCCGCATGCGCAGCTGCTGATCTATCCCGTAATGAAAACCGTGCGCGTGGCCGGCGCCGAGAACAAGTCGGAAGCCGCGCTGAACGCCCTCGACGTGCAGGACGTGGTCGACCACTACGAGCTGGCCTACCTGGTGCAGACGCGCATGATCAGCGGCAGCAAGCCCGTCTACTACGACACCATCGTCAGCGCCAAGGATGGCCGCATCCTGCGTCAATGGAAAGCCCTGAAAACCGTCGCCGGTATCGGCAACAGCCAGTACAACGGCCAGGTGCCGCTCAACACCACGCTCACGGGCAGCACCTACACCATGAAGGACCCCAGCCGCGGCACGGGCGGCAGCTTCGGCGGCATGGCCATCACGAATGCCAACCACGGCACCACCTCGGGCAGCGTGTACAGCAGCACCAGCAATACCTGGGGCGACGGCCAGCAGTACATCAACGGCGGCAGCACCACCAACGCCAACGGCCAGACGGCGGCCGTCAACGCGATGTGGGGCTTGATGAACACCTACGACACGCACAAGAATGTACTGGGCTGGTCCAGCCTGGACGGCAACAACACGGCCACCCACATCGCCGCCCACGTCAACACGGCCTACGACAACGCCTACTACGACGGCAACTGCAAATGCATGTACATCGGCGACGGCGGCAGCTCGTTCAACAACCTCGGCTCCATCGACGTGATCGGCCATGAGATGGGCCACGGCATCACGGACGCCACCTCGGGCCTGATCTACTCGCAGGAGTCGGGCGGCTTGAACGAATCGAGCTCGGACATCGCCGGCGAGATGGTAGAAGCGTATGCGCGCGCCGGCGGCACGGGCACCACGATCCCCAACACGGGCAACGATTGGATGACGGGCAAGGAGATCGCCAAGAATGGCCAGCCGCTGCGCTGGCTGTACAAGCCGAGCAAGGATGGCAGCAGCCCGAATGCGTGGAGCAGCACCATCAAGAACCTCGACGTCCACTACAGCAGCGGCCCGAACAACCGCATGTTCTACTTCCTGTCGCAAGGCTCGAATTCCACGTCCAGCAGCGACTACTACAGCTCCTACCTGAACAAAAGCCCGCTGGCCATGACCGGTATCGGCAGCGACAAGGCTTACCGCATCTGGTTCAAGGCCGCCACCACCAAGTTCACCTCGTCGACCAACTATGCCGACGCGCGCAACAAGGTGCTGCAGGCAGCCGAGGAACTGTATGGCGTGGGCAGCGCGGAATCGATCGCCGTCAAGCGCGCGTATGCGGCCATCAACGTGGGTACCGACGTCGATGAATCGACGACGGGCGGCGCGGTAACCATCACCAGCCAGCCGGCCAGCATCACCGTCGCACCGGGCGCCACCGCCTCGTTCGCCGTGGGCGCGGGCGGCGGCACGGCGCCGTACACCTACAAGTGGTACCGCAACGGTGCCGTGATCAGCGGCGCCACGTCGCCGGCCTACAGCTTCACGGCCGTGGCGGCCGACAGCGGCGCCGTCTTCAAAGCCACGGTGACGGATTCCTCGTCGCCCGCCGTGACGGCCACGTCGAACAACGCCACCTTGACGGTGGGCACCAGCAGCGCCACCGAAAGAGTGACGAACGGCGGCTTCGAGGCCGGCGCCACGGGCTGGAGCGGCACCACCGGCGCCATCGGCACATTTACGGGGCAAACCGCGTACGAAGGCACGCAGTACGCCTGGCTGGGCGGCAATGGCGTCACGGCCAGCGAATCGCTGACGCAAAGCGTGGCCATTCCGGCCGCCGCCACGTCCGCCAGCTTGAGCTTCGCGCTGCATATCGACACGGCGGAAACGGGCAATACCGTGTACGACAAGCTGGTCGTCACCGTGAAGAACAGCGCCGGCACGGTGCTGGGCACCCTGGCCTCGTACTCGAACGTGAACAAGGCGGCCGGCTACCAGATCCGCACTTTCGACCTGATCGCCTACAAGGGCCAGACCGTGCAGATCTCGTTCGCCGCCACCGAGGACGCGTCGCTGCAAACCTCGTTCGTGATCGACAAGGTCAGCCTGGTTACCCAGTAAGCGGCTGAACATGCGGGCAAGCCATCGAAACGAGGCTTGCCCGCACAGCACGATTGATTTCCTGGCAATTCCAGTCTACCCTGAGGCAGTGATTGCATCTTGCCTGCTGCCGGTACCCGCGACGAATTGAACTTTTTTGGATGGTTCCTGACCGATGCCTACTTCGACCTTGTCCGCACGCGCTTTCCCCCATTCCAGCCTGTCCATTTTTACGCCTGCCACCATGCTCGCCTGAGCCGGCCATGCAGTTCCACCTCCAGGTGCAGGGCCCGGCGGGCAGCCAGGCGCTGGCCATCGACGCCGCCAGCGAGGCCGAGGCGATCCGCGCGGCCGTGCGCGGCGGCTGGCGCGTGCTGGCCGTCGATGACGGCGCCGCGCCGGACGCGGGCGCCGCGCTGCGCCCCGGCAAACAGGGCTTGCCCCTGCTGCAATTCAGCCAGGAGCTGCTGGCCCTGCTCGAAGCGGGCCTGAACCTGGGCGAGGCCATGGCCACCCTGCACAACAAGGAAACGCGCCCGGGCGCGAGGAGCACCCTGGCCGCCATCGTGCTCACCCTGCAGCAGGGGCAAAGCTTCTCCGACACCCTGGCCGATTTCCCCGATATCTTCCCCGACATTTACATCGCCACCGTGCACGCGGCCGAACGCTCGGGCAACCTGCCCGAGGCGCTGGCGCGCTTCGTCGCCTACCAGCTGCAGTTCGACGCCATCCGCAAAAAACTCATTTCCGCCGCCATCTACCCGTGTATGCTGCTCGTCGTCGGCGGCCTGGTGACCCTGTTCCTGCTCGGCTATGTGGTGCCCAAATTCAGCGTCGTCTACGAAAGCTCGGGCCGCGAAATTCCCTGGATGTCGCAGATGCTGCTCGGTTTTGGTCAGACCCTGGCCGCGCATCCGCTGCTGTGCGCCGGCGCGCTGGCCGCCGCCGTCGGCGCCGTGGTCTTCGGCATCGCCAATGCCGGCGCGCGCCAGGCCCTGGTCTTGCGCCTGCTGCGCCTGCCCGTGCTGGCCGGGAAGGCGGCCGAATTCCGCCTGGCGCGCTTCTACCGCGCCCTGAGCCTGCTGCTGCACGCGGGCATCCCGCTGCACAGGGCGCTGGCCATGGTCGGCCCCATGCTGCTGCCGGCGCAGCAGGAGCAGCTGACGCAGGCGCGCCGCGCGGTGCAGGAAGGCATGCCGTTTTCCACCGCGCTGGAACAGGCCGGCATGGCAACGCCGGTGGCGCAATCGCTGCTGAAGGTGGGCGAGAACACGGGCCGCCTGGGCGACATGCTGGAACGCTCGGCCAAGTTCCACGACGAGGAATTCGCCCGCTGGGTGGACTGGGCTTCGCGCCTGCTTGAGCCGCTCTTGATGACCATCATCGGCGTGGTGATCGGCGGCGTGGTGGTGCTGATGTACATGCCGATCTTTGAACTGGCGGGGAGCTTGTCTTGAACCTTATCGTGAAGGTGCTGCCATGAACGCGCGCGACGAAGAACGGGCCGTGCTCGATGCGGCCATGCTGCGCCGCGCCCACGCGAGCGCACTGGAACAGGGCCGTCCGCAGATGGCCGTGCTGCAGGAAACGGCGGCCCTGCCGCCCGAAGTGTTTTTGCGCCAGCTGGCCGCCCTGTTCCGCTACCCGGCCTGGACGATGGCCGAACTGCAGGCCGCCCTGCCCGCCTTTTCCCTGCTGCCCTACACGGATTGCGCCCAGCGCGACTGCGTGCTGCTGCAACCTGGCGTTCCGGGCGCGCCACCCGTGCTCGTCATCGGCAATCCCTTCAGCGAGGACCTGCTGCAATGGGCCGACTTCGCCCTGTCCACGCCCTTCACGGTGGCGCTGGCGCATCCGGACGACCTGGCCGCCTACCTGCAGCAGCAGGAAAGCGTGCAGCAGGCGATGCAGGAAATGCAGCACGGGGATGACGTGCCAGGACTCGACCAGAGCATCGAAGACATCTCGCTCATCCGCATCAGCGAAGACAGCAGCCCGGTCGTGAAACTGGTGAACTCCACCATCTACGACGCCCTGAAATTCCAGGCCAGCGACATCCACCTCGAATGCGACGTGGCCAGCCTGGTCATCAAGTACCGCGTCGACGGCGTGCTGGTGCAGGCGGGCCAGGTGCAGGGGCTGCAGATGGCCGAACAGATCATCTCGCGCATCAAGGTGATGGCCGACCTCGACATCGCCGAGCGGCGCATCCCGCAGGATGGCCGCTTCAAGGTGCGCGTGAAGGGGGCGGAGATCGACTTCCGCGTCTCCATCATGCCCAATATCTTTGGCGAGGATGCCGTGCTGCGCCTGCTCGACCGGCGCGCGCTGACGGAAGCGGCGCAGGCGCTGCGCCTGGAAAGCCTGGGCCTGAACGAGGATGCCATCGAACAGATCCGCCGCCTGGCCGCCAAGCCGCACGGCATGCTGCTGGTGACGGGGCCCACCGGTTCCGGCAAGACCACCACGCTGTACGCGGCCATCACGGAAATCAACACGGGCCGCGACAAGATCGTCACCATCGAAGACCCCGTCGAATACCGGCTGCCGCGCGTGCTGCAGATACCCGTCAACGAAAAGAAGGGGCTGACGTTCGCGCGCGGCCTGCGTTCCATCCTGCGCCACGATCCCGACAAGATCATGATCGGCGAAATCCGCGACGATGAAACGGCGCAGATCGCCGTGCAGGCGGCGCTCACGGGCCACCTGGTATTTACCACCGTGCACGCGAACAACGTGTTCGATGTGGTCGGCCGCTTCCTCCACATGGGCGTCGATGCCTACAGCTTTGCGGCGGCCCTGAACGGCATCGTGGCGCAGCGCCTGCTGCGCCTCAATTGCGCCCATTGCGCCGTCGACGCCAGCGCCGAGGTGCTGGCCGACGCGCAGCAGCTGCGCGACAGCGGCCTGGCCCTGCATCAGGTGCAGGACTGGCAATTCATGGCCGGCAAGGGCTGCGGCCACTGCCGCGGCACCGGCTACAAGGGCCGCAAGGCCGTCGCCGAGGTCTTGATGCTCAGCGATACGATGCGCGAAATGATCTGCACGCGCGCGCCCCTGAGCCAGATGAAGGAAGAGGCGGCGCGCAACGGCTTCCGCCTGGCGCGCGAGGCGGGCCTCGACCTCGTGCGGCGCGGCGAAACCACTTTAGCGGAGCTCAATCGTGTCACTTATTGAACGCCTTACCCGCGCCACCGTGTGCCTGCACCTCGCCCCGCACGGGCTGCACGGCGTGCAGCGCCGCGCCGGCCGTCCCCTGCCCGACAGCGCCTTCCACCTGCCCATTGCGAATCCCGACGCCAGCTGGGAAGTGGCGCTGGCCGCCCTGCGCGGCTGGCTTGAACACGATGGCGGCAAAAAAATTCCGCTGGCCGTCAGCCTGGCCAGCCGCTGGTGCGCCATGCTGATGGTACCGTGGAGCGGTGCCTTGCTCGACCGGAGCAGCGCCCAGCGCTTCCTGCACAGCCAGTTCGGCGCCGTGTATGGCGAGGGTGCGCGCGCCTGGCGCCTGGTCGCCGACGACGCCCCATACGGCACGCCGCGCCTGGCCTGCGGCATCGATACGGCCCTGCTGCAAGGCGTGCAGGACGCGGCGGCCGCGCATGGCCGGCGCTGCCTGTCCATCGAACCGATCGCCGGAGCGGCCTGGCGCAGCATCGCCGGTGCCAAGCCCGACGCCTTCGCCCTGGTGGAAGCGGGCCGGCTGCTGCTGGCAACGACGGGCGGCGGACGCATCACGGCCCTGCACAGCCAGTCCTGCGCCGCGGCCTGGGGCGATGAACTGGACCGGGCATGGCGGCGCTGGAACTTGCGCGCGCCGCAGCTCGACGCCATCGAACACGTGGCCCTGATCGACTTGAGCGGCGCGCCGCAGGCGAACGTGCCCGAACGCTTCGCGCCCATCGCCGTGGCCGGCCCCGCCCACCTGATGCGGGAGGCCGCATGGGCCTGAGCCGCCTGGAATTCCTGCCGCCCGGCGCCGCGCAGACGTTCAAGGGCTGGCGCCTGGCCCTGTGCCTGGCGGGCGGCTTGATGCTGCTGCCGGCCGCTGTGTACTGGCTGGTGCAGGCGCAGGAAACGCGGCGCCTGGAAGCGCAGCTGGCGCAGCTGCAGCCCGCGCGTCCCGTGCGTGCTCCGCTCTCGGCGAACCAGCAGCGCGAGCGCGACCTCGAACTGAAACAGGTGGCCGCCGCCGTGCGCCAGCTCAACCTGCCCGTCACGCGCCTGGTCAGGACGGTGCAGGCGCCGCGCGACGTGCGCGTGGCCCTCCTGGGGCTGGACCTGAACGCGCAGCAGGGACAGGATGGCGCCAGCGTGCTGAAAATCGCCGCCGAGGCGGAAACCCCGCAGGACATGCTCAATTACCTGGCCTTCCTGAACCAGCAGCCCATGTTCAGTTCCGTGTATCTGCTCAAGCACGAGATGAACAGTCACGCGAACGCGCCCGCACACCCTTACCGTTTTCAGCTGGAGGCGCAATGGCGGCAATAAAACCCGTGTTAAAAGCCGGCACGCCCGTGGCCCGGCCGCGCCTGCAACTGCGCCTGCCCCCGCGCCTGGCGTGGGAAACGGCGCGTCTGTGGCGTGCCCTGGGCTGGCCCAGCGCCATCGGCGCGGCAAGCCTGGCGCTGGCCGCCGTCGCCATGCAGCAGGGCGAGGCGCTGGCCGGACGCCAGCAGCCATTGCGCGCGCAACTGGCCGTGATGGCGAAACAGGCGGCGCTGCCGCCGGCGCCCGTCACGCTCGACGCCGATGCGGACAGCCTGGCCGCCTTTCACGCCTACCTGCCCGCGCACGACAGCATTCCCGAGCAGCTGAAGGCCTTGCTGGAAGTGGCGCAAAAGAGCGGCGTCACCCTGGCCAAGGCCGACTACAAGCCGCAGGAAGACGGCAACACGGCCTTTTTGCGCTACCAGATCACCTTGCCGGTAAAAGCCGAATACGCGCAGCTGCAAACCTTTATCGTCGACGCCCTGCAAGCGTTGCCCACGCTGACGCTCGACTCCGTGCTGTTCAAACGCGAGCAGATCGAAGCGGGCGAGATCGATGCGCGCATCCAGTTCATCCTGCTGGTCAAGAAGCCGGAGGCGCGCCGATGAAAAAAGCCGTACTGGGGGGCGCCGCCGTGGCGACCTTGCTGGCCGCCCTCTTCGCCCCGGAGGACGAAGGCAGCATCGTGGGGCCGGCCACGGCCACGCCGCGCCAGGTGGAACGGGTGGCGGTCGCGCCCCTCGTCGCCGCCACTGCCGCTGCGCCAGCCAATCGCGCACTGGCCATCGAACCGCGCCGGGTGCTCGACGACGAAGAAGCGGCCACCCTGTTCGCCAAGCAAAGCTGGCAGCCGGAGACACCGAAAAAGATCATGCTCGACCAGCAGGCCGCGCAGGCCACGCGCACTGTCGCCGCCGTCGACGCGAACGCACCGCCGCCTTTGCCCTTCCAGTTCCTTGGCCGTTTCGTCGACGAAGGCAAGGCCGCCTATTTCCTGCAGGCGGGCGAACGCAACGTGGTGGCGCGCCCCGGCGACACGCTCGAAGAGCGTTATCGCTTCGACGGCGTGGTGCAGGGAGCCCTGCAATTTACCTATCTGCCGCTCAACCTGAAACAGACACTCGCCGTAGGGGATATCAATTGAAACGACGCACACCACGTACTGGCATCACCCTGCTGCCGATGCTGTCCCTGCTGGCCGCCTGCGCCGGCAACCAGGCCTATACCGACGGCCAGGCCATGCTGGGCGCCGGCCGCACGGAACAGGGACTGGCCCTGCTGGAACAGGCGGCGCAGGCCGAACCGACCAACGCCAAGTACCGCATCGCCGTCACCAACGGCAGGATGCGCGCGCTGAACAACCTCAATAGCCGCGCCGAGGCGCTGCGCCAGCAGGGCAAGCTGCCCGAAGCGCAAGCGCTGTACCAGCAGGCGCTGGCGCTGGACGCCAGCAACGACGTGGCGCAGCGGGGCCTGGCCGGCGTGGCGCAGGATGAACGGCACCGCAAGCTGGTGCAGGAGGCGCAGTCCAGCTACCAGCGCGGCGGCGAAGCGAATGTCGCGCAGGCGCAGGAAGCCTTGCGCCAGGTGCTGCAGGAGCGTCCCGCGCAGCGCGAGGCGCTGGCCCTGAAAGGCCGCATCGGCGACGAGCTGGCCAAAAGCCGTCCGGCCGGCGGCAAGCTGGCGGCTGCCTACCGCAAACCCGTGACCCTGGAATTTCGCGACGCGCCCCTGCGCTCCGTGTTCGATCTTCTCAGCAAGGTGTCGGGCCTGAACTTCGTCTTCGACAAGGAAGTCGATCCCGCCCTGCGCGCCACCATTTCCGTGCGCGACACCAGCATCGAGGAAGCGATCGCCATGCTGCTGGGCGCCAACCAGCTCGAGCAAAGCGTCACCAGCGACAAGTCGATCACGATCTACCCGAACACGCCGCAAAAGGTAAAGGATTACCAGCAGCTGGTGGTACGCACTTTTTTCCTCGCCAATGCGGACGTCAAGACGGTGGCGTTCTCCATCAAGACCCTGCTCAAGGCCAAGGATGTCGTCACCGACGAGCGCCTGGGCATCATCATGCTGCGCGATACGCCGGAAATGGTGCGCATGGCCGAGCGCATCATCAACGTGCAGGACCTGGCCGACCCGGAAGTGATGCTGGAAGTCGAGGTGCTGGAAGTCAAGCGCACGCGCCTGATGGAACTGGGCGTGCGCTGGCCCGACCAGGCCAGCCTGACCCTGGCCGGCGTCGCAGGCAGCACGGGTGGCCTGGGCGGCCTGAAGGTGGCGGACCTGCACCGCATCAATGGCGACAATATCAACCTGGGCATCGGCGGCGTCACCCTCAACGCCAACAAGACGGACAGCGACAGCAATATCCTGGCCAACCCGCGCATCCGCGTGCGCAACAAGGAAAAGGCGAAGATCCTCATCGGCGACCGCGTGCCCGTCATTACCGTCACGACGAACAACGGCGTCAGTTCCGACAGCGTCAACTACATCGACGTGGGCCTGAAACTCGACGTGGAACCGAACGTCTACCTGGATGACGAGGTGGCCATCAAGATCAACCTGGAAGTATCGAACGTCGTCAAGGAAGTGATCAGCAAAACGGGCACGCAGGCTTACCAGATCGGCACGCGCAGCGCCTCGACCGTGTTGCGTTTGAAAGATGGCGAGACGCAGGTGCTGGCGGGTCTGATCAGCGACGAAGACCGGGGCACGGCCAACAAGGTACCCGGCGTGGGCGAACTGCCCGTGCTGAACCGCCTGTTCGGCAGCCAGAAGGATGACGCCATGCGCAGCGAGATCGTGCTGTCGATCACGCCGCGCCTGCTGCGCAGCATCCGCCGCCCGGACCTGATGACGGCCGAATTCAACTCGGGCACCGAGGCGTCCGTGGGCGGGCGCGCGAGCGTGGGCGGCACGCCGGAAGCCATCGCCGCGCCCGAGCAAGCCCCTGCGCGCGCAGGCTCGCCCATGACGGGCGGCGACGAGGCGCCCGCGGCAGGCGACAAGTCCGGCAAAGGTGGCCAGTGAGGTGGCCAGTGAAAGAGCGGGGCTTTACCTTCATCGAACTGATGATCACCCTGGCCATCATGGCGACCCTGGCCACGGTGGCCGTGCCCATGGCGCAGGTGGCCTTGCAACGGGCCAAGGAGCAGCAATTGCGCAGCGCCCTGATCGAGATGCGCGAAGCGATCGACGCCTACAAGCGCGCGTCGGACAATGGCCGCATCAAGCTGTCGCTGGGCGCATCGGGCTATCCGAAAAAACTCGAGGAACTGGTTGAGGGCGTGCCCGACCAGCGCAGTCCGTCGAAGCAGAACATCTACTTTTTGCGCCGCCTGCCGCGCGACCCGTTCCAGTCCAGGGAAGCCGGCAGCGCGGCCGACAGCTGGAGCAAGCGCGCCTATGCCTCGCCGCCCGACAATCCCAGCGAAGGCGAAGACGTGTTCGACGTCGCCTCGCGCTCGACCAAGGTGGGCCTGAACGGCGTGCCGCTCAATCAATGGTGACGGCCATGCATACCCCGACCATACGCCGCGGTTTTACGCTGGTCGAACTGCTGGTGGTGCTGGCGATCATCTCGCTGCTGCTGACGATCGCCATCCCCCGCTATTTCGGCTCCGTGGAAAAGTCGAAGGAAGTCGCCCTGAAGGAAAACCTGCAGGTGCTCAGGAGCGGCCTCGATAAATACTATGCCGACAAGGGAGAATATCCGGCCGCCCTGGCCGACCTGGTGACCCACCATTATTTCCGCAGCGTGCCGCTGGACCCTGTCACGGAATCCAGCGCCACCTGGCAGCTGATCCCTTCGCCCAATGGCGAGATCGGCGGCGTGGCCGACGTGCGCAGCGGCGCCAAGGGCAAGACGCGCGAGGGCATCCCCTTTGAACAGCTCTAGGAGAGTGCGGCGGCGGGCGGCGGGTTTCGCCTACATCTGGACCCTGATGCTGGTGGCATTCATGGGCGTGGGCCTGGTGCTGGCCAGCGAACTGTTTGCCACGGCCGCGCGGCGCGACAAGGAGCGCGAGCTGCTGTTCATCGGCCATGAATTCCGCAACGCGCTTGGCCGCTACTACGACAGCACGCCGGGCGACGGGAGGCCCCGCTATCCCTTGACCCTGCAGGAACTGCTGCGCGACCCGCGCTTTGCCAACGCCCGGCGCCATTTGCGCCGCCTGTATGCGGACCCCGTCACGGGCAAGGCGGAATGGGGCGTGCTGCGGCAGGAGGGACGCATCGTCGGCATCCATTCGCTGTCGCCGCAGCTGCCCATCAAGCAGGACAACTTCCTTGACGAAGACGCCAGCCTGCGCCGCAAGCAGCGCTACGCGGACTGGCACTTCACGTATCCGCACGACCTGGTGCTGGCTCCGCCCGATGCGGCCGGCGGCGCGCCCGGCCTCAAGCCAAAAGGCGCGAACTGATATCATGCCCGCATTCCATATTCAGCATCGAGCAAAGGAGCAGGCATGAGCATAGGTGGCACTTCCATCGAACAGGCATTGGCATCGCTGTCGGACATGACGGGCGGCATGGTCGCCATTGGCAAGGAGGAACATGCGCAACGCATCGCCAGGGCGCAAGCGTTCATGCGCGAACAGGGCATCGCCGCCATCTACCTGAACGCGGGCGCCAACCTCACCTATTTCACGGGCACCAAATGGTATGCCAGCGAACGCATGGTGAGCGCCATCCTGCCGGCCAGCGGTGACATCGAATACATCGCTCCCGCCTTCGAGGAAAGCACCCTGCAAGGCTTCATGCTCATCGAGGGCAAGGTCAATTGCTGGGAAGAGCATGAAAGCCCGTACCAGCTGTTCGTCGACGTGCTGGCGCGCATGGGAATCGCCCAGGACGCGAATCAACCGCCGCGCGTGGGCATCTGCGAAAGCGCCGCCTTCTTCATCTACGACGGCATCAAGCCGCTGGCCCCCGGCTACGCGCTGGAAAACGCGCGCACCGTCACCGCGTACTGCCGCAGCAGAAAATCACAGGCGGAAATCGCCCTGATGCAGCGCGTGATGGACATGACCCTGGCCGTGCACGTGGCCACGGCCAGCATGCTGTACGAAGGCATCACGACGGTGGAAGTGGAGGAGTTCATCCAGCGCGCGCACCGCAAGGTGGGCGCGCCCCGCTCGTACTTCTGCATCGTGCTGTTCGGCGAGGCGACCGCCTATCCGCATGGCGTCAACTACGTGCAGACCCTGAAGGCGGGCGACACGGTGCTGATCGACACGGGCTGCCAGGTGATGAACTACATCTCCGACATCACGCGCACCTATGTTTTCGGACAGATCAGCGAGCGCCAGCGCAGCGTATGGAACAGCGAAAAGGCCGCGCAAGCCGCCGCATTCGCGGCCGCCCAACTGGGCGTGCCGTGCGGCGACGTGGACCGCGCCGCGCGCGTCTCGCTGGAAGCGGACGGCTACGGCCCCGGCTACAAGCTGCCCGGCCTGCCGCACCGCACGGGCCACGGCATCGGCCTCGATATCCACGAGTGGCCTTACCTGGTGGGCAACGACACGACGCCGCTCGACGTGGGCATGTGCTTCTCGAACGAGCCGATGATCTGCATCCCCGGCGAATTCGGCATCCGCCACGAAGACCATTTTTATATGACGGAAAACGGACCGCGCTGGTTCACGCAACCGGCGCACAGCATCGACGATCCGTTCGGCTTGCGCACGTAAGCCGGCGCTCCTGTGTTGGATTACGCTGCGCTAATCCAACCTACACCGCTGTGTTGGATTACGCTGCGCTAATCCAACCTACACCGCCAATACCTGGTAGGTCGGATTAGCGCGCAGCGCGTAATCCGACACAGCACCCTGCGCCAGCTTGAACACGGCCAGCGCCGTGCCCAGCTGCACGGCCTGTTCCTGCAGCGATTCAGCCGCCGCCGACGCTTCTTCCACCAGCGCGGAATTCTGCTGCGTCATCTGATCCATGCTGCCGATGGCCACGCCGATATCGCCGATGCCGGCACTCTGCGCCTGGCTCGCGGCACTGATCTCGGCCATGATGTCGGCCACCTTTTTCACGGAATCGACGATCTGGCCCATGGTCAGACCCGCCTCGTCCACCAGCTTCGAGCCGACATTCACCCTGGCCACCGAATCGCCGATCAGTTGCTTGATCTCGCGCGCCGCCGCCGCGCTGCGCTGCGCGAGGTTGCGCACTTCGGACGCCACTACGGCAAAACCACGCCCCTGTTCGCCGGCGCGCGCCGCTTCCACGGCCGCATTCAAGGCCAGGATGTTCGTCTGGAAGGCGATGCCGTCGATGACGCCGATGATGTCGACGATGCGTTTCGATGCATCGTTGATCTCGCCCATGGTGGTGACCACCTGCCCGCCCTTCACGGCAACCGACGATGCCGACACCACCAGCGCATGCGCCTGGCCCGCGTTGGCGGCGTTGTCGCGCACGGTGGAAGTCAGGCTGTCCATGCTGCGCGCCGTCTGGTCCAGGCTACCCGCCTGCGATTCCGTGCGCGCGGCCAGGTCCGCATTGCCCTGGGCGATTTCCGCGCTGGCCACCTGGATGGTTTCGGCCGACGCCTTGATATCGGAGACCATGCCGCCAAGCTTGGCGCGCATGTCCTTCAGCGCCGCCAGCAGGCTGTCCTGGTCGCCCGCCTCGGTCACGATGTGCATCGACAGGTCGCCATCGGCCACGGCGCGCGCGATCTGGCGCGCATATTCGGGTTCGCCGCCCAGCTGCTGCCAGATGGCGCGCACGACGAAATGCGACACGGCCACCAGGCAAACGATGACGGCCAGCGCCACGGCGATGCTGGTATTGAGCGCATTGCGCACATTGGCCGCGCTGCGTTCTATGCCCTGCCTGAACTGCGCTTGCGCCTGTTCGTTGGTCTTTGCCAGGTCGGCATTGAGCACCGCCAGCGCGCCCTGCATGCGCGCCACGGTCGCTTGCGGGTCGCCCTCTTCCATTTCCAGCATGATGCGCGCCGCGCTCAGGGCCGGCGCATAGTAGGCATCGAATTCGCTGGCCAGCCGCGCGCCGTGCTCGCGCTGGCCGGGGATCGCAGCAAAGGCGGCCAGTTTTTCGCGCAGCTTGACGGCCTGGCCGGCGACTTGCCCGATACGTTCCTTGTCGCCTTCGCTGACGGCGTCGCGCAGGGCGTCGCCGACGGCGGCCACGTCCAGGGTCAGCGACTTGGCCATGTCAAGCACGGGATAGTCCGCGCTTTCCGTGGCGTGGATGGAATTGAGCGTGGCCGTGGACAGGTAGGCGCTGACGGCCAGTCCCAGCCCGAAAATCACGGCCGAGACGACAGGCAGCGCCCATATCTTGCGTTTGATGCTCATTGCTGTCTCCTGATGTGGATGATTTATCGGGCCGCCGCATGGCGCGCGGCCCGAACCGGCTTTATGGCGCCGTCAGCACCACTTTGACGGTGCCGTCGACGGCACTCTTTTCGATATAGCCGATGGCTTTCGGATCGGCCGCGACGGCCTTCTTCACGTCGGCGCTATTGGCCACTTCCTTCGGCAAGGTGGCCTTGCCCGTGAAGACCAGCTTGGACCACAGGGCCTTCGCTTGCGAGGGTTCCTTGTCCGTCACCTTCTTGTAGAACTCGGCGCGCACGGGGGCGCTTTCCGGCTGGTCGATCGGCGTCATGGCCGTCGATTTACCGAGGAAGAATTGCGCCACCTGTTCATTCGTCATGGCGCCAGCGGCGCTTTTCGGATTGACCACCACGACCACTTCGGCCATGGCGGGAACGGCGGTCGACAGCGCCAGCAAGGCAGCCACATTCAAGATCAATGGTTTCATGCGGCGCTCCTCAGAAAACGAAATCGATGGCGGCGGCAGCCACCGTGACGGGACCATGGAAGCCCGGCTTGGCTTGCACGAACAGGCCAGGGCCATTCTTCGGCTTGATGCGGTCGATCTGCACTTTCAGCGCGGCCGAACGGTGGAAGTCCCAGCGCACGCCGATGCTGTCCGTCGATTGCTCGAGCTGGTTGCGCATGGTGGCCAGAGTCTCGACGCCGGCCGACAGGGCGCGCAGGGTCGGCGTACAGGCGGCCGGATAGCCGGCAGGGCAGGATGCGGGCACGGTGTTGTTCACGCGGCCATCGGCCTTCAGGCTGGCGTGGCTGTAGTAGGGCAGGAAGGCACCGATGCGGTAGCCGCCCATCACATACCACGAGGTGCTGTCGCTGACATAGCTGTCCGTCTTGCGCTTCGCATATTCCGACTGCAGCAGCACATTGTTCCAGTCCAGGCCCAGGCCTACGGAGGTAAACGACGCCTTCTTGTCCTTGACTTCCAGCGCATCGGCCAGGGCGCCCAGCTGGGCGATCCGGTAGCCGCTGCCGGCCGCGCGCAAGCTGCCCATCAGGGTGTTCAGGCTCGGCGAATCGTTGATCGTCAACCTGGTCTCGGCCCGGCCGAAGCGCACGGTGACGGGGCCATGCTCGGCCACCACGTTGAGGGCGACGATGGACTTGCCCTCCACCTGCACGGTCGAAGCGGGACCCGTGGCCAGGGTGGCCTTGGTGCGACCCAGCGCCAGCTGCGTGGTGATGCTGGTATCGCCCGCGCTGAACTGGTAGGTGGCGTCGATGCCGTCGATGCTGTTCAGCGGTACCTGCGAATACATTTCGCCGGGCGGGCGCAGCATGGTGTTGGCATAGCCCACGTTGCGATAATCGGAAATCATGAAGACGGGCAGGCCCATGCGGCCGACGCGCACGCTGAAGCTGTCCGATACCTTGGCCTTGGCGAAGGCCCACGCCAGTTCGGCGCCGACATCATCTTCGCCATCCTTGCGCGCCAGGCCCTGCACGGTGGCCGACAGCCACGGGTTGACGGTGACATTGGCCTGCAGTCCCAGGTTGGAATCGACGCCCGTGCGGGCGGTGCGGCCGGCGCCGGCAGCCTGGTTCGGGCGCGCGAACTGCGCGTTGTCCGTATCGGCCATGGTCAGGGCGGCCGTGCCGTAACCGCTGATCTTGACGGCGGGACCAACGGCCTCTTCGGCGTAGGCATGGCTGATGGCCAGGGGCATGGCCAACAGGAAAATCAGGACGTGTTTATTCATAGTAATTAAATACCCGTAGCGGTGAACGTTAATCGTGGAATGGAACTCGCGGTCGAGGGTTCACCAGCCGCAAAAGGCCGGGTCCGTTTTTTTTCGCGCCACCATCGCCTTGGGCGTGCATGGCGGCGTGACCAGTGAGTAAAACCATGCTACATAGAAAAGGTTTTACGTTGGAAAGTTTTCTTGCGGCAATGAGCGAATTCGCCGCTTTTGATGAAAAAAGCACGCGTTCTAGAGGGGTTTATCTAAATAGCACGCTGTGCAAAACCACACTTAGCCTATATTTTTCATACACTTATGGATAATTCAAGAGCAAAAGAACCCCCATAAAAAAAGCGCCACCCGCGCGAAGTTCGCGGGTGGCGCCATTCACACCGGTCCTGCCGGAGACGCTTACTCTCGGACTTACTCGCGCTTGGAGACCAGGGTCAGGATGTCATAGCTGGCCACCAGTTCCTCGTTCTGGTTGGTCACCTGCACGTCCCACGCGACCACGCCCTGGCCCACGCCAAACACGTCCTTGCGGTTGCGGTCGACCTTGCGCTTGCACGTGAGGCGCGCGCGGATGGTGTCGCCAATCGCCACCGGCGCGACGAAGCGCAGGTTGTCCAGACCGTAGTTGGCCAGCACGGGACCGACGCCAGGCGAGACGAACAGACCGGCGGCGGCCGACAGCACGAAGTAGCCGTGGGCGATGCGCTTGCCGAACTGCGATTCCTTCGCGGCGATTTCATCGAAGTGCATGTAGAAGAAGTCGCCCGAGATGCCGCCGAAGGCGACGATGTCCGCTTCGCTGACCGTGCGGCGGTGCGTGAGCAGCGAGTCGCCCGTCTTCAAGTCCTCGAAGTGCTTGCGGAACGGGTGGATCGGGCTTTCGTTGACGTCCGCGCCGCGCACGTATTCGCCGGTGATCGCCGCCAGCATGGTCGGCGAGCCTTGCACGGCCGCCCGTTGCAGGTAATGGCGCACGGCGCGCACGCCGCCCAGTTCCTCGCCGCCGCCCGCGCGGCCAGGGCCGCCGTGCTTCAGTTGCGGCAGGGGCGAGCCATGGCCCGTCGAATCGACGGAAGCCACGCGCTCGAGCACGTGCACGCGGCCATGCGTGGCCGCCACTTGCGGCACCACGCGCGCGGCGATCTTCGGATCGCGCGTCACCAGGGTGCTCACCAGGCTGCCCTTGCCGCGCGCGGCCAGGGCCAGCGCCTCGTCGATATCGTGGTAGCCCATCATGGTGCTGACGGGGCCGAACGCTTCCACGTCATGCACGGCATCGTTGCCGAAGGCATCGCGGCACATCAGCAGGGTCGGCGAGAAGAAGCTGCCGTCCTGCGCGCCATCGCCGAGCGGATTGAATCCGTCGGCCGCGCCGAACACCACTTCATTACCCTGCGACAGGGTGGCGACCCGTTCGGCCACGTCGTTTTGCTGCTCTTTCGACGCCAGCGCGCCCATGCGCACGCCTTCGATGGACGGGTCGCCCACCACCACCTTGGCCAGGCGCTCGCGCAGGCGCGAGCCGACGGCGTCCATCAGGTGCTCGGGCACGATGATGCGGCGGATCGCCGTGCACTTCTGGCCCGACTTGCCCGTCATTTCGCGCACGACTTCCTTGACGAACAGGTCGAATTCCACGTCGTCGGGCGTGACGTCCGGTGCCAGGATAGCGCAATTGAGCGAATCGGCTTCGCCGTTGAAAGGCACGGACTGGGCGATCAGGTTGGAATTCGTGCGCAGCTTGGCGGCCGTGGCGGCCGATCCTGTAAACGTGACGAAATCCTGGCCATTCAGGCGGTCCAGCAAGTCGCCCGTGGAACCGATCACCAGCTGCAAGCTGCCGGCCGGCAGCAAGCCCGATTCATGCATCATGCGCACGACGGCCTGCGTCAGATAGCTGGTCGCCGTGGCCGGCTTGGCGATGCAGGGCATGGCCGCCAGGAAGCTGGGCGCGAATTTTTCCAGCAGACCCCAGATGGGGAAGTTGAAGGCGTTGATGTGCACGGCCAGGCCGCCGCGCGGCACCAGGATGTGCGTGCCGGCGAAACCGCCTTTTTTACCGAGCGCGATGGCCGGGCCTTCGTGCAGCACGTTCGACGACGGCAGCTCGTTGCTGCCCATGCTGGCGTAGGCGAACAGGGTGCCCGTGCCGCCTTCGATGTCGACCCAGCTGTCGGCGCGCGTGGCGCCCGACAGGTGCGAGATCGCATACAGTTCTTCCTTGCGCTCGACCAGGTACTGGGCCAGCGCCTTCAGGCGCGCGGCGCGCTGCTGGAAATCGAGCGCCATCAGGCCCGGCACGCCCGTCTTGCGCGCATACGTGACGGCTTCGTCGAAGTCGATCTTTTCCGCATGCGTATGATAGATGACGCGGTTGTTCAAGGCACTGTGCAGGGGCACGGCGGCGCTTTCGCCCAGCCAGCGGCCGGCGATCAGGCTTTGCAGGGTGGATATGTGAGCCATGTGGTTTCTCCGTAAAACGAGGGTGTTGGTGACGTTGGTGGTGGTGTCGGATGACGCGGGGCGCTGCCCCGCTAATCCGACCTACGCTCATATGGTTTATTGCGCCGTGGCGTTCTTGTGCAAATGCAGCGGCAAGGCCGATTCGAAATTGAGGCGCTGGCGGTTCGCCTCGACTTGCGTCAGCGCCTCCACTTCGCGCATCGTCTGCATGGAGCGCACGGCCAGTTCGTGGTACTGGCCCGTGCCCGAGCTTTTCCATTTGATTTCATCGTCGGTCAGCGTGCGGATCACCTTGGCGGGCGTGCCCACGACCATGCTGCGCGGTGCGACGACCATGCCCGCCTTGACGAAACTCATGGCGGCGACGATGGATTCCTCGCCGATGACGGCGTTGTCCATCACCACGGCGTTCATGCCGACGAGCGCATTGCGGCCGATGCGGCAGCCGTGCAGCACGGCGCCATGGCCGATATGGCCATCGACTTCGACTACCGTGTCGCAGCCGGGGAAGCCGTGCATGACGCAGGTGTCCTGCAGGTTCGCCCCCTCTTCCAGGATCAATCGGCCGAAGTCGCCGCGAATCGAAGCGAGCGGACCGATATAGCAGCGCGGACCGACGATCACGTCGCCGATCAGCACGGCCGATGGGTGCACATAGGCGCTGGGGTGGACGACGGGGGTGACGCCGTTGATTTCGTAGACTTTGACCATGCAAACTCCTATTCATCTGCGCGCCATGCACGCTATTACTAGACGCAGCGGAAAACTGGGGTCAAACCCGGCGGGTCTGACCCCGGCCCTCCGCTGCTGTCTTCACATACCCAGGTACGCGCTTTGTACCTGCTCGTTGTGCAGCAATTCGGGGCCGGGACCGGACAGGGTAATCGCGCCCGTCTCGATCACATAGCCCACGTCCGCGATCGACAAGGCCGCATGCGCGTTCTGCTCGACGAGGAAGATGGTGATGCCCTGGTCGCGCAGCTCGGCCACGATGCGGAAGATTTCCGCGATCAGGAGCGGCGCCAGGCCCATGCTCGGTTCATCGAGCAGCAGCAGTTGCGGGCGGCCCATCAGCGCGCGCGCCATGGCCAGCATCTGCTGCTGTCCTCCGGAGAGCGTGCCGGCCAGCAGCAGGCGCTTTTCCTTCAGGATCGGAAACAGGCCGTACATGCGCTCCATGTCGCCCGCCACGTCCTGTGCGGGGCGTGTAAACGCGCCCAGGCGCAGATTGTCTTCCACCGTCATGGGGCCGAACACTTGCCGCCCTTCCGGCACCTGGCAGATGCCGGCGCGCACGCGCTTGTCGGCGCTCATGCGGCTCACGTCCTGGCCGGCGAAGGCGATGCTGCCGGCGCTGATCGGCTGCACGCCGGAGATCGCCCGCAGCAAGGTCGTCTTGCCGGCGCCATTGGCGCCCACCAGCGCCACCAGCTGGCCCTGGCGCACCTGCAGGTCGATGCCGTGCAGGGCCTGGATGCGGCCGTAATGGCTGGTCAGGCCGGCGATATCGAGCACCAGCGGTGTCTGAGGTTTTTCCATCTTCATCATGCCGCCACTCCCAGGTATGCCGCCACCACGTCGGGATTGGCGCGCACTTCGGCGGCGGTCCCTTCGGCCAACTTCTTGCCATAGTCGAGCACCAGGATATGGTCCGACAGATTCATCACCAGTTTCATGTCATGCTCGACCAGCACCACCGTCACGCCCGATTGCGCCACCTTGCGGATCAGGGCTTCGATCTCGCCCGTCTCGGTATGATTCAGACCTGCGGCCGGCTCATCGAGCAGCAGCACCTTCGGCTTGGCCGCCAGCGCACGGGCGATTTCCAGGCGCTTCAAGGCGCCATACGACATCTGCCCCGCCTCGTCATCGATATGCCGGCCCACGCCGACAAATTCCATCAGGCCCGCCGCCTCGTCGCGGCAAGCCGCATCGGCGCGACGCACGGACGGCAAACGCAGCATGGATGCAAACAGGTTCTGGTTCAGGCGCAGGTGCGCGCCCACCATCACATTGTCGATGGCCGTCATGTTCATGCACACCTGCAGATTCTGGAAAGTGCGGCTCATGCCGCGCCGCGCCAGCGCATCGGGCGACATGGCGGCCACGTTCTCGCCATTGAGCAGGATCTCGCCTTTGGTCGGCGTATAGACACCGGTGATCAGGTTGAACAGGGTCGTCTTGCCGGCGCCGTTCGGCCCGATCACGGAGTGGATATTGCCTTCCTTGACGGTAAAGCTCACGTCCTGCACCGCATGCACGCCGCCGAAGCTCTTGCTCAGGTTGTTAATCGTCAGCATCTCACACCTCCCGTGCAGATTGAGGCGGTGCTTTCGGCGTGGCAGAACGCTTGCGCGAACGGCTGGCCAAGCTCGGCACCAGGCCCTTGGGCATGAAGATCATGGTCGCCATCAGGATCACGCCGAACACCACCGTTTCCCAGCCTTCAAAACTGGACAGCAGTTGCGGCAAGACCGTCAGCAGCGCGGCGCCGATGATGGAACCGAAGATCGACGCCATGCCGCCCACCACCACCATCGTCACCAGCTCGATCGAGTGGAAGAAGCCGGCCAGGTTGGGCGTGATGAAACCGATGTAATGGGCGCTGATGCTGCCCGCGATGCTGGCAATCACCGCCGACAGCACGAACACGCGCACCTTGAAGCGCGTCGTATCGACGCCGACCACGCGGGCCGCCACTTCCGAACCGTGGATGGCCTGCAGCGCGCGGCCGACGGGCGAATCGATGAGGTTCAGGGCCAGCCACGTGACCAGCAACAGCAGCACGGCGCACACCAGGTACCATGATTTTTCGCCGGCGATTTCCAGGCCGGCGACACTGAAGGCGGAGACGCCGATGCCGTCCGGACCGCCCGTCCATTGCGTCTCGTTGTTGATGACGATGGAAATGATGATGCCCAGTCCCAGCGTCGCCATGGCCAGGGTATGGCCCTTGAGTTTCAGTACGGGACGCGCCAGCAGCAGCGCCAGCAGGCCCGTGGCGACGGCGCCGGCGGCCAGGGCGGCCAGCGGCGGCCAGCCATAATGCGTGGTCAGCACGGCCGACGCATACGCGCCCAGGCCATAGAAGCCCGCGTGACCGAGGCTGATCTGGCCCGTATAGCCCATCAAGAGGTTCAGGCCGATGACGACGATGGCGTTCAGCGCGATGCGGATCGCCACGTCATAGTAGAACGCATTGCTGAGGAACAGCGGCAAAATGGCCAGCACCAGGGCCAGCAAGAGCAAGCCGCCATGGCGCGAGCGGGTAAGGAAATTCTTCATACACGCTCCGAATTTTTAGCGCCAAACAAGCCTTGCGGCAGGAAGAACAGGATCAACAGAATCAGCACGAACGGGACCGCATCCTTGTAGGCCGACGAGATGTAGCCGGCCGTCATGGCTTCGGCGATGCCGAGGATCAGGCCGCCGGCAATGGCGCCCGCGCCGCCACCGAGGCCGCCGAGGACGGCGGCGACAAAACCTTTCAGGCCCAGCATGATGCCCGCGTCATACGAGGTATACGTGATCGGTGCGACGAGGATGCCGCCCGCCGCGCCCAGCAGGGCCGACAGGCCGAACGAGAACAGCAGGACCTTGCGCGTGTTGATGCCCACCAGTTGCGCAGCCAGCTTGTTGTGCGAGGTGGCCAGCATGGCCTTGCCCATCAGCGTGCGGCCGAAGAACCAGCCCAGCACCAGCACGATGACGACCGTCACGCCCAGCACCCACAGGCTTTGCGGCAGCAGGCTGGCGCCCAGAAATTCGATCGGCGCGTCGCCGGAAAAGGCCGGCAGCGAGTGCGTATCCTTGCCCAGCCAGATTTGCACGAGACCGCGCAACACGAGCGAAGCGCCGATGGTAATGATCAAGAGGGTGATGACCTGCGCGTTTTGCGCCGGTTCGATCACCGCTTTTTCCATCAACAGGCCAACGATGCCGGTGGCGATGACGGCCAGGATGATGGCCAGCGGCAGCGGCACGCCGGCGGCCGACATCACGGCGGCCAGCATCCCGCCCAGCATGATGAATTCGCCTTGCGCGAAATTGATCACGCCGCTGGTGTTGTAGATGATGGTAAAGCCCAGCGCCGCCAGCGCGTAGGCGGAACCGACCGTCATCCCGGAATACAGAAATTGTAGAAATTGAGCGACTTCCATGGTGTCTCCATTATGTTCGGCTATGCGCGGGCAGCCTTCGAGGGCGGCCTCGCGCAGGTACTCTGGCTTACATCACTTCGACAATTGCCACTCGCCGTTCTTCACTTCCACCATGCGGAAAGCCGACAGGTCCAGACCCATGTGGTCTTTGGCCGACATGTTGAACACGCCGGTGGTGCCGACAAAACCCTTGGTCTGTTCCAGCGCCGTGCGCACTTTTTCGCGGTCCGTGCCGCCGGCGCGCTTGATGGCGTCCACCGACAGGTTCAGGGCGTCGAGCGCATAGCCGCCAAAGGTCGACGGATCGATCTTGTAGCGCTCTTTATACGTCTTGTCGTAGCCGACGACGACTGCCTTCTGCGCGTCGCTGTCGGGCAGCATGGCGCCGATCAAGAGGGCCGGCGTCGGCAGACGCACGCCTTCGGCAGCCTTGCCCGACAGCTTCAGGTATTCGTCCGACGCCACGCCATGCGACTGGTACAGCGGCAGCGCGGCCATGCCCAGCTGGCCGTAGTTCTTCGTCACGACCGCCGGGCCCTGGCCCAGGCCGAAGACGAAGACGGCCTGCACGCCAGCCGTATTCTTGATGCGCGTGAGCTGCGCCGTGATGTCCGTGTCTTTCGGGCCGTAGGTTTCATCGGCCACCAGGGTGATGCCATACTTCGAGGCGACGATCTGCGACTCCTTGCGGCCCGAGGCGCCGAAGCCGCTCGTTTCCGACAGCAGGCCCACCTTGCTGATGCCGCGCTTCTTCATGTCCTCGAACACCTTCTCGGCCGCCATGCGGTCCGTATGCGGCGTCTTGAAGACCCATTTCTTGACCGGATCGATGATGACCACGGCGCCCGCCAGCGAGATGAACGGCATGCTGGCGCGCTCCACCAGCGGCGCCATCGCCATCGTCGCGCCGGTGGTGGTGCCGCCGATCAGCACGTCGACCTTGTCCGACTCGATCAGGCGCTTGGTAAAACCGTTGGCCTTGGCCGCATCGCTGCCGTCGTCGTAATGCACGAGTTCCAGCTTGCGTCCCAGCACGCCGCCGGCCGCATTGATTTTCTCGATATACAGCTGCAGGGTTTTCAGTTCCGGGTCGCCCAGAAAGGCGGCCGGGCCCGTGACGGACAGCACGGAACCGATCTTGATGTTGTCGGCCGCGTACGCACCCGCGGCAGTCATGGCCAGCACGCCGGCGATCAGGGTTTTCTTGAAGATATTGGCAATCATTATGGTCTCCACCAGGTTGGCACTACGGTCAATTATGGTTGGCGCTTTTTTGCAAGCCTGCGCCTTTTTTGTTGTTTTACTTTTTTATACGCGTTCAATGACGACAGCAATACCCTGCCCCACGCCGATGCACATGGTGCACAGCGCATAGCGCCCGCCCGTGCGTTCCAGCTGGTTCAGCGCGGCCATCACCAGGCGCGCGCCCGATGCGCCCAGCGGATGGCCGATGGCAATCGCGCCGCCATTCGGGTTCACGTGGGCCGCATCGTCGGCCAGGCCCAGGTCGCGCGTGACGGCCAGCGCCTGTGCAGCAAACGCTTCATTGAGTTCGATCACGTCCATCTGCTCAATGGTGAGGCCGGTCTGCGCCAGTACCTTGCGCGAGGCCGGCGAGGGACCAAAGCCCATGATGCGCGGCGCCAGGCCCGCCGTGGCCATGCCCAGCACTTTTGCGCGCGGCGTCAATTTGTATTTATCCACGGCGGCGGCGGACGCGAGCAAGATCGCGCAGGCGCCGTCGTTCAAGCCCGAGGCATTGCCGGCCGTGACCGTGCCATCCGCCTTCACCACGCCTTTCAGTTTCGCCAGCATTTCCAGCGAGGTGTCCGGACGCGGATGTTCATCCATCGTCACCATCTTCGGCTCGCCCTTTTTTTGCGGCACGGCGACGGGCACGATTTCGCGATCGAACACGCCGGCCGCGTTGGCGGCGGCCCAGCGCTGCTGGCTGCGCAAGGCCAGCGCGTCCTGGTCGGCGCGGCTGATGCCAAATTCCACGGCCACGTTTTCCGCCGTTTCCGGCATGGTGTCGATGCCGTACTGCGCCTTCATTTTGCCGTTGACGAAGCGCCAGCCCAGGGTCGTGTCTTCGATTTTCGCCGCGCGCGAGAACGCGCTGTCGGCCTTGCCCATCACGAACGGTGCGCGCGTCATGCTTTCCACGCCGCCGGCGATGATCAGTTCCGCCTCGCCCGCCTTGATCGAGCGGGCGGCCATGCCCACGGCGTCCAGGCTGGAGCCGCACAGGCGGTTGATGGTATTGGCCGGCACTGCCGCCGGCAAGCCCGCCAGCAGCGCGGCCATGCGGCCCACGTTGCGGTTGTCTTCGCCCGCCTGGTTGGCGCAGCCGTAGAACACGTCGTCGATGGCGGACCAGTCGACGGACGGGTTGCGGGCGATCAGCGCGGCGATCGGCAGCGCGCCCAGGTCGTCGGCGCGCACGCTGGACAGCGCGCCGCCATAACGGCCAAACGGGGTGCGCACGGCGTCACAGATAAAGGCTTCGTTCATGTTTGCTTCCTTGTTCGGGCTATCAGGAGAAAATCTTCGGGCGCTGGTCGACCACGCGGCGGGCCTTGCCCGTCAGCGTGCGTTCGATGCCGGCGGCGGCCACCAGGCGCACGCGCGTGCTCACGCCCACGTGCGTCTTGATGCGGTGCTCCAGCTCGCGCGCCAGGGCGTCCGTTTCGCTCGCCGAGAGGGTGGCCGTCAGGTCGATGCGCAGCTCGGCGATCACTTCGAGCTTGTCGAGGTGGCCGTCGCGCGTGACGACCAGCTGGTACTGCGGCGCCAGCTTCGGCATTTTGAGGATCAGCTCTTCGATCTGCGTGGGGAAGACGTTCACGCCGCGAATGATCAGCATGTCGTCGGAGCGGCCCGTGATCTTGCCGATGCGGCGCATCGAGCGCGACGTCGGCGGCAGCAAGCGGGTCAGGTCGCGCGTGCGGTAGCGGATGATGGGCAGCGCCTCTTTCGACAAGGAGGTAAACACCAGTTCGCCCTCTTCGCCGTCCGGCAGCACTTCGCCCGTTTCCGGATCGATGATCTCGGGGTAAAAATGGTCTTCCCATATGACGGGACCGTCCTTGCTCTCGATGCATTCGGACGCCACGCCAGGCCCCATCACTTCGGACAGACCGTAGATGTCGACGGCGTCGATGCCGGCGCGCGCTTCGATTTCCGAACGCATGGCGTCCGTCCACGGTTCGGCGCCGAAGATGCCCACCTTCAGCGACGATTCGGCCGGGTCCAGGCCCTGGCGCGTGAATTCCTCGATGATGTTGAGCATGTACGATGGCGTGACCATGATGATGGACGGCTTGAAATCCTGGATCAGCTGCACCTGCTTTTCCGTCTGGCCGCCGGACATCGGGATGACCGTGCAGCCGAGGCGCTCGGCGCCGTAATGCGCGCCCAGGCCGCCCGTGAACAGGCCGTAGCCATACGAGATATGCACCATGTCGCCCGCGCGGCCCCCGCCGGCGCGGATCGAGCGCGCCACCACGTTGGCCCAGGTGTCGATGTCGTTCTGCGTGTAGCCGACCACCGTGGCCTTGCCCGTGGTGCCGCTCGAGGCGTGGATGCGCACCACCTGCTCGCGCGGCACGGCAAACAGGCCGAACGGGTAATTGTCGCGCAAGACTTTTTTGTCCGTGAACGGGAATTTGGAAAGATCGGACAAGGATTTGAGATCGTCCGGATGCACGCCCGCTTCGTCAAAAGCGGCACGGTAATGGGGCACGTTGTCATAAGCGTGCTTGAGCGTCCATTTCATGCGTTCGAGCTGCAGCGCCTGCAGTTCATCCTTGCTGGCGCGCTCGATCGGCTCGAGGTCATTCGGGGAAGGCGTACGTTGGACCATCATTGTCTCCTCTAGTAACGCCTGACCAAACCTGCTGCGCGTCGTGATTTGCGGCCTGCGATGCTCACTGTGCCACAGCACAGTTGCGCTTCTCGGCCACAACTCACTTCCGCTCGCGACGGTTTTGTCGAGGCGTTTTTAATCTTAAAAAAAATCTAAAACAGTTCCGGCAGTTCAAGCCTGCTCTTGTATGACTTCGCCCGCCACGCGGATCGACTTGCCCCGGAAGAGCGCGACGGCGCGGCCTTCCTGGTTGCTGACCTTGACGTCATAGACGCCGCTCTTGCCCGCCAGCGCCTGTTCGACGGCGTGCGCCGTCAGCACGTCGCCTTCGCGGCCCGGCGCCAGGTAGTCGATGGTGCAGCCGGCACCCACGGTATTCATGTTGTAGCTGTTGCAGGCGAAGGCGAAGGCGCTGTCGGCCAGGGCAAAAATGAAACCGCCGTGGCAGGTCTGGTGGCCATTGAGCATGTCGGCGCGCACCGTCATCGTCATGCGCGCATGGCCGGGACCCACGTCGGCCAGGGCGATGCCCATGGCGGCGGTGGCGTTATCGCGCGACAGCATGGAGGCGGCAGCCGCTTCGGCCAAAGCCTGAGCAGCGTGAATATGGTCTTCCTTATGCATGAAACGGTGCTCCATTGGCGAGTTTGCGGCGCAGCAGCGGCGAGACCCTGTAGCGGTCTTCGCCATAGCCTTGCGCCAGGTGGTGCAGCACGGTCACGATCTGTTGAACGCCGACCGCATCGGCCCAGGCCAGCGGTCCGCGCGGATAATTGACGCCCTTCTGCATGGCGATATCGACGGCATCCGCCGTGCACACGCCCTGGTTGACGGCGTCGGCCGCCTCGTTGGCCAGCATGGCGACGGTGCGCATGACGGCCAGGCCAGGCACGTCGTCCAGGCGCGTGACGGTGAAACCGGCTGCCTGGAACAGGCCGACGACGGCCGCGTAGGCGTCGTCGCTGCACTGGTCGGCACGGGCCACGGCGATGCGCTTTGCACTGGCGTAATCGAGCGCCAGGTCGAACAGCACCGTGTCCGGATGCTGGTTGTCGTGCGCGCGCTGGGTGGCGCTGCGCCCATCGGTCAGATAGATCGCGGCGCCATGGCAATGCAGGGCCGGCGCCTCGTCATGCGCCTGGCCTTCCTGCATGACGCGGCGGCTGACGGTGACGCCCGCCTGCTCCAGCCGCTGCACCAGGCTGCGGATGATGCCGCTGTGGCCACGGCCATCGCCGCCGATGGCGGCCGACAGGGCGACGAATTCCGGGGCCGCTTGCGCGCTTTCCGCCTGCGCCACGGGTGCAGCCGCGCCTTCGCCGTACAGATAAAAGCCTCGGCCCGATTTGCGGCCAAGGAATCCCGCGTTGACCATTTCCTGCTGCAGCACGGATGGCGTGAAGCGCGGGTCGTTGAAGTAGGCGCCGAACACGGATTGCGTGACGGAGAAATTCACGTCGTGGCCGATCAGGTCCATCAGCTCGAATGGCCCCATGCGGAAGCCGCCCGCTTCGCGCAGCACGGCGTCGATGGTGGCGGGGTCGCCCGCCTGCTCGTTCAACAGGCGCCAGCCTTCCGCATAAAACGGACGGGCGACCCGGTTGACGATGAAGCCCGGTGTCGATTTCGCATGCACGGGCTTCTTGCCCCAGGCGATGGACGTGTCATACAAGGTGGCAGCGACCTGCTCGCTGGTGGCCAGGCCACTGATCACTTCCACCAGCGCCATCAGGGGCACGGGATTAAAGAAATGCATGCCGACCAGGCGTTCCGGCCGGCGCAGCTTGGCGGCGATGGCCGTGACGGAGATCGACGAGGTATTCGTCGCCAGGATGCAGTCGTCGCTGACTAACGCTTCGAGTTCGGCGAACAGGCCGCGCTTGACGTCGAGGTTTTCCACGATGGCTTCCACCACCAGGGCGCAATCACTCACATCGGCCAGGCTGCCGGCCGCCTGCAGGCGCGCGGTGGCGGCCGTGGCTTCGTCCAACGTCATGCGGCCCTTCTCGGCCAGCTTCGCATACATCTTGCCGATATCAAGCAAAGCCTTGCTCACCGCTTCCGCGCGCGTGTCGTACAGTTTGACTCTATAGCCGGCGGCAGCGGCCACCTGCGCGATGCCGGCGCCCATGGCGCCGCTGCCGATGACGGCGACGATACTGTTGTTGTCCAAAGCTGCCATATCAATGTCCCTTGAATTGCGGTGTGCGTTTTTCCATGAAGGCGGCCACGCCTTCGCGGTAATCGTCGCTGTTACCGAGATCGCTCATCATGCGCGCTTCCAGCGCAAGCTGCTGCGGCAGGGTATTGGCGCCACTGAGAGCCAGCGCCTGCTTGGTGTACGCCAGGCCCTTGGTCGGTGCCGTGGAAAAGTGCACGGCCAGCTTGCGCGTCTCTTCCGCCAGCTGCGCGTCATCCACGCATTTCCAGATCAAACCCCAGTCCTCGGCCTTTTCCGCCGTCAGTTTTTCGCCGAGCATGGCCAGTCCCATGGCGCGCGCGGAACCGATCAGACGCGGCAGGAAGAAGGTGCCGCCCGTGTCCGGGATCAGGCCCAGCTTGCAGAACACTTCCACGAAGCTGGCCGACTTGCCGGCGATGACGATGTCGCAGGCCAGCGCCAGGTTGGCGCCCGCGCCGGCAGCCACGCCGTTGACGGCGCAGATCACGGGCATAGCCAGGGCTTTCAAGGCCAGCACCAGCGGCGCGTAGTTCTTTTCCACCGATTCGCCCAGGTCCACGCCCTTCGAACCGGGTTCCACGGCGCGGTCGGACAAGTCCTGGCCCGCGCAAAAACCACGGCCCGCGCCCGTCAGCACGAAGACGCGCACGGTGCTGTCGGCGTTCACTTGCGCAATCGCGTCGCGCACTTCCTCGTGCATGGCTTGCGTAAAGCTATTGAGCTTGTCGGGACGGTTCAGGGTGAGCGTCGCGATACCCTGCTCGATGGTGAAGAGGATGTTTTGGTAGGTCATGGCATCTCGCTATTTTTATTTATTGGCCCGCAGCGGAAATCTGGGGTCAGACCCGGCGGGTCTGACCCCGGCTTTTATTCTGCCTGATCGAAGTCGACGACGACCTTGTCGGTCAGCGGAAAACTCTGGCAACTGAGGACGAAGCCGCGCGCCACTTCGTAGTCTTCCAGCGCGTAGTTGACGTCCATCTCGACCTTGCCGTCGAGGATCTTGCAGCGGCAGGTCGAGCATACGCCGCCCTTGCACGAGTAGCGCATGTCGATGCCCTGACGCAGGCCCGCGTCGAGGATGGACTCCTTGTCCTTGTCCATCATGAACGTGGTGTGGTTGCCATCCATGATGACGGTCACTTCCGTTTCCTGCACGGCATCCGCAGCCAGCTGGGCGCGCGGCTTGTGGGCGTTTTTCGGGATGCTGGCGGCGAACAGTTCGATCTTGATATTCTGCTTGGGCATGCCGGCCGCCTGCAGGGCAGCGGACACGCCGAGCATCATGTCTTCCGGGCCGCAAATAAACGCGTTGTCGTAGTCTTCGACTTTGATCCAGTGCTGCAGGAACTGCTCGCATTTTTCCTGCGTGATGCGGCCGTTGAACAATTCGATGTCCTGCTGCTCGCGGCTCATCACGTAGACGAGGTTCAGGCGCTCCAGGTACACATCCTTCAGGTCCGTCAATTCTTCCTTGAAGATGACGGAGGACGAGGCGCGGTTGCCGTAGAACAGGGTGAAGCGGCTCAGGGGTTCCGTCAGCAGGGTCGTCTTGATGATGGAGAGGATGGGCGTGATACCGCTGCCGGCCGCGAATGCCAGGTAGTGCTTGCGGTTGACGCAGTCGAGCGGCACGTTGAAGTGGCCCATGGGCGGCATCACCTCGATGGTGGCGCCGGCTTTCAGGGTGTCGTTGGCCCAGGTGGAGAAAGCGCCGCCGGGCGTGCGCTTGATGGCCACGCGCAGGGTGCCGTCCTGCACCGCCGAACAGATCGAGTACGAACGGCGCACGTATTCCGCGTTGATGTTGGCGCGCAGGGTCAGGTGCTGGCCCTGCTGGAAGCGGAACTGCTGCTGCAGTTCAGACGGCACGTCGAACGTGACGGCGATGGTGTCGCGTGTTTCGTTGCGCACGTTCGCTACGCGCAGCGGATAAAATTTACTCATGCTTCATCTCCAGTTTCTTCGGAACGTGTGCCTGATTTTTTTAGTGGCACTTGAAGTAGTCAAACGGTTCGCGGCAAGCCAGGCATTTGTACAGGGCCTTGCACGGCGTGGAGCCGAACTGGCTGGTCAGCTGCGTATGCGTGGAACCGCAATTCGGGCAGATCACGTCCAGCTTGGGCATCGGTTGCCGTTTCACGCCACCACGCAAGCCGCTGATGTCGATCACCTGCTGCTGCGGCGGCGCGATGCCGTAGCCTTTCAGCTTGGCCTTGCCCGTCTCGCTCATCCAGTCCGTGGTCCAGGCGGGCGCCAGCTGGTTTACCAGCGTCACCCTGGTCACGCCATGGCTGCGCAAGGCATCGGTGACGGCGTCGGCGATCACTTGCATGGCCGGACATCCCGAATACGTGGGCGTGATCGTCACGATGCAGGCATCGCCATCCGTCACTTCGACGGCGCGCACGATGCCCAGGTCCACCACCGAAATGACGGGGATTTCCGGGTCCGGCACATCGCCGAGCCAGGCCCAGACCTGGGCCGCGTCCAGCGCTGCCGTAGCCGTGTTCATTACCACTCCGCCCCGGGATAGGCGCGCTGCAGGAACTGCATCTCGGCCAGAATAAAACCCAGGTGTTCCGTGTGCGTGCCCTGCTTGCCGCCCTTTTGCATCCACGCGTCGGGCGCCGGCATGGTCAATGTCGCTTCGGCGAAGATCTCGGCCACGTGCTCGAGGAAGGCCCGGCGCAGCACGTCCGATGGCGGCGCGATGCCGGCGGCGACCATGGCCTGGTCGACGGCGTCGTACTTGAACATCTCGCCCGTGTACATCCACAGCTTGTCGGCGGCCGCCTGCGTTTTCGCATGGCTGTCCGCCGTGCCGTCGCCGAGGCGCACGATCAGGTCACCGCTGCGGCGCAGGTGATACGTCACTTCCTTGATCGACTTTTGCGCCACATCGACGATGCGACCATCCGTCGATTTCGTCAGTTCCAGCAGCTGGAAGTAGTGCCAGCTGTCGAAGAAGAACTGGCGCATCATGGTGTCGGCGTAATTGCCGTTCGGCTGTTCGACCAGCAGGCAGTTCTTGAAATCGTGGGCGTCGCGCAAGAAGGCGATGTCGTCCTCGTCGCGGCCCGCGTTTTCCAGTTCCGCCGCATAGCTGAACCACAAGCGCGTCTGGCCCAACAGATCGAGCGCCACGTTGGTCAGCGCCATGTCTTCTTCCAGCGCCGGTCCCTTGCCGCACAGCTGCGACAGCTGCTGGCTGAGGATCAGGGCGTTGTCGCCCAGGCGCAAAAGGTAGTTGACCTTGTCATCCATTGCAGGCGCTCCCATCACAGGTTCTTGACTTCTTCCGGCATCGGGAAGAAGGTGGGATGGCGGTACACCTTGCTGTTCGACGGTTCGAACAGGGCGCCCTTGTCGCCGGGGCTGCTGGCGACGATATCGGCCGCGCGCACCACCCAGATGCTCACGCCTTCATTGCGGCGCGTGTAGACGTCGCGCGCATGGTTGACCGCCATCGCGGCGTCGGAAGCGTGCAGGCTGCCTACATGCTTGTGCGCCAGGCCGTGCTGGCTGCGGATGAAAACTTCCCACAAAGGCCATTCTTTGCTCATGTTGCTATCCCCTATCTGTCTTATGTAATTACGCTGCTGCTTTGTTAGCGGCTTGCTTGTCGGCATAGGCGACCAAGGCATCGCGGAACCATGCACCGTCTTCATACGCTTTCACGCGCGTTTGCAAACGTTCGCGATTGCACGGGCCATTACCCTTCAGGACATTGTTGAACTCGGCCCAGTCGATCTCGCCGAATTCATAGTGGCCCGTCTCCGCATTGAACTTCAGGTCGGGATCGGGCACGGTCAGGCCCAGGTATTCGATTTGCGGCACGGTCTGGTCGACCATACGCTGGCGCAATTCATCGTTCGAGAACAGCTTGATGCGCCATTGCGCCGATTGGGCGCTGTTGACGGAGGCGGCGTCGGACGGGCCGAACATCATCAGCGATGGCCACCACCAGCGGTTCAAGGCATCCTGCGCCATGGCTTTCTGTTCGGGCGTACCCTTGCACAGCGACATCATGATGTCGTAGCCCTGGCGCGCATGGAACGATTCTTCCTTGCAGACGCGGATCATGGCGCGCGCATACGGACCGTAGGAGCAGCGGCACAGGGGAATCTGGTTGATGATGGCGGAGCCGTCGACCAGCCAGCCGATGGCGCCCATGTCGGCCCACGACAGGGTGGGATAGTTGAAGATGCTGGAATATTTGGCTTTGCCCGAGTGCAAGGCAGCGAGCAAATCGTCGCGCGAGACGCCCAGGGTTTCCGCGGCGCTGTACAGGTACAGGCCGTGGCCCGCTTCGTCCTGGATCTTCGCCAGCAGGATCGACTTGCGTTTCAGGGTCGGTGCGCGCGTGACCCAGTTACCTTCGGGCAATTGGCCGACGATTTCCGAGTGCGCGTGCTGCGAAATCTGGCGGATCAGGGTCTTGCGGTAGGCGTCCGGCATCCAGTCCTTGGCCTCGATCTTGATGCCTTCGTCGATGCGCGCCTGGAAAGCGCGCTCTTCCTGGCCCATGTCGTCGATGGAGCGGACGTTCTTGAGGCCGGTTTCAACCATTTGTGCGTACATGATGTGTCTCCCATGTCTTTGATTTTGCGCAGCAACGCGGTGCGATAAACAGATAATACGATACAAAAAACGATTTGCATACACTTGATGTGAATCATTTTAAAAAATCGTATCTTGTGCAGCTTTTTTGTGCGTATGATATTGCTTATGAGAAAACACCATGGGGCGCTACCCGCGCTTCCGGCAAATTATTGCCGCGCTACCCGCGCAGCCAAGTAAACTGCTGCTTTTATTGAACCGACCGCAACACGGCCAGACCGGAACCACATGAAGAACACCCGCTGCACGGCATGGATAGCCGATTTCCTGGAAAGCGACCCACCGCGCTCGAAGTCCCTGGTGATGACCATCTTCGGCGACGCCATCGTGCCGCGCGGCGGCGCCATCTGGCTGGGGAGCCTGATCGAACTGCTGGCGCCATTCGGCGTCAATGACCGGCTATTGCGCACCAGCGTGTTCCGCTTGGCGCAGGAAGGCTGGCTCAGCTCGCAGCGCGACGGCCGCCGCAGCGCCTATGCGATACGCCCGGAGGCGCTGGCCCGCTTCGAACGCGCCTACCGCCGCATCTACGCGCCGCTGGTCGTGCACTGGGATGGCAGCTGGACCCTGGTGATCGGTCCGGCCGGCAGCATCGGCGCCGCCGAACGGGGCGCGCTGCGCAAGGAATTATTGTGGGCGGGCTACGGCTTGATCTCTCCCGGCATCTTTGGCCATCCGGCCAGCAATGCGGAGGCGCTGGAAGATATCCTCGTGCGCAACGAGGTGCAGGGCAAGCTGTATGTCTGCCACACAACAGAGTTGCCGGGTGTCAGCACGCGGCCCCTGCGCGACATGGTGGGCGACTGCTGGGACTTGTCGGAAGTGATGGCCGGCTACGAAAAATTCATCGCCAGCTTCCAGCCGCTGCTGACCCTGCTGCAGGAAGAACCCGTGTTCGATGCGGAGCAGGCGTTCGTCATCCGCTCGCTGCTGACGCACGCCTACCGCCGCGTGCAATTGCACGACCCGCAACTGCCCGTCGAGCTGCTGCCCGAACCGTGGCCTGGCACGCAAGCCTATGCGCTGGCGCGCGACCTGTACCGCATCACGTATGCTCCTGCAGAGGAACACATCCTGGCCACCCTGCGTCGCGAGGATGAGCACGCGCCGGACGTGGAGCCGTGGTTTTACGAACGCTTCGGCGGACTGAACACCTGATAAAACGTCCATGGCGGCGTTGCAGGGCCTGGGCGTACGTTCGTACTGCCTGCGGCCCTGCGCCTTGCCCTGGCCATTTTTCAGGTGTTCAGGAATAAGAACACCTATCAAAACCTACTGCGCGTCGGTATTTGCGGCCTGCGATGCTCACTGTACCTTCGTACAGTTGCGCTTCTCAACCACAACTCCCTTCCGCTCGCTACGGTTTTGTTAGGTGTTGTAAGTCACCGCCTGCTCACTGTTTTGCCACCACCTGCTTGGCCCCCGCCAGCAAATCCTGCCCCAGCTTTTCCAGCGCATTGGCCTGCACCAGCATGGTGTCGAGGATGGCGACGTTGAAGCTGAATTCGGCCGGCGTCGTGTAGCCGGGGAAACGTATGATGCGCAGCAATTCCTGCAAGGTCGTGCCCTTGCCCAGGTGCGCCAGCGCGTCGCTGAGGGCGCTGATTTTCTTTTCCAGTTCGCGTATGTGGTTGCTATGGTCGTCCATGATGCTCTCCCCGTGTCGGAGCTTCCACGTTAGCAAAGCATGTCCGTCATCGTTTGCGCCAGCACAAAGGCCACCGCAAAACAGGTATCATCGCGCCATTGCACACGATGCAAAACCCATACGTTTTTATCAGGAACACTCATGACCATTAAAATCAGCCAGCAATTCGACGCCGGCGCGATCGAGGTGCTGCGCGCCGACGATGCCCAGTCCATCGAACTGAACATCCGCAAGGATTCCCATGCCGACATCACGCAGTGGTTTTACTTCCGCCTGCAAGGCGCGCAAGGCGAGGCGTGCACGATCCGCTTCATGAATGCCGGCAAGTCCGCCTACCCGGACGGCTGGAAAGACTACCAGGCCGTGGCCAGCTACGACCGCGAAACCTGGTTCCGCGTGCCGACCAGCTTTGACGGCACGGTGATGACCATCGAACACACCCCCGAGGAAGAAAGCGTCTACTACGCCTATTTCGAACCGTACCCATGGGACCGCCACCTGGCCCTGATCGACAGCGCGCAAGCGTCGCCGCTCGTGCGCCTGATCGACCTGGGCAGCACGGTGGAAGGCCGCGACATGAATCTGCTGGTCGTCGGCGACGCCGATGCCGAGAAAAAAGTCTGGGTCATCGCGCGCCAGCATCCGGGCGAGACGATGGCCGAGTGGTTTGTCGAAGGCATGCTTGAAGCCTTGCTGGACCAGGCCAATCCCTTTGCCCGCCAGTGCCTGCAGGACGCCGTCTTCTACGTGGTGCCGAACATGAACCCGGACGGTTCCGTGCACGGCAACCTGCGCACCAACGCGGCCGGCGCCAACCTGAACCGCGAATGGATGACGCCGACCATGGAGCGCAGCCCGGAAGTATTCCTGGTGAAACAGAAAATGCATGAAATCGGTTGCGACCTGTTCCTCGACGTGCATGGCGACGAAGGCTTGCCCTACGTCTTCGTGGCCGGCAGCGATGCGCTGGAAAATTTCACGCCAGCACAAAAAGCCGAGCAAGAGCGCTTCATCGCCGACTTCAAGGTGGCCAGCCCCGACTTCCAGGATGAGCATGGCTATGAAGACGGCCCGTTCACGCCGGAAGTGCTGACCATGGGCTCGCCCCACATCACGCACGCTTTCGGCTGCCTGTCGCTGACCCTGGAATTGCCGTTCAAGGACAACGCCAACGATCCCGACCCGCAAACGGGCTGGAGCGGCGCCCGCAGCGCCGCACTGGGCGCGGCCGTGCTGCAACCTATCCTGTCCACCTTGCGCGCCTGAGCGCCTGGGCCGACACGGCCTGCCTGATCCCTTGCCCCGCTCGCCGGGGCATTTTTTTTGACCGCACGACAAGCGTTGCTGGCCGAGCGGATTTTTTTCCTAATATCTTGCCTGTCAGAAATTATCGTCCTACACTAAGCAACAGAATCGGGCCGCGCCACGCTGCGCTGCCCCGCAAGAATATCTCGCCGGGCGGGTCGCCAATGACTTCCCGGCCACCGGCAATACGCATCCACGGCCCTGTCCCTGCCGAATTAGCTTTCTGTAACGCAAACTGACCGCATCAGCATCGTCTTGAATGGACACAGCCTGTCCGCGGGACGATTCCCTGCGCACGCTTTCCGCTTTTCGCCGAGGATGAATGACCTATGTATAAGCTTAAAATCAGTACCCGCCTGGCCGTCAGTTTCGGCTTGATCATTGTCCTGCTTGCCATGGTGGCATTTGTTTCCATCAGCCGCATTCGCAACATCAACACCTCGACGGAAAAAATTCTCAACGACCGCTATGTCAAGGTCATGTTGTCGAATACGATACAGTCCGAGGTCAATATCCAGGCCCGCCTGCTGAGCATCGCCATCATCGGCGCCAACGATGCCGACGAAGTCAGCAGTTCCGTGACCAAGATTCAGGCCTCGATCAAAAAGAATACGGAGCTGCTGGCGCGCCTGAAAACCATGATCAACACGCCCAAGGGCCAGGAACTGCTCCAGGCCGTGATGAGCAGCCGCGAAAGCTATGCCAGGACGCGCGATGCGAACATCAAGCTATTACAAGAAGGCAAATCAGAAACGGCGGGCATCTTCCTGTTGACGCAGTTGCGCTATCCGCAAGAAAAATTCTTGACGGCCCTGGCGGCCATGACCAGCTTCCAGGAATCGCTGATGGAAAGCGAAGGCAAGCAAGCCGCCGCCGATGGGCGCATGGCCATCATCCTGACCTTGTCCCTGTCCATCGCGGCGACGGCCATTGCCATCGCGCTGGCCATCCTGATCAGCCGTTCCATCAGCCGGCCCATCGCCGAAGCCGTCCAGGTGGCGCAACGGGTGGCGGCCGGCGACTTGTCGGTCAGCATCGACGCGCGCGGCAACGATGAAACGGGCCAGCTGCTGCGCGCCTTGAAAGAGATGAATGACAATCTGCAAGGCATCGTGGCCCGCGTGCGCCATGGCACGGACGCCATCGCCCACGGCTCGCGTGAAATCGCCTCCGGCAATATGGACCTGTCTTCGCGCACGGAACAGCAGGCCAGCTCGCTGGAAGAAACGGCCTCGTCGATGGAAGAACTGACGTCGACCGTCAAGCAGAATGGCGAAAACGCGCGCCAGGCCAACCAGATGGCGCAATCGGCCTCCAGCGTGGCCAGCAAGGGCGGCCAGGTGGTGGCGGAAGTAATCACCACCATGGATTCCATCAATGCCTCGTCGAAGAAAATCGTCGACATCATCAGCGTTATCGACGGCATTGCCTTCCAGACCAATATCCTGGCGCTGAATGCGGCCGTGGAAGCAGCCAGGGCAGGCGAACAGGGACGGGGCTTTGCCGTGGTCGCCACGGAAGTGCGCAACCTGGCCCACCGCTCCGCCTCCGCCGCCAAGGAAATCAAGATCCTCATCGACGATTCCGTGCACCAGGTCAGTCTTGGCAGCACCCTCGTGAACCAGGCGGGCAGCACCATGGAGGAAATCGTCAATAGCGTGCGGCGCGTCACGGATATCATGGCCGAGATCACGTCCGCCAGCAACGAGCAGGAAGCGGGCATTGAACAGATCAACCAGGCCATCACGGAAATGGACGCCGTGACCCAGCAAAATGCAGCCCTCGTGGAAGAGGCGGCCGCCGCGTCCGAAGCGCTGCAGGATCAAGCGGGCATCCTGGCCGAAGCCGTCAGCGTGTTCAAACTCGACGGCACACAGGCGCTGGCGCCAGCCGCGCCAGCATCGCGGCCGGAGCCAAAGCCGGCGCCACGGCCCGCAGCCGCCACGGCGGCCCAGCCACGGCTCGTCGCCAACGCCCCCGCCAGCCGCAAGAGCGCCGCGCCCGCCATGGTGGCGGAAGGCGAGTGGGAACAATACTGACCGTACTGACCGTGCCGCGGCCAGCCGCCCGTGCCGCCCTCCGGCACGGCGGGCGGCATCGCTATGGCGCAGCGCAGCATCGCAAATCGTTGCCACGCCGGCTATTGCTGCCTATACTGGGCGCAGCATTGTCTGTCCCTCCCCTTGCCGATAGCGACCCCACCTATGACCATCAAAGACCAGCCACGCGCTGAGGCGCGATTTTCACCGACCCGATTTGCACACGTGTGCATATCTTTGTTGCTTGGCTTGCCCGGCATGCCAGGCGCAGCGGCCGAACTCAGCCCTGCCGCACAGCTGGGGCGGCGCATCTTCCACGATGCCAGCCTGTCCGCCTCGGGCAAGCAGTCGTGCGCCAGTTGCCATGACCCGGCCCATGCTTACGCGCCAGCCAACAAGCTGGCCGTGCAACTGGGGGGCGCCGACGGCCAGGCGCACGGCTACCGCGCCACGCCATCGCTGCGCTACCTGGAACACACTCCGCCCTTCCGCTTTGATAGGGAAGGCGCCCCCAACGGCGGCATCAACTGGGACGGCCGCGCCGCCAGCCTCGCGGAACAGGCGGAACGGCCTTTCCTGGCACCGCACGAAATGGCCAATGCCAGCACGGATGAAGTGGTGGAACGGCTGCGCAACGGCAGTTACGCGGAAGCATTCCGGCACGTCTTTGGCGCTGCCATCTTTACGCAACCGCAACAAGCATTCCGCCGCATCACCTATGCCTTGCAGCAATTCCAGCAGGAAGAGCCGGACTTCCACCGCTACGATTCCAAATATGACCTCTACCTGGCCAACAAGGTTCCGCTGGAGCTGGCGGAATTGCGTGGCCTGGCCCTGTTCAACGATGAACGCAAGGGCAATTGCGCCGCTTGCCACCCCAGCGGGCGGGGCGAACATGGCGCGCCGCCCTTGTTTACGGACTTCAGTTTCGACAATCTGGGCGTGCCGCGCAATACGCGCATTCCCGCCACGGCCGACCCCGCGTATTTCGATCTGGGCTTGTGCGGTCCCGACCGCACGGACCTGGCGCTGAGAGGCGAGCTGTGCGGCGCCTTCAAGGTGCCCAGCCTGCGCAATGTGGCCACGCGCCAGGTGTTTTTCCACAACGGCGTGTTCGACAACCTGACCGATGCCCTGCGCTTCTATGTGCGGCGCGATACGCATCCGCAAGAATGGTATCCGCGCGACCAACGAGGGAAAGTGCAGAAATTCAATGACGTACCCGCGAGATACCGCGTCAACGTCAACGTGAGCGAAGCGCCGTTCGACCGCAAGCGCGGCATGGCGCCGGCGCTGACGGCGGGCGAGATCGAAGATATGGTGAAATTTTTGGCCACCCTGACGGATGGCTATCAAGTCCAGCAGTAAAGCATGGGGCGCCTGCGCGGCGTTGCCGCGGCGGGTCCCCAAGCACTCAGCCGCCGGCCACCACCATGCTCTCGATGAGGATGGAACCCGTCTCTTTGGTGCCGCGACGCAGCACGTCGGCGCCTACGGCAACGATGTTGCGCAGCATGTCCTTCATGTTGCCGGCAATCGTGATTTCTTCCACCGGATACTGGATCACGCCATTTTCCACCCAGAAACCGGACGCGCCGCGCGAATAGTCGCCCGTCACGTAATTGGTTCCTTGTCCCATCAGTTCCGTCACCAGCAAGCCCGTGCCCAGTTTTCTCAGCATGGCGCTGAAATCGTCGCTGGCGGCCGTCAGGCTCGAGGTCAGGTACAGATTGTGTGAACCGCCCGCGTTGCCCGTCGTCTGCATGCCCAGCTTGCGGGCCGTATAGGTCGACAGGAAATAGCCTTGCACCACGCCATCCTTGACGACGTCGCGGCTGACGGTTTTCACGCCTTCTTCGTCGAACGGCGCCGAACCGACGCCGCCGATCACGTGCGGATCTTCAAAGATCTGCACGTGCGACGGCAGCACCTGCGTGCCCAGTGAATCGTTCAGGAATGTGGATTTGCGGTACAGGGCGCCGCCCGAGGTCGCTTGCACATAGGTACCGAGCAAACCGGCCGCCAGCGGCGCCTCGAACAGCACGGGGCAAGTGCGCGTGCCCAGCTTGCGCGCGTTCAGGCGCGACAGCGCGCGCTCGGCGGCATAGCGGCCGATGGCTTCCGGGCTCGACATCTTGGCGGCGTCGCGCACGGACGAATACCAGTCGTCGCGCTGCATCTTCGCGCCCTTGCCGGCGATGGGTGCCACGGACAGCGTGTGGCGCGAAAACGGGTAGCCGCCGATGAAGCCGCGCGAATTGGCGGACACAAAGTGCGATTGCTGCACGTGCACGCTGGCGCCCTCGCTGTTCGTGATGCGCGGATCGACGGCAAACGCGGCCGCCTCGGCACGTTGGGCCAGTGCGACGGCTTCCTCGGTCGAAATGAGCCAGGGATAGAACAGTTGCAAATCGCGGGGGGACTTTTCCAGCATGTCGGCGTCGGCCAGGCCCGCGCAATCGTCCTCGGCCGTGAAGCGCGCGATATTGTAGGCGGCGTCCACCGTGGCGCGCAGGGCGGACGGCGAAAAGTCGGAGGTGCTGGCATTGCCGCGTTTCTTGCCGACAAACACGGTCACGCCCATGCCCTTGTCCTTGTTTTGCTCGATCGTCTCGATCTTGCCTTTTCGTACAGAAACGGACAGGCCGCCGCCTTCGCTGACCTCGACGGCAGCGTCGGTGCCGCCCGCTTCCCGCACAAAAGACAACACATCACGGGCCAGTTGCTGCAATTGCTCTTGACTATGGGTAAATACGGAGTCGTTCATGCGCTGTTTTCTTCGGAAAGCCGCTAAAAAGGTTATCATAGCAGTCGTTTACAGTTTACAGGTGCGGCCTACGCGGCCAATCCCGCCTTATCATGCCAAATCCAAACCGGGGAGCTTGCGGCTTCCAATCCACCGAATTCGAACAGGAATATGAACGTCCGTCGAAATCGGAACTCAAACGCCAGATGACCGTCCTGCAAAAGCTGGGCGAAGAACTCGTCAATGAGGCACGCGACCGCGTCAAGCGCGTCCCGATGCCGGAAGACGTGCGCGACGCCATTCTCGAATGCCAGCAAATCAAGGATCACGAAGGCCGCCGCCGCCAGCTGCAATACGTGGGCAAGAAAATGCGCACCCTGGACGAGGAAGAAGTTGCAGCCATCCAACGCACCATCGATAGCTGGAAAGGCTTGTCGAAAGCCGACACGGCCAATATGCACGCGATGGAACGCCGCCGCGACAAGCTGTTAACGGATGACAAGGCGCTCACCGTCTTGCTGTCGGAAAACCCGGAGCTGGACGTGCAGCACCTGCGCACCCTGATCCGCAATGCCCGCAAGGAGCAAGCCGAGAACAAGCCGCCGAAAGCCTACCGCGAAATCTTCCAGATCTTGAAAGAGATCGCCAAGAAGAACAACAGCGGCAAGAAAGATGCCGATGAAGATGGCGTTGAGCAAGAAGAAGACGAATAAGCAACTGGGGTCAGACCCGGCGGGTCTGACCCCGAAAGCAGCGAAAAACCGGGATCAGCCCGGTTTTTTTACGACATAGAGAGGTGCCCATGACCACGATAGAAGACGAATTGATTATCGGCCTCGTGTCGATCTCGGACCGCGCCAGCGGCGGCGTGTATGAAGACCTGGGTATCCCCGCCCTGGAAAGCTGGCTGTCCGCCGCCATCCGCACGCCGTTCCGCCTGGAAAAGCGCCTGATCCCGGACGAGCGCTCGCAAATTGAAAACACCCTGATCGACATGGTCGACCTGAACCACTGCCATCTGATCCTGACGACGGGCGGCACTGGCCCGGCGCGGCGCGACGTCACGCCGGACGCCACGCTCAGCGTGGGCACCAAGGAAATGCCCGGTTTCGGCGAACAGATGCGCCAGATCAGCCTGCAATTCGTGCCGACGGCCATCCTGTCGCGCCAGGTGGCCGTGATCCGCGAAACGCCCGAGCGCGCTTGCCTGATCATGAACTTGCCGGGCCAGCCGAAAGCCATCAAGGAAACCCTGGAAGGCTTGAAAGACGCCGACGGCGTGCAACTGGTGAACGGCATCTTTGCCGCCGTGCCGTATTGCATCGACCTCATCGGAGGTCCCTACATGGAAACCGACCCGGCCATCTGCAAGGCCTTCCGTCCCAAATCGGCGCTGCGTCCGGCGCAACCACTACCAGAGGAAAATACATGAGCACCTTGCTGGAAACCATAGAACTCGACAGCGCACCGAATCCCACCGTCTCCATCATCTGGATGCACGGCCTGGGCGCCGACGGCAACGATTTCGTGCCCCTGGTGAAGGAACTGGACCTGCGCGGCTGCCCCGCCATCCGCTTCATCTTCCCCAGCGCCGGCACCATGCCCGTCACCATCAACAACGGCTATGTGATGCGCGCCTGGTACGACATCCTCGTAAACGACCTCGTGCGCCGCGAAGACGAAGGCGGCTTGCGCGCCTCGCAGGCGCAGATCGAAGCGCTGATCGCGCGCGAAAAAGCGCGCGGCATTCCCGCCAGCCGCATCATCCTGGCCGGCTTCTCGCAAGGCTGCGCCATGACCTTGCAAACGGGCTTGCGCCATGCGGAACCGCTGGCCGGCCTGATGTGCCTGTCCGGCTACCTGCCCCTGGCCGACAAGACGGCTCTTGAGCGCACGCCGGCCAGCCTGGAAACACCGATCTTCATGGCGCACGGCACGGCCGATCCCGTGGTGCCGATCGGCCGCGCGCAGCAGTCGCGCGACTTGCTCACCGGTATGGGTTACAAGGTGGAATGGCATGAATACATGATGCAGCACTCGCTGTGCCAGGAAGAGATCGACGCCATCGGCGCCTGGCTGAAAAAAGTGCTGGCTTAAAATAAAACAGGCGCGGTGTACGCCGCGCCTGTTGTCAAACGAAGCGCCGGGAACGATCAGTTCGCCGGCGTTTTTGCATTCCATATCTTCAACATGTCGGCCGACGCTTCCGAGCGGATGCCGTTGTCCGTCAGCACCGATTCCGTCGCCGCCAGCATGTCCTTGCGGGGCACGACGACCATTTCCGCATCGCGCTGCTGGAAGCGGAACGTCAGCAATTCATCGGTCTGGTCGCGCAGCAAGGCCACCAGGTGCGCCAGGCTGCGCACGCGCACGCCATTGACGGAATCGACGACCGAGAAGAAACGGGTGCTGTAGCCATTCATCAGCTTGTGCGGGAAGAACGGCGCGGCGATCACCACCAGCTCTTCGCGCTCGGCATCGGGCGCATCGCCACGCCGCGTGGCCAGCGGATTGCCGGCGAACGCCATGCCGCCCAAGATCGCCGGGTTGCCATTGGGCGCCGCCATGAATTCCGTCGTGGCGCGCGAAAACACCATGGGGCCGAAGATGAAATAGGAAGGATAACTGCCCTGCAGGCCGCTGATGAGCATCGGGTGCGCCGCCGAGACGGGCACCTTGATTTTCAGGGGCGCGCCCTGGCGCACCACCGTCAACGGCAATTCGCCGTCTTTCGCCAGCTGCTGCACGCGGTACTGGAAGCGCACGCGGCTGTTGGCATTCAGCTTGACCATGCCTTGGTTATCGACCGGAAAATCGCCGATGTGCGTGATGACATCCCACTCCTTGAGCGGATAGCCGGCATCCTTGCTGGCCGGCGTCATCACGACGGCGCCCTCGACACCCTTGGCCAGTTTCAGGTAGGTGCGCAACGCGGGGTTTTCCAGCGTTTGCGTCACGTCGCGCATGGCCGGCTTGCCCTTGGGCGCGCCGCCTTCCTGGTCGCGCAGGAACAGCTCGATTTCCTCGTTGGGGATGATGTAGCCGATGTTTTGCGCATTGAGCATGCCCGCAAAGGCCAGGCCGATCATCTTGTCGCCGGCAATCACGGGGCCGCCGCTATTACCCGGGTTGATGGCCGCATCGATCTGGATGCGCAGGCCGGAGACGGGGAAGTTGTAGCGCACGAATTCGATGCGCGACACGATACCCTTGGTGATCGACAGCGAGGTGCCGCCCGTCGGATAGCCATACGCCAGCACGGCATCGCGCACGTCCGGCAAGACGTTGGCGCGCGGCACCGCCTTGTGGCTGGCGAAAAAACTGTCGTCGTCGATCTTCAGCAAGGCCAGGTCCATGCCGCGCGAAATGGCCAGCACGGTGGCCGGTATTTTGTCGCCCGCGCCATTGGCCTGGATCTGCACCTGGCTGGCATAGCCGACCACGTGCGCATTGGTGAGGATGCGGCGGCCTTCGATGACGACGCCGGAGCCCGTCACTTCCTGCGGCGCGGCCTTGCTCCAGGGTTTATACGGGTCCGGCCCGCGCAGCGTGGAAAACACCTTGACGACGGAATTTTCCAGCGCCGAAGCGCTGGCGGTGGTCTCGGCGGCCAGCGCCCGCAGCGTCATCAACGGACAAAAAGAAAGGGCCAGCGCCAGGAAGGCGCGGCCCATCAGGGTGATGCACGGACGAGTTTTCATTGAGCTAATTGGCAATGGAAGGGAAGTAAAATTATATATTGAATAATTGCAACTTCATTACACTTTGTCCATCTTTGCCGAAGAACTATTCTAATCGGGCAAAGGCGTGACGCCCAAGGCCGGCACGGCCGTCTGCGCGCCATTCATCACCATGGCCAGGAAGGTGTAATAGCCATTGATGCCCATCAAGTCGACCACGCCATGCTCGCCGAACAGCGCCAGCGCGCGCGCATACGTGACGTCGCTGACGCGCTTGTTTTGCTGCAGCTCGATACAGAAGTCATGCACGGCTTGCTCGTCTTCCTTCAGGACAAGCGGCGCGCGCCGCGCGGCGATGGCGTCCACGGCCGCTTGCGCGATACCGTTCTGCACGGCCAGCGGCGCGTGGATGGCCCACTCGACCTGCTGGTCCCACTGGCGCGCCGTCACCAGGATCGCCAGCTCCGACAGCCGCGTGCCGATGGCGCTGCGGTAGCGCAAGTATTCGCCCATGCGCTGCGCCGTTTCCATCAGCTCGGGGCTGCGGATCAGCGGCACGAAGGGGCCGTACAGGGCCCCGCGCGGACCATCGATGATGGCTTGCGCGGCGGCGCGCTGCTGCTGGTCCAGCTGCGCCAAAGGCAGCGCGGGCAAGCGGTCGATATCGCTACCGGCCATCAGGCAGTCCAGGCGACCACGTCCTGCTGCTGTTCACCCAGGCCGGCGATGCCCAGGCGCAGGCTGTCGCCTTTTTTGAGGAAGCGCTGCGGCTTGCGGCCCTGGCCCACGCCCGGCGGCGTGCCCGTGGCGATGACGTCGCCCGGTTCCAGGGTCATGAATTGCGACAGGTAGCTGACGATCTGCGCCACCGTGAAGATCATGGTTTGCGTATTGCCAGTCTGCATGCGCTTGCCGTTGACTTCCAGGTACAGGTCCAGGTCCTGCTCGTCGATGACTTCATCGCGCGTCACCAGCCACGGGCCGACAGGGCCGAAGGTGTCGCAGCCCTTGCCTTTATCCCATTGGCCGCCCCGTTCCAGCTGGAACGAGCGCTCGGAAATGTCGTTGACGACGCAATAGCCGGCCACGTATTTCAAGGCGTCCTCTTCGCTCACGTACTGCGCGCGCGTGCCGATGATCACGCCCAGCTCCACTTCCCAGTCCGTCTTTTTCGAGCCTTTCGGCAGCACGACATTGTCGTCCGGACCGTTCAGGCAAGTGATCGCCTTCATGAACACGATGGGTTCGGCCGGGATCGGCATGCCCGATTCGGCCGCGTGGTCCGCGTAATTGAGGCCGATGCCGATGAACTTGCCGACCTTGGCCAGCGGCACGCCGAAGCGCGGGTTGCCGCGCACCAGGGGCAAGGTCTTTTCGTCGAGCTTGGCCAGCTTGCGCAAGGCCTTGTCGGACAGTTGTGCGCCGTCAATATCGGCAATCACGCCGGACAGGTCGCGCAGTTTGCCTTCTTCATCGATCAGGCCCGGTTTTTCCTTGCCTGGACGTCCATAACGAACGAGTTTCATAGTCTTCCTTGGAGTTGATCATTGCCGCTGTGCAGGCTGCCATTTTACCGGATGGCCCGGCACGCCTGTAGCGGTTGATGAAAAACATCGCAAGTCCTGGCAGTTGCAAGGCCGCCAGCACGCCAAACGCCGCCTGATACGCCTGCGGCGGATACTGCTGCTGGCCGTTCAGGGGCCAGCAGCCGAGGATCAGGCCAAAACCCGCCTGCACTAGGAAGGCGCCCGTAAAAATGAGCAAATTCAGACAGGTGGCCGCCCTGCCCGTCAGGCTGGTCGGCATGCTTTGCGCGACGATCGCATACTCGAGGCCCGTCACCGTGCCCAGCAAGGTAAACAGCACAGACAGCAACGGCAGGCTGGGCACCACATTACACGCCATCGCCGCTTGCACGGCGACAAACAGGATGATGCCCACGGCCGCCACTTGCATGGGCGCAATGCCACGCCGCCCGGCCCATTCCGTCAGCATGCCCATGCCGATGGCGCCGAAGATGACGGCCGCCATGCCCAGGTACAGCAAATACGCCACGTTGTCATCGGACAAGCCGCCCACGTCGGCCAGCCAGCGTCCCACCCACAAGCCCTGCACGCCAAAGAACACCGTGTGCGGCAACAGGATCAGCGCGATGGTGCGGCGAAAGCCGGGATCGCGGTACACGCTCCAGACGCTGACCTTGCTCACCTTGTGCATGCCTGCGGCAGGCGCGGGCATGGCCGGCGACAGCAGGCGGATCAGCAAGCCGACGGCCAGCGCCGCCAGCGCCAGCCCCAGGAACACGCCGCGCCAGTCCGTGTAATGCAGGGCCAGCTTGACGGGCATGGTGGCCGTGGCCGCGCCCAGGCCACCCACGGCGATCAGATAGCCGTGCACGGAGGGCAGCCGCGACGGCGCGATGGCGCACGAGATCGCTTTCACGGCAGCCATGAAACAGCCGCCCAGCCCCGCCCCCATCAGGGCGCGCGCCCACATCAGCTCGGCAAAGCTGTGGCCCCGGCTGAACAGCCACACGGCCAGGGACGCCAGCGCCAGCAGCCACAGTTGCACGGTGCGGGGGCCGTAACGGTCCAGCGCCATGCCGACCGGCAATTGCACCAGCGCAAAGGCGAGAAAAAAGGCGCTGGTCAGCAGGCCCAGCTGGGCTGGCGTCAGGGCGATGGCGCCCAGCAATTCCGCCGTCAGCACGGCATTGACGCCGCGCAACAGGCACGACAGGTAATGCCCGAGCGCGAATGGCAGGAACACCAGGCAAAACACGGCCACGCCGGAACGGGCGGGCGCACCGGCGGCAGGCATGCTCAGGCAGCCTGCGCCAGGCGGATGATTTTATGCGGCAGCTGCGGCACAGGTTCATCCGTCTCGAAGAAGAATTTATCGTGGCCGAACGCGGGCTTCAAATCGTCCATCCACGTCGCTTCCGCATCGAATTTCGCAAAGAACGGCCGGCGCACCCAGTCCGGGTTGCGTGCCTGCAAGAATTGCAGGGCAAACAGTTTTTCGCCATTGATGGTGACGATGCCGTCGATGACGATCTTGCCGGGAAAGGCGCTCATGGACGGTCCCCGCACCGTGCGCGACAGGCCCGACACCATCTGGTAGGCGGCCTGGAAAATTTCGTGCGCCTTCGCCAGCGGCAACTCGAAATAGCCGCGCGGGCCCGTGTCCCGCTCCACAAACATGTAATACGGAATCGCCCCCAGGCGCGTGCCCGTCTGCCATAGCTCGGCCCAGCTTGCCGGGTCTTCGTTGATGTGGCGGATCAGCGGCCCCTGCATGCGCAAGGTGGCGCCCGTGGAAACGATGCGTTTCACGGCTTGCTGCGCGATGTCCTGGCGCAACTCGACGGCATGGCTGTAATGGCCCATCACGGCCAGGTTCTTGCCCGCCTTGACGATGCGCTCGAACAGGCGCATCAAGTCATCCGCATCGCGGTCCGAGACAAAGCGCTGCGGCCAGTACGCCACCGCCTTGGTGCCGATGCGGATGTTCTGGATGTGTTCCAGGCCCGGCGCCAGCAGCGGCTCCAGGTAGGCCGCCAGTTGCCGCGTGTTCATGATCATCGGATCGCCGCCCGTGATCAGCACGTCCGTCACTTCCGGATGCAGTTTCAGGTAGGCGGCCAGCTCGTTCGATTCGCGCGCATCGAACTTCATGTCGTCCATGCCGACGAACTGGGGCCAGCGAAAACAGAAGGTGCAATACGCGTGGCAGGTCTGGCCCGCGCTGGGAAAAAACAGCACCGTCTGCGCATACTTATGCTGCAGGCCGCGCACGGGCGCATCGTTGACCCTCGGCACGTTATGCGTCATCTGCCCGGCAGGATGGGGATTCATTCCCAGGCGCAAGCCATGCACATAGGCGTCGATGGCCGCCTTGTCCCGCTGCACCAGCACCAGGTCGCGCAGGTGCGCGTACTGCTCCGGCGGCAGCATGTCGCGGTGGGGAAAGACGAGGCGGTAGATGGGATCGTCAGGGATGTTGTTCCAGTCGATCAATTGATCAAGCACATATTCATTGGTGCGAAACGGCAAGACGTGCGAGACCACCTGTACGGCTTCACGCTGCTCTTCCGGCAGCCATTCCCACTGCCGCGCCTGTTGAATGGTTTGCCGCGTGTACGGCTTGAACTTGGGTGCAGACGGCTCGGTAATGAGTGCGGACACGATCAGCTCCTTGCCTGTAAATGGCGACAACTTTCATTAAATCGGCCGTATATCGGCCAATTCCAGCTTTTTCCTCTCCATGCCAGTCCAGCTCGGCATGCTGTGAAAGTCATCATAGTTCTTGCCTATAAGAACCAAATTGCTACATATCAACAAGCAGTCGATACGTTGCATGCTGCCTACAAGCAACACCTAAGTTTGTTCCACCGCAATTTGATGGGACTGTCGGCGACGTAAATTACGGCTTGGCAACACATCCCTCGATATCACAAGGAGCTTTCATGAAACGCTTATTCACGGGTAGCCTGCTGTGCCTGGCATTTGCCGGCGGCAGCGTCAGTGCCGCGGTCGAACCAACGGAAAAAGACGCCATCGCCATGGCCGAACGGGGCGCCGCCTTCATGAAGGCGCATGGCAAGGAAGAAATGATGAAGAAAATCACGGCGAAAGACCCGGACTTCGTGCAGGGCTCGCTGTACGTGGACATGCGCGACATCAAGACGGGCATCGTGCTGGCCCACCCGATCAATCCTTCCATCGTGGGCAAGGATTTGACGGATGTGCCGGACGCGAATGGCAAGAAATATCGGCGTGAAATCATCGAGCTGGCGCAAAAACAGGGCAAGGGCTGGGTCGATTACCAGTACAAGAATCCCACCAGCGGCAAGATCGAGCCGAAGACCACGTACATCCTGCGCGTCAACGATGTGGTGCTGGAAGCGGGCATCTACAAAAAATAAGGCAGGGGCGGCGTGCACGCCGCGCGCCGCCTGCGGTTTGATCAGCCATAGCCAGGAGTCAAGCATGCTCAATCAATTACGCATCGGACCAAAATTATTGCTGGCGCCCACCCTGGTCTTGCTGTTGCTGATACTCAGCTCGAGCGGTGCCTGGTATGGCATGGTGCGGCAAAATGCCTCGCTGGAAAACATGGTGCGGGTGCGCATTACGCATTTGAAGGCGGCCGCGGACGTACTAGGCGAGGCGAAGCACGTACATGGCAATATGTACCAGTTGCTGTCATGGACGAATGGCAGCTTCGCCAAGGCCCGCCTCGATGCGCTGGAGCAACAGATCAAGGCGCGCCACGCGGCCATCGGCGCCCAGCTGGGCACGCTGCGTTCCACGGCCACGGGCGCCGAGCGCACCCTGGTCGATGCGGCCATCACGGCCCTGGCCGGTTATCGAAAGGCAGTACTGGAAACCATGGAAATGGCGCAGATGGACCAGTCGATCGCCACCAACTCCATGCTCAAGGCGGAAACCCAATTCGTCCAGTTCAATACGCAGCTGGCGCAACTGTCTGCCCTGGAAACAACGCTCAGCAGCCAGGCCCACGCGACGGCCAGCGCCGAGTTCCGCAGCCTGGGCTGGAGCCTGCTGCTGACGGTGGCGCTATCGATCCTCGTCTCCATCGTGGTGACCATGCTGGTGCGCCGCGCCATGCTGGTGGAAATCCGCGGCATTGCCGACGCCGTGCAAGACCTGGCGGCGGGCAAGCTGATGGCCGGCGCCCCCAAGCCGGGCAATGACGAAATCGCCGCCACGTCGCGCGTGCTGGACCAGACCATCGCCCACCTGAACCAGACCTTGCGCACCATCACGGGCGCCGTGCAATCGATCGACACGGCCTCGCGCGAAATTGCCACCGGCAATCTGGACCTGTCGGCGCGCACGGAAATGCAAGCCAGTTCGCTGGAAGAAACATCGAGCGCCATGGAAACCTTGACGGCAGCCGTCAACAACAATGCGGACAATGCCCAGCTGGCCTGCGAGCTGGCGGGACAAGCGTCGACCCTGGCCGTGCAAGGGGGAGCATCGATGCAGCAAGCGGTGGCGACAATGGCGACGATACGCGCCAATTCGCGCCAGATCGTGGAGATTATCGGCGTGATCGACGGCATTTCCTTCCAGACCAATATCCTCGCGCTGAACGCGGCGGTGGAGGCGGCGCGCGCGGGCGAACAAGGCCGGGGCTTTGCCGTGGTGGCGTCGGAAGTGCGCACCCTGGCGCAGCGCTCGGCGCAGGCGGCCAAGGAAATCAAGACCCTGATCGCCACCTCCGTCACCACCATCGACGGCGGCAGCGTGGCCGTGCAGCAGGCGGGCGACAGCATGGGCGCCATCGTGGCCTCGGTGCAGCAAGTCAACGAGATCATCCAGCGCGTGAAAGAGGCCAGCGCCGAGCAGGCGTCGGGCATCACGGAAGTAAATCAGGCCGTCGCGCAAATGGATGACGTCACGCAGCAAAACGCGGCCCTGGTGGAGCAGGCGGCAGCGGCGGCGGCCAGTTTGCAGGACCAGGCCGTCAAACTGTCTGCGGCGGTCAGCGTCTTTACCCTGGATCCAGCCGCGCCGGCCACGCCCGCCGGCGCGGACGACGACGCCTTTCAAGACCCCGCCAGGACGCCGCCCCAGGACCGGCGCGCGCTGCACAGTCCGCTGCGCGGCAAGCCCGGCATGCGTAACGTCAAGGATGCGCCCCAGCGCCGGCGTGGCTAGCGAGGTAACTCGATGACAGGCGCGCGCATCGGCTTGCTCAGGTAGGGCGAGCCTGCCAGCACGAAACGCCACGGCGTCTCCATCGCCTTGGAAATGCCGATGCGCGGCCCCGCCCGTACCGCAACCTCATCCTCGCGGGCCAGCAGCATGAACGGCGGCGCATCGAGCGCCAGCCGGTTCTGCAGATGGCTCACACCGAGCGCCTGGCACACCTTGCCCGGCCCAGAACACAGCTGCCGGGCATCCTCGACGCCGCGCCGTTCGCGCATGGTATCGAGTCCCACGAGCGGTTCGATGGCGCGGATCAACACGCCCGCGCCATGGCCCGCTTCGCGGCACACAAAGTTCAGGCACCAGTGAATGCCGTACGAGCGGTAGACATAGGCGTGCGCGGGCGGGCCGAACATGGCCGCATTGCGCGGCGTCATGCCGCCATACGTGTGCGAGGCGGGGTCCAGCCGGTCATACGCTTCCGTTTCCACGATGCGCCCGCCCACGCCGTCCACCAGCACGGTCACGCCGATCAACTGACGCGCCACGCTGCTGGAATCGTCCGCAAAATCGATACCCGCGAGGATTTTTTTCATCCGGCAATTGTACTGCCGCACTGTCCGCAGCACGCCTGGCCCCACCTTGAAAACAAATAAAACTTGATTTTTCCATCATGAGTATCGGGATAGGGAGCGTCGTAAAATGTGGAAAATAGGGGATGGAGCAAGCCAAAACGGGGATTTTTTCCAGAATAATTTGCAGAGACGAACTATTGCCATGCATAAACAGCGATAATCGTCGGGCACTGCACCAGACGCCCACGAGGCCGGCAGCGGCAGTGCGCAACAGAATAACCACAGGCAAGGCAATGATGATGAGAGCGGCAGCGCAAAAGCAGGTAGTGCAGGAAGATCCGGTTGACGCCCTGATGCGTTCCATCCGTATCCCGCCGCGTCCCAGCCTGCTGGTCGACCTGCAGCGCGAACTGGCCGAACAGGACCCGTCGCCGCGCCGCATCGCGCGCATCATCGCCGACGATGTCGGCATGTCCGGCGCCCTGCTGAAACTGGCGAATTCGCCGTTCTATGGCGCCGCGCGCAAGGCCAAATCCGTCGAGCAAGGCATCAACTTTCTCGGCATTAACCAGTGCAGCGCCATGATGACGGGCTTGCTGGCGCGCCAGGCGCTGGAAGCGGAAGGCGTGGAACTGACCCACTTCTGGGATGTGTCGGCCAAGCGTGCGCGCGCCCTGGTATTTACCTCGCGCAAGCTGCGCATCGCCCCGCCCGACATCGCCCACACCTTCGGCCTGTTCTGCGACATCGGCGTGCCCCTGCTGATGAACCGCTTCGCCGACTACGTCAACACGTACGCGGCGGCGGCCAACGATGCGCACAATTGTTTTACGGCCCTGGAAGACGCGCGCCACCAGACCAACCACGCAGCCATCGGCTGCTTGCTGGCACGCAACTGGGGCCTGTCCTCCGACGTTTCCTGGGCGATTTTGCACCACCACGACTACACGGTGCTGGCCGACCCGTCCACGGACGATGCCATCCGCTCGCTCGTCGCCCTGTCGCTGCTGGCCGAAAAGGGCATTCAGCGCTACCATGGCAACAGTACCTCGCTCGAGTGGGACAAGGGCGGTGAGCTTGCATGCCAGCATCTTGGCCTGTCGCAGGAAGAAGCCGCCGACCTGCTCGACGAGCTGCACGAGATGTTCGATACCGACCATTGAAGTATCAGGCGGCCGCGTCCGCCTGTATGATCTGTCCCGGCGCCAGGCAAAGCCTTGGCGCCCGTTTCCGTTTGCCTGACCCGTATTCCTTAACCTGTTGATCGCCATGCCCAAAAATAAGCGCCCTGTCCCCCGTAAATCCGCCAACACGCCTGAAGACAAGGACGAATCCGTCACGCGCATGCTGTGCACGATGGCCCTGAACCTGGCCGAGCAGGAAGACAGCGAATCGCAGGGCACGGTGCTGGCCGAGCAAGCCGTCGAATTCGGCCGCCTGATCCGCAAGGCCTTGAATCAAAAGAAGGATGAAATCCTGTACGACGCCATCGAGCGTTCCAAGTACGAAGACGTGGGCGCCTACCAGTATTTGCGCAGCCATATCGAGGAAGCGGCGTCCATTTCCGTGATCCGCCGCGAAAACGCCCCGGCCATGGAAATCAACGCCTTCGTCGTGCCCTTGCTGGTGCAAAGCACGGGCGGCCTGAAAGAAGCGGACAGTTTCCAGGACCAGGACGCGTTCGAAGCGCTGGTGAAAAGTTTCCAGCAAGCAGAACTGGAAAGCGCCAAGGCCAAGGTGGTATTGATGAGCCATGCCTATGACCTCGATGAAATCGACCGCATTACCTATAGCCATCTGCATGAGATGGTGCGCGATGCCTATTCGTCGATGACAGACAAGAAAATCGTCGCCACGCCGGGCCTGGAAAGCAGCATCGTCGGCTGGAGCGAGACGGCTTTCGGCCCGCAGGACACGGCCGTCGAACTGCGCTTCCTGCTGGGCTTTGCCCTGAAGCGCGTAGACGACCCGTTCTATACGGAACCGAAGGACGAAGCGGCGCTCGACGCCTGGTTTGATGCGCGCATGGCCCGCTACCAGCAGTGGACGACGGAAGTGGGCGACCTGGTGAAACGCTGCCTGGCGCCGGCCGGCAGCGCGCTGGAAGTGAGCTTCCTCTACCAGGACTTGTTCCACGGCGGCAAGGAACAAGGCATGAGCGAATATGCGATGCTGCAGATGATGTCCGGCATCAACCATGCACTGGCGGAAAACAAGGTGGACGCGGGTGACGTCTCGGTGGTCGTCGGCCCGGCCGATGAACACGGTGAAATGCTGCTGCGCGTCAACGTCAGCACGGCGGGCGGCGCACTGCTGCACAGCGCCGACAAGCCGCTGGACCTGGCCGCCGACCTGCAGGACGAAGTCGACGACATCTGCGACGCGCTGGCCACCATCGGCGTCACCAACTTGTCCGTGGCGCTGAGATTCGATGCCAAGGGGCAACCACTGGAAGCGCAGCCGTACGCGCCTGCGTAAAGGCCGGCAACACGATTAACGCGCGGCCGGCTCCGGTTGGCCACGCAACGACAGCCACGCCTGCAATTTCTGCGCATACGCGAGCGTGTACGCCGGGCTGCTTGACGGCAAGCTGACGATGCGGTAACGCTGCGCGTGCTCGCCCAGCACCGTGAGGCCCAGCTTGGCGGCCGTGCCGCCGTTGAAGGCAATCGTGTGCAGCCGCGGCAAGCTGGCGGCCAGGGCCACCAGGTCATTGTCGTCGCGGGCGCGGATATTGCTGTCCAGGCTGCCCGTGCGCTGCGCCTGCGCCACCACATCCCACAGGCCCACGCCGTGCGCCAGCAAGGTGGCCAAACGCTCTTCATAGGGCAGGCTCTTCAACTCCACGCCCAGCACCTCGCCCAGCAGCATCCAGAACTTGTTTTGCGGATGCGCATAGTACTGGCTGTGCGCCAGCGATTTTTCGCCGGGCAGGCTGCCCAGTATCAGCAGGCGCGTGCCGGCATCGACGACGGGGGCGAAACAGCGCTTGCGCGGGTCCGGCATGGCCGGTTCAACAGACAATAAGCGGGTCAAAAGCGGCATCCTGCAGGATTGGGGACAGCGTCTATTTTACTGGGGCCATTGCACGGGCACAGACATGATGCCCTTGTCATCCCACACCAGTACCTGTGCCGTATGAAATCTGCCTTGCGGTGTGACGGCATTGCCGACGCCGTTGACATGGTATTGGTAGCCCGATCCATAGCGTTGCGCCACGATCGCACGCGCCTGCGTAGCCGTATCTCCATGCGAGGCATGCAGCTGGAAAGCCACGCCAGCCATGCCGAGGATCAGGCCGCAGATGGCAGGGATGCGCAGATCGCGTCGCTTGTAGCCCCTGGCAACGCAGGCGGCCATGACGGCAGGCATACCCAGCTGACGATACAGGTAATGAATGACCCACAATGACAGCACGGCTTCCAGCACCGACCAGATACGATAGCCGGGTGCGAGCTTGAATTGCATCACCGTCAGGGACATCGGCTGCAGAAACAGGAAATCGATCGCCAGCACGGCAGGCACGATCCAGAATACCGCCAGCCAGCGCAGCCAGACTGCCGCGCGCAGCTTGCCGCGCACCAGGCAGGCACCAAAGATCAACAAACCGAGATTGCCAAACACATAGGTCCGGCTACCTGTCTGCAAGGTTTCCAGCAAGCCCGCCACTCGCAACACCACCCATGCGAACAGCAACACATAGCCCGCAGACCGCAGAAAGGGGCCGGCTGCTTCCTTGAGCGCGGCAGTGGCCGGATCGAGCGGCTTGTCCTGCGGCCGCGCTGCCCACTGGCGCTGTTCTGCCGCATGGTCATCCTGCTGGCGCTGGGCAATTTCCGCTTCGATGCGCTGGCGCCGTGCCGCATCGGCTCCGTCGGCGCCGGACAGGGCTTGTTGCAGGGACGCCATCGAATAGCGCTGGTAATCAGGGTGGCTGGCTTGCAATGTCACGGATACCTTTATTCCATCTGTGCAGTGAGTGAAAACATTTCCAATTGGAAATAATAGCCCAGAATTTCCAATACAACAATTCTGCGGGCGGTTCGCTGCGTTCGGTTGCCTGAGTTCCGGTGTAGAATTTCCAGCCAGAACACCACACAAGAGACCGCCCATGCGCACCATCGACACCCTGCTGGCCCAGTATGGCGAAAGCCACCGCAACCACGTCAATGAATGGGTGCACATCGTGTGCGTGCCGCTGATCGTTTTCAGCTTGCTGGGGCTGCTGTGGAGCGTGCATCCCAGCGTGGCGCTGCTCGGCAGTATCCTGGCCTTATACTATTACTACAAGCTGTCGCGCCCGTTTGCGGCGGGCATGCTGGCGATGCTGGCCGCCATGCTGGGCCTGCTGCTGCTCATGCCGCCGCTGACCATCCTGCCCGCGTCGCTGGCGCTGTTCGTGCTGGCCTGGATAGGCCAGTTCATCGGCCACCAGATCGAAGGCAAGAAGCCGTCGTTTCTCGACGACTTGCGCTTTTTGCTGGTGGGTCCGCTCTTCGTGCTGGGATTTTTGTACCGGCGCCTGCGGCTGGCGTATTGAGCGGCAGGCGGTCACGTGGCCACTCGGTCACGCGGGGCCAGTAACAGATTTTTACTATTCGCAACTAGTTATCTTAGGAAAGTGTCCTTATGATAAGTCATCATCTGCCGGTCGACGCAATCGGCAACCAACTTTTGTCCAAGGGAGTCCTACATGAAAGCACCAATTATTGCAGTGGCATTGCTCGCCACCCTGGCCGGTTGCGCCGTACAACCGAACTCGGCAAATGTCTACAACGCGCGCCAGGCGCAGAATGAACAATCGGTTCGCATGGGCACGGTTGAATCCGTGCGCCAGGTAACCATCGACAAGGGCGAAACGGGCACGGGCGTGCTGGCTGGCGCGGCGCTGGGCGGCGTGGCCGGCTCGACAGTCGGGGGCGGCAAGGGCGCCATTGCGGCCAGCATCCTCGGCGCCGTCGCCGGCGGCATGGCCGGCAAGAGCATCGAAGCGAACGCGTCCAACAAACCCGGCCTGGAAATCACCGTGCGCCTGGACAATGGCGACATGCGCGCCATCGCGCAAGACGCCGACGAGCTGTTCCGCCCCGGCGAGCGCGTGCGCCTGCTGTCGGACGGCCGCAAGACCCGCGTCACCCACTGATCTGCTTGCCGGCGCATGCGCTCAGCCGAATGCGCCGGCAGCGAGCAAGGCAGAAGGGTGCAGCCAGATGGCAATCACAGCAGTCACGACGACATACACAAGCACGCTCCATACTTTGATGTGCAGTGAGGCTGGCATGGCGGTCCCCTTCAAAGATGCAATCCGGAAAATATTTACTTGATATTAATGTAAATATTTTCATAAATTCAATATTTTTCAGAAGCACTGCGCTGGCTCAATGCCTGGTGTTTCTTGGCAACACATCGAGCAAGCTCGACCGCACTCGCCATCGCTGCACGATGCCCGCTCGCCATCGCTGCGCGATGCCCGTATACTTGCGCGATGTCCTCTCCTCTCCTGTTCATCATTGCCTGCCTGATCTGGGGCTCCACCTTCTGGGCCATCACCTTGCAGCTGGGCGACGTCGCCCCCGCCGTTTCCGTCGTCTACCGCTTTGGTCTCGCGTCCGCCACCCTGTTTGCCTGGTGCGCCCTGCGCGGCGACCGCCTGCGCCTGCCCTGGCGCGCGCAAAAATGGATGCTGCTGCAGGGCCTGGCCTCGTTTGCCCTCAGCTATGTGTGTACGTATAGTTCGGAGCAATACCTGGTGTCGGCCCTCGTCAGCGTGCTGTTCGCGCTGATGGTGTTCTGGACGCCCTTGCTGAACCGCATTGCCTTCGGCACACCGATCACCTGGAGCACCTGCTGCGCGGCGTTCGTTGCCATCTGCGGCATCGTGCTGCTGTTTTACCAGTCCATCGGCGCGGCGCTGCACGATATGCTCGGCGGCGGCAATGGCCATTTCCTGCTCGGATTCATGCTGGCCCTGGTGGCCACCGTCTCCAGCACGGCAGGCAACGCCCTCGTCATGAAAGTGCGCGAACAGTCGGGCAATGTGATGCTGACCATGGCCTGGACCATGCTGTGGGGCACCTTGATGGTGGCTTGCTGGGCCATCGCCACGGGCCAGTCCTGGCAGCTGCCCGCGCGCGCCAGTTACTGGATGGGATTGCTGTACCTGGCCCTCTTCGGCTCGGTGATCGCCTTCAGCGCGTATTTCACCCTGATCGCGCGCATCGGCACGCAAAAGACCGTGTATATCGGCGTCGTCACGCCCGTCATTTCCGTGCTGCTGTCGGTGCAGTTCGAACATTACCGGCCCGCCCCCATCGAATGGGTGGGCATGGTGCTGTGCCTGTCCAGCGTGGCCTGGGCGCTGACGTCGGGCGCGCGCAAGACGGCTGCCGTTTCCTCTCTTTCCACCACTTCATCCGCAAAGGCAACATGAGCACCTCTCCCTCCCTCGCCATCCGTCCCGCGACCGCATCCGACGTGGCCGCCATCTTCGGCATGATCCATGAACTGGCCGTGTTTGAAAAACTCGAACACATGATGATCGCCAAGGAATCCATGCTGCACGACAGCCTGTTCGGCAAGCACCCCGCGTGCGAAGCGCTGGTCGGTGAGGAACATGGTGAAGTAGTGACGTTCGCCCTGTTCTTCCACAACTTTTCCACCTTCCTGTGCCGCAAGGGCCTGTACCTGGAAGACCTGTACGTGAAGCAATCGGTGCGCGGCAAGGGCTATGGCAAGCAGATGCTGGTGGCGCTGGCGCAACTGGCCGTCGAACGCGATTGCGGCCGCTTCGAATGGTCGGTGCTGGACTGGAATGAAAACGCGATCAACTTCTACCAGGGCATGGGCGCGGACGTGATGCCGGACTGGCGCATCTGCCGCGTGGCTGGCGATGCCTTGACGCAATTGTCGGCGGGCACGCCGAAAGCCATTGCATTCGAACCGTCAGAGTAAGTTCCCCAAAAAAAATCCCCGCGGGCTAGCGGCACCGCGGGGTGAACCCATTGTCAAGTGGGAGGGGGAGAATGCAATCAACGGTTATCAATATAAACGCAGCCGCTTGCGATGGCGCAGACCTTTACATTTGCTTACCGGGCCTTACATTTGACTTAAATCTGCTAACCAAGTGTCACCAAGTGTCGCTCGGATGACACTGATTATTTCCGTGGTTCAATCAATGTGCCGTGCAAGCCGATATGTTGTTGCGCAACCCCACTGCCACCCTGCGAATTTTTATAGATTTGGTACACTGTCAGGCAGGCGATGCAGCCAGCAACCACGGCAAAAATGACCATGCGACGCTCCTTGAGTATGCTTGATGGGATCAGGGCTCGCGGCTGATGATGTCCAGGCGAGCAGGGAAGATTCAGTGTGGCATCTGCGACGTTGGGGGCATTGCGCAATGTCAAACGCGCCAATTTGACGGGGTCATGCCGTTTGATATGACGCAAAGTGGCGGCATTCCGCTCACACAAAATGAACGCATCATTTCGCATCCGGGAGCCACATCATGAATGTCTCTGCCAAACCGCTCGTCATGAAGATCTACCGCGCCTACCTGCGTTCCCGCCTGGAACGCTACACGCGCGACTTGCAAGCCATCGCCGAACAGCGCGAAAACGACTTCCAGGCCGAACGCATCCTGCACCAGGCCGTCGTCTCGGTGCGCTCGAAACTGCACTCGCTGTAACCGTGATGCCGTCAGCGCTGCCGGCCGGCCACGGCCCAACGCTCCACCAGTTCGAACAGGCCTTGCGTCAGCAGGGCCAGCACGGCTGCGGGGATCGCGCCGGCCAGCAGCATGTCGTTGTCATTCAGCGCCAGGCCGATGGTGATGCGTTCGCCATAGCCGCCCGCGCCGATGAAGGCGGCGATGGTGGCCGTGCCCACGCTCATCACGGCCGCCGTTTTCACGCCCGCCAGCATCACGGGCAAGGCCAGCGGCAAGTCCACATGCAGCAGGCGGTCGCGCCGGCTCAAGCCCAGCGCCAGCGCCGCCATGCGCAAGCCTTGCGGCACCTGCAAGATGCCCGTGCACGTGTTGCGCACGATGGGCAGCAAGGCGTACACGAATAGCGCCACCAGCGCCGGCACCAATCCGATCATGCCCAGCACGGGAATCAATATCGCCAGCAGGGCCAGCGACGGCACCGTCTGCAGCACGCCGACGAAGGCCAGCACGGTTTGCCGCAGCGGCGCCGAAAACGCCGCCAGCACGCCCAGCGGAATGCCGATCAGGCACGCCAGGGCCACCGACAGCAGTACCAGCGTCAGGTGCTGGCGCGTCAGGGTCCACAGATCGTCGCCGATGATTTTATCGAGCAAACCGCTGCGCGCGGCGGCCGGTGTGTTCGCCCGCGTGCCCGATGCCAGCCACTGCCGCGCCACGCCGGCAAAGCTCTTGCCGTCGATTTCCACGGCCGCATTCATGGCGATCATGTCGCCCTCGCTGATGCGCCCCTGCAACCCTTGCAAGGCTTGCCAGGCAGCAGGAAAGCGCTGCGGCACGTCGAGCCGGTACAGCAGCATGGCGTCGTAGCGGGGAAAATACTGCTGCGTGTCAGCCAGCACGCGCAAGCCATACTGGCGGATCTTCGCGTCCGTCGAATAGATGTCGATCACATCCACCTGGCGCTGCGCCAGCGCTTCATAGGCGATGCCGTGATCGAGTCCGCGCGGGCGCTGCGGCAGTCCATAGCGCGCGGCCAGCCCCGGCCAGCCATCGATCCTGCCGATGAATTCATGCGACAGGCCGAATGTCAAGGCCGGGTGCTGCGCCAGCTGCGCCAGGCTCGTGATGGATGTTTCATCGCCGCGCATGGCCAGCGCATACGTATTGTTAAAGCCCAGCGGCACGGCCACGCCCAGCCCCAGCGCCGCCAGCTCGCGCCGCATCTGCGCCAGGTCGATGGCTTTGTCGTGCTTGAGAATTTCGCTGGCGATGGTGCCCATGTATTCGGCATATACGTCGATGCTGCCTGCCTGCAGCGCGGCCAGCACGATGGCCGTGTTGCCCAGGCCCTGGCGGTGCTGCGCCCTGACGTGCGGCGCGGCGCTCTGCTGGATGATCTCGCCGAGGATGTACGATTCCGTAAAGCGCTTCGAACCCACCTTCAGGGTGCCGCCGTCCATGGCAAGGGAGGACATGGGCGCGGCGGCGAAGACTAGTAACAACAGCAAGTAAAACGGCAAATAAGCAGCACGCACGCGGCGCTCCAGGACGGATGATCAATCCGGCAAGCTTACCACCGGCGCGCGCCAGACACCGCCGTACACCACGCCCGCGCACGGGTTCAGGCCCAGTGCATACGCCAGGTCGGCCGGGCGCGCGATGCGCCACAGGGCGAAATCGGCGCGCTTGCCCACTGCCAGGCTGCCCGTTTCCTGCTGCAAGCCCAGCGCGCGCGCCGCATGGCACGTAACACCGGCCAGCGCTTCCTGCGGCGTCAAGCGCCACAAGGTGCACGCCATGTTCATCGCCAGCAGCAATGACGTCATCGGCGACGTGCCCGGATTGCAATCGGTGGACACGGCCATCGGCACGCCGGCCGCGCGCAAATCTGAGATGGGAGGTTGCTGTACTTCGCGCAAAAAATAATAGGCGCCCGGCAGCAGCACGGCCACCGTGCCATGCCGCGCCATGGCGGCGATGCCCTCGTCCGACAGGAATTCCAGGTGGTCGGCCGACAGGCCGCCGTAGCGGGCCACCAGCGCCGCACCGCCCAGGTCCGACAGCTGCTCCGCATGCAGTTTGACGGGCAGGCCCAGCGCCTGCGCCGCCTCGAACACCGTTTCGGTTTGCGCCGGCGTAAAGCCGATGCGCTCGCAAAAGGCGTCGACGGCATCGACCAGGCCATCGCCGGCCAGCCGGGGCAGCATCTGCGCGCACAGCAGCTCGATATACGCATCGGCCTGTCCCGCGTATTCGGGCGGCAGCGCGTGCGCGCCAAGAAACGTGGTGCGCACGGATACGGGCAGCTCTTGCCCGATGCGGCGCGCCACGCGCAGCATCTTCGCCTCGCTGTCCGCATCGAGGCCGTAGCCGGACTTGATCTCCAGCGTGGTCATGCCTTCGGCCAGCAGCGCCAGCACGCGGGGCAGGCTTTGCCGCAGCAATTCATCGTCGCTGGCCGCGCGCGTGGCGCGCACGGTGGACATGATGCCGCCGCCGGCGCGGCTGATGTCTTCATAGCTGGCGCCATTCAGGCGCGCCTCGAATTCGTCGCTGCGGTTGCCCGCGTGGACGATGTGCGTATGGCAGTCGATCAGGCCGGGCGTGAGCCAGCAGCCCTGGCCGTCGTGCAGCACCGCGCCGCTGGCCGGCAGCTCGTCGCCGGGACCGAACCAGGCGATGCGGCCATCCTTGACGGCGATGGCCGCGTCGAGCAGTTCGCCATAGCCATGTTCCATGGTGGCCAGGTGGACGTTGTGGATGACCATATCCCAGTCTTGCATCGCTTTTCTCTCCTAGATGAACAGGTCGACGCGGAACACGGCCGTGCGCTGCAAGGCGTCGAGCCGCCAGTCCGGCGCGTCGTCGGCGTCCAGCAGCAGCGCGTCATGGCGGGCCAGCGCGAACTGCTGCTCGCCACCGCGCGCCAGCACGTGGCCTTCGCCGGCGACGAACAGCAGGGTCGCCGCACTGCGCCGTACCAGCCTGCCCGGCGCCGTGATTTTTTCCAGCTGGTGGCGGCAGCGGTCGCGCCGCGTCATCACATTGAAATCCGTCGTCGGCCCCTTGACCTGCGCCTCCACGGCGGCCTCGCCGGGAAACCACAGCATCGGTTGCGCCGCGCTCAAAACCACCTTGCGCGTGCCGTCGAGCGTCAGCTGCACGCTGTCGCCATCGACCAGCATCAGGCTGCGGTCAATGCCGGGAAAGCTGGAAAACGGCCCGCTGGCCGTGATCGTCGCCAGGCTGATACGCCAGTCAAAATCGTCGAAACCGGCGTCCGGCGGAGAAATGGCGATTTCCGTCGTGCTGCCGCCGCCGTTTTTCCACGGCGCGGCGCGCAGGTATTCCTGTGGGATGAAGGTCGCCATCAGAGCGCCCTCAGTTGTGCCAGGGTGCGCTTGTAGGCGGTGGCGATGGCGTCCTGCGCCACGTGGCGCCCGTCGCGCACCTGCCACTGGCCGCCGCACAGCACGTCGCGCACCAGCTTGTCGTTGCCGCAGAAGATAAAACTGCCCAGCACGTCGGCGATGTCCACGCCGCACAGGTTCACATGCGCGTCGTCGAGCACCAGCACATCGGCGCGGCAGCCCGGTGCCAAAGCACCGAGCTTGCGTCCGGCCGCCTGCGCGCCGCCCCGCAAGGCTGCCTGCCACAGATAGTCGCCCACATGGCGCTGCTCCGGCGTGGCGGCCACATTGCGCTGCTGGCGCTGCAAGCGCTGGCCGTATTCGAGCCAGCGCAATTCTTCCACGGGCGACTGCGACACGTGGCTGTCGCTGCCGACGCCGAAACGCCCGCCGGCGGCGATGAATTCCGCCAGCGGGAACAGGCCGTCGCCCAGGTTCGCCTCCGTCGTCGGGCACAGGCCCGCGACAGCGCCGCTGGCGGCCATCCGCGCCACCTCGTCGGGCTGCACATGCGTGGCATGCACGAGGCACCAGCGCGCATCGACGTCGACCTGGTCGTACAAATACTGCACCGGGCGCCGGCCGCTGTAGTCGAGGCACTGCCGCACCTCGCCCTGCTGCTCGGCGATGTGGATGTGGATAGGGCGATCTGCGGGCAGCGCTTGCGCCACTTCGCGGATCTGCGCCACGCCGGCGGCGCGCAGCGAATGCGGCGCAAAGCCCACTTCCACCTGCCCGCCGCGCTGCGGCGCCAGCGCCTCGACGATGCGCAAGACATCGTCCGCACCCGTGCGGAAGCGCGCCTGCTCGGGTTTGAGGGGCTGCTCGCCGAAGCCCGCATGGCTGTACAGCACGGGCAGCATGGTCATGCCGATGCCGCTGACGCGCGCCGCGGCCAGCACCCGTTCAGCCGTTTCGGCGGGACGCGCATACAGGGCGCCAGCCGCATCGCGCTGCAGGTAGTGAAATTCGCACACGGACGTGTAGCCATGGCGCAGGCATTCGGCAAACAGCTGCGCGGCGATGGCTTCCATCTGTTCCGGCGTGATGCCGCGCGCGAAGCGGTACATCAGCTCGCGCCAGGTCCAGAAGCTGTCCGCTACCTGATTAACCTCGTCACCCGCAACCTCCGTCATGCCGCCCAGCGCCCGCTGGAAGGCATGCGAATGCAGGTTGACCATGCCGGGCAAGACATACTCGGCCACTTCCGCGCCGGGCGGCACTGTGGCGCCCTCCGTCACCGCCGTCAAGTCACCGGCCGCATCCCATTCCAGCAGCACGTCGCGGCGCCAGCCTTGCGGCAGCAGCGCGTGGCGCGCGAACAGACAGGTACTCAACGCGCCACCCATGCCACGGCCGCTTCCATCATCTGGCGCAGCAGCGGCTGCACCCGGGCCGCCAGGTCGGGCCGGTAGCCGAATGGCGCCGCCTCGTCCATGCCAGGTTCATTCATGTACAGGCACTGGCACATCTCGAGCTGGATCGCATGCACGCGCTTGTCCGGCTGGCCGTAATGGCGCGTGATATGCCCGCCCTTGAAGCGGCCATTCAAGGCCACGGTAAATGCATCCTGCGCGCGCGCGATGTCCACCACGGCGGACGTCAGGCCCGCATCGCAGCTGGCGCCATCGGCCGTGCCGAAGTTCAGGTCGGGCAGCTTGCCGTCGAAGAAGCGCGGCACATGCGAGGCGATGGAATGGGCATCCCACAGCACCACGGCGCCATGCACGCGCAGCAGGCGGTCCAGTTCCGCGCGCAGCTGCGCATGATACGGCGCCCAGTAGCGCTGCAACCGGCGCTGCACGTCGGCCGCATCGGGCTCCTTGCCGGCCAGGTACAGCGGCTCGCGGTGGAAGGTATCGTTGGGCAGCAAGCCCGTCGTATCCTGCCCCGGATACAGATTCGTGTCTTCCTGCGGGCGGTTCAAGTCGATGGCGTAGCGCGACCAGCGCGCCGACAGTACTGACGCGTCCATCTCCTGCAAAAAACCGTACAGCTCGCGCAAATGCCAGTCCGTGTCGGCCTTGATCAGGGCCTGCGGCGTCATGCGCGCGGCGATATCGTCCGGTATGTCGGTGCCCACGTGGGGCATCGACACGAGCAGCGGGATGCTGCCTTCGTTGAAGCGGAAATCCATGCTTGTCTCCTTGCGCCCGCTCAAGCGTACAGCGGGGCGAACAAATTCTTGCAGGTGCTGCTCAATTCGCCCTGCAGCACCATCTGCTTGGCCGCCTCGATGTCGGGCGCGAAGAAGCGGTCGGCGTCGAAGAACGGCACCTTCTGGCGCAGCTGGTGGTGCACGTGTTCGAGGTGCGGCGAGGTTTTCAGCGGACGGTGGAAATCGATGCCCTGCGCGGCGGCCAGCAGCTCGATGCCGACGATGACGGCCGTGTTGTGCGCCATGTCGTCCAGGCGGCGCCCGGCGAACGTGGCCATGCTCACGTGGTCTTCCTGGTTGGCGGACGTGGGCAGGCTGTCGACGCTGGCCGGATGGGCGAGCGACTTGTTTTCCGACGCCAGCGCGGCGGCCGTCACGTGGGCGATCATGAAGCCGGAATTGACGCCCGGGTCGCGCACGAGAAACGGCGGCAAGCCGGACAACGTGGCGTCGATCAGCAGCGCGATGCGGCGCTCGGCCAGCGCGCCGATTTCGGCAATTGCCAGCGCCAGGGTATCGGCGGCAAAGGCGACCGGCTCGGCATGGAAGTTCCCGCCCGAGACGATTTCCGCCTGCCCGTTCGGGCCATCCTGGAAAATCAGCGGATTGTCCGTGACGGCATTGGCTTCGATCAGCAGGGTACGGCCCACGTTGCCGATCAAATCCAGGCAGGCGCCCATGACTTGCGGCTGGCAGCGCAGGCTGTACGGGTCCTGCACGCGCTCGTCGCCCTCCAGGTGCGAGGCGCGAATGGCGCTGTTGGCTACCAGCTGGCGGTACATCTGCGCGGCCAGTATCTGCCCCGGCTGTCCCCGCACGGCGTGCACGCGCGCGTCGAACGGCGCATCGCTGCCCTTGGCCGCATCGAGCGACAGCGCGCCCGTGACCATGGCCGCTTCCAGCAGGCGCTCGGCCATGAACAGGCCATGCAGCGCCAGCGCGTTCGACACCTGCGTGCCGTTGATCAGCGCCAGGCCCTCTTTCGCCGCCAGCACGACGGGGGCGATGCCCGCCTGCGCCAGCGCCTCGGGCGCCGCCATCAATTCGCCGTTGACGCGCACCTCGCCCACGCCCAGCATGGCCAGGGTCATGTGCGACAGCGGTGCCAGGTCGCCCGAGGCGCCGACGGAGCCCTTGGCGGGAATGGCCGGCATGATGCCCGCGTTGTACAGGGCGATCAAGGTATCGACGATCAGCGGGCGCACGCCGGAAAAGCCGCGCGCCAGGCTGCCGATCTTCATCAGCATGATCAGGCGCACGACGGCGTCCGACAGCAGCTCTCCCGTGCCGACGGAATGCGACAGGATCAGGTTGCGCTGCAATTGCTCGAGCTTTTCATCGGGGATGCGCGTCTTGGCGAGCAGGCCGAAGCCCGTGTTGATGCCGTAGGCCGCATCGCCCTTGGCGACGATGGCCTGCACTGCGCCGGCCGACGCCTCGATGACGGGATAGGCCTCGGCGGCGAGGATCAGTTTGGCGGGCGCGGCCCAGACGGCGCGCAGGTCGCCCAGGGTCATCGCGCCCGGTTTCAGGGTCCAACTTTTGGCATGCTGTGTCATAGTCATTCGCGTCTAAGTCTCAAGGAAGCATGGGAAGAATCAGGCCGTTGCGCTTGGCGCAGGCGGCCGCGGTTTCATAGCCGGCATCGGCATGGCGCATCACGCCCGAGCCGCTGTCGTTGACCAGCACCCGGGCCAGGCGTTTCGCCGCGCTGTCCGTGCCGTCGGCCACGATGACCATGCCCGCATGCTGAGAATACCCCATTCCCACGCCGCCGCCATGGTGCAGCGAGACCCAGGTGGCGCCGCCGGCCGTGTTCAGCATGGCGTTCAGCAACGGCCAGTCGGAGACGGCGTCCGTGCCGTCCTTCATGCTTTCCGTCTCGCGGTTCGGGCTGGCGACGGAACCCGTGTCCAGGTGGTCGCGGCCGATGACGATGGGCGCCTTCAGTTCGCCCGTGCGCACCATCTCGTTGAAGGCCAGGCCGGCGATGTGGCGCTCGCCCAGTCCCAGCCAGCAGATGCGCGCCGGCAGGCCCTGGAAGGCGATGCGCTCGCGCGCCATGTCCAGCCAGTGGTGCACCTGCTTGTGGTGCGGGAACAGCTCCTTGATCTTCGCATCCGTTTTATAGATGTCTTCCGGGTCGCCCGACAGGGCCACCCAGCGGAACGGCCCCCGCCCTTCGCAGAACTGCGGGCGGATATACGCGGGCACGAAACCGGGGAAGTCGAAGGCGTTCTGCACGCCCTGGTCGAACGCCACCTGGCGGATGTTGTTGCCGTAATCGACGGTGTGCACGCCCATGGCGTGGAAATCGAGCATGGCCTGCACGTGGGCGGCGCAGGAATCGGCGGCGGCCACCGTCAGGCGCGCGTGGCGCTGCGGGTCCTGCTGCGCCGCCTTCCAGTCCGACACGCTCCAGCCGCGCGGCAGGTAGCCGTTGACCAGGTCGTGCGCGGACGTCTGGTCCGTCACCAGGTCCGGCACCAGGCCGCCCGCCTTGGCGCGGCGCACCAGTTCCGGCAGCACTTCGGCCGCGTTGCCCAGGAGGCCAATGGAAATGGCTTCCTTGCGTTCGGTGTGATATTTCACCAGCGCCAAAGCTTCGTCCAGGCTCGCCGCCTGCTTGTCCAGGTAGCGCGTGCGCAGGCGGAAGTCGATGCTGCTTTGCTGGCATTCGATATTGAGCGAGACGGCGCCCGCCATGGTGGCGGCCAGCGGCTGCGCGCCGCCCATGCCGCCCAGGCCCGCCGTCAAGATCCAGCGCCCGCCCCAGTCGCCGCCGAAATGCTGGCGTCCCGCTTCGGCGAAGGTTTCATACGTGCCCTGCACGATGCCCTGCGTGCCGATGTAGATCCAGCTGCCGGCCGTCATCTGGCCGTACATGAACAGGCCCTGGCGATCGAGTTCGTTGAAGTGTTCCCAATTCGCCCATTTCGGCACCAGGTTGGAATTGGCGATCAGCACGCGCGGCGCGTCCGCGTGGGTCTGGAACACGCCCACCGGCTTGCCGGACTGGATCAGGAGGGTCTGGTCGTCTTCCAGCTCGCGCAGCGAGGCGAGTATCTGGTCGAAACAGGCCCAGTTGCGGGCGGCGCGGCCGATGCCGCCGTAGACGACCAGGTGCTGCGGATTTTCCGCCACTTCCGGGTCCAGGTTGTTTTGCAACATGCGGTAGGCCGCCTCGGCCTGCCAACTCTTGCAAGCCATGACCGTGCCGCGCGGCGCGCGGATGGTACGGCTGGCATCAAAGCGTGGATCGGTGTCCATTGTGCTGTTCATGCTGTCTCCTCGTAGGGTGCGAGCGGGCGTACCTGGCCCGCTCTGGTACTCCCAGCATAGGTTGTCTATACAACCAAGTCAACAGATTTTCTTTTGGGGTCAGACCCGACGGGTCTGACCCCGGCCCTCATTTTTTCTCGAACACGCGCTTGCCCGCCACCCACGTCTGCAGCACCTGCGTCTTGCCGATGGCCTTGGGCTCGACGGTGAACAGGTCCTGGTCGACGACGATGAAATCCGCCCATTTTCCCGCTTCCAGCGTGCCGATGACCTTTTCCTGGTGCGCCGCCCAGGCCGCGTCCAAGGTGAAGCAGCGCAGCGCTTGCGTCACCGTCATGGCCTGCTGCGGATACCAGCCGCCGGCCGGGAACCCCTCGCTGTTTTGCCGCGTGACGGCCGCGTGGATGCCCTCGAACGGGTTCGGCGACTCGATGGGGAAGTCCGAACCGCAGGCGATGCGCGAACCCTGCTTGAGGAAGGTGCGCCACGCATATGCGCCCTTGATGCGTTCGTGGCCCACGCGCTGCTCAGCCATGTTCTGGTCGGACGTCGCGTGCGTGGGCTGCATCGACGGCACGATGCCCAGCGCCTTGAAACGGGGGATGTCGGACAACTGCACCACCTGCGCGTGCTCCATGCGGTGGCGCAGGCCCGCGCTATGGTATTGCGCGATCAAGGCTTCATAGGCGTCGAGGATTTGATGGTTGCCCGCGTCGCCGATGGCGTGCACGTTCACCTGGTAGCCGGCGCGCATGGCTTTTTCCATTTTCGCGCGCATGGCGGCGTCCTTGTAGAACAGCAGGCCGCGGGTGGAAGGATCGTCGCTGTACGGCGCCAGCAGGGCCGCGCCGCGGCTGCCCAGGGCGCCGTCGGACAGCAGTTTGACGGCGCGCAAGGCGTACATGTCGCGCGCATAGCCTTTTAATGGGCCGCTTTTCGACAGCGCGTCGAAATCTTCGGTGGTATCGGCAATCATGCCGTAGACGCGCACCGTCAGCTTGCCGTGGTCCGCGTAGTCGCGGAACAGCCGGTCCTGCATCTGGCCGATGCCCGCATCGTGTACGCTGGTCAGGCCCGCCTGCGACAGCTGCGACAGCGCGCCATCGAGGGCGGCGCGGTTTTCCACGTCGCCCGGCTTGGGCAGCACGGCATCCATCAAGTCCATGGCGCTGTCGACCAGCACGCCGGTGGCGTTGCCGTCCGCATCGCGGACTATCTTGCCGCCGGCCGGGTCTTGCGTGGCGCGCGTGATGCCGGCCAGCGCCAGCGCGCGGCTGTTGGCCCAGCCCGCGTGGCCATCGACCCGGCGCAGCCACACTGGCCGCGCGCTTTCCACCGCATCGAGTTCCGCCGCCGTGGGAAAGCGGCCCAGCTTCCAGATTTCCTGGTTCCAGCCGCTGCCGACGACCCAGCTGCGCTCGGGATGCGCGCGGGCGAAGTCGCCCACGGCCTGCACGGCGGCCGGCAGCGACGACGAACCGTACAACATCACGCCGCTGGCGATCGTCCCCAGGCCGAACACGTGGCCGTGCGCGTCGATCAGGCCGGGGAGCACAGTCTTGCCCTGCACGTCGATGTGCAGGGCGCCCTTGGCCGCCTTGCGTTTCACCTGCGCGGCGCTGCCGACGGCGAGCAGCTTGCCCGCGTCGTCAAATGCCAGCGCCGTAAAACGCCGCACCTTGCCGTTGGCATCGAGCGTATAGCCGTTGGCATTGCCGATGACGGTATCGGCGTGAGCGTGGCCCAAGGTGCCCAGGCAGGCGAGAACGAGCAGGGTACGGCGCAGTGGCAGGGTCGGCATTTCCATCTCCAGGTCTTTTAATAAATGAGTGAAAAGACGAGTGTATAGAAATTGGCAAAATGGTCAATCAGGCAGCAGTGGGTTGCCGCAGCATCAGCCAGTAATCGCAACCTGTGACGGCTTCCGCATAACGCCCTGCCACCACGAAGCCCAGGCGGGCATAAAACGGCAGGCTGCGCTCGTTGTAGGTCTCCAGGAAGCACGCGGCGCCCGCCGCATCGACGGCCGCCAGGCCAGGCGCCAGCACGGACGCGCCCAGTCCCCGCCCCTGCGCGTCCGGGGCGATGCCGGCGATCGACAGATACCACGCGTCCTGCAGGGCATGCGGCGCCAGCGCGTGCTCCATGTTCCCGACGATGGCCGTGAAATGGGTGTAGCCCTGCTCTCCCAGCAGCACGCGCAAGGCATCCTCGCGCTGCGCGTAGGCGGCCTGACGCTGGGCTGCCGGCGCATCCGTCGTCCAGATGGCGGCGCCATTGCCACCGTCATCAGCCAGGTCGACGCGCCCCGCCTGCTCGCCCTCGGTCAGCGCCAGCGCAAAATACGCTTCCAGCATGGCCAGCCGTGCCGTTTCGTCGTCGCCGCAGGCCACCGTGACGGCGCGGTAAAACGGGTCGCCGATCAGGGCGGCGGCCAGGCTGCGGGCGGCTTGCGCTGCTTGAGTATGGGGTGCGCTGGGCATGGATTCTCTTTCTGTTCGTTGTATCTTTTCATTGCGACGCCCGGCATCTTAACGCAAGCGCCCAAGCCTTGCGCCCAGTCAATACCTCCCCGCCGCCGCTGGCCTACGCTGGCGTTTTATCGCGGAGGTTCCATGGCCAGGCACCATGTCATCAGCACCACCGCGTGCGACGTGTTCTTCAAGCTCGTGGCCCACCAAAAGAAAAGTCTGGGCGCGCGCTTCGACAGCATGATCGTCACCTTCAGCGCCGACGGCCAGCCCGTGCTGGGCGCCACCCTGCGCAACGCGACAAGCGGCTGCGAACTGCACCGCCTGGCCGGCCAGCCCGACGAATGCTGGTGCTGCGGCTACGACGAACAGCTGGAATTCGTCTCGCAAAACAAGGTGCCGCTGGCGCACGCCGACTACCGGCTCACCTTGAGCAATGGCGAAACGTGGACGGGCACGACGGATGCGAAGGGACGCACGGGGCGCATCGCCAGCAAGCGGGAAGAGCAAATTACCCAGGCCGAATTCCTGCCGCACGCGGACAAATCGCCATGCTGCGCCGCCGCCCCGAAACACGCGGCGCCAGCCGTCAAGCTCGTCCCGCTGGAAGGCATCAAGACGACCGACAAGGACGTCGGTTCGTCCGTCAAACAGGTGAAAGTGAAGGACAAGGTTCGCCCGCTGACCAGGGGCGAGATCGACATGGCGTGGATGCTGTTCCAGGATGCGATCGACTATAGCAAGGTCAAGGTGCATGGCGAGCCGTATCTATGGTTTGGCTTGCAGCCGAAGAACGTGGCCATGACGCCGGATGGGGAGATTTATTTTCATGAGTCGGAGTATCGGGAGGATTTCTCAAAGGAGGATGATCATCGGAAGCATTGGTTCATCCACGAAATGGTTCATATTTGGCAGTATCAACTCAACTATCCAGTAAAGATACGTGGTGCCATTCGTCTCGGCCTGGACTATACATACATTTTGCTAGCAAATCAAAAACTGGCCGATCACAATATGGAAGCTCAAGGAGATTTAATTGCAGACTACTTTGTGCTGAAATTTTTAGACTCTACTGAAGCAATGGTCCAACAGAAATATAAGAACTCTCAAAAAACTTTTGAAGAGGTACTCGGTGATTTCTTTAAAAATCGGAAAAGTCCAAAAAATCTTCCTGGTAATAATATCGACCATGAGCCTTTATTCGATATCCCCTGACGGATCCGCCTTTTCACGTATGGCATATGCTGTCGTCACTACTTCAAACGGAATACCGTGCTTTTCCATTACAAAAAAGGAGGAGGCACGCAATGGCACACCAATGCTCGGGGCATTAATCGTTTCCGATCTGTCCGTTCAACCCGTCAAGAAGGTATGGTCTTTCTCTGTACCTCCAGATTGGCCTATTCCAATCCATGCAGATTCGTGCATTCGTTATGGAGATTTGCCCCCTACTGCTACAGGAATTAAACCAAAAATTCTTATTCCAGGACATTTCTATAGCGTATTTCTGAATGGCCGCCCTAAAGATCCGTCCGATCCAACCTATGGCTATCAAGGCAAATTCTGCGTGAAAACTACGGCGACTGGCGGCCAGCAAATCATTCCCATCAACAGCGACATGCAGGCCTGGATCGATGAAGTCTGCCCAACGCCCCGCTAGCATCAATCCAACGCTGTTCATACTGCTCGCGCTCTCAAGTATGAACGGCTACGCGCGCTCACGCATGGCCGATGCCGAAGTTACCTCGATCAATGGCGTGCCCTGCTTTAGCATTTCCAAACAGGAAGAGAGGCGCAACGGCCAGCCCTTCCTCGGCGCCTTGAGCGTGTCCGACGTGACGGTCAAGCCAACGACGGAAATATGGGGGTTTCTCATGACGGACGCTAAGAAAATTCCGCTGTCTTCAACAAATTGCATTACCTATGGGAATATTCCGGCACATGCCGACGCCGTGCCCGCGCCTGAATTGAAGACCGGCAGGGTGTACGAGGTATTTCTGAATGGCAGGCCAGCCGATCCTGCCGATCCTACCTATGGATATGTGGCAAAGTTCTGTCTCGTACAGCAGGTCTCTGCCAAGCCACGCCTCGTCGTCATCAAAAGCGATACACAAGCCTGGATGGATGATACGTGCCCAGCCAGAAATTCTTCCCGATAACGCAAGGCATGCCATGAATCATCGCCACCTTATTCTTTGTCTGCTGGCGACCTTGACGAGCATGGATGCCTCGGCGTGGTCGCGCATGGGCACTGCCGCCGTCATGACGGAGGCTGGCCTTCCCTGCTTCAAAATTGCCAGCGAAGAGGAACGCTCAAGGGGGCCAGTCAGCCTGAAGATGCTGACGATCAGCACGCCTGGGCCGAATGGCTGGAAAGATGTATGGACGGTCATGTTTCCGAATGCCTCGTTTGGCGATCCCAGCTATCGTCTGCCAAACAAGGGATGCGTGCGCTATGGCAAGGCTCCCGAGGGGGCCGAGAGCAGCGCTGCCGCGCCGCTGGTGGCGGGAAAAGTGTATGGCGTATCCTTCCTGGGAAGGCCGCCATCCGCGTCCGATCCCACTTCGCGCTACTCGGCAGATTTCTGCCTGCTCGCGGCACCCGCCGGGGGATTCCAGGTGATTCAGCTGACAAATGGCAAGAATACCTGCGCTCCCGAGGAAAAACCAAGATAGCGCGTGCCATTGCATCCGTCACGCACAGACCACGCCTCGCGTTCAAGACTTGGGCGGAACCACCTCAATCGATTCCTCCCCCCGCTTCGCCGGCGCCCTGAACCATTCACCGGGCGGCACCACCTGCGACTCTTTCGGGTCGTCGATGTAGTGCGGCGAGGTGATCTGCACGTCGAACTCGTTGAAGACGTCGATGATGTTCTGGTGCAAGCGGTTCAGCACTTCGGCGCGTTGGCGGGGGACTTCGGCGCTGGCGTAGGCGACGAGGCGGTATTGCACGTAGTAATCTTGCAGGGCCAGCTGCATCACGTACGGTTTCGGCGTGGTCGACAGTTCCGTTGTGCGCGACGCTGCCAGTTCCAGCATGGCGTGCACTTGCCGCCACGGCGTGGCGTAGCCGATGGTGACGGTGGAGTCGAGCACGAAGCCGCCGCCGGGCTGGGCGCGCGAATAATTCTTGGTCGTTTGCGACATCACCCAGGCGTTCGGCAAGGCGACTTCTTCGCCCAGGCCCGTGCGCAGGCGCGTCTCGAACATGCCCAACTCGACCACCGTGCCCTCGCAGTCACCCACGCGCACATATTCGCCCTTGCGCAGGGCGCGCGTGTACATCAGGATCAGGCCGCTGGCGCCCTGGCCCACGATGCTCGACGCGCCGATCGACACCATCAAACCGACCAGCACGGACAAGCCCTGGAAGGCGGCCGTGTGCGAGCCGGGCAAATACGGATACGCCATGGCCAGCGCGAACAGCCAGATCACCACGCTGGCGATGCGGCGCGTGGGCAGGGCCGTGTCCTTGTCGAGCCAGCCGATCTGCAATTCGCCGCTTTCCACGCGCTTGAACAGCGAGGCGGCCGTGGCGGCGATCAGGCGCGCGATGGCGAAGATCACGCACACCAGCACCAGCCCCGGCAAGGCACCGATGATGGCGTGGAAGACGTCGGCCGCCACGTCGAACAGGTAGCCGCTCAGGCTTTCGCCCCAGGAGCGCGTGTAAGGCAAACGGCCCAGCACGAAGGCGGCCCACAGATACGTGGCCATCAGACGCAAGCCCCACAGCACGGCGCTGAGCAGTTGATACGCGAAGGCGATGTAGTGTTCGGCGTCGAGCACGCGCACATTTTTCAGGCGCACGTCGCGCAGGCGCGAAGCGAGCAGGATGCCGCTGCGGCGCTTGGCCCAGCGGTACAAGCGCGTCAAGCCCATCCACACCAGCCAGAACACGAGGGTGGCGGCCGCGCACACGGCGGCGGCGATCGCCAGGTAGCGCCAGCTGCCCTGTTCACGATAGTCAAACACGGCCTTGCTCAACTCGCCGGCGGCCGTTTTCGCCACGCTTTCCGTCGTGTCACCGGCCAGCAAGTTGACGTCGCCAGGCACGACGACGAACAGCTGCACGCCGTCGAGCAGCACTTGCGTGCCTTCTGGAATCATGCGCGTGCTCGCCTGCAGCGGACCGTTTTTCGCCAGCACGCTTTCCAGGCGGCGCTGCGCGCCGATGGCCCGTTCATCGGGCGGATAGCCGGCCAGCGCGGCGCGGAAGACGAATACCTTGCGGTTGGCAAACATCAATGGCGCCGTCTTGACGGGGGCGGCCTGCGACGGCGCGATGGCGGTCGCGGCTTCCGCAACGAGCGAGGATGCGCCCTCGTCCGCATGGGCTGCGGGCAGCAGGAAGATGATCAACAGGCATAACAGGCGGAGCAACGCGGACATGGCAACAGTGAAAAGTGACAGGGAGTAACCATCATGCCATGTAATTGCGGAAACTCAAGCGCCGCACCTATCGTTCAGCTCGCATCATGAAAAATGATGCCCAAGGTGTGGCGCATGCCCGAACGCAGGCGCGACACGCCATGGCGCATGTTAACGCGGTAACTGCCGCGCGCGCCGTTGACGGGGCGTTGCGCCACGGGAAAGATCACCGCGTCGCCCTGCGCCAGCGGCACGACCTCGGCACGCGACTGCATGCGCGGGCGCTGCTCCGTCAGCACGAATTCGCCGCCCGTGAAATCATCTTGCGGGCGCGACAGCAGCACGGCCAGCTGCAGCGGAAACACGTGCTCCCCATACAGGTCCTGGTGTAGGCAGTTGTAATCGTCCTTGCGGTAGCGCAAGAGCAAGGGCGTGGGCCGCGTTTGCCCCGCCGCATGGCAGCGCGCGAGGAAATCGGCGTGGCTGGAGGGAAAGCGCGCTTCCAGGCCCATGCTGGCGTGCCAGCGGTTGGCAATCGCCGCCAGCGGTCCGTACAGCTGTTCGCGCAGGCCGGCCACCACATCGGGCAGCGGATGCGCCCAATACTGGTACTCGCCCTGTCCAAAGCCATGGCGCTGCATCACCACACGGCTGCGAAAGCGCGACGCATCGTCATACTGCGCTGCCAGCGCCGCGCACTGCGCAGGATTGAGCAAGCCCGGCACGACGGCGCAGCCATATTGATTCAGCTCATCCTCGCTCTGCCGCCAATCGAGCGCCCTCACCGTTCGCCCTCGCGTTCCAGCAACGCCTGCTTGCGTTCCACGCCCCAGCGGTAGCCGGACAAGGCGCCATCGTTGCGCACCACCCTGTGGCAGGGGATGGCGACGGCCAGGGCATTGGCGGCGCAGGCGCCCGCCACGGCGCGCGCGCCTTTCGGCGCGCCGATGCGGCGGGCCAGCTCGGCATAGCTGACCGTGCTGCCGGCGGGAATTTCGCGCAAGGCTTGCCACACGCGCTGCTGGAACACGGTGCCGCGCACGTCCAGCGGCAAGTCCAGTCCGATCGCCGGCGCCTCGACCAGGCCCACCACCTGCGCCACCGTCTGTTCATAGTCAGGCTCGGCGCCGCGCAGCTCGGCTTGCGGAAAGCGGTCCTGCAAGTCGCGCAGCAGCAGTTCCGGGTCGTCGTCGATCAAAATGGCGCAGATGCCCTTGTCCGTGCTGGCCACGAGGATGGCGCCCAGCGAACAGGCGCCGATGGCAAAGCGGATCACGGCGCCGCTGCCGCCGGCACGGAATGCGCCCGGCGTCATGCCCAGCAAGCCGGGCGTGGCGGCATACAGACGGCCGCTGGAGTTGAAGCCGGCCGCATATAACGTTTCCGTGACGTTCGCCGCGCCTTGCAAGCCGGCCTTCAGGCGCTCGCCGCGCCGCGCCGCCGCGTAGGCTTTCGGCGTGATGCCCGTGTGCGCCTTGAAGACGCGGTGAAAGTGAAAGCGGCTCATGCCGGCCGCCTGCGCCAGCGCGTCCAGGTCGGGCAGCTCGTCGCTGGCATCGATCAAACGGCAGATGTCGGCCACGATGGCCGCCTGGCGCTGGGCCAGAGGCGGCAAGTTCGGCTTGCAGCGCAGGCAGGGGCGAAAGCCGGCCGCCTCCGCCTGCTCGCACGTGGCGTGAAAAGCCACGTTGCGGCGCAAGGCGGGACGCGCCGCGCAGGAAGGGCGGCAATACACGCCCGTCGTGCGCACCGAGTAATAAAAGACGCCGTCGGCATCGGGCGCGCGCCGCTGCAGGGCGTCCCAGCGTTCATCGTCAGTCAGGTAAGCGTGTTCCATGGCGAACTCCGTGCAAATCAATAATAAGTCACCAGCATAGCCAGCACCCGCGCGCGCCACACTCCGGCGCTTGCTTTTGAATTCAAAAAAGGCTGGCGGCGCCTGCCTTGCTCGGTGCTAAAATCGGCCATCGCGCCTCCAGCCGGCGGCGCGCCCTGCCCGCGCCCCGGAGAAACCGCATTGGACGATCATACTACCCAGGAAAATACGCCCATTTTCCAGCGCATCAAGGATTTTCTGCTGGCCGGCATCGCCGCCGGACGCTGGAAGGAAGGCGACGTGATTCCCTCCGAGCAAGCCCTCGTGAAACAATTCGGCGTCTCGCGCATGACGGTCAACCGCGCCGTGCGCGAACTGACCAGCGAACAGGTGCTGACGCGGCGCCAGGGTTCCGGCACCTATGTGGCGCAGCAAAAATACCAGGCGACCTTGTTGGAAATCAAGAGTATCGCCGATGAAGTGCGGGCGCGCGGACATATCCACCGCAGCAGCCTGCAATTGCTGGAACGTACGAAAGCCTCGGATTTGCTGGCCAAGCAATTCGGCCTGCCGCCGGAACACCCGCTGTTCCACTCGCTGATCGTGCATTTTGAAAACGGCGTGCCGATCCAGGTGGAAGACCGCTGGGTCAACCCCGAGTGCGCGCCCGACTACATGACGCAGGATTTTTCCAGCATCACGCCGAACGAATACCTGATGGCCGCCGCGCCCCTGCAAGGCGCCACCTACAGCATCGAAGCGCTGTCGGCACCGCGCGACATCGCGGAAATGCTGGCCATCGACACGAAACAGGCGTGCCTGGTCCTGCGCCGCCAGACGCGCTCGGGCGGCAAGATCGCCTCGATCGCCACCATGTGGCATCCCGGGCACCGATATCAGTTTGCCGGCAGTTTCACCTGAGAACACCTGAAAAAACCTACTGCGCGTCGCGCTTTGCGGCCTGTGATGCTCACCGTGCTCAAGCACGGTTGCGCTTCTCGGCCACAAATCGCTGCCGCTCGCTACGGTTTTATCAGGTGTTCTACAGATCGCTGATTCCGTAGCACGATTTCGCGCCGACTTTCTCTCAGATTCTCACCAAATCGCGAAAAAAACAGCCATTCCGGGGCAAAAAAAATCCCGTTTTGGCTGTTTCAGAACTTAAATACCCCGAGCAAATATTCGATGCTATAGTTGCCGCCAGAAAGCGCCGCAGGCGTTTATTTGAGCGCGCATCATGCACTGTCAGCCCAGTTCCATCATGCCCCAGAAAGGGATGCATTTGTCGTATTGCAGCCACACGAGTTTCAGCGCATCACGCCGACGGCGCCCTGCGCTGCGTCGTCTCGCTCATACGATGCTGGCGGCAGGCATGACGCTTTCCTTGCCGGTGCAGGCGGCGGTACACGGCATGGCGCCAACACTGCTATGGCCTTACGCTGCCGCCAGCGCCACCGCCCTGGCGGGAGTGGCTTGCTGGCAAGCCTGGCGGCTGCGGCAACAGTTGCGCCGCCTGCTGCTGCCCGCGCATGCCCTGGCCGAACAGGACGCCGGGCAAGCCTTGCGCGGCGCGGCCATGGCTGGCTGGACCTGGCGGCGACAGGCCGACCGGCTGCAGTTCGCGCCCCAGTACCAGGACGTGCTGGGCGACAAAAGCGCCAGGCTCGACCATGCACTGGACGAGTGGCTGGCCGAAGTGCACCGCGACGACCGCGCGCGCCTGAGCCTGGCCTTTCGCCAGCATCTGGATGGCCAGGCGCCCGGCACCTTCAATTGCGAATTCCGCTTGCGCCACAGCGACGGCCACTGGCGCTGGCTGCTGGCGCGCGGCGCCGTGCTGACACGCGCCTCGGATGGCGCCGCCACGCAGGCCAGCGGCATCGTCTGCGATATCAGCGAACGCAAACAGGATGAGCAATCGCGCATGCGCTCGATGCTGGAAGCGGCACCCGAAGCCATGCTGGTGGCCGACGTCGAAGGCAAGGTGCACTACGCCAACCAGATCGGCGCGCGCTGCTTCGGCTATCCGCTGGCCGAATTGACGGGCATGTCGTTGGAGCAATTGGTACCGGAAAGCACGGCCAGCCACTCCGTGGGCGACCCGCAAGCGCGGCACAGCCTGCCGGGCCGGGTGATGATGGCGCGCCGCCGCGACGGCACGCACTTCCCGGCCAAGGTCAGCCTGTCGCCGCTGCGCATGGCCGGGCAAGTATTTTCCATCGTCTCGCTGCGCGACATGACGCAGCGGCAACGCGCCGAGGAAGCGCTGCACGCCAGTTCCGAACGCTACCGCCTGATCGTGCAGACGGCCGCCGAAGGCATCTGGATGACGGATGCGGATGGCAAGACCACCTTCGTCAACCCGAAGATGGCGCACATGCTCGGCTACACGGTGCAGGAAATGCTGGGCCGTCCCCTGCTCGACTTCATGGACCGCGACAGCCAGCTGCTGATGCAGCGCCGCCTGGCCAGCCACGGCAGCGCCGCCAGCCAGCCGGACCAGGTCGATTTCCGCTTCTTCCGCAAAGATCAGTCGAGCCTGTGGGGCTTGCTGTCGAGCACCAGCATCCAGTCGGACAACGGCGAGCCGGGCGGCACCCTGGCGATGATCACCGACATCACGGAGCGGCGCCAGGCGTCGATCGCCCTGTCGAACTCGAGCCAGCGCATGGCGTCCGTGTTCGGCGCCGTGACGAACGGGCTGGTGGTGCAGGACAGCCACGGCCACATACTGGAAAGCAATGCCGCTGCCGAGCGCATGCTGGCGGCCAGTCCAGCCGGCAACAGCCTGTGGCAAGCGATCCACGAAGACGGTTCTCCCTTCGACCAGCGCAGCCATCCCGTGCACATCACCCTGTCGACGGGTGTCGCCATGCGCGACGTGCTGATGGGCGTGCAACAGCCCGACGGCAGCCTGTCGTGGCTGTCCGTAAATACCGAGGCCATCCGCGATGAATACGGCAAGGTGGGCATGGTGGTGGCCAGCCTGACGGACATCACGTATCACAAGCGCAGCGAGAGCGCCTTGCGCGAACTCAATGAACATCTGGAAGAGCGCGTGGCGCAGCGCACGGAGCAGCTGGACCAGGCCAAGCAGGTGGCCGAAGAAGCGAGCCTGGCGAAGGGGCAATTCCTGGCCAACATGAGCCATGAAATCCGCACGCCGATGAATGGCGTGATCGGTATGGCCTATCTGGCCCTGAAAACGGACCTGGAACCGCGCCAGCGCGATTACCTGGAAAAAATCCGTTTTGCCGGCGAACATCTGCTGGGCATCATCGACGACATTCTCGACATTTCGAAAATCGAGGCGGGCAAGCTGGAAATCGAGCGCGTCAACTTCAGTTTCGACCACGTCGTGCAAACGCTGATGACGGTAGTGGCGCCGCGCGCCGCCGGCAAGAACCTGGAGTTGCTGTTTGAAATCGACCCGCAATTACCGGCCGTGCTCGTGGGCGACCCGCTGCGCCTGGGACAAGTGCTGATCAACTACGCCAATAACGCCATCAAGTTCAGCGAACAGGGCAGCATCACCGTGAAAGTGCGCAAGGTGGTGGCGGACGCCAGGCACTGCCTGGTGCGCTTTGAAGTATGCGACCACGGCATCGGCCTGTCGCAGGATGAAATGAGCAAGCTGTTCCAGTCCTTCCAGCAGGCCGACACGTCCACCACGCGCGAATATGGCGGCACGGGCCTGGGCCTGGCCATCTGCAAGCAGCTGGCGCAGCTGATGGGCGGCGACGTGGGCGTCGACAGCCGTCCCGGCGCCGGCAGCACCTTCTGGTTCACGGCCAACCTGGGCATTTCCGACCAGGCGGCACCCGCCATGCTCGACAGCATGGTGCAGACGGCGGCGGCCATGCGCGCCAGCGCCGACGCGGCCCTGGTGATGCGCACGCTCAAGCATGCGCGCATCCTGCTGGTGGAAGACAACACGTTTAACCAGCAGGTGGCGCTGGAATTGCTGGAAGAAGCGGGCGCCTCCGTCTGCCTGGCCAACAATGGCGAGGAAGCGCTCGACCTGCTGCGCCAGACCCAGTTCGACTGCGTGCTGATGGACGTGCAGATGCCGCTGATGGATGGCTTGCAGGCGACGCGCCACATCCGCGCCGACCCGCAGCTGGCGCACCTGCGCGTGCTGGCCATGACGGCCACGGCCACCAGCGAAGACCGCGTGCGCTGCCTGGACGCGGGCATGGACGATTTCATTTCCAAGCCCATCCAGCCGGCCATGATGTACCAGACCATCGCCAGCTGGCTGCCGGCGCGCGACACGCCCCCGCCGCCCGCACGCAGCCGCGCCGCGCCCGCCTTCAAGACCACGCTGGCGGGCGACCCGCAGGTGATCGACCTGTCGATCCTGGCCAAGCTGCTCGGTTATAACCCGGAAAAGGTGCGCAAATTCGCCTTCAAGTTCCTGCAGACGACGCAGGATGGCTTTGGCGACATCGATGCGGCCCTGGCGCGCGGCGACGTGCACCAGGTGCGCGAACTGGGACACCGCATCAAGTCGTCGGCGCGCACCGTGGGGGCCCTGGGACTGGCCGAGCTGTGCCACAACCTGGAAACCCTGGCGCCGGGCGAAGCGGCCGACGAGGCGGAGCGGGCCCGGCACATCGTCGCGCGCCTGTGGCCCCTGCTGGAACAGATTACCGAACAAATCATGAATAACACCAGCTTTGCCAATGACGATTAGCTACCGCCAAATTCCGTTAAGGCAAGGTATCGGCATCGACAGCGATGCAGCATATCAATAGGAAGACAGGACGATGACTACTGTATCAAACCAAGCAAGCCGTGAACACAGCGAAGCAGGCCTGGCGCCATTGCGCGTATTGCTGCTGGACGACGACGTGTTCATGCTCGACGTGCTCAGCGACATGCTCGAGCAGATGGGCCCGTTCGACATCCGCTGCGAATCGCACAGCGAACAGGCGCTGGCCACCCTGAAGCAGCACCAGCCCGACCTGCTGATCTGCGACCTGTCCATGCCCGACATCGACGGCATCGAATTTTTGCGCATGGCGGCTGAAAACGGCTTTCGCGGCGGCGTAGTACTGCTGTCGGGACTGCATTCGGCCGTGCGCCTGGCGGCCGAACGCCTGGCCATGGCCAACGGCCTGCATATATTAGGCACCTTCCGCAAGCCGATGGAAAGCGCGGAATTGCAGCTCATGGTGAACTTGCAACTGCAGCACACGGCGCGTCAGGCCGGCGCGCAAGCCTGAGCGCGGAGCCAGGCCGGGAGGCGGGACACGGCGCCGCAAGCCAGCAGGCATGCGGCTTTGCCGCCCTGGCGGCACGCGCTGGAGCGATATGCTGGCGATATGCCTCAAGTTTTTCTGCAATAATCGCCACGCTTTGAAAAAATGGGTTATTATTTCAGCCATCCCCGCCTGCATACCTCTGGTCGCACCTTCCAAGAACATTGAATTTGTGCCCATTGCCCCCATCTTCTCACTGCATTCCAGGAAGCATGGATGGCGAACCAGCGTATGGTGAATTCCAGGCATTATTGATCCCACCCTCATTTGAGGAAAATATGAGCGAAAATATCAAACACATTAGCGATGCATCTTTTGAAGCAGACGTCCTGAAATCCGAGTTGCCAGTACTGGTCGACTTCTGGGCAGAATGGTGCGGTCCCTGCAAGGCCATCGCCCCGATCCTGGAAGAAGTGGCCAAGGAATACGCCGGCCGCATCGTGATCGCCAAGATGGACGTGGACGCCAACCAGGCGGTACCTGCCAAGTTCGGCATCCGCGGCATCCCGACCCTGATCCTGTTCAAGGATGGTGCTGCAGCTGCTCAAAAAGTGGGCGCCATGGCCAAGGGCCAGTTGACCGCTTTCGTCGACAGCAACATTTAATGTATGATGGGCAGCGCTGCGCCCGCAGCGCCGCCTGACTGGATAGACCGGGAAGCGGCTTTGCCTCATTCGTGCACAGCCTTCCCCAATAATTAATCAACGCCACGCAGTCCCCTCCCCTACCTTTACATCCCGTCTCGGGACACTCAACACATATGCATTTATCCGAACTAAAGGCCCTACACGTATCCGCCCTGCTTGAGATGGCGATCGGTCTTGACATTGACAACGCAGCCCGCTTGCGCAAACAGGAGCTGATGTTCGCTATCCTGAAAAAACGCGCCAAGTCCGGCGAACAGATTTTTGGCGACGGCGCCCTGGAAGTGCTGCCTGACGGCTTCGGCTTCCTACGCTCGCCTGACGCCAGCTACATGGCGTCCACCGACGATATTTACATCTCCCCTTCGCAAATCCGCCGCTTCAATCTGCACACCGGCGATTCGATCGAAGGCGAGGTACGGACCCCGAAAGATGGCGAACGCTATTTCGCACTGGTCAAAGTCGACAAGGTCAACGGCGAATCGCCGGAGATGTCGAAACACCGCATCCTGTTTGAAAACCTGACGCCGCTGCACCCGAACGAGCCGCTGCGCCTGGAACGTGAAATGAATGGCCAGGAAAACATCACCGGCCGCATCATCGACCTGATCGCCCCGATCGGCAAAGGCCAGCGCGGCTTGCTGGTGGCGTCGCCGAAATCCGGCAAGTCCGTAATCCTGCAGCACATCGCCCATGCGATCACGGCCAACCACCCGGATATCACCCTGATCGTGCTGCTGATCGACGAACGTCCGGAAGAAGTGACCGAAATGCAACGCTCGGTACGCGGCGAAGTCGTCGCCTCGACCTTCGACGAGCCGGCCACGCGCCACGTGCAAGTGGCCGAGATGGTGCTGGAAAAAGCCAAGCGCCTGGTCGAAATGAAAAAAGACGTGGTCATCCTGCTCGACTCGATCACCCGCCTGGCACGCGCCTACAATACCGTCATCCCTGCCTCGGGCAAGGTCCTGACCGGCGGTGTCGACGCGAACGCGCTGCAACGTCCAAAACGCTTCTTCGGCGCCGCGCGCAATATCGAAGAAGGCGGCTCGCTGACCATCATCGCCACGGCGCTGATCGAAACGGGTTCGCGCATGGATGACGTGATCTTTGAGGAATTCAAGGGTACCGGCAACATGGAAGTGCATCTGGAACGCCGTTTGGCCGAAAAACGCGTCTACCCGGCAATCAACCTGAACAAATCGGGTACCCGCCGCGAAGAACTGCTGATCAAGCCGAACGAGCTGCAAAAAATCTGGATCCTGCGTAAGTTGCTGTACTCGATGGACGAGATCGAGGCGATGGAGTTCATTCTCGACAAGATGAAGGCGACCAAAAACAACGCCGAATTCTTCGACATGATGCGCCGGGGCGGCTAAATTCCCCTGCCGTGTATCGTAGGTCGGATTAGGCCCGCAGGGCTGCAATCCGACAACATTGTTGGCGAAGACGGTGGTGGTGTCGGATTACGCGCTAGCGCGCTAATCCGACCTACGTTGCGCCCGGCGTAAGCACACGCGATCATGCAAAGCCGCTCATTGAGCGGCTTTTTTATTGCCTGCGCCCCGAAAGCGCTATATAATCGACGGTTGCATTATTTTAAACCTGGCAAGTGATCGGCAATCGGGTCAAGAAGCAGGACGACCGACGAAGTGCTGTTTGGCTACCAAACTAGAGAGAAGACCATGAAAGTCGATACCCATCCAGAATACCGCGAAGTTGTTTTCCACGATCTGTCGTGCGATTTCAAATTCGTTACCCGCTCGACCATCCAAACCCGCGAAAAAATCACCCACGACGGTAAAGAATACCCGCTGGTGAAGATCGAGGTTTCGGCTGAATCGCACCCATTCTTCACGGGCAAGCACAAAATCGTCGATACCGCAGGTCGCGTCGAGAAGTTCCGTCAGAAGTTCGGTTCGGTTGGTTCGAAAACCGCAGTCGCAGCAGGCTGATTTTTGCCGCTTTGCGGCAAAACAGGGCAGCTCCGGCTGCCAGAGAAAAGGCAGCCACGGCTGCCTTTTTTGTCTTTGGCCGCTTTACTTTATACTCGCGCATACCCGACGCCATTCGTCGCGTCTTGCCACTATTCTGATACCGATTATCGATGAAGCCAGTCCGCCTTCCCGCCGCTGCCACACTCGCGCTGCCACGATGGGCCTTGTTTGCGCTCGGCCTGCTGTACATCCTGCCTGGCCTGATCGGCCGCGAACCGTGGAAGAACGATGATGCCGCCAGTTTCGGCATCATGTGGACCATGGCGCATGGCGGCCTGAACGACTGGCTGTGGCCCAACATCGCCGGCCTGTCGCTGCTTGATGAAGGGCCGCTGGCCTTCTGGCTGGGCGCCATCTTCATCAAGCTGTTCGGCTGGATCGACGGCGACGTCTTTGGCGCACGCATGTCGACCATCGGCATCTTCGTCGTCAGCACCCTGTCCGTCTGGTACACCGCCTTCAACCTGGGCCGGCGCAACGACGCCCAGCCGCTGCGCCTGGCCTTCGGCGGCCAGCCGGAGCCGGACGACTTCGGCCGTACCCTGGCCGATGCCGCCGTGCTCATCTACCTGGGCTGCCTGGGCCTCTTGCAGCACAGCCACGACATCACGGCCGAAGCGCTGTACGTGTCCCTGATGGCCTATTTGCTGTACCGCGCCGTGCGCTACGTGGAAGGCCCGTCCGTGCGCAATGCGGCCCTGCTGGGCCTGGCGCTGGGCGGCCTGACCCTCGCGCGCGGCTGGATCACGCCGGCGGCGCTGAGCATCGCCTTGCTGCTGTGCATCGTCTTCCTGCGCCTGCCGCTGCTGCGCAGCGTGCGCCACTTGGCGCTGGCCATCCTGATCGGCATCGCGCTGACCCTGGTCTGGCTGTTGCCGGGCGAACTGCTGCAGCCATACGGCCATTCGCCGCTGCAAGCGTGGATGGAATGGAATTGCCGCCAGTTCAGCGCCCCCAGCCTGAAGAGCCTGCAATACTTCTGGCGTGTGGGCATCTGGTTCTTCTGGCCCGCCTGGCCGTTCGCCGCCTGGGCCGTGTATGCCTGGCGCCGCCAGCACCACGTGCTGCACATCGTCGTGCCGCTGACCTTTGTCGCCATGCTGGCCATCCTGGGCCTGTGCCATCCCGATCCCGACCCGAGCCAGCTGCTGCCGCTGCTGCCGCCGCTGGCCGTGATGGCCGCGTTCGGCTTGCTGACCATGAAACGGGGCGCCATCAACGCCATCGACTGGTTCTCCGTGATGGTGCTGACCATCTGCGCCCTCGCACTGTGGCTGTTCTGGTTCGCCATCCTGACGGGCTGGCCTCCAAAACTGTCGCATAACGCCCTGAAACTCATGCCAGGTTTCAAGCCCGAACTGGACTTGCTGGCCTTCTTCGTCGCCGCCTGCGCCAGCGCGGGCTGGGTGGCGCTGGTGCACTGGCGCATCTCGCGCCAGCCAGCCGTGCTGTGGCGCGCCGTGGTGCTGTCGTCCGGCGGCCTGATCCTGATCTGGGTGCTGATCATGACCCTGTTCCTGCCGCCGCTGAACTACAGCAAGAGCTACGCCAACGTCGCGCACCAAATTTCCGTCCACCTGCCGCCGGGCACTACTTGCATCAACAGCAATGTCGGCGCCGCCCAGCGCGCCTCGTTCGCCTACTACGGCCACCTGCCGTTTGCCAATGTGGGCCAACAGCATTGCGACGTGTTCTTGTTGCAAGACAGCATTAAAGTTCCGGATAACAAGGAAAAGCTGCCGGAACACCACGGTGCGGATTGGATCAAGCTGTGGGAAGGACGCCGCCCCACGGATGACGTGGAACGCTTCCGCCTATACCAGCGCGTCAGATAAACAGCAAAAAACCGGGCCAGCCCCGGTTTTTTTATGTCCGCAAGACAATTGCTGACCATAGGAAAAGTGTTGCCTTAAAATATAGTTAATTACCTAAATTGAACTAACATTGTTTTTTATATTATAATAGCCGGCTGCGCGATGGCGGTGTGTTGCTTTCCCGCCCGAATCGTCCCCTAATTGACTATGAGATTGTCCATGAAATTATTTGCTACCCGTACCTTGCCGCTCATCAGCGCCGCCCTGTTCGCCTTCTCCTTCAGCGCTTCGGCACAAGCCACCGTGGTCGACCTCGGCGTCGCCAATGGCTACTCGGCCTTTATCTTTGGCAACATCGGCAGCAGCGGCGCCAGCGGTTTTACCAGCGTCGGCGGCAGCATTGCCGCTGGCGGCAATATCTACCTGGACAACTACAATGTCGGCACGAATAAAAAGCCAGGCAGCGCCGTCAATTCGGTCGTTGCTGGAGGCAATCTGAACACGGGCTGGGGCACGCTCAGCGGTTCGGCCGTGTACGGCGTCAGCAACCCCAACGCCACCCTGACGGCGCCACAGTGGTTTCCAAAAGACAACATCAGCAAAGGCAATGCCTCCACCCTGGACTTCGCAGGCGCCAAGCAGCAACTGACGACCCTGTCGGGCGACGTGGCCAAGCTGCAATCGAACGGCACCGTGATCTCGCAGTACGGCAACATGACCCTGGTCGGCAATGTCAACGCCGACGTGAATATTTTCAACATCGATGCGTCGAACCTGCATAACCTGACGCTGGACCTGTCCTCGCTGAAAAGTACGGCCAGCATCATCATCAACGGCACGGCCACCGACATCACCATGAGCGGCGGCTTCGACAATTTCGCCAGTTTCGCCAACCGCACGCTGTTCAACTTCGCCAACGCCACCACCACTAACCTGCAGAACGTCGGCATCAACGGCAGCATCCTGGCGCCGCACAGCGCGTTCTCCGGTTCGGGCGACATGAACGGCACCCTGATCGCCAATTCGGTCAGCTCGATCAATCGTGGCCACGTCGCGATGAACGGTTCCGGCTTCAACACGGTCAACGTGTCGGCCGTACCTGAGCCAGGCACCTACGCCATGCTGCTGGCCGGCCTGGGCTTGCTGGCCTTCATGCGCCGCCGCACGCCAGCGCGCGCACCGCAAGCCGCGATGGCCTGAGCTTGACGCCGCATCAATAAAAAACACCGGGCCGCGCGAGCATCCCGGTGTTTTTTTATGGGCGGGCGAAAAACTTATTCCGTGCTCAAGCCCAGATCCGTCGCCACCTGCTTGCGCAATACATATTTCTGGATCTTGCCCGTCACCGTCATGGGGAATTCCTCGACGAAGCGCACATAGCGGGGAATCTTGTAATAGGCGATTTGCCCGTCGCAAAAGGCGCGGATATCCTCGCTGGTGGCCTGCGTGCCCGGGCGCAGGATGATGCAGGCGCACAGTTCTTCACCATACTTGGCGTCCGGCACGCCCACGCATTGCACGTCGAGCACGCTCGGGTGGCGGTACAGGAATTCTTCGACTTCGCGCGGGTAGATGTTTTCGCCGCCGCGTATCACCATGTCCTTCGAACGGCCGACGATGCTGCAAAAGCCGTTTGCGTCGATAACGGCCAGGTCGCCCGTGTGCATCCAGCGCGCCGCGTCAATGGCTTCGCTGGTTTTTTCAGGATCGCCCCAGTAGCCCTGCATCACGGAATAGCCGCGCGTGAGCAATTCGCCCTTTTCGCCGCGCGGCACGATGCGGCCTTCCGCATCGATGATTTTCACTTCCAGGTGCGGGTGAACCCGGCCGATGGACGAGACGCGCATCTCGCGCGGGTCTTCGATCGACGTCTGGAAGCTGACGGGCGACGTTTCCGTCATGCCATACGCAATCGTGATTTCCGCCATGTGCATCAATTCGATAACACGCGTCATGACTTCCATCGGACAAGGCGAACCGGCCATGATGCCGGTGCGCAAATTCGACAGGTCGTATTGCTTGAAATCAGGATGGTCGAGGATGGCGATGAACATGGTCGGCACGCCGTGCAGTCCCGTGCAGCGCTCGGCCTGCACCGTTTCCAGCACGGCTTTCGGGTCGAAGCCTTCACCGGGAAACACCATGGCCGCGCCATGCGTGACGCAGGCCAGGTTGCCCAGCACCATGCCGAAGCAGTGGTACAGGGGCACGGGAATGCACAAGCGGTCCTGCTGCGTCAGGCGCATGGCTTCGCCGATGAAGAAACCGTTGTTCAGGATATTGTGGTGCGTCAAGGTGGCGCCCTTCGGCGCGCCCGTGGTGCCGGACGTGAACTGAATGTTGACGGCGTCGTCAAACTGCAAGGTGGCGCTCATTTCTTCCAGGTGCGCCAGGTCGGCGTCGGCAATGCCGTCCATCACCGCGTCGAAATTGTGCATGCCGGGGGTGGCGGCCGCGCCCAGGCGGATGACGTGGCGCAATTGCGGCAGGCGCGGCGACTGCAGGGCGCCGGCGCGCGAACGGGCGATTTCCGGCACCACGTCTTGCACGATGGCCAGGTAATCGCTGGACTTGAAGCTGGGCGACAGGATCAGCGCGCTGCACTGCACCTTGTCGAGCACGTATTCGAGTTCCGAGCGCCGGTAGGCGGGGTTGATGTTGACCATGATCAAGCCGGCTTTCGCCGTGGCAAACTGGGTCAGCACCCATTCGGCGCAGTTTTGCGACCAGATGCCGACCCGGTCGCCCGGCTGCAAGCCCAGTTTCAACAGGCCGGCGGCCAGGCGGTGCACGCGCTGCTGGAATTCCAGATACGTCCAGCGCACGTTCTGGTGCGCCACGATCAGGGCGTCGTGCTGGCCGTAGCGGGCGGCGATGCCGTCCAGGTAAGCGCCTATCGTTTCGCCGATCAACGGCGTCTCGTGGGCGCCATGTACATAACTCATTGCTTGCATGCTGTCTCCAGGGTAACGGCGCGACGCGCTCTTCTTATGGTCATCGACTACAAAAATTATAGCCGCAACCGCCCCCGCCCTGCACCAGCTTGCTGTAATGTGCAGGCCAGCACACCCGACATTCACGGCACCATGACAGGCAACACGCAGCACCCGCCCGAACAGGGCTTCATCCTGACCCGCCACTGGCGCGACACGCCCGCCGGCACGGAGGTCGATTTCTGGCTGGCAACGGACGCCGGGCCCCGCCACGTGCGCCTGCCCGTGCAGACGGCCGTCGCCTTTATCCCCATGGAGCAGCAGGAGCAAGCGCAACAGCTGCTGCGCGGCGAGCGCCATGCCGAACTGCGGCCCCTGTCGCTGTGCGATTTTCACCACCGTCCCGTGCTGGGCCTGTACTGCAAGCAATACCGGCATTTGCTGAAGCTGGAAAAGCAGTTGCGCGCGCACGGCATCGACGTGTACGAAGCGGACATCCGCCCGCCCGAGCGCTACCTGATGGAGCGCTTCATTACGGCGCCGGTAACGTTCAGCGCGGAAACAGGGCAGGACGTGCAGCTGAAACCGGCGCCCGGCTACCGGCCAAGCTTGAAACTGGCCTCGCTCGACATCGAGACGACGGCCCATGGCGAGCTGTATTCGCTGGCCCTGGAAGGCTGCGGCCAGCGCCAGGTCTACATGCTGGGGCCGCAAAACGGCGGCGATGAGCTACTCGACTTCGACCTCGAATACTGCGACAGCCGCGCACAGATCCTCGAGCGCCTGAATACGTGGATGGAGCGGCACGATCCGGACGCCATCATCGGCTGGAACCTGGTGCAGTTCGACTTGCGCGTGCTGCGCGAACACGCTGAGCGCTACCAGGTACCGTTGAAACTGGGGCGCGGCGGCGCCGTGATGGAATGGCGCGAGCATGGCGGCAAGCAAGAGCATTACTTTGCCGCCGCTGCGGGACGCCTGATCATCGACGGCATCGAAGCCCTGCGCTCGGCGACGTGGAATTTTTCCTCGTTCAGCCTGGAAAACGTGGCGCAGAGCTTGCTGGGTGAAGGCAAGTCCATCGACAATCCCTATCAGCGCATGGCCGAGATCGACCGGCGTTTCCGCGAAGACAAGCCCGCGCTGGCCCGTTATAACCTCAAGGATTGCGAGCTGGTCACGCGCATCTTCGCCAAGACCGAGTTGCTGACCTTCCTGCTGGAGCGGGCCAGCGTGACGGGCCTGGCGGCCGACCGCAGCGGCGGCTCCGTGGCCGCCTTCGAACATTTGTATTTGCCGCTGATGCACCGGCAGGGTTATGTGGCGCCCAACCTGGGCGATATCTCGGGCGAAAACAGCCCCGGCGGCTTCGTCATGGATTCGCAGTCGGGCCTGTACGATTCCGTGCTGGTGCTCGACTATAAAAGCCTGTACCCGTCCATCATCCGCACTTTCCTGATCGACCCCGTGGGCCTGGTGGTGGGCACGGGCGGCGACGAGGCCGATACCGTGCCCGGCTACCGGGGCGCGCAGTTTTCACGCGTAAAACATTGCCTGCCCGCCATCGTGAAACAGGTGTGGCAAGGGCGCGAGACGGCCAAGCGCGAGCGCAACGCGCCCTTGTCGCAAGCGTTAAAGATCATCATGAACGCGTTTTACGGCGTGCTGGGGTCGAGCGGCTGCCGCTTCTTCGATCCGCGCCTGGCCTCGTCGATCACCTTGCGCGGCCACGACATCATGCACCGCACGCGCGAACTGATCACCGAACAGGGTTATCAGGTGATCTATGGCGACACGGATTCCACGTTTGTGTGGCTCAAAACAGCGCATACGGATGAAGAGGCGGGCAAGATCGGCCGCGCCCTGGTGGCGCATGTGAACGCCTGGTGGGACGCCCATCTGCGCGAAGAATTCGGCCTCGAGAATGCGCTGGAACTGGAATTCGAGACCCATTACCGGCGTTTCCTGATGCCCACCATCCGCGGCTCGGAAGAAGGCAGCAAGAAGCGCTACGCGGGCCTCGTCGGCAAGCCCGACGGCAGCGAACAGATGGTCTACAAGGGCCTGGAAACGGTGCGCAGCGACTGGACGCCGCTGGCGCAGCAATTCCAGCAAGCCTTGTACCTGCGCATCTTCCAGCGCGCCGCCTACCAGGACTATGTGCGCGACTACGTGGCGCGCACCGTGCGCGGCGAGTTCGACGCCTTATTGGTCTACCGCAAGCGCCTGCGCCGCCCGCTCGACGATTACCAGCGCAACGTGCCGCCCCACGTGCGCGCGGCGCGCACGGCCGACGCCTACAACCTGGCGCAGGGCCGACCGCTGCAATACCAGAACGGCGGCTGGATCAGCTATGTCATCACGGTGGCGGGGCCGGAACCGCTGGAAACGCAGCGCTCGCCCATCGACTACCAGCATTACCTGACGCGCCAGCTGCAACCGGTGGCGGACGCGATATTGCCGTTTCTGGGCGACGATTTTTCGCGCCTCGTATCGGGCCAGCAGGATTTGTTTTAGATCAATTTTGCTGACCAGCATGGCCAAGCTGGGGTAATATCGGCGCCTGCCGGGCTTATCTGGCCCTGTCTGCGGGCGTTGTACGCTGCGGCAGCGTAAAATACGCCATGGCGAAAGAATAAGAACTGCACGAAGAAGAAGATGCCATTCCAGACGAGAATCGTTCGCAACAGGATTTTCCACGCTGAAATGGCGCATAATTTCACACTATGTTGAACCAGCGGACAGCGCGTTTAGCCGTCTGCCCCGCTAATTTTTGAATGAATTGATACCATGACCGAGATCACGTCCTTAAGAGACATCCCGCAAAAAAATATCTTCCGCAAGGGCGACACCTTTGTGCTGTTCGGCGAGCTGTTCGGCCGCGGCTATGTGAATGGTTTGCTGGACGAAGCGCGCAAGGCGGGCATGAATATCGTCGGCATGACGGTCGGCCGCCGCGATGAAAACATGGCGCTGCGCCCGCTGAACGCGGAAGAGCTGGCCGAAGCCGAAGCCAACCTGGGCGGCCGCATCATCAATGTGCCGCTGATGGCCGGTTTCGACCTCGACGCGCCCGCCGGCGAACCGACGCCGACGGCCCTGCTGGCCGACATGACCCTGAAAAGCTGGCAAGAAGACAAGCTGGACTGGGCGCAGATCGAACGCTGCCGCGAAGCCGGCATCGCCCGCTTCAGCGCGTCCGTGGCCAAAGCCATGGCCGAGCTGGATAGCCTGATTCCTGACGGCAGCAATGTGTATTTCGCCCACACCATGGCCGGCGGCATTCCAAAGGTCAAGGTCTTCCTGGCGATCGCCAACCGCATCTACAAAGGCCGCGGCGAGCGCTTCATGTCTTCGCGCGCCCTGCTCGACAGCGACCTGGGTAAATTGATCCTGATGAACTTCGACGAAGTCACGGCCAACACCCTGCAGCACCTGATCGACGGCAGCGCCGCCATCCGCGCCCGCATCGAGCAAACGGGCGGCCAGGTGCGCTACAGCGCCTACGGCTACCACGGCACCGAGATCTTGATCGACGGCAAATACCAGTGGCAAACCTACAGCAACTACACGCAAGGCCTGGCCAAGATGCGCCTGGAAAACGTGGCCAAGGCCGCGTGGGAAAAAGGCATCAAGGCGACCGTCTTCAATTGCCCGGAAATCCGCACGAATTCGTCCGACATTTTCGTCGGCGTGGAACTGTCGCTGTTCCCCCTGCTCGACGCGCTGAAAAAAGAAGGCGGCGCAGCCTGGGCCGAAGAACAGTGGAAAATCTGCCAGGGCTTGCTGGAAGACGGCGTGTCGCTGCAAGACTTGCTCGACCGTATCGCCGCCTACAACGGCGACGCCACCAGCGTGCAGTTCCGCAACTTCGCCGCCTGGCCGATGGACAACACGCCAGAGCTGGCCGACGTCATGATCGGCACCTCGGACGACATCACCAAGCTGCACAAGGACCGCAAGGAACTGATCACCGACCACCTGAGCTCGCTGGTGCTGGAAGGCACGGGCCCGCTGATGTTCCACACCATGTCGGAACCGCCAGCGCCCGTCATCTGGCTCAACCACGACATCATCGCGCGCCAGCTGAACTCAGTTCACAACTGAGCTTGATGTAGCGCACACCACCGACGGCCCGGCTCATCCCCGGGCCGTCGGCGTTTCTGCGCGTGCTTTATGCGCGCACGATGGACACGCCGCCATCGGCCAGCAGCGCCGTGCCGGTGGTGAAGCTCGAGGCATCGGACGCCAGGTACAGCGCCGAGCGGGCGATCTCGTCCGGCGTAGCCAGACGTTTTAACGCATGCAAGCCCGCCACGAAGGCCAGCGCTTCGGGCGTATTCGCCACTGCGCGCCCCATGGGCGTATCGGTGCCGCCCGGCAGCAGGGCATTCACGCGGATACCCGCCGTGCCATACTCGGCCGCCAGGGCCTTGGTCAAGCCGATCACGCCCGCCTTGCTGGCCGCATACGCGGCCATGCCGGACATGCCCAGCGTATGGCCGACAAAGGTCGAGGTAAAAATCAGCGAGCCGCCGCCGCGCGCCGCCATGGCGGGCAGCTGATATTTGGCGGCCAGGAAGGCGCTGGTGAGATTGGTGTCGACCGCCGCCCGCCAGTCTTCCAGGGCAACTTCCTGCGTGGGCCCCATGGGTCCCAGGGTGCCCGCATTATTGAAGGCGATATCGAGGCCGCCAAAGCGTTGCAGCGCCAGCGCCACGGCCGCTTGCGCGCATGCCGCGTCGGCCACATCACCGGCACAGGCCACGGCTTGCGCGCCGCCGTCCGCCAGCTGCGCCACCAGCGCATCGAGTTCCTTCCGCCGCCGCGCCACCAGCACCAGCCGCGCCCCCTCGCGCGCGAACAGGCGCGCCGCCGCATGGCCGATGCCCGAGCTGGCGCCCGTGATGATGGCGACCTTATTTTCCAGTTGTAGCATTTGCTTCCCCTTCATGTGGTTGAAAGGGAAAAGATAGGCCGGCAAGCCGGGCGCGGCACTCCGCTTCTTGCGCTGGAATCGGCATCGTCACAGATTCTGCAGGCTTGGGCAAAACACACGCCAAGCATAAAACTTGCCAGATTGTGACAAATCAGTGATAATGCGTCTCGCGTTGCCGGGATGGCGGAATAGGTAGACGCACGGGACTCAAAATCCCGCGCTGGAAACAGCGTGCCGGTTCGATTCCGGCTCCCGGCACCAGAACACAGCAGTAGAAGCTCGAAAAACATCCAGGAACCCGCCTTCGTCATAGGAGAGCGGGTTTTTTGTCGTCCGTGTTTGTCCATCGGCGTACATTAAAAGCCATGAATTTTGTTGGTACTTTTTGCTGGATTTAGTATTTTCTCTAAAAAAATACCATCAGGGAGTGCACCATGCCACTGTCCGATCTGCTTATCCGCCAGGCCGTCTACAAGGGTGCGCCCAGCGGCGACAAATATCCCGACCTGTACGGCATGTACCTGCTAGTCACCCGTTGAAGCTAGCGCGCCAGTGGCTGCTCACCATCGAACGCAACGGCACCGCCAGCACGCAAAAGAAAGTCGGCAATTGGCCCCAAGACGATGTCATCCCATACCTAGACAAGATGCCACTCAACAACATCCGCCCGCATGCAGATGCGTTCCGCGCAATGGCTGGAGCAAAGCATGAGCCGACGTGGAAACTGTCACGACAATGCTGTCGCTGAGAGTTTCTTCCAGCTTTTAAAGCGTGAGCGCATCAAACGCAGGACCTATGCAGCCAAAGACGGTGCCAAGCAGGACATCGTCGACTACATTGAGATATTCTACAGTCCCAAGCGCCGTCACAATTCTAATGACAGGCTTTCGCCAGCAGAGTTTGAGCAAAGGTATTTTGAACGCCTCGCGGGGTATCTAGCAGACTCGTGGCGATTCAGCAGCAAGCAGCATCGACATGCGTTTGCGTTGATCCGCGCGCTGCCGATAGAGAGCAACGCGACAATTTTGCATTGCGTGGATATTAATCCATGATCCAGCGGACCATACCGAGAAGAAAATGCCCTCTTCACCGTATTTGCATTGCATTAAGTCTACATTTGCCTATAATCATTATTGCTGGTCAATTTTTCCGAAGGCAGCGATTATACCCACGAAGCGCCAGAGTGGCCTCTAACTCCAAGGATTTTTGGAAATGCAAAGTGTGCAAAAAACGCAGTTTTCAGCTTTGATGGAACTAATAAAAGCACATAGTTGGATAAGCCCTCGCGCCCATAGCCTTACGCAATTGTATCTCGAGGACTGCTCCTCCGAGGATGAACAAAATCTAGTGGCTGAATTGCTTTCGCGGTTTACATATGTTTCTGCAAAAAGCTATGTTGAAAGGCTCAATGATTTAGTTTTAGAAATAATTACAATGCCCGGCATTACGGCTGAAGACACGATAATCGCAGCAGTCGCAGCTGACTCGTCCCCAGATAGTTCGCAGGCTTTAGTACAAGCAATTAAGGTTAAATTTCAAGAGCATGGCTGGAATAATATTTCAATAATCAATACATATGGCACTGCTTACAAAAAATCGAAAAGCGAAACCTTCAAGAGAAAGAATATAATCTTAGTTGACGAATTTATTGGTTCGGGACGAACCGCAATTGGTCGAGTTACGTCAATAAGATCTCAGTTCAACAGCGTTGGGGAGAGCGTAAACATTTTTGTTAAGGTTATCTTCTCATCGATTGTCGGTATCGAAGCCTTAAAAAAAGAAGGCATTAGCGTCTCCTGTCTTGAAATAATCCCACGGGGCATTTCTGATTTTGAATCACAGGATCAAGTGTCGCTAAAATTAGAATCAATGATTAGCATCGAAAAAAAACTATCATTAACGTATGGAAAATACAAACTAAACGAATACTCCTTGGGCTACGGAAAGACTGAAAGTCTTATTGGCATCGAGAATGGAAATATTCCAAATAATGTTTTTCCAATATTTTGGTGGCCCAAAAATTCTAGAGGGGATTCCAGAAACCCTCTATTCACTCGTTTCTTAGGTGACTGACTCATGGAAAATCACAGTGATTTAAAGAAGATTATTCTTAAGGCTATTCTAGAAAAAAAAGGGAAAATTGGAAGCTACACCCTCTTCCGAAAATTGAAGGTTCCTATGGCCGATTACATGCAGGCAATATTTGAACTGGAGGGCAATCAGTTTATCGGATTCGATGGGGATTGGTTAGAAATTACTGGCCAAGGAAAATCATTTCTCCTGGAGTTAAAACCATCCAATAAAGATGCCAGTATCAATGGAATACCGTCAGGAATTTTGCGCAACATGAAATTAATGCCGGGCGAACCTTACATCCCATCAATCTCAAGACTGGATTTAAGCTTGCGTCAGAAGATTTCCTATGGTAATGTTAAAGATGAGGGGGCATAGCAATAGTAGCTAGTGCTAAGGAGCGGAGTCGCTCCGGTTGTTAAGGTGAATTTATGCCTGCACCGGGAATTTTCATCGCAAATAGGATTTGCTCTGCAAATTCCCGGTGTGTGAAATTGGCTTCGCCAATTATCACGTATTCGACTACGCTTGTATGTCGTTCCGACATACAAACGCATTCGAATATGCAGCTCGCGTACAGTAGGTAGCTTTAAAATTATGCTCTCTCACCTTCTCCTGATAAAATGAATTTTTCTTCTTGGCACCCTTATTTTCAAGATCGAGGAATCCCTCTCGCTCTAACTGAAATTTATGTGGAATACGCTAACCGTCTGCAAAAAAACAACTTTCCTGTCATATACGAGTTTGAACATCTTTCTTTATTACTAGGTGTCAATATTCATCCGCTGGCGGACATGGTGGCATCATCAAGTAGTTTTTACCGAGAATTCTCTATTCCCAAGCGAAGTGGTGCGCGCCGAAAAATATGCGCACCGCATAAATCTCTATTGCATGTTCAGCGATGGATATTGCTAAATATTTTATACCGCGTAGAGATTAACGATGCAGCCCATGGATTCCGCCGGAATCGATCAATAAAAAGTAACGCAGCAGTTCATCTAGGATCAAAAAATCTTTTGAAAATGGATATCAAAAATTTTTTTCCGTCTATTGGTATCTCCTGGATTATTAATGTATTCAAGGATATGGGCTATGCGCCAAATGTGGCGTACTATCTTGCGTCGCTGTGTTGCCATCAGGGATTTTTAGCTCAAGGTGCAGCCACCAGCCCGGCACTATCTAACATAATTTTTAAAAGTCTTGATAAGCGACTTAGCCGGCTCGCAAAAAAATGTTCGTTGCAGTACACAAGATATGCTGATGACCTAACATTTTCCGGAGGAAGCATTCATCATTCGTTTTGCACATTGGTTGAAAAAATCGTCAACGACTACGGACTTGAAATTAATAGTGATAAAACTCGAATTAAAATTGATGGCGGAGCACGGATAATTACGGGAATTTCAATTTCAACAGGAAAGCTATCCATACCAAACAAATTTAAACGGGATTTGAAAAATGAAATCTTCTTCATTAAACGATTTGGGTTGCTATCACATATGTCAAATAAAAAAATAAGCAACCCGAATTATTTAAGTTCACTATTAGGAAAAGTTAATTTTTGGATTGATGTAGAACCAGAAAACGAAAATGCACTGTCCGCAAAGCGCTTAATAATAAATATTATGAACTCCTAAAATGAAACTATTTTTTCCCAAACGCTAGATATCCCACCAAACATGTTCGTGTAGACGATTTCGTCGAGGACATCTTGAAAGTCGTTCTGTCAACGATGTAGGTCCCAGCTAAAGACTAAGCTCTGTCGCATCGGATGAACTTGAAAGCCACTACAGATTTTCGAAGGGGCGTAAGTTTTGAAATTAATACAATTCAGTGCTGGATTACAAAAATTGTGGAATCCCACTTACAAACAAGTCACAATTAGATGGATCCATGATTAATTTTTTGATACTTTTAGTGTCGCTGTCATAGGTAATTCGATTCTGGCTCCCGGCACCACAGAACACTTACTGTACTCGCTCAAACCCGACCATCGCCACATGCTGCGGGCTTTTTATATTAGCGCCCCAACCTGCGCTCCCGCCCCGGCGGCATCCCCCGCAGGCGCACAATGGCGGCGCCCGATTTGTCGCTTAGCTCGTCGCAGGCCACGCCACGCGCAAGCCGATCTCCCTCGCTTGCTCCATCCCGCTATCCAAACGGCCGCACGCCAAACAGCACGCCGTGCAGCCAGAATGCCAGCAGCAGCCACAGCGCACAGCCCGCGACTATGGCGATCAGCGTGCCTTGGATGGTGCCGCCCTGGTATGCCACGCCGGCCGCGCGGTCGCGCTGCACGGCCGAAACCAGATCCACGGACGCCCAGACGAGGAAGCCGCCGAACAGCAGCACGTCGGCCACGTTGCCATTGGCCAGCAGATGCGCGACGGCCCACAGTTGCGTGCCGAGCAGCATGGGATGGTGCACCAGGGTCTTGATGCGGTTGCGCGGCACATTGGCCGCCGCCAGCAAAATCAGCGAGAACAGCATCAGCAGGCCGCTGGCGTGGCGCAAGCCCATGGGCGGCGTCCACAGCACCTGCGGCTGCTGGCGCGCCAGGGAGTAACCCCAGATGATCAGGCCCAGGCCGGCAAACGCCACGAGCGAGTACAGCCCCTTCCAGCGCTTTTCGCCGAGGCGAGCCAGCTGGGCGCTGCGCCAGCCGTCGGCGACGATGCGTACCGAGTGCAAGCCCAGGAACAGCAGCAAACCGAGTATCAGCACCGTCATCTTATTCTCCCCCAGTCAATGCCCGCTATCGAGCATACGCGACGCCGTGGCCGGCGCCGTCCGCGCAGATCAACGTTCTTCGCGATAGTAGTCGCAGCCCTCGAACGTGGTGCGCAGCGCCTGCTGCAGCTGGGCGTAGCGCTCGGGCGTCAAGTTGAAACGCACGTCGATCTGGCCGTCGTCATCCATCTGCATGGCGGCCTCGGCATCCATCTGCACGGACAGGCGGTTCGGATGCAGGATCACGGCGTGCATGTGGCCATACCACGCAAATTCCTGGCCGCCATATTCAATATACGGTTCGTCCATGCCCGTAGCGACGTCCTGCTCGTCGTATTCATCGGCGCGCTGCAGCATCAGGTAGACGGGCTCGCCTTTGCCCGCTGGCGCGGCCAGGGTGGTGATCAGGGCGTCGTCTTCATGGATGACGGACAACTCGGTGGCGGTAAATCCTGCGGACATGGCATGCTTTCAACAAATAAATGAATGACGCCACCATAGCGCAAAAGCGCCGCGCACGACATAGGGCGCGGCGAATAAAGCGTGCCGCCGCCGGCCGCGCTCGCCGCCTATAATGGCCATTCCATCCATATTGCACAGGAGACCGTCTTGACTGCCGCATCGCCCTACACCACCCGCCTGGCCATTCCCTCCATCGCCACCTATCAGCAGCTGCGCGTCGCCGCCGGGCTGAGCGCAAAAACCGCGGAGGCGGCGGCCAAGGGCTTGCCGAATTCCCTGTTTGCCGTGCAAGTGCTGCATGGCGACGAGGTCGTCGGCATGGGCAGGGTCATCGGCGATGGCGGCTGTTTTTACCAGGTCGTCGATATCGCCGTGCTGCCGGCCCACCAGGGCAAGGGCTTGGGCAAGCTGATCATGCGCGAAATCCGCCAGTTCATCGACAGCGACGTGCCGGAAAGCGCGTACGTCAGCCTGATCGCCGATGGCCAGGCGCAAGACCTGTATGCGCAGTTCGGTTTCAAGCATACGGCGCCCGCCTCCGTCGGCATGGCGCTGAAACGTTAGGCGCCCGATGCCGGTCTGGCTGCTGTGCTGCATGGTGCTGGCGCTGCTGTTGAGCGCTGCCGCCTGGCGCGCCGAGCGCGCGCGGCAACGGCGCGGGCGCACGACACGCTGGCTGTGGCTGGCGGCCATCGCCGCGTCCGTCATCTTGCCCCTGGCGTGGCTGCCCGGCGTGCTGGCGGCCATGCCGTCGGAGCAGGCGCAGCTGAAACTGGGCTGGTTTGCCTTATCGAGCGGCATACTCTTGCTGCTGGCGCTACGCAGCATCTGGCTGCTGTCGCACCAGCGGCGCTGGCAGAAAACATCGCTGCTGGGCACGCCAGTGTACTTGAGCGGCGGCATCGGCCCCTGCGTGGCGGGACTGCTGCGGCCGCGCATCGTGATGCCCGTCTGGCTGCAACTGATTCCTCCCCAACAACAAGCGCTGCTGCTGGCGCATGCACAATGCCGGCTGGCCACGCGCGATCCGCAGTTGCTGGCCCTGGCCTACGGCTTGATCGTGATCATGCCGTGGAATGTGCCCCTGTGGTGGCAGCTGCACCGGCTGCGCTTTGCCATCGAGGTCGATTGCGATGCGCGCATGCTGGCACGCGGCCACGCGCTGCACGACTATGCCTTCGTCCTGCGCCGGCACGGCCAGTATTATTCGGGCTTGACGGGCGCCTCGCCCATCGTGCTGAACGATCCGCTGGCGCTGCGCCGGCGGCGTCATCTGATGGCCAGATTTACCCGGGACCGGGCGGCGAACTTGCTATAGTAGCGGCAACGCCGCGCGGCATGCCCGCGATCCCGGCTTCCCCCTTAGAAATCAGAGAGATACCATGCTTTACCTGCTTGCCATCGTGATCGTCATCGCCCTGCTGTACTACGTCTTCAGCGGCCGCACGCCCGTCAAACCGCTGCACAAGCCACTCGTGTCCGTGCGCCAGTACGTGCCGGCGATCCCTGCGGGCGCACCGGCGCACCACTGGAGCGACGAGGGGCGCTTTGCGTCGGAAGTGGAAAACGAAGCGATGTACCAACCCGCCATCGCCAAGCTGGCCGGCGAACACGGCCCCGGCAACGCGGAAGAAAAATGCCTGGCCCTGCTCGTCTGCGACGATGCCAATCCGTTCCAGGACAAGGCCATCGCCGTCTTCATCGACGGCCTGCTGGTGGGCTACCTGTCGCACAACGACGCCCTGCGCCTGCGCCGCAACCTGGGCCGCATGGATCTGGTGGGCCAGCTGACCTCGTGCGACGCCGTCATCCGCGGCGGCGGCCTGTGGAACGGCAAGCGCCTGTCGTACGCCGTCTGGCTGGACTTGCAGCCGTACAACTAATGATCGCTATAGCGCGCGCGCCAGCCTGACGGCCCGCGTGGCAATAAAGCTGGGCAGGAATTTTTCAATTTCAAAGCGCGGGTGGGGATGCATTTCCTCGTGGTAACCGGCCAGCACGAAGCCCGCCGCCAGCTGGCCGCCGATCTGGCTGTCCAGGCCGTGGCCGAAGACCAGCGCCTCGCCCTTTTCCATGCGCGCCGCCAGCGCATCGGCATCCATATCCTCCACATCCGAATACGGCAGCACGAAACGTGGCCGTATCAAGCCCTGCTGTGCCCATTGCGGATCGCGGTCGCCGATGAAGACGGCTGGGTTAAAGAAACTGCTCAGCAGCACGCCGCCATCGGCCAGCACGCGCGCGCATTCGCGCCACACGGGGGCGATATCGGGCACGTACTGGTTCGACACGGGGTGGATGATGACATCGAAGCTGGCGTCGGCAAAGCAGGCCAGATCGCGCATATCGCCCTGGACGGTGGCCAGTTGCAAGCCGTCGCGTTCGGCCACCATGCGGTCTTGCGCCAGTTGCTGTTCAGACAGATCGAAGACGGTGACGTGCGCGCCGGCGGCAGCCAGCACGGGCGCCTGCTGCCCGCCGGCACCGGCCAGGCACAGGATGCGCTTGCCGCGCACCTCGCCCAGCCAGCCGGCCGGCAAGGGACCGGGCGTCAGATGGATTTGCCACTGCCCGGCACGGGCCGCGGCGATGGTGGCGCTGTCGACGGGTTGCGACCACGGGCTGTTCCGTGCAGCCTGGGCATCCCAGGCTTGCTGATTGTGCTGCAAGAAGTTGTTACCGTTATTACCTAAAGGCATCGTCATCCTTTCAGAAAAACAGGACGCGAATGTAGCATGACTCCAGGCAAGGCGCCACACTGCGCGTGCTGGCCGAAAAGAATACGAGAAGGCCTGGAAGCCCGAGAAGTGAACTCCCGCCACGGCCAGCGTTGTTGCGTCACACAAAGAAGTGCCGGACAGATGGCGCCGGCGCCGATGCAGACCACTGGAAGGACAAGGAGTTCAATGCCATTATGGCTGGTGGCGGACCCCGCATTTTGATGCACATCAAACAGCTCGCAATCTCCTGGCTATCGCCTTGCGAAAGGCCCTCGTCCATATTTTTTTGACCCACGTCAAGCCCCGCATAAGAAAACCGCCCGCCGGCACGGCAATGCTGGACTTGCCCGTGTTGCCGTTCTAGCCTTGTTGCCATCCTGACTAGCGAATGACACCATGGCTTACAAATCCATCCTCGTCCACGCCGACCTGTCGCGCCATGCGCCGCAGCGCATCGCCATCGCGGCGCGGCTGGCGCACGCGCACCAGGCGCACCTGATCGGCGCGGCCATGACGGGCGTGTCGCGCTTTACCCTGGAAAACAACCGCGGCATGCGCGGCGGCGCCGTGGCGGCGCAGATCAATGCCCTGCACGGGCAGGCGGAACAGGCGCTGGCCCAGTTTGAAACACTGGCGCGCCAGGCCGGCGCCGTCTCGCTCGAGCGGCGCCTGATCGAAGACGATGAGGATGGCGGCATGGCCGTCAGCGCCCGCTACAGCGATCTGACGGTGCTCAGCCAGCACGACGACCTCGAGGCGCTGCCCGGCGCCATGAGCGACCTGGTGCCCTATGTGATGCTGAATGCGGCGCGTCCCGTGCTGATCGTGCCGCGCAGCGGCCAATTCGCGCAAGTGGACAACACGGTGGTGGTGGCCTGGGATGGCAGCATGGAGGCGACGCGCGCCATCGGCCACGCCCTGCCGCTGCTGCGCGCGGCGCGCCTGGTGGTGCTGGCGCTGCTGCACCCGCCGGCCGGCCACGCGCAGCCGGCGCGCCACCCGGGCGCCGACATCGCCGCCTACCTGAGCCGCCATGGCGTGCCCGTCGAAGTGCGCTCGGCCATCACCACGGCCGACATCGGCGCGGCGCTGCTGGCCATGGCCGCCGAAGTGCATGCGGACCTGCTGGTGATGGGCGGCTACGGCCACGCGCGCTTCCGCGAAATCCTGCTGGGCGGCGTGACGGAAACCGTGCTGCGCCAGATGACACTGCCCGTGCTGATGGCGCATTGAGGTCAAGCGCGCCATGTCTATTTATTAAATAGCTATAATTGCCTGATTACTTACTTCAAGGCAATTTACATGAAGCAACAACTGATCAATTGGGGCAGCACCCTGGCGCCGTTCGGCAGCGAACTGCTGTGGACCGCCCTGCCATCGATGCTGCTGTATGGCATGCTCGGCTTTGTGCTGGCGCTCGGCATCTGCTACCAGCTGGCCAGAAAATGCCTGCTCGTGCGCCGTCCGCGCGCCTGGCATGTGGCCGCCAAGCTCAGCTATGTATTGATCCTGCTCGCGCTGCCGCTCCTCGGCGGCGGGTTTGGCGCCGTGCACAGCGCACACCGCATGGTCAATCAGGCCCTCGAGCGCGACCTGCAGCCGGTGGTCGAAGCGCAGATGCCGGCGCTGCGCGTCTACCTGGAGCAGCAGGTCAAGCTGATCGCCCCGGGCCAGCCCATCAGCGTGCGCAGCCTGCTCGAACCCTTCGTGCAAGGCATGTATTACCAGCCCACGTCCAGCAGCTACTGGGAACGCAGCAAGGCGCGCTGGATCAATGAATTCATCCTGCGCCGCGGCAGCGTGCTGCTGACGCAAGTGCTGCAGGAACAGCTGATCGCCAGGGTCGGCCTGCTCGGCGAAGCGCTCAAGGGCGCCAACTTCCGTGGCCAGGCGACGGGCGAGCTGGCCGCGCTGGGCACCGACCTGGCCGTGCGCCTGACCACCGACGTGGCGCGGCAGGCCGACTTCAGCAAACTCGACAAGTCAGTGCCGATGATTTTCGTCGACGCCATCAAGCGCCAGGCCGGCGCGTATTTCAATTCGCTCAAGATCACGCTGTGCCTGTTCGCGCTGGTCGCGCTGCTGCTGGTATGGGGCGAGATCATGCTGTACCGCCACTATTACCTGCGCCGCCATCCGGCCGCCACGGCCCTGCCCGTGCAACCGACGTAAAAAAGCCGCCCCTCCTTGCGGATGGGGCGGCTTTTCATGTGCAGCTAACGCTTAGACCTTACGCTGGGCCACTGCGTCGACCACGCACAAGGCCGTCATGTTGACGATGCGGCGCACGGTGGCCGATGGCGTCAGAATGTGCACGGGCTTGGCGCAGCCGAGCAGGATCGGACCCACGGCGATGCCGTTGCCGGCCGCCGTCTTCACCAGGTTGTAGGCGATGTTGGCCGATTCGATGTTCGGCATGACGAGCAGGTTGGCGTCGTTCTTCAGTGCCGAATTCGGCATGATCTTTTGACGCAGCTTGCTGTCGAGGGCCGTATCGCCGTGCATTTCGCCGTCGATTTCCAGGTCCGGCGCACGTTCCTTGACGATGGCCAGCGCGGCGCGCATCTTTTGCGCCGAGGCGCTGTCGCTGGAACCGAAATTCGAGTGCGACAGCAGGGCCGCGCGCGGCGACAGGCCGAAACGGGTCATCTCTTCGGCGGCCATGATGGTGATCTCGGCCAGCTGCTCGGCGTCCGGGTTTTCATTGACGTGCGTGTCGACCATCACCAGCTGGCGCTCCGGCATGATCAAGACGTTCATGGCCGCATACACATTGCTGCCGGCGCGCTTGCCCAGCACCTGGTCGATGTATTTCAGGTGCAGCTGGGTGGTGCCGAAGGTGCCGCAGATCATGCCGTCGGCATCGCCCTTGTGGATCATCATCGAGCCGATCAGGGTGTGGCGGCGGCGCATTTCCAGCTTCGCGTATTCCTCGGTGACGCCCTTGCGGCTGGTCATCGCGTAGTACGTGTTCCAGTAATCGCGATAGCGCTCGTCGAAGTCCGGGTTGATGACGTCGAAATCGACGCCTTGCTTGAGGCGCAGGCCGAACTTCTGGATGCGCGCTTCGAGCACGGGCGGACGGCCCACCAGGATGGGACGCGCCAGTTTTTCATCGACTACCACTTGCACGGCGCGCAGCACGCGCTCTTCTTCGCCTTCGGCGTAGACGATGCGCTTGAGTTCGGCCGGCGTGGATTTGGCCATCAGGAACAGCGGCTTCATGAAGGTGCCGCTGCGGTAGACGAATTGCTGCAGGCTGTCCGCGTACGCCTGCAAGTCCTTGATCGGACGCGTGGCGACGCCGGAATCCTCGGCCGCCTTGGCCACGGCCGGCGCGATCTTGATCAGCAAACGCGGATCGAACGGCATCGGGATCAGGTATTCAGGACCGAACGACAGGTTGCTGATGCCGTAGGTGGTGGCGACGATGTCGGACTGCTCGGCGTGCGCCAGGTCGGCGATCGCGTGCACGACGGCGATTTCCATCTCGCGCGTGATGGTGGTGGCGCCGCAATCGAGGGCGCCGCGGAAGATGTAGGGGAAGCACAGCACGTTGTTGACCTGGTTCGGATAGTCCGAACGGCCCGTGGCGATGATGGCGTCGCTGCGCACGGCCTTGACTTCTTCCGGCAGGATTTCCGGATTCGGGTTGGCCAGCGCAAGGATCAGCGGGTTCGGCGCCATCTTGCGCACCATGTCCTGTTTCAGCACGCCGGCGGCGGAAACGCCGAGGAAGATGTCGGCGTCCGGGATGACTTCGCCCAGGGTGCGCAGCGGCGTGTCTTGCGCGAAGCGTTCCTTGTCCGGATCCATCAGTTCCGCGCGGCCCTTGTAGACGACGCCGGCCAGATCGGTGACGTAGATGTTTTTCAACGGGAAGCCCAGGTCGACGATCAGGTCCAGGCAGGCCAGCGCCGCGGCGCCCGCGCCCGAGACCACCAGCTTGCAGTCCTCGATCTTCTTGCCGACGGCTTTCAGGCCGTTCAGGATGGCCGCGCCGACGATGATGGCGGTGCCGTGCTGGTCATCATGGAAGACGGGAATCTTCATGCGGTCGCGCAGCTGGCGCTCGATGTAGAAGCACTCGGGCGCCTTGATGTCTTCCAGGTTCACGCCGCCGAAGGTCGGTTCCAGCGACGCGATGATGTCGACCAGTTTATCGGGATCCGATTCGTTGATTTCGATGTCGAAGACGTCGATGCCGGCGAATTTCTTGAACAGCACGCCCTTGCCTTCCATCACCGGCTTGGCGGCCAGCGGGCCGATATTGCCCAGTCCCAGCACGGCCGTGCCGTTGGTGATGACGGCCACCAGGTTGCCGCGCGCCGTGTATTTATAGGCATTCGCCGGATCGATGACGATTTCTTCGCACGGTGCCGCCACGCCTGGCGAGTAGGCCAGTGCCAGGTCGCGCTGGTTGGTCAGTTGTTTGGTCGGCGTCACGCTGATTTTGCCGGGGCGCGGGCACTCGTGATACTCGAGTGCGGCCAAGCGCAATTGTTGACGCAATTCTTCTTTTTTATCAGATGACGAATCCATGCTGTGCTGCCTTCCTGTTTGGTCGATCGGGTGTTCCGGATTTTATCAGACCGATTCTTTCAATTAGCTAGGTATTTTCCGCTAGCCACAGTCTGATATCACGAAAACGCATAACCTAGCATTGTAAGGCCGTCCGGCGGCACAAACGTCCTGAACAGGAAAAACTATCAAATTTTAGATTTCAATTAGTTTTTATGATCAGTCGCCGGGAGCACGCCACAGCGGCAGCGCGGCGACGGCGCGCTCGAGATCGTCCATGTCGTCGCCGCCCAGGCTGGTGTCGAATGGGGCGGACAGGATGCGCCGCATCAGGGCCAGGCGCGTCGTGGCTTGCTCCTCGTCGATGAAGCGCGTCGTCTCCGCGCAATACTGCGCGCGGCGCAGGGCATCGGCGCCGTCATCGTCGCCGTCGGGATAATAATGGCGGCCGATGTTATGGAGCGATATCAACAAAAATTCGATCTCGCGCAGGATGCGCAGCGCATCCTCGCCGGACAGCACGATGCGGCGGTTGGCGGGCAGCAGGGACGGCGGCGCGGCGCGCTTATTCGAAATTGTCATCGATCAGGAAGCCGTAGCCGTCATCGATCAGCATTTGCAGATACGCGTCGAAGCTGTCGGCGATGACCTGGTAGTTGTCGGGATCGTGCAGGAAGCGCACGACCTGCCCCACCTTGCCCGACGCCGTGGGCGTGAAATCGACATACAGGCGCGACGAGCCGCCATTGTTCATGCAATGCGAAAAACACAGGCGCTGGCCCTGCTGGATGCCCGCGTCGATGCGGGTATCGACGATGCCGGGGTCGTCGTCCAGGTAATGGCCGTAGATATCGGCGATGCTGCGCTGGTTCGCTTGCCGGTCTTCCAGGATCTGTTCGACGGAACTCAGGTAATACGGGTACTCGAACACGTCCGAGCCCAGCATGTACACCAGTACCATGCCGCCCGCATACTCCTGATAATACGTGCCGTTGTACTGGCCCAGCAGGCGCAGCAGGCTGTCCGGGCACAGCGGATACGCCTGGCGCAAGCTGGCCAGTTGCGCCGCGCTGGCGCCGCTGGCCAGCGCCAGCTCCGCCAGCGGCTCGGGCGGCATGGCCTGGCGCAAGCCGGCTAAATAGTGGTCGACGATGTTCATAGCCGAAATATATCAGCTGGCCGATACGCCATGCGCACGCTAGCGCGCACCGGCCAGCCGCGCCCCCGGCGCGAAGCGCACGGCGATCAGCAGCAACAGCACGACGCCCCCGGCCATCACCATCCACGCCTGGGCCAGGCTGGACGAATGCTGGCGGATCAGGCCGGCGATGAAGGGCATGCTGCTGGCGATGATGTAGCCGCCGCCCTGCACGAAACCGAGCAAGGCGCCGGCGCCTGCCGGGTCACGCACGTGGTCCATGCTGACGATCAGCGACAGGGGAAACAGGGAGCCGATGCCGCAACCGAGCAGGATCACGGCGGGAATGGCCAGTTGCGCGGGCGCCACGATCAGGCAAGCCAGGCCGGCCAGCACGGCCAGCAGTACCGACAGCAGCAGGATGCGGCGGTCGGGGAAGCGGTGGATGATGCTGGAAATCGCCAGTCCCGCCAGCACTTCCACCAGGGTCAGGCCACCGAGCAGCAAGCCGCTGTCGGCGGCGCTCCAGCCCAGTTCCGTGTAAAACGGCGGCAGCCAGGCCAGCACCAGGGTATAGGCGCCCGTGCCGATGCCAAAGAACACCATCAGCAGCCAGGCGCGGCGGCTGCCCACGGGCAGGCTGGCACCCGCGCCGCCGGTCACCTCCACGCGCGAGGCGGCGGCGCGGCGCCACAGCAGCGCGGCGGCCACGGCGGGCAGCGCCCACAGGGCCAGCAGCGCTTGCCAGCCCCAGCTTTGCGCCAAGGGCGAAGCGGAGGCGGCCGCGATGGCCGCGCCGCCCATGATGCCGGTCGTATAAAAACCCATCAACTGGCCCGCCCGCTCGGGGAAATGGCGCTTGATAAAGGCCGGCAACAAGGCTTGTACCAGCGCGATGCCCAGGCCGCCCAGAGCCGCCGTGGCGATCAGGCCGCCGCTGCCGTGCAGGGGCCAGCGCAGCGCGCAGGCGGCAGCGATGATGGCGATGCCGATCCCGATGCCGCGCACCACGCCCAGACGGCGCTGCAGCTGCGCGCCCGCCAGCGCGCACACGCCCATGGCGAACACGGGCACGGTGGTCAGCAAGCCCGCGTCGGCATTGCTGAGGCCCGTGCTGGCCTGGATGCTGTCGAGCAAGGGGCCGATGGCGGCCAGGATGGGGCGCAAATTCAGGCCCAGCAGGATGATTGCGGCCACCAGCAGGGCGGACGAGGGCAGCGGAGAAGAGACGGGGCGTTCAACAGGCATGGCAGAGTAGTCCTTGCCTCGCAGGGAGGCACATGGTTTAATGCGTGACATAATCACTTGATGAAAAGTATCTTAACATAAAGATAGAAATCTATCTTGATGTCGAGATAAATGCCTACGCCATGACGGATACCCCGCAAGAACACGCGCGCGCGCAATTTGCCGCCGCACAATGGCAGCGCGAGCTGCCGCAGATGGATACGCGCGCCATGCAGCTGGTGGGACAGTTGGGCACGGTGGCGCAGCTGATGGCGCGCGACTGGCTCAATCCCCTGTTCGCCGAACACGGCTTGCAGCCGGGCGAATTCGACGTGCTGGCGACATTGCGCCGCTCGGGCGCGCCCTACAGCCTGACGCCGACGGCCCTGTACGAGGCGGCCATGCTGTCCTCGGGCGGCATGACCAACCGCATCGACCGGCTGGAAGCGGCCGGCCTGATCGAACGGCAGAAGCACCCGACGGATCGGCGCGGCGTGCTGGTGGCCCTCACGCCCCAGGGACTGGCCTTGATTGAAAAGCTGGTGCTGCTGCACGTGGAGAACGAGCGCGCCATGCTGTCGGCCTTGAGCGCGGACGAGCAGCGCCAGCTCGACCAGTTGCTGGCCAAGCTGCTGCACGGCATGGCGCAGGCGAAGAAGAGCTAAGCAGCGAGCAGCTGCGCCAGCTCGCGCAGCGCTGCACTGCCGCGCCGGGCCAGGCGCTGCAGGTCGGCAGGGTCGTGGCTGTCGTACAGGGCCTGGACATGGCCCACGCTGGCCGCGCGCAAGTCGATATCGCTGTCGCGGTCTGGAAGCTCGGCGTCGGCCACGTGCCCCTCGACCAGGGTCAGATAGTAATGGCGGGGCTTGCCGCGCAAATTGGCGGCAAACTGCAGCACCAGGCCGCTGTCGAACAGCAGGGCGCCGCTGCGGCCGCCCTGCTCCAGCAGCACGCGAAACGCGGGCAAGGGCTGCCGCGCCGCGCGCAGGAAACCGGCCAGGTGCACCTGGTAACCGAGGTCCAGTCCATTCGCGCCCAGCTGGCCGCGCTGCAGATACGCCTTGAACGACGCCTGCACGGGCCGCTTGCCCCTGCGGAACAGGCGCTCATCCTCGTACAGGCACAGCTGACCACCGTCGCTGATGGCGTCGAAGCCATGTGCTACCAGCTCCTGCGCCTCGAAGGTGGCCAGGCCGACGGCTTGCGGGTCGCGCAGCCAGCCGTGATCGAGCCAGGATTGCAGTAGAACGTGAATATCGGAAAGGGGCATGGCAAGTTGCTCGGCAATGACAAAGGCCTGTATTGTAGGCCAGCCTATAATAGCCGGGCCACACCATCACTCAACGAACAGACCACGCCATGGCCCCACACGACGCGCTTTCCGAATTCGACCTGATCAAACACTATTTCGTGCGCCAGCGCCCCGGCCGCGCCACCTTGGGCATCGGCGACGATTGCGCGCTGATGACGCCAGCGGCCGGCAAGCAGATCGCCATCTCGTCGGACATGCTGGTCGAGGACCGGCACTTCTTTGCCGGCGCCGACGCCCGCATGCTCGGCCACAAAAGCCTGGCCGTGAACCTGTCCGACCTGGCCGCCATGGGCGCGCGCCCCGTGGCATTCACGTTGGCCCTGGCGCTGCCGCAAGCGGAACGCGCCTGGCTGGCCGGCTTTGCCGAAGGCCTGTTCGCGCTGGCCGACGCCTTTGATTGCGAACTCATCGGCGGCGACACCACCAAGGGTCCCTTAAATATCTGCATCACCGTGTTTGGCGAACTGGCGCCGGGCCAGGCCCTGCGCCGCAGCGCGGCCGTGGCGGGCGACGACATCTGGGTCAGCGGCACCCTGGGCGACGCGCGCCTGGCGCTGGCCGGCTACCGCATGGAACAGGAATTGTCGCCAGCCGACCTGGCCACTGCAGGCGCACGCATGCACACACCGACGCCGCGCGTGGCGCTCGGTTGCGCGCTGGCAGAAGCGGGCCTCGCGCATGCGGCCATCGACATTTCGGACGGCCTGGTCGGCGACCTCGGTCACATCTTGAAAGCGTCGCGCGTGGGCGCCACGCTCGACGTCGACGCCCTGCCGGCCGGCCCCGTGCTGGCGCGGCAGGAAACAGGCCTGCGCCGCCGCTACACGGCCGCCGGCGGCGACGACTATGAACTGTGCTTCACGGCGCCCGCATCGTCGCGCGACGCCATCGCCGCACTGGCGATCAGCTGCGGCACGCCCGCCACGCGCGTGGGCCGCATCGAGACGCAAGCAGGCTTGCGGCTGGTGGATGCGGCCGGACAGCCGCTGGATTTACAACTAAGCTCGTTCGACCACTTCAGCGACTGAGCTAGCGCACCGCCACGCGCGCCAGCCCCGGCTGGTTCACCATCCAATAGTGCTGGAAGGCCAGGCGGATGTTGTCGCGCAGCTGGGTGTCATCCCACGGCTTCGTATAAAAACGGTAGATGGCGCCCCGGTTGATCGAGTCGAGCACCGCTTCCAGGCCCGTGTAGCCGGACAGGATGATGCGGATGGTTTCCGGGTACAGCTCTTTTACTTTGCTGAGGAATTCCGTGCCGCTCATGCTGGGCATGCGCTGATCGCAGACGATGACGTGCACCCGGTGCAGGGCCAGCATCTCGAATCCTTCGGCCGGCGTGCTGGCCGTGAGGATCTGGTAGCCCTCGGGACGGAACAGGCGGTGCAGCGACGACAGCACGTTGACGTCGTCGTCGACGATGAGCAGGGTTTGCGCCGGCTGGGCGGCCGGGTCGTGGCCAGGCGGCAGGCCGGCGCCCGCGGCGATCATCTGCCCCAGTTCCAGCGCCGGCAGGGCGCGGCTGAAATAAAAGCCCTGGATTTCGTCGCAGCGGTTGCGCCGCAGGTATTCGAGCTGCGGGCGCGACTCCACGCCCTCGGCCACCACGCTCAGTTTCAGGCTGTGCGCCATGCTGACGATGGCCAGCGCGATGGCCGCGTCGTTCGGGTTGCTGGTGATGTTGCGCACGAAGGCGATGTCGATTTTCAGCTTGTCGATGGGGAAGCGCTGCAGATACGCGAGGCTCGAGTAACCGGTGCCGAAATCGTCGATGGCCACCTTCACGCCGATCTTCTTCAATTTTCCCAGCACGACGATGGTGCGCTCGGCGTTCGACATCAGCGCCGTTTCCGTCAGTTCCAGTTCCAGCAGCTCGGGCGCCACGTTGTGCCGTGTCAGCGCGCGCGTCACTTCGCCTTCCAGGTCGCCTTCGGCAAACTGGCGGCTCGACACGTTCACGGCCACGTGCACGGGGCCCACTTCGCTGTCGCGCCACTCGGCGATCTGGCGGCAGGCGGCCTGGATCACCCAGGCGCCCACGCGCACGATCAGGCCCGTGTCTTCCAGCACGGGCACGAATTCGGCCGGCGCCACCAGGCCGTAGCCGGGGCGGCGCCAGCGCAGCAGCGCTTCCACGCCGCTGATGCGGCCCGTGCGCAAATCCACCTTCGGCTGGTAATACAGGATGAATTGCTCGTGTTCGAGCGCATGGCGCAGCGCCAGTTCCAGGTCCAGGCGCGCCAGCACCTGCACGTTCATGCCGGCCGTGAAAAAGCGGTAGCCGTCGCGGCCCGCCTGCTTGGCGCCGCCCATGGCCGTATTCGCGTACTTGATCAGCGTTTCCGGGTCGGTGGCGTCGTCCGGATACATGGCGATGCCGATGCTGGCCGTCAGGGTGGCCGCGTGGCCGCGCAAGTCGAACGGCGCGCGCAGGGCTTCGCGCACCTGGTTGGCCACGGCCACGGCTTCCTGCTGGTTACGGCTCATGGTCAGTATCAGCGCGAATTCGTCGTTGCCCAGGCGCCCCACCGTGTCGCGCAGGCGCACGCATTCGACCAGGCGGTTGCTGAACTGGCGCAGCAGTTCGTCGCCCAGCGCCGCGCCCAGGGTGTCGTTGATGCTTTTGAAGCGGTCCAGCGCGATGAACAGCACCACGATGCGCCAGCTTTTTTCCTGCGCCAGTTCGACGGCCTGGGCCAGGGTCTGGTAGAACAGGCTGCGGTTCGGCAGGCCCGTCAAGCCGTCGTAATGGGCCAGGTGTTTCAGGCGCTCCTGCGCCTGGCGCCGCTCGCTGATGTCGCGCGCCACGGCGATCAGCAGCAGGCCGCCCGCAGCCTGCCCGCCCATCACGGGCGCCTGCGCATACCAGTGCCAGCCCAGTTCCACGGGTATCAAGCTCAGGTCGCGCCGCACCAGTTCGCATTCCGTCACTTCCGTGGCCAGGTGGGCCGGGCCGCCCGGCAGCGCGGCCAGGGGCGGGGCCGGCGGCGACGGCAGCAGGCTGCCGGGCGCCAGCGCCAGCAGTTCGGCGCGCGCATAGCCGAGCAGGCGGCACGCGCCGTCGTTGACGTCGACCAGGGTCATGCCCAGCACGTCGACGAGGAAGATGGCGTCCGTGGTGGCGTCCATGGCGCCGCGAAAGCGCTGCAGTTCGGCCGTGCGCTGGCTCACCGTGCGTTCGAGCAAGGTGTTGTAGTGGCGCGCGGCGCGGTGCAGCAGCCGCACTTCAAGCATGTTGCGGATGCGCGTGAGCACTTCGAGCGCGTCGAAGGGCTTGCTGATGAAGTCGCGCGCGCCCGCTTCCAGCGCCGCCAGTTTGGCGTCCGGGTCGGCGGCGATCACCAGCACGGGCAGATAGCCTTCCCGCTCCAGCGGACGCAAGGCATCCATCACCTCATAGCCGCTCATGCCGGGCATCACCAGGTCGAGGATGATCAGGTCGAACTGGTGCCGCTGGTGCAGGCCGGCCACGGCGCGCGCGTCGAGGGTGCTGCTGATGGCCGTGTAGCCGCCGCTTTGCAGCAAATGCTCGAGCAGGCGCAAATTGACGTCCTGGTCGTCGACGATGAGAATTTTCGCCGCATAGATATCGGCCTGGCTGATCATGGCGCGCCTGTTCCCTTCTGCCGGCGCTGCTGCGCCACATAGGCCAGGGTGCTGTTGATCGCCTCGGTAAATTCATCGAGGTTGATCGGCTTGGTCAGGTAGCGGTAAAAGCCCAGCGCCATGCTGCGCTCGACGTCGCCCGGCATGGCGTTGGCCGTCAGGGCGATGACGGGAATGTGCGCCGTGCGGGGATCGGCGCGCAGCAGCTTCAGCGCTTCCGTGCCGTTCACGTGCGGCAGATTGATGTCCATCAGGATCAGCTGCGGCAGGTGCGTGCGCGCCATTTCCACGCCCAGGCGGCCATCCGTGGCCGTCAGCAGCTGCAATTGCGGGCAGTAGCGGACGATTTCCTCGACCAGGGTCAGGTTGGCGGGATTGTCTTCCACGTACAGCAAGGTCACGGGGGCGCTGTGATCGAGCAGCGCCCCGGCCAGGTCGGGCCGCGGCAAGGCCAGCAGGTCGGGTGCGGGCAAGGCATCGACCACGCGCAGCTCGATCCAGAAGGTGCTGCCTTCGCCGGGCGCGCTGCTCACGCCGATGCTGCCATCCATCAGCTCCACCAGGCGCTTGGTGACCACCAGGCCGATGCCGCTGCCTTCTTCCGTGCCGCCCTCCTGCCCCAGCCGGTTGAAGGGCTGGAACAGCAGCGCCACCTGTTCGCCGTCCAGGCCCACGCCCGTATCGCGCACGCTGATGCGCACCCGTCCGTCCGCCTGCGGCGCGCAATCGATGGCCACCTGCCCCTGCTCGCGGTTGTACTTGAGCGCATTCGACAGCAGGTTCAACAGAATCTGCTTGAGGCGCGTGCGGTCGGCCAGCACGTTCAGGGGGCAAGCGTCGGGAAAGGTCATGCCGATGCCGCGCTGGCTGGCCAGCGGCGCGATCATGTCGCGGCACTCCTGCAAGATGGCGTCCAGGCCCACCGGTTCGAGCGAGAGGCTCACGGTGCCCGATTCCACCTTCGCCAGGTCGAGGATTTCATTGATCAAGGTCAGCAGGTGGCGCCCCGATTTCAGGATATGCCCGGCGAACTCCTTCTTTTGCTCCAGGGTCGACGGCAGGCGGTCGGAACTGAGGATTTGCGCGAAGCCCAGGATGGCGTTGAGCGGCGTGCGCAATTCATGGCTCATCGACGACAAAAACGCCGACTTGGCATAGTTGGCGCTGCGCGCCTCTTCCATCGCCATGGCCAGTTCGCCATTCGTCATTTCCAGCTGCATCGTGCGCTCGTGCACGCGTACTTCCAGCTCCTGGTTCAGGCGCATGACTTCCTGCTGCGCCTGGGTGCGCTGCTCGCCCTCGCGCGCCAGCTCGCCGTTCGAGCGCTCCAGCGCCTGCGTGCGCAGCTCGATCTCGGCCAGCATCTTGTTGAAGGAATCGACCAGCTGCGCCACCTCGTCGACGCTGAGCTTGCGCGCGCGGCGCGAGTAGTCGCCCGTCTCGATCACTTCGCGCGCCACGTCGGCGATGTCGAGGATGGGCTGCGTGATGACGAAATCGAGGCGGCGCAGCAGCAGCAAGGCCACCAGCAGCGCCAGCACCGTCACGCCCAGCGCGATGGCCAGGTAATCGGCCGTGCGGCCTGCCAGCTCGTAATCGGCGCGCAGATACACGGTGCCCAGCAGCTCGCCATTGTCGACGATGGGCTTGAACAATTCGACGGATTTGCCCGCGATGCTGACGCCTTCCTTGCCCGCCTTCGCCGGCAGCTCGCCCAAGCGTTCATTCGCGCGGTAGCTGGCAAACAGGCTGCCGTCGGCCTTGTACAGGGCGCCGGCCGTCACGCGCGGGCGGATGCGCATCAGATTGAGGTTTTCCAGCGCCAGGCGCTCGTCGTCGAAGGCCAGCGCGGCCGAACTCATGTGCCCGAGCAGTTCGGCCTGGGTACTGATGTCGGCCACCAGGTTGCGGTGGTAGGCGCGCAAGTCATAGGCGACGATGGTGCCCAGCGAAATGACGAGCGCCACCAGGGTGGTCAGCAAGACCACCGACATCAGCTTGTGGCGGATGGAACGCAGTCGTATCATCTAGGCGCCTCCCGTCTGCACGCGGTAGGCGGCCAGCAGCATGCGCGCGCTGATGCGGATATGCGCCTGCGCCACGGGTTTCAGCGCCACGTCGAAGCGCACCTTGTCTTCGGCCATCACAAAATTGATCATGCTGCCCATCGCGTAGACCTCATCCGAATCGGACACCGTCAGCAACGCCAGGCCACGGCTGGCGGCCAGCATTTCCTGCAGCGCCATTTTATCCAGCGCGCCCAGGTACAGCACGTGCAGTCCGGCCAGCGCGTCGCCGCGGCGCACTTTTTTCACCTGCACGGCGCGGCCGTTGACGCTGTGTCCGGCCACGCTCTGTTCGAGCTGCTCGGCCAGCGCATCGGCGCCCGCCACGCCGATCACCAGCGGGGAGTCGGGCCGGGCAAAGCTGCCGTCGGGCCACTCGACATAGCCGGCAAACTTGTACAGATATCCGGCCTTCACCTGGCGTTCCAGTTCACCCGGCACCTGCGCCCGCGCATCGGCGCACAGCACGCCCAGGAGCAGCATTAGCCAGCCCCAGCGCAGGGAGCGGCGAGCAGCGCCGCGCACAGGGCGGCGCAGGGGGCCAGGATGACGCCACCAGGTCCAGTTCAGAATTGCCATGACAACCGAGTAAAGATAATGCATATGAAGGCGCGGCACCATGCCGCCTGCCTGTTCGAGCGATGCGCACCAGGGTGGCGCAGCGACAGAGCGCCTGCCGGCCCGAAGTGGTAGCAAATGTATAAAAGAGTGTACGCATTTTCGCTGTGACCGGGGAAAGTTTCTTTTACCGTCGGCCATGCTACAGTCTTGCCACCATTTTCACCGCACACAGGAGCCATCCATGAGCAAGGAACTCGTCCCCCTCTCCACCGCCGTCGGCCTGGCCTTGCAGGCGAAAGGCCTGTTGCTGGCCACGGCCGAATCGTGCACGGGCGGCGGCGTGGCGCAGGCCGTCACCGACATCTCGGGCTCGAGCGCCTGGTTCGAACGGGGCTTCGTCACCTATTCCAACGGGGCCAAGACCAGCATGCTGGACGTGCCCGCCGAACTGATCGCCGCACACGGCGCCGTCAGCGAGGAAGTGGCGGCCGCCATGGCGCAAGGCACTCTGGCCCACAGCGAAGCCCAGGTGGCCGTCTCGACCACGGGCATCGCCGGCCCCACGGGCGGCGTGCCGGGCAAGCCCGTCGGCACCGTCTGCTTCGGCTGGGCCATGGACGGGCGCGTGCAGACGCAGCGGCTGGTGTTCGCGGGCGACCGGCAAGCCGTGCGCGAGCAGGCGGTGGCGCACGCCTTGCGGGAACTGCTGCGTTTTATTCAGTAGCGCCGGCGATGCAGGCGCGGTCGCGGCCCGCCTGCTTGGCCGCGTACAGGGCGCTGTCGGCGCGCATCAGCAATTCATGGCGGCCGGCGCCGTGGCGCGGATATTCGGCAATGCCGGCTGAAAAGGTGCAGCCCGTCAAGCTGTGCGGCGCCTGCTGGATCAGCAGCTGGCGGTAGCGCGCGGCGATATCGTCGATCTTGTGCGCGGCGATGAGGCTGTCGGCTTCGCGCAACAGCAGGCAGAATTCCTCGCCGCCATAGCGGCACACCATGTCGCTGCCGCGCAGCTGGCCTTCCACCAGGCGCGCGAACTGGATCAGCACTTCGTCGCCAAAATTATGCCCGTAGGTGTCGTTGACGCGCTTGAAGAAATCCAGGTCGATGATGGCGATGGCCACGGGCGCATCCGCGTCGGCCTCGTGCAGGATGGCATTGAGGCAGGTTTCGAAATGGCGGCGGTTGTACAAGCCCGTCAGGTGGTCGCGCATGGCCTGCTCCTTCAGGCTGTCCTGCAGGGAATTGACGTGCAGGATCTGGTGCGCCAGTTCACGGTTCAGGTGCTCGAGCTTGACGTTTTCCGATTCGCGCGCCGCCTGCAGCTCCAGCGCCTTGTCGCGCTCGGCCTTCAGGCTGTGCATTTCCTTTTCCAGGTTGCGCATCAGGCTGCGCGAGGCGCGCGCCGACTTGCTGCTGGCCTCGTACGCGGCCTGGTATTGCTGCAGGAAACCGTACGCGGTTTGCCATTCGCCCAGCTGGGAATTGATGTCGGCCAGGCCGCGCAGGATCTGTTGCTGGTGAAACGGATTGCGCGTCCAGCTCAGCAGGCTGTGCGCCTGCGTCAGGGACGCCAGCGCCTGCGCCGTCTGGCCCGCGTGCAGGTCCAGCTTGCCGCGCACCAGCCATGCATGCATCTGCTCCTCCAGGTCCTGGCCCCGGCGCGCATAGTCTTCGGCCCGCAGCAGCAATTGCAAGGCCTTCTCGGGCTGGCGCAGCAGGATGGCGGCATGGGCGGCGATGCAGAACAGGAAGGCGCGCACGGCCAGGTCTTCTTCCGGCCACTCGTAAAACGGCTCGACCAGCGCCAGCGCCTCGGCCGGCTTGCCGGTGGCTAATAAACACATGGCCAGGTTGGCCGAAACGATGGTTTGCTGGTATTTGAGCTTTTGCGTGCCGATGATGTCGAGCGCCTCGACCAGCAGGGGGATGGCGTCTTCATCGTTGCCCAGGTCATGCTGCGACGACGCCAGGTTCGACAGGCTGTTGACCCGGTGCGCGGGGCTGCCGAAACGCTCGGCGATGTCGAGCGCCAGCAGGAAATTGCGCGGGCCGTCCTGCGTATCGCCACGGTTCAGGGCATCGACGCCCAGGCGCGCGTACAGCATGAACTTGTGCAGCGAGTCGGGGATCTGCGCGGCCTGGCTGCGCGCCTGCAGGAAATGCTGCTCGGCATCGGCAAAGTCGCCGCGCCGGCTCGCGTACGCGCCCTGCAGGGCGGCCACTTCCATGCCGCCTTCCAGGTCGCAGGTGTGCTTGAAATAGTCGCGCAGACGCTCGCACGACGGCTCCGTTTCGCCCGCATAATAGGACAGCCAGCAATGATTGAGTTCCGCATATGCGCCGCCGCGCGCATACTGTTGCCGTTGCGCCGCCGCCAGCGCCATCTGCGCCAGCCGGCGTGCCTGGCGGCGGTTGCCGATCAGACAGGACAGGGCTTGCTGATTCAAACGGTCAATGTCGGCTTTATCGAGACTGGAGATCGGCACTGCGTCCTCGTTCACACTCTGGGGTGCATTTTTCACACAAAACTTGCTTTGTATCAATGGTATCCTGATTAACATCATAACCAGATTCGCGCGCGCGCATGGCATCTTTGCAAAGGATTGTGGTAAAAATGCCAGTCGTGGCCTGCCCGGGCGCCAGCGCCGCTGTCACGGATCTTTGATTGTCACTGACGCAACAACTTGGAGTAGTCGCAATGCAAAACACGGTACATTTCATCCTGCAGGGCAAGGGCGGCATCGGCAAGACCCTCGTCTCGACCCTGCTGGCCCAGTGGATAGGCGGCAAGGACGACACGCCGCTGCGCTGCTACGACACCGATCAGGAAAACGCCACGTTCTCGCGCTACAAGGCGATGAACGTCAAGCATGTGCCCGTGATGACGGATGCGCGCAACATCGATCCGAAACGCTTCGACGCGCTGATGATCGACATCCTCGACACGGACGGCAACTGCGTGATCGACAATGGCGCGAACACGTTTTCGCCGCTGATGGGCTACCTGCTGGAAAACGACTGTTTTTCGCTGCTGGAAGAATCGGGCCGCAAGGTGTACATCCACACCATCGTCGGCGGCGGCGACACCCTGCACGACACGGCTACGGGTTTTGTCGCGACGGCCCAAGCGACGAAGGTGCCGCTGGTGCTGTGGCAAAACGAACACTTCGGCCTGCTGCAATCGGCGTCCGGCAAGCAATTCGTCGAATCGCAGTCGTATGCCGACAACCGCGCGCGCGTAAAAGGCAGCATCACTTTGAGCCAGCGCAACCCCGACACCTTCGGCGCGGACGTCAAGAAAATGAACACGGCGCGCCTGACGATGCAGGAAGTGCTGCAGAACGACAAGTTCAACATCATGGAAAAGCAGCGCATCAAGGTCGTCTACCGCGACATCTTCGAACAGCTCGACAAGGTGCAGTGGTAGATGGACCGGCACACTCTGCGCAGCCACGTGTTCGACAAGACGGGCATCAAGGTCGACGTCGACGACCCGATATTCGCCCTCGTGGCGCTGAACGAAGCCGTGCTGGCGGACACCGTCGAGCGCCAGCTGGCCCTGCTGGACGCCGCCACGCAGGCGCTGGCGGCGCAGGCGCGCGCCACGGGCGGCTTGCCGCCCGAACCGGCCGCAGCCATGCCGCAGCCCATGCAGCAAGCGCCCGGGCCTGTCCCCCTTTTTACGCCGCGCGAATGGCGTTTGCTGGGCGCGGCGGCCATCGTCTCGCTCGCCTGCGCGCTGCTGGTGCTGGGCGGCGCGGCCCTGCTGTATCAACCGTAGCACCGACCGTAGCACCATCGCGCTGGGCCAGCCACGAGCGGGCCGCAGCGTCTTCCCCACCCTAGCCTGGAAGCATGCATGAAACCGATCAAATTGCTGGCCATTCCCGCCCTGATGCTGTCGCTGTACGGCGCCCCGCTCACGCTCGCCCACGCCGCCGGCGCCGCTGCCGCGACGGCAGCCACGGCCGTGCCCAATGTCGCCTACGAAAAATACACCTTGCCGAACGGCCTCGACGTGATCCTCGTGGAAGACCATAAATTGCCCGTCACGGCCGTCAACATCTGGTACCACGTGGGACCGGCGAATGAAGCGCCGGGCCTGACGGGCTTTGCCCATCTGTTCGAGCACATGATGTTTGCCGCCACCAAGCACGTGCCGCGCGGCATGGCCGACCAGTTGCTCGAAGGCGCGGGCGCCACCGATTCGAACGGCAGCACGGATTTTGACCGCACCAATTATTTCGACACGGTGCCGTCGAACCAGCTGGAACTGGCCCTGTGGGCCCATTCCGACCGCATGGGCTATCTGCTCGACGTCCTCGACCAGACGGCGCTGACGAACCAGCAGGACGTGGTGCGCAACGAGCGCCGCCAGAGCGTGGAAAACGCGCCCTACGGCATCGTGCAGGAAGCCCTGTACCACCAGCTGTTCCCGAAGAGCCACCCGTATTACGCCAGCGTCATCGGTTCGCACGCGGACATCCAGAACGCGAAACTGGCCGACATCAAGGAATTCTTCACCAAATACTATGGTCCCAACAATGCCAGCCTGGTGATCGCGGGCGACATCGACAAGGCCAAGACCAAGGAACTGGTCAATAAATACTTCGGCAGCTTCAAGAGCGGCCCCGCCGTGGCCAAGCCCGACGTCGTGACGCCGCCCATCACGCAGGAGCGCCGCATCGTGGTGCAGGACCGGGTCGAGCTGCCGCGCGTCTTCATGGCCTGGCTGACGCCGTCCGCCTATGCCAAGGACGATGCGGAACTGTCGATGGCCGCGCAGATACTGGCCGGCGGCAAGTCCAGCCGTTTATATAAATCGCTGGTGTACGACAAGCAGATCGCGCAGGACGTGGGCGCCAACCAGAGCTCGAACGCCCTCACCTCCGTGTTCACCCTCGACGTGACGGCGCGCCCCGGCCACCAGCCCGAGGAAATCGAGCAAGCCATGCAGGCGGAGCTGGAGCAATTGCGCGCCCAGGGGCCCAGCGAGAAGGAAATCGAACGGGCCCGCAACAGCATCGAAACAGCCATGCTGAGCCAGGTGGAAAAAGTGGGTGGCAATGCCAACATGATGAACCAGTACAACCAGTACCTGGGCGACCCCGGCTACCTGGGCAAGGATATCGAGCGCTACCGCCAGGTGACGGCGGCCGGCGTGCAGCGCGCCGTCGACACCTACCTGAAAAACCAGGCGCGCGTGGTCGTGTATGGAGTACCGGGCAAGCCGGACCTGGGTCCGGAAGTGGCGACGCCGGCGCCGGGCAAGGTCAAGCCGGCGCCAGGCACGGCCATCAACGCGGACGAGCCATGGCGCAACGCGGTGCCGAAGGCCGGTCCCGCGCCGAAGATCGTGCTGCCGCAAGCGACCTCCTTCACCCTGAGCAATGGCTTGACCGTGATCCACAACTACAACCCGGCCGTGCCGCTCGTGTCCAGCCAGCTGGTCATCAAGAGCGGTTCGGGCGCCAATCCGCTGGCGCAGCCGGGCTTGTCGGGCTTTACGGCGCAATTGCTGCAGGAAGGGACCAGTACGCGCAGCGCGCCGCAGATAGCCGATGACGTGGCGCAACTCGGTGCTTTTCTGGGCACGGGTTCCGGCGCTGATGCCTCGTTCGCCCAGCTGACGTCGCTGAAAACCACCTTCCCGCAAGCGCTCGACGTGCTGGCCGACGTGGTCCAGCACCCGCAATTCCCGCAAGAAGAGGTGGAACGCCAGCGCGCCAGCCGCATCGGCGAACTGGCGCAGCAGCGCGAAAACGCGGCGGCCGTGGCGGCCCGCGTGGAAGCGGCCGCCCTGTACGGTCCGCAGCATCCGTACGGCACCATCCAGCTGGGCACGGAAGCGGCCCTGAAAGCCACCAGCCGCGCCGACCTGCAGGCGTTCTGGCAGCAGCATTACGTGCCCAACAATGCGGCGCTGATCGTCTCGGGCGACATCGATGCGGCGCAATTGAAGGCACTGGCCGAAGCCAAGTTCGGCGGCTGGAAGGCGGGTACGGTGGCGCCGTCCGTGACGGCGGCGCCGGCCACGACGAAAGCCAGGCTGATCCTCGTCGACAAGCCGGGCGCGCCGCAGACGGCCGTGCGCCTGTCGACCATCGCCGTGGCCCGCGCGACACCCGACTATGCGCCGCTGCAAGTGATGAACGCGGCGCTGGGCGGCTTGTTTACGAGTCGGCTAAGCAATAACCTGCGCGAAGAGAAGGGCTACACGTATGGCGTGCGCTCGCAATTCCAGTACCGCAGCCAGCCGGGACCGTTCTCGATCGCGGCCGGCGTGCGCACCGACGTGACGGGCGCGGCCGTGTCGGAAACCTTCAAGGAAATCCGCGCCATGATGGCCAAACCCTTGACGGCCAAGGAATTGTCGAATGCGCGCAATTCGCAGGTGCTGTCCCTGCCGGGCCAGTTCGAGACGAATGCCAGCATCAGCGCCAGCATGGCCAACACGTATATCTACGGCCTGGGCCTCGACTATTACGCGACCTTGCCGCAGCGCTTTGCGGGTGTGACGGACAAGCAGGTGCAGCAGGTGGCCAAAAAATACCTGCAGCCGGAAAAGCTGATCGTCATCGGCGTGGGCGACCGGGCGAAGATCGCGCCGCAGTTGAGCAAGCTGAAACTGGCGCCCGTGGAACTGCGCGATGCGGAGGGTAACGTCAAATAAGACTAGCGGCGCTTGAACAGCGCCAGCTTGTCGATGAACGCCGCCACGGCTACCCCGGCCGTGTAGGCGATCAAATCACCCCAGCCGAAGGTGGAACCGAGCACCAGGTGCCCCAGCGGATGCGCGCGCAGCGCGACGAGCCAGGGCATCTGGACCAGCTGCCCGAATTCCACGGCAAAGCAGATCAGCAGCGCAGTCAGCGCCAGCTGCCACGTGCGCATGCGCGTGGCGAAGATACCCAGCGCAAAGACGATCATCATGGCCCACAGGGCGTCGCCCGGATACTTGCCGAGCGCGGCGGGGAGGAATTGGGGATAGGCGCGCGAGGCCAGGCCCAGCGCGATGACAGCCACGGTTGCGCCCACCTGCAGCAGGCGGCGGCGTTCAGGTTTTACCAGGAACATATTTCCATTCAAAGGCACAATACGGGCCGAACCATTGCGGCCCGTCCGATATTGTACTGCGCGGCCGTGTCCGCCTGCAGCCTATCGCATCAAGCCAGGTCGACATGCTGCGCCAGAAAGTCGAGAAAAACGCGCACGCGCAGCGGCACGTGCCCGCCCTGCCCCACGAAGACGGCATGCACGTCTTCGCTGTCGCCGGGGTTGAACGCTTCCAGCACGGCCTGCAATCGGCCCGCCGCGATATCGGCGCGCACCTGGAACGCCGCCAGGCGCGCCAGTCCCAGTCCCGCCAGCGCCAGTTGCCGCAAGGCTTCGCCATCGCTGGCCTGCGCATTGCCAACGACGGGCACGACGATGTCGCCCTCGGGCAGGCGCAGCGGCCAGCCCGAGCGGGCGCGCGCGTAATTGGCGTCGAGCAGATTGTGCGACGCCAGCTCGGCCGGCGCCCGCGGCGTGCCGCGCCGCGCCAGATAGGCGGGCGATGCCACGATCGCCATGCGCGTCTGGCCCAGCTTGCGCGCCAGCAAGTTGGAGCTTTTCAGGGGACCGGCCCGCACGGCCACGTCCGTGCGCTGCTCGAGGATATCGACCACGGTATCGGTCAGCACGATGTCGAGCGTCACCTCGGGATAGCGCTCGAGAAAAAGCGGCGCCAGCGGCAGCAGAAAATGCTGGCCGAACGGCACGTTCGCATTCACCCTGATCTTGCCGCGCGGCACATCCTGCACGCCCGCGCAGCGCTCGGCCTCGTCCAGCGCCGCCAGCACCTGCCTGCCCCGTTCATACAGGCCGCAGCCTTCGGCCGTCAGCTGCAGCTGACGCGTGGAGCGGTTCAGCAGGCGCGCGCCCAGGCGCTCTTCCAGCCGAGACACGAGCTTGCTGACGGCCGACGGCGTCATGCCGCAGGCGCGCGCGGCGGCGGAAAAGCCGCCCAGCTCGACCACGCGCACAAACACCTCCAGCTCGCCGGAACGGTTCACTTCCAGTCTGGCCATTGTGAATTCAACTCATAAATGTTCTTCGATGGGATAGTCTAGTACATAAATGGCTTTGCTTTCATCATGCGCACATTCCCCTTGATGAAGCGAGCCGCCATGCAACGATATTCCCTCCTCCCCGCCGCCCTGCTGAGCCTGGCATTCAGCGCCAGCCCGCTCCAGGCCGCCAACGCCGAACCTGCACCAGCCCCCGTCTCCACTTGGCTGGCCAGCTGGACAGCCAGCCCGCAAGCCGTGTGGGGCAGCGACTTTGTGCTTCCCGCCAACGTGCCCGCCGTGCTGCACGAACAGACCGTGCGCCAGGTGGCACGCCTCAGCGTGGGCGGCCCGCGCGTGCGCATCGTGCTGTCGAATGCGTATGGCAAGGTGCCGCTGCGCATCGGCGCGGCCACCGTGGCGCTGGCCGCTTCCGGTTCGGCCATCGCAGCGGGCAGCCTGCGCACGCTGACGTTTTCCGGCCAGCCGGCGGCCACCATGGCGCCGGGCGCGCCGCTCGTCAGCGACCCCATCGACCTGTCCGTGCCGGACCTGGCGCGCCTGACGGTGAGCGTGCACCTGCCGCAGCCCAGCGCGACTGCCACGTTTCACTGGGATGGCCGCGAGACGGCGTGGATTGCGCCGCAGGACCAGACGCGCTCCCTCCGCATCGATGACGCACCCGGCGTGCAGACCACCACGGCGCGCCTTTTACTGAGTGCCATCGAGGTGGAGGCGGCGCCGGGGGCGCAAGCCGTGGCCATCCTCGGCGATTCGATCACCGATGGCGCCAGCGCCAGCCTGGGGATCGATGCGCGCTGGCCCGATTTCCTGGCCGAACGCCTGGCGCCGCACGGCGTGGCCGTGATCAATGCGGGCATTTCCGGCGGACGGCTGTTGTCCGACGGCATGGGTGAGAACGCCCTGGCCCGCTTCGAGCGCGACGTGCTGGCGCAGCCCGGCGTGCGCACGGTGGTCGTCTTGTTGGGGATCAATGACATCAGCTGGCCCGGCACGGCGTTCGCGCCTCGGGCACAAAGACCGACACTGGAAGAATTAAGCAGCGGCTACGCGCAGCTGGTGGCCCAGGCGCGCAGCCGCGGCGTGCGCGTCATCGGCGCCACTGTGACGCCGTTCGAAGGCGCCCTGCCCGGCACGCCCTTGAGCGACTATTATCAAAAAGAAAAAGAGACGCTGCGCCAGCAACTGAACGCGTGGATACGCGCCAGCGGCCTGTTCGACGCCGTGCTCGACTTCGACGCCTGGGCGCGCGACCCGGCCCATCCGCTGCGCCTGCTGCCCGCCTACGACTCGGGCGACCATTTGCACCCGGGCGACGCGGGCAACCGGGCGCTGGCGGAAGGCATAGACCTGCCGCTACTGCTTAATAAAAATCAATCGCCGAGTCCAGCGTACAAGGCCGTGCTCAGGTAGCGTTCGCCGAACGACGGGATGATGGTGACGATGGTCTTGCCCGCGTTTTCCGGGCGGCGCGCCACTTGCAGGGCGCCCCACAGGGCGGCGCCCGACGAGATGCCGACCAGCAAGCCTTCATCGCTGGCGGCCAGGCGCGCCGTGGCGAAGGCGTCGTCGTTCTTGACGCAAATGATTTCGTCGTAGATGGTCGTGTTCAGTATCTGCGGCACGAAACCGGCGCCGATGCCCTGGATCGGATGCGGCCCCTTGGTGCCCTTCGACAGCATCGGCGACGCTTCCGGTTCCACGGCGATCACTTGCAGGCCGGGCTTGCGCTCCTTCAACACTTCACCGATGCCGGTAATCGTGCCGCCCGTGCCTACGCCGGCGACGACGATGTCGACTTGCCCCTCCGTGTCGCGCCAGATTTCCTCGGCCGTCGTGGCGCGGTGGATGGCGGGGTTGGCGGGATTGTTAAATTGCTGCAACATCAGATAGCGCGGGTCGGCCGCCACCATTTCCTCGGCCTTGCGGATGGCGCCCAGCATGCCTTCGCTGCCCGGCGTCAGGACCAGCTCGGCGCCGTAGGCGCGCAGCAGGATGCGCCGTTCGCGGCTCATGGTGTCGGGCATGACGAGGGTGCAACGGTAGCCGCGCGCGGCGCAGACCATGGCCAGCGCAATGCCCGTGTTGCCGCTGGTGGGCTCGACGATGACGGTATCGGGATGGATCTTGCCCGCGGCTTCCGCGGCGACGATCATGGACAGGCCGATGCGGTCCTTGACGCTGTGGGCGGGATTGTAGAATTCGAGTTTGGCGAGGATGGTGGCCACACTGCCGGCGGCGATGCGGTTGATGCGCACCAGGGGGGTATTGCCGATCAGTTCAGTGACGTCGTTGGCGATGTTCATGGGAGTCTCCACAGCAATTACAGAAGAATCCAGTCTACCGCGTTTTGGCGGCAGCGCGAGCATGCGCCGCCGCCAAACTGAACAATTACTTCACGTCCAGCAATTCCACGTCGAAGATCAGTGCCGAGTTCGGCGGAATGTCGCCATTGCCGGCGCCGCGCGGGCCGTAGGCCAGTTCGCCTGGAATGATCAGGGTGCGCTTGCCGCCCACTTTCATGCCAGCCACGCCCTGGTCCCAGCCCTTGATGACCATGCCCTTGCCCAGCGGGAAGTCGAACGGGCCACGGCCCACGGAGCTGTCGAACTTCTTGCCGCGCGAATCTTTCGCCAGGGGACGGTACAGCCAGCCCGTGTAATGCACGGTGACGTTGCTGCCGACGGACGCTTCCTTGCCCGTGCCGACCTTGTTGTCGATCAGAATCAATTTATCGGCGACAGGGCCAGGGCTCAACGAGACGGCGGAGGCGGGAACAGGCGCTGGCGCCTGTGCCTGCGCCAGCGACGCGGCGACGGAGCAGATCAGGGCAAACAAAACGGAGCTACGCGTCATGATGTATTCTTTCAGTGAGTTTCGGTGAGATCCCTGCCAATGCGAGTGGGCAGGGAACACCAATCATAGCAAACCGCCGCAACGATAGGAAAAACTTGTCGCCCGATACCCATTGCCCCCGCCTGTTTTACGCGCTGTGGCCCGACGCGGCCACGCGCGCGGCGCTGGCCGCCTGGCAGGCGCGCCTGCAAGGCAAACCCGTGCGCGTGGACAAGCTGCACCTGACCCTGGCCTTCCTGGGCCAGCACCCGGCCAGCGACCTGCCGGCCCTGCTGGCTATCCTGGCACAATTGCCGGCGCGTCCCATGCCCTTGCTGTTCGACCACGCCAGCCACTTCACGCAGCTGGCGCTGGCCTGGGCCGCCCTGGCGCAGCCCTCGCCGGCCCTGCTGGACTTGCGCGCGGCCTGCATGCGCAGCCTGGCGCAACAGGGGTTGGCGCCCCGCTTCGAGCACGACCGTTTTACGCCGCACGTGACCCTGGCGCGCCAGGCGCCGCCGCCGGCAAGCCAGGACTTCGCGCCCGTCGCCTGGCAGGCGGATGAACTGGTGCTGGTGGAATCGCTGAAAAGCAGCGGCAACTACCGTATCGTGGCCAGCCGCAAACTGACTTAGGCGGTGAACTTAAGCAGCGTCCGGCACTGGCACTGAAGCAGGTTTGTCCTGGCGCAAGCTTTTCAGCGCATGGGCGGCCGCCACCATGCCGAAGCTGGCCGTCACCACCACGCTGGAACCGAAGCCGGCACAGTTCAGGCCCGTGACGCCGGCGGGCGTGCCATCGATGGCGCACGCTTCCGCGCTCTCTGGCGTGCTCAACGGCTCCATGGAAAACACGGCATCGACATTGAATTTGTTTTTCACGCCACGGGGGAAACCATATTCGGTGCGCAACAGTTTTCGTACTCTCTTGAGCAGCGGTTCCTGCTCCGTCTTCGACAGGTCGCGCACGGCGATCAGTGTCGGATCCGTCTGCCCGCCCGCGCTGCCGATGGTCAGCATGGGGATGTTGCGCGCGCGGCAATACGCGATCACGGCTGCTTTCGCCTTGGCATTGTCGATGGCGTCGACCAGATAGTCGAAATCGCGCCCGCCCAGCAACTGCTCCAGGTTATCGGGGGTGATGAAATCCTCGACCTGCGTGACCTGGCACAAGGGGTTGATCAGTTCGATGCGTTCGGCCAGGGCCGTGATCTTGGCCTTGCCGATGGTGTCGCTCATGGCCTGGATCTGGCGGTTGATGTTCGATTCGGCAACATTGTCGAGGTCGATCAGGGTCAGACGGCCGACGGCGCTGCGCGCCAGCGCTTCGACGATCCAGGAACCGACGCCGCCCACGCCGATCACACACACGTGGGCCGCGCGAAAACGTTCCAGCGCGGGGGCGCCGTACAGGCGGGCTATGCCGCCGAAACGCCGTTCAAAATCGATCTCGGTCAAGTCCATGGAAATTAGTTCATTGGTGGAGGTATGCATGGCGCCATTTTAACGGACACTGCGCTGGCGGATATTCTAAAATAGCCGAATTGACACAGCGACAAGCTCCGTTTGTCGCCGCGCCCCCACACCGTTCACCACGAGAACTCGCCATGACCGCTCCCCTGTTCGACTCCGTTCCCGGCTTTGACCAGCCCATCGCCGTGCTCAAGCATTGCCACGACAAGATCCGCAAGCAACTGACGACCCTGCAAAACCTGCTGGCCCACCTGGTGCAGCATGGCAACACGGCGGACGCGCAGCAGGCGGCCAAGGCGGTGTTGCAATATTTCAATAAGGCCGCCCATCTGCACCATGACGATGAAGAGCAAGACCTGATGCCCATGCTGCAGGCCACGGCCACGGGCGACGATGCGGCCCTGCTGGTGACCCTGGTGCCGGAAATCCTGGCCGACCACCAGCGCATGGACCAGGCCTGGCTGACCCTGCGCCCGGAACTGGACGCCATCGCGGCCGGCACGGGCGTGCAACTGTCCGCCCATGGCGTGCGCGACTATGTGGCCGCCTACCAGGCCCACATGAGCAAGGAAGAGGGCCAGCTGGCACCGATGGCCAAGCGCCTGTTCAGTGCGCAACAGATGGAGCAGCTGGGCACGGCCATGCAGCGCCGCCGCGGCATCGCTCCCGAGGCGCCCGCAACGGCAGCCCAGCCGGACGCGGCCGCCATGCTGGCGGCCATGCGCACCGATTACGTGCAATCGAGCCTGAGCGAGACGGATGTGCTGGCCGATCCCATCGCCCAGTTCCAGAAATGGTTTGCCGAGGCCGTCAAAGCCCAGGTGCTGGAGCCGAACGCCATGAGCTTGTCCACCGTCAGTGCCGACGGCAAGCCCAGCTCGCGCATCGTGCTGATCAAGCAGTTCGACGAGCGTGGCTTTACCTGGTACACGAATTACCAGAGCGACAAGGGCCAGCAGCTCGAACACAACCCGCACGCCGCCCTGCTGTTCTTCTGGGGCGAGCTGGAGCGGCAAGTGCGCATCGAGGGCACGGTGGTGAAAACCACGGCCGCCGAGAGCGACGAGTATTTCAATGTACGCCCCGTGCAAAGCCGCTTGTCGGCGATTGCCTCGCAGCAAAGCGCCCCTATCGCCGACCGTGCCGCACTGGAAAGCAATTACGAGGCCGTGGTGGCCGCCGTCGGCGACGCGCCACCGCCGCGCCCGGCCCACTGGGGCGGCTACCGTTTGCAGCCGGAACGCATCGAATTCTGGCAGGGGCGCCGTTCGCGCTTCCACGACCGCATCGTGTTTACACGCGGTGCTGACGGGCAATGGAGCATGCAACGCTTGCAACCATAAGCAGGACAGTCAAGGCGGCGCAAAGCAAGCTGGTCAATATCGGTGTAGGCTATGAGGGTAGAAGTTACTAAATGACATTGTTTCTCAATTTGCGGCCGCAACAGCGGCCGCTTCATTGGAGGCTATTTTGTTTGTACAAAACCAACTCAAGTCCTGGATTGCCGGTATCCGCAGCAAGACTGCCTTGCCGCTGCGCATAGAATTGTGGAATGGCCAGCATGTCGACCTGTCCAGCGAAACGCCCACAGTCACCATCCGCCTGCCGACCGTCGCCTCGGCCCGCTATCTGCTGAACCCCTCGCTGGCCAACCTGGGTTCGGCCTATGTGGAAGGCAATATCGAAGTCAAGGGCACGGCCCAGGACATGATTGCCATCTGTAATGCCCTGGCGCGCAACACCTTGAAACCGGAAGGCAAGCTGGCCCGCATCGTGCGCAGCTTTACGCACGACAAGAGCAAGGATGCCGAAGCCATCCGCTACCATTATGACGTGTCGAATGCCTTCTACGAGCAATTCCTCGACCCCGCCCTCGTGTATTCCTGCGCCTATTTCGAACACGGCGATGAAACGCTGGCGCAGGCGCAAGTCAAGAAGATCGACCATATCCTGAAGAAAATCCAGCTGCAACCGGGCCAGACCCTGCTCGACATCGGCTGCGGCTGGGGCGCGCTCGTCATGCGTGCCGCCCAACAATATGGCGCCCGCTGCGTGGGCGTCACCCTGTCGGAAAACCAGTACGCGCTGGCGCGCGAGCGCGTGGCGGCGGCCGGCCTGGCCCACCTGATCGACATCCGCCTGCAAGACTACCGCGACGTCACGGGCCAGTTCGACCGCATCACCAGCGTGGGCATGTTCGAGCACGTGGGCTTGAAACATTTGCCCGATTATTTTTCCATCATCAACAAGCTGCTGGCGCCGGACGGCATGGCGATGAACCATGGCATCACCTCGACCGACCCGGAGAATGGCGAAACGCCGTATGGCGGCGGGGAATTCATCGAAAAATATGTGTTTCCGCACGGCGAACTGGCCCATATCGGCAATGTCCTGAAAACCATGCAGCAAGGGGGGCTGGAAGTGCTGGACGTGGAAAACCTGCGGCGCCACTATGCGCGCACCTGCGCCCTGTGGACGGAAAATTTCGAAGCCCATGCCGAGCAGATCCGTCCGTTGGCGGGCGAGCGGCGCTTCCGCATCTGGCACGTCTACCTGGCCGGCTGCGCCTATGCCTTTGAGCAAGATTTGATCAGCCTGTACCAGATCGTCTGCGTGAAGGCGGGCCGGCGCTCCTCCACCCTGCCCTGGTCGCGCAACTACATGTATGCGCAGGACGCCAGGCCGGCGCCCCTGCTGGCGACCTGATCCTGATGCCCACGCGGGGCGCTTACTTCAGGCGCTCGGCGTACATGGCGCGGAATTTTTCCACCTTGGGCACGACAACGAGGGCGCAATAGCCCTGCAAGGGATGCTGCTCGACATAATTCTGGTGGTAATCCTCGGCCGGATAAAAGACCGATGCCGGCGCCAGCTGCGTGACGATCGGAGCATCCCACACGCCGGCCATCTCGGCCAGCACCTTGCGCGCCACGCTTTCCTGCTCCGCCGACTGATAATGGATGACGGAGCGAAATTGCGTGCCGACATCATTGCCCTGCCGGTTCAGGGTGGTAGGATCGTGCAAGGTAAAAAAGATTTCCAGCAAATCGTGGTAAGGGATGACGGCGGGATCGAATTCCAGCCGTACCACTTCCGCGTGGCCCGTCTCGCCCGTGCACACCTGATCATATGTGGGGTTGGGCACCGTGCCGCCCGTGTAGCCGGACTCGACGCGCGTCACGCCGCGCACTTCCCCATACACGGCAGCGAGGCACCAGAAACAGCCACCGCCGAATACCGCCACTTCCGTCTGTTGGTTCATGATGTCCTCCCGCAACGCCTGTGCGACGTATCATTTCATTACTGTAACGCAAAGCGCCATGGCCTGCAGTGCCGCTTGAAACGGCGCGTGATGCACCGCACATAAGGGGCATGCCGGCCACGATTGCGCTGGCGTGGCCGATTTTTGGCATAATGTCAGCAAATAGACAGGTCACCCATGAACACACGCTCTCCCCGCGCGCCAGCGCAAGAATTCGATACGGCACATTTTCGGCAGGCATTGTCACAGTTTGCCACCGGCGTGACGGTCATCACGACGCGCCTGGCCGACGGCAGTTTCCGCGGTCTGACGGCCAGTTCCTTCAATTCCGTCTCGCTGTCGCCGCCCCTGGTGCTGTGGAGTCTGGGCACGGTGGCGAACAGCATGCCGATTTTCAGCGGCAACTCGCATTACGTCATCAATGTGCTGGGCGCCGAGCAGGCGGAACTGGCGCAGCGCTTTGCACGGCGCACGCCGAATCCCTTCGATGACGTGGAATACGAACTGTCGCGCACGGGCCAGCCCATCCTGAAAGGCGCGTCGGCCTGGTTCGAATGCCACAACCGCAGCCGCTATCCAGAAGGCGACCACGTCATTTTCGTGGGCGAAGTAGAACAATGCGCGTTTGCCGCGCAGCCGCCCTTGATCTTCCACAATGGTAAGTTCAATACACCGCCAGCCTGAGCGGGACAAAAAAAAATCCGCCGAGGCGGATTTTTTGTTTTACAGGGTAAATTTATACCCGATGCTGACACTCACGGCGAGCGGATCGAGCTTGATGTCCTGCGTCTGCCCCGTCGAGAATTTCGCCTTGGTTTTCAGGAAGGTCTTGACCACGGCCACGTCGGCAAACCAGCGCTCGTTGAAGGACAGGGTGCTGCCGACCACCAGGCTGCCTGCCAGCTTGTTGTCCATGCGGTAAGTGACGGGCGCTCCACCCGGATCCAGCAAGGCCGTCATCTGGCCCGAGCCTTTTTCCTTCTGGAAATATGCATACGTCAAGCCCGCGCCCACGTAAGGACGGATCATCGCATTGGGCTGGAAGAAACGGTACTGGATGAAGGCCGTCGGCGGCAAGGCTTCCGCCGTCCCCAGCTTGCCCGTGCCCTTGATGGCACCATCGCCCATCAGGTCATGCTTGTACGGCACGCCCAGGATCATTTCAGCGGAAATATTGTCCGTGATCATGTAGGCAAAGGTCAGGATGGGCTTGGTATCCGCCTTGACGTCGGCCTTCGTGCCCGGCAGTGCCGGCGCAGAAATGTCGCCACTATCGACGTGGGGCGTGATTTTGTTGAGGCCGACCTTGGCCATCCAGGTGCCTGCGCTTTGCGCAGAAGCGCCCGTCGCCATGGCCATCGCGGCGGCGGCGGCCAGCACGCGTACAGCGGTATTCAAACGATTTTTCATCTTGTCTCCTGATCATTATGTGCGGATAGCCGGGCTATCCAGTCTTGTCGCTGCCGGCGCCAGCCCCGTCCCCGGGACGCGGCTGGCGCGGCGATTCCTTACAGCCAGCCCCGCACGACCATGTCCTTGGCCACATAACGGGCCAGCAACAGGTTGTTGAACGGCGTAGGGTGCACATCGTCGGCATACGCGTAGTGGCTGACGTCGCCCGCTTTCAGGTTCGAGCCATTGCACACCAGCGAGCTACCCAGGATATTGCCAGGTGCGGTCAGGTCGCACGCCGTCTCGCTGACATTGGTCAAGCCATACGGGCCAGGGTTGACGCCCTGGTCATGGCTGACGGCAAACACGTCGACCAGCAAGACTTTCGCATTGCCGCTCAGGCCACCGCTCAGTTCGCCATTGAAGGCGCTGACCATGGCATTGATGAGCGTCTTGGTATTGGCATCCTTGCTCAAGCCCGATGGCGTACCGGCCACGTCCGGCAAGTTGTTGACGATGACATAGTTGGCGCCCTTGGCGATGATCTGATCCTTGACCAGCGCCACCAGTTCAGTACCCGCTTGTTTCATGGCGGCAATCAGCAACGGCCCCTGGGCCGCCGCATAATCGGCGCCGGCCTTGGCGCCGGCAGCATTGCCGGTGACCGTCGCATCGGCTTGCGCCTTGGTGACCAGCGGACCATACACTTCCAGCGCGCCTACCGCCGTATTGCCGGCAATCACGGCCGCTTGCACCGCGGCACCGACGATGGTCGCCGAGGTGGCGCCAGGCGCCGCGCTGGCCGTCTTGATGGCGGCGCCGATGGAGGCGGCCGCCGTGGCGGGATTGGGCGCGCCGGCGGCCAGGGCCATGGTTAAATTGGTGGCAAAAGCCTTGGCGCCCGCATCGGCGCCCGCCGTCTTGCCGGCCGCCGTCGCACCGGCCTGCAATGCGCCGAGCTGGAACAGCACGTCATTGCCGCCCGCCATCACGAAAACGGCTTCCGTGCCGCTGAACTTGCCCCCGGAAGCAGCCAGGTGGTTCGCGATCTGCGTCACCACGGGCACGGTCAGGGCACCGAGCTCGCTGCCCGTCAACTTGTTGTTCGGACCGACGGGGTTGGTCACGCGCGAACCGCCCATGGCGTAGCCGTAGCAGCCCGGATGCTTGACGCGTGGAACAGACAAGCCTTTTGCCGCATTGCCTTCCAGGCCAGTCTCGGCGGCGCATGGGGCGGCCAGGCCGAATTGCGCGGCCAGGTGCTCGGTCCAGTTCTTGCCTGTCAGTTCAGGATTGATCTTGGTATTGTCGCCATTGATGGTGAACTTGCCGCCACCTTTCGCCAGCACTGTGCCCACGGCATACGAACCGACATCGGACAGGCTGTCGCCGAACGACACCTGCGCCGTGTACTTGACTTTCAAGGTTTGATCACCGCCACTGGCGCCGCCGCAACCTGCAAGGACAGCCGCAGCCAGCACGGCCAGCGCAAATTTTGTTTGATGCATTTTGTCTCCTCGGTCTTTTTTATGGTTTCTAAACGAACGGGCGTGCTATTCGTTACCCAACTAATATGCCATCGTTCCAGAGGCTTGTATAGAAAATATGCTTTAAAAATCAACGAAATAACAACACCGCCTGCGCCCTGTGATGGCCGGGCGATCTGCTGAATTATGGAGGATTTACTATGTTTCGTGGCAAGCATTGCTATTGCGCTGCATCAAGAAAAAGCCCCTTGCGGGGCTTTTTTCAGACGGACAGGAATTGCTGCAAGATACCACTTGAGCCGAATGCGGCACGCCGCAAACGGTCGTTGACGCCGAGCCACGCGGGGCCCGTCGGTGGCGCTTCGACGAGGATCAGCTCGGCGCCGACCTGGTCCATCGTGCGCAGCGAGGCATACAGCGCATGTGCGTAGTTTTCCGGGCTGGCGGCCAGGCGCACGCTGGCGCTGGCCGGCGGCAGATCCGAGTAGTGGATCAGCGCCACGCGGCGCCCGTCATTGAGCAGGCGGTTCAAGGTGGCGCGCACGTCGTCGCTGTGCTGCATCGCAACAGGCGTGTGTGGCGCATAGTGCGATTCCAGGGTGCCCGAGGCACGCGGTGCGGCCGCGTCGGCCACGGCCGGTGCGCGGCCAATGACGGCGGCGATCTGCTCGCTGCTGATATGGCCGGGACGCAACAACACGGGACCGTGCGTGGCCAGGCGCGACAGGTCGACGATGGTCGACTCGATGCCCACGTCGCTCTGCCCGCCGTCGAGCACCAGGCCCAGCAAGCCGCTGTCGAGCTCCGCCGTGAATTCATCGCGCACGTGCTGCGCCGTGGTGGGGCTGACGTTGCCGAACTTGTTCGCCGACGGCGCCGCCAGGCCGCCGTTGCCGCCCTTGAAAGTGCGTAGCAGTTCGATAGCCACCGGATGCGAGGGGCAGCGCAAGCCCACCGTATCCTGGCCGCCGGAAACGGCATCGGGGATATGCGCGGCGCGCTTGACGATCAGGGTCAGCGGGCCGGGCCAGAAGGCCGCCACCAGCTGTTCCGCCTCGACTGGAATATCATCGGACCAGTGCGCCAGGTCGGCGCCCGGCGCCACGTGCACGATCACGGGATGGTCCGAGGGACGGCCCTTGGCTTCATAGATGCGCGCCACGGCGGCCGGGTTTTCCGCATCGGCGCCCAGGCCGTACACGGTTTCCGTCGGGAAAGCGACGAGGCCGCCCGCTTCCAGCACGGCGGCCGCCGCCGCCAGGTCGTGTGCGGGCACGCTCACGGCGCGATTCCCAGGATCAGGCACGCATCGCGCAGGCGCTGCTGCGCCTCTTGCAAGGTGGCGGCGATGAAGGTCAGGTGACCCATCTTGCGGCCACGGCGCGGATCGTCCTTGCCGTACAGGTGCAGACACGCGCCCGGCAAGGCCAGGATGCGGTCCCAGGCCGGCTCGCTGGCGACATCGCTGCCGTCGGCAAACCAGGCGTCGCCGAGGAGGTTGAGCATCACGGCCGGCGAATGCTGGCGCACCTCGCCCAGCGGCAGGCGCGCCATGGCCCGCACCTGCTGCGCGAACTGGCTGGTGACGCAGGCATCCATCGTGTAGTGGCCGCTGTTATGCGGGCGCGGCGCCATTTCGTTGACCACAAGGCTGCCATCTTCCAGCACGAAAAATTCGATGCACAGCACGCCGACATAGCCGAGTTCGGCAACCATGGCCTGCGCCGCCCGCTGCGCCCTGGCGGCGCAGTCGTCCGACACGTTCGGGCCCGGCACCGTGGTGGTAAACAGCACGCCGTCGCGGTGCACGTTTTCGGCGATCGGATACACGACCGATGCGCCGTCCACGCCGCGCGCCGTCAGCACGGACACTTCATAGGCCAGCGGCAGCATCTTTTCCAACAGGCAAGTTACCTCGCCCATTTCCGCAAACGCGGCGCGCACGTCGTCGCGCGTGCGCACGCGGAACTGGCCCTTGCCGTCATAGCCCATGCGCACGGTTTTCAAAATGCCCGGCAGCAAGTCGTCGGCGATGCCGTCGATGTCCAGCTGCGTGGCGATCACCGTATGCGGCGCCGGCAGCACGCCCGATTTCGGGGCGCAGGCGACAAAGAAACGTTTTTCCGCGATGCGGTCTTGCGCCACCGACACGCCGTGGGCGTTGGGCGCCACAAACACGCGTTCGGCCAGGCGCGACAGGCTGTCGGCCGGCACGTTCTCGAATTCCGTGGTGACGGCCAGACACTGCGCGGCCAGGGCGTCGAGTCCGGCCGCATCGCTGTAGCCGGCATTGACCAGGCGCTGCGCCACCTGCCCCGCAGGGCAGGCGTCCGATGGTTCCAGCACGGCCACTTGGTAGCCCATGCTCTGGGCGGCCTGGGCAAACATGCGGCCGAGCTGGCCGCCGCCCATCACGCCCAGCCATGCCGGTGGGTTGGCCGCGGGCAGCAATGGGGAAGTCGATTTACTATTCATTATTTTTCAAGCACATTATTCAGGCAAGACCATGGCCTTGGCGGCGGCCGTTTGCGTGGCACGGAAGGCTTCCAGCTGCTCGGCCAGGGCGTCGTCGTTGGCGGCAAGCATCGCCACGGCCGTCAGCGCCGCATTCGCCGCGCCCGCTTCGCCGATGGCGAAGGTGGCCACGGGCACGCCCTTGGGCATTTGCAGGATCGACAGCATGGAATCTTCGCCGCGCAAATACTTCGACGGCACGGGCACGCCCAGCACGGGCACGATGGTCATGGCGGCCACCATGCCAGGCAGGTGGGCCGCACCGCCGGCGCCGGCGATGATGGCGCGCAAGCCGCGCGCGCGTGCGCTTTTCGCATACGCATACATCTCGTCGGGCATGCGGTGCGCGGAAATGACTTGCGCTTCGTACGGCACGCCAAACTGTTTCAGGATGGCGACCGCGTTCTGCATCACGTCCCAGTCCGAAGACGAACCCATGATGACGCCGACCAGCGGCTTATTCTGCTCGCTCATCTCAGGCCTTCAGCTTCTCGCCCGTCAGGCGTTCGATGGCTTCAAAGTACTTGGCCTGGGTTTTTTCGATGACGTCGGCCGGCAGCGCCGGCGCCGGTGCGGTCTTGCCCCAGGTCAGTGTTTCCAGGTAGTCACGCACGAATTGCTTGTCGAACGACGGCGGCGAAATGCCAGGCTGATACGAGTCCGCTGGCCAGAAGCGCGAGGAGTCGGCCGTCAGCACTTCATCCATCAGATGCATGACGCCGTTGTCGTCCAGGCCGAATTCGAACTTGGTGTCGGCGATGATGATGCCGCGCGTGGCCGCATATTCGGCGGCCGTCTTGTACAAGGCGATGGCGACGTCGCGCATCTTGGCGGCCAGTTCCGCGCCGATGCGCTCTTCCATTTCCGCAAAGCTGATGTTTTCATCATGCTCGCCCAGCTCGGCCTTGGCCGCCGGGGTGAAGATCGGTTCCGGCAGCTTTTCCGCCTGTTGCAGGCCGGCTGGCAGCTTGATGCCGCAGATGCTGCCCGTGTCCTGGTAATCTTTCCAGCCCGAACCAATGATGTAGCCGCGCACGACTGCCTCGACCATGATGGGCTTCAGGCGCTTGGCCACGACGGCGCGGCCCTTGACTTGCTCCACTTCCTCGGGCGCCACCACGGACTCCGGCGCCACGCCGGTCAGGTGGTTCGGCACGATATGGCCCAGCTTCTCGAACCAGAAATCGCTCATCTGGTTGAGGACCTTGCCCTTGCCGGGGATAGGCTCGTTCATGACGACATCGAAGGCCGACAGGCGGTCCGTGGTGACGATCAGGATCTTGTCGTCGCCAACGGCGTAGTTGTCGCGGACCTTGCCGTGGCCCAGCAATGGCAGGGAGTGGATGGAAGTCTGATAGAGGCTGTTCATAGCGGGGGAATAGTTGGATGAAACGAAACCGGCAGGCAGGGAAGGCGCCCGCCGGTCGAGAAAATCGGGCACGGAGCATTGCTTCCGGCCCGTTCCAGACAGAATTTTACTTCACAATTTGCGACAGCTCGCCGGCCTTGTAGCGCTCGGCCATTTTTTCCATCGTGATGACCTTGATTTTCGACGCCTGGCCTTCGCAGCCGAAAGCCTGCATGCGCGCGCGCACGATTTGCTCGGCGGCGGTGCGGGCTGGCTTCAGGAAGTCGCGCGGGTCGAATTTCGACGGGTTTTCGAACAGGTACTTGCGGATCGCGGCCGTCATCGCCAGGCGGATATCGGTGTCGATGTTGATCTTGCGCACGCCGTGACGGATGCCTTCCTGGATTTCTTCGACTGGCACGCCGTAGGTTTCCTTCATGTCGCCGCCAAATTCGCGGATGATGGCCAGCAATTCCTGCGGCACCGACGAGGAACCGTGCATCACCAGGTGGGTGTTCGGGATGCGCGCGTGGATCTCCTTGATGCGGTCGATGGCCAGGATGTCGCCCGTCGGCTTGCGCGTGAATTTGTAGGCGCCGTGCGAGGTGCCGATGGCGATCGCCAGGGCGTCGCACTGGGTGCGCTGCACGAAGTCGGCCGCTTGCGCCACGTCCGTCAGCAGTTGCTCGCGGGTCATGGTGCCGTCGGCGCCGTGGCCGTCTTCCTTGTCGCCTTTCATGGTTTCCAGCGAACCGAGCACGCCCAGTTCCGCTTCCACCGTCACGCCGATGGCGTGCGAGAATTTCACCACTTCACGCGACACTTCCACGTTGTATTCGTACGACGCGACCGACTTGCCGTCCGCTTCCAGCGAACCGTCCATCATCACGGAAGTAAAACCCGAGCGGATGGCGGCCATGCAGACGGCCGGCGACTGGCCGTGATCCTGGTGCATGACGACGGGGATGTGCGGATACGCTTCGACGGCGGCGTCGATCAGGTGGCGCAGGAACGCTTCACCGGCGTACTTGCGCGCGCCGGCGGACGCCTGCATGATCACCGGGCTGTTGAGCGCATCGGCGGCAGCCATGATGGCTTGCACTTGTTCCAGGTTGTTGACGTTGAAAGCAGGAATGCCATAGCCGTTTTCGGCGGCATGGTCCAGCAGTTGACGCATGGATACGAGAGACATGGTAATACTCCAGATAACAATAGAAACCGTTGCGGCGCTTCGCGGTGGTCAATAACCGCGCCGGCGCCTGAATTCTTGGGCCTTATTCAAATTCGCCGACTGTCACAATCTTTAATGCATTCGTACCGCCCACCTGGCCCATCGGCTCGCCCCAGGTGACGACGATCATGTCACCTTTTTTGACGATGCCCTGCGCCACCAGCAGCTCTTCCGCCTGCTTAAGCACTTGCGCGCTGGGAGCGTTCTGCATCAGATGATACGCCCGAACATTGCGGTACAGCGCGGCTTTGCGCAATGTCGTGACGCTCGGCGTGAGCGCATAGATCGGCGTATCGATACTGTGGCGGCTCATCCACAAGGCGGTGGAACCCGATTCCGTCAGCGCCACGATGGCTTTCACGCGCAGGTGGTGGGCCGTAAACAGCGCGCCGTAGGCGATCGACTGGTCGATGCGGGTAAACGTGACGTTGAGGAAGTCGGCATCGAGCTTGTTGTATTCGGACTGCTCCGCTTCGACGCAGATGGCGGCCATCATTTCCACCGTCTCGATCGGGTACTTGCCCGAGGCCGTTTCGGCCGACGTCATGACGGCATCCGTGCCGTCGAGCACGGCATTGGCCACGTCGGACACTTCGGCGCGCGTGGGCACGGCGTTGACGATCATCGATTCCATCATCTGCGTGGCCGTGATGGCTAATTTATTCGACGCGCGCGCCATCTTGATCATGCGCTTCTGCAAGGCCGGCACGGCCGCGTTGCCCACCTCGACGGCCAAATCGCCGCGCGCCACCATGATGCCGTCGGAAGCGTCCAGAATTTCCTGCAGCGCGGGAATGGCTTCCGCCCGCTCGATCTTGGCGATCATCATCGGCTTGTGGTGGTACGGTTCGCCGGCGATATTGGCCAGCTGGCGCGCCATTTCCATGTCGGTCGCGCATTTCGGGAAGGAAATGGCGAGATAGTCGGCCTGGAAACTCATGGCCGTCTTGATATCTTCCATATCCTTGGCCGTCAGGGCCGGCGCGGACAGGCCGCCGCCCTGGCGGTTGATGCCCTTGTTATTCGACAACTCACCGCCGATCTTGACGGTGGTGTGGATTTCGCTGCCGTGGATGCGCTCGACGATCAGCACGATGAGGCCGTCATTCAGCAGCAGCACGTCGCCCTTGTGCAAGTCGCGCGGCAAGGCCTTGTAGTCGAGGCCGACCCGTTCCTGGTTGCCCAGCTCGCCGTTTTCTCCCCACTTGGCGTCGAGGATGAAGCGCTCGCCCGCTTCGAGCTGAATGCGCGTGTTTTCAAACTTGCCGACGCGAATCTTCGGCCCTTGCATATCGGCCATGATGGCCACTTCGCGGCCGCACTCGGCCGCCGCCAGACGCACCAGCGCGGCGCGGTCGATATGGTCCTGCGCCTTGCCGTGGGAAAAATTCAAGCGCACCACGTCGACGCCCGCACGTATCATTTTGACCAGAATATCGAAGTCGGTGGAGGCGGGGCCGATTGTTGCTACGATTTTTGTACCACGTGGCATAGGAATCCTTGTGCGCGAGCGAAGGTGAGCAAGGCCGGTTTGAGACAGCCGCCGGCAAGGTAAAAGCGCAGCGGTCAGGCTGCGCTTGGTACTGAACTGCTGAACGCTCCGTCTTAGCCGGCGCGTTGCATCAGGATTTCCACTGCCGGGAGTGTCTTGCCCTCCAGGAACTCCAGGAAAGCGCCGCCGCCCGTCGAGATATAGCTGATTTTATCCGTAATATCGTATTTGGCAATCGCCGCCAGGGTGTCGCCACCGCCGGCGATCGAAAATGCTTTCGACTCGGCAATCGCCAGGGCCAGGGTCTTGGTGCCGTTGCCGAACTGGTCGAATTCGAACACACCCACGGGGCCGTTCCACACGATGGTGCCGGCGGCGGCGATCTGCTGCGCCAGCAGGGCTGCCGTTTTCGGGCCGATATCGAGGATCATGTCGTCATCCGCCACGTCGGCCACGTCCTTGACGGTGGCGGCGGCTGTCGGCGAAAACTCCTTGGCGCACACGACGTCGACGGGAATCGGCACTTGCGCGCCCCGTTTGGCCATGATGTCGATGATGGCTTTCGCTTCGTCGACGAGTTCCGCTTCCACCAGCGACTTGCCGACGTTCAAGCCAACGGCTTTCATGAAGGTATTGGCGATGCCGCCGCCGACGATCAGATTATCGACCTTGTCGGACAGGGCTTTCAAAATGGTCAGCTTGCTCGATACTTTCGAACCGGCAACGATGGCCAGCAGCGGGCGGGCTGGCGCGTGCAGCGCTTTGCCCAGCGCATCGAGTTCGGCGGCCAGCAGCGGACCGGCGCAGGCGACGGGCGCGAACTTGGCGATGCCGTGCGTGGACGCTTCGGCGCGGTGGGCCGTGCCGAACGCGTCATTGACGTAGATATCGCACAATTTGGCCATTTTTTGCGCCAGCTCATCGCTGTTTTTCTTTTCGCCCTTGTTGACGCGCACGTTTTCCAGCAGGACGACCTGGCCGGCAGCCAGGGATTCCAGGCCGGCGCCGTCGACCCAGTTTTGTTTCAATGCAACTTCCTGGCCCAGCAGCTCGGACAGGCGGGCGGCCACGGGCGCCAGGCTGTCGGCCGGCTTGAACTCGCCTTCCGTGGGACGGCCCAAGTGCGACGTCACCATGACGGCGGCGCCAGCGTCGAGGGCGGCACGGATGGCCGGCACCGAAGCGCGGATGCGCGTATCTTCGGTGATCTTGCCACTGTCATCTTGCGGGACGTTCAGGTCGGCGCGGATGAATACGCGCTTGCCTTGCAGTGCATTTTGGGCGATCAAATCTTGCAGACGGATGAAGTTGAGAACAGCTGACATGGCGATCCAGATGACGAGTGGAAGGAAGTGCGCTATTTTACCGCAATGACCAGACCAAATCGCCGATTTGTCCTGCTTTACTGAAAAACATGCAACAGTCGCAAGCCCGTGAAAACCAGCATGCCGAACACGATGGTTTGCAGCATATTGCGGCGAATCACGAAAAAGAGCGTGGCGGCAATACCCGACAAGAGTTTCAGATTCGACAAGTCAAAGTGCACTTGCGGCCCTTCCATCAGCATGTCGGGCGCGATGATGGCCGCCAGCGCGCAGGCCGGCGCATAGCGCAGCATCTCGCCCACGCGGCGCGGAATGGTGATGTGGTGGCCGATCAGCCAGAAGGTGCTGCGCGTGGCGGCAGTCGCCACCACCAGCACGGCGATGGCGATCCACACGTCTGCTCTGCCCAAGGCTATGCCGTCAAACATGGCGTTTTGTCCATTTTTCTGTCAATTCTTCCACGGCCATGGCGCTGACCATGCCCACCACGACGGCCACAAGCAAGCCCAGCTTATACGGCAGGCTGAACGCCAGCACGGCGACCGTGCCCGCCACCAGCACGCCGCACAAGGCGGCGCGACTGAGGATGAGCGGCACCGTCACGCACAGGATCGCCAGCGTGCCCGCAAAACCCAGCCCCCATTCGGCCGGCACGACGGCGCCCAGCACGATGCCGATGAAGGAACCGATTTGCCAGGCCAGCCAGTTGGGGTAGATCAAGCCTTTCAGGAAAGGCAGCTTGGCCGGGTCCGGCGTTTCGTGCGGATAGCGCTGCAGGAACAGGCCCACCGTGATGTCGCCGGCCACATAGCCGAGCGCGAAGCGCTGGCGCCACGGCAGATGGGCGAAATGCGGGGCCAGCAGCACGGAAAAGATCACAAAACGCAAATTGACGACGAGGGCCGTGGCGAAGATCACCCACACGGGCGCTTGCGCGGCCAGCAGGGGCAAGGATGCAAGCTGGGCCGAGCCGGCAAAGACAAACAGGGTCATGGCGCCCGCCTGCGCCACGGTCAAGCCGCTTTTCACCATGGCCACGCCCACCACCATGCCCCAGGCGGCAATGCCCAGCAGGGTGGGCGCCCCCAGGTTCAGGCCGGCACGCCAGGCATCTTTCAGCAAGGCATCATCGCTGCTGGCCGGGACGGCGTTCACGCGGGTGTTCATGCGAGCCCCCGGCAGGCTGAGTGTGGTAACTGCACAACAATGGTGTAAGACGACAAGGGCGGCAACGGTGATACCGGCAAGGCAAATCCAGTCAGTGTGGCGCTGCAGCCGCCATATTTCCGCGAAAACCCGCGCCGCAGCCGAAGATGATCAAGCCGCCATTTTAGCCATGATTTTTGCTGTCTGCCTGAATCCGTTAAAATCGTACTTTTGGCAGCAGCCGACTTCCATCCATACAGCCTCACGGAGCATGACAAGATGACAAAAACCACCCAGCCAGCGGTCGAACTCGACGGTAAAGACTTGCCAGCCCACTGCCCTAACCCGGCCATGCCGCTGTGGTCATCGCATCCGCGCGTGTTTCTGGAATTCAACAAAGACGGCATCGCCAAGTGCCCGTACTGCGGCACGGCCTACACCCTGAAGGAAGGCGCCAGCGCCGGCCATCATTAAACTGCCCAGCGGCGCGCCCCCAGCGCGCCGTTTTTATGTGCATCAAGTTATACCGTTCAGCCCGGAGTCGTCATGAAACGTCTGAAAGAACTCAATGGCAGCGCCGCGGAAGTCGAAGCGGCGTTCTACGATGCCTTGCACCGCGCCGACCTCGAAGCGCTGATGGCGCTATGGGCCGACGATGAAGAAATCGTCTGCATCCACCCGGGCGGCGCGCGCCTGATCGGCCATGCCGCCATCCGCGCCTCGTGGGAAACCATCCTGGCCGGCGGCGGCCTGCACATCGTGCCCGCGCAGCTGCATGAAACGCACAATCTGATGAGTTCGGTGCACACGGTCATCGAAGGCGTCACCAATGAAGACGGCGCACCGGCGCATCTGCTGGCCACGAATGTGTATGTGAAAACGCCGCGCGGCTGGCGCATCGTGCTGCACCACGCGTCCATCGCCCCGGGCGGCGCGCCGGCCGACGCCACGGGAACGCAGATACTGCACTGATGTCTTTGCCGCTTATTGACAACGCCCCCTATACCGCCCCGCTCTGGCTGCCTGGCGGCCACGCGCAGACGATTTATCCTGCCGTGTGCCTCGCCAAGCCGGCCGTGGCCTTCCGCCGCGAACGCTGGCAAGCGCCCGATGGCGACTTCGTCGACGTCGACCTGGTCGACGGCCAGCCGGGCCAGCCCTTCGTGCTGCTGTTCCACGGCCTGGAAGGCTCGTCGAACAGCCATTACGCGCGCGCCCTGATGGCCGAGGTGGCCGCGCGCGGCTGGTCGGGCGCCGTGCCGCACTTTCGCGGCTGCTCGGGCGAAGCGAACCTGGCGCCCCGCTTCTACCATTCGGGCGATGCGCAGGAAGTGGACTGGATCGTGCAGCGCCTGCGCCCGCGCGCCACGGGGAAATTTTATGCGGCCGGCGTCTCGCTGGGCGGCAACGCCCTGCTGTGCTGGCTGGGCCAGTCGCAGCACCAGGCCGATTTCATCGATGCGGCGGCGGCCGTGTCGGCCCCGCTGGACCTGGCGCAAGGGGGCAAGGCCTTGTCTTCGGGCGCGAACCGGCTCTACACGCGCATGTTCCTGAACACGCTCAAACCGAAATGCCTGGCCAAGCTGGAACAGTTTCCCGGCCTGTTCGCGCGCGACGCCATGCTGGCCGCGCGCGACTTGCACGCCTTCGACAATGTCGTCACGGCGCCCCTGCACGGCTACCGCGACGCCGACGATTACTGGCACCGCGCCAGCGCCAAGCACGTCTTGCAGGACATCACCGTGCCGACCCTGGTGCTGAATGCGCAGAATGATCCCTTCCTGCCCGGGCGCTTCCTGCCGCGCAGCGCCGCGCCGACGGTCACGCTCGAGTATCCGCGCCACGGCGGCCACGTCGGCTTTGCGGCAGGCAAGTTGCCGGGCAGCACACGCTGGCTGCCACAGCGCCTGCTCCATTTTTTTGAGGGCGGCAACATGGCGCCGCCGGCCCCGCAAACCTGTCACGCTGGCAGTTCGCAAACGCACACGGAAAACGCTACACATGGATGAACTCGTCAAACAGGCCCTGGCCAAATGGCCGAACGTACCGCACTGCTACGGCTGGCTGGGCCTGGACGCGCGCGGCCACTGGCGCATGCGCGACCAGCATGCGCAACAGCGACAACTGCCTGGCGACAAGATCGCCCACGAAGCCCTACTGGGATTTATCAACCGCAATTACGGCCATGACGAACGAGGCTGCTGGTTCTTCCAGAACGGCCCGCAGCGCGTGTATGTAAATCTGGAAGCGACGCCCTACATCGCCCGCAGCGACCCGCAGCACGGTTTTGTCTTGCAGACGGGCGCGCCGCTGGAACAGATCGAGCAGGTGTATTGGTGCGACAACGGCGTCTTGATCTTGCGCCAGGGCGAGGTCGTGGCGCAGGTCGATGACCGCGACATGGCGCAAGTGCTGGACGCCCTGCACGTCGATGGTCAGGTGGCCAGCGACGAGGCCTTGCTGGCGTGGCTGGAAGAGCGCCGGGGCAAGCTGACCCTATTGCATAACGGCAAGGAGATCGCCGTGCAGCCGCTGCGCTACGACGCCGTGCCGCAAACCTTCGACTTCCAGCCGATGCCGCAAGCCGAATAGGAGTCAGCCCTTCTGGTCCTTGATCTGCTCGCGGCGCTTTTCCTGCAATTCGCGCTCGCGCGCATCGATCACGGCCTGGTCATAAAAGGTCGCGTCCGTCGATTTGCGGGCGATCGTCAGCTGGTCCAGCGCGGCCATGGTGGCGCCCTGCAGCACGTAGGATTCGGCCAGCGCCATATGCTGCAAGGTCATCTTGCCCTGATCCGCATAGGCTTTCGCCAGTAAATCGTACAGTTCCGGCTCTTCCTTGTAGAGCTGCACCTGCTCACGCAGGTACAAGGTGGCTTGCTCCAGCTTGCCGGCAGCCATCAGCGCTTCCGCATATTGGTGGGCAATGCCGCGCGAGAGGGGAAACTGCTGGCGCGCCGCATCGGCCGCCTTCAAAGCCTGTTGCGCCACTTCCTTCTTTTGCGCCGGCATCAACAGCACTTCCAGCCCCATCGCCGCCAGCAGCGAATTGGGGCCCTGCGTGCCGCCCGACGTCAGCACATTCGGCCCGGCCGGCTGGTGCAGGGCGGCATTGGCCGCATCGAGTTCCTTTTGCGCCTCCGCCGGCTTGCCCTGCTTGACGGCGACAAAGGACAAGCCGTAATGGGCGGCCGTCACCTGGAAGCGGCTTTGCTGTTCCAGCTGCGTCTTGAAGACGGCCTTGGCGTTCAGCAAGCCTTGCACGCTTTCATCCTGCAGCACGCGGGCGCGCGCGCGGGCCAGGTGGAAACTCAGGCTGTCCGCACGCTGCTTGTACGGCTGCTCGCGGATGCGCGCCTGGATGTCGGCGATGCGTTCCGTCGTCAGCGGGTGGGTCTGCAGATAGGCGGGCATCAGGTCACTGTACGAACGGCTGGCCGCCTGCATGCGGCCGAAGAAGGCCACCATGCCGGTGGTGTCGAAACCGGCTTCGCCCATGATCTGGAAACCGATGCGGTCCGCCTCGCGTTCGGCGTCGCGGCCGAAATTGAGCTGGCGCTGGATGGCCAGGCCCTGGCCGGCGGCAAACACGCCCATGGCCACGTCGCCGCCCGCACGCGACGCGAGCGCCGCCAGCAGCATGGCGGCCAGCGGCATCAGGGCATCCTGGCGCTGCTGGCCCAGCATGCGCGCGATATGGCGCTGCGCCACGTGGCCGATCTCGTGCGACAGCACGGATGCCAGTTCCGCCTCCGTTTGCGCCGCCAGCACCAGCGCCGAGTGCACGCCGATGAAACCGCCCGGCAAGGCAAACGCGTTCAATTGGGGATCGCGCACGGCAAAGAAGAGGTAGTCGTAATTCGTTTCGCCGCGCACGCTGGGGCGCGCCGCCACGAGGGCGTTGCCGAAGGTATTCAGGTATTCGAGCAAGGGCGCGTCATCGAGATAGTCGCGGTCGCCGCGGATGCCGCGCATGATTTCCTCGCCGATCTTGCGCTCCATCGCCGGCGACAGGTCTTCGCGCGAGGTATCGCCCAGGTTCGGCAGGTTCGGCGCCGGCGGCACGGCCAGGGGCGTCCAGCCGCTTCCCGGCTTGGCCGCCGCGCCGGCAGATGGCGCCGCTGGCGCGGACGTATAGGTTTGCGCCAGCGCACAGGGCGCCGCCAGCGACAATGCAGCCAGGACGGATGCGCGCCGCAAGCGGCGCAGCCATGCCGCAGCGGCGTTTTCAACGAGGATCGGAAGGGGAGTTTTTGAATTCACGGGTGCTATCATACCTTGTTAGCGGCGCCCATTCCCACGCGCCATGCCAGTGGCATGGGGCCGTGATCCGGCCTGCCGCGCCCCCGTTCCTCACCTATTTTGACGCCATGACAACAGCAGACAAGCAAGCCCCCGCCGGGGAACTGACCCATTTCGACGCCACGGGCCAAGCCCATATGGTTGACGTGGGCAGCAAGGAAGACACGCGCCGCAGCGCCGTGGCCGCCGGCACCATCCGCATGCAGCCGGCCACCCTGGCCTTGATCATTTCCGGCAACGCCAAGAAAGGCGACGTGCTGGGCATCGCCCGCATCGCCGCCATCATGGGCGCCAAGCGCACCAGCGACCTGATTCCCCTGTGCCACCCGCTGGCCCTCACGCGCGTCACCGTCGATTTCGACGTGGATGAAGCGGCCAACAGCGTGCATTGCCGCGCCCAGGTCGACACCACGGGCAAGACGGGCGTGGAAATGGAAGCGCTCACTTCCGTGCAGATCGGCTTGTTGACAATCTACGACATGTGCAAGGCCGTCGACCGGGGCATGGTCATGACGAATGTGCGCGTGCTGGAGAAGCATGGCGGCAAGTCGGGCGATTGGCACGCGGAAGTGTAACTATGCCGCCTGGCGCGCCAGCCGGCCCCGGATGCGGCGCAAGTCGCACAGCAGCCAGACGGCGCAGCCCAGGCACAACGCGATGATGGCCATGGACAGGGGCAAGTGGAATTGTTCCAGTCCTGCCAGCGCAAAGCCGGCATGGATCAGGCATGTCCCCACACCCAGCGCGGCGCAGACACAAGCATACAGGGGCGCTCGCGGGGTGGCCAGCAGCACGTGCCGGTAACCGGCCAGCACCACGGCAATCGCCGCCAGGTTAAACACGAGAAACCCCTGCACGCCGCCCGGCACATGAAACATCTCCCACTCTTTCCAGTAGGCAGCGTCGATTTGATGCAGGATCAGGAACAACATGGTCCAGAAGTAGCTGCGTGGCATAAGATTTACATTCGTCAATATTGACGCAATTGTAAAGCCTGCACAGCGCACCGGCACATGCCCATGGTATTTTTCGATGCGAAAGTGAATTTCATTGATAGGAATGCTTTTTCATCAAGAAATCATGCATACTGCGAGTCGACCATATACAGATGAGCATCGCATGACAAGCAACACGCCCGCCGCGGAAAGCAAGCTCCAGGACTTCGAATTCGAGGCCATGAATCTGCAAGTGGGGGGACGCATCCAGTTCATCACGCACCGCACCATCAAACCGATTCAGCATTTCTCGACCGTGATCGGCTATGTGAAAGACGAGTACCTGATCGTCAAGATTCCCATGGAAAACGGCGCCTCCATCGTGCTCAACGAAGGCGACAAGCTGACCATCCGCGTGTTTTCCGGCGTCACCGTCTGTTCGTTTGCGTGCAGCGTGCTGCGCCTCTTCGGCCGTCCGCTCAACTATGTGCACCTGAGCTTTCCCGACGCCATCCAGGGCACCAGCCTGCGCACGGCCATGCGCGTCAAGGTGGAGATTCCCGCGCAGCTGAGCTACCGCGACGTGGCGGCCGTGCCCGTGTTCATCGTCAACCTCAGCGTGTCGGGCGCGCTGATCGAGGCACCCAGCATGCTCACGCCCGATGAAGAAGGCGTCGCACTGAGCTTTACCCTGCTGGTGCAGCCGAACAAGCATCAGATGCGCGTCAACACGCGCGCCCGCATCCAGAACGTCAGCGTGGGCAAGCCGTCCAATGGCCACGCCGCCGGAGTGGCCGAAATCTATACGTATGGCGTGCAATTCATCGACCTGGAACCGACCCACTACACCCTGCTGCAAAACCTCACCTATGAAGCGCTGATCGCGGACCGGCAAAAAATCGTCTGACACGGGCGCGGCAGGTGTCGCTTACTGCGTCGCCACCACCTTGGGAATATTCGTGCGGGTAATCGCTTCCTTGGCTGCCGCATTCGTCACGGTGGTGCTGTTAAACCAGCTCAGGCTGCTGGTGCCGAGCTGCAACTCCATGTTCACCTTCTGACCGCCCAAGCCGCTGCCCAGGTCGCCCGCCAGGGTCAGCTCGATATTGCCCTTGTCGACCTTGGCGCCTGCCACTTCGCGCGTCGGGCTGAACACGGGGATGGCGCTGGGCACGGCCTCGGTGGGGGTGCTGCAGGCGGCCGCCTCGCCGCCATTTTCCTGCACGCACAGGGCCACGGCCGTCTTCAGGGGCGCGGCAGCGGCCAGCACGTTGCTGACCTTGGCCCGCATCGTATAGTCGCCGTACTGGGGAATGGCCACGGCCGCCAGGATGCTGGCGATGGCCACAACGATCATCAGTTCTATCAGGGTAAATCCGCTTTGCGCGCGCATCGCATCCTCCCGGAGTGCAGTTGGTCACGCCGTGCATGGTGCAAGCGCCATGCCAGCGGCGCCCCGGGGCGGCGTTGGCAGGCATGGAAAGAAAAGCGACGCATTTGGGCGGATTCGGACCAGCGCCGTCGCCCCAGGGCGGGAATCGGCCTGTCTTGCGGACAAAAAAAAGGAGCCGAAGCTCCTTTTTTATACTGCATGAATCAGGCTGAAATTACAGCATGGCTTTCAGCAGACGCGCCATTTCCGACGGGTTTTTGGTCACGGTGATGCCGCAAGCTTCCATGATTTCCAGCTTGGCTTGCGCCGTATCGGCACCGCCCGAGATCAGCGCGCCGGCGTGGCCCATGCGCTTGCCTGGAGGAGCCGTTACGCCAGCGATGAAGCCGACGACAGGTTTTTTCATGTTGTCTTTGATCCAATAAGCCGCGTTGGCTTCGTCCGGACCGCCGATTTCGCCGATCATGATGACCGCGTCGGTATCTGGATCATCATTGAACATCTTCATGATGTCGATGTGCTTCAGACCGTTGATCGGGTCGCCGCCGATGCCGACTGCCGACGATTGGCCCAGGCCCAGTGCGGTCAGCTGACCCACTGCTTCATAGGTCAGGGTGCCCGAACGGGAAACGACGCCGATACGGCCCTTCTTGTGGATGTGACCTGGCATGATGCCGATCTTGATTTCGTCTGGCGTGATCAGGCCTGGGCAGTTAGGGCCCAGCAGCAAGGTTTTGCTGTTGGCTTTAGCCATGCGGTCTTTCAGGGCCATCATGTCGCGGACAGGAATGCCTTCGGTGATGCAAATGGCCAGATCCATTTCAGCTTCGACAGCTTCCCAGATCGCCGCTGCCGCGCCTGCTGGCGGCACGTAGATCACGGAAACGTTGGCGCCGGTTTCTTTTTTCGCTTCGGTAACGTTAGCGAAAATAGGAATGCCTTCGAAATCTTCGCCGGCTTTCTTCGGGTTCACGCCTGCCACGAAGGCAGCTTTGCCGTTCGCGTAGTCGCGGCATCCGCGGGTGTGGAACTGGCCGGTCTTGCCGGTGATCCCTTGGGTAACGACTTTGGTATCTTTATTGATCAGAATGGACATGTTGATTCCTTAATTAAGCTTGACCGGCAGCAGCGGCAACGACGCTCTTGGCTGCATCTTCCATGGTGTCGGCTGCGATGATAGGCAGACCGGAATCGGCCAGCATCTTTTTGCCCAGGTCTTCGTTGGTGCCCTTCATGCGCACGACCAGCGGTACGTTCAGCGAGACAGCTTTCACTGCGGCGATGACGCCTTCAGCGATCACGTCGCAACGCATGATGCCGCCGAAAATGTTCACCAGGATGGCTTTCAGGCCTGGGTTTTTCAGCATGATCTTGAACGCTTCGGTCACTTTTTCTGCCGTGGCGCCGCCGCCGACGTCCAGGAAGTTGGCTGGCTCGCCGCCGAACAGTTTAATCGTGTCCATGGTGGCCATGGCCAGGCCGGCGCCGTTCACCAGGCAACCGATGTTGCCGTCGAGCGAAATGTAAGCCAGGTCGAATTTCGACGCTTCGATTTCCGCTGGATCTTCTTCGTCCAGGTCGCGCAGGGCGACGATTTCCGGATGACGGAACAGGGCGTTCGGGTCAAAGTTGAACTTGGCGTCCAGGGCGATGACCTTGCCGCTGCCGGTAACGATCAGCGGGTTGATCTCGGCCAGCGAGCAGTCGGTTTCCCAGTAGGCTTTGTACAGGCCTTGCAGGTTGGCGCGCGCGTCGGCGATGGAACCGGCAGGCACGCCGATTTTGGCGGCGATGTCGTCTGCCTGGGCATCGGTCAGGCCAACGCCCGGATCGATGGTGACGTGGTGGATCTTCTCAGGGTGGCTCTCGGCCACTTCTTCGATGTCCATGCCGCCTTCGGACGATGCCATCAGGACGATTTTCTGGGTAACGCGGTCGGTGACCAGCGAAACGTACAGTTCTTGCTTGATGTCGGCGCCTTCTTCCACCAGCAGGCGGTTGACTTTCTGGCCTTCGGCGCTGGTCTGGTGCGTGATCAGCTGCATGCCCATGATCTGGTCAGCGTATTCCTTGACCTGTTCCATCGATTTTGCCACTTTCACGCCGCCGCCCTTGCCGCGGCCACCTGCGTGGATCTGCGCCTTGACAACCCATACCGGGCCGCCCAGGGTTTCCGCAGCCTTGACGGCTTCTTCGACGGACATGCACGGAATACCGCGTGGTACCGTCACTCCGTGCTGCCGGAGGATTTCTTTGGCTTGATACTCATGGATTTTCATGCTGGCTTCCCTTCTGATACTGATGTGTAAAAATACGGTTAGTGGTGCAAAAAAACAGGAAATACAGCGCCGGGGTCACGCTTTGGCTACCCAGCGCGGGTAATACTGTGCAACCGCCCCGCCATCGGTGCGCAGGGCGTGGCATTTGTCGAGTTGAAACGGCTTTTCATGCGATAAGTCAGCATTCGCACCGTCACGGGTCGACCAGACATCGCCGGCAAATGCCTGAACCGTCGCAGTCGGCAAGACTTGCGCCAGTTCGGTCAAATGGGTACAGCCGGCGATTCCCGCCAGGCGCTGTTTCAAGTCGCGGCGGAAATTCTTCAATAAATTCAATCCGATCAGCGCCCTGTAAGCGGGGCCGATGGTATCGCAAAAACCGGGATAGGGCACGGCATCGGAGGCAGCTTCGGCCTCGACAATGGTCAGTGCGCGATCGACGGTAATGCGTAAATGGAGGTCATGCAGAGGGGCGCCGGCGGGACGGGGGCCGGAGGCCAGGGTCGCGTCATAGCTTTTGATATCGGTGATATGGGCGTCAATATCCCACAGGCCGTCGTCGCGCATATACGCTTGGACGTCGATAACGCGGGAGTGCCGTAGGGCGCGCCGGGATACGGGAGTTGACAGGGGCATAAGACCGATGCCGCTTGCGCGGCCATAATTAGTAAGCAGCCATGTGCCTAAAGCACTCTGTTCGCAGCTTCTACGAACAGCAACCGCACCTGCGGCGCCGCAAAAACCCTAAAAGTGTAGCACACAGGGCGCTAGTTGCGCCGCAACATAATTTTTTATTGCTTGTGCCGCCCGCCGCAAATCATTAACGAAAATCGCAAAATCAATGACGATCATTCGCAATTCAAATAACTTGGCAGCAGGCTTGCCGGCACCGGCAGGCTGGCCGGCACCGTACCTCAGTCAGTCACACCCAGTGCGCGTAAAACAGGCAAGATGCGCGCGGAAAAATACTGTGCCTGCGCCAACAATTCGGCCAGGTTTTCCTCTTCCGTCAACAAGGGCTGCCCATCCTTCGTCATCAGCTGCTTCAGGCGCAGCAGCACGGGCCACGTCGTGCGCACCCAGTCTTGCGGCGTTGGACAACCTTGCAGTTTCGCCCACAGGAAGAGCTGTTGTAAATGCGATACAACCACGCCGCCGCCCGTCAGGGGGCTGGCGAGGATGTGCAAATCGGTTCTTGCCAGCGCCTGCTCCAGCAAGTGTGCATTCAGGCGTGCCGTCTGCGGCCGCGCAGCGGCGATGCCGGCCTCGTCCTGGACGGCAGACACGCTGCCCTTGCTGGCCAGTACCAGCATGATCTGCAGCAAGGCCGCCAGACTGGCTTCGCTGCCAGCCAGTTGCTGCTCCAGTTCGCCTATCGTGTACACGCGATGGTCAGCCATGGCGTCCAGCACGGGCGCATAGACGCGCTCGTCCATATCGGCGTCGCCCAGCACGCCATGCACGCTCAACACCACTTCGTCGCGGGGCACGGCCAGCATCACGCGCACGGCCCGCAAGGCACTGGCCTGGGCGAACGGCGTCAGCCTGCGTGCGCCCTTGACCCAGTAATCCCTGCGGAATTGCTCGTTGACGAGGAAGGAGCGCGTCGTCTCGCGAAAAATAGGATCGGGTATCTCGGCCAGGAACTGCTGGTGCTCAGCCGTCAGGTTCAGCATGTCAACCAGAGCGGTATAGTTGGCGGACGCGGCGAACTCGAGCTTGGCCTCGCCCAGCATGGCCGCGACGCTGGAAAAGGCCATAGGCTGCCAATCGGCATTGAAATACTCATGGGCAAGATAATGTCCATCCATCGCCTTGAGTTTTTCGAAGCGGTCCGCCAGTTGCGGGTTGGCGTCCAGGTAGCGCGGTTGCGTGGCGATCATCCTGTCGACGAAATCGATGGCGCCAGCGACTCTGGCCAGCACGCCCTGGCCCGGGGCGCTCATGACGCGGCTATGTTCGGCCAGCAAGTCGCGCATCGGCATCATTGCGGCCCAGCCTGGCTGCGTGTTGTAGCTGATGAAGACGACACCGCCCACCTTCAGCTTGCGCCGCAGGAAGTCGACGATGAGCGCGCGATTTTCCGCCGAAACCCAGCTCCAGATCCCGTGCAGGCAGATAAAGTCAAAATCGGGCAAGTCGTCGCGGCAACAAAACTGCGCGAACGATTCATCCGTGAACTGCGCGCCAGCGTCGGCCACGTTGGCCAGCTCCTGCGCAAAGGCGGCCTGGGACGGATTGAAATCATTGCCATGCCAGCGCGTGGCGGACGCCGCCGCATGGATGTTGGCGCTGATGCCCTGGCCAAAGCCCAGCTCGCAAGCCGTGCCGCTGGCCGGCAAGGCCAGGCCGGCGGCCAGCAAGGGCAGGCGCAGGCGCAGAGGGTTCAATTCTTCGTAATAGCCATAGGTATAGGCGATTTCGGCCACATAGCCGGCATTCCAGTTGCTCATCTTGCATCCTGTCACGATCAGTGGTGCTGCGCGCATCGCACAGCGTTCGAGCGCCAGCATACCCGATCGCGCAGCGTGACCATACTGGAATCAGACGATGTTTGAAAGCGCAGTTCTTGGCGTCACGGCGTGGCGGCCGGGCAGCCCTGGATGAGCTATTCCTCGTCGGGATCCAGCCCCTTCAAGGCCACCTGCACGGCGCGCTGCGAAAAACCGCGCTGCATCAAAAAACGCATCTGCTTGTTGCGCTGCTCGGCATCCTGCGCCACCTGACCAAACTTGCGGCGCCACACCTCGCAGGCGCGCGCCACTTCCCCTTCGGCCAGGCCCGCCTTGAGTTCCTGCAACGCTTCGCCCCCGATGCCATGGCTTTGCAGTTCCGCCATGATGCGGCTGTTGCCGAAACGGGCCGAGCGGCGGTGGATCAGCGACTCGGAAAAGCGCTCCTGCGACAGCCAGTTGGCTTGTTCCAGGCTGTCGAGCAAGGCTTCCACGTCGTCGCCTTCCTGCGCATGGCGCTGCAGCTTGCGCCGCAATTCCATGCGGCTGTGTTCGCGCATCGACAGAAAGCGTAGCGCCCTGCCCTTCAGGCTTAGTTGTACTGCGGCCATACACCCACCTTGTCTTTCATTCCACAATCACATCACCCAAACACAATCGCCGCCCGGCGCAACAGCGCGGGACGGCGATCATGGTCACACCTTGCAACAAGCCATGCGTAGGTCGGATTAGGCCCCTTGGGCCGTAATCCGACAACATTGTTGACGTCTGATCCGACAACATTGTTGATGTCTGTGGTGTTGTCGGATTACGCGCGGCTTTGCCGCGCTAATCCGACCTACTCTGCCTTGGTTTCCGCAGCCTTGGCAGCCTTGTCGGCGGCCTTATCCGCTTTTTCCGGCTTTTCAGCGGCCAGCGGCGGCAGTTCGCGCACGCCCAGCGAAGCGCGGACCTTGTTTTCGATTTCGCGGGCCAGCGCCGGACGCTCTTGCAGGAAGGCACGGGCGTTGTCCTTGCCCTGGCCGATGCGTTCGCCGTTGTAGCTGTACCACGAACCGGATTTTTCCACGATCTTGGCATCCGAACCCAGGTCCAGGATTTCGCCTTCGCGCGAGGTGCCGGCGCCGTACAGAATGTCGAAGTGCGCTTCCTTGAACGGCGGCGCGATCTTGTTCTTGACGACCTTGACCTTGGTTTCGTTGCCGATCACTTCATCGCCGGACTTGATCGAGCCGGTGCGGCGGATGTCCAGGCGCACGGAGGCGTAGAATTTCAGCGCATTGCCGCCCGTGGTCGTTTCCGGGCTGCCGAACATCACGCCGATCTTCATGCGGATCTGGTTGATGAAGATAACCAGGGTATTCGTGCGGTTGATGGAGCCGGTCAGCTTGCGCAGCGCTTGCGACATCAGGCGCGCTTGCAAACCTGGCAGGGAATCGCCCATGTCGCCTTCGATCTCGGCGCGTGGCGTCAGTGCGGCCACGGAGTCGATGACGACGAGGTCGACGCTGCCCGAACGCACGAGGGCGTCGCAGATTTCCAGTGCCTGCTCGCCCGTGTCAGGTTGCGAGATCAGCAATTCATGCAGGTTCACGCCCAGCTTTTGCGCGTAACCGACGTCGAGCGCGTGCTCGGCATCGATAAAGGCGCAAGTGCCGCCCAGTTTTTGCATTTCGGCGATGGTTTGCAGGGTCAGCGTGGTTTTACCCGACGATTCCGGACCGTAGATTTCCACCACGCGGCCGCGCGGCAAGCCGCCCACGCCCAGCGCGATATCGAGGCCGAGCGAACCGGTCGACACGACTTGCACTTCTTCGATCGGTGCGCTGGCATCCATGCGCATGACCGAACCTTTGCCAAACTGCTTCTCGATCTGCGCCAGTGCGGCGGCGAGCGCCTTGGCTTTTTCCGATGCGGGTACTACAGCTTTTTTATCGTCCATATGTTCTTTCAGCCGTTCTACAGTTGCGGATTCACGTGACGCATCTACGTGAACCGTGCAGCCTGCGATAGCGCCAGTGGGTTAAATTCTTTACACAGACAGTACTGTATAAAAAAACAGTGATCAATGCAAGCGGAACGTGGATTTGTTTTGAAACAGATCAATACAAGCCTGGTTTTTCACAAAAACTCGCCACCTTGCGGGAAATGAAACACAATACAAGCTTCTATGCCGCAAGCCGAGGAAGTCTCACCATGCGTATTTTACTTGCCGAAGATGACAGCGTACTGGCCGATGGCCTGACCCGTTCGCTGCGCCAGTCGGGCTATGCCATCGACTGTGTCAAAAATGGGCAGGAAGCCGATACGGCCCTGTCCACCCAGGAATTCGACTTGCTGATCCTCGACCTGGGCCTGCCGAAGATGTCCGGCCTGGAAGTGCTGCGCCGCCTGCGCGCGCGCGCCTCGCTGCTGCCCGTGCTGATCCTGACGGCCGCCGATTCCATCGAACAACGCGTGAATGGCCTCGACCTCGGTGCCGATGATTATATGGCCAAGCCGTTCGCCCTGTCGGAACTGGAGGCAAGAGTGCGCGCCCTGACGCGCCGCGGCGCCGGCGGCGGCGCCACCATCATCAAGCACGGTCCCCTCAGCTACGACCAGGTGGGGCGCAGCGCCTACATCAACGACCAGATGCTCGACCTGTCGGCGCGCGAACTGGGCTTGCTGGAAATCCTGCTGGGCCGCACCGGCCGCCTCGTCTCGAAAGAGCAGCTGGTCGACCACCTGTGCGAATGGGGCGAGGAAGTGTCGAACAACGCCATCGAAGTGTATGTGCACCGCCTGCGCAAGAAGATCGAGGTGGGCGGCGTGCGCATCGCCACCGTGCGCGGCCTCGGCTATTGCCTGGAAAAATACTCGGAAGCGGCGCGCCTGAACGCCGAAGCGGGCGAGTCGGCAGCCCCGGCCAGCGGGTCCGCCAGCAAGTGAAGGCGCGCGAGGCGCCAGCGGACGAGCCGGACGACGACGACTGGTTCGAGCCGCCCACGACGGAGCAGGACGACACCATCGAGCATTCGTTGTTCGGCGAAATCCTCGACTGGATGCTGGCGCCCTTGCTGCTGCTGTGGCCGATGAGCATCGCCATCACCTATCTGGTGGCCAAGGGCATCGCCAATCAGCCGTTCGACCATGCGCTGGAAGACAGCGTCACCGTGCTGACGCAACAGGTCAAGCAGGCCGACGGCGCGCTGCTGCGCCGTGTGCCGGACAAGAACAGCAATAACAAGGGCCGCGACTTCCTGCGCGGCGACGACGTCGACACCCTGTATTACCTGGTGGTGGGTCCGCGCGGCGAATACCTCGACGGCGACCGCGACTTGCCGCCGCCGCAGGACCCCGACAAATACCGCAGCGGCATGGTGCTGTTTCGCAACGACACCATCCACGGCACGCCCGTGCGCGTGGCGTTCAGCTATCTCGATATTCCCGCCGGCAACGACGATGAACCGCACCGCGCGCTGGTGCAAGTGGCCGAGACGCTGGAAAAGCGCGCCCAGCTGGCCAATGAAATCATCAAGGGCGTGATTTTGCCGCAGTTCATCATCCTGCCCGTGATCCTGGCCCTGGTCTGGTTCGCCCTGGCGCGCGGGCTGTCGCCGCTGGCGCAATTGCAGGAGCGCATACGCGCCCGGCCGCCCGACGATTTATCTCCCATCGAATCGGGCCAGGTGCCCGAGGAAATCACGCCGCTGGTTGGTTCGCTCAACGAGATGCTGGCGCGCCTGTCGCTGTCGATCGACATGCAGAAACGCTTCATCGCCGATGCGGCGCACCAGATGAAGACGCCGCTGGCCGGCATGCGCATGCAATCGGAGCTGGCACTGCGCCAGACCGACCACGACGAGATTCACCGCTCGCTGCTGCAGCTGGCGAAAAGTTCGGAAGCGGCCACGCGCCTGGTCAACCAGCTGCTGGCCCTGGCACGCGCGGAAAACCAGCCGCAGGCGGGCACGGCGTTCGAGCCGATCGAACTGAGCGAACTGGCGCGCGGCGTGGTGCAGGACTGGGTGCAAGCCTCGTTTGCCCAGCATATCGACCTGGGCTTCGAACAGCCCGCCTATTCGATCATGATTTCCGGCAATGCCATGATGCTGCGCGAGCTGCTGAGCAATCTGATCGACAATGCCCTGCGCTACACGCCAGCTGGCGGCAGCGTCACGGTGCGCGTGCGCAGCACCCTGGAACTGGCCATCCTGGAAGTGGAAGATACGGGGCCCGGCATTGCGCCGGCAGAGCGGGCTCACGTGTTCGAACGTTTTTACCGCATTCTTGGCAGCAATGTCGACGGCAGCGGCCTGGGGCTGGCCATCGTGCGCGAGATTGCGCAGCAGCATGGTGCCGAAGTCGATATTTTTAACAATCCGCGCGCCACTTCGCCGAAGTTGCCAGGCACCCTGCTGCGCCTGAGCATCGCCCTGCTGTTGCCGGAAGCGCCAAAAGAGGACGACATCACGTATGGATAAGCCCAGCCTTCCCGCGGCGCCGCTGCAGCCCGCGCGCGCGCCCGGCCCCGAACTGCAGGCGCGCCGCGATGTGCACTGGCGCAAGACGCGGCGCCTGACGGCCATCCTTCTGCTGATCTGGCTGCTGACGGGCTTTCTGACCGTGTTCTATGCGCGCGAGCTATTGCACCTGAACCTGTTCGGCTGGCCCTTGCCCTTCTATATGGCGGCCCAGGGCGCCTCGCTCGTCTACCTGGCCATCATCGCCTTGTATGCCTGGCGCATGCGGCGCCTGGACCGGGCTTTCCATGCCGAGGAGCAAGCATGAGCTGCCAGCGCAGCTTCTTTGCGCGCCTGTGCCGTTACTACCTGCTGTTTACCGCCGGTTTCGCCGCTTTCCTGCTGGCCCTGTCGGTGCTGGAACAGGAAGGCATGCCGCGCGCGTGGATCGGCTACCTGTTCATGCTCGTCACCATCACCCTGTACGCCACCATCGGCGTCATCAGCCGCACCTCGAACGTCACCGAATACTATGTGGCGGGGCGCCGGGTGCCGGCCATGTTCAACGGCATGGCCACGGCCGCCGACTGGATTTCGGCGGCCAGCTTCATCAGCCTGGCGGGCGGCCTGTACCTGAACGGCTTCGACGGCCTGGCCTTCATCATGGGCTGGACGGGCGGCTATTGCCTGGTGGCGCTATTGATCGCCCCCTACCTGCGCAAGTTCAGCCAATACACGATTCCCGACTTCCTCGCAGCACGCTACGGCAGCGGCACCGACAAACGGGGCGCCAGCGTGCGCGTGGTGGCCGTGGCCGCCACCATCATCGTGTCGTTCACGTATGTCGTGGCGCAGATCTACGCCGTCGGCCTGATCGCCTCGCGCTTCACGGGTGTGGATTTTTCCGTCGGCATCTTCCTGGGGCTAGCCAGCATCCTCGTCTGCTCCTTTCTGGGCGGCATGCGCGCCATTACCTGGACGCAGGTGGCGCAGTACATCATCATCCTCGTCGCCTTTCTGATTCCCGCCATGTGGCTGTCGGTCAAGCATGCGGACAATCCCGTGCCGCAGATCGCCTACGGCAAGGTGCTGCCGCAACTGAGCGCGCGCGAACACATGCTGGAAACGGACCCGAAAGAAAACGAAGTGCGCGCCATCTTCCGCCAGCGCGCGCAAAGCTACCAGGCGCGCATCGACGGCTTGCCCGGCTCCTGGGAGCAAGGCCGCCTGGCGGCCCAGCGCCAGCTCGACAGTTTGCGCCAGCGTAATACCTCGCTGTTCGACATCCGCAACGCGGAGCGCTACCTGATCGCCTATCCGAAGAGCCCCGACGAGGCACGCGTGCTGTGGCAGGCGATGCAGGCGCAAAACCAGAAACGCGCCGAGCCGATCATTCCGCACGCGCAACCGTTTCCCGCCGCCGACCGCGAGCAATCCGATATCAAGCGCAACAATTTCCTGGCCCTCGTGTTTTGCATGATGCTGGGCACGGCCGCCCTGCCCCACATCCTCATGCGATCGTACACCACGCCGTCCGTGCACGAAACGCGCGTGTCCGTGTTCTGGACCCTGTTCTTCATCCTGTTGATCTATCTCACGATTCCCGCGCTGGCCGTGCTGGTCAAGTACGACATTTACTCGGCCCTGGTCGGCACGCAATACGCGAACCTGCCCACCTGGGTATCGTACTGGGCCAACGTGGACAAGCTCAGTCCCCTGATCAGCATCGTCGACGTCAACCGCGACGGCATCGTGCAACTGGCGGAAATTTCCATCGACGCCGACGTGCTGGTGCTGGCCACGCCCGAGATCGCCGGCCTGCCCTACGTGATTTCCGGCCTGGTGGCGGCCGGCGGCCTGGCCGCCGCCCTGTCGACGGCCGACGGTTTGCTGCTGGCCATCTCCAACGCCCTGTCGCACGACGTCTATTACAAGGTGGTCGATCCCAGCGCCTCGACGCAAAAGCGCGTGACGATTTCCAAACTGCTGCTGCTGGCCGTGGCCTTCATCGCCGCCTATGCGGCCTCGCAAAAGCCGGCCGACATTTTGTCGCTGGTGGGCGTGGCCTTCTCCCTGGCCGCCTCGACCCTGTTCCCGCCGCTGGTGCTCGGTGTCTTCTGGCAACGCGCCAATTACCAGGGCGCGCTGGCCGGCATGCTGACGGGTTTTGGCATCTGCCTGTACTACATGCTGCATACGAGCACCATGCTGGGAGGCAATGCCAGCGGACAATGGTTCCATATCGCACCGATTTCCGCCGGCATCTTCGGCGTGCCGGCCGGCCTGGCCGCCGCCATCCTCGTCAGCTGGCTGACGCCGGCGCCGGGACGGCGCAGCAGGGGACTGGTCGAGCATATCCGGGCACCGGAATGAATAGGCAGGCAGGCCCGCCAGATCAATTCCCCTTGCGGCTTAGGGAAAAGACAGCGTCCCGCTAAAAAAGGAGTAGGCTGGAGGGCCGCTTTACTTACGAGGAGATCCCATGCCGTCTGGAAAAATTCTTGTTGCCCAGGGAGGCGGCCCCACCGCCGTCATCAACCAGTCGCTGGTGGGCGTGGTGCTTGAATCGCGGCGTTTCCAGCACGTCACGCGCGTGTACGGCGCCCTGCATGGCGTGCGCGGCATCATCAATGAAGAGTTCGTCGATCTGACGCAGGAAACCAGCCACAACCTGGAACTGGTGGCGGCCACGCCGTCCTCGGCGCTCGGTTCCACGCGCGACAAGCCCGATATTGCCTACTGCCAGCAAATCTTCGAAGTGCTGCGCGCGCACGAAATCGAGCACTTCTTTTACATCGGCGGCAACGACTCGTCCGACACGGTGCGCATCGTCAGCGAGGAAGCGCACAAGGCAGGCTATCCGCTGCGCTGCATCCACATCCCGAAAACCATCGACAACGACCTGGTGGGCAGCGACCACACGCCCGGCTTTCCCTCGGCCGCGCGCTTCGTCGCGCAAGCGTTCGCCGGCGCCAACCTCGACAACGCGGCCTTGCCCGGCGTGTACGTGGGCGTGGTGATGGGCCGCCATGCGGGCTTTCTGACGGCCGCCTCGGCGCTGGGCAAGAAGTTCCCCGACGATGGCCCGCACCTGATCTACCTGCCCGAGCGCGTCTTCGTGCTGGAGCAATTCCTTGCCGACGTGAAGGCCACCTATGAAAAGTATGGCCGTTGCGTGATCGCCGTGTCGGAAGGCATCCACGACGCCTCGGGCGAGCCGATCGCCAGCCTGCTGGCCAGGCAGGTGGGCAATGAAGTAGAGCGCGATGCGCACGGCAATGTGCAATTGTCAGGCACGGGCGCGCTGGCCGACCTGCTGTGCGACGAAATCAAGGCCAAGCTCGGCATCAAGCGCGTGCGCGGCGATACCTTCGGCTATCTGCAGCGTTCGTTCATCGGCTGCGTTTCCGACGTCGACCAGCGCGAAGCCCGCGAAGTGGGCGAGAAGGCCGTGCAGTTCGCCATGTGGGGCGACCGCGACGGCTCCGTCGCCATCAAGCGCACGGGCTTTTATTCCGTCGACTACGAACTGCTGCCGCTGACCGAGGTGGCGGGCAAGACGCGCACCATGGAAGACGAGTTCATCAGCGCCAGCGGCACGGACGTGACGGACGCCTTCCGCCTGTATCTGCGCCCGCTGCTGGGCTCGGGCATGCCCGATGCGTTCCGCCTCAGGGCGGCCAAGGTGGCGAAGGTCTTGAAACCTTAGCTGGACTCCGCCAGCAATAGCGGCCGCAGCTTGACGGCCGCCTCTTTGAGCTGCGGCACGTGCTGCATCAGCTGCTCCACGGACTTTCTCGCCACGGGCGCGTGGCAGGCGACGGCCGCCACGATGCGCCCGTCCGCGGCGCAGATGGGCACGGCCACGGCCACCATGCCGTGCACGAATTCCTCGTCGTCGATGCCGATGCCCAGCCGGGCGATGCGCACGATCTCGCGTTCCAGCAATGCTGGGTCGGTGATGCTCTTCGGCGTGCGCGCCTGCAGGTTTAGCATGGCCAGCAAGGCGCGCCGCTCCAGCAAACTCATGTGCGCCAAGAACAGCTTGCCGCTGGCCGTGCAATGCATGGGCGCGCGCGTGCCCAGCACCAGGTGCAGGCGCAGCGGTTCCTGCGTTTCCACGCGGTCCACGTAGACGACGGCATTGCCCTCGGGAATGGCCAAATTGCAGGTCTCGCCCGTGACGGCCACCAGGCTGCCCAGGATGCTGCGGCTCACGCGGATCAGGGCATTGTTGCGCAAGGTCGCCAGCGCCAGGTTGGTCGATGCGGCACCCGGTACATAGCCGCGCCCCACGGGCGTGCGCAGCACATAACCGTGCTGTTCCAGGGTATCGAGCAGACGCATCATGCTGGCCTTGGGCACCTGCATGCGCGCCGCCAGCTGCGACAAGGTCAGGGGCTGGCTGGCGCTGGCCAGGTGCTCGATCAGGCGCAGCACGCGCAAGCCGCGCGCCTCGTCGCCATGGCTGGCCGCCGCGCCGGCCCCAACCGCTCCACCCGCCGGGCTGTCTTCTTCGGCCTCGGCCTGCCGTTTTTGAAACGCATCATGCATGTTCTGTTTCACCTCTCGCGTATGCGGCGGTTTCCGCTTGTCCCGGTGCTGCACGTCTTTTATAAATGGAACCAGACGTTCCAAAAATAATCAATAAAGACCAGTGTATCGCAAAAAACGCCCGCCGAGGCAAGCTGATACCGCAACGCAGGAGACAAGCACCATGTTGCAAACACACTACGATTACATCGTCGTCGGCGCCGGTTCCGCCGGCTGCGTGCTGGCCAACCGCCTGTCGCACGACAGCAACAACCGGGTATTGCTGCTGGAAGCTGGCGGCAAGGACAACAATCCCTGGATACACGTGCCGGTCGGCTATTTCAAGACCATGCACGACCCGAAGCTGGACTGGTGCTACCGTACGGAAGCGGACGCCGGCATCGCCGGGCGCCAGTTGCAATGGCCGCGCGGCAAGGTGCTGGGCGGCTCCAGCTCGCTCAACGGCTTGCTGTATGTGCGCGGACAGAAAGAGGATTACGACCGCTGGGCCGAACTGGGCAACGCAGGCTGGAGCTATGCCGAGGTGCTGCCCTATTTTAAAAAATCGGAAGACCAGGAACGCGGCGCCAGCGATTACCACGGCGTGGGCGGCCCGTTAAAAGTGTCGGACCTGCGGCTGCGCCGTCCCATCGCCGAGCACTTCATTGCCGGCGCCACGGAAAGCGGCATCCCCTTCAATGCCGACTACAACGGCGCCACGCAGGAAGGCGTCGGCTACTTCCAGCAGACGGCCAGCAAGGGCTTGCGCTGGAGCACAGCCAAAGCCTTTTTGCGGCCCGCCCGCAAGCGCGCCAATCTGCGCGTGGAAGTGCGCGCGCAAATCACGCGCGTGCTGTTCGAGGGCAAGCGCGCCGTCGGCATCGAGTTCCGGCAGGATGGCCAGCTGCGCCAGGCGCGCGCCAGCGGCGAAGTGATTTTATGCGCGGGCGCCATCGGCTCGCCGCAAATCCTGCAATGCTCGGGCGTCGGGCCACGCACGCTGCTCGAGCAAGTGGGCGTGCCGCTCGTGCACGACTTGCCCGGCGTGGGACAGAACCTGCAAGACCATCTGCAAATCCGCCTCGTCTTCAAGACGCGCCTGAAAACCCTGAACGATGAAGTCAACAGCCTGTGGGGCAAGCTGTGGGTGGGCATGCAATATGTGTTTTCCCGCTCCGGCCCCCTCACTCTGGCAGCCAGCCAGGTGACGGTATTTACCCGATCCTCGCCCGAAGTGGAGCGGCCCGACATTCAGTTCCACATGCAGCCGCTGAGCGCCGACAAGCCGGGCGAAGGCGCCCATCCGTTTTCCGCGTTTACGTCGTCCGTGTGCCAGCTGCGTCCGCACAGCCGCGGCCACGTGTCGATCAAGTCCGCCGATCCCCTCGCCTATCCGGGCATCTACCCGAACTACCTGTCCGACCCGCGCGACCAGCGGACGGCGATTGCCGCCCTGCGCGTGGCCCGAAAAATCGCCTCCGCGCCGTCGCTGGCGCCGCACATCATTTCAGAGTTCGTGCCCGGCCCGCAGTTCGAGACGGATGCGCAGCTGCTGGACGCGGCACGGCGTTTCAGCCAGTCGATCTATCACCCGAGCGGCACCTGCAAGATGGGCCACGACGCCATGGCCGTCGTCGACGAGCGCCTGCGCGTGCACGGCATGCAGAACCTGCGCGTGGTCGACGCGTCGATCATGCCGGAAATCGTCTCGGGCAATACGAATGCGCCCACCATCATGATCGCCGAAAAAGCGGCCGACATGATCCTGGCGGACGCCGTGCGGCTGCCGCAGGCGGCCTGACCCACCCATTCCATTCCCGGCAAGGAGGATGTCAGCGGCGGGCAGGCGGCCCCGCCTCCAATGACCCGGCGACAAGCCAGGCATCAAACACATAATCGATATCGATTGGAGACTAGATATGGACAACAATCCCAGCAATCCGAAAAAAGCCCAAGAGCTGCGGAAAGTCGTGATGGCCAGCGTGATCGGCGCCACCATCGAATGGTACGACTTCTTTTTATACGGCGTCGTGGCCGGCATCGTATTCAGCAAACTGTATTTCCCGGGCGGCGATCCGCTCGTCTCGACCATGCTGGCCTACGGCACCTTCGCCGTGGGCTTTCTGTCGCGTCCCATCGGCGGCGTGATCTTCGGCCACTTCGGCGACAAGATCGGCCGCAAGAGCATGCTGGTCATGACCCTGATGATCATGGGCATCTCCACTTTCCTGATCGGCGTGCTGCCCACCTATGACTACATCGGCTACTGGGCGCCGGGCCTGCTGCTGTTCCTGCGCGTGCTGCAAGGCATCGGCCTCGGCGGCGAATGGGGCGGCGCCGTGCTGATGGCGTACGAATATGCGCCCCCAAAAGAGCGCGGCTTCTACGCCAGCCTGCCGCAGATCGGCCTGGCCATCGGCCTGTGCCTCGCCTCCGGCGTGGTGGCCATCCTGTCGTACAGCTTGAGCGACGCGCAATTCCTGTCCTGGGGCTGGCGCGTCGCCTTCATCCTGTCGGCCGCCCTCGTCTTCATCGGCATGTGGATACGCCTGAACGTGATGGAAACGCCCGAGTTCCAGGCCGTCAAGGAAAAGAACGCGGAGACGCAGATTCCATTTTTCGACCTGCTGAAGCGCTATCCGGGCAATGTATTAAAAGGCATGGGCGCGCGCTATATCGACGGCGTGTTCTTCAATATCTTCGGCGTGTTTTCCATCACCTATCTGACCAACACCATCAAGATAGACCGCACGGAAGCGCTGATGGGCGTGATGGCGTCGGCCGTCGTGATGTGCTTCTGCATCCCCTTCTTCGGCCGCCTGTCGGACCGCATCGGCCGCAGCAAGGTGTTTTTCTGGGGCTCCCTGATCACGGGCGTGTCGGCCATCCCCGCCTTCTGGATCATGCTGCACCACGCCGGCAATCCGCTGCTGCTGTGGTGTTCCGTGATCATCCCGCTGGGCGTGCTGTATTCGGCCGTGTACGGCCCGGAGGCGGCCCTCTTCTGCGACCTGTTCGACGCCAGGGTGCGCTACACGGGCATCTCCTTCGTGTACCAGTTCTCCGGCATCTTCGCCAGCGGCCTGACGCCCATCATCGCCACCTACCTGCTCAAGACGGGCAATGGCGAGCCGTGGCACATCGTCGGCTACATCCTGTTCGCCTCCCTCGTCTCGGCCGTCAGCGTGGCCATGATCGGCAGGGGCGGCTCGCAGCCGGATGGCCGCATGAAGCCGGCGCACGCAAGGTAAGCTGGCAACAGGCGTAAAAAAGCAGGCTCTCGAAGAGGCCTGCTTTTCTGCATTGCCGTCTCAAAATAATCATGCACGCCACCACATTTACTGCAAGTCAATTCCCCATAACATATATTCACTCAAAAAACTTTCTTATTTTCACAGAAAGGATTTTTTATAAAAATAAGTCCATTTGACATTCATCAAACCACCAGCACCAGCAGGACCTACCATAACCTTCCGAATTTAATAACGCATGCCCCGGCAAAAAATAGACATTTCAGGCTCCCTGCCAATTAAAAATAATCATACGTAATTTTCTGGCGCAGAAAATAATTTAATAAGGAGAGATAATGAAAAAATGTCTATTGAAAATCAATAGCAGTGGCAGCGATGTTGTGGCCCTGCAATTGGCTCTGGCAGAACGGGGGTTCAATCCCGGTGCGCAAGATGGCATGTTCGGGCAAGCAACGGCCGCCGCCGTGGTCGCCTTCCAGGAAAGCGAAGGCTTGCTCATTGATGGCGAAGCTGGCCCCCGTACCTTGTCATTGCTTGACCTGTGCGACAACGATGACTTGCCTGACGTCAGGACACAAGTTTCGGTGCAAGTGGTGAGCCAGATGTTTCCCGATACGCGCATCGATAACATCAAGCGCTATCTGCCGCCTGTACTCGATGCATTGGGCAATCATGGCCTGGGAGACAAAATCATGGTATTGGCCGCGTTAGCCACAATCCGGGCAGAAACAGAGGCATTCCTGCCTGTCGATGAAGGCATTTCCAGATACAACACCTCTCCCTCTTCCAGACGGCCCTACGATTTGTATGACTATAAAAAGAGTCTGGGTAATCAGGGGCCTCCCGACGGGGACCGCTTTCATGGCCGTGGCTTCATCCAACTAACAGGTCGCGACAATTATGCGCGCTATGGAACGCGTTTGACACCATCACAAGATTTATTGAATGCCCCCGAGCGTGCGAATATGCCTGAATGTGCGGCCAATATTCTGGCGCTTTTTCTCTCGGATAAAAAAATAGAAATAAAACAAGCATTATTGCAACACAATTTTATTTTAGCCAGAAAGCAGGTTAATAACGGCAGCAATGGCCTGGAACGCTTTACGTCCGCATATTTAGTCGGAGAAAAACTTATCAATAACGGATTCCAATAACGAACAAGCGCTGGTATGCAATTTCACGAAAGGACGGGATCATGAACACAAGCATAGAAAAACTCATTTTTCTTGCGCGTAAAGAAAAAGGAGTGCGCGAAGGCCCCATCAATAACACCGGACAGCGGATCGAAGAGTTTCAGTCAGCGACTTGGATGATGCCGGGTGCCTGGCCTTGGTGTGCAGCCTTTACAGCCTGGCTCATGCGCGAATGGCTGCACGAAGAAAGCGTGCGTGACGCGTTGGGCATCGATTCCGTCAACGCTGCCGAAAAGTGGCGCTGCCGCGACGCCAGTGCATTTGGCTGGGAAAAGTGGGCGGCACAGAAAAACATCGAGCTATTACCAGAAACAGAAGCCGCCAGGGCCGGCGACTTCGTTGTCTACGACTTTTCGCATATTGGCTTGGTCATCAAGGATCAACCTTCTCAAGCTGGTGCGATCACGACAATTGAAGGCAATACCAACGGCAAAGGTGAGCGCGACAGCAATAGCGGGGATGGCGTATGGGAAAAAACACGCGCGCGGTCGCTGACAAAATCGTACATCCGCCTGTTTGCGTAACGCGAGCAGCTGCATAAAAAAAAGCAGGCACACTGTCGAGTGCCTGCTTTTTTTCTGCCAGTGTGAGGCAAGGCATGAATGCCTTGCCTCATATGCCCTCAGCGCCAATAACGCTCAGATCACGATGGTCTGATGCTCATCGCCTACGCGGGCGCGGATGGTGCCGATGCGCGAGACGGTTTCGCCGGCCGCTTGCAATTGCGCGATGGCGGCGTCCGCGTTTTCCTGCGAAACGATGACGGTCATGCCGATGCCGCAGTTGAAGACGCGGTGCATCTCGGCGTCAGCCACGCCGCCGTGCTGTTGCAGCCACGTGAACAGCGGCGGCATGGTCCATGCCTTCGAGTCCAGTTCGGCCACCAGGCCAGGCTGCAGCACACGCGGGATGTTTTCCACCAGGCCGCCGCCGGTGATGTGCACCATGCCCTTCACTTCCATGGCATCCATCAGCGCCAGCAACGGCTTGACGTAGATGCGCGTCGGCTGCATCAGCACGTCGGCCAGCTTACGGCCATGGAAGTCGCCTTCCAGGTCCGGCTTCGCCACTTCGATAATCTTGCGCACCAGCGAGTAACCGTTCGAGTGCACGCCCGACGAGGCCAGGCCCAGCACCACGTCGCCCGGGGCGATCTTGGTGCCGTCGATGATTTTCGATTTTTCCACGGCGCCGACGGCAAAGCCTGCCAAGTCGTATTCACCGGCCGGGTACATGCTCGGCATTTCCGCCGTTTCGCCGCCGATCAGCGCGCAGCCCGCTTGTTCGCAACCCTGGGCGATGCCCTTGATGACGTCGGTGGCGATGGCCACATCCAGCTTGCCGCAAGCAAAATAGTCGAGGAAGAACAGCGGCTCGGCGCCTTGCACGAGGATGTCGTTGACGCTCATGGCGACGAGGTCGATGCCGACCGTGTCATGGCGGTTCAGTTCGAACGCCAGGCGCAATTTCGTGCCCACGCCGTCGGTGCCCGAGACGAGCACCGGTTCCTTGTACTTCTTGCTGATTTCAAACATGGCGCCAAAACCGCCCAGGCCGCCCATCACGCCTTCGCGCAGGGTGCGCTTGGCAAACGGCTTGATTGCTTCGACTAAAGCGTCGCCTGCGTCGATATCGACGCCAGCGTCACGGTAGGAAAGGGAAACATTAGAAGTCTGGTTCATGGTGTGGTGGCAGCGGAGGCGGTAAAATAGAAGGCGGATACCCGCCGGCACGCGCGCGCAAGCATGTTTTTCAACATCGTGCGGCAGGGCGCCAGCGGGTGAATTCGGTCGATCAAGACGCTATTTTATCAAACTGCCCCGCCATTTCGTAATTAACTGCCTTTTTTTAACGCAACAGCACAAACTCCATGCCATTCGCCATCACCGCCGAACAGAAGCAAACAGCATTTTGGATCGCGGTCTGGCTGGCATTTTTGCTGCTGCTCGTCAGCCTGGGCCCCATCCTGACGCCCTTCCTGGCCGCCGCCATCCTCGCCTACGTGCTCAATCCCGGCGTGGACCGCTTGCAGCGCCTGCATTACCGGCGCTTTTACGTGCCCCGTCCGCTGGCCGTGCTGGTCGTCGTAGTGTTGTTTTTCCTCGCCATCACGGCGCTCGTGCTGATCGTCGTGCCTGTGCTGCAAAAGGAAATCCCCTTGCTGCAGGCGCAGATTCCGCAATTCCTCAGCAAGGCGAACGAGTTCCTGGCGCCGAAACTGCGCGACCTGGGCATCCGCGTGCGCCTGGACGGCACGGGCATCAAGCGCATGCTGAGCCAGCAGATGGCCACCAGCGGCGATGAAATCTGGAGCACCGTGCTGGCCTCGGCCCGCATCGGCGGCACTGCCGTGCTGGGCTGGCTGGCCACCGTCGTGCTCATTCCCGTGGTGCTGTTCTATCTGTTGCTGGACTGGCATCCGATGCTGGCGCGCATCGCCGGCGCCGTGCCGCGCCGCTGGGTCGGCCGCACGGTGGGCATGGCGCAGGAAGTCGACACCCTGCTGGCGCAATACCTGCGCGGCCAGTTGCTCGTCATGCTGGTGCTGGCCACGTATTACTCGGTGGCGCTGGCCATCGCCGGTTTTGAAGTCGCATTGCCTGTGGGCATCATCACGGGCTTGCTGGTGTTCATCCCCTACCTGGGCTTCGGCCTGGGCCTGATGCTGGCGCTGATCGCCGCCCTGCTGCAGTTTGCCGACTGGAGCGGCGTCATCGCCGTGGCCGTCATCTATGGCTGCGGCCAGGTCATCGAGGGCTTTTTCCTCACGCCGCGCCTGGTGGGCGAGCGCATCGGCCTGAACCCGCTGGCCGTGATCTTCGCTCTATTGGCTTTCGGACAATTGTTCGGTTTCGTCGGCGTTTTGCTTGCTTTACCCGCTTCTGCCGTCCTGATGGTCGCTTTTAAGCATCTAAGACGCCACTACCTGTCCAGCACCTTCTATAATGCGTGACAAGGTGACTGACATAAGCGACATAAGCGACTGCGCGTCGCACTTTGCGGCCGGCGATGCTCACCGTACTCAAGTACGGTTGCGCTTCTCGGCCACAAATCGCTGCCGCTCGCTACGCTTCTATCAGGCACCCGACACAAAAATGTTAAACTAACAACAGCGACGACGACGCACAAGCAGTAATGAAAAACAGGACAAGGCGTACGCCATGAAACAACTGGTGCTCGATTTAGGCACAGACCAGGCGCACAGCCTCGATACCTTCGAGGTGGGACAGAATGCCGAAGTGGCGCAGCTGATGCGCCAGTTCGCCGCGCGCACGTCGCGCGAACATTTTGCCTACCTGTGGGGCGAACTGGCCGCCGGCAAGAGCCACCTGCTCAAGGCCCTGGCCAGCACCGAGCGCGCGCGCTACATTTCGCCGTTCTCGATCGAGTCCGAATTCGTGTATTCGCCCGACGTGGATCTGTACCTGCTCGACGACTGCGAAAAACTGTCGCCGCTGGCGCAGATCGATGCCTTTGCCCTGTTCAATGAAATCCGCGCCAACAAGGCCTTCATGGTGTGCAGCGGCGCCGTGCCGCCGGCCGTGCTGCCCGTGCGCGAAGACTTGCGCACGCGCATGGGCTGGGGCCTGATCTACCAGATCCACGGCTTGACGGACGATGAAAAAATCGCCGCCCTGACCCAGGCGGCCACCACCCGCGGCTTGACCTTGTCGCCCGGCGTGTTACCCTATCTGCTGTCCCATTTCCGGCGCGACATGCGTTCGCTGTCGACGATGCTGGACTCTCTCGACCTCTACTCCCTTGAAACCCAACGCCCGATCACCTTGCCATTGTTGCGCGAGTTGCTGCAGGCGGAAGCGAAAGAATGATGAATCTGGCCCTGTTTGACCTCGACCACACCCTGCTGCCCATCGACTCGGATCACGAGTGGGGCGAATTCCTGGTACGCATCGGTGCCGTGGACGCCGCCGAATTCACCCGCCGCAACGACGAATTTTTCGCGCAATACCAGGCCGGCACGCTCGATCCGGTGGAATACCTGGAATTTTCGCTCGGCACCCTGGCGCAATTCCCGCGCGAACGCCTCGAAGCGCTGCACCGCCAATTCATGGCCGAAGTGGTCTTGCCGGCCATCCGCCCGGAAGTCGTTGCCCTGCTGAAACAGCACCAGGACGCAGGCGATTTGCTGGCCATCGTCACGGCCACCAACCATTTCATCACCAAACCCATCGCCGATGCGCTCGGCGTCGAGCACCTGCTGGCTGCCATGCCCGAATATGACGACGCAGGCAATGTCACGGGCAAGCTGCTGGGCACGCCGACCCTGGGCGCGGGCAAGCTGACCCACACCCACGCCTGGCTGGAAAAGATGGGCAAGGAACTGGGGCAGTTCGAGCGCAGCTATTTTTACAGCGATTCGCACAACGATATTCCCTTGCTGTCGGTCGTGACCCACCCGGTCGCGACCAATCCCAACACCGCTTTGAGCGCACACGCATCCCTCCACGGCTGGCCATCACTCCACTTATTCAATGATTAAAAAATTCATCCGCAAGATCCTCGGCGTTAAAAAAGAGGCAGCGCGCGACACCACGGCACCCATCGTGCTCGGTCCTGCGCAACACGGAATCGATCCGAAACTGGTATCGTCGAATGCCATCCGCGTCACCAGCAGCCTGCAGGAAGCGGGCTTCGAGGCCTTTGTCGTCGGCGGCGCCGTGCGCGACCTGCTGCTGGGCGTCAAACCCAAAGACTTCGACATCGCCACCAACGCCACGCCGGAACAGGTCAAACGCTTGTTCCGCCGCGCCTTCATCATCGGCAAGCGCTTCCAGATCGTGCACGTGATGTTCGGCCAGGATTTGCTGGAAGTGACGACCTTCCGCGGCGCCGGCGCCGATTCCGCGCCCAAGGATGAACATGGCCGCGTCCTGCGCGACAACACCTTCGGTTTGCAGCATGAAGACGCGCTGCGCCGCGACTTCACCATCAACGCCATGTACTACAACCCGGCCACGCAGGAAGTGCTCGATTACCACGGCGGCGTGGAAGACATCCGCGCCAAGACCTTGCGCATGATCGGCAAGCCGGAAGAGCGCTACCGCGAAGACCCCGTGCGCATGCTGCGCGTGGTGCGCTTCGCCGCCAAGCTGAAATTCACCATCGAGCCGCACACGGCCGCGCCGATTCCCGTCATGGCGCCGCTGATCAACAACGTGCCGGCGCCGCGCGTGTTCGACGAAATGCTCAAACTGCTGATGAGCGGCCACGCGCTGGCCTGCCTGCAGCAGCTGCGCAAGGAAGGCTTGCATCACGGCCTGCTGCCGCTGCTCGACGTGGTGCTGGAACAGCCGCTGGGCGCGAAATTCGTCACCCTGGCGCTGGACGCCACGGACCAGCGCATCGCCGCCGGCAAGACCGTCTCGCCGGGCTTCCTGTTTGCCTCGCTGCTGTGGCACCAGGTGCTGGAAAAATGGACGGCCTACCGCGCCGCCGGCGAGTCGACCATCCCCGCGCTGCACCTGGCGGCCGACGACGTGCTCGATTCGCAGACGGAAAAACTGGCCTTGCAGCGCAAGATCGGTTCCGACATGCGCGACATCTGGTCGATGCAGCCCCGCTTCGAGCGCCGGGTCGGCAAGGCGCCGTACAAACTGCTCGAGCACCTGCGCTTCCGCGCCGGCTACGACTTCCTGCTGCTGCGCTGCGCCTCGGGCGAGATCGACGCGGACATCGGCGAATGGTGGACGGCCTTTTATGAAGGCGACGAGGAAACGCGCGAAGCGCTGCTCGTCAGCGCCAATGCCGCGCCGGGCGCCGTCAAGAAGAAGCGCCCGCCGCGCCGCAGCACGCGCAGCAAAACGGGCGGCGGCACCACCACCGGCAGCACCAGCGGCGAATAATGTCAGTGATCGCTTACATCGGCATCGGGGCCAACCTGGGCGACGCGCGCGCCAACGTGCAGGAGGCGATCGCGCGCCTGGCGCGCCTGCCCGGCGCCAGCTTGCTGGACGCCTCGGCCAGCTACCGCACGGCACCCATCGATTCCAGCGGCGACGACTACATCAACGCCGTGGCGCGCATCGCGACCACCCTGCCGGCGGAGGAACTGCTGCTGGCCCTGCACGCCATCGAGGCGGCGCACGGGCGCGAACGGCCCTACCGCAATGCCCCGCGCACCCTGGACCTGGACTTGCTGCTGTACGGCGATGCACAGATCGCCAGCGCCACCCTGACGGTACCGCATCCGCGCCTCACCGAGCGCGCCTTCGTGCTGGTGCCGCTGCTGGCCCTGGCGCCGGCCATCGCCGTGCCCGGCCTCGGCCCGGCGCAAGGCTACCTGGCGGGCGTGGAGGACCAGGCCATCAGCCAACTCTGAGCGCCACGCGGCATTGCTCTACAATGCCGCCCCTGCACGCCGCCCTATAAAGTACTACACTAGCGGCGTCGCAATAGCATCACCCCCCTTTCACTCTAGAGAATACCTATGTCCGCTTATTTGCAAGGAACAGATCTGGCCGCAAAAGACAAGGCCGCCACACCGGCGCCGGCGCCATCCAAGCCTGTCGCCAACAAGGCCGTGACCATCCATACCCTGGCCACGTTGCGCGCCGCCGGCGAAAAGATCTCCATGCTGACCTGCTATGACGCCAGCTTCGCGTCGCTGATGGACCGCTGCGGCGTGGAGATCCTGCTGATCGGCGATTCGCTCGGCATGGTCTGCAACGGCCTGAACTCCACCCTGCCCGTCACCGTGGCCGAACTGGCCTACCACACGGCGTCCGTGGCGCGCGGCAGCAAGTCGGCCATGATCCTTTCCGACCTGCCGTTCGGCGCGTACGGCACGCCTGAAACGGCCTATGCCAACGCCGTCATCCTGATGCAGGCGGGCGCGCACATGATCAAGATCGAAGGCGGCGCCTGGCTGGCCGAGACCGTCCGTTTCCTCACCGAGCGCGGCATCCCCATCTGCGCCCACATCGGCCTGACGCCGCAATTCGTGCACCAGCTGGGCGGCTATAAGGTGCAGGGCAAGAGCACGGAAAGCGCCGCCGAGCTGAAAAACGACGCACTGGTGCTGCAAAACGCGGGCGCCGCCATCGTGCTGATGGAAGCCATGCCGTCGCAACTGGGCAAGGAAGTGACCGACATGCTGACGATCCCCACCATCGGCATCGGCGCCGGTCCCGACTGCTCGGGCCAGGTCCTCGTCATGCACGACATGCTGGGCGTCTTCCCAGGCCGCAAGGCGCGCTTCGTGCGCAACTTCATGGAAGGCGCGGCCAGCATCGACGACGCCGTCACCGGCTATGTGAAGGCCGTCAAGGATGGCAGCTTCCCGGCGCTGGAACACTGCTTCTGATCCAGTCTATTGAGGCGATATCGCCCCGGCACTCGCCGGGGCGATTTTTTTTTCGCGCAGCGTTTCTGTCCGTACAAAGGCCACCTCCAGGCCAAAGAATTGCCCGATACGGTTCAGCGTCTGGATGGTCGGGTTGCCCTTGCCGCTCTCGATCTCCTTGATAACCTTCGTGCTCACGCCCCGATGCGTCGCAAACTCTGCCTGCGTCATGCGCGAGATGGCGCGCATTTCCTTGACGGCATGCTGTAGCGTGACGGCTCCTGCTTCAATGGCTTCGTAAAGCACTGCCCTGCGCTGCCGCAACTCTTCCTTGTCAACGGTCTTCTTTGTACGCGCCATGTCAGTGCTCTCCCAATGCCTTGAGCTGTTCGATCTGCCCGGCGATATGTGGCCGGAGGAAAGCAATGATGTCATCATCCACGCCAGCCTCCTGCATATGCTGTTCCAGCGCAACCAGGTGCTGGGAAAATCCGTATAGCGCGAGGCGGATCTGCTGGCGCTCCACGTCCGGCATGTCGATCGTAGCTAGTATCGTCGTCCAGTCATGCAGCTCGTTTTTGGTATCCGGGTGATACCAGCGGGCCGCGCGTGGTATGCCATCCGGGTCCAGGTACATCGGCGCAAAATCGAACAGCGGCGTGAGGCGCACCTCGGCACCAATTTGCTGCACCGCCGTATTGCGTGCGTGATTATCGGTATTGCGCATGGCCAGGTTCAAGATATCGCGTTTGAGAAATTCGATGGTTTCCGCAGTCTTGTCGCTGACGACGGCGCGCAGCGCCTGCAATAGGTCGAACTGGCTGGGCGTGGCTTCAAAGCCGACGATACCTGCCAGTGAAGCGGCGCTTTCCTGATGCAGTCGCAGCACTTTTCCATCGAGGATGCGGCGGTCAAAACGGGGAATGAACAAGGTATCGTCCTGGTAGCGCAACTGGCCTTCGGTGCGCAAGCCGACCGCGCGCGCCACAGTCATGTATGCGGCCTCATTCCGCAATACCTTGGCGTCGCTGGCGGTCTTTCCGCGCGGACGCTTGACGATGAAATGGGCAGCCGCATCCTGGTCCGCCAGGGCGCCATCGGCATGCCAGAGACCGGCATGGTCAGTGGTCAGAAGATATTTCGGCGCCGCTCCTTGCACCCCCAGACTGCCGGCGGCCAGCATGCCATGCATCAGCATGCGCTCATTGAAGGCATCGCCGCGACCTATGATCTCGTCCAGTGAAAAGCCGCTCAGCGGCTTGCCCTTGTCATGGCGATGCATATGTTGTGCGTAGTACTGCACGGCCTCGGCGATGCGCACGCGCCCGACGGGATTGAACGCGCCGGCGCACATCAGCGGAAAATCGGCAGCCGGACCATCGGCCAGCTGCAGCTGCCCAAGCAGATATGTCCGTCCGCTTCCCTGGGGAATCAGGTCAAAGATAAAGGCTGGCCATTGCGTCAGCTTCTGCATCTCTGCCGTGACGGGAAAACGCAGCGAGACAGGTCCACTCTCAAGCTTGAAGAAGGCATAATCGAGATCATACTCGAACAGGGCAGCGGTACGTGGATTGCCGCCTGCAGGCTCAAGCAAAGTCAGCGATGCGCAATCGTGCCACGCATCATCATGAAAAATTTGAAAATGGCATTGCATGGCCGCTCCAATTGGATCTTATAGTAGCTAATTGTGTTCAGTTTATCCTTAAATTAGCACTTATACGATCCAAATTTTAGCAAGTGCAGCGCCATGAAAAATTTAATAGCACCCAAAAGGACTATTTTAAGCCAAAAATACTCTTAATTAGCCCTTTTAAGTACCCTTATAGAAATTATCCCACCTGTATCCACGTCGTCTTCAGCTCCGTGTACTTGTCCAGCGCATGGAGCGACTTGTCGCGCCCGTTGCCCGACTGCTTGTAGCCGCCGAACGGCACGGTGATGTCGTCGCCATCGTACTGGTTGACGTGCACGGTGCCCGCGCGCAGGGCGCGCGACGTCTGGATGGCCTTGCTGATGTCCGAGGTCCACACGGCCGCCTGCAAGCCGTAGGGCGTGGCGTTGGCCTGTTGGATGGCTTCGGCGATATCCGTAAAGCCCAACACGGACAGGACGGGCCCGAAGATCTCTTCGCGCGCGATCGTCATGCCGGCGTCCACGCCGAAGATGGTCGGCTGCACGTAATAGCCGCCCGTATCAAGGCGCACGGCCTCGCCGCCGCCCAGCAATTGCGCGCCTTCGTTCTTGCCGGACGCGATATAGCCCATCACTGTTTGCATCTGCGTGGCGTCGACGATGGCGCCCATGACGGTGGCTTCATCGAGCGGATCGCCTGGCTGGAAGCGGGGCAGCATGGCCAGCGCCTTGGCGATAAATGCATCCTTGACCGATTCTTCCACGAACAGGCGCGAGGGCGCATTGCAGCTTTCGCCCTGGTTGAAAAAGATGGAGCCGACGGCGGCCGCCACGGCCTTGTCCAGGTCCGGACAATCGGCGCACACGATGTTGGCGGACTTGCCGCCCAGTTCCGTCCACGCCCGTTTCAGATTCGACTGGCCCGCCATCTGCACGATCAGTTTCCCCGTGCGCGTGGAACCCGTAAAGCCGATGCAATCGACATCCATGTGCAGCGCCAGCGCGGCGCCGGCCTCGTTGCCGTAGCCGGGCAGCACGTTGAAGACGCCCGCCGGCACGCCCGCTTCCAGCGCGATGTCGGCCAGGCGCAGGGCCGTCAGCGGCGATTTTTCCGACGGTTTCAATATCACGCTGTTGCCGGCCGCGAGGGCGGGCGCGATCTTCCAGGCGGCCATGATCATCGGGTAATTCCACGGCACGATGGCGGCGACGACGCCCACCGGTTCGCGCGTGATCAGGGCCAGGCTGTTGGCGGGCGTCGGGGCGATTTCATCGTAGACCTTGTCGATCGCCTCGCCATACCAGCGCAGGCAGTTGGCCGTGGCGCCCACGTCCACGCTCTGGCTGTACTTGATCGGTTTACCCATGTCCAGGGTTTCCATCAGGGCCAGCTCGGGACCGTATTTCTGCACCAGGTCGGCGAACTTGATCAATACCCGCTTGCGCTGCGCTGGCGATTTCCCGGCCCAGCGGCGGTCGTCAAAAGCGGCGCGCGCGGCCTGCACGGCCGCCTCCACGTCGGCGCCGTCGCAGCGGGCCACCTGCCCCAGCAGACGCCCGTCGATGGGCGACAGGTTGTCGAAAGTCCGGCCTGACCTGGCCGCGACCCGTTCGCCGTTGATGAAGGCGCGCCCATCGATCTTGATCTCTGCGGCCCGTGCATGCCAACTGGTGTTTTCCGTCATGGTCGTCTCCTGTGTCAGTTTACAAGCAGCTTACTCCTGGTCCGCCGAATACGCCGCGGACATCTGCTTGCGGCGTCTGCGGTCGGCGCGCGCCAGCATCACGGCATACACGATCACGGCAATCGTCACGACGAGGATGGTCAGCGCGGCGATGGCGTTCACGCGCGGGTCAAGCCCCAGGCGCGCGCGCGAGAAGATCACCAGCGGCATCGTCGTCGAACCGGGGCCGGACAGGAAAGCGGAGAGTACCACGTCGTCCAGCGACAGGGTAAACGTCAGCAGCCAGGCAGACGCCAATGCCTGCGTGATGTTCGGCAGGGTCACGAGGAAGAACACCTGGTGCGCGCGGCAACCGAGGTCCATGGCCGCTTCGGCCAGCGACTTGCTCATTTCCTGCAGGCGCGATTGCACCACCACGGCCGCATACGCCATGCCCAGCAAGGTGTGACCGAGCCAGATGGTCAGCACGCCCCGCTCGGGGAAACCGAAGACCTTTTGCATGGACACCAGCATCAGCAGCAGGGACAGGCCGATGATCACTTCCGGCATCACCAAGGGCGCGCTGACCATGGCGGAAAACACCGTGCGGCCGCGGAAGCGCTGGTAACTGCTCAAGGCAAAGGCGGCAAAGGTGCCGAGGATGACGGACGACGTGGCCGACATGAAGGCGATCTTCAGGGATAAACCGAAGCCCGAGATGATTTCCGCATCGCTCATCAACTCGCTGTACCAGCGCAGCGAGAAGCCGCTCCACACCATGTCCTGGCGCGAGCTGTTGAACGAGAAGACGATCAGCACGATGATGGGCAGGTAGAGGAACAGGTAGCCCAGCGAGAGCCAGCCGCGCCCGAACCAGCGCTGCAGGAAGGTACGTCCGTTCATGTGCGCTCTTCCTCGTCCTGGTCGGTCTTGTATTTGTTAAAAATGGCCATCGGCACGAGGATCAGCAGGATCACCAGCACCGTCACGGACGAAGCCATGGCCCAGTCGTTATTCGTGAAATACTCATCCCACAGCACGCGGCCGATCATCAGGGTTTCCGGGCCGCCCAGCAGCTCGGGAATCACGTATTCGCCCACGGACGGAATGAACACCAGCATGGCGCCGGCGATGATGCCCGACTTCGACAGGGGCACGGTGATGCGCCAGAACGCCTGCAGGGGCGTGGCGCCCAGGTCGGCCGCCGCTTCCAGATAGCGCACGTCCATTTTCACCAGGTTCGCGTACAGGGGCAGGATCATGAACGGCAGATAGGCATACACCATGCCGACGACCAACGAAAACGAGGTGTTCATCATATGCAGCGGTTCCTGCACCACGCCCAGCGCGATCAAGAGATCGTTGAGCAAGCCGTGATTGGCCAGGATGCCCTTCCACGCATACACGCGCAGCAGGAACGAGGTCCAGAACGGCAGCATCACCAGCATCATCAGCACGGGGCGGATGGCCGGCCTGGCGCGCGCCATGAAGTAGGCGAACGGGTAGCCGATGAACAGGCAAATGGCCGTGGTGATGGCCGCGTACTTGATGGAACTGAGGTAGGTGAGCAGATACAGTTCATCGGCGGCGATGAACAGATAGTTGGCGATTTTGACCTTCAGCACGACGATGCCGTCGACGTACGACAGCAAGCCGCCGAACGGACTGCCCGCCGTGTCCATGTCGGACAGGCTGATGCGCAGCACGATCAGGAACGGTACCAAAAAGGCGGCCGTCAGGAACAGCGCGGGCACGGCGATGACGGCGTTGCGCCCAGTGACCCAACGCAGGGTGACGAGCTTGCGCAGCGATTGCAAAATGGACGTCATGGTGGCCTCAGCTGGTCAGCACGACGATGTCGGCGCCGTCCCACCACACCCACACGCGCTGTTCGCGCTCGAGGCGCGCGGCGTCGTGGCGGGCCGCGTTGGTGCGCGAGACTTTCACCACCGTGCCGCTGTCGAGGCGCACGTGGTAGCTGGTTTCATTGCCAAAATACGCCATGGCGACGATCACGCCCTGGGCGCAGTTGTAGCCGTGTTCCGCTGGCGAAGCCCGTTCTTCCAAGGCGGGTGGTTCGGTCTGGATGCCGATCTTTTCGGGGCGCACGGCCACCGAGACATCCATGCCCAGGTTGCCCGTGATGCCATGCGCGACATAGTGGCGGCCGTCGGGCGTGTCGATGACCACGTGATCGGGTTCGTCTTCCGTGATGCGGCCGTCGAACAGATTGACGCTGCCGATGAAGTCGGCGACGAAGCGGCAATTCGGCGTCTCGTAGATTTCACCGGGCGCGCCCACCTGCAGGATGCGCCCTTCGCTCATGACGGCGATGCGCGTGGCCATGCTCATGGCCTCGTCCTGGTCGTGCGTGACCATCACGCACGTCACGCCCACCTGCTCGATGATGTTGACCAGTTCCATCTGCGTGCGTTCGCGCAGTTTCTTGTCGAGCGCGCCCAGCGGCTCGTCGAGCAGCAGCAATTGCGGACGCTTGGCCAGGCTGCGCGCCAGCGCCACGCGCTGCTGCTGGCCGCCCGACAGCTGGTGCGGCTTGCGCTTCGCGTATTGGCCCAGCTGCACCAGCGCCAGCATCTGTTCGACCCGCGCCGCCACTTCCGCTTTCGGCAAGCCGTCGCGGCGCAGGCCGAAAGCGATGTTGTCCCACACGGACAGGTGGGGAAACAGCGCGTACGACTGGAACATCATGTTGATGGGCCGCTGGTGCGGCGGCACGTCGACGATGCTGTTGCCCGCCAGGGCGATGCGCCCCGAGGTCGGCGTCTCGAAACCGGCCAGCATGCGCAGCAGGGTCGACTTGCCGCAACCTGAACTGCCCAGCAGGGCAAAGATCTCGCCCTTGTTGATCGTCACGGAAATGCCATCGACGGCGCGCACGCCATCGAATTCCTTGACCAGCTGATCAATCAGCAAGAAAGGCGCTTGGGCGTCGCTGGCCGACGCGGCAGGTGTTGCTATCGTCATGTGTGGGTAGCTTCTGGGTAAGAGGGTGTCAAAATGAAAAACTGGCCACTACAGGAGCGGCCAGGATGGAAGTTTAGCGGAACTGCCGCGATTCCGGTCCAAAAAACTTGAGTTAGCGTCTATTTGGGTGAAAAACTGACACCAACCCAAGAGCCAACCCCGGGGTCGTACCCTGAGGGTACGACCCCAGCCCTTGCGTTTGGGTTCAGCCAGAACCTACACCCAGCCCTTCGCCTTCACCTCGTCATATGTCTTGTCCAGGCACAGCCGTATCAGCGCCACCATCTCATCGATCTGCGCGCGCGTCATGACCAGGGGCGGGGCGACGATCATGCGCTCGCCCACGGCGCGCATGATGACGCCGTTGTCGAACATGTGGCCGCGGCAGATCATGCCCACGCCCTGGTCCTCGTCGAACAGCTCGTTGTCGTGCACGGTGGCGCCCTTTTTACGCACCAGGTTCAGGCCCGCGACGAGGCCGCAGCTGTCCGCATAGCCGACCAGCGGATGCTCGCCCAGGCTGGCAAAGCACTGCTTCAGGTACGGTCCCGTATCGTCGGCCACCTTGGCCACCAGCTGCTCTTCCTCGATGATGCGGATGTTTTCCAGCGCGGCCGCGCAGGCCACGGGGTGGCCGGAATACGTGAAACCGTGCGTGAATTCGCCGCCCTGCTCGATCAGCACCTTGGCGACCCTGTCGCCCACCAGCACGCCGCCCAGCGGCACGTAACCCGAGGTGACGCCCTTGGCAAACGTGATCAGGTCGGGCTTGATGCCGAACAGTTCGGAGCCGAACCAGCGCCCCAGGCGGCCGAAGCCGCAGATGACTTCATCGGCGATCAGCAAAATGCCGTACTTGTCACAGATGCGCTGGATCTCGGGCCAGTAGGTCGATGGCGGGATGATGACGCCGCCGGCCCCCTGCACCGGCTCGCCGATGAAGGCGGCCACCTTGTCGGCGCCGATTTCGAGGATCTTGTCTTCCAGCCAGCCGGCCGCCTTCAAGCCGAAGGCTTCCGGAGACAAGCCGTGGCCCGATTCCAGGTAATTGGGCTGGCCGATATGCGCGATGCCCGGTATCGGCAAGCCGCCCTGCGCATGCATGCCGTCCATGCCGCCCAGCGATGCTCCCGCCACCGTGCTGCCGTGATACGCGTTGTGGCGGCTGATGATGGTGTGGCGCTCCTTGTAGCCGAGGATATCCCAGTAGCGGCGCACCATGCGCAAATTCGTGTCGTTGCCTTCCGAGCCGGAACTGGTGAAGAACACGTGCTGGAACTGCGGCGGCGATATCTGCGCCAGCTTGGCCGCCAGCTGCGCGGCCGGCACGTTCGTCGTGCCAAAGAAGCTGTTATAGAAGGGCAGCGTCTCCATCTGTTTGTACACGGCTTGCGAAATCGACGTGCGGCCATAGCCCACGTTCACGCACCACAGGCCCGACATGCCGTCGACGATCTTCTTGCCCTGGCTATCCCACAGGTAGACGCCGTCGCCGCGCACCATCACCCTGGCACCCTTGCTTGCCAGGTCCTGGAAATCGGTGAACGGATGCAGGTAGTGGGCCGAGTCCATTTTCTGGATGGCGGCCGTGTCGTACACCTGCGGCGCCGCGTTCTTTTGCGCCACGGACGATACAAAAGCGGCGCTCGGCGCCAGCGGATTGTTGGATGTGCTCATGCGTGTTCCTTTTAAACGTGTAATAACAGGTGTTCGCGCTCCCACGGACTGATGACGGTCATGAATTCCTGGTGCTCCAGGTCCTTGATGGCCGCATACACGTCGATGAAGCGCTCGCCCAGCACCGTGCGCAGCTTGTCTTCCGCGCGCAGAAGCTGCAGGGCCTCGGGCAAGCCTTGCGGCAGCTCGAATTTCATGTCGTAGGCGCTGCCCACCATCATCGGCGTCGCTTCCAGCTGCTCCGTCATGCCGAGATAGCCGCAGGCCAGCGTGACGGCCAGGGCCAGGTAGGGATTCGCGTCGGCGCCGATGATGCGGTTTTCCACGCGGCGGTCCTGCACGCCCGACTCGGGCACGCGGAAGCCCACCGTGCGGTTGTCCAGGCCCCACTGGATGTTGATCGGCGCGGCCGTGTGGCGCACGATGCGGCGGTAGGAATTCACGTAGGGCGCGACGATGGCCATGGCCGACGGCATGTAGCGCTGCAGGCCCGCGATGTAATGCTTGAAGATGGGCGCGGCCGAACCGTCCTCGTTGCTGAAGATGTTCAGGCCCGTCTTCGCATCGACGACGCTCTGGTGCACGTGCATGGCGGAACCCGGCTCGCCCGCCATGGGCTTGGCCATGAAGGTGGCGTACATATCGTGTTTTAACGCCGCTTCGCGCAAGGTGCGCTTGAAGAAGAAGACCTTGTCGGCCAGGCCCAGCGGATCGCCGTGCAGGAAGTTGATTTCCATCTGACCCGCGCCGATTTCGTGGATCAGCGTATCGACGTCAAGGTTCATCAGTTCGCAGTAATCGTAGATATCCTCGAACAGCGGATCGAATTCGTTGACGGCGTCGATGCTGTACACCTGGCGGCTCGTCTCGGCCCGGCCGCTGCGCCCGATGGGCGGTTTCAATGGCAAATCGGGGTCCGTGTTTTTCGCCGTCAGGTAGAACTCCAGTTCCGGCGCCACCACGGGTTTCCAGCCCTTGTCCGCATACAGTTTCAGCACGCGCCGCAGCACGGAGCGGGGAGCAAAATCGACCAGCGCGCCATCGGCAAAATAGCAGTCGTGGATGACTTGCGCGGTGGGGTCCGTAGCCCACGGCACCATGGTGATGGTGGTGGGATCGGCCTTTAAAATCATGTCGCGGTCGGTGCTGGAAATGGCGCGGTCGTAGCCGCCATCGTCGACCGGGTAATTGCCCGTCACCGTCATGCCCAGTACCGCTTCCGGAATGCGCATGCCGCGCTCCTGGGTGAATTTCCCGCGCGGCAGGATCTTCCCCCGCGCCACGCCCGTCAAGTCGGGTACCAGGCATTCGATTTCCGTGACGCGCTTTTCATTGAGCCACAAATCCATATCCGTATAGGTGAAATTTTCGCGTATTGCCATGTTTCCCTCTCGCTGGTCTTGATCAAACACCGCGTGCTACTCGTGCGGTGCGCCTGTCATTCTGTCTTTCTGTGCTGCTCCTGGTAGTCGCGGCAAGCCTGGCCGAAGGCGCCGAACAGCCGCATGGACTGCGGATTGTCCTCGACCTGCCATTCCGGGTGCCATTGCACGGCCAGCGCAAAGCCGGCGGCGCTGGCCACCGTGTACGCTTCCACCAGGCCGTCGTCGGCCAGCGCTTCCACCAGCAAGCCATCGGCCAGCCGGGCGATGCCCTGGCCATGCAGGGAATTGACCATCATTTCGCTCTCGCCGCCCAGCAACCGTGACAGCACGCCGTCGGGCATCAGCTTGATGCGGTGCGCGGGCGCATACTGGCGCGCCAGCGGATCGAGCACGTTCTCGCGGTGGTCCTGCATGCCCGGCACCGCCTGCACGGCCTGGTGCAGGCTGCCGCCCAGGGCCACGTTGACTTCCTGGAAGCCGCGGCAGATGGCCAGCAGCGGCAACTGCAACGTCAGTGCGGCGCGGATCAGGGGCAAGGTGGTGGCGTCGCGCGCGGGGTCCTGCGGCAGGTCGGGATGCAGGATCTCTTCGCCATACAGGCGCGCGTCGACGTTCGAGGCGGAACCGGTCAGCATGACGCCGTCGGCGATCCGCAGCACCACTTCCAGGTCCGCATCGGCGCCCAGGGCCGGCAGCAGCAGCGGCATGCAGCCGGCGCCGCGCAGCACGGCGTGCAGGTATTTGTCCTGCGCCATGTGCCAGGCATGGCTGCCCAGCTGGCGCTGGCAGGCGGGAACGAGAACGATGGGATGGCGCATGGTGCTACCTCGCTGGCGTGACGATCCAATGACAGCGCCATGACAGCGCTGCCGCTCGCTTCACTGTACAGCAGAGCCGGTATAGTCGGCCACACCGATGGACGTGGCCAGCGGCGGCACACATCGCCTACACTACGGCTTTGCAATATTGCCTTTATTAAAATCATCATATGCCCGTCCGGCGCCAAACACCAGCGCCGCAGGCACAGTTGCCTACTTTCCCATGCATCCACACCGTTTTCCCGCCCTCCCGAACACCTTTTCCCCCTTGCGGGGGCAGCCATGAAGACCATGCCGTGGCGCGACTTCTTCGCCCTCGTGGTCAGCATCGGCGTGGTCGGCCTGGGCCTGGGAGCCACCATGCCGCTCACCGCCCTGACCCTGCACCAGCGCGGCGTGGGCACGGACATCATCGGCATGATCACGGCCGTCAGCGCCCTCGGCATCCTGGCCGCCTCGCCGTTCGTCTCGGGCTGGGTGGGGCGTTTCGGTGCGCGCGCCACCATGCTGGGCGCCGTCTGGGTGGCCTCGCTGGCGACGATCGCCATGCAGTTCAGCGACCACCTGCTGGCGTGGAGCGTGCTGCGCTTCCTGTTCGGCGGCGCCATGGGCGTGCTGTTTACCATCGGCGAAGCGTGGGTCAACCGCCTGGCGCCCGACAATTCGCGCGGGCGCGTGGTGGCCATGTACACCACCAGTTTTACCTTCTTCCAGCTGATCGGCCCCGCCCTCGTGGCCCTCTTCAACGACAAGATTGCGTGGAGCTTCGCCGCCTGCGGCCTGCTGTTTCTGCTGGCCGTGCCGGGCCTGATGCTGATCTCGAACAGCGGCCCGGAAAAGGAACCGCAAGAACACGGCGTGAAGTGGACCCTGATCCTGCCGCGCATGCCGATGATCGTGCTCGGTGCCGCCTTCTTTGCCCTGTTCGACACGCTGGCATTGAGCTTGCTGCCCCTGTATGCGATGGAGCACGGCATCGGCACGGACCTGGCCCTGCTGTCGGCCACCGTGGTGCTGGTGGGCGATACGGGCCTGCAATTCGCGCTGGGCTGGATGGCCGACCGTTTCGGCCGCGCCAGGGTGCACGCGGGCTGCGGCGTGGCCGTCTGCCTGCTGCTGCCGCTGCTGCCGTTTGCCGTCGGCACGCCATGGCTGTGGTGGACCCTGCTGCTGTTGCTGGGCGCGGCGGCGGGCGGCATCTACATGCTGGCGCTGGTGGCCTGCGGCGAGCGTTTCACGGGGCTGTCGCTGACCAGCGCCAGCGCCATCGTCAACGCCACCTGGGGCATCACGAGCGGCGGCGGTCCCCTGCTGACGGGCGTCCTGATGCAATCGGCGGGCGTAAACGCCCTGCCGGCCGTGATGTGGGTGTGCTGCGCCATTTTCGTCGGCAGCGCCGTGTGGGAGCGCAGGAAGGGGATCGTGTAACGCGCTATTTCTTTTCCAGCCGCTGCCGCAGCTCCTCGGCCACCGGATAGTCGGGATACGCCTGCCGGAACGCCGTCCACTCCTCGTGCGCCAAGGCACCCTCGCCCGCCTTGAGCAGGGCGTCGATCTTCACCAGCCACACGCCAGCGTCGAGTTTTGCGGGCGGCGGCATCGGCGCGGAGCGGGCCGCCACGGGAGCGGGCATGGCCAGCGCGCGCTGCACCGGCGCCTGACGCTGCAGGCCGGCCTCGGCCTGCATGACGGCTTGCTGCTCGATTGCCGCAGCAGGCGCCGGTGGTGGCGGCGGCGCAGGAGGAGTCACGGGTACGGTCACCGCCAGCGGAGGTGCTGACGGCACGGCTGCTACCGGCTCGGCCTGCACCGGCGGCCTCGGTGCCGCCTTGGCCATGGCGCGCGGTGCCGGTGCCGGCGGCGGCGCGGACTCAGTCGCAGGTGCAACGGCCGGTGCGGCTTCCCGCATCACCTCCTGCGTGACCGGTTCCCCGACCACGGGAAACTGCGCCGGCTTCGATCCGAACCAGTCCACGCCGATCAGGTTTACCGTCAGCAGCACGGCAGCGGCCAGCCCCAGTGGAACGCGCCAGCGCTGCAGGTAGTCCGGTGATTTCTTGGCCGGCAGAGTGCGCAGCACGCCATCGGCGCTGTCATTGGCCGCTGCCGGCTGGTGCAAGGCTTTTTCCGCGTCGGCCAGGATGGCCGCATCGAGCGCGCTGGAAGGCGCCGGCTGCGGCAGGCTGGCCAGCAGCGCGGTCAATTCCTCGTCATTCGGTTCGTCGTGATTGTGCGTATTCATGCCTGTCCTCCCGCGCCAGCGGCGCTGTCCAAGCCCGCGCGCAATTTCTGCATGGCGTAGCGCAGCCGGCTCTTGACGGTTTCCGCTTCCGCCCCCGTCACCGCGGCGATCTCGAGGATGCTCATGCCGCTGAACTGCTGCAGCACCAGCGCTTCCTTCTGTTCCGCCGGCAGCGCGGCGATGGCCGCATGCAGCCGCGCGTGCTGCTGTTTCTGCTCCAGCGACTGCGGCGGCGATGCGCCCTCGTCCGCCAGTTCGCCTGCCTCGCCGTGGTCCTGTCCTTCCCGCTGGCGCAGGAGGTCGATCAGGCGGTTGCGCGCGATCTGGTACAGATAGGTGCGAAACGCCGCCTGCGGCTGGTAGCCGGCGCGCGCCGCATGCAGGCTGGCCCACGCATCCTGCACGATCTCGTCCACCCACGCGCGGCGCGGCGAACGCCAGGCCACGAAGCGGTACAGGCCCTGGCTGTGGCGCCGGTACAGCTCGCGAAACGACGGCAGGTCGCCGGCGCTGTAGCGCAGCATCAGGTCTTCATCCGTCGCGGTCAATAAAGTGTCGGGCATGCGGACCAGTGTAGCCGAACTACGCGGCGGCGACAATTTCCCTGCGCCTTCAGCGCAAAGAGGAGGCATTGGGCGCATAGCTGACGCGGCGCACTTCGCGGATCTGTCCCTCCTTGAGCGCCCCTTCCACCAGTTCATAGCCGAGCAAGGCGAAGACGCGGCCCTGCAGGAACAGCGGACGCGCATTGCCGTACCAGTCGATGCACGACGCGCGGCAGCCGTCGTCCGGTGCCGGACCGGGCCGCGCCGCCAGCGCGCCCAGTTCACTCAATTGCAGGCCGCTGTTGCGCAGGTACAGGACGGAGGCGGCTGACTTGTTGAGGCCAGACCGTTCGTCCGCGCCCAGGATGGGCAGGCCGATCAAGCCCTCGCCGGCCGTTTGCGGCTTGTAGAAAAAGCCGTGGCTGCGCGACTCGCCCTGCGCCGCATCGGCGCGGATGTAGCGCGTGGCGACCGCCGCCTGCGCCCCCAGGCCGATGGTGCTGAAGTGCAGATCCCTGCCCTGCGCGCCGATCACCACGGCGTCATTGCCCAGCGCCTCGATGCGCTCCACGCCGTGCGGCAGCGACAAGGCTTGCACGCTGCCCGCATCGGCCCAGCGCAGTGCATACAGGGGCTGGCGTGGCCAGGCCTGGTCGGCCTTGCGGCGTCCTGCATTGCCGGGATTGCCGTACAACAGATAGGGCCCCACATAGCGGTTCTGCAGGCCGTAGCCGCCACCGCCGGGCAGCGGCTTGTAGCTGCCGGCCGGCGCACTGTCGCGGCCATCGGAAAACGACGCCAATGGCACACGCAGCAGGGCCATGTCGCCACGCCCCCGCGTGCCATCCCACATGGCGTCGCCCTGGCCCTCGGCGCGCAGCAGGACGTTCAGGTGGCCATCGCCGCTTTCGAGGAACGAGAACTGGTCGACGGGCGCGCCAGCCACCTTCAGGGCGCTGGGCGCCGAGCCGTCGAGGGGAATGCGGAACACGCCCGAGTCACTGCCCCGGCGCGTGGTCCACACGAAAACGGATTCGCCCGACACGTAAAACACGCGCCCCTGCGGTCCCATCACGGCCGTCGCTTCGCAGCGCATGTCGCGCTGCGCCAGGTCGCACACGGTGACCGTATGCAGGGTCAGACCAAAGCCCGGTTCGGGCTCTTCATCGGTGCGGTAAATGCGCGTGGCCGGCGCGATGCGCTTGAAGTCGGACGGCACGGCGTCGGGACGCCAGCGGCGCAGCGCGGGAAAGCCGCCAAACGGGTCGCCCCGGCGCAAATTCAGCGACAGGGGCGAATAGAACACCAGCTTGCCGCCGACCAGGCGGCTGGCGTAATTGCGCGACGAATAATAATCGTTGGAGCGCAAATGATACGTGGCGCGATAGGCCAGCTTGCCATCCGCACCGATGTCGAACAGGCCGATCTCCGTGCCGCCACGGCTGTAGCTGTAGCCGATCACCACGACCGTGTCGCCATCGATCAGCATCTCGTCATACCAGCTGCCCGACGGGTCGCTGCCCGGCGCGAATGCATCGAGCGAGGCGACGGGCTGCAGGGCATTGCCGCCCACCTGCACGGTAAACAGCTTGCCGCGCCGGAGCATCACCAGATGCTTGCCGTGCAGCTTGACGATGCCGCCTTCATCCACGCCCGCCGTCTGCACATTGGTGACCGATTCGGCCGCCTCTGCCGACGCCGCCGGCGCCGCTTTCGCCACCATTGGCGCTGGTGCTGGCGGCGGTGCGGGCGGCGCCGACATGTACTGCGCCGTGGCGCGCTGCAGTTTCTGCTGCTCCCGCAGCAAGGCCGCCTGGCGCGCCTGCAGCTGCTGCAGGTAGCTGCTCAAAGCTTGCTCGCTGGCGAACGGCGCCAGGGTCTTGCGCGGCGCCGTGCCGGCGGCATGGCTGCCTGCCGACAGCAGCAGGGACAGCATCAATATGATCTTGTGGGCGCTGGACATCGCTTCTGCTCCGGTTGATTGGGGTAATGACCATGAAACGGCATGCGCGGCGAAACGGGGTTAAAAAAGGTCAACTATTTTTGAAGGCCAGACGCCGCACGTGGGACGCAATCGTGCGCCCGGCAAAAAGGACTACCATGGACGATCACGCAACCACTGCTGAAAGTCTGCCATGCTCACACTGAAAGATCCCACGCTGCTACGCCAGCAATGCTACCTGAACGGACTATGGCTCGATGCCGACGGCGGCCAGCACGCCGACGTCCGCAATCCCGCCACGGGTGAAGTGATCGGCCATGTGCCCGTGATGGGCACGCAGGAGACAAGAAACGCCATCAGCGCTGCCAACGCCGCCTGGCCCGCCTGGCGCAAGAAGACGGCCAAGGAACGCGCAGCCGTGCTGCGCCGCTGGAATGACCTGATACTGGAAAACGCGGACGACCTGGCGCTGATCATGACGGCGGAACAGGGCAAGCCCTTGCTCGAAGCCAAAGGCGAAGTGCAATACGCCGCCTCCTTCATCGAATGGTTCGCCGAAGAAGGCAAGCGCGTCGCGGGCGACACCCTGCAGTCGCCGTGGCCGGACCGGCGCATCGTCGTGACGAAGGAGCCGATCGGCGTGTGCGCCGCCATCACACCCTGGAACTTCCCGGCCGCGATGATCACGCGCAAGGCAGGACCGGCGCTGGCGGCCGGCTGCCCGATGCTCGTCAAGCCGGCCGGCATGACGCCGTTTTCCGCGCTGGCGCTGGCCGTGCTGGCCGAACGCGCGGGTGTGCCTGCGGGCGTGTTCAATGTCATCACGGGCTCGTCGCAGGAGATCGGCGATGAGATGACGTCCAATCCCCTCGTGCGCAAGCTCAGTTTCACGGGATCGACGGAAGTGGGCCGCATGCTGATGCGCCAGTGCGCGCCGACGATCAAAAAGCTGTCGCTGGAACTGGGCGGCAATGCGCCGTTCATCGTCTTCGACGACGCCGACCTGGATGCGGCAGTGGAAGGCGCCATCGCCTCGAAATACCGCAACGCGGGCCAGACCTGCGTGTGCGCCAACCGGCTGTACGTGCAGGATGGCGTGTACGAGGCCTTTGCGCAAAAGCTGGTGACGGCCGTGCAAAAACTCAAGGTGGGCAACGGCGCCGACGAAGGCGTCACGCAGGGGCCGCTGATCGAGGAAAAGGCCGTAAAAAAAGTGGAGCAGCACGTGGCCGACGCACTGGCCAAGGGCGGGCGCCTGCTACTGGGCGGCAAGCGCCATGCGCTGGGCCACAACTTCTTCCAGCCCACCGTGATCGCCGACGTGACGAGCGACATGCTGGTGGCCAGCGAAGAGACGTTCGGGCCGCTGGCGCCCCTGTTCCGCTTCAAGACGGACGAGGAAGTCATCGCCCTGGCCAACAACACGGAATTCGGCCTGGCGTCCTATTTCTATTCGCGCGACATCGGCCGCATCTGGAACGTCGCCGAAGGCCTGGAATCCGGCATGGTGGGCGTGAACACGGGGCTGATCTCGACGGAAGTGGCGCCGTTCGGCGGCGTCAAGCAGTCGGGCCTGGGCCGGGAGGGATCGTCGTACGGGATCGACGATTACCTGGTCATCAAATACATCTGCATGGGCGGTATTTAACGATATGCCCGACGGCGCCGCCGCTATTCGAATCCCCGGATCCGGTCGCCGTTGAAATTCGGCAGGCGCCACTCGAAGTGCAAGGCCAGGAAGCGGAACAAAAAGCCCGCGCCGATGGACGACAGCTGCGCCACCGAGCTGTCGACCTCGAAGTGCAGCAGGCCGACATACAGGGCGCCCGTAAACAGGGCCACGGTGGCATACACTTCGCGCTGCAGCACGAGGGGAATCTGGTTGCACAGGATATCGCGCAGCAGGCCGCCGAAAACGCCCGTGATCATCCCCGCCAGCACGACGATGGCCGGATGCATCTTGGCCGACATGGCGATGTCGCAGCCGATCACGCAAAACGCCACCAGGCCCAGGCCGTCGACCAGCAAAAAGATGGCGCGCAGATGGTGCAGGTAGCGCGCGACAAAGGCCGTCACAATGGCCGCGCCGATGGTAAACAGCAGGTATTCGGGATGCGCGATCCAGCCCAGCGGATAGTGCCCCAGCAGCACGTCGCGCACGGTGCCGCCACCGAGCGCCGTGACGGTGCCGATCATGCAGATGCCGAACAAATCCATGCCGCGCCGCATGCCCATGATGGCGCCGGACATCGCTTCGGCGACAATCGCCACCAGGTAGATCGTATATAACAGCATGGTCTTACTCTTCCGAAAATGATTTGAGAATTTGTTCGCGTTCGCGCGCTTCGCTCAGGGTGCGCGCTTCATTCGTGCCCGTGCTGGAGCCGCCATCGCCGCCGGCGCCAGCGTCACCGTGCGCCATGCGCGTATCGGCACCGCCGCTGCCGCAGCCGACGCTGCTGTGGATAAAGGCGAAGTTATCCTTCAGGCAGTCGCCGGCCAGGTATTCGGCATACACGTAGTCGCCATCGAGCAGGGCCAGGCCAGGCGGTTCGGCCAGCACCTGCTCGCGGCGGCCCTGCACGGCTACCTGCATGTAGTCGCGCCAGACGGGCAGCGCCAGCGTCCCCCCGGTGGCGTTGCCCAGGCTCTTGGGCTGGTCGTAGCCTAGCCAGACGACGGACACGAGGCCCGAGGAATAACCGGCGAACCAGGCGTCATAGGCATTGTTCGAGGTTCCCGTCTTGCCGGCCGCGTCGCCGCGTCCCAGCGCCAGCGCGCCGCGTCCCGTGCCGCTCTTGACGACGTCGCGCAGCATGCTGTCCATGACGTAGGCATTGCGCGTGGAGATCACCTGCGTGCCCGGTGCCGGCTCGCCCTTGGCGCGCGGCGCCGCGTCGGAAAACAGCACCGCGCCGCTGCGGCTGCGCACTTCCTTGATCAGCTTTGGCGGCATCTGCACGCCGCCGTTGGCGAACACGGCATACGATTGCGCCAGCTGCAGCGGCGTGACGGCGCCCGCGCCCAGCGCCAGCGGCAGGGACACGGGATTGCGCGCGCCCTCGAAACCGAAGCGCGTGGCGTAGTGCTGCACGTAGCCGGGCCCCGCCGCCTGCATCAGGCTGACGGCGACGAGGTTTTTCGAGCGCACCAGGCCGCGCCGCACGCTGATGAAGCCTTCATAGTTGTTGCCGTAATTGCGCGGACGCCACGGCTGCGCCCCCGTTTCCCGCGGCAGCAGCAGGCGCTGCGTATCATCCACGGCCGTGCCGGGAAAATAGCCCTTTTCCAGCGCCGCCGAATACACGAAGGGCTTGAAGCTGGAACCGGGCTGGCGGTAGGCCTGCATGGCGTGGTTGTAGTGGTTGCGGTAGAAATCGAAGCCGCCCGCCATGGCGACGATTTCGCCGCTGTGCGCCTCGACGGAAATGAGCGCGCCTTCCATCTCGGGCAGCTGGCTCACGAGCCAGCGCTTTTTCGCCGCGTCGTGCACCACGCGGATGACGCTGTTTTCCAGGATGGCGCGCTTGCCGTCGAGCGGCAGCTTGCCGCCCAGGCGCGCGTCCGATGCCGTCAGCACGATCTCGTCGCCATTGCGCAGCTGCGCCGTCAGCTGGCGCTTGCCGCTCGTCTCGACCTTGCGCACCAGGGCGGCGCGCACCTCTCCGCTGTCGGGGTAGGCGGCCAGCTGGCGCGCCACGCTGTCTGCGGAGGTGGCCAGGCGCGCTTCCGGGCCGCGATAGCCGCGCCGCGCCTGCGCGTTCAATAGCCCATCGCGCAGCGACTTGTCGGCCGCCCGCTGCGGCGCCATGCGGATGGTGGTGGTCACGTCCAGGCCCATGCTGTAGGCGCCTTCGGGGTAGCTTTGCACGATCAGCTGACGCGCTTCCTCGACCGCATACGCGGCCGCGTGCACGGAGCTGTTGCGGTCCTTGTTCAGGGCCAGTTTTTCCGCCACGGCCGCGTCGTATTCGGCTGGCGTGATGTAGCCGAGTTCGCGCATGCGCTGCAGGATGTAATGCTGGCGCACGGTGGCGCGCTGCGGATTGGCGACGGGGTTATACGCCGACGGCGCTTTCGGCAGGCCGGCCAGCATGGCCGCTTCGGCGATGCTGACGTCGGCCAGCGGCTTGTCGAAATAGATGTTCGAGGCGGCGGAAAAGCCGTAGGAGCGTTCGCCCAGGTAGATCTGGTTCATGTACAGTTCCAGCAGCTTGTCCTTGCCGTAGTGCTGTTCCAGCTTGTAGGCAAGCAGCATCTCCGTCAGCTTGCGCTGCACGGTCTTTTCGCGCGACAGGAAGAAGTCGCGCGCCACCTGCATGGTGATGGTGCTGGCGCCCTGCGCATGATGGCCCGTGACGACGTTGGCCAGGGTGGCGCGCGTCAAGCCGTAAAAGTCGACGGCGCCATGCTCGTAGAAACGCGCATCCTCGATGGCCAGCAAGGCCTGGCGCATGCGCAGCGGGATCTCCTTCAGGGGCAGGAACTCGCGGCGCTCTTCGCCATATTCGGCCAGCAGCTCGCCTTCGCTGGAAAAAATACGCAGCGGCAGCGCGGGCTTGTACTGGGCCAGGTGCTCGACGGGCGGCAAGTCCTGCCATGCCTGGCGCAGCCACCAGCCGCCCGCGAGGGCGGCGGACAAGCCCAGGCCCAGGGTCAATCCCAGGCCGAATTTCAGACTGCGCGCCAGTTTCGATGACGGCTTGCGGGGCTTTGTATCTTGCGCTTGTGCTTCCATGAGGTGATTCCCTTGCTGCCAGGAGGCCGCGCTGCATACGCGTACGCGGCACTCCATCAAAGAGGCATTGTGCACTGCAACACACCCATCCTTATGAAAAGTAAGTATTATTTAGTATTGATAAATTTTTCTTATGTAAGGCAGCGGTCATGGATCTCAATCCCAAGCACACGGAAGCGTTCCGCGCCGTCGTCGAAACGGGCAGTTTCGAACAGGCGGCGCTGCGGCTGCACCTGACGTCGCCGGCCATTTCGCAGCGGGTGCGGGCGCTGGAAAGCCAGCTCGGCAATGCGCTGATCGTGCGCAGCCGTCCCGCGCGCGCCACGCGCATGGGCCAGCGGCTGATGCAGTATCTGAAGCGGGCCAAGCTGCTGGAAGCGGACTTGCAGGCGGAACTGGCGGTGCAGCAGGATGCCCCGCTGACCCTGGTGCTGGCGCTGAACGCGGATTCGATGGGCACCTGGTTCTTTCCCGCCCTGTCCGAGGTGTTGATACGCGAACGCGTGCTGCTGGACCTGACCGTGGAAGACCAGGACCACACGTATACCTTGCTGGAGACGGGCATGGCCATCGGCTGCATCAGCACGGAAGCCAAACCCATGCGCGGCTGCACGGCCGAACCGCTGGGCGTGATGCGCTACTGGCTGGTGGCCACACAAGCGTTCCGCCAGCAGTGGTTTGCGCACGGGCTGACGCGCAAGGCGGCGCGCACGGCGCCCGTCGTCGCCTACACGCGCAAGGATACCCTGCAGTCGTCGTTCCTGCTAGAGGCGCTGGGCTTGCCCGAAGGCGCCTACCCCTGCCATTACGTGCCCGGCGCCACCTCGCACTTCAACGCCATCCGCTACGGCCTCGGCTACGGCATGGTGCCGGAATTGCTGCTGAAAGCGAACACGGACGGCGAACTCGTGGAAATGCTCACGCCCAAGACCCCGGCCGACGTGGCCCTGTACTGGCACACGTGGAAAGTGCAGTCGCCGCGCATGGAGCAGCTGTCGCGGCAAATCATCGCGGCGGCGCGCAAGATCCTGAAATAAGTATGGTGAGATCACTACCGCTGCATGCCCCAGCGTTTCAAGGTGACGCGCTCCAAGGTGCGAAAACCGATGTTTTCCACGATTAAACCGATGACGATGACGGCCGCCAGGCCCGCAAACACCTTGTCCGTGTACAGCTCGTTGCGGTTCTGGAAGATGTACCAGCCCAGGCCGCCCTGCCCCGACGTGGTGCCGAATACCAGCTCGGCCGCGATCAGGGTGCGCCAGGCGAACGCCCAGCCTATCTTCAAACCCGAAACGATGGACGGCAAGGCGCCCGGCACGAGGATGTGCAGCACCAGCCGCAAGCCGTTCAAGCCGTAGTTGCGGCCCGCCATGCGCAGGGTCTCGGGCACGCCCTGGAAGCCCGCATACGTGTTCAGGGCCAGCGGCCACATCACGGAATGGACGATGACAAAGATCAAACTGGCGCGCCCCAGCCCAAACCACAGCAGGGCCAGCGGCAGCAACGCAATCGCCGGCAAGGGATTGAGCATGGCCGTCAGGGTTTCCAGCACGTCACGCCCGATGCGGCTCGACACGGCCAGCAAGGTCAGCACGAAGGCGGCCAACACGCCCACCGCATAGCCTTGCAGCAAAACGACAAGGGACGCGGTCGTGCGCGTGAGCAATTCTCCGCTGGCGATGCCGCCGATAAACGCCTGCGCCGTCTGCAGAAAGCTTGGCAAGAGTAGATCGTTTTGCGTCCAGCGCGCCGCCCCTTCCCACAGCAGGGCCAGGCTGAGCAAAATGAAGGCCTTGCGCCACAGCGCGTGCTGGCTCCAGCGCTGCCAGCGCGACAATGGCCGCTCGACGGTGACGCCGGCGGGCGGCGGTGCCGCATAGACGAATTCCTGGCGGATGGGCGGCTCCAGCAGCGCGCTCATACGGCCTCCCGCTGCGCGCCAGCTGCTTGCGGAACAGGAACAACTTCCTCATCGAACAGCAAGCCGTGGATGCGGCGGCTGGCAGCCTGAAATTCCGTACTGCCCGCGCTGTGCAAGCCGAACTGATGGCTGTTGAGTTCGGCGCGCACCCGGCCCGGATGGGGCGACAGCAGCAGGATGCGGTTGCCGACCACCAGCGCTTCTTCGATCGAATGCGTGACGAAGACGAGGGTAAAACGCAGCTCTTCCCACAGGCGGCTCAGCTCTTCCTGCATCTTGCGCCGCGTCAAAGCGTCGAGCGCGGCAAACGGCTCGTCCATCAACAGCACTTCCGGCTGCATGGCCAAGGCGCGCGCGATGGCCACCCGCTGCTTCATGCCGCCCGACAAGGTATGCGGATGAGCATCTTCAAAGCCGGCCAGGCCCACCTTGGCGATCCAGTGATGGGCACGCTCGCGGGCCGCCTGCTTGTCCAGCCGCTTGCTGGCCAGCAAGGGGAACATGACATTTTCCAGCACGGTCTTCCATGGCGGCAACTGGTCGAATTCCTGGAACACGACGACGCGCTCCGGCCCCGGCTTGCTGATAGGAACGCCCTGCATGGCGATGCTGCCCGCGCGCGGCGCGATGAAGCCGGCCACGGCTTTCAGCAAGGATGACTTGCCGCATCCCGATGGCCCCAGCAGCACGAAACGGTCGCCGCGGAACACGTCGAAACTGACGTCGTGCGTGGCGCGCACGGTGCGCTGTTCCGTGCGGTATTCCAGGCTGACATGTTTGACACTGAGCAAGGGCTCCAGCGCAAGCGGAGGACGTACGAGGTGAAAAGCAGGCGCGTTCATTTCAGCCTCCTTGCGTGATGGCAGGGTCGTCAAAGAAGTAATCGCGCCAGCTGTCGGGCAGGTTGCGGATGGCACTCACGCGGTGCAGGAATTGCGCCAGGCCATAGGTGTTTTGCGGCGCGATCTTGAATTGCACTTGCGGATTGGCAAAGATTTTCAACAGCAGATTACGGTCCACCTTGCTTTTATTGACCTTGATATAGATGTCGGCCGCGCCTTGCGGATTGCTGCTCGCGTACTGCGCCGCTTCAGCCAGGGCGGCGATGAAGGCGCGGTACGTCTTCGGATTGTCCTTGCGGTACTTTTCCGTCGCATACAGCAGGGTCGACGAGCTGGGTCCGCCCTGCACGTCATACGAATTCAGGATGATGTGGGCGTTCGGATTCTGCGCCAGTTCCTGCTCCTGGAACGGCGAATTGCCGAAATGGCCGCTCAATTCCGTGCCGCCGGCGATGATGGCCGCGGCCGCATCCGGATGCGGCAGGGTTTGCGTGATTTTATCCAGGCGGGCAAATTCCTTGTCGCCCCACTGCTTCGCCACGGCCATTTGCAATATCCTCGCCTGGACGGACACGGAGACGGCGGGCAAGGCGATGCGGTCCTTGTCCGTCAAGTCGGCCAGGGTTTTTACCTTCGGGTTGTTGCTGATCAAATAGTAGGGGAAATTACCGAGCGAAGCCACGCCGCGCACGTTCTGCCGTCCCTTGGTGCGGTCCCAGATCGTCAGCAGCGGCCCCAGGCCCGCCCCCGCGATATCGATATTGCCGGACAACAAAGCGTCGTTGATGGCAGGGCCGCCGGACAGGGTAATCCACTCGACTTTCACGTCCACGCCCTGCTGCTTGCCATGCTTTTCGATCAGTTTTTGTTCCTGCGCAATATTGAGCAGCAAGAAGGTGATGCCGTGCTGGCCCGCGATGCGGATCTGCCCTTCGGCCCGGGCCATGGGCATGGCCATGCACAGCATGGCGATGGCGGCGAGAAGGCGGCGGGAAAAGGTCAAGATCGGCAACATGGACACTCCTTGGGTCAGATCAACAGTCAAAAAATCAGTACGGCGCATCGCCTTCGATGGTGGTGCGGTAGAGTTTGCGGCGCTGGTCGAGCGGGCAGCCCGTCGCCAGGTGCATCAGCGAGCGGTTGTCCCAGAACACCAGGTCGTGCGGCTGCCAGCGGTGCACATACAGGTGCTCGGGGCGCACGCTGTGGGCAAACAGTTCGTCGAGCAGGGCGCGGCTTTCATCCTCGGGCAGGCCGACGATGCGCGTGGTGAAATGCTCGCTGACGAACAGGGCACGCCGTCCCGTTTCCGGATGCACGCGCACGACAGGGTGCGTTACGGGTTTGACTTCATCGATCTGCGCCTGCGTCAGCGCGGGCCGCCACGGGTTGCGGCGACGCAACTCCTCATACTGGCTCAGGTAGCTGTGCTCGGCGCGGGCGCTGCGTACGGCGTGGCGCAGCGCGCCCGGCAAGCTTTCCCAGGCCAGGTGCATGTTGGCAAACACGGTATCGCCGCCCTCGTCCGGCAACTCTTGCGCGTGCAGCATGGAGCCGAGGCTGGGCACTTCCTTGTACGACAGGTCCGAATGCCAGAAGTGACCCGCGTCACCCAGGCCGATGGGCTGGCCATCTTCGACGATGTTCGAGATGATCAGCACCTCCGGCTGCGTGGGCAGCTGGAACTGGCGCAGCACGTGGATTTGCAGGGGGCCGAAGCGGCGGCTGAAATCGACTTGCTGCTGCGGCGTGATGCGCTGGTCGCGGAACACCAGCACGTGATGGTCGAGGTGGGCGTGGTGCAGGCGCTGGAAGTCGCCCAGCGACAGCGGCTGCGCCAGGTCCAGCCCCAGCACTTGTGCGCCGAGCGGCGCGTCGAACGTTTCGATACGGAACTGGCTGGAAGAAAACGCGGATTTCAGGACGGCCGACATGGGAACTCGACTAGAGTCTGGGGAAGTCCACTGTATGCCGGCCTGCGTTCCTTGCAAACGAAGCATTTACTATATGGATATGCGCGGCGCGTTGCGCCATGCTGCAACAGGCGCTGTCACGCAATGGCGCAGCAGCAGGGACTTTGCCCGGGAATGGGGTGAGCATGCAACTTGCTTACCCACCAATCTTTACAATAGACCAGGAAAACCATGCGCACCTACGCCCTGATGCTCGCCGTTCTGTTCGCTGTTCCCGTCCACGCCCAGGACAGCCAGGATGAAAGTGATCTCAGCTACAAAGCCTATGTGCACAGCGACAAGCGCATCAAGTGTTTGTACGGCTATGCGGCCGACAAGACGGGCGACCATGCGGCGGCCGTCGCCATCTTTGAAGACTGTATACGGCGCTGGAACGATGTGTATTCGATGATTTGGCTGGCCCAGCTGTATGAAACGGGTATCGGCGTGACCAGGGACCTGGCGCAGGCGACGGCGCTGATGCGGCGCGGCGCCCATACCAACGATGACGCCGCCTATGCGCGGTTGGCGCGCTATCACTATGGCGTGGCGCTGGCCGAAGGCCGGGGCACGCCGCAGGACCTCCCCCAGGCCAGAACCTGGCTGCGCCAGGCGGCGCAGGAGGGCGTGCGAGAGGCGGCCGACTACCTGGGCCGCCTGGAAGGCGCCGCGCCATAGACGCGGCGCCAGCGCCGCTTACGCGATTGCTTCGTAGCGGGCCAGGCGGGTCGCCATGCGCGGCGCCAGCTCGTGGCCGGCCGTGACCGTCACTTCGAGGTCGTTCAGCAAGCCATCCTTCAAGCCGTAGACCCAGCCATGGACGCTGAGTTCCTGGCCCCGTTCCCACGCATCTTGCACGACGGTGGTCTGGCACACGTTCAAGACTTGCTCGACCACGTTCAGTTCGCACAGACGGTCGCCGCGCTGGCGGCTCGTCAATACGTCGCCCAGATAGCGCTCGTGCTTCTGGCCAACGTCCTGCACGTGGCGCAGCCAGTTATCGACCAGGCCGATGCGCGTGCCCGTCATGGCCGCATGCACGCCCTTGCAGCCGTAATGGCCGACGATGATGATATGTTTGACTTTCAGCACGTCCACGGCAAATTGCAGGACGGACAGGCAATTGAGGTCGGAATGCACGACCACGTTGGCAATATTACGGTGTACAAACACGTCGCCAGGCGCCATGCCCAGCAATTCATTGGCGGGCACGCGGCTGTCGGAGCAGCCGATCCACAGGTATTCGGGCGATGTCTGCGCTTCCAGGTTCTTGAAGAAGTTCGGGTCCTTCGCCACCATCGAGTCGGCCCAGCGGCGGTTACGCTGCAGCAGTTCCGCCAGGGCCGGGCCATTTTTCTGTTCGGTCATATCGCTCCCATTGTGTGCGTACGACTGAATTGGCCGCAGATCGCGCCCATAGGCCGGCGATGCGCGCACATTTCTCAGTCGTGATGAAAAAAACGCCGGGATGTTTCAGCATCCCGGCGCATGGTGTTACGTGTGCTTATTCAAAAAAATCCTTGACCTTGTCTTTCCAGGTCTTGCTTTGCGGACTGTGCTTGGCACCGCCCTCGGTCGTCGACTTTTCAAAGTCGCGCAGCAGGTCTTTCTGTTTTTCCGTCAGTTTCACCGGTGTTTCGATGGCCACGTGGCAGAACAGGTCGCCCGCGTAACCGGAACGCACGCCCTTGATGCCCTTGCCTTTCAGGCGGAAGGTCTTGCCCGACTGGGTGCCTTCCGGGATCGTGAACGACACTTTGCCGTTCAGGGTAGGCACTTCGATTTCGCCGCCCAAAGCTGCCTTGGTGAACGAGATCGGCATTTCGCAATGCAGGTCGTCGCCTTCGCGCTGGAATACGGCGTGCGGCTTGATGTGGATTTCCACATACAGGTCGCCCGACGGGCCGCCATTCGTGCCCGGTTCGCCGTTGCCGGACGAACGGATACGCATGCCGTTGTCGATACCGACTGGAATTTTGACTTCCAGCGTCTTGTTGCGCTTGATGCGACCGGCGCCGCCGCATGGCGTGCAGGGGTCGGTGATGACCTTACCGCTGCCATGGCATTTCGGGCAGGTTTGCTGGATGCTGAAGAAACCTTGCTGCATGCGCACCTGACCGTGACCACCGCAAGTACCGCAGGTGGTGGGCGACGTGCCCGGCTTGGCGCCGCTGCCATGACAAGTGTCGCACTTGTCCCAGCTCGGCACGCGAATCGTCGTGTCGAAGCCGTGCGCAGCTTGCTCCAGCGTAATTTCCAGGTTGTAGCGCAAGTCGGCGCCACGGTACACCTGTGGACCCGCATTGCGGCTGCGACCACCGCCACCGCCAAAGATGTCGCCGAAGATATCGCCGAAGCTGTCGGCAAAGCCGCCAGCACCGCCGCCGAAGCCGCCGCCACCGCCCATGTTCGGGTCCACGCCGGCGTGACCATAACGGTCATACGCATCGCGCTTTTCCGGATTGGTCAGCATCTCGTAGGCTTCTTTGACTTCCTTAAACTTTTCTTCCGATTCCTTGCTATCCGGATTGCGGTCCGGATGGTATTTCATCGCCAGTTTACGGTAAGACTTTTTGATCTCTTCTTCCGAAGCATTTTTTGCGACACCGAGTGTCTCGTAAAAATCACGCTTTGCCATGTTGTCGGCACCTTGCAGTCTATCTACTGATGTAAAAATTACACGAAAAAGCCGAGTCGAGTGCTGCACTGGGCAGCGACTCGGCTCGGCCGGTCTTCGCGGCTAATCCCGCGATGTAGCGTTCAGCCCGGCTGCCCCCGGTTCATGGGAGCGCAAGACAATTATTTGCTGTCTTTGACTTCCTTGAAGTCAGCGTCAACAACATCGTCCTGCTTGGCGCCTGCGTCCGATGCGCCAGCAGCTTGCTGTGCACCTTCCGCGCCGCCGGCAGCTTGCTGCGCTTGCATGTCGGCATACATTTTTTCGCCCAGTTTCTGCGATGCGCTCGACAGTGCTTCCACCTTGGCGTCGATCTCAGCCTTGTCGCCCGCCTTGATGCTTGCTTCCAGGTCGGTGATCGCCGCTTCAATCTTCTCTTTCTCGCCCGCGTCCAGCTTGTCGCCGTATTCGGTCAAGGATTTCCGGGTCGAGTGTACCAGAGCATCGGCCTGGTTGCGCGACTCGGCCAATTCTTTGACCTTCTTGTCTTCTTCCGCGTTCAGCTCGGCGTCTTTCACCATCTTCTGGATTTCAGCCTCGGTCAAGCCGGAATTGGCCTTGATCGTGATCTTGTTTTCCTTGCCGGTGGCCTTGTCTTTCGCGCCGACATGCAAGATGCCGTTGGCGTCGATGTCGAAGGTCACTTCGATCTGTGGCGTGCCGCGCGATGCTGGCGGGATGCCTTCCAGATTGAATTCGCCCAGACCCTTGTTGCCGGCGGCGATTTCGCGCTCACCCTGGAAGACCTTGATGGTCACCGCAGGCTGGTTGTCGTCGGCCGTCGAGAACACTTGGCTGAACTTGGTCGGAATCGTCGTGTTTTTGTGGATCATCTTGGTCATCACGCCGCCCAGGGTTTCGATACCCAGGGACAGAGGGGTGACGTCCAGCAACAGCAAGTCCTTGCGTTCGCCCGACAGGACCGAACCTTGAATCGCTGCGCCCACGGCGACGGCTTCGTCCGGGTTCACGTCCTTGCGTGGATCCTTGCCGAAGAATTCCTTCACTTTTTCCTGCACCTTCGGCATACGGGTCATACCGCCGACCAGGATGATGTCATCGATGTCCGACACTTTCACGCCAGCATCTTTGATGGCGGTGCGGCATGGTTCCATCGTGGCCGTGATCAGCTCTTCCACCAGCGATTCCAGCTTGGCGCGGGTCATCTTCAGGTTCAAGTGGACCGGTGCGCCGTTCGCCATGGCGATGTACGGCTCGTTGATCTCGGTTTGCTGCGACGACGACAATTCGATCTTCGCGCGCTCGGCCGAAGCCTTGATGCGCTGCAGGGCGATCGGATCTTTTTTCAGGTCGATGCCGTTGATCTTCTTGAACTCGTCGATGATGTAATCGATGACGCGCTGGTCGAAGTCTTCGCCGCCCAGGAAGGTGTCGCCGTTGGTCGACAGCACTTCAAATTGTTTCTCGCCATCAACATCTGCGATTTCGATGATCGACACGTCGAACGTACCGCCACCCAGGTCATACACGGCGATTTTACGATCGCCTTTTTCGGTCTTGTCCAGGCCGAACGCCAGCGCTGCCGCGGTTGGCTCGTTGATGATGCGCTTGACGTCCAGGCCAGCGATACGGCCGGCATCCTTGGTGGCTTGACGCTGCGAGTCGTTGAAATACGCAGGCACGGTGATGACGGCTTCGGTGACTTCTTCACCGAGGTAGTCTTCTGCCGTTTTCTTCATCTTGCGCAGGACTTCAGCCGAAATTTGCGGCGGCGCCAGTTTTTTGTCGCGTACGCCGATCCATGCATCGCCGTTGTCGGCTTTCATGATCTGATACGGCATCAGCGCGATGTCTTTTTGCACTTCTTTTTCGTCGAACTTGCGACCGATCAGACGCTTGACTGCGTACAGCGTGTTTTTCGGATTGGTCACGGCCTGGCGTTTCGCTGGCGCGCCGACGAGAATTTCGCCATCTTCTTGATAAGCAATAATCGACGGCGTCGTGCGTGCGCCTTCAGCGTTTTCGATTACCTTTGGTTGACCGTTTTCCATGATGGAAACGCAGGAATTCGTGGTTCCCAGATCGATACCGATAATTCTACCCATGATTTTTTTCCTTTTATTTGCTAGATTTCAGATGGTTCTTATATGTGGCAAAGCGGCATGGTTTCAAGGCTTGCTTGATGCCGCACTCTGATTATTTTGCTTGCGCGGTCGTGACAATGGCTGGACGCAGCAGGCGGTCCGCAATCATATAGCCCTTTTGCAGGACGGATACGATGGTATTGGCTTCCTGCTCCGCTGGCACCACGGCAACGGCCTGGTGTTTCATCGGATCGAGCTTTTCACCCTGCACTGGCAAGACTTCTACCAGGCGGTTACGCTCGAACGCGGCGTTCAGTTGCTTCAAGGTCATCTCGACGCCTTCTTTCAGCGATTCGATGGTCGGTGCTTCCACCGTCAGCGCCGTTTCCAGGCTGTCTTTCACCGGCACCATGGCTTCGGCAAAGCTTTCCACTGCGAATTTATGCGCTTTAGCAACATCTTCCTGCGCACGGCGACGAATATTTTCGCCATCGGCCTTGGCGCGCATGAAGGCATCGTGCATCTCTGCAAGACGCGCTTCGGTACTCGCCAGCTGCTCTTCCAAAGTAGGCTCTGCGGGAGTCGATGGGGCAGTCGCCGCGGCGTCCGCTTGCGGATTAGGTACAGCTTGGTTTTCCTGATCTTGCATCTAGAAAGCTCCTACAATCAATGACTTAAATGAGTTAGTCTAACTATCTTTACAACACTAACGGGCAGATGGGGCTATATCCTATTGTTTCAAGGGGTATACACGGCAAAACCAGAATTACAGCGATTCATGTTACAGCTTATTACAAAAGGCGACCCATTTCGGCCAGTGAGCCGTGCGCACCCCCTTGATTTTCCAGGCTTCCCCGGGCAAAGCGGGCATTCTACCAGCCCCGCCACGGCCATCGCCACTGGCGGCGTTGCTATCTGGATAGTACTTTTGTCGCGCCACACATGACAAAGCCGCGCAAGCGCGGCTTTTGATTGTGAAAAAATCAATTATCTTTAATTCGCCGCGCCCAGTGCCAGCGCCGCGGCGCGCGCCTGCTCGCCCGCCTTCTTGTCCGCGCCGCGCTGCGGTGCCGTCTTCATCGTCGGCCAGCCGATCATATGCTGCTCCGCAATTTCCGCCATGCCCGCGATCCAGGCCGGCGTTTCGTTCAGGCAGGCGATGTAATGGAAGTGCTGGCCGCCGGCCGTCTCGAAATCATGCTTGGCTTCCATGGCGATCTCTTCCAGCGTTTCCAGGCAATCGCTGGTAAAGCCCGGACACAGCAGGTCGACCCGCTTGACGCCCTGCTGCGCAAGCGCCACCAGGGTGGGCGCCGTGTACGGCTGCAGCCATTCGGCCTTGCCGAAGCGCGACTGGAAGGTCACCACGTATTGCTCTTTAGTTAATTTCAGCTTTTCTGCCAGCAATCGCGCCGTTTTCAGGCATTGGCAGTGGTAGGGGTCGCCCAGCAGCAAGGTACGCTTGGGCACGCCATGGAAACTCATCACCAGTTTTTCCGGACGGCCATGCGCTTCCCAGTGGTTCAGCACGGAATCGCGCAAGGCGTCGATATACGTGTCGTGCTCGTGATATTGCTTGATAAAACGCAATTCCGGCACATTGCGCACCGTGGCGTAATGGGCGAATACGGCGTCGTAGATGGACCCCGTCGTCGTACCCGAATATTGCGGATAGGCCGGCAGGATGGCGATGCGCTCACAGCCTTCGCTTTTCAGCTGGGCCAGCACGTCGGGCAAGGAAGGCGAACCGTAGCGCATGGCCATGGCCACGGTCACACCATCGTGACCACGTTCGGCCAGGGCGCCGGCCAGCAGTTTCGCCTGCTTTTGCGTGTGCACTTTCAGGGGCGAGCCCTCGCGCGTCCAGATCGACGCGTATTTCTTGGCCGACTGGCCCGAGCGGAAGGGCAAAATAATCAGGTTCAGGATGAACCACCAGACGAGGCGGGGTATCTCCACCACGCGCGGGTCCGACAAAAATTGCTTCAGGTAGCGCCGCACGGCCGACGAGGTCGGTGCATCGGGCGTGCCCAGGTTGACCAGCACCACGGCGCTGCGGTCGATGCTGCCATGCGTGTACGGCGGTTCTGTTTGAAATGACATGAAGGCTCTTCGAAGGCGTTGGATGGATTAGGCAGTTATTATAGTTACATTGCGTCAACATCGGGGGTCAGACCCTCAATGCCGCTAACGTCAAGCTCAGCGCTAACGCGTCCGGGGGTCTGACCCCGGATTTAAGCCTGCGTTCAAATCGCCAGCAATTCGCGGGCATGCTTGCGCGTGGTGGCCGTGATTTCCAGGCCGCCCAGCATGCGCGCCACTTCTTCCACCCTGGCCTTGGCGTCGAGCATGTCGATGCGCGACGCCGTCTTGCCGTTGTCCAGGGTGCTTTTTGCCACTTGGAAATGCTGATTGGCCTGGCTGGCCACTTGCGGCAAGTGGGTCACGCACAGCACTTGGCGTCCCTGCCCCAGGCGTTTTAATAAGCGTCCGACCACTTCGGCGACGGCGCCGCCGATGCCGCTGTCGACCTCGTCGAAGATCAGGGTCGGCGTGGTGGTGGCGTGCGAAGTGATGACGGAAATGGCCAGCGCGATACGCGCCAGTTCGCCGCCGGACGCTACCTTGGCCAGCGAACGGGGCGCCGTGCCCGCATGGCCTGCAACGAGAAACTCGACTTGCTCGAGGCCATGGGCGGCCGGATCGCACGGGTGCAGGGCGATTTCGAAGCTGCCGCCCGTCATGCTCAGTTCCTGCATGGCGCGCGTGACGGCTTGCCCCAGCTCCAGGGCGGCGGCGCGGCGCGTGGCGGACAATCGCTCGGCCACGGCGCGGTACTCGGCCTCGATCTTCGCTTCCTGGCGCAGCAAGCCCTCGATATCGGAAGCGTCGGCCAGGTGCTGCAGCTTTTCCGACAGCTTGGCGTGTTCCTCCGGCAATTCTTCTGGCGTGACGCGGAATTTGCGGGCCGTGCTGTGCATGGCTTCCATGCGCGCGTCGAGCTGGTGCAGACGCTCCGGATCCAGTTCCACGCGGTCCAGGTAATTGTTCAGCGCGTACACGGATTCCTGCAGCTGGATGCGCGACGACTCGATCAGGTCGACGATCGGCTGCAATTCCGCATCGACGGACACGAGCTTGCCCAGCTTCTGGTTCAGGGCCGACAGTTGCGACACGATCGGATGATCTTCCTGTTCCGAAATGATCGCCAGGGCTTCCTGCGCCCCTTCCAGCAGGCTGGCCGCGTGCGACAGGCGGCTGTGCTCGTTCGTGATCTCCGTCCATTCGCCGGGCTTGGCGGCCAGCTTTTCCAGTTCGCCCACTTGCCATTCCAGGCGTTCGCGCTCGTACAGCACGTTGGCGGCATTCGTTTCGAATTCCTCGCGCTGACGCACGAGGGCGCGCCAGCGCTTGTGCAGCGCCGCCACTTGCCGCGCATCCTGCTCCGCGCCCGCTTCGCGCGCCGTCGCCTGGCCGTCGAGCAAGGCGCGCTGCGCTTCGCTTTTCAGCAAGGACTGGTGCGCGTGCTGGCCGTGGATGTCGACCAGCATGTCGCCCAGTTCGCGCAGCTGGGCGGCCGTGGCGGGAATGCCGTTGATATACGCCTTCGAGCGGCCCGCATTGTCGATCACGCGGCGCAGCAGGGCGCCGCCATCGTCGTTGGCGAATTCATGCGCCACCAGCCAGGCCTGCGCCACTTCGCTGACGGAAAAATCGGCTGTGATGTCGGCCTTGGCCGCGCCTTCGCGCACCACGCTGGCGTCGCCGCGCCCGCCCAGCGCCAAAGTCAGCGCATCGATGAGGATGGACTTGCCGGCGCCCGTCTCGCCCGTCAGCACGCTGAAGCCGGCGGAAAATTCCAGTTCAATGGTATCGACAATGACAAAATCGCGAATGGACAGTGTATGGAGCATGGCTTCTGTGGTTAGGCGGCGCACCGCGGGTTGAGGTGGAGAAACTATTAGCTGAGCTTGCCCTCGCCCGACGGGTACTCATTCCAGTGCAGTTTTTCACGCAGGGTGTTGTAGTAGCTCCACCCTTCCGGATGCAGGAAGGTAATCGTATGGGGCGAACGGCGGATCAGGATGCGGTCTTGCTGCACCAGGCTGGCAAAGGTCTGCATGTCGAAATTGACGCTGATATCGCGCCCGCGCACGATTTCCACGACGATCTGGCTGGAATCGGGCAAGACGATGGGGCGGTTCGACAGCGCATGCGGGGCGATCGGCACGAGCACGATGCCGCCCAGGGTCGGATGCAGCAGCGGGCCGCCGGCCGACAGCGAATACGCGGTCGAGCCCGTGGGCGTGGAAATGATCAAGCCATCCGAACGCTGGTTGTACATGAAGTGACCGTCGACCTCGACGCGCAATTCGGCCATGCCGGCGCCGCCGCCGCGCGAGACGACGACATCGTTGACGGCCATGCCCACGTGAATCGACTCGCCGTCGCGCAGCACGCTGCCTTCGAGCAAAGTGCGGCGCTCGGCCTTGAATCGGCCGCCGAGAATTTGCGCCAGCACGGGCAGCATGCGCTCAAGCGGAATATCGGTCATGAAACCCAGGCGCCCCTGATTGATACCGATCAAGGGGACGTCGAATGGCGCCAGCTGGCGCGCAATGCCGAGCATGGTGCCGTCGCCGCCCATGACGATGGCGCAATCGGCGGCGGCGCCGATCTCGGCCGGCGACATGGCGCGCACGCCGGGAAACGCCAGGTTCAGGTGCGCGGCCGTCTCCGCCTCGAAGACCACCGTGTGGCCCAGCACTTGCAGGAAATCGACGATGCTTTTCACGGGCTCGGCAATGCCATCCGTATTCTGGCGCACGACCAGGGCAATGGTCTTGGCGCCAAGGTTGAAGCGCTCGCCCGGGGCTGGCAAGGTCGCGGCTGGCTGTTCGGCTCGCTGGTCGGCGTAGTTATCGACGGGCATAAAAATCTCGGTAATAAATTCGGTGGCAAGCCGCCCCAGGCTGTCGCGTCGCACGCCGCCATCGCATGATACTGTATATATCCACAGTATAGTGCGGCTGCCGTGTGCCCGCAAGGGGCGTTCTTGGTGTTGCACGCAGTGTAGCGCAGAAAAAGAATCATCCATGCGTGCGCCAGCGCTCCCTGGATGGACAAATCCGCTTGCAGGCAGCCTGGCTGCGGCAGGACACTGATCCCACGTCAATTCTTCTGTCAGGAGGCCATATGGTTACCCAGCATAGCGAACGCAAGATCAATACCGATGAAAAGGTCAAAAATGACGGCATCGACCGTCTGCCGCACGAGCGCGACGAATCGCCCGATGCGCAGAACGTGCGCCCACGCAAGATCATGCAGCAGGCGGCCAGCGACCTGGAGCAAGGGCTGGTCGATACGGACCTGCACGCCCAGCCGGGCGTGGAAAAGGTCAAGCCCTCCGCGCCGCAGCAAGCCCGTCCCGACGCGCAACTGGAACCAAAGAAGGCGCGCTGACTCCAACGGTCACGCTCTGCTACCCGCACTGTTCATGCTCCGGAGTACGCCATGCACCGTTACGCCTGTTCCTTCCTGCTGGCCGCTGCCTGCGGCGCCCATCTCGCCCACGCCCAAGCGCCCGCCATGCCCGTGGGCTTCGGCCCGCAGCCCACCCTGCCCGCACCGGACAAGCAGCTAATTCCCACCGTGAATGTGGCGCCCGTGCAGCGCTGGACGGCCGCGCAGCACCCCGCTGTCGCGGCGGGCCTGGCCATCCATGCGTATGCGCGCGACCTCGACCATCCGCGCTGGCTGTACGTCTTGCCGAACGGCGACGTGCTCGTGGCGGAAACGAACGCCCCGCCGAAGCCGGACGACAGCAAGGGCATCAAGGGTGCCATCATGCAGATGCAGATGAAAAAGGCGGGCGCGGCCACGCCCAGCGCCAACCGCATCACCCTGCTGCGCGGCGTCGACGCGAGTGGCGTGGCGCAGACGCGCAGCGTGTTCCTGCAAGGACTGAACTCGCCGTTCGGCATGGCCCTGGTGGGTAACGAGCTGTACATCGCCAATGCCGACGCCTTGATGCGTTTTCCTTACAAGGAAGGCCAGACAGCCATCACGGCGCCCGGCGTCAAGGTGATGGATTTGCCGGGCGGCCCCATCAATCACCACTGGACCAAGAACGTCATCGCCAGCCCCGACGGCAAATTTCTCTATGTTGCCGTCGGTTCGAACAGCAACGTGGGCGAAAACGGCATGGCGGCCGAAGATGGCCGCGCCGCCATCTGGCAATTCACGCGGGCCACGGGCAAGGCCCGCGTGTATGCGACGGGCTTGCGCAACCCCGTCGGCCTGGCCTGGCAGCCCAGGACGGGCGCCCTGTGGACGGCCGTCAATGAGCGCGACGAGCTGGGCAACGACCTGGTGCCCGACTACATGACGTCCGTCAAGGATGGCGCCTTCTATGGCTGGCCCTACAGTTATTTCGGCCAGCACGTCGACGCGCGGGTCAAGCCGCCTCGCCCAGAGCTGGTGGCCACCGCCATCGCGCCTGACTACGCGCTGGGCGCGCATACGGCCTCGCTGGGACTGGCGTTTTATGATGCCACGCTGCTGCCGGAACGCTACCGGGGCGGCGCCTTCATCGGCCAGCACGGCTCGTGGAACCGCAAGCCCTTCAGCGGCTATAAAGTCATTTATGTGCCCTTCGCCGATGGCGTACCCAGCGGGCCGCCGCAGGACGTCGTCAGCGGCTTCCTCGACGGCAATGGCAAGGCGCAGGGACGCCCCGTCGGCGTGGCCGTCGACAAGGCGGGCGCGCTGCTGGTGGCGGACGACGTGGGCAACGTCATCTGGCGCGTCACGCCGGCGCCGTGAACACATTGGCGCCGTGCATGCGCCCCCTGTGTGGCGCAACGAACGGAAGGGCAAGGATGCCACGCGCATGATGGACCTTCGAACCACGCAAGGAGTACATCATGAAAAAAACAGGATCAGCCGTCTGGAGTGGCGGCCTTAAGGATGGCAAAGGGTTTATTTCCACCCAAAGCGGCGCGCTCGACAATGTGGCTTATGGTTTCAACACGCGCTTCGAAGACGGTCCCGGCAGCAATCCGGAAGAACTGATCGGCGCGGCCCACGCGGCCTGCTTCACCATGGCCCTGTCCGGCCAACTTGGCGAGGCGGGATTGCGCGCCACCGCCCTGAAAACGACAGCCGACGTCAGCCTGGAAAAAATCGATGGCAGCTATGCCATCACGGCCGTGCACCTGACCCTGGTGGCCACCATTCCCGGCGCCACCGACGAAGCGTTCCAGGACGCGGCCCTGCGCGCCAAGCTCGGCTGCCCCGTATCGAAGCTGCTGGCCACGGAAATCACGCTGGACGCCCGTCTGGAGTAATTCCGGCAGACCGCCCGCTGCTGTCCAATCAGCGGACGGCAAGGGCGGTCTCGGCAAGAAAGCCGTAAAACGCATAAAATCCTGCCATTCCCCTCTCACCCTCAAGGATTTACGATGCGTATTTTGCACACCATGTTACGGGTCGGCGACCTGCAGCGCTCCATCGACTTTTACACGAACGTCCTGGGCATGAAACTGCTGCGCACCAGCGACAATCCGGAATACCAGTACACGCTGGCCTTCGTCGGCTATGGTTCGAATCCCGACCACGCGGAACTGGAACTGACGTATAACTATGGCACCACCAGCTACGAGCTGGGCACGGCGTACGGCCACATCGCCATCTCGGCCGACGATATCGTCGCCGCTTGCGACGCGGCACGCGCGAACGGCGGCAACGTCACGCGCGAACCGGGCCCCGTCAAGGGCGGCAACACGGTCATCGCCTTCATCACCGACCCGGATGGCTACAAGATCGAATTGATCGAGCGCAAGTTCGACGGCCAGGGCGGAGGCCTGTAACACCTCAGCCTGGCTCGGCGGCCGACGCAATGGCCGCACGCAGCCAGGCGATCCCCGCATCGCCGTCCGTGCGGCGGTGCCGTATCGCTTCAAACGCAAACGGCGCGATGGCAAACGGCGCGGAGCACAGCGCCAGCCCCTGCGCCTCAATGCCCTGCAAGGCACGCCGCGCCACCGTCAATATCAGATCCGTCCCCATCACGACATCCGGTGCGACCGTCCAGTACGGCACGCGCACAGCGATGCGGCGCGCCTGGCCCAGTTGCGCCAGCGCTGCATCGACTTCGGCCGCCATGCCGCCTTCGCCGGACGCCACCAGCACATGGGGGCGCGCCAGATAGGTCTGCAAGCTCAAGCTCTCGCCCGGCGCCAGGCTGGCCGGATCGAGCGCGCACATGAACGTTTCCTCGAATAAGGTTTCCCTGTGCAACTGCTCGGGCAGTTGCGGGAACACGCCCAGCGCCAGATCGATCTCGCCATCCTGCACGCCGGCCACCACGGCAGAACGGCTGGCATAGCTGACGGCCACGTCGATGCCGGGCGCTTCCACGCGCAAACGCCGCAGCAAAGCGGGCAAGATCAATGCCGCACCGTAATCCGACATGGCCAGGCGAAACACGCGCTGCGCCGTGGCCGCCTCGAAGACGGCGCCACCGAGCACGGAGCGCACGCTCTGCAGGGCTTCGGCCAGCGGCCGCGCCAATTCCAGGGCGCGCGCCGTGGGCTGGAAACCGCCTTTGCCGCGCAGCAGCAACGGGTCGTCGAGCAGATGGCGCAGGCGCGCCAGCGCATGGCTGACCGCAGGCTGGCTCATGTGCAGGCGTTCCGCCGCGCGCGACAGATGGCGCTCGCTCAGCAGCGCTTCGAGGATTACCAGCAAGTTCAAATCGACGGCGCGCAAATTATTCATTTGGTGCATAGTTTAATGACAAAATACGAATTGGATTTAATCATGACAGCATAATACGATGACGCCATCAACTCAACACGCAGGGAGTCGCACATGCACGGATGGATCACCTTGTTTGCCCCGCTGGCCATGCTGGCCGGCGCCGTCGTCCCCTTCCAGGCGGGCGCGAACGCCGCGCTGGGCCGCAATCTGGGCCACCCGCTATGGGCCACCATCGCCTCGCTGGCCGTCAGCGCCGTGCTCGCGTCACTCGTGATGCTGGCCTGGCGCGTGCCGGCGCCCGATTTGCACCTCGCCATGCGCGGGCCGGGCTGGTCCTGGCTCGGTGGCGCGGCCGGCGTGTTTTATATTACGGCCGCGCTGATGCTGGCGCCGCGCATGGGTTCCGGCCCCTTCATGGCAGCCGTCATCGGCGGGCAAATGCTGGCCGCGCTGGCCATCGACCGCTACGGCTTGCTGGGTTTTGCCATCAAGCATATTTCTCCGCTGCACTGGGCCGGCGCGGGCCTGGTGGTGGCCGGTGTCGTGCTGACCCAGTTCGCCAACAGCCGCGCCGTGTGAGCACACGTCAAGGCGAAAAAAAACCAGCGCCGTTGCCGGGGCTGGTTTTCATGTAGAGCAGAGCGCGCTTACTTGACGAGCAAGGCGTTGACGGGCATCAAGTCCGTTTCCTTCAAGGTGCCGGCGGCGGCCTTCAGGCGCAAGCCGTTCATGATGGTGTCATAGCGGGCTTTCGACAGGTCTTTTTGCGTCGAGAACAATTGTTTCTGCGCATTCAAGACGTCGATATTGATGCGCACGCCCACTTGATAGCCGAGCTGGTTCGACTCCAGCGCCGACTTGCTCGACACTTCCGCCGCTTCCAGCGCCTTGACTTGCGCCAGGCCGCTATTGACGCCGAGGAACGCCTGGCGCGCGCCTTGCGATGCCGTGCGGCGTGCCGTTTCCAGGTCGTTGCGGGCCTTGTTTTCCAGTGCGATCGATTCGCGCACCTTGCTCGTCACGGCAAAGCCGCTGAAGATGGGGATGCTCCACTGCACGCCGATGGCGTTATTGTTATTGCCGCTGCCGGTCCCGCCACCCGAAGTGTAAGTATGGCCCGTGTTGGCGATCAGATCCAGGGTCGGATAGTGGCCGGCGCGGTTGCGGCCGATGTCACGCTTGGCCGATTCCACGTTGAACTGGGCCGTGACGACGCTGTAGTTCTGCTCTTCCGCCGAGCTCACCCACGGCTCGATGGCGGCCGGTTCCGGCGCGCTGATGACCACGCCCGCGCGCATCGGCGCCAGGCTCGTCGGCGCTTCGCCGATGATGGTTTGCAGGGCGCTGCGCTTGTTGGCCAGGTCATTGATGGCGGCAAATTCCTGCGCCACCACCAGGTCATAGGCCGCTTGCGCTTCGTGCGTGTCGGTAATTGTTTGCGTGCCGACTTCGAAGTTGCGCTTGGCCGATGCCAGCTGCTCCGTCGTGGCCACTTTTTGCGCCTGCGTGGCGCCCAGGTTGTCCTGCGCGCTGAGCACGTCGAAATACGCTTGCGCCACGCGCGTGATCAAGTCTTGCTGGACTTGCGCAAATTGCGCTTCGGCAATCGCCTGCGCCAGCTTGCTTTGCTGGTAGGTTTCCCAACGGTCCCAGCGGAACAGCGGCTGCGCCAGGGTCAGGTTGTAGCTGTTCGCGCGGACGTTGACGGACGGCGAAGTGATCTTGTTGCCGCCATTGTTCTGGATGATCTGTTCCTGATTGCCGCGCGTATTGCTGCCCGAGGCGGAGATTTGCGGCAGCAAGCCTGCCAGCCCCTGCGGAACCCGCTCCATCCCGGCAGACAGGGCCGCGCGCGCGCTGGCGTACTGCGCGTCATTGGCCAGCGCCTGCTGGTACACCTGGATGAGATCGGCCGCCTGCGCTTGCAGCGAGCATGTCATCGAGACAAAGGCGCTGGTCATCAGCACGGCGATAAGGGGTTTCCGCATTGCATTTCTCCGTTGGAGTCGTCAAAAGTTGATGGAATCAAAAATCGGTTACAGCCTGCCTGGCGGCCGCGCCGGCAGGAGCGGGGTACAGGCCTCCGCAGGCATGCAGAAAAACATGCCTGGAAGTGCATCTACTGCGAATTCACTTAGTATTTCGGCATGGCGCTGTCGACTTGCAGCGCCCAGGCATGCACGCCGCCTGTCAAATTACTGATCTTGCCAAAACCATTGCGCTCCAGGAAGGCCGCCACTTGCATGCTGCGCATGCCGTGATGGCAAATGCAGACGATTTCGGCGTCTTCATCGAGGTCATCGATGCGCGCGGGAATCGAGTTCATCTGCATCAAGGTGGCACCGTCGAGGTGGCACAGGTCGAACTCCCACTGTTCCCGCACGTCCAGCAAGAACGGACGCGGGCGGGAAGGGTCAGCCAGCCAGGCGGCCAGCTGCGGTGCACTCAAATGCTCCATCGAATCGGTCGCCTCAGAACTGGAAATGCGACGGTGCCACGGCTTGCAGCGGCGTGACATTGGTTTCAAACAGCTTGCGCGTGTCATAGGCTTTGTCCGAGCTGCGCGTGATCAGGTGCGCCGACATGATCGGCGCTTCGCCGATGATGGCCAGGATGCGGCCACCGACTTTGACTTGTTGCAACAGCGCTTCCGGCAGCACGGCCAGGGCGCCGGACACGACGATCACGTCGTAGGGTGCACCCTTGCTCCAGCCCTGGGCGCCGTCGCCCAGTTCCACGGTCACGTTGGTCACGCCGTTGGCGGCCAGGTTCTGCTCGGCCAGGGCTTTCAATTGGGGAACGATTTCCACGCTCGTCACATGACGCGCCTTGTGCGCCAACAACGCGGCCATGTAACCGCTGCCGGTGCCGATTTCCAGCACATTTTCATGCTTCTTGACGGCTACGTCTTGCAAAATACGCGCTTCCAGCTTTGGCGTGAACATGCATTCGCCGCCGCCCAGTGGAATTTCCGTATCGACGAAGGCCAGGTTTTTATAGGCGGCCGGCACGAAATTTTCACGCTTGACCACGTTCAACAGCTCCAGCACGTCGATATCCAGTACGTCCCATGGACGGATCTGCTGTTCGATCATATTGAAGCGGGCTTGTTCGATATTCATCTTTGGACTCGGTAAGTGAAGTAATAATCCGCCATTTTATCGTTGAACTGGCTGAAAGCACATGTTAACCATAAAGGCGGGGAATGGAGGAAATTTGCGACGATCTGCAGATTTGGGGGGGCGAACCTTGGAAAAGGGGTAACTGAACGGTAGTAGCCAGGCCCGGTGCATCAGCTTTTCCCGGGTGCCTCCGCCTGCAGGCTGCGCAAGCTCATGTCGATAAAGGCATCCATATAGGCGAGCGGATCGATATCCTTGACCTCGCACGGCACGAAGGAGTGCGTCCACATCATGAGCATGGTGACGGGTGCGCTGAGGATGGTGCTGACCAGCACGGGATCGATCTGGCGGAATTCGCCCCGCTGCATGCCCCGTTCCAGCAGGCTGACGATCAGTCCATTGCCGCGCGCGACGACTTCTTCGTTGTAAAACTGCGCCAGTTCCGGGAAATTGTTCGCTTCGGCCAGCATCAGCTTGGTCAAACCGGCCAGTTTGGTGGCGCCGAACTCTTCCCACCACTGCATCATTACCTTGCGCAACAATTCGGCGCTGGTACTGTCCGAAGCGGCCATGCTGTCTTCCGCCTCGCCGATCGACTGCACGATATTGTCGCGCACGACGGCCTTGAACAGCTCTTGTTTATTCTCAAAGTACAGGTACAGGGTGCCTTTCGACACGCCCGCCCGCTTGGCCACATCTTCCAGGCGCGTCGATGCAAAGCCCCGTTCGACAAACAGGTCGAGGGCGGCAGCGAGTAATTCCTGCGGGCGGGCATCCTTGCGCCGCTCCCAGCGGGGCTTGGTATCAATCGGGGCTTGCATGTGTCTTTCCAAGTAACTTACTTTTGAGTCATTAATAGTAGCCCTGTCTACGGGCAAGGTCAAGCACGGGCGACGCGGGGCACCGCCCAGCATGCCGAACACGGGTATTGTACGCTCCGTACCGGCGTTGGCGACACCTCCTCTGGCGCAGGACCTGTCGCGCCAAAAGAAGCAGAATGCGTTTCAGCCCCCGTTTTGCGCAGTTCATCGCATTTCCACTGAGCAAGCGTGTCGGATTTGCTACCTTGTCATCGACGGCACGGCAGCCGCGGCGCGGCAGCCGGCTTTTTCCCACATTAAAACAATCATAAAGGAAACACCATGCGTATCTTGCTGGCCCTGTGCTGTGCCCTTGCCCTCGGCGGTTGCGCCATCGTCATCCACCCCAACGATGGCGAAGTGCGCCATGCCGATTCGGGTAGCAATGCCATCCAGGGCAACGAGCAAGTGAGCCGCGACGTGCGCCAGGTCAGCAACATCACCACGCTCGAGATCGACAGCATGAAGCGCATCGATATCAAGATCGACGTGCGCGTGGGGCCGGCAACATCGCTGGTGATCGAAGCGGACAGCAATCTGCAGCCGCGCATCCATAGCGAAGTGAGCGGCAATACCCTGCGCATCTGGAGCGATACGAACATTCGCAGCAGCAATGGCATCCACGTCATCTACACAACGCCGCAATTGAGGAAGATCACCATTTCCGGCTCGGGCCGCCTGGTGGCCAGCGGTTTCAATGGCGACGATTTCAGCCTGGAGCAGCGCGGTTCGATGAAGAGCGAATTGTCGGGCACCGTGGGACGCTTCGACGTGGCCAACAATGGCTCGGGCAGCATCAACGCGGCCGCCCTCGCCAGCGGCAACACGGACGCGGTGCAAAACGGTTCGGGCAGCATACAGCTGGGCAATGTACGCGGCGAACGCGTCAACGTGGCCGTCAACGGCTCGGGCAGCATCAGCGCCAGCGGCGCCGTGCAGCGTCTCGACGCCAACGTGAATGGCTCGGGCGACATCAACCTGGCTGCCCTGCGCAGCGACGTTGCCTATCTGGCGAGCAACGGTTCCGGCGACATCGACGTGACCGTCCAGAATGAAGTCAACGCCCGCGCCAGCGGTTCCGGCCGCATCACCGTGCATGGCGATCCGGCCCGCCGCACCCTGTCGGGCAAGCGCGTCAGCATCGTGCGCTAGGCAAGCGGCGGGAAGCGGCAGGCCGCGCCGACTTGCTATACTGTCGGCCCCTGATCCCTTTCCAGCCATCGCCATGCCGTCCTGCGCCTGCTCCCTGGCAGCCGGATGGCAAGCTGGTCGTCCACTAAAGAATAACCATGAACTGCCGCGACCACTGCGGAGCGTGCTGCATCGCTCCCTCCATCACCAGTCCGATACCGGGCATGCCGAACGGGAAACCCGCTGGCGTCCGCTGCGTGCAGCTGGGAGACGATAGCCGCTGCCGCATTTTCGGACAGCCGGAACGGCCGGCGTTCTGCGCAGGATTGCAGCCGTCGGCAGAGATGTGCGGCGCCAGCCGCGAACAGGCGATACGCTGGCTCGACGACCTGGAGCAGGCAACGGCGCCGCAGACTTGAAGAGAATGCCTAGGCCTTCGGCAACATGGTCAGCACCATGCGGAACTTGACGTCCCCGGACTGCATGCGCTGACAGGCTTCGGCCGCACGTTCCAGCGGCATGGTTACGATACGCGGACGCACGTCGGCCAGCACGCTGAAAGCAAGCGTCTTTTCATTGTCATACGGCGTGCCGGTGATCGAGCCGAGCACGCCGCGTTCGCCCACCACCAATTTACCGGAAGACACGAGCAGCGGATCCTTGCCCGCGCCCAGCACGACCAGCCGTCCGGCTGGCGCCAGGCCATCCATCAGCGCCGTCACGGCGGCCGCGCTGGAGACGGTGGTGATGACCGCCTGCGCCCCGCCATGCGCTTGCAGCACGGCGGCCGCATCCTCGGTCAGGCTGTCGACATACACGTGCGCGCCCAGCTCCAGCGCGTCCTGCGCAATATCGCCGCCGCGCCCGATCGCCACCACCTTGAAGCCCATGCGGCGCGCATACTGCAAGGCCATATGCCCCAGGCCGCCGATGCCCAGGATGGCGACCGTATCGCCCGCCTGCGCCCCGCTCTTCTTGAGCGCATTGAAGGTGGCGAGTCCGGCGCACAGGATGGGCGCCGCCTCTTCCGCATCAAGCTGCCCGGGAATGGATACCAGGCCGGTGGCGCGCGCCAGCATCATCTCGGCATAGCCGCCGTCGCGGCTGGCGCCCACGAACGGCTGGTCCTGACATAACTGGAAACGGCCTTGGCGGCAGGGCGGGCAGGCGTTGCAGTGGCCGCCCAGACGGCCGACGCCGACGCGCTGGCCGATTTGCCAGATGCCCGGCGTGTGTTCGCCCAGCGCGACGATGCGCCCGACCACCTCGTGACCGGGCACGCGCGGCGGCTGCAGCGCCGGGTCGGCGCCGTCGATATCGGCGCTGTCGGCGCCACAGATGCCGCAGGCTTCGACGGCGATCAAGACTTCGTCCACGCCAGGCAGCGGCGTGGCGCGCTCGACCAGTTCCAGCACGCCGGGGCGGCTCACTTGCATGGCGCGGTAAGTGGCTTTCATCTTCATTTCTCCTTCGTTGAGTTAAGTCACGGAATCGCCGGGCGCTGCTGCGCCGCTTGCCAGGCTTGCACGCCCAGAGCGGCCGCCTCGACCGCGCCGGCCAGATAGCCGGGAAAGCGCGGCGACCATTCGCTGGCGATGGCCGTCAGGCGGCCCTGCCAGGGACCGGCCGCAGGCGCCGCTGCCGGGGCGTGACCGTGCTCGCCGCCGGCGTCGAGGTCGGCGGCGGTGGCGGTCAGCGCATCCTGCGACCAGTCCTTGATGGCATCGGTGCGCGGCGCGGCCGCTTGCGGGCCGAACAGCCGTACCAGCTGGGCCCGGCAATGCGCCAGCAAGACCCCATCGTCCAGGCGCTGGCGCGTGCGTGCCGGCATGGCCAGGAAACCAAACAGGGCAGCGCTGCCGCCCGGCATCGAGGCATCATGGATCTCGCCCAGCGGCCCGCTCTGGCTGCGCGCCGAACCGGACAAGCCCTGTTCGCGCCAGAACGGCCGTTCGTAGACGGCGACGTACTTCGCATGGGGCGCCATCCAGGTGGCGGTGGCGGTCCACTCGCGCGCCAGCGCCGCAGGCAGGGCCGGCTCGTACGCGATACCGGCGGCAGCTAGGCGCGGCGGCAATGCCAGCAGCACGTGGCCGGCGCGCCACGCGGTGACGGCGCCCGCCGCATCCGCGCTCGCCACTTCGACGTGCTCGGCCGCATGGCGCAGGCGCAGCACCTGTTGTCCGGTGACGATGCGCGTGCTGCGCAAGGTGCCGTGCAAGGCATCGGTCAGCGCATTCATGCCGCCAATCAGGCGCATCGATGGCGGCGCGCTCGCGTACGTGCGCATGCGCACCGGCGCCTCCCCTGCGGCGCGCTGGTACAGCATGTCGCCCTGGTCGTACTGGGCGAAGCGCTGCAGCCCCAGCCCGTCGACCAGCTGGTGCAGCGCGCACTGCTGCTCGGGCCAGAACCAGGCCGGGCCCAGGTCGAAGCGGTCGCTGCCGCCAGCTGCCTGCATGCCGGCGATACGCCCGCCGATGAAATCGCGCGCTTCGAGCACGACGACATTGGCCACGCCCAGCCGCTCCAGCAAGTGGGCCGCGTACAGGCCGCTCAGGCCGGCGCCGATAATGATGATGCGTGCGTGTTGCATGCTGATCCTTTCAAAGTCGTGTCCGCCACATGCCGGACTTTCAGGTAAACGGTGGCTCCCTGCGCACCGGCAACGATGGCGGGCAAGGTGCCGGCAGGCAGGCGCATCCAGCTGCGCGGCGCGCAGGCATGCTGGCGTGCGCGCACCTCGCCCTCGAGCACCAGCAGTTCCTGACTGCCGCCTGCCTCGGCCAGCAAGGCTTCATGCGGCATCAGCCGCTGCAGGCTGACCTGCTCGGCAGCATCGTCGAACAGCGGACAGACGGCCCGCCCCCGCTGCTCGCGCCAGTTGGCGGGGTCGCGGGTGTCGATGCGGACGTGGCGCTGTTCGCGCGGCTGCATCTGCTGCAACTTGACGAAGATCACCGCCCCCGCGCCGCTCGACGGCCGGTGGCTGGAGCCGGGCGGATTGCGCAAATACCAGCCGGCGGGATAATCCACGCCGTCTTCGGAAAACGTGCCGTCGAGGACCAGGATTTCCTCGCCGCCCGGATGTCGATGCGGCGGGAAGAAGGATTCGGGCGCATAGCGCACGATGCTCGTTGCGCGCGCTTGCTCGGCGCCGATGCGATCGAGCATGATGCGCTCGACGCCGCCCTGCGGCGACGCGACCCAGCGGTACTGGTGCGGCGCCAGGATGACGGGGCGCGAAAAATCGGCATTGATCAGCATGACAAACTTCCAGAGTTGAAAAAAACGGCCAGCGCTTACTGCTTCGGCAGCTGTTGGTAGGCTTCCATCACGCGCGCCGAATACGTCAGCGCGGCGCCCGTATTGAGCGCGATCGCCACGCCGAGCGCTTCGGAAATTTCTTCCAGGGTCGCACCGGCTTCCACCGCTTTCTTCGTGTGCACCGAGATGCAGCCGTCGCAACGCGTGGTGATGGCCACCGCCAGCGCGATCAGTTCGTGGATCTTCGGCGCCAGGTGGCCGGTCTTGGCGGCGGCGCCGTCGATGGCCATCACGCCGCGCATCACGTCGGGGCTCTGGGCGGCGTAATCGCCGACTTTTTCCAGCAGGGAGTCGCGGTAGGTGTTCCAGTCTTGCATCATGATTGTTGCTCCAAAAAAGGGAATAGTAGGTAGCAGCGGGCGGGTGCCCGCTTACGCCACGGTATAAATGCGCACGTCGGGCGCCGCGTCCAGCAGCGGCGTGAGCGCCACCACCACGTCGCTGTTGAACAGCGCGCTTTGCAGATAGGCATTGGCGTTGCCCACGCTGTCGAAGCCATGCAGCACTTGCACGTCTTCCTCGCGGATCAGCAATTGCTTCGACTGCGCGCCCGCGATGCCGGCCAGGAACGGCGCCTTGTACTGCTGATAGACGCCAGCCGCCGCGGCGCGGTTGGCGTTGGCGATCTTGAGGGTGATTTGCAGATAAGCCATGCGATGCTCCTTGATGATCAGGTGAAGAAAAGGCGGGCAAGGCGGGCTTGCCCCAGGTATTTAGTTGCGGCCGGCCATCACGCCGCCATCGACGTCCCACACCGCGCCGGTCACCCAGGCGGCCTTGTCGGACAGCAGAAACGCCACCACTTCCGCCACGTCCAGCGGCGTGCCCACGCGGCCGATCGGGTGGAAACCGTTGAAGCCCTGCAGCGCCTCATGGACCTCCGCCTTCGGAATAAAACCTTCGTAGATCGGCGTCTGCACGACGGCTGGCGAGACGGCGTTGACGCGAATCTGCTTCGATGCCAGTTCCATCGCCAGATGCTGGGTCAGCGAGTGCAGGCCGGCCTTGGCCATCGAATACGCCGACGATGGCGTGGCGGCGATCGCCTGCTTGCCCCACATCGAGCCGATGTTGACGATAGACCCAGGGCGTCCGCCGGCGACCAGGTGCGCGGCCACCTTTTGCGTGATGAAGAACAAGGCCTTGTTGAGATTCATATACTGGTCGTAGTCGGCGGCGCCGTGTTCGAGGAACGGTTTGGGGAAGAACACGCCTGCCGCGTTGACCAGCAGATCGATGTCCGCATGCTGTTCGTCCAGCGTTTTGAGCAGCGCGGCCAGGCCCGCGTCGCTCGACAGGTCGGCGGTCACCGCCCACACCGTGCCGAGCGCCGACAATGCCTTGCGCGCCTCTTCGGTTTTCTCTGCGCGGTGGCCGACGATCACGGTGCTGCCGCCTTGCTCCAGCACCACGCGTGCCGTCGCCAGACCCATGCCGCTGGTGCCACCCACGACCAGCAGTTTCTTGCCTTCGAATTGCTTGCTCATTTTCATTCCTTTCCTATGCCCGCCGTCCAGGCAGGCGCTGTTGAAGAAAAACTTCCGGGCAGTTGTGTACTGCCGCGATGCAATGCATTCTGCGCTTGGCGGGGAACGGGAACAAACCAGATTAAATATCAGTCATTGAAAGAAAATCTTTAGTGGCACGGCTGCGGAGTGACTAAAATAGCCACGCAGAGACGCATAATCACGCGACACCATGGAAGAAAATCATGAAGACACCGATCCATCTGAACGCCTTGCGGGCATTCGAAGCCAGCGCCCGCCACCAGAGCTTTTCAGCCGCCGCCGCTGAACTCAACGTCAGCCCCGCTGCCGTGGGCCAGTTGGTGCGCAACCTGGAAGACTGGCTGGGCGCGCCGCTGTTCCATCGGCACACGGCGGGCAAGACGCGGCTGGTGGCGACGCAGGCCGCGGAGCGCGCGCTGCCGGATTTGCGCGCCGGCTTTGACCGCTTGCTGCTGGGTCTGGAAAGGCTCAAGGAAGGTTCGCTCAACGGGGTGCTGACGGTGACCGTCAGTCCCGCCTTCGCCGCCAAGTGGCTGTTGCCACGGATTGAACGCTTTCAATCGGTCTGCCCGGAAACCGACGTGCGGCTCGATACCAGTCTGAAGCCCGTCGATTTCGTCTCGCAACGCATCGATATCGGCGTGCGCTACGGCACCGGCAACTGGCCGGGACTGAGCGCCGACAAATTGATGGATGAAGAAGTCTATCCCGTGTGTTCGCCCGCGTTTCTGCAACAGCATGCGCCATTGCGGCAGCCGGCCGACCTGGCGCGGCAAACGCTGATTCACGACCTGTCGATGGATGGCCATGGCGATTTTCCAACGTGGGAAGCGTGGCTGCAGAAGGCGGGCGTGCGCGATAGCGCCGCCTCGCGCGGCATGAAGATCAACAATTCGGCGGCGGTGCTGCAGGCGGCGGCCGAGGGCCATGGCGTGGCGCTGGCGCGCAGCGTGATGGCGCATGACGATATCGCCTCCGGGCGGCTGGTACGCCTGTGCGGCGCGATGACTTTTCTTTCGCCGCTGGCCTACTACGTGGTCTACCGGCCGGAGTCCGCAGGCCTGCCGCGCCTGGCGACCTTTCGCGGCTGGCTGCTGGAAGAGGCAGGCAAGCAGGCCGCCGCGGTTGCACGGTAAGCCAGCCGTTGGCCGCCGTGACGCGCAGATAAGCATTGACCGCGTCTGCACGTTTGCGTATATTCATGCGCATTCCTGCACGTTTTAATTAAAATCCATGTCCGCCACTCTGCTCCTCAAACAACGCCACGCGCTGATCCAGCAACAATTGCATGCCGACGGCCGTGTGCTGGCGCTGGACCTGGCGCGCCAGCTCGACGTGTCCGAAGACACGATACGGCGCGATCTGCGCGAGATGGCGGCGGCCGGCCTGTGCCAGCGCGTGTATGGCGGCGCCCTGCCGCTGGCGCCCGATGGCGGCACCTTGACGCAGCGCAAACAGGAAGCGCCGGAACGCAAGGCGCGCCTGGCGCAGGCCGCCGTGTCCCTCGTGCGCACGGGCCAGGTGCTGTTTCTCGATGCGGGCTCGACCAACCTTGCCATCGCCGGCGCCTTGCCGCAGTTGGCGCTCACTGTCATCACCAATGCGCCGTCCATCGCCATGGTCCTGATGGAGCGTCCCGAAATCGAGCTGATCATGGCTGGCGGCCGGGTCGACCGCCGCGCCGGTGCCAGCCTGGGTCCGCAAGCGCTGCGCACGGTCGAGCGCATGCATCCCGACCTGTGCTTCCTCGGTGCCTGCGGCGCCGACGCGGACGCGGGCGTGACGGCGTTCAACTATGACGAGGCCGAGTTCAAGCGCAGCATCGCCGGCGCCAGCAAGGCGGTCGTCGTGGCCGTCACCAGCGACAAGCTGGGCACGGCCGCGCCTTTCGGCGTACTGGCCACGGGCTTGCTGCAGCACCTGGTGCTCGAAGCCGATGCCGATGCCGTGCACGCGGCTGCCTTTGAACGGCTGGGCGTGCAAGTGTTGCGCGCCCACGCCTGACTTATCCACCCCGACTCTTGAAAAGCTCCCCCATGCATCTCACCGGCACCCTGCAACAACGCGCCACGCGCCTGGTCTTCTTCGCCGCCGGCCTCGGCATGGCCGCCTGGGCCCCCCTGGTTCCCTACGCCAAGGCGCGCCTGGGCCTCGATGAAGCGACGCTCGGCATTTTGCTGCTGTGCCTGGGCGCCGGCTCGCTGTGCGCGATGCCGTTTACGGGCATGCTCACGGCCCGCTTCGGCTGCCGCAAGGTCATCGTCGGCGCCGGCCTGCTGCTGACCGCCATCCTGCCCGGCCTGGCGCTGGCCGCCACGCCGCTGCAACTGGGCCTGGTGCTGCTGGTGTTCGGCGCGGCCATGGGCACCTTCGACGTGGCCATCAATATCCAGGCCGTGATCATCGAAAAAGCCAACGGCGGCGCCATGATGTCGGGTTTTCACGCGCTGTTCAGCGTGGGCGGCTTTGCCGGCGCGGCCTGCATGGCCCTGCTGTTGTGGCTGGGACTGACGCCGGCCTGGTCCTGCGCGGTGGTGATGCTGCTGCTGTGCGGCGTGCTGGGCGCGGCGCAAGGCCATCTGCTGCCGACGGCGTCCGCCTCCGGCGAAAAGACGCCGCTGTTCGTCATGCCGCATGGCGCCGTCATTTTCATCGGTCTGCTGTGCTTTATCGTCTTCCTGGCCGAAGGCGCGATTCTCGACTGGAGCGCCCTGTTCCTGACCACCACGCGCGGCGTGGAAGAAGCCAAGGGCGGTCTCGGCTACGCCGCCTTCGCCATCGCCATGACGGTGGGCCGCTTCACGGGCGACAAGGTGGTCACACGCTTTGGCGGCAAGCGGGTGCTCACTTTCGGCGGTCTGTGCGCGGCGGCAGGCTTCTTCCTGGCCGTGGTGGCGCCGCATGCCAGTCTGGCCATGGCCGGCTTCGTGCTGATCGGCCTGGGCGCGGCGAACATCGTGCCCATCCTGTTCACGGCGGCGGGCCAGCAACATGCCATGCCGGCCAGCCTGGCGGTGGCGGCCATCACCACCATCGGCTATGCGGGCATCCTGGCCGGTCCGGCCGTGATCGGCTTCGTGGCGCACGCCACCAGCCTGAATATCGCCTTCGCCATGCTGGGCGCCGCCCTGCTGCTGGTGGCGGCCAGCGCGCGCCTGGTGGCGCCGGCCAAACAACGTTCCTGATCCTCCTTCTGCCTGTCGGACGATGCTAAAAAAGCGCCGCCCGACAGCGCCCAAATCGGCTCGACGGGCCTGCGGCATGGTAAGCTTCGACCCCGCGCACATTGCGGGCGCCACGCACACACCCCATCCTGTCAATTACACCCTTGTATACATCTATGGATCTCATTCTTGCGCTAAAAGCCATCATCATGGGGCTGGTCGAAGGTTTTACCGAATTCTTGCCGATTTCGTCCACGGGACATCTGATCCTGGCCGGCAGCCTGCTCGACTTTACCAAGGATGTCTCGAAAGAAGTCATGGATGTCTTCGAGATCGCCATCCAGGCCGGCGCCATCCTGGCCGTGTGCTGGGAATACCGCCAGCGCATCGGCAGCGTGCTGTCTACCTTCGGCAGCGAAGCGAAGTCGCGCAAGTTCGTGCTGAACGTGGCCATCGCCTTCCTGCCACTGGCGGTCATCGGACTGGCTATCGGCAAGATGATCAAGCATGCGCTGTTCAAGCCCGTTCCGGTCGCCATGGCCTTCATCATCGGCGGCATCGTGATTCTGCTGGTGGAGCGTCGCGCGCGCACCAATCCCGTCACCGTGCGCGTCAACTCGGTCGACGAAATGACGCCGTTCGACGCATTGAAAGTGGGCTGCGCGCAGGCGTTCGCGCTGATTCCCGGCACCAGCCGTTCCGGCTCGACCATCATCGGCGGCATGCTGCTGGGACTGTCGCGCAAGACGGCTACCGAATTCTCGTTCTTCCTGGCCATCCCCACCCTGCTGGCGGCCACCGCCTATTCTCTGTATAAAGCGCGCGACATCCTGTCGGCCACCGACGTGCCCCTGTTCGGCCTGGGCACCGTGGCCGCCTTCATTTCCGCCTTCCTGTGCGTGCGCTGGCTGCTGCGCTATATCAGCTCGCACGACTTCACGTTTTTTGCCTGGTACCGCATTGTGTTCGGCTTGCTGGTGTTGGCCAGCGCCCACTACGGCTGGGTTGTTTGGGCAGAATAAGGCACTATGAATCAAGATCTTAACCAGCGCGCGCTGCACCTGCTGCAAACCGTTTTCGGCTACCCGGCCTTCCGCGGCCAGCAAGCCGACATCGTCGACCACGTCAGTCATGGCGGCGACGCGCTGGTGCTGATGCCCACGGGCGGCGGCAAGTCGCTGTGCTACCAGATTCCCGCGCTGCTGCGCGATGGCGTCGGCGTCGTCGTCTCGCCGCTGATCGCACTGATGCAGGACCAGGTGGACGCGCTGGAAGAAGTCGGCGTGCGCGCCGCCTTCCTGAACTCCACCCAGACCTACGAAGAAGCGAGCCGCATCGAGCGCCTGGTGCGCACGGGCGGCATCGACGTCGTCTACGTGGCGCCCGAGCGCCTGATGACGCAGCGCTGCCTGGACCTGTTCCAGGCGTCGAAGATCTCCCTGTTCGCCATCGACGAGGCGCACTGCGTAGCCCAGTGGGGCCACGACTTCCGCCCCGAATACATCAAGCTGTCGGTGCTGCACGAGCAGTTCCCGGACGTGCCGCGCATCGCGCTCACGGCCACGGCCGACCCGCAGACGCGCGCCGAAATCGCGCTGCGCCTGCAGCTGGAAGACGCGCGCCAGTTCGTCTCGTCCTTCGACCGCCCGAACATCCGCTACCAGATCGTGGAAAAGGCGAATGGCCGCAAGCAGCTGCTCGACTTCATCAACACGGAACACGCGGGCGACTGCGGCATCGTGTACTGCCTGTCGCGCAAAAAAGTCGAAGAGACGGCGGAATTTCTGAACCAGAGCGGCATCCGCGCCCTGCCCTATCACGCCGGCATGGAGTACGCCAAGCGCAGCGCCAACCAGGCGCGCTTCCTGCGCGAGGAAAACATCGTCATGGTCGCCACCATCGCCTTCGGCATGGGCATCGACAAGCCCGACGTGCGCTTCGTCGCGCATCTGGATCTGCCGAAAAGCATCGAGGGCTATTACCAGGAAACGGGGCGCGCGGGCCGCGACGGCATGGCCGCCAACGCCTGGATGGCGTACGGCTTGCAGGACGTGGTGCTGCAGCGGCGCATGATCGACGAATCGGAAGCGGACGACACCTTCAAGCGCGTGCTGGGCGTGAAACTCGACGCCATGCTGGGCCTGTGCGAAACGCTCAGCTGCCGCCGCATGCGCTTGCTCGAATACTTCGGCGAACCGGCTTCGCCGTGCGGCAATTGCGACACCTGCCTGGTGCCGCCCGTGTCGTTCGACGGCACGGTGCCCGTGCAAAAACTGCTGTCGGCCATCTACCGCGTCGACCAGCGCTTCGCCGGCGGCCACGTGATCGACGTGCTGCGCGGCGTGGAGTCGGAACGCATCAAGACCTGGCACCACGATTCGCTGTCGGTCTTCGGCATCGGCTCGGACCTGGGCGAGGCGGAATGGAAATCGATTTTGCGCCAGGCTATCGCGCTCGGTCTCGTCTCGGTCGACCATGAACAATACAGCTCGCTGAAACTGACGGACGCCTCGCGCCCCGTGCTCAAGGGCGGCCAGAAAGTGCAGCTGCGCCAGTACCAGAAACCGGTGAAAACCAGCAAGCGCAGCACCAGCGTGGCGAAGGGTTATGTCGAGACGGACTTGTCCACCAGCGAGCAGGCGATCTTCGACAAACTGCGCTGGTGGCGCGTAGAGACGGCGCGCACCCACAACGTGCCCGCCTACGTGATTTTCGTCGACGCCACCCTGCGCGAAATCGCCAAGGCCAAGCCCACCTCGCTCGAGCAGATGCGCGGCGTGAGCGGCGTGGGCGAGAAAAAACTGGCCTCGTACGGCGACGAAATCGTCGCCATGATCCTGGAGATGATTTGATGGAAGCACTCTCGCCCGACCTGATTTACCAGGCCGTGAAAATCCTCGGCGCCCAGCCTGACGCCGAAGACGCGGTGGAAGCGCAAGTACGTACCCTGGTCGGCGACGACCTGACGGTGCGTCGCCTGGCCGACGTGGTACCGGAAGCCTTCGGCCTGGTGCTGGTGTCGCACCTTCCCGGCGCCGAAAACATGACCTTGCCCGCCACCTTCCGCGCGCAGGACGAGGACGGCGAATGGGTGGAGTTCCCCTTGCGCCGCGAGCCGATCTTTGTCGTCGCCGCGGATATCGCCCAGCATACTTTCCACAACGGCCCGCGCGCCCTGATCAAAAATCTCGCCGACCGCAGCTCCTTGCTGTCGGCCATCAACAAGGCCTTGAACGCGGGTGGCTCGCTCGATGGCACGACCCTGGGTCCGCCCTCCTTCTTCGGCCTGCCGGCATCGCTGTACCGGCCGGCGGCATCGGCCGAGACGCCCTGACCACTCCACCTAGCCCCTGCCCTTGACAAGAGAACGCCGCCGCGATGGAAACCAAATGGCTGGAAGACTTCATCTCGCTCGCTGAAACGCATAATTTCAGCCGTTCCGCGGCCCTGCGCCACGTGACCCAGCCGGCCTTTTCGCGGCGCATCCAGTCGCTGGAAAACTGGCTCGGCATCGACCTGGTCGACCGCACCTCGTACCCGACGCGGCTGACGCCCGCTGGCGCCGTGTTCTACGAGCAGGCGCTGGAAATGCTGGGGCAGATCAACGGCGTGCGCGCCCTGTTGCGCGGCAAGCGCGCGGCCACGCAAACGAGCGTCGACTTCGCCGTGCCGCACACCCTGTCGCTGACCTTCATGCCGAAATGGCTGACGGCGCTGGAAGAAGGTTTTGCGCCGATCAACAGCCGTTTGATGGCCCTGAACGTGCACGACGCCGTACTGCAGCTGGTCGACGGCGGCTGCGACCTGCTGCTGTGCTATCACCATCCGCGCCAGCCGGTGCAGCTCGATCCGGGCCGCTACGACATGCTGGTGATGGGCCGCGAAACCCTGCGCGCATATGCGCGCTGCGGCCAGGACAAGGTGCCGGACTTCGTCCTTCCCGGCAGCGCCAGGGAGCCGCTGCCCTTCCTCTCCTATACCAACAATGCCTACCTGGGGCGCATGGTGGAACTGCTGCTGGCCGACGCCAAGGCGCCCCTGTTCCTGGAAACCTGCTACGAAACGGACATGGCCGAAGGCTTGAAAATGATGGCGCTGGAAGGCCGCGGCATCGCCTTCCTGCCCGAATCGGCCGTCATGCGCGACGTCAAATACAAGCACCTGGCACGCGCCGACGGCGGCGCGCCTGGCTGGGAAATCGAGCTGGAAATCCGCTTGTACCGCGAGCGCCCGTCCAGCCTGCGCCCCGGCAAGCAGATCGTCGAAAGCCTGTGGCAATACCTGGTGCAGGTGCAGGAAAGCGCCGCGCGCGGCGGAAAAAAACGCCGGCGCGCGGCTGTCACCACCATTCCATCCTGACCTCCTAACTATGCAATAAATGCATAACCGGATGCGCACAAAGCATTGGCCGGGGCATGAGGCTATCGCCTACGATGCGGTTCCGCTGCGCGCAACTCAATTGATTGCGCCTACCACAGCATTTTTGAATGCCAGGAAAAATCGTAGCGAGCGGCAGTGATTTGTGGCCGAGAAGCGCAGCTGTACGAAGGTACAGCGAGCATCGCCGGCCGCAAAGCACGACGCGCAGTAGATTTTTCGGCATTACACCACCGTTTTGTCCAGGAGCTTATCAAGCATGACCAGCAAGCACGCACTTCCTTCCTACCTCAATCCTGAAGACCTGGGCCCATGGGGCGTCTACCTCGAGCAGATCGACCGCGTCACGCCGTACCTGGGCAACCTGTCGCGCTGGGTGGAAACGCTGAAGCGTCCAAAGCGCATCCTGACGGTCGACGTGCCTATCGAGCGCGATGACGGCACCATTGCCCACTACGAAGGCTACCGCGTGCAGCACAATCTGTCGCGCGGCCCGGGCAAAGGCGGCGTACGCTTCCACCAGGACGTTACCCTGTCGGAAGTGATGGCGCTGTCGGCCTGGATGACGGTCAAGAATGCAGCGGTCAACGTGCCATACGGCGGCGCCAAGGGCGGTATCCGTGTCGATCCGAAGACCCTGTCGCGCAACGAACTGCAACGCCTGACGCGCCGCTACACGAGCGAGATCAGCATGATCATCGGACCGAACAAGGATATCCCGGCGCCGGATGTCAACACGAATGAACAAGTCATGGCGTGGATGATGGACAGCTACGCCATGATCGGCGGCAATATGTCGACCGGCGTGGTGACGGGCAAACCGATCTCGCTGGGCGGCAGCCTGGGTCGCCGCGATGCGACGGGCCGCGGCGTATTCGTCGTCGGTTGCGATGCGGCCGCCAAGGTCGGCATGTCGCTCGAAGGCGCGAAAGTCATCGTGCAAGGTTTCGGCAACGTGGGCGGCGTCGCTGCACGCATGTTCGCTGAAGCCGGCTCGAAAGTGGTCGCGGTACAAGATCACAAGACCACCGTCGTGCATTCCGGCGGCTTGAACATCCCGCAACTGCTGGCACACGTGGCCGAAGTGGGCAGCGTCGAAGGCTTCCCGGGCGCCGAGGCATTCGTGCCGCGCGAAGATTTCTGGGGCATCGATTGCGACATCCTGATCCCGGCCGCGCTGGAACAGCAGATCACGGCCGAACGCGCACAAGTCATCCGCGCCAAGATCATCCTGGAAGGCGCCAACGGCCCGACCCTGCCTGCAGCGGACGACATCCTGACCGACCGCGGCGTGCTGATCGTGCCGGACGTGCTGGCCAACGCCGGCGGCGTGACCGTCAGCTACTTCGAGTGGGCGCAGAACTTCTCGAGCTTCTTCTGGACGGAAGAAGAAATCAACAGCCGCCTGACCCGCATCATGCGCGAAGCGTTCGACGCGGTATGGCAAGTGTCGCAAGAGAAGAAAGTGTCGATGCGTACCGCCACCTTCATCCTGGCGTGCACGCGCGTGCTGCAGGCGCGCGAAGTACGCGGCCTGTATCCATAATGGCTGCCTGAGAAAATGCCTGGGGCGTTGTTGCCTGCCCCTCGCCGTACTGGCGTACTGTCTTCGGATTTGCGCCTGGCCCCAGACATTTTTCAGGCGCCAAATGGCTGCCTGAGAAAATGCCTGGGGCGTTGTTGCTTCGCCTCGCCGTACTAGCGTACTGTCTTCGGCTTTGCGCCTAGCCCCATACATTTTTCAGGCGCCATTGAGTTACTGGCGCTGTTAAAAAAATCCCGCCACACTTGCGTGTGAGCGGGATTTTTTGTATCTGGCGGACTTTTTTACGCCGCGTAGCCTTGCGGATTCTGGTACTGCCAGCGCCAGTGGTCGCGGCACATGTCGTCGATATTTTTCTGCGCTTGCCAGCCCAGCAATTGCTTCGCCTTGTCGGCCGAGGCGTAGCAGCTGGCGATGTCGCCGGGGCGGCGCGGCACGATCTCGTAGGGAACCTTGCGGCCGCTGGCGGCCTCGAAGGCGCGCACGGTGTCAAGCACGCTGTAGCCGTGACCCGTGCCCAAATTGACGGTAAAGCCGCCCTCGGTGGAGAACAGGCGGTTCAGGGCGGCCACATGGCCCAGCGCCAGGTCGACCACGTGGATGTAGTCGCGCACGCCCGTGCCGTCCGGCGTGTCGTAGTCGTTGCCGAAGACGGCCAGCCGCTCGCGGCGGCCGACGGCCACCTGGGCGATGAAAGGCATCAGATTGTTCGGGATGCCGGCTGGATCTTCGCCGATCAAGCCGCTGGCATGCGCGCCGACGGGATTAAAGTAGCGCAACACACCGACTTGCCACTGCGCATCGGCATGCACGAGATCGGCCAGGATCTCCTCGACCATCAGCTTTGAGCGGCCGTACGGATTGGTCACGGACAGGCGCGACGATTCCACGATCGGCAAGGCTTCCGGATCGCCATACACGGTGGCCGACGAGCTGAACACAAAACGCTTCACGTTCGCCGCCGCCAGCACTTCCAGCAGCGCCACGGTGCCCGACACATTGTTATCCATATACATCAGTGGCTGCGCCACGGATTCGCCCACGGCTTTCAAGCCGGCGAAATGGATCACCGCATCGATGGCATGCTCGCGCAAGACGGCGGCCATGGCCGCGCGGTCGCGCACGTCCGCTTCATAGAAGGGCACGCTTTTGCCGGCAATGCGCTCCACGCGCGCCATCGCTTCGCGCGCGCTATTGCACAGATTATCCACCGCGACCACCTCAAAACCGGCAGCCAGCAATTCGATACAGGTATGCGAACCGATGAAACCGGATGCGCCGGTCACGAGTATTTTCTTGGACATAATATCAATCAATGCAAAAAAGATAAGACTAGCGGAATTTCCCCGCTTTGCCAAGCCCGCACAAGGCTGCGCAAGTAATAAAAAAGCCCGCCGCATTGCTGCGGCAGGCTTCATTTTTATGCAAATGGCAGGGGTGGGCAAGCCGCCATAATGCGTTTATTTCTTGATGAACACCAGATCCCACACCCCATGGCCCAGCTTCAAACCGCGGTTTTCAAACTTGGTCAGCGGACGATATGCCGGTTGCGGCGCATAAGCATCGGCGCTATTGCGCAGTTGCGGCTCGGCGCCCAGCACGTCCAGCATTTGCACCGCGTAATCTTCCCAATCGGTGGCGCAATGCAGATAGCCGCCCGGCGCCAGGCGGTCGGTCAATTGCTTGACGAATGGCGACTGGATCAAACGACGCTTGTTGTGGCGCGCCTTGTGCCATGGATCAGGGAAAAACACATGGATGCCGGCCAGCGAATTGGCTGGGATCATGTGCGTAAGCACTTCCACCGCATCGTGCTGCAGCAAGCGCAGATTCGTCAGCGACTCTTCGCCGATCAGCTTCAGCAGGCTGCCGACGCCAGGCGTATGCACTTCGACGCCGATGAAATCCTTCTCCGGCATGGCTTTGGCGATATGCGCCGTCGTCGCGCCCATGCCGAAACCGATTTCCAGGATCACGGGCGCCTTGCGGCCGAACACCTGCTCGAAATCCATGGACTCCTTGGCGAATGGCAACAGGAACTGCGGCCCCAAGGTCTCAAGCGCGCGCGCCTGCGCGACAGACAGCCGTCCCGCGCGGGTGACGAAACTGCGGATGCGGTGTTCGGTCGGATCGTACATCATCGGCCGCGCCGGGCCGTTTGCTGGGGTATCAGAAGACATGGGAATGGAGAAATAAGTAGCCGCGCCGCATCAAGCCAGGCGCCAGCGAAAAATGGAGCGGGTGAAGGGAATCGAACCCTCGTCGTAAGCTTGGGAAGCTCGACAAGGAACTCAACACCCATGCGGGCTTGCGGCCCGTTTCTGCTCCGCAAAGGTGACATTATAGCAGCCGCACAAGCGGCCATCCATGCGGTGTGGTTTGCGTTTGTGGAGCTAACTATTTCGGCTCTGACGACAACCGATTTGTCACCTAAGAACAGGGCGATCAATAGAACTCCAGAGGTAGACCTATCAATAGGACTGGTGCTCATTTATACTCAGTACAAATAAATCGAGTAGGTTTCGAAAAGACACATCCACATGCGTTTACAATGTTGTGAGTCAATATTTTATTGATACATAGGCAACTGTTTGATCAAATCAGTCCAGCAGATTTGGCCCTGTTCGCCGCTAAGGCCGACCAAACCTAAAACCTCGACTTGGACCTACAATGACCATAGGAAAATTGCAAGATGTAATCATTGACGTGGCCACATGGCACGCTGATGATCTCTATGCATCCTATCCTGAAGGTGCTCGATCAAAGGACGCTTACTTTCCTCCTACGGATGTCGAACACACATTTATCGAGAAGAATCGGCGCTACCTTTACAAACGTTCCAACAAAAAATATCCAGACCAATTGTGGGGAGAAATTGTTGCCTACCATATTGGGTGTTTACTCGACGTCACTGTCCCACCAGCCTTTGTTGCCAGAAATAGCAAAGAGGATGATTGCGCGGCTCTGATTGAATGGTTTTACGAAGACGGCAAAGCGATTTTTACTCCCGGCGGATCGTTTATGCAGGCCTTAATTCCAGAATTCGACCGCAAGCGGGGTGAGCTGCACAATTTTCATACTGTCCAGACCCTGGGTAGATTGTTCTCAATGACCCACAGTAGCACCGATAACTGGCAAGAAAAATGGGCGGAAGCGCTTCTGTTCGACGCTTTAATTGGAAACACTGATCGACACCAAGATAACTGGGGGTACTTGGCAGTAAAGCGAAACGATACTGTAATGTCTAGCTTTGCCCCTTTGTTCGACAATGGCACGAGCTTAGGTCATGAGAGGTTTCCTGCCCATATCGTCAAATGGACCGAAAATGATTACGCACGATATGTTGACAAAGGCACTCATCACATCCGCTGGCAAAAAGGGGATGAAAAAGGATGTGGGCACATTGAACTATTGTTAAAGCTCGTGCAACTGCAGCCGCTGTTGCAAGCTTTCATGTATGACAAAATGGCACAATTCGATGTGCCCGCGTTGGAAAAAAATTTAGATTTCCTGTGTACACTTCCGCTCTCTGTTGCCTTAACGCAAGAGCGAAAAAACATGTATATTAAACTCATAAAAATTCGGAAACAGAAAATCATGGCGGCGCTAGGATGAATCAGATCGAACACATAGTCGAACCTGCACGTCTTCTGCTAGTCTGGCGCGCTGGTCATGCGAAAAAATCCCCCAGCAGAAGGATTGTTGCTGAGATTGTTCGTCAGACTCCTGGTGAGTCGCCTACACTCCGCTATCTGGTCGACACACATGACTATGCTCATGCCATAGTTGACGGATTTATAGGCTATCCTGCATTCCCGATCAAAAATCCGGAGTATTCATCGGGTGTACTTGATTCATTTTTAAGGCGACTTCCGCCTCGGAAACGTGATGATTTCGAGACATACCTGCGACGTCATCGGTTGCCTTCGTCAGCTTCTTTGCCAGATATGGCACTGTTGGCTTATACCAATGCAAAGTTGCCGAGTGACTCATTTGAGCTTTTTCCTGACTTAACTAAGGCTAGACCCCCATTTGAGCTCATTATTGAAGTAGCAGGTTTTCGCCACCAACAAAATGTTTCGCCAGACGATCTTTACATTGGAGATCCCGTCACCTTCAAACGCGACAAAGATAACGCCCATGATGAAAATGCAGTTGCTATATTTCATAGCGGCAAACGCATAGGCTTCGTGGACAGAGCACAAGCTCCATCCTTCTGCTCGTGGTTCAAGAATGGCTTTTCTGTTTCCGGCAATATTGACCGAGTAAACAATCAATCAGGGCATCCAATCGTCTACATTTTCGTATCTGTACGATAGAGCTTTGCCATTGCATAAACACTGATGGTTTCATCCTGTGGAAAGCAAACTAGGCCGGCGGCATGGTCGAAATTATCGACAGCCGCCCGCCGCCGTCAAGCCAAAGATACACACCCCACTGGCTCGTTCCCAAGCTGACGCTTGACAAAGCTGTGTACATTGCACGCTTGGAGATGCTCGATGCCGACCTGTTTGAATGTCATGCCGTCAGCACGGAATTGAGCCGTGGCCGGACGGATTGCAGGTTGCCCCGCCGCTGGCCAGCACCGAATAAGCACGAGCCATGTGGCTTCGATACAGCCCCACCAGCACACGAAAACAGCCATTTCCACGCTACCTCACCACGCGCACGAAAAAGCGCTCAAAGTGCGTCAAAATGCGTCAAAACGCACGCCCCCTCTTCGCCCCGCCGCGCCAGTCCTCATGCGCCTTCGGCCATGGCGCACATTTGAGTCAAAAGAGCCCTATATAGCGGGCAGGTGTGGAGGGGGGACAACTGCGCGCGCCGGGCCGAAACGGGCCTTTTTCTTGCCTCAATAGCAACATAAATCATCTGGACGTGAAAAAGCCGCCTCGTGGGCGGCCTGTGCGGTGGCTGGGGCGCGCTGGCGTGGCTGGCCTGTCGCGGCCCCACCCCGCCGGCTATCGCGGCGTGACGGTCATCCTGGACGGCCGGCGCGCGCCTTCGCGGCCTGCTCCTTCTCGTAGTCGTCGCGACAATCGACGTTGCAGAACGGCAGACCGGGCGCCAGCGGCTCGTCGCAGTAGTGGCAGGCGCCGCGCGCCACCAGGGCGAGCCGTCCGCGCACGGCGGCCAGGCCGCGCGCCACCTCGGCAAAGATGATCTTGTCCGTGTTGTCGATATGGTCGCTCATGCCGCGCCCTCCCCGCCTCTGGCCAGGTCATACGGGGCGAAGCGCACCACTTCCACGCCGGCCCACTCATTGATCGCTTCGAACTGCGCCTGCAGCGGCACCAGCTCGTTGCGCGCGAAGACGCGCGCGGCCGGCTCGACGGCGCCAAAGCCGCCGGCATTGTTCGGCAGGATGCCCATCAGCTGGGGCGGCACGCGGTGCGCGGCCAGCTGGTCATCGCGCGTCACGCTCTTGATGTTGAAAAACTCGTCCTTGGCGGCCACGTCGGACACGGGCAGAATCTGGATGCCGTCCTTCTTGCCGTTCGGCGCGTACATGAACAGGTTGCGGAAGTTGCCCGGCCCCTTGCTGTCGCGCATGGCCTGGCGCAGGTTGTCCACGTCCTGCGTGTTGGCGGCGGCGTCGGTCATGTAGAAAACGAAACCCGCATGCGAGCCGTTCTTGTAGTACTTGCGGCGGAACAAGGTGGCCGCCTCGTTGAGCCAGGCCGATTGCAGGGCGCTCAGGTATTGCGGTACGCCGTACAGCTCCTGGTTGACGTCCGGCTCCATCAGGTGGAACACGCGGCCCTTGTCGAACTGGTGCACGGCCTGGTAGCCGTTCACGAAATAATAGGTATCCAGATCGACGCCGCGCCGCATGTACTTGGCCAGCGCATGCTGATAGCTTAGCGCCTTGCCGCTGCGGCTGGGCCGGTCTTCCAGGTAGGCATTGCCGAACGTCAGGAAGTCCAGGGCCATGCGCTTGAAGGCGTCGCGCGACAGGTACTTGCTGGGAATCAGGGTGGACGCCAGCACGTTGGCCTTGAAGTGGATGGCGCTGCTGTGGTGCACGCCGGCATTGAAGGACTTGGCCAGGCCGGCCAGATTGACGGGCGGCTCATACCAGTGGCCGTTCTTCCAGCATTCGAAGCAATCCAAAATGTCGGCGTGCTCGAGCACGGGCGTCGGGTCGCCGAAGGAAAACGCCTCGATGCCGGCGGCGGCCGGCGCCGTGGCCGTGACTGTGGCCGCTGTGGATGGCGCGCCCTGGGCCTGCCGGCCGCGCGCGCGCATGTGTCGTGCTTTGCTCAAGAATAAATCTCCATGAAAGAGTGGTGGTTGTCGGTGGTGCCTTCGAACGGCTCGTGATCGAGGGCGTGCATGCAGGCCCACGCCAGATCGGCGTGGCCGGTTTCATCGCTGCGGCCGGCGACATAGGTCACGTGCCGCCCGCTGGGGGTGAGGGTCTTGTGGATGGCCATGAAGGACTGCGCAATGTCGGTCCAGCCGGCGTCGAATTCCAGCCGGCCTTTACTGATGATGTTTTTGGCTTTTAGCACCATGCGGGTTTTGACTTCAGGCGAGTAGTTCAGGGCCGTGACGGCCGGGAAGAAGCCGCGCACGATCGGCAGCACGCCGATGCCCATGCCGGTCGTGTCGATGCCGATGTATTCGACGTTGTAGCGCTGCGTCATCTGGCGGATGGCGTCGGCGTGGTCCTCGAAGCTCTGCCCGCGCCACTGGTGGCGCTCCAGGATGCGGAACTTGCCGCCGGCCGTCATGGGCGGCGCCAGCACCACGCAGCCGGCGCTGTCGCCGTTCAAGGCCGGGTCGTAGCCGATCCACACGGGCCGGTTGCCGAACGGGCGCAGGCCCAGCAAGGGCTTGTAGTCGTCCCACTCGACCCAGGAATCGACCATGCAGCGCTGCAGCTCGGCCAGCGGAAAGACCGAGGCCGAGTCGTCGATGAAGTTGCACATCAACAGGTTGTCGAACTGGTCCGGGCTGTATTCGAAATTGCGCAGCTCGTCGATGTCGAACAGGTTGCAGCCGCCGCGCTCGGCGTCCAGGATGGTGACGATCTGGCGCCAGATCTTGTCCTCGCCCGTAAAACCCGACGACAGGCGGCCGTGGCTCACGTCGATATTCACCTGGTCGGCCTTGGCGCGGCGCTTGTTGAACAGCTCGCCCGTCCAGAACGGATAGGCCTGGTGCGTGGTCGAGGACGGCGTGGAAAAATACGTCTTGCGCCATTTCTTGTGAATGGCCATGCCCGAGGCCACCTTGTTCAACTCCTGGAAATTCTGCGTCCAGAAAAATTCATCGAAATAGAAATTGCCGTGGTAGCCCTGCGCCGTGCGCGCATTGGTGCCCAGGAAATACAGGTGCGCGCCGTTCGGCAGCACAATGGGGTCGCCCGTCAGCTCGATGCCGGCCGCTTCGCGCGCGAATTGCACGATGTATTGCTTGAAGACGTGCGCCTGGCTCTTGGAAGCGGACAGGAAGATTTGATTGCGGCCCGTCGCCATGGCGTCGGCCAGCGCCTCGCGCGCAAAGTACCAGGTGGCGCCGATCTGGCGGGACTTGAGGATGGCGCGCGTGCGCTGGTCGCCGTTGCGATACCAAACCTTTTGATAGTCGAACAGCGAATCCTGGAAGGCGTCGAGCAGCTCGATTTTCTGTTCTTCGCTGAAATCGTTGCGCGTCGGCTTCTTCTTCGGGCCGGCATTGCGGTTCGCCAGCTTCGGGTTGAGGTCCACCTCGTTACCGCCCGGCTGCTCGTAGCGGCGCACGCGCGCCATCTGCACGATGGTGCGGGCGAGTAAATCGATTTCCTTGTAATCGCTGCCGCTCTTGACCTCTTTTTCGATCAGTTTTACGAGACGCAGCTCGGCCGACGCCTCGACGTGCTCGATGGCCTGGGCCTTGTCCCATTCGTCGCGCAGCTTCCAGCTATTGATCGTGCTGCGCTTGATCCCCAGGTGGCGGGCGATGGATGAAATGCGCCAGCCCTTCCAGTACAGGGCGCGCGCGGCTCGGCGCGGCTCGGATTCGGGCACGGCCAGTTCGGCGATTATTTCGTCGGGTTTTTGTTCAATGACTAGCATGCCGCCAGCGTAGGCCGCGCGCGCGCGGAGCGGGGAAAGGCAAAAGTCGCTATGGCCCATAGCAACCCGCAGCGCATTGAATCGCAGCGCCAAGACGTTGACCATGGCGTTATCCGATCAACCGAGACACGCCACCATGCCTAAATCCCAATTCTTCCGCGTCGCCACCGAAGGCGCCACCACGGACGGCCGCAACATCGACCGCGCCACCATCGAGCAGATCGCCGCCACCTACAACCCGAAAACCTACGGCGCGCGCATCTGGCTGGAGCACATTCGCGGCATCCTGCCCGACAGCCAGTTCAAGGCCTACGGCGACGTGATCGCCGTCAAAGCCGAGGAAGTGGACACGGACAGCGGCAAGAAACTGGCCCTGTTCGCGCAGATCGAACCGACGCCGGAACTGGTGGCCATCAACAAGGCGAAACAAAAGCTGTACACCAGCCTGGAAATCCAGCCCGACTTTGCCGACTCGGCGCAACCCTACCTGGTCGGCCTGGGCGTCACCGACAGCCCCGCCAGCCTGGGCACCGATGCCCTGAAATTCTCCGCCGCCCGCAAGCAGCAAAGCACCAACCTGTTTACGTCGGCCGTCGAGGTCGAGCTGGAATTCGAAGAGCAAGGCATCAGGCTGGCCGACGCCGTGAAAAACCTGCTGTCGCGCTTTTCGAATAAATCCGGCACCGACGCGGCGCAGTTCGCCGACATCAGCGAAGCCGTGCAGGCGCTGGCCGGCCACGTCGTCACCGCCAACGACAACTACGCGGACGCCGTGACCCGCCTGGAGAAAGCCGAAACAGCATTGACGGCCACGCAGGACGAGCTGGCCGCCTTCAAGGCGCAGATGGACGCAGCGCCCGGCAACGGCCCGCGCCGCCCGGCCGCCACAGGCAACGACGGCGCCGTGCAGACCGAGTTTTAAGCGCCCGCGCCATCCACCAACACCTCATTCAACAACGGAGCACCGATATATGAAAAAGCAAACGCGCCAGGTCTTTGGCCAATACGAAACCCGCCTGGGCCAACTGAACGACACGGACAACGTGGCCAAGACCTTCAGCGTCACGCCCAGCGTGCAGCAAAAGCTGGAAAACAAGATGCAGGAATCGAGCGAGTTCCTGTCGAAAGTGAACATCATCGGCGTGGGCGAGCAGGAAGGCGAAAAACTGGGCCTGGGCGTGTCCGGCCCGATTGCCAGCCGCACCAACACCAAGGACAAGGAACGCGAAACGCGCGACCTGTCCACCCTGGACAGCACAAAATACCGCTGCGAGCAGACCAACTTCGACACGCATTTGAGCTATGCCAAGCTCGACGCCTGGGCCAAATTCCAGGACTTTCAATCGCGCGTCGCCAATGCCATCTTGACGCGCCAGGCGCTGGACCGCATCGTCATCGGTTTCAATGGCGTGAAAGTCATGGCCACCACTGACCTGGCCGCCAATCCACTGCTGCAGGACGTGAACAAGGGCTGGCTGCAGCACCTGCGTGAACAGGCGCCCGAGCGCGTGCTGGGCCTGGTGGCAGCCGGCATGCCGGGCAAGGTGGTCATCGGCGACGTGGACGGCGCCGACTATGCCAACCTGGACGCGGCCGTCACCGATGCCGTCAACCTGCTGGACCCGTGGTATCAGGAAGACACCAACCTGGTGGCCATCGTCGGGCGCAAGCTGCTGAACGATAAATACTTCCCATTGGTCAACACCAAGCAGGCGCCCACGGAAACCCTGGCGGCCGACATCATCATCAGCCAGAAACGCATTGGCGGCTTGCCGGCGGCGCGCGTGCCCTACTTCCCGGACAACGCGATCCTCATCACGCGCTTCGACAATCTGTCGATCTACTTCCAGGACGGCGCGCGCCGCCGCCGCGTGGTGGACGAGCCCAAGCGCGACCGCATCGAGAATTACGAGTCGTCCAACGACGCCTACGTGATCGAAGACCTGGGCCTGGCCGCGCTGGTGGAAAACATCGAGCTGAAAGACAAATGATGGCGAACCAATCCCCCGCCCTGCGCCACCGCGCGCGCATGCTGGCCGAGCGCACGGCCGGCGCCGCCGCGCCGCAGGGCGTGACCACCGGCACGGCCTACGAGCTGATGCTCTACAAGCTGGCCGATGACCGGCGCCGCCTGAAATCCATTCAGTCCGTCGAGCGCAAGATCGAGGTCAAGGCCACCTTGCTGCCGGATTACGCGCAATGGATCGACGGCGTGCTGGCCGGCGGCAAGGGCGCCCAGGATGATGTGTTTGCCACGCTGCTGGTGTGGCACATCGACACGGGCGAGTACGCGCGCGCCCTGGTCATGGCCGAATACGCCCTGGCGCACAAGTTCACGCTGCCCGACACCTACAGCCGCGACATCGCCACCCTGATGCTGGACGAGTTCGCCGAGGGCTACCTGCACGGCAAGCTTGCCGTCGATCCGCAGCACGCGGCCCAGGTGCTGGGCACCGTCGAACAGTTGACGGCGACCAGCGACGCACCGGACCAGGCACGCGCCAAGTTGCACAAGGCCATCGGCCTGGCCATGATCGCCGTGCTCGACCAGGCAGACGAGACGGACATCGCCCCGGAACTGGTGGCGCAGGCGGAAAACGCCATGGCTCAGTTGAAGCGCGCCCGCGCCCTGTCGGAGTCCTGCGGCGTCAAGAAGGATATGGAAAAGCTGGAACGGCGCCTCAAGCGCGCGGCCGGTTCCACGTAAAGAGCATCCCCCGCAGCACGGCGGCACGGGGGGATTCTGGCCACGCATTGGCAACAATCTCGGCCTGATGAACCCCGTCCACCGCCCCATTTTTGAAAGCGCCCCGTATGTCCTTCATGGCCCTGCCCCCGTCCATCCCGCCCGGCACCACCCCGGCGCCGCCGGCGCCTGCCGCCGGCATCATCGAGAACGACGGCTGGTTTCCCGACATCCTGCTCACCGACATGCGCGACACCATGCGCCTGGATGGCACCGTCACCGACGCGCGCCTGGTGCAAGCCGTGGTCGATGCCATCCTGCAGGTCAACCGCGAGCTGGCCGACTGGCAGGGCAAGCAGGCCGCTGCCGGCATCGCCGCCCTGGTGGACGTGCCGGCCACGCGCATCAACCGCGAATCCCGCCTACTGGCGCAGTACCGGCGCGCCGTCTACAGCACGGCGAAGGCCGACCTGATCGAGCGTTACCGCGACTACGACAGCACGGCCACCTCCGTCAGCGACAAGAAAAGCATGGAATGGCTCGACGAGGCGCCAGGCGCGCAGCGGCGCAATGCGCAATGGGCCATCGCCGATATCGTCGGGCGCACGCATTTGACCGTGGAATTGATCTGATGCAGGTACGCACGCAACAGCACGACACGGTGGACGCCCTGGTGTGGCGCTACCTGGGCGACGGCGCGGGATATGTCGAGCAGGCCTTGGCCCTGAATCCCGCGCTGGCGCGCCACGGCGCCGTGCTGCCGGCCGGCCTGCTCGTCACCCTGCCCGAACCGGCACCCAGCACGGGCCAGGTGGTGGCAGCCGATCTTGTGCAGCTATGGGATTAACGCAGCCATCCACCATTTTTACCCTCATGAAAAATCTATCTAACTTCACCTCGGAGTATCAAGTAATGTCCGCAGAATCGTTTGGTGGTTTCGCCACCCTGGTCAAACTGTACGGCTTCAAGGCGGCGCTGGGCATGGTCGGCGCGGCCATGCTGTACATCGTGCTGCCGCCCTTGAATGCTGACGGCACCTTCAACAAGGGCGAATTCGTCGCCCGCCTGGCCTGCGCGGGCGTGTTCTCGTGCCTGCTGGGCGGCACCGTGTACCAGCTGCTGTGCGCCCAGCTCCCGGCCATCGGCGCCATGGTCAACGCGTCTGCCATCGACCTGATCGTCGGCGCCCCCGGCTGGTGGGTATCGCGCGCCGTGGCGCTGTGGTTCCAGCGCCGCAGCGACAAGGACATCGCCGAGCTGGTCAAAGACGCGAAGGAACACTGATGGCCAGCACCGACAATCCGCTGATCGCGCGCACCATCGACGCCATCCTGCGCGCCGAAGGCGGCTATGTGAACGACCCGGCCGATAAAGGCGGCGAAACCAACTTCGGCATCACCTTGGCCGTGGCGCGTGCGAATGGCTACACGGGACCGATGCGCGACCTGCCCGTGGCTGTGGCGCGCGCCATCTACACGACGCGCTACATCACGGAGCCGAAGTTCGACCAGGTGCTGGCCCTGCATGCCGGCATCGGCGCCGAAGTGATCGACACGGGCGTGAACATGGGGCCGCACCGCGCGGCCGAGTTCCTGCAGCGTTGGCTGAACGGTTTTAACGACACGGGCGCCCGCTACCCGGCCCTGTTCGTCGACGGCCGCCTGGGCGCGCAATCGCTGGGCGCGTTGGCCGCCTTCCTGACATGGCGCGGCCAGGATGGCGCCACCGTGCTGCTGCGCGCCTTGAACGGCCTGCAGGCGGCGCGCTACCTGGACATCACCGAGGCCAACAAGAGCCAGCGCCGTTTCCTGTTCGGCTGGATCAAGGAACGGGTGGCCATGTGACCGCAACCACCTGGCGCCCGCTGGTGGCTTTTCTCCTGTGCGGCGCCCTCGCGGGCTGGACGGCCCAGGGCTGGCGCAAGGACGCCAGCATCGCCGAACTTCAGCGGGCGGCGGCCACATACAAAACCACCGCCGCCGCCGCACTGGCCCAGGCCACCGCCCGCGTGCTGATGCTGGAGCGCGCCGCCGGCGCCGCCCTGGTGCTGCGCGCCGAACAACTCACCCAGGAGCAAACCCATGCGAAAACTGAACGCGACCGTTTTAACGCTGACGTGCGCAGCGGCGCTGTGCGCCTGTCAATCCCCGTTGCCAGCGGCCAGTGCGCCGCCGCTGCAGATTCCACCACTGCCGCAAGCCATCGGATTGAAGCGCGCGCCGAACTTGACCCGGCGACTGCGGCAGCTCTTGACGCCATTGCCGGCGACGGCGACGACGCCGCCCGCCAGCTGAACGCCTGCATCGACGCCTACAACCTAGTGCGAGACACCTACCATGTACAAACCGAATAGCCTGCGCCAGCACCTGGCCGCCGCAATTCCCCAGTTGCAGCGCGACCCCGACCGCCTGCTGGTCTTTGCCGACGAGGGCAACGTGGTGGCGTCGGCCACCGCTTCGCTGTCCTTCGAATACCGCTTCAAGCTCAACCTGATCGTCACCGACTACGCGGGCGACGCCGACGCCATCATGGTGGCCCTGATCGCCTGGCTCAAAGTCCACCAGCTCGACCTGATGGCCAACGAGGAAACCCGCAAGCACGGCATCGCCTTCGAGGTGGACTTCAACAACCACGAAACGGTCGACATTTCCATCAAGCTCGACCTGACCGAGCGCGTGGCCGTCAAGACCGGCGAGGCGGGCCGCCTCGACATCAAGCACCTGGCCGAAATACAGCACATGCCGGCCTACGCGGATGAGTTCTGGAAGCTGTATGACGGCGACACCCTGCTGGCCGAATGGCGCACGCCCGAGGCCACGCCATGAGCGACGACCTGCACGCGCTGGAAGCCTGGGCCGGCGCCTTGCTGGCCAAGCTGCAGCCGGCCCAGCGCCGCGCCATCCATCACAAGGTGGCCATCGACCTGCGCCGCAGCCAAGCGCAACGCATCAAGGCCCAGCAGGGGCCGGATGGCGCAGCCTACCCGGCACGCAAGCGGCGCAAGGAATTTAAGGGGAAGAATGGGCGCATCAAGCGGCAGAAGGCCGCGATGTTTGCCAAGATTCGTACCGCAAAACACCTGAAGGTGAAGGTGACCGGCGACCAGATCGAAGTCGGCTTCTTTGGCTGGGTGGCACGCGTGGCACATGTGCATCAGTTTGGCCGGCAAGACCGCGTTACCAAAAAAGGGGCCGCCTACAAGTACCCGGAGCGGCCGCTGCTAGGCTTGAGTGAACCGGATCGGACGTTGATACGCGAATCTTTACTGCAACACCTGAGACACCCCTAATGGTGTGTGATTCGAACCTCAACAGACATCAATTTGCAAATTAGTTGAAGTGAGTGGAGCCTTCTTCGAGATGCTAAAATTAGCACAAAAATAGCATGCCAAATTTTTTCTCATCCATCCATTTTCAGAAGCTCCTTACTTTTGCAAATATCAACTTCCGAATCAAGGAATAAAATTGTCATTATACATAGATAAAAAACAGCCTTCCCATTATGGAGGTCCCAACCCTAACTTAGATGGTTGGATTTATATTGCATACGACTGCCGGCATTTGGATGAATCAAAAATTGGATTTACAACTAAATCTCTTTGGGGCAGAGTCCAGCAATCTACAACCAATCCCTACTATACTCTTTTCGCTGCTTTCCACGTTTCAGCCGAACAACATGGCGAAATTCGTTATATCGAACATTACTTGCAAAAAATAACAGGTGCCACCTCGATCCAACACCACTCAACTGGAAGCGAATCAGAATGGTTCAATTCTTCACCAGATGCAGTTTTGTCCCAAATGGTAGGAAAAGCGGTAAACGTATTAAAAAACGTTATGACGGAAGATTTAGAATTTGATTACACCAAACATGTATATATTCCAAACATAAATCCTTATGCAGCCAGATTGAAGCGTCAACAAGCTGAAGATTTCAAGAGATTTTCCGCTCCAGATATTTTTATTTACGATCTTGAAAAAGGTTGGTCAAAATGGCCAGAAAGACCTAATTTCCTTGCGGAGTTAGCCGCAATAGATATTGCTGCCGACATGCTAGTAGCTGGGCCCGATATTCTTGTAAGACGGCTAAACTACGATTATGCACTTCGCTAAAAAAATAGCAATTTCAAATCATAATAGATATCAAAAATACATATTAATTCTATTTTTTAATAGATAGGAACGCACTGAACCAAATCAACGCATAAATATCAATGGTAGTCGCTATCCTCTTTATCAACCCGTCCCCGCGTGCATCCGCACGCGGATTTCGGCAACATGCACTGCATGAACGCCGACCTGTCCGACCTCACCCGCCTGCTGCAAAACCTGATCCGCCTGGGCACCGTTGCCGAGGTCAACGGGGCCAAGGCGCGCGTGCGGCTCGGGCCGACACTCACCACGGAATGGCTGAAATGGGCCGCCCGACGTGCCGGCAGCACGCGCACCTGGTCGGCGCCCACGGTCGGCGAACAAGTCATCATCTTTTCCCCCGGCGGCGACCTGACGCGCGGCATCATTCTGCAAGCGCTGTACTCGCAGGCATTTGACGCACCCGAAACCAATCCCACCATCCACACCACGCATTACCCCGACGGGGCCGTGGTGCAGTACGACCATGCGGCCCACGCCCTGACGGCCACGCTGCCAGGCGGCACGGCCACCATCACCGCTGACAAGGTGACGTCGAACGCCCCAAGCACCATCTGCACGGGCGACCTCACCGTCATGCAAAACCTGATCGTCAACGGCGCCACCGCCCTGAACGGCGGCGTGAACGCCAAGGCCGGCGCCGCCGGCGGCGTGGCCATGGCCGTACAAGGCACGATCAAAGCCAGCGAGGACGTGCTGGCCGGCGCCATCAGCCTGGTCAAACATGCGCACGGCGGCGTCAAGGCCGGCGGCGACCAGTCGGGCGGGCCGCAAGCATGATGGGCATGCACGCCGCCACCGGGCGCAGCCTGACGGGCCTGGACCACCTGCGCCAGTCCGTGGCCGACATTCTCACCACGCCGATGGGTTCGCGCATTCGGCGCCGCCGCTATGGTTCCGAAGTGCCCGAGCTGATCGACCAGCCCCTCAACAGCGCGACGCAGTTGCGCATCTACGCCGCCACCGCCTTTGCCCTGCGCCGCTGGGAGCCTCGCTTGCAACTGGCCAGCGTACAGCTCACGCGCGACACGGACGGCGCCATCGCGCTGCTGCTGGACGGCACGGCCAACGGCCAGGGCATCACCCTGTCCGTGCCCGTCAAGCAAGGCGGCGCAGTATGAGCACGCCCATCGACCTGACCCAATTGCCGGCGCCCAGCGTGGTGGAAGCGCTGGACTTCGAAGCCATCCTGGCCGGCCGCAAGGCGCACCTGGTGAGCCTGCTGCCGGAAGCCCAGCGCGCCGCTGTCACGGCCCTGTTGGAGCTGGAATCGGAACCGGCCACCAAGCTGCTGGAAGAGAACGCGTATCAGGAAACCATCCTGCGCAACCGCGTCAACGAGGCGGGCAAGGCCGTCATGCTGGCGTTTGCGCTCGACGGCGACCTGGACCAGCTCGGCGCCAACGTCAATGTGGAGCGCTTGACCATCACGCCGGCCAATCCCAACGCCCTGCCGCCCGTGCTTGCGGTCATGGAAGACAACGACGCCTACCGCCTGCGCATCCAGGAAGCGCCGGACGGCCTGTCCGTCGCCGGCCCGAAAGCCTCCTACGAATTCCACGCCCGCAGCAGCGATGGCCGCGTCAAGGACGCGAGCGCCACCAGCCCGGCGCCGGCGCACGTCGTCGTCACGGTGCTGGCGAACAATGACACCGGCATCGCCGATGCCGCGCTCTTGGGCACCGTGGCGCGCGCGCTCAACGCCGAGGACGTGCGCCCCCTGGGCGACCGCCTGAGCGTGCAGGCCGCCCAGGTCATCGATTACCAGATCGAGGCGACCTTGTATATCGGCGTCGGGCCGGAAGTGCCGATTCTGCTGGACGCCGCGCGCGCCAACGCCGTGCGCGTGTCGCAGCCGCGCCGCCCGCTGGGCCACAGCATTTATCGCTCCGCCTGCAGCGCCGCCGTGCACGTCGAAGGCGTGCGCAAGGTGGTACTGGCCAGCCCGGCCCTTGATATCGAACTGGACGCCACCCAGGCCGCGCGCTGCACCGCCGTCAAGCTCAATGTCGTGGTGCTTGATGAATAAGCACGTTGCCACTCTTCCGCCGAACACCACGGCGCTGGAGCGCGCCATTGCCGTGGCCTGCGCCGAACTGGTCAACGTGCCCGTGCCGCTGCGCGACCTGTGGAACGCCGACCGCTGCCCCGTCGCCCTGCTGCCGTTCCTGGCCTGGGCCTGTTCCGTCGACCGCTGGGACGACGCCTGGCCCGAATCGATCAAGCGCGGCACCATCAAGGCGGCCTATTTCATCCACAAGCACAAGGGCACGATTGCCGCCGTGCGCCGCGTGGTCGAATCCCTGGGCTATCTGATCCGCATCACGGAATGGTGGCAGACCACGCCGCCCGGCGTACCGGGTACTTTCCGCCTCGATGTGGGCGTGCTCGACACGGGCATCACGGATGCCATGTTTCAGGAAATGGAACGCCTGATCGCCGACGCCAAGCCCGTCAGCCGGCATTTGACGGGCCTGGCGCTGTATCTGGAAACCCGTGGCCAGGTGCGGATCGGCCTGGCCACCTATCACGGCGATGCGATGACGGTTTATCCGTGGATCGCCGAAGAAATCGAAGTGCGCGGCACGCTGTTGCAGGGCGGCGCACCCCATACCATTGACACCATGACCATCTATCCATGAGCACATATTTCGCCATTCTGACGCAGGTGGGCGAGGCCAAGCTGGCCAACGCCATCGCCCTGGGCCACACCCTGAAACTGAAAAAAATGGGCGTCGGCGACGGCAACGGCGCCCTGCCGATCCCCGACCGCTTGCAAAAGGCACTGGTGCATGAAGTGCGCCGCGCCGACCTGAACCAGCTCGCCATCGATCCGGCCAACGCCAGCCAGATCATCGTCGAGCAAGTCTTGCCCGAGGACGTGGGCGGCTGGTGGCTGCGCGAAATCGGCATCTACGACGAGGCGGGCGACCTGTGCGCCGTGGCCAACTGCCCGCCCAGCTACAAGCCCTTGATGGTCGAGGGCAGCGGGCGCACGCAAGTGGTGCGCGTGGTGCTGATCGTCGCCAGCACGGCCGCCATCGAACTGAAAATCGATCCGTCCGTCATCCTGGCCACGCGCCAGTATGCCGATGAGCAGGACATCGTTGTCCGCGCCTACAGCGACACGCTGATGGCCCAGCACCTGGCCGCCCAGGACCCGCACCCGCAATACAGCCTAAAGGAGGTGAAGACGCTGGCCAAGTTTGACGCGTCGAAAAAACTGGTCAATGCCGATTTTGTACAGCAGGCGCAAGGAAACCTGGTGCGCGATGCCGAGGTCACTGAAAGCCGCACGCTCACCGCCGAGGATATGGGCTGCGCCCTGTACTTCCCGACTGCGGGCAAGGCCATCACCATTCCCGACCCGGTATCGCTTGGTATTCCCAACAATTCCGGCAAGTGCGTCAAGTTTTTCGGGCTGTTCAATGGCGGCACCATTCTTGCCGCGCCAGGCGTGAGCATTGGATTTGATGTCAGCAGTGTGCCGAGCATCACAATCAAGCCGGGACAATTCCTGACCCTTATGGCGACCGGGGCAAAGGTTTGGCAAGTCATCGACTCGACCGCCGAGCTGTGGCGCAACGCCGACTTTGCGGCAATGTTGTCTTCGAGCGGCTACCAGAAACAACCCGGCGGCATGATCCTGCAATGGGGCGGCGGCGCGCAGACACCGGAATCCGGCTATGTCGATGTGATCTTTCCGATTCCGTTTCCAAACGCGTGTTTTCACGTCTTCACTGGATATGAAGGGCAAGGCGGAAGCGGGTCCAGTCTGCCCAGCAACATCAACGTCGGTATGAGGACAAAAACGGGCTGTCGGCTGTTCACCTACAACGGAAATGCGCTGTCGGCCGGCATCACCCCATCCTATTTTGCGATTGGAAACTAATCATGCCCGTCAGATATTCCCCGAGCACAGGTTTTTTTTACCCCGTCAACATCACGTACCAGGATATCCCGTCCGATGTGTTTGAGGTATCCGAGGCGGACCATCTGGCCGCCCATGCCGCCCGCGCGTCGGGCGGATCGTTCAAGTTTGTCAAAGGCACGCTGCGCACCACGCCGCCGCCAGCCATTCCCTACGCTCAAGTGTCCGCCGCCTATCTCGATAGCGTTCGCGCGCGTCGTGACGCCATCCTCAACCGCCTGGCCGGCATCGGCTTTGCCGCCATGGCCAACGGCGACGCGGACACGGTGCGCGCCATCACGGCGGCACGTGCCTGCCTGCTCGACATCACCATCTGCCCGACGGTCGCCGCCGCGCAGGATATGGATACGCTGCAGGCGGCCGTCAGCGCCGAATTCACGCGCATCGCCGCCACCCTGTCCGACGAGGCGCGGCGCGCCTTCGATGAGGCCGGCACGGCAGCACCCCAGTAACGCCTTTTTTACCACTCACCAGGAGAGCCACATGGCCACCGACTACCACCATGGCGTGCGCGTCATTGAAATCAACGAGGGTTCGCGCCCCATCCGCACCGTGTCCACGGCCGTGCTGGGCCTGATCGCCACGGCCGACGATGCCGACCCGGCCGCCTTTCCGCTCGACACGCCCGTGCTCGTCACCAACGTGCTGGCCGCCATGGGCAAGGCCGGCAAGACCGGCACCCTGTACCGCGCGCTGGAAGCCATCGCCGCGCAGACCAAGCCCTTGTGCGTCGTCGTGCGCGTAGAACAGGGAGAAACGGAAGCGGAAACCACCACCAACGTGGTGGGCGGCGTGTCGCCGGACGGCAAGTACCTGGGCGTGAAAGCCTTGCTGGCCGCGCAAAGCAAACTCGGCGTGAAACCGCGCATCCTGGGCGCGCCGGGCCTGGACACCAAGGCCGTCACCAACGCCCTGGCCAGCGTGGCGCAGCAACTGCGCGCCTTCGTGTATGCCTCCGCGTACGGCTGCAGCAACGTGGTGGCCGCCACTACCTATCGCGGCCAGTTCGGCCAGCGCGAGGTCATGATTATCTGGCCCGATTTTGTGAACTGGGATACCGCCATCGACGAGGAGGCCAGTATTTCCGCCGTGGCCTACGCCATGGGCCTGCGCGCCAAGATCGACGAGGAAACGGGCTGGCACAAGACGCTGTCGAACGTGGTCGTCAACGGCCCGACCGGCTTGACCCAGGACGTGTTTTTCGACCTGCAAGACCCGGCCACCGACGCCGGCGTGCTCAACGCCAAGGAAGTGACCACCCTGATTAACATGGGCGGCTACCGCTTCTGGGGTTCGCGCACCTGCGAGGCGCCGGGCGGTTTCTTCTATTTCGAGAACTACACGCGCACGGCCCAGGTGCTGGCCGACACCATCGCCGAGGCGCATTTCGCCTTTGTCGACCTGCCCCTGCACCCGTCCCTGGTACGCGACATGCTGGAAAGCATCAATGCCAAGTTCCGCGACCTGAAATTACAGGGCTACATCATCGACGGCCACGCCTGGTATGACGAGCAATACAACGACAAGGACACCTTGAAGGCGGGCAAGCTGGCCATCGACTACGACTACACGCCCGTGCCGCCGCTGGAAAACCTGCGCTTCCAGCAGCGCATTACCGACCGCTACCTGGCCGACTTCGCCTCGCGCATCGCCGCTTAACCGACCCCGTGCCCGCCGGGCGCGGGCGCAACTGACCACTGGAGAACGCTATGGGCATGCCCCACAAACTGAAACAATTCAACGTATTTCAAAACGGCGTGCTGTTCATGGGCATGGTGCCCGAAATCACCTTGCCCAAGCTGAGCCGCAAGATGGAAGAGTACCGCGCCGGCGGCATGAGCGGCCCCGTGTCCGTGGACTTCGGCAACGAGGCCCTGTCGCTGGAATGGAGCGGCGGCGGCCTGATTGCCGAAGCCTTGAAGCAGTACGGCGCGCATGCGCACGGTGCGGTGATGCTGCGCTTTGCCGGTGCTTATCAGAACGACGAAGACGGCAACGTGGCCGCCGTCGAAGTTGTCGTGCGCGGCCGTTATAAGGAAATCGACATGGGCGGCGCCAAGATGGGCGACGACACCACGCACAAATACACGATGGCCTGCAGCTATTACAAGCTGATGATCGACGGCGCCACCGTCATCGAACTGGACTTCATGAGCGGCATCGAGAACATCGGCGGCGTCGATACCAATGCGGCCATCCGCAAGGCCAGCGGCCTGTAATCCCCCTTTTACTGACCACCACACCACAAGGACAACACCATGACCAACGATACCCAAAACCAATCCGTCATCGAACTGGACGAGCCGATCAAACGCGGCGACACCTTCATCACTTCGCTGACCGTGCGCAAGCCCAAGGCGGGCGCCCTGCGCGGCATTTCCCTGATCGAGCTGGCCAACCTGAACGTGTCGGCCCTGCAAATCGTGCTGCCGCGCATCACCGAACCGACCCTGACGGCGCACGACATCGCCAACATGGACCCGGCCGACCTGCTGGCCGTGGGCGTCGAGGTAGGCAGTTTTTTGGCGAGCAAAGCAGATCGCCTTTCGGTATCCCCGGCGAAGTAGAAGACGCCATGGCCGACATTGCCGGCGTCTTCCACTGGACGCCGGCAGCGATGGACGGTTTTACGATTGATGAACTGATGGCCTGGCGCGAACGCGCCCGGCAGCGAAGCGGAGCGGAATAGATGGCTGGTCGGGATCTGAAATTACAGGTGGTATTTGCAGCGCTGGACAAGATTACCGGCCCGCTGAAAAAAATCATGGGCGGCTCCAGCGACACGGCCAAGGCCTTGAAGGCCACCAGCGACCGCTTGCGCGAGCTGAACGCCCAGCAAAAGAACATCGGCAAATTCCGCGAGTTGCACGGCGGCCTGGACGCGACCCGCACCAAGCTGGAAGCGGCCCAGCAGAAGGTGGCCAGCCTGGCCACCAAGATGAAACAGACGGAAGCACCCACGCGCGCCATGACACGCGAGTTTAACGCCGCCGTCAAAGCGGCCGCCGCCTTGAAGACGGCCGGCCAGCAGCAGGCCCAGCAACTGCAGGTCATGCGTGAGCGGCTGGCGGGCGCCGGCATCGGCACCAAAGACCTGGCCAACCACGAGCGCACCTTGCGCCGCGAGATCGAGGCCACCAACAAAACCATGACCTTGCAGCAGCAGAAGCTGGCCAACGCCGCCGCAAAGCAGCAGCGCGTCACCAACGCCACCCAGCATGCCGATAAGCTGCGCAACAAGGCGGGCAACCTGGCCATGGCCGGCGCCGGCGCGACCGCCACGGGCGCCGTGCTGGGCGCGCCCATCGTGAAGGGGCTGAACGAGGCCAAGCACTATCAAACGGAAGTGGGCCGCGTCAACGCCCTGGGCCTGGGCGACAAGGTTTCAGCCGAGGCCGTCGCTTTCGCGCGCAACATGAAGACCTACGGCACCAGCCAGCTCGACAACCTGCAGTTGATGCGCGACGGCATGAGCGCCTTTGCCGACGTGCACCACGCGGAAATGGTCGCCCCTACCCTGGCAAAAATGAAATTTGCCAATCATGCCTTCTTCGGCGAGGCCGAGGGTGCCGACAACGAACGCAAGTTCATGGACATGCTCAAGGTCATCGAGCTGCGCGGCGGCCTGGAGAGCAAGGAAAAGTTTGAAGCCCAGGCCAACATCGTGCAGCAGGTCATCACCGCCACGGGCGGGCGCGTCGGGCCGAATGAATGGCTGAACATGATTAAAACAGGCGGCATCGCGGCCAAGGGCTTGAAGGATGACGCCTTCTACTACCAGATGGAACCGCTGGTGCAGGAGATGAGCGGCAACCGCGTCGGCACGTCCCTGATGAGCGCCTACCAGAACTTGTACCAGGGCCGCACCACCAAGCGCTCGGCCAAGAAACTGGAAGAATTTGGCCTGATTGGCGACAAGAGCAAGGTCACGCATGATAAAGCGGGACAACTTTCCTTCCTCAACCCTGGCGCGCTGCTGGGTTCCGAGCTGTTCCGCGAAAATCAGTTTGAGTGGATGGAAAAGGTGTTGTTGCCGCAACTGGCCAAGAAAGGCATCAAAGACAAGAACCAGGTACTCGACGCCATCGGTAGCATCTTTTCGAACCGCACCGCGTCGAACCTGTATTCGCAGATGTATTTGCAGCGCGGGCAAATCCACAAGAACGAAAAGCTCAACCGTGGTGCCGCCGATATCGGCCGGCTGGAAAAGCTGGGGCGCGACTCGGCCGCCGGCAAGGAACTGGAGGCGCAGTCCAAGCTGGCCAACTTGAAACTCACCATGGGCGAAAAGATCCTGCCGCTGTACGCGCAGGGGCTGGAAATGGCGATTTCCGCCGTCACGCGCCTGAACGGTTTCATGGAACGCAACCCGACCGTGGCCAAGGTCATGATTACCGCCTTTGCCATCCTGGCCGGCCTGCTGCTGGTGCTCGGCCCGCTGATGCTGGGCATTGCCGCCATGATCGGCCCGTATGCCATGCTGCACATCATGTTCGCCAAGATGGGCGTGACGGGCGGCGTGCTCACGCCCATCCTGCGCGGCCTGGGCGGCGCCTTCATGTGGGCCGGGCGTGCCGTGCTGTGGCTGGGCCGTGCCTTCATGCTCAATCCGATTGGCATCGCCATCACGGTCATCGCCGGTGCCGCCTTCCTGATCTATAAATACTGGGAGCCGATCAAGGGTTTCTTTACCGGCATCTGGTCGCACGTCAAGACCGCCTTTGCCGGCGGAGTCAAAGGCGTCAGCAGCCTGATCATCAACTGGTCACCGCTGGGCCTGTTCTATCGCGCCTTCGCGGGCGTGCTGGGCTGGTTCGGCATCGCGCTGCCAGCCAAATTCAGCGAGTTTGGCGCCAGCATCCTGCAGCGCATTACCGCGTCCTGGGCACCTATCGCCGCCTTCTTCGCCGATATCTGGTCGCGCCTGCGCACGGTGTGCGCCGGCGGCATGGGCAGCATCACGGCCCTGATTATCAACTGGTCGCCGGTCGGTGTGTTTTACCAGGCGTTCGCGGGCGTGCTGAGCTGGTTTGGCATCCAGCTGCCGGCCCAGTTCACCGAGTTCGGCGCCAATATCCTGCGCGGCCTGGTCAACGGCATCACGGGTTCCATGGGCGCCGTCAAGGACGCCATCAGCAATGCCGGGTCCAGCACCATTGCCTGGTTCAAGGAAAAGCTGGGCATCCACAGCCCGAGCCGCGTGTTTGCCCAGCTCGGCGACTACACCATGCAGGGTCTGGCCGTGGGCCTGGACCGCAGCGAGAGCGCGCCGATTGCCAAGGTATCGAGCATGGCGCAGCGCCTGACGCAACTGGGCGCCGGCATCGCCATCGGCACGGCCACCGCCCTGCCGGCCAGCGCCTTCGATACGCGCGCCCCGCTGTCCCAGGGCGGGTTCGGCGCCGGCATGACGATCCAGGGCGACAAGATCGAAATCACTTTCAACGTGCAGGCCGGCACCGATCCCCAGGCCATCGCCCGCGCTGTGAGCATGGCGTTAGAACAGCGTGACCGCGAAAAGGCGGCACGCATCCGCTCGTCCTTGCGCGACCACGATTAAGAAAGAAGCACACCATGATGATGATTTTAGGAATGTTCGTGTTCAGCCTGCCGACCCTGGCCTATCACGAGCTGCAGCGGCAAACGGAATGGAAGCACGCCAGCACGGCCCGCGTGGGCCTGCGCGACGCGCACCAGTACGTGGGGCCAGGTGACGACACCATTACCCTGTCGGGCTGGGTGGCGCCGGAACTGACCGGCTCCCTGTATTCGCTTGATGCCCTGCGCATGATGGCCGACACCGGTAAATCGTGGATTTTGATCCAGGGCACGGGCCGCATTCTCGGTTCCTACCGCATCACCAGCATGACGGAAGGCCGCACCATCCTGGACGGCAGCGGCGGCGCGCGGCGCGTGGAATTTTCGATTGCCCTGAAACGCGATGACGACGGCGTGCTGGCCATGGTGGGCCTGGGCGACATCGGCGACCTGAAAAACATGCTCAGTATCGACGGCATGACCAGCAGCATCGCGGGCGCGGCCAAGAATGCCGTGGGCAGCGTGGTGGGCAATGTGGTCGGCGGCATCACGTCGAAATACGGCGGCGTGGTCAGCAAGATGAAAGACAAGATCGGCGGCAGCATCAGCGGCGCCATCGGCAGCGCGGCGGACAAGTTCAAATGAGCGAGCATATCCCCGCCTTCAAGGTCAGCATCGAGGACAAGGATTTGACGGCCATCGTTTCTCCGCGGCTAATCAATCTCACCTTGACCCTGTGCCGTGGCGACGAGAGCGACCAGCTCGACATTTCGCTCGACGACAGCGACGGCAAACTGGCCCTGCCGCCGCGCGGCGCGCAGATCGCCCTGGCGCTGGGCTGGCAGGCGTCCGGCCTGGTGGATATGGGCAAGTTCACAGTCGACGAGGTAGAGCACAGCGGCGCGCCCGACACCATCACCTTGCGCGCCAGGTCGGCCAACCTGATCGACACCTTCAAACAGCAGCAGGAGCACAGCTTTCACAAGACCACCCTGGGCGCCATCATCGAGGCCATCGCCTTTCGCAACGAGCTGGCATCAAGCGTGTCGGCGCGCCTGCGCGATACCGCCATCGAGCACATCGACCAGACGCACGAAAGCGATGCGGCCTTCCTGCGCCGGCTGGGCAGGAAATACGACGCGGTGGCCACCGTCAAGAATGACACCCTGCTCTTCATTCCCATCAACCAGAGCCGCACCGCCAGCGGCAAGGCGCTGCCCGTCATCCCCATCACGCGCGCCCTGGGCGACGGCCACCGCTACCACAGCGCCGAGAGCGACGCCTACACAGGCGTGCGCGCCTTCTGGCATGACGAGCGCTATGCGCGCCGCCGCAGCGTGGTGGCCGGCGTTCCCGGCAACAGCAAGCGCCTGCGCACCACCTTCGCCAACGAGACGGACGCGCGCGCGGCGGCCGTGGCCGAATGGCAGCGCATCCTGCGCGGTCTGGCCACCTTTGAAATGAGCCTGGCCCTGGGCAACCCGGCCGTGTTCCCGCAATCGCCCGTGACCGTGACAGGTTTCAAGCCCGAGATCGACGCCACCGAATGGCTATCGGTCAAGGTCACGCACAGCCTGGGCGGCAGCGGCTTTACCACGCGGGTGGAATTTGAAACGAAGACGGAAGCGGTCGAGGCCGAGCGCGAGGACGAGAAAGACCCGGACGAAGGCATCACGGGCGTAGTGGCCAAGTGGAAGGATGTAGCGGCGAAGAAGAAAAAGGCGGGGCAGGAGCAGGCCGGCGCCACCGGCAAGCTCATGACGCTGGAACACACTTACAAAAGTAAGCAGGCCGCTAAACGGGCGGCTCTGCATGCGTGGAGGCATATTGAAGAAGTGCGGGACATCATCCGCGAAAACAGCGAGGAACCATAGGGGCATATAAGTGTAAACCCAACGATGTGATCCGATGGCCTACTATCTGATCCATATGCTCCGATTAGACAGTAGGTCGGTCACGCCATATCAGCTCGCCTGGTTATGCAATTTTGACATCGGCCAACAGGACAGTGGGCTCGTTTTTGATTTCAGCCGCTGCCTGGTGGAACATCTTGATCCCGAGAGACAGTTGCTTAATGTACTGGCCGCGCGCAGCAACAGTATTGAAAGCCGTTTGCGGATCGACGCCGCCTTTCTCAATGATTTCTACAGCCTTTTTCAAAAGCAGGCCGAGCTCATCTTTACGTTCAGCCTCGAGATACGCATACGTCTCGCTAGTTGCATTTAATGCAACTACAGCGGAGTCGGCGGCCGACATAGTCCGGCCAACGATTTCATTCACGATTTTCATTTCACACTCCAAATTATCAAAGTTTTAAAAGGTACAGGGAATACATTCAGCCGAGACACAACCAACGTGCAAAGTGCTGAAGGTGGTGCCAACAAATGATGCGCTCACGGAACGGCAGGCGCCACAACTGCTATACTGATAGCATGATTGCTAAACAAATCAAAATTCCGCTCTTCGTTCGTATTCCACGCGCGCTGGTGCAGAGGCTTAAAAGGTCAGCTTCCAGCAAAAACACTTCAATGTCGGTAGAGGTAGCGCGCGTATTGGAGGAAGGAATCCACACGTCCCTTCCACTTGAACTCAAGCATCAGGCCAATGCGATCCGGGCAAAATTATATAAAATGCAATTTGAGACTTTGGAGACATTGATACTGGATACTGTCGCCAATAAAGACGGAGCTGAAGCAGCAGACGCGTTGCTCTCCTTAGGTAATACAATCCGAACGATGCGGAACGAAAGGCAGCAGGCTGCTACGAATTTCCAACGCGAACTGGAAGGTCGGCAAGCGTCTCTTAAGGAATCGACGCAGCGATCACTAGGCGTTTTCGATGCACTACAACCTGGCTACGCAACAAGAGCCCCAGAGAGACTAGCTAAGGACGAGTGGCGCCGTCAAAATCTGATTAAAGCACTTGAAGCAAGAGGGTACGGCGCGCAAGCCCGGCTGGCCGTTTCCTTCGGGTGCACCCGAGGATATATAAGCCAGTTGTTGGCAGAGCCAGGTTCCAAGGGGCATCGAAGCATCACCGAGGAAACGGCTCGAAAGATCGAGGCAGCACTCGACCTGGACGATGGGGCGATAGACAACGTGCCGCCGGCATCTGACGTAGAGAAAATCCTTCACGCCGCAGGTGAGCTGAGCAAAGCTCTAAGAAGCATAAAAGACTGACCGACGGCAGCTCTTCCAGCGGTAGTATTCCCATCGCGAACAACGTGATTATTGGGCTTTGCGCCATTGGCTAACTCCAGCCGCCGTTCACCCAAGTTGGCGACGCATCAGAGGCAGTGGAAGAGCACTCGCATTTGATACCCGGCGCCGTCTCAATGACAATGCCGACAGTGAAAGCCTTCCCGTCGTAATAACATGAATTTCTAATGAATCTGTTTGCCGCCGTGGCCATCACTTCACACTTATACAGAGGCCAGCAGCAGGCAAACGCCAGTATGGAAAGTGTGGCGATTTTCCATCGGCTCACCCGCTTTAGCAGCGAGAACTTTCGTTTCTGCCATGAGTTGCGTTGACTATTTTTTTTTGCCGCCGACGTTGATCGTTTGGGGCGCTGTGATGTCTCCGTGAATCTGCTGGCCTACTTTGCCATGAAATACCATCTGGGTATTACGTTCTGCCGATTTTGCTGGCGGCACGTTCGTAGGTTCTGTAATCCCCTCAACAACGCCAAGTACGCGCGCTTTCCCACGCAAATCCAACTTACGATAGCCGACTAGCAACTCATTCTCGTCATCCGTCAATGCACTACTTGCCGCCGTACCATGCAGCACATATTGCGTATCAACACCCACTGATGCGATAGCAATTAGATAATCCGCACTTGGAAATCTCTTGTCTTGTTCGTAATTTATTTGCGTACCCTTCTCGACCTTCCCAACCAGTGCGAATTCCGGTTGAGTCATGCCAAGTCGTTTCCGTTCGCTTTTTAAGCGCTGCCCAAATGTATCCATATGTCGATCTTTTAGTTACAAAGTACAATTTTTTGTACTAAAGTGACGTCATTACCATGTGACGTATACAAATCATATCCTATGACATCTACCGCTCCAGTCACGCGCCAGCCGAAGAACGCACTTTCGCAGCCAATCCCGATTCGCTTGCTCCCCCCTGAGATCGAACGCGTCGAAAAATTTGCACAGCAAGACTCCCGTTCGCGAGCATCGTTTATGCGCCTGATGCTGCTACGTGGCCTTCAATCTTACGAGGCCGAACTCGAACAATTCTCCCTTATCCATCACGCTTAACTGCACAGGAGCAGGCCCATGTATCCCGATCCAAAACGCGTCCGCAACAACCGTGTCATGGTGCGCCTTGACGAATATGAGTATGACGTCCTGGCCGCCATCGCCAATTATCAGGGCGAGGAACTGGCTCCGTTTCTGCGGCAGCTCGCGCTTCGCCAGGCGGCAATAGTGCTTGGCTACGACAACAGTGCCACATTACCCGGCATTGCTGCCTAAATGAAGTCACCAATCAGCAACTTTTGAGCAGCCGAAAATATGCCCGACCGTTCCGTACCTGTAGAAACATGCGATGAAGACCAAGACACGTTTGAACGTGTCCGAATACAGCAGGGCTTGGACACCATCGACCAGGCTATCGAGTGGTTGATTAAGGATAACGTACGAATCGGGATTCGCAAGATGAGCGGCCGAGGCCGTGCCCTGTATCAAGTGAAAAGAAAGAACAAATGAGAGTCATCGGCCTGCCCTGCCCGCATTGCGAATACACCGTCCGCGCCGTCAAAAGCCGCACGATGTCCGCCATGTTCAAGGAAATTACCTACATGTGCCAGAACCCGGACTGCGGGCACTCCTTCGTGGCAGGCCTGGAAGTGCTGCGCACCCTCTCGCTGTCCGCCATGCCCAAGCCGGATATCCGCATCCCGATGTCCCAGCATGCGCGCACGGCGGCCACCAGCCAGCTGGCCCTGGATCTGACAGCGAGCTGCTGATGACTATCCCGATCCTCGCGCCACCGTAGCCCGGCCGCCGTAACTCCCCTCTTTTGCTGTGCCCTGCTGCGCTCCCTTTTGAGCGTGCGGGATTCGTTCAACCTGAAATAAGGAAAACCGATGGAAAACACGCTGCACGCCACCCGTCATGCCGACAAATCCATGGCATCAAGCACGATCCGCCCAACCTTGCAAAATTGCATTGTCCCCGTGGCACCAACGTGTTTTCTGCTGCAAGCCAGCGCGGGCATCGGCATCGCGGCGCTGACCGCCCGCATCCATGAGATTGCCAAGACCTACCACGCCTACGGCGCTGCCAATCTGACCTTCATCGTCAGCGATGCACATGCGCTGGAGCGTAACGGCTTTTTCGCGCCAGCCAAGCAACGCGACCTGGTCGGCAAGCTGCCCATCGAGGTGAACTACATTTTCGCCACTGAAGCGGGTTCCCGGCACTGCAGCGGCGCATCGCACACGCTCCCGTACTGGGCAGAACATTTTTTCAAGGCAGGAGCGCGCTGATGCAGCGCCTGGCCAAGACCTGCGGCATCTGGCTGCTGTCGCTCCTGATCGTCATTACTCCCGACGTGCTGCGGGCCATTGGCTTCATCAAGGACTGAACCATGCCGGCGTCCCTTATCGACAATCACCTGTCCTTCCAGCCTGCTGCCGAGATTCTGGCCGCGCGCGACAAGGACATGCCGACGCCGCCGGGCGCCGGGCATGCGCTGGCCGCCATCGCCGAAGCCAAGGCCCAGCTACGCAGCATCAAGCCGCGCAACCTGGCGCCCTTCATGGCCCAGGCCTGGGGATTGTCTCCACGCGGCGCACGCCGCTCCGTGCTGATCGCCGCCGGCATGGACGCCGACCGCTGGGAATCGCCCATCCACTCATTTACCGAGGAAGAGCGCATCGAACTACGCGCCGCCACCTCTGCCGCTATCCGTGTGTACGAAAGACTGTTGAATGCAATCTAAACAAATCCTGCTGCCTGCCCCGCAACGTCACGAAGCCTTCTTGCGATCCGCCCAGTTCGCGCCCGAGCTGGCCCGCATCCCGTACAAATGGCGCAACCGTGTCATCACGGCCGCCCTGGCCAAAATGGCCTGGTCGTCTTGGTACAAAGTCTATGAATCCGTCGCCACCAGCTTTGTGCGCGAGTTCGCCGAACAGTACGTGCCGGCCGGCGTGGACCTGTCGCAGAGCGATGCCGACATCGTGGCCACCGCCGAGCGCGCTGCCTCTGGCGTCACCAGAATGCTGTGGATGGCCATATCTGAAACGCATGCCCTACAGATCATGGAAGACGAATGCACTTCGTATGGCATCGAGCTGCCCGAGTTCGACACGCTGGCCGACACCATCGCCCGCCTGGTGGACGCCCGCTGGTGGCGCCGCCAGTTGCGCAAGCGGGTCAAGCGCGCCTTTGAAGCGGGAAATATCCGCCTCGGCTACGTGAACTATCGCGGCGAACCCTACGCCAGCAACGACGCAGTGCTGTCGCGCCTGGCGCAGAACCGCCGCAACGCGGCAGCGCTGGCCGCCACCCTGGTGCAGAACGAGAACGGCCAGCAATTCAGCATCGCCGAACTGGCAGAGAAAACGACGGCAAACAAGGCCATCCGGCGCGGCGAGCTGATGTTGCGCATCAACGGCTTTGAGCAGATCGCCCGCGAGTGCGGCGACCAGGGCATTTTTATCACCTGGACGTGCCCATCTCGCTTTCACGCCATGCAGCACAGCGGCAAGCCGAACGACAAGTTCGACGGCTCGACGCCGCGCGAGGCCAATGCATATTTAGGCAAGATGACATCGCTGTGCCGCTCCGCGCTGGCGCGCCGTGGCATCGGCCTGTACGGCTTTCGCATCGCCGAGCCGCACCACGATGGCTGCCCGCACTGGCATTTGCTGCTGTTCGTGCGCCCCACCGCGAAATACAAGACGGCCCACCTGCGGGACGTCGCAGGCCGCGCCATCCGCATCATGAAGCGCTACGCCTGGCGCGTGGACCGTGGCGAACCGGGCGCCTTCGCGCGTCGCCTGGACGTGAAACGCATCGACTGGGCCAAGGGCAGCGCCGCCGGCTATATCGCCAAGTACGTGGCCAAGAACATCGACGGCGTGGCCGAGCACAAGACGAAAGAAGGCTACGTCGTCACGGCCGACACCGAAGGCGATGTCGAGCTGACGCCCTCCGCGCGCGTCGAGTCCTGGGCCGCGTGCTGGGGCATCCGCCAATTCCAGCAATGGGGCGGCGCGCCTGTCACCGTGTGGCGCGAACTGCGCCGCATCGAGGAAAACATGCTCAACGAGGCGCCGGCCGCGATGCGCCGCGCCTGGGATGCCGTGCAAAAGATCGACGGCGAAAAGCGCGCCTGCTGGGCCGAATACCTGCGCGCCCAGGGCGGCGCCCTGGTGCCGCGCAAGGAACTGGTCGTCACGCTGGCCAAGGACGAAAAGACCGTCATCGGCCGCTACGGCGAAACCCAGCGCATCACGCCCTACGGCGTGCGCTGCAGCGATCTGATCGGTGTGGTCTTCAAGTCCGTGCGCCATACGTGGACGCCGGTACAGGCCACAGGCGCGCGCGGGGTGGCTGTTGGGGTTGCCGTTCCTCGGACTCGTGTAAATAACTGTACGCACCCCGTTGGCCCTGCCCCGGCCGCGCCGCCAGCGGCGCCTATCCCTGACCTGCCTGACGAGGCAAAAACAGCCGTGATTGCCGCCTGGGCGGCCGTCAACGCCTGCCCGTATCCCCGGCTGATCGTCCCCGACAACCCACCCAATGAAGGAAATGGCACATGAGCACCTTTGCCGTGATCGTTCGCACGCAAACCGAACGCTTTGAATATGCCGCGATTGCCGCTTCCAGCGGCGACGCGATCCAGGCCGCCCTCGACCACTTCGGCGTGTGCGGCGTTACCGCCAAACTGAAAGGAGCACCGCAATGCTGAACACCCTGACCAATTCGCCGCGGCAAATCGCCCTAGGCGACCGCGTTACGTTCGATACCGACGAAGGCTACCAGGCCGGCACCGTCAACGACCTGCGCCGCGACGTGGGCAATGGCGAGCTGCACGCCTGGGTGGAGCTGGATCACCAGTGGCCGGGCATGTTTCGGGCCGTGCCGCTGGCAGCAATCTTGCCCGCATTGAGTTAGGGACACGGTATGGCAAACCGCATCGCGACGAATGCCACCTTCCTGTCGATGGACGATATTTGCGCCCTGACCGGCCGGAAGATGAAAACGAAGCAAATTGAGGCACTGCGGAAGATGGGCCTCCCATTTTGGGTCAATGCCATCGGACGGCCGGTTGTCGCGGTCGCTGCAGTTGAGGGGCGCAAAGAAGCGCCACGGGAAAAAACATGGGTAATGCCAAGGATCAATAAAAATGGGCCGACGAAACACACGTAATTTGAACATGCCGCCGTGCATGCATCCGCGTACCCAGCGCAGCGGCAAGGTGTACTACTACATGTACACCAAAGACAAGCCGCGTAAGGAAATTCCACTTGGACCCGACTTCATCCTGGCACTTAGGAAGTATGCCGAGCTAAACATCGTGGTTGAGCCAACCGCCGGCGCGACGTTTTCCGATGTACAAAAGCGCTACCTGGTCGAGGCAGTGCCAAAGCTGGCCGTCAGCTCAGCCCGCATGTATCGATCAGACATCAAGCATCTGCTCGCAGCCTTTCACGAGGCACCGCTCGACCAGATCAAGCCTATGCACATTCGGCAGTTTCTCGATGACCATGCAGACAAGCCGACCACTGCGAACCGCTGCAAACGCGTATTTTCGACCATGTGGAACCATGCACGTGGTTGGGGTTATACAGACCTGCCAAACCCATGCGAGGGCATCCAGGGCCATTCTTTGGCAAAGCGAACCGTCTACATTACCGACGAGGTATTTGCAGCGGTACGCAAACATGCCAGTGCCCCACTACTCGATGCGATGGACTTGGCATACCTGACTGGCCAGCGTCCCGCCGATGCGTTGCGCATGACTGTGCGTGACATCGTCGACGGCTATCTGATCATCACGCAGCAAAAAACCAAGCAACCACTGCGCATCACGATTACAGGCGAGCTGGCCAAGCTGATGGAGCGGATCCGGGCACGCAAGGCGACGCACAAGATTGTGACAGGTGCCCTACTGACCAATATGCATGGTAAGCGCCTCACGGCGCCTGCACTGCGCACACAATTCGACGCGGCAAAGAAGCAAGCGGCAGAACATGCGCCCGAGTTGGCGCAGGACATCATGGCATTTTGGTTCTACGACCTGCGCGCGAAGGCGGCCGATGATACTTCGGATGACCGCGGCGATCAGGCAGCCAGCGATCTTTTAGGGCATGACAGTGTGAAAACGACTCAGCGGCACTACTTACGACGAGGCAAGATTGTGGCCCCGACGAAGTAGATTTATGCCAGCCGTACTTCTCAAATATCGACACTGACGGCCTTTAGGAAAATGACGAAAAATAGACGATTTCCGTCTATTTTTCAAAATCTATATCAAACCCTATTTTGGCCCTTTATGTGTATTTTTATGTGGTGTGAGGTTTAAAGTTTTTACTGCTACAACATTAAGGTGAGCCAGCGCAGCATTTACCGCAGATAAAGCATCATCCTCCGTCAGGTCGGTAGATACGGAAACCAGATAGCCTCCCATAACCGTTTTTATTAAAGTGCAAATACAACCTGGTACTGCGCTCAATGCAGCGATCACAGCTTGCAAGTTCGCGGGAGTTACGCCCTTTAATTCAAAGTAATAAGTATTCATTTTTAGGATATCAAATGGTTAAGGAATCTTCGTACTACCAAATGAGCCCGGTAGTGAACATATATTGATGGCTAGAAAGATATTCATATTCGTTAGCATCGAACACTTACTATGATATCTAACACATCGGCAGCCAAATGGTTGCCATAAACCAATAATAGCTCGGTAGCTTACCAAAATATCGATGAAAAAAAGTCACACATTACCACGCCAAACAAAACACTCCAGCTGGGCAAAAAGTGGACTTTTAAACATTATATTTTTCAGAGGTGTGTGAGAGGTTCAACCCCAAAAAAAATGGTTTGATACCGTTTTGTGGAGCAGTTTGGCTTTGAGGAGCGGCGAAAACGAGTTTTTCGCCATTTTTGACTGGAGCGGGTGAAGGGAATCGAACCCTCGTCGTAAGCTTGGGAAGCTTCTGCTCTACCATTGAGCTACACCCGCGAAGCCTGCATTTTACGCGGGATGGCGAGTACTTGGCAAATTTGTGGAGTGCCGCGCATGGCTGCGACGTCCTCTTCAGGACCTGGACCATATGGCAAACATGGATATCGTTTTCAACGATCAGGTCTTTGGACTTCCGGTCGTTGGCCAGCATTCTGTCGGCTCCGCCTGAGCAGCCCGGGACCTGGCTTGCCCCGCTAGTTCAGCTTTACAACGGCAATTGTTTCTCTTACATGTTTTATATCCTCAGTCCTGGCATAGCTTCAACGCATCCTGCCACTGCGGCAATCCGCAGAAGGTCTTCTTCAACCGTTCCGAAGACAGCACCGAATTGGCAGGCCGCCGTGCGGGTACCGGGTAGGCTTGCGCGAGTATCGGTCTGAGACGCGGCTTCTTGGCAATCGAGGCATGTGCCATGATCGCCTCAGTGAAGCCGAACCAGCTGGTTTGTCCTTGTGCCGTCAAGTGATATAAACCAGAGCGTTTGTCCCACCACGCTTGGCGGTTCGTGGCAACGACGCTTTGCGCCACGATATGCGCGGTGGTGTCGGCGATGGTGCGGCTCCAGGTGGGTGCACCGACCTGGTCGGAAACGATACTGAGCTCGTCGCGCTCCTGCGCCAGGCGGAGCATGGTCAGCAGAAAGTTCTTTCCATGCATGCTGTAGACCCAGCTGGTGCGCAGGATCAGATGCGGGATGCCGGCTGCCTGGATCGCCTGTTCGCCGGCCAGCTTGCTACTGCCGTACACATTGACAGGGCACGTCGGATCGGTCTCGACATAGGGACCGTTTTTCGATCCATCAAAGACATAATCAGTGCTGTAATGAATCATTGCAGCACCTAATTTTTTTGCTTCCTCGGCCATGACAGCCGGCGCCTCGCCATTGATGCGCATGGCCAACTCTGGCTCGCTTTCCGCCTTGTCGACGGCGGTGTAGGCGGCCGGGTTGACGATCAGCGTCGGCTTGATGCGGCGGATCATGTCGCGTACCTGGGTCAAATCGGCCAGATCCATCTGCCTGCGGTCGAGCGCTATGATTTCTCCCAGGCCTTGCAGGCTGCGTTCCAGTTCGTAGCCAACCTGGCCGGTTTTTCCTGTAATTAAGATACGGCTCATAATTGTTCCAGTGAATGCGGCACGGCTGTCTTGCCGTGCTCAGGCAAAGACGTCGGCATGGGCCAGCAACGTCGCGGCTTTGTCCTTGCCCGACAAGAGCGGTTCGCCGTCCAGCGGCCAGTCGATGCCGATTGCCGGATCATTCCACAAGATACTACGCTCAAATTCCGGCGCCCAGTAATCGGTGGTTTTGTACAAAAATTCAGCGTTGTCGCTGGTTACCAGGAAGCCGTGGGCGAAGCCTTCGGGAATCCATAGCTGGCGTTTGTTGGCAGCCGACAGCACCACGCCGACCCAGCGACCGAAGCTTGGCGAATTTTTACGCAGGTCGACAGTGACGTCGAATACTGCGCCGGCGGTGACGCGCACCAGTTTGCCTTGCGGCTGCTGGATCTGATAATGCAGGCCGCGCAACACCCCCTTGGCCGACTTGGAATGATTGTCTTGCACGAAAGAGCGCGTAACGCCGGTCAGTTCGGCAAAGCGCTTCTGGTTAAAGCTTTCATAGAAAAAGCCGCGGTCGTCACCGAATACCGTCGGTTCGAGTATCAATATGTCAGGTATGGCTGTGGTCTGGATTTGCATGGTATATCGGTATCGTATGAACTAGGTGGAAAGCGCAGCGCACCTCAGAATATTTTGTCGTCGAGCAAACGCAACAGATATTGACCGTAGGCGTTTTTCTTCAACGGCCGGGCTAGCTGCTCCAGTTTGGCGGCATCGATATATCCCTTGCGGTAAGCGATTTCCTCGGGGCAGGCAACTTTCAAGCCCTGGCGGTTTTCAATGGTAGCGATGAATTGGCCCGCTTCCAACAAGGATTCATGGGTGCCCGTATCAAGCCAGGCCATGCCGCGGCCCATCAATTCGACGTTCAATTGGCCGCGTTCCAAGTAGGCGCGGTTGACATCCGTGATTTCCAGCTCGCCACGCGCAGAAGGCACGATACTGGCGGCGATGTCGCAGACCTGGCTGTCGTAGAAATACAGGCCGGTGACGGCGTAATTCGATTTTGGCTTGAGCGGCTTTTCCTCGATGCTGACGGCGTGACGTTGCGCGTCGAAATCGATCACGCCATAGCGTTGCGGATCGGTGACATGGTAAGCGAACACGGTCGAGCCGCTGGTGCGTGCCGAGGCTACGCGCAACTGCGTTTCAAAGTCATGGCCATAATAGATGTTGTCGCCCAGAATCAGGGCCGATGGCGCATTGCCGACAAATTCTTTGCCAATGATGAACGCCTGTGCCAGGCCATCCGGCGTGGGTTGCACGGCGTAGCTGAGTTTGATGCCCCACTGGCTGCCGTCACCCAGCAACTCCTGGAAGCGCGGCGTATCTTGTGGTGTGGAAATGATCAGGATGTCGCGTATGCCAGCCAGCATCAGCGTGGTCAGCGGATAGTAGATCATCGGCTTGTCATACACGGGCAGCAGCTGCTTCGACACGGCCATGGTGACAGGGTACAGGCGCGTGCCGGAACCGCCTGCGAGGATGATGCCCTTGCGTTCGATGGCGTTTCCCATTATTGCTGCTCCTCGGCTGTGTCGCGTGCCGCGTAATTTTTCTCTACCCACTTCAGGTAATCGCCCGACTGCACATCACGTACCCAGACCTGGTTGTCCATATACCACTGGACGGTCTTGCGGATGCCAGTGGCGAAGGTTTCGGCCGGCTTCCAGCCCAGTTCGCGCTCGATCTTGCGCGCGTCGATGGCATAGCGACGGTCGTGGCCTGGGCGATCCAGTACGTAGGTGATTTGTTCGCGATAGCTGCCGGACGCCTTGGGATCGAGCGTATCGAGGATGTCGCACAAGATATGCACGACTTCCAGATTGGCCATTTCATTCCAGCCGCCCACGTTGTAGACCTCGCCCAGGCGTCCCGCTTCCAGGACGCGGCGGATCGCCGCGCAATGGTCGCCCACGTACAGCCAGTCGCGCACTTGCATACCATCGCCATAGATAGGCAAGGCCTTGCCGGCACGGGCATTGCTGATGATGAGCGGAATCAGTTTTTCCGGGAAATGGAAGGAACCATAGTTGTTAGAGCAGTTGGTGGTAAGCACCGGCATGCCATAGGTATGGAAATACGCGCGCACCAGATGATCGGACGCCGCTTTCGATGCCGAATAGGGACTGTTGGGCGCATACGGCGTCGTTTCCGTAAATGGCGGGTCGTTCGGTCCCAGGGTGCCGTACACCTCGTCGGTCGAGACGTGCAGGAAACGGAAGCCGTCCCTGGCGTCGCCTGTCAGGCCAGACCAGTAAGCACGTGCGGCCTCGAGCAGGCTGAAGGTGCCGTTGACGTTGGTGGTAATGAATTCGCCGGGGCTATGGATCGAGCGATCGACATGGCTCTCTGCGGCAAAATGCACGATGGCACGGGGCTGGTGTTCGGCCAGCAGGCGGGAGACGTGGGCAGTATCGCAAATATCGCCGCGTACGAAGATATGCCGCGGGTCTTGCTCCAGACTGGCCAGATTGCTGAGATTGCCAGCGTAGGTCAGTTTGTCAAAATTGATTACAGGCTCATCGTTGAGCGCCAGCCAGTCTCTTACAAAGTTGGAACCGATGAAGCCGGCGCCACCAGTCACTAAAATCATATTAATTTCCTTTGCTCACTTGAACGAATTCACAGGCGTTCCCGAGTGTGCAATCGTCGATGGACGACCTGACTGAACGTACTACTGCGACAGAATATTATGTGTTTGATATTTTTTTTGAATATTATGATACTCTCATTCGGGATTAATATGCGCAATCTTTCTTGAAGATGGCGTTAACCGTTTTCAGTAAAATAAAGACCCATTCTTGACATACCTGGCATCCTCAATGCCAGCGTGGCGCGCGACGATTTTAATGAGAGCGTGAATTAATCGGCCAGCGCTTCCAGGCGCTCGCGCACCTGGTTCAGATCCGTCTCGCGCATGCGCGCCGCCGTCTGGCGCAGGGATTTTTCCGCGCCGGCCACGCCGGCCGCCGCGGCCATCGACAGCCAGATATACGCCTGCTGCAAATCGAGCGGAGCGCCCTGGCCGCTTGCGGCCATCAGGCCCAGATTCATCTGCGCCCGCGCATGGCCCTGGCGCGCGGCCAGCGCATACCAATCCCAGGCGGCGGCATAGTCCTGCGGCACGTCCTGGCCATTGTCGTGCCGCAGGCCCAGCGCGAACTGGGCCAGGCTGTGGCCCTGGGCGGCGGCGCGGCAGTAACAGGCGCATGCCTGCTGGCTGTCGGGTGCAGGACCATCGTCGCGGTCGTGCAAGACGCCCTGCATGTATTGCGCCGGCGCGTAATCCTGCTCGGCGGCGCGGCGGTACCATTCCAGCGCCAGCGACAGATCCTGCGGCACACCCTGGCCATGCTCATAGCGCAGGCCCAGGTCGAACTGCGCGCGCACATGTCCCTGGTCGGCCGCCTTGCGGTACCAGAAGATGGCTTCCTGCGCATCGGCAGGCACGCCCTGTCCATGCTCATGCAGCAGTCCCAGCTGATACTGCGCGGCGGGGAAGCCCTGCTCGGCGGCCTGGCGGTAAAACGCTTGCGCCTGCGCGTAATCGTGGGCGCCATGTTCATGATGCAGGCCCAGGTTGTGCTGGGCCGCCGCATGACCCAGTCCCGCCGCCTTGACATACCACTCCAGCGCCGCCTGTTTATCGCAAGGCACGCCCTGGCCATTGTCGTAAATCAGGCCCAGGTTGAACTGCGAACTGGCGTGGCCCTGCTCGGCCGCGCGCCGGTACCAGCTGATCGCCTGCCGGCTGTCCTGCGGCAGCACGTCGCCATTTTCATAGCGCAGCGCCAGGTTGAACTGGGCCGGCGCATAACCCTGCTCGGCGGCCTTGCGCATCCAGGCCGTCGCCTGCTGGCGATCCTGGCGCACGCCCTGGCCATTGTCGTAGCGCAGACCCAGGTTGAACTGCGCACGCGCATAGCCCTGTTCGGCCGCCTTGCGGTACCAGGCGATGGCTTGCACGAAGTCCTGCGGCACGCCCTTGCCATTGTCATACATCATGCCCAGGTTGTTTTGCGCGCCCGCGTCGCCCTGTTCCGCCGCGCGGCTGAACCACAGCATGGCTTGCCCGCTATCTTGCGCGAGTCCCTGGCCCTTGGCATACAGCCAGCCCAGGTTGTACTGGGCCGCCGCGTAGCCCTGTTCGGCCGCCTGCTGGTACCAGTGCGCCGCCTGCGCAAAATCCTGCGGCACGCCCTGGCCCTTCTGGCACATCACGCCCAGGTTGTATTGCGCATGCTCGAGTCCCTGCGCGGCAGCCAGGCCGTACCAGTGCAGCGCCAGCGCATAGCTTTGCCCGATACCCTGGCCATTGAAATACATGAAGCCCAGGCTATGCTGGGCGTTCGCATTGCCTTTCTCGGCCAGTCCTTTCAGGCGCAGGTAATCAGCCGTGTAATGAGCAGCCGTGTAGCGGGGATCGGCAAGCGACACGGTCAAGCCTCGATGGTCAGCGTCGGGGACGGCGCGGGAGCGGCATCGGCGATCAGGCGGTTCTGCTCCTGCAGCACGCCGATAAAACTGCCCAGCGAAATGGGCCGGTGGTACAGATAGCCCTGCATCGTGGTGCAGCCCTTGTCCTGCAGGTAGCGCGCCTGCCCTTCCGTCTCCACACCCTCGGCGATCAGGTGCAGGCCCAGGCCGCGCGCAATCGAGATGATGGCCAGGATGACGGGATAGTGTCCGTGCTCGTCGTGGATTTCCTTCACAAACGACTGGTCGATCTTGATGGTGTGGATGGGGAAGCGATGCAGGTACGACAGCGAGGAATAGCCGGTGCCGAAATCGTCGATGGCCACCGACACGCCCAGCTGGCACAGCTTGTTCAACTGCTCGATCGCGTACTGCGGGTTGCGGATGCAGATGTTTTCCGTGATCTCGACTTCGATCTTTTCCGGCGCGATGCCGTAGCGCGTCAGCGCGCCGCGCATCTTCTCGAAAAAGTCGCCCCGGTCCAGGTATTGCGGCGACAAATTGAGCGACAGGCGCACGGCTTCGCCGCCAGCCGCGTTCCACTGCACCAGGTCGCGGCACAGGGCGCCCAGCATCCAGTCCGAGATCGGCAGCATCAAGCCGTTTTCCTCGGCGAACGGCAGGAATTCGCCGGCCGTCAGCAAGCCCCGCTGCGGGTGGTTCCAGCGCATCAGGCCTTCGGCGCCAACGATGCGGCCCGTCATCACGTCCACCTGCGGCTGGTAATACATCTCCAGCTGATTCAGCTCCAGCGCCTTGCGCAGGCTCTGCTCGAGCGCGATCTTCTGGTGCGACACGTCGAGCATGGACTCGTGATAGAAACTGTGGCCGTTCTTGCCCAGCGCCTTGACCTGGTACATGGCGATGTCGGCGTGGCGCAGCAGCTCGTCGATGGTCTCGCCGTCGCCCGGATAGATGGCGATGCCGATGGACGCCGAAATATGCACCTGGTTGCCATCGAGGTCGAACGGCTGGTGCAGGCATTCGAGGAATTTGTCGGCGATCAGGCGCGCATCCTGGCGGTCGCGCAGTTCCGGCAGCACGATGGTGAATTCATCGCCGCCCTGGCGCGCCAGGGTATCGCCGCGGCGCAGGCAATCCTTCAGGCGTAGCGCCACCTGCTGCAGCAGCTCGTCGCCCTTCACGTGCCCCAGGGTGTCGTTGACCAGCTTGAAACGATCGAGGTCGATGAACATCACGGCCAGTTCCGTCAGCTTGCGCCGCGCCTGGATGACGGCCAGCCCCAGGCGGTCCTTGAACAGCATGCGGTTCGGCAGGTCCGTCAGGATGTCGTGATAGGCCTGGTAAGAGATGACTTCCTCGGCGCGCTTGCGGTCGGTGATGTCGCGCGCCACGCCGTAGGTGCCGAAGTACTCCTGCTTTTTCGCTTCCTGGTCGTGGCCGTGCATGCCGATCGAGTTGAGCGGAATCGTCATCAGGGTGTTGTTGAAGGTCCGGTCGCTGCCGCTGCCGCTATGGCACTTCAGGCGCAGTTCCACATTGCGCGAGGCGCGCTCGTCGAGGCGGCGCTCGTTGAAGGCATAGCGCGCCCGCTCCTGGTCTTCATCGTGCACGAGAATCGAGTAATGGCTGCCGATCAGCTCCTCGCGGCTAAAGCCCAGCAACTGGTGCACCCTGTCGTTGATGAAAGTGATGCGGCCTTCGTGGTTCAGCGTATAGATGATGTCGGGCGAGCTGTCGACCAGGTAGCGGTACATCTTTTCCGAGTTTTCCAGCTGCAGCGCGATGCGCTCGTTCTCCAGCGCCAGCTGGCTCTTTTGCAGCGCGTTCTCCACCGTCTTGAGCAGCTCCTCGCGGCTGTAGGGCTTGCGCAGATAATCGTAGGCCCCGCGTTTGAGGGCGCCGATGGCCGCCTCGATGCCGACGTCGCCGCTCATGACGATCACGTCGCCCTCGATGCCGCGCCGGTTGATGTGGTCCATGATTTCATGGCCGCTCATGTCGGGCAGGCGCAAGTCGAGCAAGATCAGGTCGAAGCGCAGTTTCGACAACTGCGCCAGCGCCTCGCTGCCGCAGGTGGCCGTGTGCAGCTGGTAGCCGCGGTCCTTCAGCAATTCGTGGAGAGAGGCGAGCAGGCGGGGCTCGTCGTCGACCAGCAAAATGCGCGGGCTGTTTTCCAGGTCAAACGGAATGGCGGAGGAGTTCATGGACGTTACGAAGACATGGCGGTATTGCCGGGCGAGGGCAGCGCGGCTGCAGCGCTTGCCGGCAAGGGAATGGGCAGTAAAATTTCAAACGAGGTGCCGGACTTGCTGCTGCGGCAGCCAATCACGCCATGCAGGCGCGTGACCAGGTCATGCACGATGGACAAGCCCAGGCCGTGATGCGCGCCTGCCTTGCTGCTGCGCACTGGGGAAAACAGATTGGCCAGCACGTCCGGCGCCAGGCCTGCGCCATTATCGCTGACGCACAGCTCCAGGTACAGGCGGCGGTCGCGGTTCACGTGGCCACGGTTCGCCACTTCGATGCGCCCGCCATCAGGCAGGGCTTCGACGGCGTTTTTTAGCAGGTTGAGCAGGATTTGCTTGAGCATGTCGGCATCGGCCTCCACCTCGCATGGCGCGTCCTGCATGCGCGTGACCACCTCGATCTTCGGCGGCAGGAAGTCGGTGGCGCGGAACAGGCGCAGCACATCGTCGACCACGCGCGCGCAATCGGTCACGCCGCTGGCCGCCGCCGGCTGCAGATCGGCCAGGCCGCCGATCAGCTGGCCGACCCGGTCGATTTCCTCGTTCAGGATCGCCATTTCGCCCGACACCGGTTCCTGCTTCTCGAGCTTGTGATCGAGCACGCTCAGATAGTTCTTGATGATGGACAGCGGGTTATTCACTTCGTGCACGACGCGGCGCGACGCGGCGCGGTATTCCTCGGTCACGTGATCGAGCTGGCGCCGCGCCAGCCCGCGCGCGCTGATGGCCGTTTCCAGCGCCGTGGCGGCCTGGTTGGCATACGCGCGCAGGAAACCCTCGCGCTTCTGGCAAGCGGGAATCTGCCACGCCGCCACGCCGCCAATGAGCACGCCCAGGCTGCGCTGGCCCGACGCCAAGGGCACGCAGACCAGGCTGTCGGTACCGAGAATGCGGAACAGCTGCTCCTCGACGATGCCCAGCGCCGGCATGTCGCGTTTCAGGAACGCCAGCTGGCACTCCAGCGCCGAGGCGGCCAGGAGGCCGCCCTTGGCCAGCGGGATCGAGAAGCCGGCCAGGCGCTGCTGATGTTCGCCCGCCGCCACGCCGACGAGCGCATGGCCGGTGGGGTTTTGCAGCAGGATGACGGCGGTGTCGAAATCGAACAGAATGCGCGCCGAGCGCGTGATGGCTTCGAGCAGGCTGCTCTCGCCCTGCTGCCGGGCGAAGGTCTGGCCCACTTCGGACACCAGCACCATATTGCGCACTTCGTCGGACAGGCGCCGCTGCACCGGATCGACGGCTGGCGGCGCATAGGCGGGCGGCGTGGCGATATCGTCCGCGCCGGCCAGGTCGATGCCCAGGTGCTGCGCGGCCTGCTCCACCTGGCGCGCGACGCTGCCGGCCAGCTCGTCCAGTGTCTCGACGTCCAGCGCGCACAGGCTTGCCGCCTGCGTGATCGACTCCGCATCGTCGGCATGGCAGCACAGCAGGTGCGCCAGGCGCACGATGCGGATCAGGGGATGGCTCGCTTCCAGGCGCGCCAGCGGCTCATGGTGATACAGCACGCTGTCGGCCAGGAAGGAATCGAGATGCCAGCGCTCAATCAGCCAGGCGCCCGCTTCGGCATGCGTGATCTGCAAGGTACGCTGCTCCACCGCGCACAGGGCGGCATCGTCGCGCGCCGTGAAATTGAACGCGTATTCCTTCGGCGCCGTGGCCAGCAGGGCCAGGCGGCCCACGTTGTGCAGCAAGCCGGCCAGATATGCTTCCTCGACGTGCGGATAGGCCATGGCCTTGGCCAGCGCGCGCGCCATGACGGCGGCCGACAGCGAACTTTTCCAGAAGGCGCGCAAATCCGTGCTGCCGGAATGGGGAAAGCTGTTGAAGGTCTGGAAGACGGATTCGCTGATGACCAGGGTCTTGATCATGTCCGTGCCCAGCGACACGAGCGACTGTTCCAGGCTGACGACCTTGCTCTGCCGATGGTAGGCCGAGCTGCTGGCCACGCCGAGGATCTTGCTGGTCATGCCCGCATCCTTGGCGATCAGGGCGGCCAGCTCCGGCATGCCGGCATCGTCGGCCTGCAGGTGGGCGATCAGTTTGAGGAGGATCTGCGGCATGGCCGGCAGGCGGGCAATCAGCAGGCGATTGCGAATATCTTGATCAGATTGATGCATCGTATCAGGCATTGCCGGTTTGAAAAGGAAGAGCGCTCAGCAGCGAAGCGCGGCCACGTTCAGAGGAATCCTCCACTCCTGTAACCCAAAAAATGTCGCCTGAGAGGATGCCGGGAAAAGCAGTCATCTTATCATAAGCGCCGGATATTACTTGCAATATAGAAAATTAAGTTGAAATAAATCCAGCGTTCTGCGATGGAAACTTATGCCTTGAAGGAACCCAGCAAACGGTGGCGGAAGCGCCGCGATATCAGCCACAGCGCCAGCGCCAGGCCCGTAAACGCCAGCTGGCCCGACGCCAGCCACAGCACGGAACCGGACAGCAGCGGCGAGATCACGCCGGCCACCACGGCGCCCAGCAAGGTGCTGGCAAACGACTGGCACGAGGCCACCGTGCCGCGGATGTGCGGGAACAGGTCGAGCGCCAGCAGGGTCGCGCCCGGGCCCACCAGCGACATGCCGAAGGTATAGAAGAACAGGGGCAGCACCGACCAGGGCAAGGAGGGCGGCAGGAACAGGTGATACACGACATTGACGCTGGCGGCGCACAGCAGGAAGGCAAAGCCGATGCCGATCTGGCGCGCGAACGTGACCTTGCCGGCGATGCGGTTGGCCGCCGCGGCGCCCATGAAGATGCCGCTCACGCAGGGAATGAACAGCCAGGCGAATTGCGATGGCCCCAGGCCCAGCTGCTTGGGCAGCATTTCCGGCGCGGCCGTGATGAACAGGAACAGGCCCGCGAAATTGAGGGCGACGATGCCGGCCTTGATGTGGAACAGCGGCGAGCGCAGGATCTGGCCATAGCTCGACGCCAGGAAGCGGGGATTGAAGGGCTGGCGCTTTTCCATCGGCAGGGTTTCGGGCAGGCGCCAGTAGCAGAACGCCAGCAGCACCACCGTGTAGAAGGCGAGGAACAGGAAGATCGAGCGCCAGTCGAACCAGATGACGATCCAGCCGCCGAGAATCGGCGCCACGGCCGGCGCGATGGAAAAGATCATCGTCACCAGCGACAGCAGCCGCGCCGCCGCCGCATCGGCATACAGGTCGCGGATGATGGCGCGGCTGATCACCACGCCGGCGCCGGCCGAGACGCCCTGCATGATGCGGAAGAACCACAGGTAATGCACAGTGTGCGCCGAAGCGCAGCCCAGCGAACCGATGGCAAACATCAGCAGCGACACGAGAATGACGTTGCGCCTGCCGAAGGTATCCGAGATCGCGCCATGCCACAGCACCATGCCGGCAAAGGCCAGCATGTAGAACGTCAGCGACTGCTGCACTTCCAGCGGCGACGCCTGCAGCGAACCCTGGATCGCGCCAAACGCGGGCAGATAGGTATCGATCGACAGGGGACCCAGCATCGACAGCCCGGCCAGCATCATCGCCAGCGCACCGCGGCTCAGCGGCGCCATGTGGCTCGGTGTGGGAGGCGGAACGGGCGTGACCGGGTCGGGCGGCACATCGGCCGGAGGGGTGGGAAACATGGCGGATCCAAAGTGGCGCGCGGACCGGTTGCGGTCCGCGCGAGGTACTGCGTTACTACAGACGTCTACAGACGCCAAAATAGCTGATAAAACCGTCGCGAGCGGAAGGGAGAGGTGGCCGAGAAGCGCAGCCGTACACGAGTACGGCGAGCATCACAGGCCGCCTATCCCGACGCGCAGCAGATTTGATCAGTTATTTTTTGGCTTGGCTTCTTCGCGGCGGTTGTAACCGGCGACCATATCAAAGCGGAACAAACGGCATTCCAGCGCACCGTTGAAGAATGGCGTCTTGCGCGCTTCCTTCAGACGCAGCAGCTTGGGCAGGCCCAGGTCGGCCGTGAACAGGAACACGGTCCAGCCGGCGAAACGCTGCTTTAGGGTCGTGCCCATGGCCGAATAGAACGACGTCGACAGTTCATCTTCCGGGATGGTGCTGTCGCCGCGCACGCCGATACGCTCGCCGTACGGCGGGTTGGTCAGCATGATGCCCGGCACGTCGCTCGGCGGCTTGACTTCCTGCGCCTCGATCTGTTTCAGGGGCACGTCGAAGCGCACGCCGGCGCAACGCAGGTTATGGCGCGTCATGGCGACCATGTCGCCCGAAATGTCGCTGCCGAAAATGGTCGGTTCGGCCGGCAGCGGATTGACCTTGATGGCGTTTTTCATGGCATTCCACGGCGCGGGATCGAAGTCGTGGAAGTTTTCAAACGCGAACTGGCGCGAGGCGCCCGGCGGTATCCCTTGCAGCATCTGCGCCGCTTCGGCCAGGATGGTGCCGGAACCGCACATCGGGTCGAACAGCACCATGCCAGGCTTCCAGCCCGACACGCGCAGCAGGCCGGCGGCCAGGTTTTCGCGCAGCGGCGCGTCGCCCGTCTCTTCGCGCCAGCCGCGCTTGAACAAGGCTTCGCCCGAGGTGTCGAGATAGACGGTGAAGGTATGCGCGTCGAGGAAGCCGACGATGCGCATGTCCGGCGTCTTGGTGTTGACCGATGGACGCTCGTTGAACTGGTCGCGGAAGCGGTCGCAGATCGCATCCTTGATTTTCAATGTCGTGAATTCCAGGCTGCGCAGCGGCGATTTCACGGCCGTGACGTCAACGCGGATCGTGTGGTGCACGCCGAACCAGTCTTCCCAGGATTGCGCCAGGGTCAGGTCGTAAATATCGTTTTCCGTCTTGTAGCCGGAATGCGCCATGCGCATCAGCACGCGCGAAGCGATGCGCGAATGCAGGTTGATGCGGTAGGAATCGAGCAGGTCGCCGGAGCAATGGACGCCGCCCGGCACCTGGTTGTGCACCTTCATGGTCGCACTATCCTGAGCGATCTCGCCCAGTTCCTCGGCCAGCGCCGCTTCCATCCCGCGCGGGCATGGGCAAAAATATGAAGCCATGGTGTACCTTTTATCCGTTGAAAAACAATTAACTAAAAATTTCAAAACTTGTCGGATTACGCGCGCAGCGCCAATCCGACCTACATCCAATATCTTGCGCAGGTCGGCGCAGGTTGGCGTAGGTTGGCTTAGCCCGCCAGGGCGTAAGCCGACAAACACCGCTGCCGACTGAGCTTGTCGGATTACGCGCAAAGCGCTAATCCGACCTACATTGACATCTTTCCATAATTATTTCGCCAGCGCGCGCTCGACAAAATCGAGGCGGTCCTGCCCCCAGAACCCTTCGCCATCGACGATGTACCACGGCGAACCGAACACGCTGGCGGCCGTGGCCGCTTCCGTGTTGGCGTCGTATTCCGCCTGCACGCTGGCCGTCTCCGACGTTTTCAGCAACTGGCGGCCGTCGAAACCGGCGTCAAACGCGATCTGCACCAGGGTTTCCTCGTCGCCGATGTTGCGCTCCTCCGCCCACAGGCCGCGCATGATGGCGTGCGCCAGTTTCAGCGACGCTTCCACGCCGTGCGCCAGGCGCGTGGCGATGATCAGCTTGGCCGACGCTTCCGGCGACACGGGGAAGAACTTCGGCTGCAGGGTCAATGGCACCTGCAAAAAGGCCGACCAGCGCGCCAGTTCGGCCAGGCGGTACGCCTGGCGCTGCGGTGCGCGCTTGGCCAGCGGCAGGCCGCCCGAGACGCTGAAGACCTTGCCCAGGTCAAAGGGCCGCACGTCGATCTGTGCGCCCGTCTTCGCGGCGATGGCCATCAGGCGCGCGTGCCCCAGGTAGGTCCATGGCGAGTGGGGCGCAAAAAAATACTGCACGACTTTGCTCTGGCTTGCACTCATTTCGACTCCCTTAGAAAGGCTTGACCACGACCAGCACGACGACGGCCAGCAGCATCACCACCGGCACTTCATTAAACCAGCGGAACCAGGTGTGACTGCGCTTGTTGAGACCTTTTTCAAACTTGCGCAGGATGGAACCGCAAGCGTGGTGATAGCCGAGCAGCAGCACCACGAACGTCAGTTTGGCGTGCATCCAGCCCGGCATCTTCATGCCGCCCTGGCTCCCGCCATACAGCATCCACATCAACGCCAGCCCCAGCACCATCGCCGGCAGCGCCAGCAGCGACATGAAGCGGTACAACTTGCGCGCCATCAGCAGCAGGCGCTCGGTGGCCACCGTTTCCGTCTCCATCGCCAGGTTCACGAAGATGCGCGGCAAATAAAACAGGCCGGCGAACCAGGAAATGACGAAGATGATGTGGAAGGCTTTGGTCCAGAGAAAGAGCATGGGGTTCCCAGTGTCAGAGGTGGAGAGAAACAAGAGCACGGGCCGCCTTGTGGGCCGCCCGCGAATGAGACTATTTGCGTACTTCGCCGTGGCCGAAGACCACGTACTTGAGCGAGGTCAGGCCTTCCAGGCCCACCGGGCCGCGCGCGTGCAGCTTGTCGTTCGAGATGCCGATCTCGGCGCCCAGGCCGTATTCGAAGCCGTCGGCGAAACGCGTCGAGGCGTTCACCATCACCGAGGCGGAATCGACTTCGCGCAGGAAGCGCAGCGCATCGCTGTAGTCTTCCGTGATGATGGACTCCGTGTGCTTCGAGGAATACCGGTTGATGTGGTCCATCGCTTCGTCGATGCCGTCGACCACCTTCACCGACAGGATGGCGGCCAGGTATTCGGTGGACCAGTCTTCCTCGGTGGCCGCTACCAGGTGCGGATAAGCGGCGGCGGCCAGGATCGCATGGCTTTCCGGATCGGCGCGCAGTTCCACCTGTTTGGTCAGGTACAGTTCGGCCAGCTGCGGCAGCACGGCCGGTGCGATAGCGCGCGCCACCAGCAGGGTTTCCATGGTGTTGCAGGTGCCGTAGCGGTGGCACTTCGCGTTGAAGCCGATATTGATCGCCTTCCTGATATCGGCCTTGGCGTCGATGTAGACGTGACAGATGCCGTCGAGGTGCTTGATCATCGGCACGGTGGCCTCTTCCATCAGGCGCGCGATCAGGCCTTTGCCGCCGCGCGGCACGATGACGTCCACATACTGCGGCATGGTGATCAAAGCGCCGACGGCCGCGCGGTCGGTGGTGTCGATCACTTGCACGGCATCGGCAGGCAGGCCGGCGCCCAGCAAGCCCTCGGCTACCAGCTTGGCCAGCGCGCGGTTGCAGTGAATCGCTTCCGAGCCGCCGCGCAAGATCGTCGCGTTGCCGCTCTTGATGCACAGGCCGGCCGCGTCCACCGTCACGTTCGGACGCGCTTCATAGATGATGCCGATGACGCCCAGCGGCACGCGCATCTGGCCCACCTGGATGCCCGTCGGACGGAATTTCATGTTCGAGATTTCGCCGATCGGGTCGGCCAGCGACACGATTTGCGTCAAGCCTTCGACCATGGTGGCGATGGCGGCGTCGGACAGGGTCAGGCGGTCGAGCATGGCCGGCGCCAGGCCGGCGGCAGCAGCCGCATCGAGGTCGCGCTGGTTGGCCGCGCGCAGCAGATCGGCATCGCGCACGATGGCGGCGGCGATCAGGGTCAAGGCGCGGTTGCGCGTGGCGCTGTCGGCACGCGCCATGGCGCGCGAAGCGGCGCGTGCGCGCGTGCCCACGTCCTGCATATATTCTGTGATGTCCATGCTCGTATCCATATTGTAAAAAACTAGCCTCGGGCGATCTTCAGTCCCAGTTGCAGCATGGCGTCCCAGGCATCGCCCGCGTAGCCCTTGGCGCGCAAACCCTTGATCATCTTGTCCACCTGCGCCGCCTGCTGCAGCGCCGCTTCCAGCACGGGCAGCGAAATGCGCCGCAGGGCCGGTTCCATCATCCGCTCGCGCGGACCCCAGATGCGGTATTCCTTCAGCAGCGCGCCCAATGGACGCCCCTGCGCCATGCCGGCCTTCAATTTTAACAGCGTGCGGATTTCCTCGGAGACGGCCCACAAGACCAGCGGCAGCGCCTCGCCCTCGCCTTTCAAGCCTTCGAGCATGCGCACCAGGCGCGCCGGGTCGCCGGCCAGCATGGCTTCGGACAGCTTGAAGACATCGTAGCGGGCCACGTTCAGCACCGCGTCCTGCACTTGTTCGTACGTCAGCTTGCCCGCTGCGTGCAGCAAGCCCAGTTTCTGGATTTCCTGGTGCGCCGCGAGCAAGTTACCTTCCACCCGTTCGGCGATGAAGTCGATGCTGGCACGCTCGGCGCTTTGCCCCTGCGCGGCCAGGCGCTGCGATATCCACGCCGGCAACTGTGCCCGTTCCACATTCGGAATGTCGATATACACGGCCGCCTGCTGCAGGCTGGCGACCCAGGCCGCCTTTTGCGTGGCCCAATCCAGCTTGGGCAAGGTGATCAGGGTCAGGTTGTCGGGACTGAGGTTTTTCGCGTAGCTTTGCAGCGCCGCGCCGCCATCCTTGCCCGGCTTGCCCGTGGGGATGCGCAGTTCGATCAGTTTTTTATCGCCGAACAGCGACAGCTCCTGGTTCGCCGCCAGCAGTTCACCCCACTTGAAGCTGCGCTCCACCGTCAGCACGTCGCGCTCGGAGTAGCCCTGCGCGCGCGCCGCGCGGCGGATCTTGTCGGCCGCTTCCAGCGCCAGCAAGTGTTCGTCGCTGGTGATCACATACAGCTGCGCCAGCGGCTTGGCCACATGCCCATCGAGCGCATCTATCCGCAATTGCATGGCGTCCCCGTTACTGCTGCGGGGCGGCCGGCGCGGCCGGCGTCACGGGCGCCACCGACATGGCCGGCAGCACCGGCTTGATGGCGGCCAGGCGGCGCATGATCTGCTGCACCAGGTCGTTGCGCATGTCGCGGTACAGCGCCGCTTCCTCGGTTTCCTTGGCCAGTACCTGCCTGTCGTCGAAGGTGATGGGGCGCACCAGGCTGATGGTCGTCGGCGCCAGCAACTGGTTGCCGGCCTTGTCCACCACGCGGAAATTGATCGAATAGCCGAGTTGATACTCTTGTACGCGGCCGCTGGTGTTCAGGGACAAAATGGTCTTGGTACGATTCATCTCCGGATCGGAGATCACTTCAAGGACGGCGTCGGCGCCATCCCTGGTATTGACCACCTCCGTGCTGCCAATGGCGCGGATATAGCGCTTCAGGCCGATCGCCAGCGGCGACGAGTCGGGCAAGCCGATGTACATCGTCGCGAACGGCAGCATGAAACTGCCGTTCGAACCGCGCAAGTGAAAGCCGCAGGCCGACAGCAGGACGGTCAGGCCCAACGCCAGCACGGCGCGGCGGCCCAACAGCGATACTTGAGAGGAAGTCGTCATGATTACACCACGATGCTGATTAACTTGCCTGGCACGACGATGATCTTCTTCGGCGTGGTCTCGACGTACTTCTGCACACTTTCGCACGCCAGCGCGGCCGCTTCGATGCTGGCCTTGTCCGCATCCTTGGCCACCGTGATCGAGCCGCGCAGCTTGCCGTTCACCTGGATCATCATCTCGATCTCGGACTGCTCCAGCGCTTGCGGGTCGACCTGCGGCCAGGCTACGTTCAGCAAATCGCCGTGCACGCCCGCATAGCCCAGCTCTTCCCACAAGACGTGGGTGATGTGCGGCGCGACGGGATTGAGCAGGCGCAGGAAGATCGAGAAGCCTTCCGCGATCAGCGCCTTCGACTGCGCGCTATCGTCCAGCTTGGCCGATTCCAGCGTGTTGAGCATCTTCATGCAGGCCGACACCACGGTGTTGTACTGGATGCGCTTCAAGTCGTAATCGGCTTGCTGCAGCAGCTTGTGCAATTCGCGGCGCAGGTTTTTCTGCGCGTCGCCCGTGGCCGGTGCGGCGCCGCCAGCCAGTGCGGCCTGGATCGTTGCCGACTGGGCATAGCCGAAGTTCCACACGCGGCGCAGGAAGCGGTTCGCGCCTTCGACACCGCTGCCCGACCATTCCAGGGTCTGTTCCGGCGGCGAGGCGAACATGGTGAACAGACGGGCCGTGTCGGCGCCGTACTGCTCGATCTGCGCTTGCGGGTCGATGCCGTTGTTCTTCGACTTCGACATTTTTTCCGTGCCGCCGATTTCCACGGGCTGGCCGTCGGCTACCAGGACGGCGGACTGCGGACGGCCCTTGTCATCGAGCGACAAGCGCACGTCGTCCGGGTTGAACCAGGTGGTCTTGCCGGCGGCGTCCTTGCGGAAGTACGTTTCGTTGAGCACCATGCCTTGCGTCAGCAGGTTGACGAACGGCTCGTCGAACTTGACCAGGCCGAAGTCGCGCATGATCTTGGTCCAGAAGCGCGCGTACAGCAAGTGCATGACGGCGTGTTCGATGCCGCCGATGTACTGGTCCATCGGCATCCAGTAATCGTTGCGCGCGTCGACCATGGCGTCGTTCGAGCCTGGCGAGGTATAGCGCATGTAGTACCACGACGAATCGACGAAGGTATCCATGGTGTCCGTCTCGCGGCGCGCCGGCTTGCCGCACTGCGGGCAGTCGCACTGCAGGAAGGCTTCATATTTGTTCAGCGGGTTGCCCGTGCCGTCCGGCACGCAGTCTTCCGGCAACACCACCGGCAGGTCTTTTTCCGGCACCGGCACCACGCCGCAGTCGGCGCAATGGATCATCGGAATCGGCGTGCCCCAGTAGCGCTGGCGCGAAATGCCCCAGTCGCGCAGGCGGAACGTGGTTTTCTTTTCGCCCAGGCCCAGCTCCGCCAGGTCGGCGGCCACCGCATCGACGGCGGACGCGAAATGCAGGCCGTCGTATTTGCCGGAGGCGATGCAGACGCCGTCCTTGCTGCCATACGATTCCTGCCAGGCGTCCGTCGAGAACTCCTGACCCTTGACTTCGATCACTTGCTTGATCGGCAGATTGTATTTCTTGGCAAAGCCGAAATCGCGTTCGTCGTGCGCCGGCACCCCCATCACGGCGCCGTCGCCGTAGGTGATCAGCACGTAGTTGCCGACCCAGACTTCCACTTGCGCGCCCGTCAGCGGATGGGTGACGAACAGGCCGGTCGGCATGCCCTTCTTTTCCATCGTTGCCATGTCTGCCTCGATCACGGAACCGAGCTTGCATTCGGCGTTGAACGCGGCCAGAGCAGGATTCGTTTGCGCGGCGTGGATGGCCAGCGGGTGTTCGGCGGCCACGGCGCAGAAGGTCACGCCCATGACGGTGTCCGGACGGGTAGTAAAGACGTACAGCTTGCCGTCGCCGATCAGGGCGCCGTTCGCGTCCTTGATCGCATGCGGGAAGGCGAAGCGCACGCCCGTCGATTTGCCGATCCAGTTGGTCTGCATGGTGCGCACGCGCTCGGGCCAGCCCGGCAGCTTGTCATCGACATAGGCCAGCAGCTCTTCCGCGTAATCGGTGATACGCGCGTAGTACATGGGGATTTCGCGCTTTTCGATCAGCGCGCCGGAACGCCAGCCCTTGCCGTCGACCACTTGTTCGTTGGCCAGCACGGTCTGGTCGATCGGGTCCCAGTTCACGGTGCCCGTCTTCTTGTAGATGATGCCTTTTTCCAGCATCTTGAGGAACATCCACTGGTTCCATTTGTAGTATTCGGGCTTGCAGGCGGTCATTTCGCGCGACCAGTCGATGGCCAGGCCCATCGATTCCATCTGCTGCTTCATGTGAGCGATGTTCGAATACGTCCATTGCGCGGGCGGCACGTTGTTGGCCATGGCCGCGTTTTCCGCCGGCATGCCGAACGCATCCCAGCCCATCGGCATGAGCACGTTGTAGCCGTTCATGCGCAGGTAGCGGTACATCACGTCATTGATCGTATAGTTGCGCACGTGACCCATGTGCAGCTTGCCCGAAGGGTAAGGCAGCATCGAGCAGGCAAAATACTTGCCTTTTGGGAAACGCGGGTCGTGTTCGACGGCTTTATAGGCGTCGATCGCCTTCCAGTGCGATTGGGCGGCTTGTTCGACGTCGGCGGGACTATATTTATCTTGCATGATGTGCGGCCAATAGTGGATATGAACCGAGCATTATACTGGTTGTCGCCGCCCGATAGCGCGGCGCGCTGGCGGCCCGGGCCGGCAAATTTTGGCAAGCGCACAATTATGCTGTGTAATATATGGGCAATCTTGTTCTTTGCATCAAAGCCGGCCATGATCGTCTACCAGGAATATCCGCCCCTCCCCGCCCTGCACCCCTGGCTGGACTGCGTCTGGACCTGCCGCGTGCAGACGGGCGCCACGCCCTTCACGCACCAGGTCTTGCCCGACAATTGCATCGACATCCTGTGCCAGGACCAGCAGGACGCCAGCTTTGCCGTCGGCATGATGACGGCGCCCGTCACCGTCGTCAACCAGGGTCTGGTGCAGACGGTGGCGGCCCGCTTCAAGCCGGGTGCGGCGGCACGCTTCTTCCAGCTGCCCTTGTGCGAACTGAGCGATGGCCGCACGGGATTGCAGCAGCTGTGGGGCCGCGAGCTGGCGGCGCGCCTGGGCGACGCGCTATGGTGCGAGCCCTTGAGCAATGCACAAAGGGTTTCTATTTTGCAAGAATATCTGCTGCTGCGCCTGCGCACCGCGCCGCCACGGCGCCAGGCCGGCGCGGCCGAACATGCCATCGCGGCCATTGAGGCGGCATCGGGGCAGGTGCGCGTGGATGGCCTGGCGCAGCAGCTGGGCGTGTCGCGCCAGCACCTGGCGCTGCAATTTCGCCAGCAAGTGGGCATCAGCCCGAAGCTGTTTGCCCGCATCTGCCGTTTCCGCGCCGCCAGCCAGGCCATGCAAAGCGTGGCGGGACAGCAGGACTGGGCGCAGGTGGCCTTGCAATATGGTTATTTCGACCAGTCGCACCTGATCCACGACTTCCAGGAATTCGCCCGCAGCTCGCCCGACGCGTGGCTGACGGGCCGGCGCGCGTGAGCACCTTCCATTTTTCCAATCGCCACGCGCACGCCGGTGGCATGATGGCGTTATTCTTCATTCACCAGGAGCAGAACATGATCAAGGGCTTGCGCACCGTCACCTATCCCGTCCCCGACCTGGACAAAGCCAAAGCCTGGTACAGCCAGGTATTCGGCACGGCACCGTATTTCGACCAGCCGTTCTATGTCGGCTTTGCCATCGGCGGCTTCGAGCTGGGGCTGCTGCCGGACGGCCAGCCTGGCACGCAGGGCAGCGTGACGTACTGGGGCGTGGATGGCATCGAGCAGGAAGTCGAACGCATCGTGGCACTGGGCGGCAGCCTGCACCATCCGATCACTGACGTGGGCGACGGCATCCGCACGGTGGAATTGCTCGACCCCTTCGGCAACCAGATCGGCCTGATCGACAATCCCCACTTCGATACGGCCAAGGTCGTCTAGGCCGCCTCGTCTTGCAGCCATACGCGGAACTGCTGCAAGGCCAGTTTCTCATGTGCCGCCTCGGGCGTGATCAGGTAATACGCGCGCTGGCCGCGCAGTGGGCGCTCGCATGCGATGCGCAGCTCGCCGCGCGCCAGTTCCGCTTCGACCAGCATACGGGGCAGCAAGACCACGCCCTGCCCCTGCACGGCCGCCATGGCCAGCATGGAAAACAACTCATAGCGGGCGCCATAGCGCGCCAGTTCCCCATCGACCTGCATGGCGTCAAACCACTGACGCCAGGCGCCCGGGCGCGTACTTTGCTGCAACAAGGTCAGTTCCAATAAATCCTGCGGCTGCCAGGCGCTGCGCGCCGCCAACAGGCGCGGGCTGGCGACAGGCACGATTTCTTCGTGCATGAGCAAGGTGGCGCGCGTGCCGGGCCAGCGCGCCAGCTGCTCGGGCGTGCCCGCGTACAAGGCGCCGTCGTATTCCGTATCGGCAAACATGAACGGCTTTGTATAGGCATCGATATGCACGACGATATCGGGGTGCAAACCGGCCAGCGACGACAGCCGCGGCATCAGCCAGCGCGTGGCAAACGTGGGCACGGACGCGAGCTGCAGCGCCCCGCCGCCGCCCTGGCGCGCCATGGTGTCGAGCGTGTCGCGCTCCAGGCCGTCGAGACGGGCCGCGATCTGGCGCGCATACGCAGCGCCGGCGCTGGTCAGCAGCACGCCATGGCGCGTGCGCTGGAACAATTGCACGCCAAGAAAGCTTTCCAGGGAAGATATCTGGCGCGACACGGCGCTTTGCGTCAGCGACAGTTCGCGCGCCGCATGCGTGTAGCTCTGGTGGCGCGCGGCCGCTTCGAAACAATTTAGCGCTTGCAGCATGGGAATTTTGCGTGACATGGGGGTATCGGGCCGGTGAAAGGCTCCAGTATGCCGCAAGATATGCGCATCACGCATGTCTGGGTGCAAAAAAATCGTTTGCGCAAGGCTAGGCAAAAACCTACCATGAGCCATATTCAATCTTGCGCCGATCACCGGCGCTCACCTGCGAGGCCTGTGATGAGCAAAACCGTATTCGACTGGAATTCCCCCCTGCTGCTGGAAGAACAACTGACGGGCGACGAACGCGCCGTGCTGGAAGCGGCCCGCGACTATTGCCAGGGCAGCCTGGTGCCGCGCGTGCTTGAATCGTTCCGCCATGGCCGCACGGACGCCGCCATCTTCCGCGAAATGGGCGAGCTGGGCTTGCTGGGCACGACGATACCCGAAGAATACGGCGGCGCCGGCCTGAACTACGTCTGCTACGGCCTGGCCGCGCGCGAAGTCGAGCGCGTCGATTCGGGCTACCGCTCGATGATGAGCGTGCAATCGTCGCTGGTGATGGTGCCGATCAATGCCTTCGGCAACGAAGAAACCAAGCAGAAATACCTGCCGAAACTGGCGACGGGCGAATTCATCGGCTGCTTCGGCCTGACGGAACCGAACCATGGTTCCGACCCTGGCAGCATGGTCACGCGCGCGCGCAAGGTGCCGGGCGGCTACAGTATCTCCGGCGCCAAGATGTGGATCACCAACAGCCCGATCGCCGACGTGTTCGTCGTCTGGGCCAAGGACGATGAAGGCGCGATCCGCGGCTTCGTGCTGGAAAAAGGCTGGAAAGGCCTGTCGGCGCCGGAAATCCACGGCAAGGTGGGCTTGCGTACCAGCATCACCGGCGAAATCGTCATGGATGAAGTATTTTGCCCGGAAGAAAACGCCTTCCCCGACGTGCGCGGCCTGAAAGGTCCATTTACTTGCCTGAACAGCGCCCGCTACGGCATCGCCTGGGGCGCGCTGGGCGCGGCCGAAGACTGCTACCTGAAGGCGCGCCAGTACACGATGGACCGCCAGCAATTCGGCCGCCCATTGGCTGCGAACCAGCTGGTGCAAAAGAAACTGGCCGACATGCTGACGGAAATCACCATGGGCTTGCAAGGGTGCTTGCGCCTGGGCCGCATGAAGGATGAGGGCTCGCCCGCCGTGGAAATCACGTCCATCATGAAACGCAACAGCTGCGGCAAGGCACTGGACATCGCCCGCATGGCGCGCGACATGATGGGCGGCAACGGCATTTCCGACGAATTCGGCGTCATCCGCCACCTGGTCAACCTGGAAGTGGTGAACACCTATGAAGGCACGCACGATGTGCACGCGCTGATCATCGGCCGCGCCATCACCGGCATCGCCGCCTTCAGCAACTGATGGACGCCCTGGCTTCCACCCTCGCCTCCACCCTGCGGCCCGCGCCGTTGACGGGCTTGCGCGTGCTCGACCTGTCGCGCGTGCTGGCCGGCCCGTGGGCCGGGCAAATGCTGGCCGACCTCGGGGCCGACGTCGTCAAGGTCGAGCAGCCGGGACGCGGCGACGACACGCGCTCCTGGGGTCCGCCATATCTGAAGGACGCGGACGGCCGCGATACGGCCGAGGCCGCTTACTTCCAGTGCGCCAACCGCAACAAGCGCTCCTTGTGCATCGACCTGGCTGCCCCTGAAGGGCAAGCCCTGGTGCGCAAGCTGGCCGCCGAATCGGACGTGCTGCTGGAAAATTTCAAGCTCGATGGTTTGAAGCAATACGGCCTCGATGCGGCGAGCTTGCTGGCGCTCAACCCGCGCCTCGTGTACTGCTCCATCACGGGTTTCGGCCAGGATGGGCCGTATGCGGCGCGCGCCGGCTATGACTTCTTAATCCAGGGCATGGGCGGCTTGATGAGCATCACGGGCGTGCCCGATGGCCAGCCGGGCGCCGGACCGCAAAAAGTGGGTGTGGCGCAAACGGACATCCTGACGGGCCTGTACGCCACCATCGCCGTGCAGGCCGCATTGGCCGAACGCGAGCGCTCGGGCCTGGGCCAGCATATTGACCTGGCCCTGCTCGACGTGCAAGTGGCCGCGCTGGGCAACCAGGCCGCCAACTACTTGTGCGGAGGCAAGGTGCCGCAGCGCATGGGCAATGCGCATCCGAACATTGTTCCGTATCAAGACTTTCCCACGGCCGATGGCGACATGATTCTGGCGATCGGCAACGATGGACAGTTTTCGCGTTTTTGCGCCGTCGCCGGCCACCCGGAATGGGCGCAGGACGAACGCTTCGCCACCAACCCGCAGCGCGTGGCGCACCGGGCGGTGTTGATACCGTTGATGCGCCAGACCACGGTCATGCGCACGACGGCAGAGTGGATCAGCGCGTTCGAGGCGCAAGCCGTGCCGTGCGGCCCCGTCAACCGCATCGACCAGGTCTTTGCCGACCCGCAAGTGGTGGCGCGTGGCTTGAAAGTGGAGATGCCGCATCCGACGGCGGGCACGGTGGCGCTGGTGGCCAATCCCGTGCGCCTGTCCGGCTCGCCGGTGCAATACCGCTTGCCGCCGCCCTTGCTGGGGCAGCATACGGACGAGGTATTGCAGCAGTGGCTGGGGTTGGACGGTGCGGAGATTGACGGCTTGCGTGAGCGCAAGGTGGTGTAAATGTTGGTCGTCTGGACGTAGGTCGGATTGGCGCTTGCGCGTAATCCGACTTGCACAGCCAACAATGTTGTCGGATTACGGCCCGCAGGGCCTAATCCGACCTACGATTCCATTCACTTGAGTACCAGTTTCAATGCCGGTTTTTCACCGTAATCGTCATAGCGCTCATTGATGCCGGCGATGCAAAATGTGATTTCTTCCAGCAAATCAGGCACTTTCGCCTTCATCGCGTCAGCGTCCTGCACCACGATGTCCAGCACTTCGTTCGGTTTCAAACGGAACTGCGTCATGTTTTCATCGTCGCGCAAGTAGCTGAGGCAATCGACCCAGGCATCCATGCTGTTGCCGTAGAACGCGGGGAAACCGAAGGCTTGCACGCATTGCGCGTGAAAGCTCGCTTCATCGGTGATGTCTTTTCCATTCAGGATGGCTGTGGCCATAGTCTTCCTCAGTTCTTCAGCGACAGCACATCCTGCATGTCGAACAGGCCCGTCGGCTTGTCGGCCAGGAAACGCGCGGCGCGCAGGGCGCCGTGGGCGTAGGTGACGCGGCTGCTCGATTTGTGGCTGATCTCGATGCGCTCGCCGATGCCGGCAAACAGCACCGTATGGTCGCCGACGATATCGCCGCCGCGGATGGTAGCAAAGCCGATGGTCGACGGATCGCGTTCGCCCGTCACGCCTTCGCGGCCGTACACGGCGCATTCCTTCAGGTCGCGGCCCAGGGCGCCGGCCACCACTTCACCCATTTGCAGGGCCGTGCCCGACGGCGCATCGACCTTGAAGCGGTGATGCGCTTCGATGATTTCGATGTCGTAGCCTTCGGACAGGCTTTTCGCGGCCAGTTCCAGCAGCTTCATGGTGACATTCACGCCCACGCTCATGTTCGGCGCGAACATGATGGCCGTCTTTTCGGCGGCGGCGGCAATGGCGGCCTTGCCCGCGTCATCGAAACCGGTGGTGCCGATGATCATCTTGATGCCATGCTCGGCGCAATACGCCAGGTGCTGCAAAGTGCCTTCGGGGCGCGTGAAGTCGATCAGGTAATCGGCATTGGCCAGGCCGGTGGCCAGGTCCGACGCGATCAGCACGCCGGCAGGCTTGCCGAGAAAGGCGGCGGCATCCTGGCCGACGCTCGGCGAGCCGGCGCGGTCGAGGGCGCCGGCCAGCACGGCGTCGGGTGCGTTGCTGACCGCTTCGATCAGGATATGGCCCATGCGGCCGCTGGCGCCAGCGATGGCAATTTTCAGTTCAGTCATTTTATTCTCTTACAACAACTTATTTGGTGGGTTCGGCGGCAGGCGTCGGTGCTGGCTCGGCGGCAGGCGCCGTTGCTGGTGCTGGTGCAACGTCAGGCTTGCTCACAGGAATGGCAGGAGCGGCATCGGCCGGTACCGGCACGGCGCTCGGCGCCACGGGCGATGGCACGACGGCGGCAGGCACGTCAGCCTTGGCGACCTTGGCGAATGGCGACGGACCGGCGATGCGGTCGATATACTCTTTCTCCGTCGGCAAGTTGCCGCCTTCGAAACGTTCAACCTTGCCATCCTTGCCGAAGTACACGACCACGCGGCTGCTGGTGGTTTCGCCACTGCCCCGCGCCAGGCGGAATGGATAATCCCAGCGGTCGGCATGGAAGATATCGGTCAGCAGCGAAGTGCCGAGGACGAAACGCACCTGGTCGCGCGTCATGCCTACTTTCAACTGGGCCAGCATCTCTTCGGAGACAAAGTTGCCTTGTTGAATGTCAGGACGGTAGGGCGAGAAAAACCACATGAATTTTTGCAGCGGCGTAATGGTGGTCGTTTGTGCGCCCTGTTCGGGAACCAGTTCCTTGCCTTCTTTTTGAGCAGCTGCCGGCTTTTCGCCAAGAATGCCACGGTTGGCGCAGCCGGACACGGCCAGCGCGACACAGACCATGCCTGCCACGACTGGTGCTCGAAATGAAATACGGTGCCAGAGAGATGGCAATACAGCCGGGGTTACGCGCATAAATGACCTCAATTGGATGAACAAAACGCCAGGAGTGACCGGCCCGCCAAAAAAAAGCATATTTTGGCACTCTCCGACAAAACGCTATATGATAAAGCACCTGACCCACATACGAGCAACAAACATGAGTAACAATCCTAGTGATCTCAAGGCAAGCGGCCTGAAAGCCACCCTGCCACGGCTGAAGATACTCGATATCTTCCAGAGTAGCCCGGTACGCCACCTGACCGCGGAAGACGTCTACAAGATTCTGCTGGCCGACAATATGGATGTCGGCTTGGCAACTGTCTACCGTGTCCTCACGCAATTCGAACAAGCCGGCTTGCTTAACCGCAACCATTTTGAAACCGGCAAGGCGATTTTCGAACTCAACGAAGGCTCCCACCATGACCACCTGGTGTGCCTCGACTGTGGCCGGGTCGAAGAATTCTTCGACGAAGAAATCGAAATCCGCCAGCAAAAAGTGGCCGAAGAGCGCGGCTTCAAGATCGCCGAACACGCCCTGGCCATCTACGGCAACTGCACCAAGACAGCTTGCCCGCACAAAACAGCCTGACCCACGCCGGCCGTTCCCGCAAGGGGCCGGCCGGCGCAGCATTGAACCGCATCAATGATGGCTGAGCGCGCTCGACAGCAGCTTGGCCGTGATGTCGACGATCGGAATGACGCGCTCGTAAGCCATGCGCGTCGGTCCGATCACTCCCAGCGTTCCCACGATCTTGCCGTTGACTTCATACGGCGCCGTCACCACGCTCATCTCATCCATCGGCACCAGGTTCGATTCGCCGCCGATGAAAATCTGCACGCCCGTCGCCTTGCTCGACACGTCGAGCAGCTGCATCAAGCCCGTCTTTTGCTCGAACATGTCGAACATCTGGCGCAGCGAATGCATATTCGATGACAGATCGCTCACGCTGAGCAAGTTGCGCTCGCCGGAAATGACCATGTCGTCGCTATGGTCGGCCATCGCTTCGCTGCCCGCTTCTACGGCCGCCTGCATCAAACTGCCCATGTCGTCGCGCAACTGGCGCAGCTCGCCTTGCAGGCGCACGCGCACGGCGTCGAACGACAGGCCGCCATAATTCTGGTTGATGTAATTAGCCGATTGCACCAGTTGCGCCGGCGTATAGTCGGCCTCCGTCAGCAATAAACGGTTCTGCACATCGCCGCCGGGCGCGACGATGACGAGCAGGATGCGCTTTTCGGACAGGCGCAGGAATTCGATTTGCTGGAACACGGATTCGCGGCGCGGGCTGAGCACGACGCCGGCGAACTGCGACAGCGACGACAGCATCTGCGCCGCGTTGGCGATGGTTTTTTGCGGCTGCGGCGTCTGCAGGCGCATGCGCGACTCCACCAGGTGCTCGTCCAGGTGCCGGACGGTCAGCAAGGTGTCGACAAAGATGCGGTAGCCGCGCGGCGTGGGGATGCGTCCGGCCGAGGTATGCGGACTGGACACATAACCGAGCTCTTCCAGGTCGGCCATGATGTTGCGGATCGTGGCCGGCGACAGGTCGAGGCCGGAAATTTTCGACAAGGCGCGCGAACCGACCGGCAGGCCGTCGGCGATATATCGCTCGACCAGGGCTTTCAGCAGTGTTTGGGCACGTGTATCGAGTTGCATGGTGTCTTAGGTAAGCAAATATTCTTTAAACAAGCATATTGTTAAGCAAGCGGCAACGAAAGCGGCCGAACGTGCATCAACAGCGCCTATTATGCACGTTCGCCCGTCCGACGGCGATCAATCTTCCAGCTGCCCCTGCAGCCACAGCAGCAATTCATCAAAGTTGGCGCAGATGGCGTCGGGCTGCACGCCGGCGGCCAGATGGGCATCGCTGCCCTTGCGGTTCATCCACACGGCACGCATGCCCGCCCCTTGCGCCCCCGTCACGTCGAAATACAGGTCGTCCCCCACATACACGGCCTCATGCGGCGCCACGCCCAGCGCGGCGCAAGCGGCCAGGAAGATGCTGGCGTCAGGCTTGGCGACGCCGAAATCGCTGGCGGCAATCGACACTTTAAAATGCTGCGCCAGGCCGATAATTTCAAGGTCCGCATTGCCATTCGAGATCGAGCCGACCAGCATGCGCTGCCCCATCCAGGCCAGGCCGGGCAAGACATCGTCATACGGCTGCACGCGATGGCGCGCCGCCAGGAACTGCGCGATGGCGCCGTCGACCAGGGCGGGATCTTCGCCGGCGGCCTCAAAGGCGGTCAGCAATCCCGCGCGGCGCAGCTCGATCAAATTGCCATGGAAATGCGGTTGTTCATTGAGCATGGCCAGACGGTGCTGGCGCAACAGCTCGATGGAAAACTGCTGCGCCACCTTGGGCGCATGCGTGGCCAGCCAGTCGTGCAGCAGGGTTTCGGCGGCGGCAATCACGGGCGCGATGGGCCACAAGGTATCGTCGAGGTCGAACAGGATGGCCTTGGGCGGCACGGCAGGTTTTACAGGGGCAAGAGACATGGAACTCACTATATAGATGCCGCGTCACGGTGCGCAGCCCGCAGCTATTGTCGCACCGATCGCCGCCGCCGGCATGGCGGCGCCCCCATGAAATGGGGCCGGGCCGGCGCTTCCCGGCGAAAAATTGTTACAGGGTGATACAAGGCAAGATCATCCGGCTTGCCAGATAGACTAAAATAGGCGCCATTCCAATGCGGCGCCAGCGTCCGCGTTGCGCTACCCAACCTAATTCGTTTTGGAGAATGTATGAAAAATTTGTACCTGCGCTCGATGCTGGCGGCGGCTTGCGCCGTCACATTGGCGGCCTGCGGCGGCAGCGGCGGCAATCTGTATCTGAGCGGCCAAGTCGTCAATCTGGCAAAAGATGGCCTGATTCTGCTGAATGACGGCGAACGCCTGCCTGTCACCTCAGGCCAGACTTCCTTTGTTTTCACCAAGCTGGTCAGCACCGATGACCGCTACGATATCACCATCGCGCAACAGCCAAAAGGCGCCGTGTGCACGATTACCAATGGCGCCGGCAAGGCATCGAGCTATACCGTGACCACGGCCCAGGTGATTTGCGTGACCAATACCTACCCGCTGAGCGGCACGATCACGGGCCTGACCGCCGACGGTTTGACCCTGGCCATCGGCAATATCACCACCAGCCCGCTGAAAGGCAGCACCAGCTATACGTTCCCGAATGTCAACGACGGCATTGCCTACAATATTTCCATCGCGACGTATCCAACGGGCCAGACGTGCAGTTTCGTGGGTTCTGCCAGCGCCAACGGCCGCGATGTCGTCGGCACCATGGGCTCAGCCGCCACGACCGGCGCCGCACTGAACTGCACGGCGCAGTAAGCCACGCGATTCGTCACCACTATATTGGATTGGAGAAATACATGAAGTTATCCTGCCTGCGCCCTATCGCCGCGCTGCTGTTGACCCTGGGATTGGCTGCTTGCGGCGGCAAGGCCTCGTATGATGTCAGTGGCACCGTCAGCAATTTGAACACCGAAGGCCTGGTCCTGGTCAATGGCGGCGATCCGCTCCCGATCAAAGCCGGCCAGACCTCGTTTACCTTTGGCAAGCGCATCGACTATGGCACCGACTACAACATCACCGTGCAGACCCAGCCAGCCCACATGACTTGCACCGTCAGTGGCGGAACCGGCTCGGCCGGTCACTACGTCAGTATCCAGGCATCGGTTTCCTGTGCGCGAAACGCGTACACGGTAGGCGGCACGGTGACTGGCCTGACAGCCGACGGCCTGGTTCTGATCAACGGCAATGCGCAAACCACGGTGGCCAAAGGCAGCACGACCTTCACTCTGGCATCGCCTGTTGCCGATGGCGACAAGTATGGCATCAGCGTATTTACCCAGCCTACCGGCTTGAAATGCACCGTGGCACCCAACACGGGCGTCGGTGTGATGGGTGAAGCAAACGTGACCACCGTGCAGATCGCCTGCAATCCAGGCTAAGACTGTGGCGCTGGCAGCCGCGACGCGGCTGCCAGGAAGAGATATCACGAAAATCTATATTTGATATTCGAAAGATAAATTGGAGTTATATGTGGCGATGCAGCATAATGCATCTGTCTCCTCCAACTCTTCCAAGAATTGGATTTAGCCCGCTTTCACCAGCGGGCTTTTTTTTGTCCAAAATTCCTCAGGCGGGTTTATCCAAGCCCGGCTGCAGCATCTGCACGATGCTGGAGAAATCCTGCTGCGCATAGCCGGCTTGCGCATGCATCTGGTACAGCTGGCGCACCAGCCCGCCCAGGGGCGTGGGCGCGTTCGCCGACAGGGCCGACTGCTGCGCCAGACCCAGGTCCTTCAGCATCAGCGCCGTGCCGAAGCCGCCCGTGTAATTGCGCGACGCGGGCGTGCCGTCCATGACGCCGGGCCACGGGTTGTACACTTCCAGGGTCCAGTTGCGCCCCGAACTCTTGCCCATGATGTCGGACAAGACTTTCGGATCGAGGCCATGCGCCACTCCCAGGTTCAGCGCCTCGGCCGTCCCCGCCATCAGTATGCCCAGCAGCATGTTGTTGCAAATCTTCGCCACCTGGCCCGCACCCGCCTCGCCCGCATGGAAGATGTTCTTGCCCATCTTTTCCAGCAGGGGACGCGCCTGCTGCAAGGCAGCCTCGCTGCCGCCGACGATGAAGGTCAGCGTGCCGGCCGCCGCGCCCGCCGTGCCGCCCGAGACGGGCGCATCGATCATGGCAAAGCCCCGCTCGCTGGCCGCCTGCGCCACTTGCCGCGCCACGTCGGCGGCGATGGTGCTGCAGTCGATGAACAGGGCACCGGGCTTGGCCGAATCGAGCACGCCGCCTGCCGCCAGGTACAGTTCCTGCACGTGCTTGTTGGCTGGCAGCATGGTGATGACGGCGTCCGCCGTCTGCACGGCTGCGCTGGCGGATGCGGCCGCCGTGGCGCCCGCCTCGACCAGCGACGCCACAGCCGCCGGCGCCAGGTCGAACACGGACACGTGGAAGCCGGCGGCCACCAGGTTGCGGGCCATCGGCGCGCCCATGTTGCCCAGGCCGATGAAAGCGATATGTTGCATATGTGTCTCCTGTTGTTCTTTTAATGCAGGTCGCGCAAAGGATGGCTATCCCATGGCGCCGTGAAATATTCATTGAGATACGTCTCGCTGACCTCGGCCAGGCTGGCCGGCTGCCACTGCGGCGCGTTGTCCTTGTCGATCAGCAAAGCACGCACGCCTTCGCTGAAGTCTGCATGGGCGCAACATTGCACGGCGACAATGAGTTCCAGCTGGAACACTTGCGCCAGGCTCATGTGCCGCGTGCGCTCGCGCATGGCCCACACCAGGGCGGCCGAAGTGGGCGCGCCCTTGTCCAGCGAGTGGGCCGCCTTTTGCAGCCAGACCGAATCGCCGTCATACGCGGCGATGGCGGCCACCACTTCGGGCAAAGTGGGCGCTTGCGTCAGCGCCGCGATGGCGTCGAAGTTGGCGCGCACTTCGGACACGGGCAGCATGGAGGCTGGCGCCGAGAAGCCACGCAGCAGGCGGTCCAGCTGCTCGCTGTTCACCTGCGGACTGGCTTGCCATTGCGCCAGCGCCAGCGCGTCGAGCACCATGTTCCGCTCTTCCTGGCGCAGGAAATAGTCGCCCAGGCCCGTAAACAGGGCGTCGGACGCGTTCATGGGCGCGCCCGTCAAACCCAGGAACAGGCCGCTGCGCCCTGGCATGCGGCCCAGGAACCAGCTGCCGCCCACGTCGGGGAACAGGCCAATCGTGATTTCCGGCATGGCGATACGCGTGCTTTCCGTCACGACGCGGTGGCTGGCACCGGCCATCAGGCCCAGGCCGCCGCCCATGACGATGCCGCCGCCCCACACCAGCAGCGGTTTCGCATACGTATGGATGCGGTGGTCGAGCCGGTATTCCTCGGCAAAGAAGGCCAGCGCCTGCGGGTTCGGCACGACACCCGATTGCTCGGCCACGGCCGAACGCAGGCTGCGCACGTCGCCGCCCGCGCAAAAGGCCTTGTCGGTCGACGAGTGCAGCACCACGCAGGCGACGGCAGAGTCACCGGCCCAGCGCACGAGAGCGCCGTCGATGGCGCGTATCATGTCCAGGGTCAGCGCGTGCAGGGATTTGGGCGCGTCGAGGGTGATGACGCCCAGCTTCATGCCGCCGGGACAGTCGCGCTCCTCGATTTTCACGGTTTCAGGCAAAGTCTCAACCATTCTTCCACTCCGCCGGACGTTTTTCCAGGAACGCCTGCACGCCCTCTTTCTGGTCTTGCGTATCGAACAAGCCGAGGAACAGGGTGCGTTCGTCCGGCAAGGAGTTGACCAGCGGATGGCTGCGCGCGCCCTGGATCAGGGTCTTGCATGCCGTCACGCTGCTGGGACTCTGGCGCGCCACCTTGGCGGCCAGGGCCAGCGCCGTGGCGGCAGCCTTGCCGGTTGGCACAACTTCCTCGACGAGGCCGATGGCCAGGGCCTTGGCCGCATCGACTCTCTCGCCGCACAAAATCATGCGCTTGGCCCAGCCTTCGCCCACCAGCCACGGCAAATGCTGCGTGCCGCCCGCGCATGGCAGCAAGCCGACCGAGGCTTCCGGCAAGGCCATCTGCGCGTGCTCCTCGGCGATGCGGATATCGCAGGCCAGCGCGCATTCAAGACCGCCGCCCATGGCATAGCCATTGATGGCGGCGATGCTGACGCCGCGGAATGCGGACAGCGCCTCGAACGCTTCGCCAAAGGCCGCGGCCATGGCGAAGGCCGTGTCCTTGTTACCGTCGGCAAACACGTTCAGGTCGGCGCCGGCCGAGAAGAACTTGGCGCCGCCGCCCGTGATCACCAGCGCGTACACGTCGGCGTCCGCATTCAGGTCGGCCACCAGTTCCTTCAGGGCGTTCAGGCTGGCCAGGGTCCACGTGTGGGCGGGCGGGTTGTCGAGGGTCACCAGGGCCGTATGGCCACGGCGTTCCAGCAGTAAATTTGTATACACTTTGCTCATCGTAAGGTCTCCGTGGCGCCGTCTTTCAAAATCGCTCGCGCGACGATCAGGCGCATGATTTCATTCGTCCCTTCCAGGATCTGGTGCACCCGCGTGTCGCGCACGTGGCGCTCGAGCGGATACTCGCGGATGTAGCCGTAGCCACCGTGCAATTGCAACGCATCGTTGGCGACATTAAAACCCACATCCGTCGCGAAACGTTTTGCCATGGCGCAATATGCCGTCGCATCCGGGCTTTCCTGGTCAAGTTTCCAGGCTGCCAGGCGCACCATCTGGCGCGCCGCCACCAGTTCCGTCAGCATGTCGGCCAGCTTGAATTGCAGGGCCTGGAACTGAGCCAGCTCGCGGCCGAACTGCGTGCGCTCCTTCATATACGTTTGCGCGCGCGTGAGGGCCGCCTGCGCCGTGCCCACCGAGCACACGGCGATGTTGATGCGCCCGCCGTCGATGCCCTTCATGGCAATCGTAAAGCCTTCGCCTTCCGCGCCCAGCAAGTTGCCAACAGGCACTTTCACCTGGTCGAAGCTGATGATGCGCGTAGGCTGGCTGTTCCAGCCCATCTTTTCTTCTTTCTTGCCATACACGATGCCGGGCAAATTCGCCGGCACGGCAAAGGCGGAAATGCCGGCCGCGCCCTCGCCGCCCGTGCGTGCCATGACGATCAGCATATCCGTCTGCCCCGCGCCCGAGATAAACGCTTTCGTACCGTCCAGCAGATAAAAGTCGCCCTCCTTGACGGCTTTCGTGCGCAAGGACGCCGCATCCGAGCCCGACTGCGGTTCCGTCAGGCAATAGCTGGCCAGCTTCTGGCCGGCAGCCAGGGCCGGCACCCACTCGTCGCACAGGGCTTCCTGCCCCCAGCGCGACAGCATCCAGGTGGCCATGTTGTGGATGGTGATGTAGGCCGTGGTCGAGGTGCAGCCGCCGGCCAGTTCCTCGAAGACGATGGCCGCGTCCTGGCGGGAGAGGCCCAGACCGCCCCAGCGCTGCGGCGTGTACAGGCCGCAAAAACCCATCTCGCCCGCCTTGGCGATGGTTTCCACGGGGAAGATCGATTCCGCATCCCAATGGGCCGCGTGCGGCGCCAGTTCGCCTTCGGCAAACGCGCGCGCCGCCTGCTGGAACTCGCGCTGCTCGTCGCTCAATTCAAAGTCCATGGCAGCTCCTTACTTGAGGCTGATGGTGGTGTTGACCTTGCCCACCGAGGCCGCATCCGTGAACCAGCGCTGGGTAATCGTCTGCGTCTGCGTGTAGAACAACACGACCTGCTTGCCGAACGGGCCCAGGTCGCCCAGCTTGGAGCCGCGCGAGCCCGTAAAGCTGAACAGGGGAACGGGAACGGGAATCGGCACGTTGATGCCGACCTGGCCCACGTCGATTTCTTCCTGGAAATAGCGCGCGGCCGCGCCGCTCTGCGTGAACAGGGCCGTGCCATTGCCGTTCGGATTCGCGTTCACCAGCGCAATCGCTTCATCGAGCGTGTCGACTTCGACGACGATCAGGACGGGACCAAAGATTTCCTGGTCATACACGACCATGCCGGGTTTTACGCCGGACAAGATCGTCGGGCCGACGAAGTTGCCGTTCGGATAGCCATCGACCTTCACGTCGCGGCCATCGAGCGTCAGCACGGCGCCCTGCTCCACGCCCTTGGCGATCAGGCCAAACACGCGTTCTTTCGCCGCGCACGAGATCACGGGGCCCAGGTCCGGATTATCCTTGCCCGCGCCCACCGTCAGGGTTTGCGCCTTGGCGGCCAGTTCCGGCAGCCACTCGCGCGCCTCGCCCACCAGCACGGCGACGGACGCCGCCATGCAGCGCTGGCCGGCCGCGCCGAAACCGGCGCCCAGCAACTGGTTCAGGGTCTGTTCTTTATTGGCGTCCGGCAAGACGACGGCGTGGTTCTTGGCGCCCATCATGCATTGCGCGCGCTTGCCGTTCAGGCTGGCGCGCTGGTACACATGCGTGCCCACCTTGCTGGAGCCGACAAACGAGATCGCCTTGATGTCCGGATGGTCGCACAGGGCGTTGACCACGTCTTCGCCGCCGTGGATGACGTTCAACACGCCAGCCGGGATGCCCGCCTGCAAGGCCAGGCGCACGAGTTTTTCCGTCACGAGCGGGTCTTGCTCCGATGGTTTCAACACGAAGGTATTGCCGCAGGCAATCGCCATCGGGAACATCCACAGGGGGATCATGGCGGGGAAATTGAATGGGGTAATGCCGGCGCACACGCCCAGCGGCTGCATCACGCTGTAGGTGTCGACGCCGCCGGCCACGTTTTGCGCGTATTCGCCCATTTGCAGGGTGCCGATATTGGCCGCATGTTCCACCACCTCCAGGCCGCGGAAGACGTCGCCTTCCGCGTCGAGCAAAGTCTTGCCCTGTTCCATCGTCAGGGTGGCGGCCAGGTCGGCCATGTTTTCGCGGATCAGCTGCTGCAATTTCAAGAAAATGCGGGCGCGGGCGCCGATCGGCGTCTTGCGCCAGGTTTTGAAGGCGCGCTGGGCCGAGGCGATGGCCGCGTCGACTTCATCGGACGTGGCGAACGGCACCTTGGCCAGGACTTCCTGCGTGGCGGGGTTGACGACGTCGCGCCAGACGGTGGTGCGGGATTCGACCCACTCGCCGTTGATCAAGAGGGGAACGGTCGGAATTGTGTTTTGCGTAGTCACTCGGAGTCTCCTGGTTGGTATAGGTCTGTTTGCATTATTCGCACAATCCAGCCTGCAAACAAGGCGTGAAAATGCGAGATAATGCAAAGACGAATCTGTTAATCTGCAAAGATTGTAAATTTGCAGATTCCACAAACGGGGAAGAGGAAACGCGATGGCAAAGGTTTTCATGGGCGTGCGCCTGCAGCGGCTGCGCGAGGAACGGCGCATGACGCAGGTGGCGCTGGCCAAGGCCCTGGGCATCTCGCCCAGCTACCTGAACCAGATGGAGCGCAACCAGCGCCCGCTGACGGTGCCGATCCTGCTGCGCATCGGCACGGTGCTGGGCGTTGACCCGCAAATCTTTTCCGAACACGACAGCGCCAGCCTGGTGGCGGACGTGCGCGACGTGTTCGGCGAATTGCCCGACGCGCCGCCCACCTCGATGGCGGAATTGAAAATGCTGGTGGAAAACATGCCGGAACTGGCGCGCTCGATTTTGCTCCTGCAGCGGCGCTACCGGGTGATGGCGGAACGGGCCGATACGCTGGCCGCGCGCCTCGACGACGGCAGCCGCGGCGCCAGCTCGGCGGCGCCCTCCACGGACGAGGAAGTGCGCGAATACCTGAACCGGCGGCAAAACTACATCGATGAGCTGGACCGGGCGGCCGAACGGGTGGCGGGCGAACTCGATCCCTCCCTGCGCACGCTCGACGCGCTGCAAGGCCGGCTGCTGGAGCGCCACGGCATCCAGGTGCGCTTGTCCGATGGCGACGCGGGCATGGTGCGCAAGCACCGCTACGACGCGCAACACCATATCTTGTTTCTGCCCGACACCCTGACGGGCGGCCAACGCGCCTTCCAGATGGCGGCGCAAATCAGCCTGCTCGAACACAGCGACCTCATCGACGCCCTGGTGCTGGCGGCAGGACTCTCGGGCGCGGCCGCGCAGACGGGCGCGCGCCTGGCGTTTTCCAATTATTTCGCCGGCGCCCTCTTGATGCCGTACCAGCGTTTTTTACAGGCGGCGGAAACGCGCGCCTACGACATCGAACGCCTGGCGCACCAGTTCGGCGTGGGCTTCGAGGCCGTGTGCCACCGTTTGAGCACCATGCAGCGCCCCGATGCGGCGGGGCTGCCGTTTTTCTTCGTGCGCGTCGACCGCGCGGGCAATGTCTCGAAGCGCCAGTCGGCCACGGACTTTCACTTTTCACGGGTGGGCGGCACCTGCCCGCTGTGGATCGTGTACGACGCCTTCAGCCATCCGGGCCAGGTGCTGACGCAAGTGGCCAGCATGCCCGACGGCTGCACGTATTTATGGATCGCGCGCCAGGTCAGCACGGCCTCGCCAGGCTTCCGGGCGCCCGGCAAGACGTTTGCCGTGGCGCTGGGCTGCGACATCTCGCAGGCGCACCGGCTGATCTATTCGAAGGGACTCGATTTGCACGACCCTTCCAGCGCCACGCCGATCGGCACGGGCTGCAAGGTGTGCGAGCGCCAAAGCTGCCCGCAGCGGGCGTTTCCGTCGCTGCTGGCCCCGCCACCGGCATCGGCCTGATTTACCCGACGACTCTTGCCCGCAACACGTCGAATTCGCGCGCAAATTCCGCGCGCCAGTCGCGCCGCGTGGACTCGTCTATCCAGGCCGCGTCCAGGCCATTCAACATGAAGCCCCGCATGTCGTCGAGACCGAAGCCGAATTCGCGCATCATCATCCAGGCGCCCGTCGGCGTCACGTGGTGCAGGGTCGGATCGTCCGTATTCGGATGCAGTTTCAGGCCCAGCTTGGCCATGGCGCGGATCGGGTGATCGAGCGCCCAGCGCTCGGGGACCAGGGTGCGCAGATAATACGAATTGGTGGGCACCACGGTGAAGACAAGTCCCCGTTCCACGCAGCGCTGCGCCAGCTCCGGGTTGTCGACGATCGTGTAGCCATGGTCGACCCGGTCCACCTGCAATTCGTCTATCGCCGTCGCCACATTCATCCACGGCATGCCGAATTCGCCCGCATGCGCCGTGCACTTGAAGCCGGCGGCGCGCGCAGCGCGGTAGGCTTCGATGAACAGTTCGGGCGGACGGTCGTTTTCGCGGTAGTCGATGCCGATGCCGATCACTTCCGGCGCGCGGTAGGCCTTCATCCACTCCACCATCTGCACGGCTTCGGCGGGAGCCGCTTCACGGTCGATGCTGGGGATCAGACGGCCGATCACGCCAAAATCCCTTTGCGCATCGCGGATGGCGGCCACGATGGCGTCCTGCGCCGACTCGTAGCGGATGCCCGACACGCGCACGGTGCCGGTCGGATTCCAGAAGAACTCCGCATAGCGCACGCCGTGGCCATGCACGTCTTCCAGGTATTCGTAGGCGAGGCAATACAGGTCCGTCGGCGAGACGATCAGGTGCGCGTCGAGCGCGCGCAGCACGCGCAGCACGCCGACGGGCTTGTCGCCGCGCGTGTAAAACGCGTCGATTTCCTCAGGGGTGACGACATGGCCCGTCTTGGCGGCCAGCGCGCGGAAAGTGGCTTGCCGCACCGTGCCGAACAGGTGGCAATGCAGCTCCACCTTCGGCATGGCGCGTAAAAACTGTTCGATGCTCAGGGGAGAATTAGACATGAAGCTCGTTTCGTAGTGAAGTGGGTCAGACGAGAATGGCGGCCAGGCGGCGCATCAGGCGCTCGATGGCGGCGGGGCCATCGGCCAGCATCGCCACTTGCGTGTTGATGGCGGCGCGGCGCGGCACGCGGAATTCGCACACCGTCATGCCGCGCGTCAGTTCGCCCGTCAATTCGATGGCCACGTGAGCCGGCTGGAACTGGAACAGCTGCGGCGCTTCCAGGTACAGGGCCACCACGGGGTCGTACATGGGCATGGGCACGGAACCGTCGCTGCTCCGGATGCGCACATACGCTTCCAGGTAGCCGGCCAGACGTAGCGCGCGCGGCGTGCCGAGGGCGCGCAGGCGTTCCACTTCCGCATTCGTCACCAAGAGCTGGCGGCACAGGTTCAGACCGAACATGCGCAGCGGAATGCCGGATTTGAACACCTGGGCGGCCGCTTCCGGGTCCGCATAGATATTGAATTCGGCCGCCGCCGTATGGTTGCCCTGGTCGGTCGAGCCGCCCATCAGGATGATTTCGACGATCTTGCCCGCGATATCGGGCGCCTTGGCCAGCGCGGTTGCGATATTCGTCATCGGCGCGATCGCCATGATGGTGATCTGGCCGGGATGCTTGCGCACGGCGGCGATCAGCGCGTCGACGGCGTGGCCCGCAGCGTCACTGGCGGCACCGGGCGGCAGGATGTCGCCCGTGGTCGGCATGCCGCTGTCGCCCAGGATGCGCTGCGCCGTCTCGATGACGCCGGCCAGCGGTTCTTCGCAGCCGCGGTAGATCGGCACCGTCAAGCCGTCATGGGCCTTGATGCGCAAGGCGTTGTCGTAAGTGATGGCGACGGGTGCATTGCCCGCCACCACGCTCACGCCCAGCCACTCGATGTCGGGATTGCTGCCTAAGAGCAGCATCGTCAGCCAGTCGTCGAAACCGGGATCGGTGTCGAGCCAGATCTTTTTCAAGGCTTGGGTCATGATGGTCTCAGGTTAAAAAATCAGGCAGCCAGCCACAGGGCGCTGTCGGAGGGCAGTACGAAGGAGACGGCCGTGCCTTCGCGCCAGGCGGCGCCGCCGGCCGCGCAAATGCCCTTGACCTGGCCCAGCGGCGTTTGCAGCAGGTATTCGACGGTGTCGCCCAGGAAACCGCGCGCCAGCACGGTGCCAGGGTACTGGCCTGCCGCGTCGTCGGCGGCGCAGACGCGCACCTTGTCCGGACGCCAGCCCAGCACCGTGGTGCCGGCAGCGACGGGGGACGTGTACGGCAGGCTGGCACCGGCGTGGTGCAGCGCGCCGTCGCGGTAGTCGAACAGGTTTTCGAAACCCATGAAGTTGGCGACGAAGCGCGTGGACGGCGTATTGAACACGGCTTCCGGCGCGGCCAGCTGCTCGATGCGCCCGCCATTCATGACGACGATGCGGTCGGACAGGGCCAGCGCTTCTTCCTGGTCGTGCGTCACGTACAGCATGGTGATGCCCAGTTCGCGCTGGATGCGGCGCAGCTCGGCGCGCATCTGCACGCGCAGCTTGGCGTCCAGGTTCGACAGCGGTTCATCGAGCAGCAGCAGGGCCGGTTCGACGACGATGGCGCGCGCCAGCGCCACGCGCTGCTGCTGGCCGCCCGACATCTGCGCCGGCAAACGCGTCTCGAACCCCGTCAGTCCCACGGCGGCGATCACGGCTTCCACTTTCGTTTTCAGCAGCGCCGGCGCCACCTTGCGCAGGCGCAGGCCGAAGGCGATGTTGTCGTACACGTTCAAGTGCGGGAACAGCGCATACGACTGGAAGACCATGCCGATATTGCGTTTATTCGGCGCCAGCTTGCCGATTTCGCGGCCGTCGAGCACGATGCGGCCTGACTGCAGCGGCATCAGGCCGGCAATGGCGCGCATGGTGGTGGTCTTGCCGCAGCCGCTGGGGCCCAGCAGGGAAATCAGCTCGCCCTGCTCGACGTGCAAGTCCAGGTCTTTCACGGACGTCGTGTTCTTGGCGTAGCCGAGGTTCAGCTTGTGCAGTTCCAGATAACTCATCGTGTGTTGCCTCTTACATGTATTTAGAAATGCCCAGCACCTTCTCGGTCACCATCACGAAGGCCATGGTGAACAAGACCAGCAAGGTCGACAGGGCAGCGATCGACGGATCGAAACTGTTTTCCATATGGCCCAGCATCTCGATCGGCAAGGTGCTGATGCCGGGGCCCGTGAGGAACAGCGAGACGGGCACCTGGTTGAACGAGGTGACGAAGGCGAGGAAGAAGGCGGCGATCACGGCGTTGCGGATATTCGGCAGCACGATCATGAAAAACGCGCGCAGGCGCGACGCGCCCAGGGTGATGGCCGCATCCTCGATATCCACGCGCAGGTTGACCAGGCTGGCGTACACGACACGCACCGAGTACGGAATCAGCAGCGCGATATGGCCGATCAAGAGGCCCACGTACACGGGCGCATTGATCGTCAGCACCAGGTGGTGCAGCAAGCCCAAACCGACCAGGATGGCGGGAATGATCAGCGGCGATGTCAGGATTTGCCGGATGGCGCCGATACCGGGCGGCGGCATGCGCGAAAACGCATACGCGACGGGGATGCCCAGCAACAGCGCGATGACGGTGGCGATCAGGCCGATTTCCAGGCTGGTCTGGAAGGCGCGGCGGAACTCGGGCGCCGACCACACTTCGAGGATCCAGCGCAGCGAATACGATTCGGGCGGGAAGGCCAAGGTTTCGCCGCCGGAAAAGCCGGCCAGCACGACGATGGCGAAGGGTCCCAGCAGGAACAAAAACACCAGCCATAAAACGGCACGTGAAAACAGGCTTTCTTTCATACGGAACTCCGGCTCGAGGAAATACGTTTAAGGCCGGCATTCACCAGCAGGGTCATGCAGACGAGGATGACGGCGATCACATTCGCGGCGCCGAAATCGCTCTCCACGCTGACCTTCTGGTACAGCAGCGTTTCCAGCATCAGCACCTTGGTGCCGCCCAGGAGGGCCGGCGTCACGTAGGCCGTCACGCAGCCCGTAAACACCAGGGTGCCGCCGACCACCAGGCCTTCCTGCGTCAGCGGCAGGGTGACCTTGCAGAATACTTGCCATGGATTCGCGCCCAAAGTCGCCGCGGCCGGTTCCACGTCGCGCGGCAGGTTTTCCAGCGCGCCCGCCAGCGACATCAGCATCAAGGGCAGCAGCAATTGCAGCAGGCCGACAAAGACGGCGAATTCGCTGAACAGCAAACGCAGCGGCTCGTCCGTGAAACCCATGTTAACGAGCGCCGCGTTGAGGGCGCCATTACGGCCCAGCAGCACGATCCACGCATAGGTACGCGCGATCGGCGAGACCATCAGCGGCAGAATCATCATGCCGACCACCAGACCGCGCCACTTCGGCGACACGCGCGCCACGGCTTGCGCGGCCGGATAGCCGAGGATGATGGACGCCAGGGTCACCAGCGCGGCGATGCGCAGGGTGCGCCAGAAGATGGTGCGGTTGAATTCCTGCGAGAAGAATGCAACGAAGCGCTCAACACCCCACTGCATGCCGTCGCCGACGCGGAAGGCGTCGACCAGCAAGGCCAGCACGGGCAGCAGGAAGCAGACGACGATAAAGATCAGCGCCGGCAGGACCAGCAGCAGTCCCAGGCGCTTTTTTGGATCAGCAAACATGGTGTTTTCTCCTCGTCACCACTATTTGCTCATGGCCTTGTTCCACTGCGTCATCCAGTTGCTGCGCTGTTTGATGATGGTTTCCGGCTTGACGAACTTCAGCGAGCTGATTTGATCGGCGCCATAGGTATTGAATTGCGCGGCCGCCACCGACAGGCGCACGTCCTTGTTGACGGGCGAGTCGACCAGGTTGGTCGCCAGCTGCGTCTGCACTTCCTTGGACAGCCAGAAATCCATCAGCTGGTAGGCCAGGTCCGCATTCTTTGACCCGGCAACGATGCCCATCACGTTCATGCCGGCCGCCTGGCCTTCGGCCGGGATGCTCCATTTCAGGGGCAGGCCCGTCTTGAGCATTTGCGACCAGGTAAAGCGCGCCACGGGCGCGGCCCAGATTTCATCCTGCGCAAACAGGGCGGCCAGCTGCGCGCTGTTTTTCGAGAACGTGACGACGTTGCCCTTCATGCCGACGATCTTGGCAAAGCCCGTGGCGTAGTCATCCGTCTTGCCGCCCCAGGCCGCATCAGCCATGCGCAGCATCAAGGGGCCCTGCGTGGTGCTCACGTCGGGGAAGGCCACGCGGCCCTTCAGTTCGGGGCGCCACAGGTCCTTCCAGGACGTCAGCGGGGCAACCTTGTCGCTGCGGTACACCAGGCCGACCGAGTACAGCGTGTAGCCGACGGCGAAGTTGCCGCCGATAGGGTTTTTCGCCACGTCGTACAGGGCTTTGTAATTGCTCAGCTTGGAGTAATCCATGGGCTGGATCACGCCCTTTTGCGCCGCTTCCAGCATGCCGGAATCGGACAGCAGCACCAGGTCGATGACCGGGTTCTTGGCGTGCACCACCAGCTTGGCGATGCGGTCCGCATTATTCCCCGTTTCCACCTTGATATCGCAACCGCATTTGGCCTTGAACGGCTCGTACACATACTTCATGAACAAGGGCTGGGCAATCGGATAGGCCGAAATGACCAGCTCGCGTTTTTCCGCGTGGGCGGCGTTGGCCAGCAAGCCTAGGCTCAACGCCAACATGAGGTGCTTTTTCAAGATGCTTCCTTTCAGGGGACGGCGCTGCGGAACAGCGCCTGTAAAGATGAATCAGAATCAGAAATAATGTCGCATGCCAACGATCAGCACGCTTTGCGTCTTGCCGCCCGAGGCGCCGAAGCCGAACACGCGGGCGAACGTCGCATCGCCGGCCGCTTTCTGGTAGCTCCAGGTGATGGCGACATCGGTGCGCTTGGACAGGAAGTAATCGGCCTGGAAGTTAACCTGGTGCCATTTCGGCGTCTTGTTGATCACGTCATATTTACCAGTCGTATAGAAATACGACGCGCCCAGGTTCAACGCTTCCGTCAGCTTGTGGTTCACGTTCAAGTCCACGTTCTGCAGGGTCAGATTGCTTTGATCCAGGTAGTGGTAGCGCACATTGGTGTACAAGGCGCCAAACTTGGTCTTGCCCACATTATAAAAGCCTCCCGTGCCGGCGATGGCCTGGCTGTCCACGCCGGCGCCCTTGACGGCGCTCTTGTTAAAGATCAACAGGGAACTGGCATAATCATTGCCGATGGCGCCATTCGGCGCATCGGGGCTGTTCGGGCGATCCATCTTGGTGTAGGCGACGGCCCAGCTGAAGGCATCGACCTTGTAGCCGGCGCCCATGCTGTAGACGCGGTTGCGGTTCGAATCTTCCGGGTTCTCGCTGAAACCATACAAGCCCGTGAACGACAGGTTGCTGATATTCGGGCTGACATACTTGACGGCGTTTTGCACGCGCAGGTTGTTGTAGCCATTGTCGTTGTCGCCGATGTGCACGCCGTTACTGGCGATGACCACGGGACCCAGCAGATCCTTGACGGCTTCGTACTGGCGGCCCAGGGTCAAGGTGCCCTTGTCGTTGCTGGACAAACCCACATACGACTGGCGGCCGAACAGACGGCCGCTTTGCGAAGCCGTGCCCGTCATCACGTTAAAACCGTTTTCCAGCACGAAGATCGCCTTGGTGCCGTCGCCCAGGTCTTCCTGGCCGCGGAAACCGATGCGGGGATTCTGATTCGTGCCGCTCAGCGCATGCGTGCGGCTGCCTTTGCCCTCATCCGACACATACCCGATACCGGCCGACAGCAGTCCATACACTTGCACGCTGCTTTGCGCCTGCGCCGCACCCTGCGCCGCCAGCAAGCCACCCACTACCATCGTTCCCGTCATCCATTTGTTCATCGCCGCCACCCTAAAAAGAATAAACCCTGAGTTTTTTTGGAATTATTTTATTGATGCATCCCTTGCATGGCGCGCCGCCGCACGTGCCGGCACCGCATTCCAGGCGCTTCTCCCGAATATTGTTGCTTTCAAGACAAGTAAGGACCAGTCCAGAATATGGTAAATTGCGGGATAAGAAAATTTGTTTATTTTTATAAATCCATTACTTTTTCTAATAAGCAACGCCCATGCATGAACTGAGCAAGAAAATTTCATTACGACATTTACAAGCGTTTTCCACCCTAGCCCGGGTAAACAGCTTCAGCAAGGCTGCACAGGAATTGTGCGTGACCCAGCCGGCCCTCAGCGCGTCGATCAAGCTGCTGGAAAATCAATTGGGAAAAAAGTTGTTTAACCGCACAACCCACCAGCTGGAATTGACGCGCGAAGGCAAGCTGGCGCTCGAATACGCCACGCATTTATTGAATACGGCCAGCAACACCTTTGCCGATATCCAGCGCGCCATCGGCAGCGGCCGGCATCGCATCCGCATCGGCGCCATCCCCTCGGCCATGGCGATGACGGCCGTGGTGGTGGCGCGCTACTGCGAGCAGCATGGAGATGAAGTGGAAATCGTCCTGTCGGACATGCCCAACGACGGCTTGCTGCATGCGCTGCATTCGGGCCAGCTGGACTTTTGCGTGGGCATCGAGGTGCCCGGTTCCGTGTCGCTGGAAAGCGTGGGCCTGTTCGAAGACGAGCTGGTCTTGGTGACGGCGGGACGCCATGCGCTGGCGCCGCTCAAGGAAGTGCGCTGGGAACAGCTGGCGGGCCAGGAAATCGTTGTATTTACCAAGGGCAGCATCTGGGAGTTCGCCTCGAGCGCGCTGCGCCAGCATGGCCTGAGCCCGTCGAGCCTGTACCAGATGATCCACAGCGAGTCGCTGTACGGCGTGGTGCGCGCCGGCATCGCCGTCGGCATCATGCCCAGCCTGTACACGACCTTCCTCAACGACGAGGACCTGCATGTGGCACCGCTGCGCCAGCCCACCTGCAAGCGCAAGATCGCCCTGATGCGGCGCAATGAAATCAGCCGCAACCACCATGTGGACGACTGTTTTTCAGCGTTGCGCCAGGATTTGCAGCAGGTCGACCAGTGGTTTTAAGTTAAAACTCAAGCAGGCGCCTTCAGCAGATTCGCCAAGGCAACATACTGCTCCAGCCCCACGGTTTCCGGACGCAGGGTCGGGTCGATGCCGGCCGCCTTGATCTGCTCTTCCGTAAACATCCCGGCCAGGCAATTGCGGATCACCTTGCGGCGTTGCGAAAAGGCCTTCATGACCACGGCTTCCAGCGTGGCCTGGTCGCACGCGAGGCGCTCGGCCACGGGGATCATGCGCACGATGGCCGATTCCACCTTCGGCGGCGGATCAAACGCCGTCGGCGGCACGATGAACAGCAGCGACATCTTGTAGCGCCATTGCAGCATCACGGACAGGCGGCCATACGCCTTGCTGCCCGGTTCGGCCACCATGCGCTCGACCACTTCCTTTTGCAGCATGAAATGCTGGTCCTGCACCAGCGGCGCGAAGTCCGCCAGGTGGAACAGCAGGGGGCTGGAAATGTTATATGGCAAGTTGCCCACGATGCGCAGCTTCTGGCCGGCCGGCACGGGGATTTGCGCGAAATCGAATTTCAGCGCGTCGCCCGAATGGATCGTCAGCTTGGCCGGATTAAACGTTTTTTCCAGACGCACGATCAGGTCGCGGTCCAGTTCCACCACATGCATCTGTTTCAAATGGCGCAGCAGCTGCTCCGTCATGGCGCCCAGGCCGGGGCCGATCTCGACCATGGCATCGTCCGGCTGCGGCGCGATGGCGGCTGTGATGTCATCGAGGACGAAGCGGTCATGCAGGAAGTTCTGGCCAAAGCGTTTGCGGGCAACGTGTTTCATAATGTGTTTTCTATCAATGCGGTAAAGCCGGCACAGGCCGGCGGGATCGTTGAGCAGGCAGCGTCGGGTTACGCCTTGCGGCTAACCCGACCTACGCTCTGGTCGGGGTGCTGGCGCGCAGCATGTCGAGCGCCGTTTGCAGGGCTTGCTCCATGCTGTGGCAATCGGCCAGGCCCAGTCCTTGCGCGGCCAGGTCCAGCGCCGTGCCGTGGTCGACCGAGGTGCGGATCAGCGGCAAGCCCAGGGTGATATTGATGCCGCGCCCGAAGGTCGCGTATTTCAGCACCGGCAAACCCTGGTCGTGGTACATGGCCAGCACGCAGTCGGCGTCCGCCAGATATTTTTGCTGGAACAAGGTGTCGGCCGGGTACGGTCCGCGCGCATCGATGCCGCGCGCTTGCGCCGCGGCAATCGCCGGGGTGATGACATCGATTTCCTCGCGTCCCAGATACCCGCCCTCGCCCGCGTGCGGGTTCAGGCCGGTGACGAGGATACGCGGCGCGGCGATGCCGAATTTCTGTTGCAAATCAAGCTGAATGATATCCAGCGTGACGGCCAGGCTGTCCATCGTGATGGCAGCGGACACGTCCTTCAATGGCAAATGCGTGGTGGCCAGCGCCACGCGCAGGGTCGGCTCGCCGTGGCCCGGTTCGCCGGCCAGCATCATCACCACTTGCGGCGTGCCGGTTTTTTCTGCCAGGTATTCCGTATGGCCGGAAAAGGCCACGCCCGCGTCGTTGATCGTGCTCTTTTGCAAGGGGGCCGTGACCATGGCGCCAAACCAGCCCGCCTGGACACCCTCCACGGCCGCGTCCAGGGTAGCGAGCACGGAACGCCCGTTTTCCTTGTCCAGCACGCCAGGAATGACATTGTTCACAGTGGGAATATCGATCACGGCCAAGCGGCCGGGACCGAACTGGGGCAAGCCGCTGTTGCGCACGGCTTGCAGCGACAGCGCCGCCAGGCGGATCTCCGGATCGATCAGGCTGGCCGTCAGCGCCAGGAAGGCGGCGTCGCCCAGCAGGATGCAGTTGACTTCATTGCGCATGGCCCAGGCGGCGCGTATCGAGATTTCCGGACCGACACCGGCCGGTTCGCCACAGGTAATGGCGATGGCCGGACGGCGTGCAACAGGCAAGTTACTCATGCGCAATCAGTCAGCAGCATTACTGGTCGTCCGCGCGGAATTCGACGTAAGCACGGTCGCGCACTTCGCGCGCCCAGTTTTCCGTCGCTTCTTCCAGCTTGCGTTCGCGCAAGGCATTGCGTGCGGCAGCGCGTTTCTTCTCTTTCGAGACGTCGTCGCTCTTACGTTCCAGCACTTCGATCAGATGGAAGCCAAAGCTCGATTCGATCGGCTGGCTCACTTCGCCCGGTTTCAGCGCATTCATCGCCGTTTCAAATTCCGGCACGGTGTCGCCCGGATACAGCCAGCCCAGGTCGCCGCCTTTGGCCGCGGAACCGTCGTTCGAGAACAAACGGGCCAGGTCTTCGAACTTGGCGGCCTTGTTGTCGAGACGTTCTTTCAATTCCAGCAGTTTGCGCTTGGCTTCGGCCGCCGACAGGGTTGGCGTCACTTTCAGCAGGATATGGCGGGCATGCGTCTGCTGCACGGCGGCGACAGCTTGTGCCTCGGCAGCGCTGCGGCGGTCCACCAGTTTCAGGATATGGAAGCCCGTGTTGCTCTTGATGATAGGCGTGATCTGGCCAGGCTTCAATTTCAGCAACTGTTCCGTGAACAGGGGCGGCAGGCGGTCGCTCTGGCGCCAGCCGATATCGCCGCCGCTCAGCGCATCGCTGGCGTCGGAATAGGTGGCGGCCATCTTGGCGAAATCGGCGCCCGTGCGCAACTGGCGGCTGACTTCTTCGGCGCGCGCGCGGCGTGCGGCGATCTGTTCGGGGCTGGAATTTTCCGGAATGCGCACGAGAATTTGCGCCAGGTTCAGCTCCACCTGTTCGCTGGCTGCCGCTTTTTCCGCTTCCAGGAAGTTATCCACTTCGGAATCGGAAATCTGGATCTTGGCGTCGACTTCGTGCTCGCGCAGGCGCTGCATGATGATTTCATCGCGGATTTCTTCGCGGAAGGTCGCAAACGGCGTGCCTTCCTTTTCCATCTGGTTGCGCAGCTCTTGCACCGTCATCTTTTGCTGTTCAGCAATACGGCCAATCGCGCGGTCCAGGGTCAGGTCATCCACGCGCACACCCATTTCCTTGGCCAGCTGCATTTGCGCGCGCTCGACAATCATGCGTTCGAGCAACTGGCGGCGCAGGTCGGCAGGGTCGGGAAGCGGGATATTCTGCGCCTTCATGCGCTGCTCCACGCTCTTGATGCGGGCCGCCACTTCATTGCGCGTGATCACATCGTCATTGACGACAACGGCGATGGAGTCGATGGTCTGGCCACTGCTCGACGCAGGGGGCGTGAAGCCCTTGACTGGCGCTGGGGCAGCGGCAGCGGGCTTGGCCGCAGGCGCTGGCGCAGCCTGTTGCGCCCAGACACTACTGGTCGTGGCGCCGGAAATGGCGCACAACAAAACCGTTGCAATTTTGAGTTGGTGCATACTGGCATTACGCATAATGTGTAGAGCGCTCATGAGTTCAGGTGAATAAAAAAACCGGTTTGTGCCAGCGCCGGGGACACCGGCGGCGGCAACGGTGACTATCTTAACGGAGTGGCTGGCTCAATGTCTGGTAACCAGGGATAGTTTTTGTAAAAGTTTCCAGGCCATTCGCACCCAGGCCCAGCCCACTCGACAAGCCCGTCAATTCCAGCTGGAAGAAGATCGGCGTCGAGACAGTCTTGGTCGTCGTCACGAAACGCTGCGCCCCCATGCGGAACACCCAGCAGTCGCCCTTGTATTCGAGGCCGACCAGGCTTTCCAGCATGCTGCGATCCTTGATGGAGTAACTGATGCGGCCCACGCCATACAGGCGGTCCGTCAACGGCCACTGCGTCGACACTTCCGCATTACGCAGTACGCCACGTTGAAAACGGTTACTGAAATTCAATACTTTCTTGGCACCAGGCTGATATTGCAAGGTGTAGTTGTAGCTCATCAACTGGCGATCGCTGGGATTGTACTGCACCAGACTGTCGACGGTCCAAGTCTCGGACACGCGGCCCGTTGCGGCCAGCAGGATATCGGAACGCGACTGGTTGACGGGCGTCGTCGAATTGAGCTGCACGCGCTGGTCGGCAAAATAGAAACGCTGACCGAAGGTCAGGCGCATGCGCTCCGTGCCGTCCGATTGCAGGAAACGCGATACGACGGCGGCCGTGACCTGGTTGGCGTCGCCGATGCGGTCGCTGCCGACAAAACGGTTTTCCGTGAAGATTTGCGTCAGGTTGAACGTCCCATCGGCCGTATCGAAGTTCGGAAACTGCGACTGGTCGCGGTACGGCGTGTAGACGTAGAACAGGCGCGGCTCCAGGGTTTGCGTGCCGCCCTTGGTGCCAAACAGATTCGTGTCGCGTTCAAACACCAGGCCGCTGTCGACCGAGAAGGTCGGCACGGCGCGCGTAAACGAGGTAGTTTTAAACAGCGCCTTGGTCCGGGCGTCATTGTCGAGCTGATACGCGCTGGCATTGAGCATCAGCTTGGGCGTGATGAAGTAGCCAGGGCGCATGATGGGAAAACTCACCTGCGGCACGGCCACGAGACGCGAGCCTTGCACCTGTGTCGGATGCGCGAAGCGCGTCGCTTCCGCGTCAAAGGTCCAGTCGAAACCGCCCCAGACATCGTATTTGCCAGCATGGAAGTTCACCGCCGGCAAACGGTCATACGGGCGTGGCACGACCACGTTGGGATCGGGATCCTGCAGCACCTGGTAATTCTGCACGCGCGCCGTCAGGCTCCAGTCCTCGGTACGGTAATCGGTGCGCAATTCGCGCAGCAACTGGCGCTCGGTGGCGGTGGCGACGGTTTTCGAAAAATCGTTCGGGTAATTATCGTCCGACGCCTCGCGCAGATCCCAGCTGTAAGTCCAGCCCTTGGCCAGCGCCTGCTCATGCTTGGACTTGATCATGTAGCGGTTGGTCTTGGTCTGCTTGTCGTTCGGCAAAAATTCAAACGAGGTTTCACCGCTGTACAAGCCGGCATCCGTCTCGCCCATGTAGCGGCCCGTCGCACCGAGCTGAATGCCGCGCCGCTGGATGTAGCGCGGATACAGAGTCAGGTCGCGGTTCGGCGCGATGTTCACGTAATACGGCATCAGCAGCTCGAAACCGTTCTTCGAGGCAAAGCCCGGCGTGGGCGCCAGCCAGCCCGAGCGGCGCGCACCCGACAGCGAAAACGACATGCCCGGCGTGCCCAGGATCGGCACGTCCTTGAAATAGATGATGGTCTTGCTGCCCGTGCCCACGTCGCGGCCCGTATCGAGGTTCAAGGTGCTCGATTTCAGGTACCAGTCCGGATTCGGCCCTTCGCAGGTACTGTAGGTGCCTTCGATAACATTGGCTTCGTCTGGATTGATGAAGTCGACGCGCTCGGCCTTGCCCTGGCCGCCGCCCACTGCGAAGCGGTAAGTCGGGTTGAGCAGGAAACCCTTGCCGGTCTCCATGTTCAGCTTCAGGACATCACCCGTGTAGTAATCGCCGAAACGCCACATCTTGATATGGCCCTCGGCGTCGAACTGATCTTCAACTTGTTTGTAACAAGCTGTATCGGCCGTCATTTTTGTGGTTTTTCCGCGCTCAATCACGACATTCTGGTCGAGATTGATCTCTCTTTCCGGTCGACCGTTCATGCTGTTCGCCGTCATGACGGTAGGCGCGTCGGGATCTTCCACATGAACCGGACGCGGTGCTTTCTGGGCGTGGACAGGCACCGTCGTGGCGGCGACGAGCGCGCTGATGGCGAAAGCCCAGCGCTGCGAAGGGGGGGAGGCCGAAAACCAGCTCATGAATTGGAAGGGGCAAGCACCATTGACAGGCGATTTTTTGATTTGAATCCCTTATTATATGGGAATCTGTGCGACACGCCTTAAAGCTCGGGTAGCTGGCCCCGGTCGCAACGCAGCAGTAACGGCTAGCAGCGCAGGAACTGCGCAGGCAAATCCCTGGTTTACCAGTGATAAAACAGTGAGGGGCTCCCCGGAGTACCCATTCTTGGCAAGACAAGACACGCTACGAGAAGGTGCCTTGTCAGTCTTATACGCCCGCCGAATCACCGGCGAGTCGCTATTCCTTTGCCTGCTTTGTTTACATAAAACATTGAAACTGTAGTTTATTTGCAAAGCTTGTGGATATTTTACATTTGCTTACAATTTTCTATATTTCAACAGTTCTCTGCAAGACTCGGTTTTCTCTCAGCTGAGTCATACCCGAGTGAAACTCTTCGATATCTTGTCATGCTTCAGTGTTGCAACTGCTGCCATGACCGGATGTACGACCATCTGTCACCTACTTGAGTGTGCGTCGCCGGTAACGGCGGGGTGCAAAGCCTCAGAGACAACGTACCCCCATTCTTTTCCGGCAGCCCGGCGTGCGAACGCCTGGCTGGAGACTGCGAGCAGCGATGCGGTCTAGGGGCTAGGTGAGTGCTGCAAGGGCAATGTTATGTGAACCATCGTTTGAACCCTCGTAAATATTAATAGGCCAAAGCTGCTGGCAGGCCTAAACCAAACGGTACGTGGCTGGTTATCTCCGTGGATTCTGGGGATACGTCGTCATTCAGCCACCGGGGGAAAGATGGGCCCTAAACAGCCAGTCGCGATGTAGCTGTCGCGTCGATATCGTTGGGAACGTGGTAAGCCCGATTCCCTGCCGCTCGATCAACGAACCGAGATAGCGGCAAGCAAACCGCAAGGCACGCCCTTGGGGGAGCGGGTAGAGGAGGATGGAGAAAGCGAATGCTGGGCTGTAATGGTCCGGATAGGGATTCAAAATTTGTCCCGGCCTGAAAGGGTGCCCACTTCCATCTGGTGTAATAGTCGTCATACGACTGTACTGGCTCCAGGCAGTCATCATTTTCAACCACCCCGAAGGGATGCAGCTCTCCCCTCGGGGATACGCTGTGTCTCGTCGGAACAACTACACGAGGTTCAGCATGAAAGTAACCGCTAGCAGTCTTGCAGGTTCTGCGTCCTCGCACGTGCCAACTGAATGGGTCGCCATCAACTGGCGGCTCGTACAACGCAACGTGAGAGCCATGCAGCATCGATTAACGAAGGCTACACAGGAAGGCAACTGGCGCAGGGCGAAAGCGCTGCAAAGGTGGCTAACCCACTCGTTCAGCGCAAAAGCGCTGGCAGTCAAACGAGTGACAGAGAATCAAGGCAATCGAACCGCAGGCGTGGACCAGCAGTTGTGGGACTCAGCAACGCAGAAGTTCGCTGCCATTGCACAGTTGAAGAAACAAGGCTATCGGCCCCTGCCATTACGGAGGGTCTTTATTCCCAAGTCAAATGGAAAGATGCGCCCACTGGGCATCCCTACCATGCGGGACCGGGCGATGCAGGCACTTCACCTGTTGGCCTTGGATCCGGTCTTGGAAACGCTGAGTGATCCCAACTCATACGGGTTTCGCAAAAATCGCTCAACGGCCGATGCGATGTCGCAAATTTTTCTCCAGACCTGCCGGAAAGTCTCGGCAACCTGGGTGTTGGATGCGGATATCGAAGGTTTTTTCGACAATATCAACCATCAATGGCTGGTCGACAATGTCTTCATGGATAAGTTGATCCTGTCTAAATGGCTGAAATCCGGGGTAGTTGACCGGAAGCAATTGATGGCAACCACAGCTGGAACGCCACAGGGCGGCATCATCAGCCCTGCCCTTGCGAATTGGACGTTGAACGGCCTGGAGACTGAACTGATTGCGCACCTCGGTGCGAAATTCGGCAAGTCAAAGGCAGGCAAGCTCAAAGTCGGTGTCGTGCGATATGCGGACGATTTTGTCGTTACCAGTGGATCGAAGGAATTGCTGGCGACGGAAATCAGGCCTTGGATCGAAGCATTTCTTGCAGTCAGAGGATTGCGACTGTCCAGTGCCAAAACCAAGATCGTGCACATCGATGAGGGCTTCGACTTCCTGGGGTGGAACTTCCGAAAATATTCCGGGACACTGCTCATCAAGCCAAGTAAGAAGAACATGAAAGCTTTCTATGAAAAGCTGAGGAAGACGATCAGCGAAAACATCGGGGCGAAGCAGGAGAATCTCATTCGATTGCTGAACCCCATGCTACGGGGCTGGGCGCAATATCACAGCCCTGTCGTCGCCAAAGAGGCGGTTTCGACGATGGAGTCACTGCTGTACTGGCGGCTTCGTCGCTGGGCCATGCGCAGGCATCCGAAGAAAACCGACAGTTGGATACGCGACCGATACTGGCGCCCAACCGAGAGTGGAAATCGGATGTTTGCAGCGGACGTTGTCACAAAAAATGGCAATAAGGCCATGAAGGAACTGTACTCGTTACCAGGTACAGCGATTCTGCGTCACACGAAGATCAAGGGCGGCTATCACCCCTACGATCCGCAATGGGAACTGTACGGCGAAACCCTTCGGCAGGAACGCATGTTGAAAAACATGTCTTACCGGCGCGAGTGGGCCAAGCTCTACCTCGACCAACGTGGCTTGTGCGCTCTGTGTGGATACGAGATGAACATGGAAACCGGATGGCATGACCACCACATAGAACACCGTGTGGCAGGTGGTTCCGACGCCCTTGGAAATCGCGTATTATTGCACCCAAATTGCCATATAAATGTGCACGCAAACGATTTACAAGTTGCGAAGCCGGTCCCTGCATAGGGACTTTTATTATGCTTGAGCCGTGTGCGGTGAAAGTCGCACGCACGGTTCTTAGGGGGGAGAGCTTCCAGCAATGGGGTTCTCCTACCCTCCGCACCATCAACCCGATTCCACAGGCCGCTTAATGTCATTCTCCCCCAATTCCTCCACCGCGCCGGTCTCCGCCGACGCTCGCCTGACCCTGTTGAAAGCCTGGTTGACCTCGCTTAACCTCGTCGCGCCCGAATCCGCCCGTCCCGCTTCCAGCGATGCCAGCTTCCGCCGCTACTACCGTCTCGATGTGCTGCCAAGCAACACAACATTGCCAGGAAAGACACTGATCGCCATGGATGCGCCGCCTGAGCGCGAAAACGTGCCCGCCTTTGTCAAGGTGGCCGGCTTGCTGAAAGGCGCCGGCGTGTCCGTGCCCGACATCATCGCGCAAGACCTGGAACAGGGCTTCCTGCTGCTGTCCGACCTGGGCACGACCACGTATCTGGACGCCCTGAACCACGACAACGCCAGCGTGCTGTACGCCGAAGCGCTGGAATCCTTGATGAAAATCCAGCTGGCCAGCGCCCCCGACGGGCTGCCCGAATTCGACCGCGCCTTCATCCTGCGCGAAATGAATCTGTTCCCGGAATGGTTTATCGGCAAGCACCTGGGCGCCACCTTGACGGATGTGCAACAAACCCAGCTGGACAAGGTCTTCGAAGCCATCACGGCGAATATCTTGTCGCAGCAGCAAGTATTCATGCACCGCGACTACCATTCGCGCAATTTGATGCACATCAACGATGGTTCGATCCCCAATCCCGGCATCCTCGACTTCCAGGACGCCGTCTTCGGTCCCGTCACCTACGACATCGCCTCGCTGCTGCGCGACGCCTATATCCAGTGGGATGAAGAACTGGTGCTCGACTGGGTGATCCGCTACTGGCAGCGCGCCAAGCAGCTGGGCTTGCCGGTGAATCCCGACATCGACGCCTTCTACCGCGATTTCGAATTCACGGCCCTGCAGCGCCACCTGAAAATCCTCGGCCTGTTCGCGCGCCTGAACTACCGCGACGGCAAGGATCTGTACATGGGCGACCTGCCGACCGTGCTCGACTACGTGCGCAAGACGGCCAACCGCTACACGGAACTCAAGCCGCTGGTGCGCTTATTGGACGCCCTGGAAAACAAGACCCCACAAGTGGGCTATACATTCTGATGACTTCAGAGCAATTTACAAAATAAATCAGAAAACGAGTATTCCATGAAAGCCATGATCTTTGCCGCAGGCCGCGGTGAACGGATGCGTCCGCTTACCGATACCTGTCCCAAACCGCTGCTGAAAGTGCGCGGCCGTCCGCTGATCGTCTGGCATGTGCTGAATCTGGTGCGCGCCGGCATCACGGACATCGTCATCAACCATTCCCACCTGGGCCATTTGATCGAGGAAACCCTGGGCGACGGCAGCGCGTATGGCGCGCGCATCGCGTACTCGCCCGAGACCACGCCGCTGGAAACGGCGGGCGGCATCGCCCAGGCGCGTCACTTGCTGGGCGAGGAACCGTTCCTCGCCATTTCCGGCGACATCTATTGCCCGTATTTCGACTTCAAGCAAGTGCTCGACGTGCTGGCCGACAAGGATGTGCTGGGCACGCCGTATCCGGCCGACCAGCGCGACATCGCATGGACCTACCTGGTGCCCAATCCCGACTTCCATCCCAAGGGCGACTTCGGCCTGACCTTGTTCTCGATCAACAATACAGACGAAACCAAGTGGACCTTCGCCAATATCGGCGTGTACCGTCCTGAAATGTTCGACGGCATCGCGCCCGGCAGCCACGCCAGACTGGGCGATTTGCTGCGCCAGTACGCGGATCAGGGCCGCGTGGGCGGCGAAGTCTATACCGGAGAGTGGACGAATGTGGGTACGCCGGCGCAGCTCGATGTACTCAACGGCGTCACGGCCAAGGCCAGCGCAACATGATGGCCAATTACGCGGCACGGCGCGCGGCGCTGCTGGCGCAGATGCTGCCGGGCAGCGTGGCCATCCTCGCCACAGCGCCCGAAGTGCCGCGCAACAGCGATTGCGATTATCCGTACCGCCACGACAGCTATTTCTATTACCTGAGCGGCTTTACGGAACCCGACAGCGCCGTGGCCCTCGTGGCCGCCAGCGCCACAGCCCCGGCGCGCGCCATCCTGTTTTGCCGCGCCAAGAATACGGAGCGCGAAATCTGGGACGGTTTCCGCCACGGGCCCGAGGCGGCGCGCGCCACTTTCGGCTTTGACAGCGCCTTTCCCATCGAGGAACTCGACGTCGAAATGACGCGCCTGCTGGCCGACGTCCCCGCCATCTACTATGCGCTGGGCGGCAGCCTTGATGCGCAGGTGAAGCTCTGGCGGCACAACGTGCGGCAAAAGGCCCGCAGCGGCGTCACGGCGCCCGCCATCGCGCATGACATCAATGGCATGCTCGACGCCATGCGCCTGCTGAAAGACACGCAGGAACAGCAGCTGATGCGCCGCGCCGCCGCCATTTCCAGCGCCGCGCACGTACGCGCCATGCGCGCCACGCGGCCCGGCCTGCACGAATATGCGCTGGAAGCGGAGCTGCTGTACGAATTCCGGCGCAGCGGCGCGCAGTTTCCCGCCTATTCCTCCATCGTCGCGGGCGGCGGCAACGCCTGCATCCTGCACTACAGCGCCAATAACGCGGTATTAAAAGACGGCGAGCTGGTCTTGATCGACGCCGGCTGCGAACTCGATGGCTATGCCTCGGACATCACGCGTACCTGGCCCGTCAACGGCCGTTTCAGCGGCCCGCAGCGGGCGCTGTACGAACTGGTGCTGGCGGCCCAGCAGGCGGCGCTGGACATGGTGCGCCCCGGCTTGCCGCACAGCGCCATCCACGAAGCGGCCGTGCAAGTGCTGGCGCAAGGCATGCTCGACCTGGGTTTGCTGGACCGGCAAAAAAGCGGCGGCGTGCAGGACGTCATCGCCAACAAGGCCTATATGCCCTTCTACATGCACGGCACCAGCCACTGGCTGGGCATGGACGTGCACGACGTGGGCGCCTACCGCGACACGGATGCGCCCGGCAAGCCGTGGCGCGCGCTCGAAGCGGGCATGGTGCTGACGGTCGAACCGGGCATCTACGTGCGTCCGGGTACGGGCGTGCCGGAGCAGTTCTGGCATACCGGCATCCGCATCGAAGACGATGTGCTGGTCACGCCGCAAGGCCATGAAGTCTTCAGCTCGGCGCCCAGGAGCGTCGCTGAAATCGAACAACTGATGTCACAGGATTAACCCCGCCGCATGCATACACCGTCCACTTTCGATCTCGCTATCTGCGGCGCCGGCCCCGTCGGCATGGCCCTGGCCGCCCTGCTGGTGCAGCGCGGCAGCCGCGCCGCCGGCATCGCCCTGCTCGATGCCAAATCCATCGAACAGGCCCGGCGCGACCCGCGCACCATCGCCCTGTCGCACGGCAGCCGCCAGATACTCGAGGAAGCGGGCGCCTGGCCCGTCGAGGCGACGCCCATCCACCAGATCCACGTGTCGCGCCGCAGCCAGTTCGGGCGCAGCCTGATGGACCGCAGCGAGCATGGCGTCGAGGCGCTCGGCTACGTGGCCCGTTACGGCGCCGTCGTCAGCGCGCTGGCCGACGTGTGCGAGCGCCTGGGCGTGGCCAGCCTGCGTCCGGCGCTGGTGACGGGCAGCGCGGAGGATGCCGATGGCGTGTCCGTGCAGATCGACCAGGCGGGCGCCGCATCGACCTTGCGCGCCAGCCTGCTGGTGCAGGCCGAGGGCGGCCTGTTCGGCCAGCAGCCGGAACGCGCCGTCAGCCGCGATTATGGCCAAAGCGCCATCATTGCCCATGTGCGTACAAGCGCCCCCATCGCCCACCGCGCGTATGAACGCTTCACCGACGAAGGTCCGCTGGCGCTGCTGCCGCAGGACGACGGCTACGCGCTGGTGTGGTGCGTGCCGCCCACGCGCGCCGAACAATTGCTGGCCCTGGACGACGCTGCCTTCCTGGCGCGCCTGGGCGCCGCCTTCGGCAGCCGCCTGGGACGCTTTAGCCACACGACGGCGCGCCTGGCCTATCCGCTGGGCCTGAACGCGCAGGCGAACGGCACGGCGCGCACGGTCGCCATCGGCAATGCGGCGCAAACCCTGCATCCGGTGGCGGGACAGGGCTTGAACCTGGGCCTGCGCGACGCCGCCGTGCTGGCCCGCGTGCTGGCGCAGGACAGCAGCCCGGCCGGGCTGGAACGCTACGCTAGCCTGCGCCAGGCCGACCGGGGCCTGACCGTGCGCGTCACCGACACCATGGCGCGCATCTTCACGGGCAGCGCCCCCACGCAAGGCTTGCTGGGCCTGTCGCTGGGCTTGCTGGACGTTTTCAGCCCCGCGCGCAAAAGCCTGGCCACCCTGATGATGTACGGCCGCCGCTGAACCTTAACAATAAGTAAAGGGCACGGGCGAAAAAGAAACAGGGAACATCTCCGGCATGGAGTAAACGGCCTGCGGATGCGACAATGGCTGTCACCTGGTTTTTGGCGACCGTTCCATGACAGATGCATTGCCCGCAGCACCGCCTGCCGTTCTTCCCGAAGTGCTCTTTTCCCGCCTGCTGGAAGACGCCCTCGACGCCGTCATCATCATCGATGAACATTGCCGCATCCGCTATATCAATGGCGCCATGCAGGCGCTGTCGGGCTATGCCAGCGGGGAATTGCTGGGGCAGACCCTGAACGGCCTGCTGCCCGACGCCGTCGGCGCGCAGCACGACAACCACGTGATCAATTACATCCGCAGCTCGCGCACCTCCAGCGTGCTGGGCAAGATACGCGAATTCGCCATCCGCCACCGCGATGCGCAAATGATTCCCATCGAAATGAAGGCGCTGGACCTGGGCGTGGTGGACGGCATCCGCTATTTCGGCGCCTTCTTGCTCGACGTGCGCGAACGGCGCGAACTGGCGGCAAAGAACGCCAGCTTGCTGGCGCAGCTGGAACAGCAGGCGCTGCACGATGCGCTGACGTCGCTGCCCAACCGGCGCGCCTATGAAGCGCAAGCCGAGCAGGCGATGGCGCGCGCGGCACGCAGCGGCGCCGCCCTGACCGTGGGCGTGGCCGACCTCGACCATTTCAAGAAGATCAACGACCGCTACGGCCATGCCGTGGGCGACGCCGTGCTGCGCACGGTGGCGCAGGCACTGCGCGACACGGGACGCATCACCGACGTGGCGGCGCGCCTCGGCGGCGAGGAGTTCGGCCTGCTGTTCCCCGACGCCAGCCTGCGGCAGGCGCACAAGGTGGCCGAACGCATCCGCGCCGCCGTGGCCGCCGCCATCACGCCTTTGCCCGATGGCGGCGAACTGCAGGTGACCATCAGCATCGGCGTGGCCTCCCTGACGGCCGGCGCCAGCCTGGACGCGGCCATGTCGGATGCCGACAAGGCCCTGTACGCGGCCAAGCACCAGGGACGCAATAAAGTCGTCGCAGCCTGAAGACAAGCGTAGGTCGGATTAGGCGGGGCCGCCGAGGCCGAAGGCCGTAATCCGACAACATTGTTGGCCCCAATACGTCGGATTACGCGGGGCTTTGCCCCGCTAATCCGACCTACGGCAAAAAATACCGCTTATTCGACTGCCTTGAGCATATCCTCGATCACCTTCTTGGCGTCGCCAAACACCATCATCGTGTTCGGCTGGTAGAACAGGTCGTTGTCCAGGCCCGCATAGCCGGACGCCATCGAGCGCTTGTTGACGATGATGCTCTTGGCCTTATAGGCTTCGAGGATCGGCATGCCGGCGATCGGCGATTTCGGGTCCTTTGCCGCCGGGTTGACGACGTCGTTCGCGCCCAGCACCAGCACCACGTCCGTCTGGCCGAATTCGCCGTTGATGTCTTCCATCTCGAAGACCTGGTCATACGGCACTTCCGCCTCGGCCAGCAGCACGTTCATATGGCCCGGCATGCGCCCCGCCACGGGGTGGATCGCGTACTTGACGGTGACGCCCTTGTGCGTGAGCTTTTCCACCAGTTCTTTCAACGAGTGCTGCGCGCGCGCCACGGCCAGGCCGTAGCCGGGCACGATGATGACGGTTTCCGCATTGCTCATGATGAAGGCGGCGTCGTCGGCCGAACCCGATTTAACCGGGCGCTGTTCCTGCGCGCCGGCTGCGCCTGCGGCCGGCGCATCGCCGCCGAAACCGCCCAGGATGACGTTGAAGAACGAGCGGTTCATGGCCTTGCACATGATGTACGACAGGATCGCGCCGGACGAACCGACCAATGAGCCGGCGATGATCAGCATCGAGTTATTCAGCGAAAAACCGATGCCGGCAGCAGCCCAGCCCGAGTAACTGTTGAGCATCGATACCACCACCGGCATGTCGGCGCCGCCGATGGGGATGATGATCAGCACGCCCAGCGCGAAGGCGATGAGGGTCATGATGACGAACGGCGTCCAGGCCGGCTCCACCCCGTCGGCGAAGCAGAACGCCAGGCCCAGGCCCACCATCACCAGCGCCAGCACCAGATTGAGCATGTGCTGGCCCTTGAAACTGACGGGCGCGCCCTGGAACAGGCGGAACTTGTATTTGCCCGACAGCTTGCCGAAGGCGATCACGGAACCGGAGAACGTGATGGCGCCGACAAAGGTGCCGATGAACAGTTCGAAGCGGTTACCGATGGGCAGCGCCTCGCCGTGTTTCGCGATATTGAAGGCCCACGGTTCCGACACGGCCGCCACGGCGATGCACACGGCCGCCAGGCCGATCAGCGAGTGCATGGCCGCCACCAGTTCCGGCATCTTCGTCATTTCCACGGTTTTCGCCAGATAGGCGCCGATGGCGCCGCCCGTGACGATGCCGATGATGACGAGGGTCAGGCCCATGCCGCCCGTTTGCTGTTCCTTCAGTTTCAGGATCAGCGCCACGGTGGTGACGGCGGCAATGGCCATGCCGCTCATGCCGAAGGCATTGCCGCGGCGCGCCGTCGATGGCGACGACAGGCCTTTCAGGGCCTGGATGAAGCACACCGAGGCGATCAGGTACATCATCGTTACCAGGTTCATGGTGACGAAGCTCATGGCGTGACTCATTCTTTTGCTCCTTGCTTGGCCTTCGGTTCTTTTTTACGGAACATCTCGAGCATGCGCTGCGTGACGAGGAAGCCGCCGAACACATTGACGGCGGCCAGCGCCACGGCCAGGGTGCCGGCCACTTGCGCCAGCGGACCATCGGTCAGGCCGGCCGCCAGCATGGCGCCGACGATGATGATGGCGGAAATGGCATTGGTGACGGCCATCAGCGGCGTATGCAGCGCCGGCGTGACGGTCCAGACGACGTGGTAGCCGACATAAATGGCCAGCACGAAGATGATCAGGTTGGTGATGGTGTGACTGATTTCCATGATGTTGTTCTCTCCGGCGCCGCGTTATTTTCTGAGGATGTCATTGCCCGCGCAAACCAGGCTGGCCTTGATGATTTCATCCTCGCGGTCGATCAGCAATTGATCGTCCTTGTCGATGATGAGCTTTAAGAAGTCCAGCACGTTGCGCGCATACAGGGCCGAAGCGTCGGCCGCCACCAGGGTCGCCAGGTTCGGCTCGCCGACGATATACACGCCGTGCTTGAGCACCGTCTTGCCCAGCTCGGACAGGGGGCAGTTGCCGCCCTGCTCGACGGCCAGGTCGACGATGACGGAACCCGGTTTCATGGCTTTTACCGTTTCTTCTGAAATGAGCACGGGCGCGGCGCGGCCGGGGATCAGGGCCGTGGTGATGATGATGTCGGCCAGTTTCGCCCGTTCGTGCACCAGTTCGGCCTGGCGCCGCATCCAGTCGGCCGGCATGGCGCGCGCATAGCCGCCCGAACCCTTGGCGATTTCCTTTTCTTCCTCAGTGAGGAAGGGCACGTCGAGGAACTTGGCGCCCAGCGATTCCACTTGTTCCTTGACGGGCGGGCGCACGTCGGACGCCTCGATGACGGCGCCGAGGCGCTTGGCCGTGGCGATCGCCTGCAAGCCGGCCACGCCCACGCCCATGATCAGCACGCGGGCCGCCTTGACGGTGCCGGCCGCCGTCATCAGCATGGGCATGAAGCGCTGATAGGTATTCGCCGCCACCAGCACGGCCTTGTAGCCGGCGATGTTCGCCTGCGACGACAGCACGTCCATCGACTGCGCGCGCGTGATGCGCGGCACGGCTTCGAGGGCGAAGGCGGACAGGCCGGCCGTCGCCATGGCGGCGATATTGTCGGCGTCAAACGGGTTCAACATGCCGATCAGCACCGTGCCGCTGGCCATCAGGGCCCGTTCGCCGGCGTCCGGTGCGCGCACCTTGAGCACGATGGCGCAGCCATAGGCTTCCTGGGCGGTACCGATCTGCGCGCCGGCGGCAGCATACGCCTCGTCGGGAATCGAGGCTTGCACGCCCGCCCCCGACTGCACGACGACTTGATGCTTGGCTGCCAGCTTCTTGACTGTCTCGGGCGTGGCTGCCACCCGGGTTTCACCAGGCCGTGTTTCGGCCGGTATGCCTATCCTCATGATGCCTCCGCTAATTGATAAACTGACTAGAATCTAACACGGAAAGCAGCGCGTTAAACGTTTGTGAACCAGCAACTTTTAGTCGTACGACACTAATTTCATCCGCATCCATGATTTGTTTCACCATGCGGCGCGGCGCCCATATTGTGGGAAAGGTGTGTCAATCTCACCACAGTCGAACAAGCGTGCGCGCTTGTTTTGACCACAGGGAAAGCCTATATTAGCGGGCGCTTCCTGCCATCTTGCCAACTAAGCCCCCATGCTAGTGCGCTCCCCGGGAAAGACGTAAGTACCTCCCACCGCTATTTGCTAAAACGTTGTCATTTATCAATATGTCCGCGCAACAAAAGGCCGGCTTCAAACCGCGCGCGCAGAACAAGATAAAATGTCGGCTCTTTCAAGGATGGAATCATGCCGAGAATCTGGAAACCCTCTGTCACCGTGGCCGCCATCGTCGAGCGCGATGGCCTGTTTTTACTGATTGAAGAAGAGACCAGCGAAGGCATCAAGCTCAACCAGCCAGCCGGCCACCTCGACCCGTTCGAGTCGCTGGAACAGGCGGTGATCCGCGAAACGCTGGAAGAAGCGGCCTACGATTTCATCCCCACGGCACTGGTCGGCATGTACATGTCGCGCTACCAGTCACTGCGCACGGGCGAGGACGTGACCTATCTGCGCTTCACCTTTTGCGGCACGGCCGGCGCCGAACACGATCGCCCGCTGGACGAAGGCATCATCCGCACCCTGTGGATGACGCGCGACGAGCTGGCGGCGTGCCAGGAGCGCCACCGCAGTCCGCTGGTGCTGCAGTGCGTGGACGAATACCTGGCTGGCCGGCGCGCGCCGCTGGCCCTGCTGCACACGCATGCGTCCGTTTTCAATAGCGCATAGCAATACGCATTGCCATATTATTAAAGTACACTGGAAAGCAAGATGAGCAAGAAGAAAGTCGTGATCGGCATGTCGGGCGGGGTCGATTCCTCGGTCGCGGCATGGATGCTGAAGGAACAAGGCTATGAAGTCATCGGCCTGTTCATGAAAAACTGGGAAGATGACGACGATTCGGAATACTGCTCCACGCGCCAGGACTGGATCGACGCGGCCAGCGTGGCCGACGTCATCGGCGTCGATATCGAAGCCGTCAATTTCGCTTCCGAATACAAGGACCGCGTGTTCGCCGATTTTCTGCGCGAGTACCAGGCCGGCCGCACGCCGAATCCGGACGTGCTGTGCAACGCCGAAATCAAGTTCAAGGCCTTCCTCGACCACGCCATGACCCTGGGCGCCGACCTGATCGCCACCGGCCACTATGCGCGCGTGCGCCAGGCGCCGACCGATGCGGGCCGTTATGAACTGCTCAAAGCCGTCGACGCCAGCAAGGATCAAAGCTATTTCCTGCACCGCCTGAACCAGGCGCAGTTGTCCAAGACCTTGTTTCCGCTCGGTGAAATCCCGAAGACGCAGGTGCGCCAGATCGCCGAGCAACTGGCGCTGCCGAACGCGCAGAAGAAGGATTCCACGGGCATCTGCTTTATTGGCGAACGCCCGTTCCGCGAATTCTTGAACCGCTACCTGTCGTACAAGCCGGGCCCGATGAAAACGGCCGACGGCAAGACGGTGGGCGAACACGTGGGACTGAGTTTCTATACCCTGGGCCAGCGCAAGGGCATCGGCATCGGCGGCGTGAAGTCGTACCAGAACGCGGACGGCAGCAGCGACGCCTGGTATGTGGCGCGCAAGGATATCGTCAACAACACCCTGTGGGTGGTGCAGGGCCACGACCACCCGTGGCTGCTGTCGCCATCGTTGACGGCCGATCAGGCCAGCTGGGTCGCCGGCACGGCGCCGCAGGCAGGCGCCCTGTCCGCCAAGACGCGCTACCGCCAGGCCGACGTGGCCTGCCAGCTGCTGCCGGAGGGGAATGAACACTTCGGCCTGGCCTTCGACCAGGCGCAATGGGCCGTCACGCCGGGCCAATCGGCCGTGCTGTACGACGGCGATGTGTGCCTCGGTGGCGGCATCATCGCCAGCGCGACGGGCCTGGCCGGCGTTTAGGAGTTGTTGCCTTGCGCAGCGGCGGCCAAGGCCTGCTGCTTGCGCACCATCGCAATGACGGTATTGCGCACGGTTTTCAGGACCGTGTCGGCCATGAACGGTTTCACGATGAAGCCCGACACGCCCATCGCGTGGGCCGCCTGCAGCGAGGCGGCGTCGATGCCGCCCGAGACCATGAAAATGAGCGTCTTCGGATACTGGGCGCGGATGGTTTGCACAATATTCGTCCCATCTTCCACCTGCTCGCGCGCGATGCAGACGAAATGCGGGTGGTGCTTGACCAGCAGCGCCAAGCCCAGCGCGCTCGTATGCGTCTGCCCGCAGACATCGTAGCCGCCATCGGTCAGGACCGTGTTCAGCAGGCCGCGCGCCACGGCGCTGCTATCGATCAGGACTGTCTTTAACATCATGATTACTTCCCTTGCTTGATTTTCTATTGCGAGTTCCACTCAGAGAGCGCCCATCAAAATGCTCAGGGCTAGGCGCGTTGCCGAAGACAGTACGAATGTACGACGAGGCAAGGCAACAACACCATGAGCTTTTTTTGGGCGCTCTACTTTTCCCACGCCAGCTTGTTCCAGGTGACGCCCAACGTCACGTCGGTCTTGAGTTCGACCAACTTTCTTGAAAGATACAGTATTTCCCGCTCTTTTCGCAGGCTTTCACCGAGCGCGCCAGGCAAAATGCCCGCGCCGGCCATCACGGCGTCGATATTGCCGTAAGCGCGCAACAGTTTCGCGCCCGTCTTCAGGCCGATCTTCGACACGCCGGGAATGCTGTCGGTGACGTCGCCCATCAGCGCCAGCAGGTCGGGCAGCAGTTCCGGCGGCACGCCGAACTTTTTCTCGACCCAGGCGTGGTCGTGCCAGACGCCCTTGAAATGGTCCCACACGAGCGCGCCGTGGGCGATCAGACCGTGCAAATCCTTGTCGGTGGTGGCGATGACGGCCGCGCCGCGCCCCTCGTGCAGCCAGCGCATGACGGCCGTGCCGATCACGTCGTCGGCCTCGACCTCGGGGATGCTGACCACGTGCATGCCGAAGCTGGCCAGGGTGGCGTAAAAGCCGGGCAAGGCGTCGCGCAGCACTTGCGGCATCGGCTGGCGCCCCTCGCGGTAGCCGGCATACAGGGCGTGGCGCCAGGTCGGGCCGCCAAAGTCGAAGGCCGGCAGGATGTGCGTCGGCTCATGGTCGTTGATGAGGGTGCGAAACGACGACAGCGCATGGCGCAGCGCGATCTCCGCCTTCAGGTCGGAATCGGGTTCAGGACTGGCTTCGTAGACGCGGCGTACGATATTCAAGCCGTCGATAGCGAGGAGTCTGGCCATGCGGTAAGTGGATACTGGTTGAATCGATCATTTTACCGTATGGTTCCCCGCACATCGGGCTTGAATACCCTTCATTTGGCGAAATCGTAGGGCCCGCCCCGTTCCAGGGCGCGCTGGTAGGGCGGGCGTGCATGGATGCGCTGCAGGAACGCCGTCAGCTTCGGCAGGCGCTCGTCGAGCCCGCCGCGCATGGCGGCCGCTTCCAGCGGAAAGCTCATCTGGATGTCGGCCGCCGTGAACTCATTGCCGGCAAACCATTTGCCTTTCTCGAGTTCCGCTTCCATGTAGGCCAGCTGGCTGTTGATATTGGGCGTGATGAAGCTGCTCTTGACCTTGCTGGCGATGCCGCGCGCGATCGGTTTGACGAAAAACGGCATCGGCGACGATTCGACCTTGTCGAACACCAGCTTCATCAGCAGCGGCGGCATGGCCGAGCCTTCCGCGAAATGCAGCCAATAGGTCCAGCGCAGCTTCTCGGGCGTGCCCGCCGCCGGTATCAATCGGCCATTGCCGTAGCGCTCGACCAGATACTCGATGATGGCGCCCGATTCGGCGATGGTGTTCGCGCCGTCCGTGATCACGGGCGACTTGCCCAGCGGATGCACGGCCTTCAGCGAAGCGGGCGCCAGCATGGTTTTCGGGTCGCGCTGGTAGCGTTTGACCTCGTAGTCGAGGCCCAGCTCCTCGAGCAGCCAGAGCACGCGCTGCGAGCGCGAATTGTTCAGATGGTGGACGACGATCATGGCGATTTCCGTTGGCAATGGTTGAGTCCCAGTATAGCCGGGACGGGAAAATCGCGGCGACAGGGGCCGCACACCAAAAATAATTGCGAAAAACACTATTTTCAATTGATAACTTTTCAATCTTCCCTTATCTTGTTTTGTTTCCAATAAGTAAGGAAACTCCCCCGTGGATTTCGATACCAACAACACCACGCCCAAGCGTGAAGCCATTACCTTCAGCGCCACCGGCAGCGAATACTTCCGTATCTGGATCGTCAACCTGCTGCTGAGCATTGTCACCCTGGGCATTTATTCCGCCTGGGCCAAGGTGCGCCGCAACCGCTATTTCTATTCCAGCACCCACCTCGCTGGCAGCAGCTTTGAATACCACGGCAATGCCGTCGCCATCCTGAAGGGCCGCATCGCGGCAGTGGTATTGATCGGCGGCTACAACATCGCCTTCCAGATCTCGCCCATCGTCGGCCTGATCATGCTCGTGCTGATGATGGCCGTGCTGCCATGGCTGGTCTGGAAAAGCCTGCAGTTCAAGCTCTACAACACCAGCTACCGCGGCATCCGCTTCGGCTTCGACGGCAGCGCCAGCGAAGCCTACAAATACTTCCTGTGGCTGCCCATCCTGAACACCTTCACGGCTGGCCTGATGACGCCGTTCCTGCACCAGCGCCTGAAGCGCTTCCAGCACACACAGAGCCGCTTCGGCAGCAGCAATTTCAGCTTTGACGCCTCGGTTGGCAGCTTCTACAAGACCTATCTGCTGTTCTTCGCCCTGCTGCTGGCCGGTTTCCTGGTCCTGATCTTTGTCGTCTTCGCCAGCGTCTTCGCCACCTTTGCCACCGATGCCAACGATGTCACCAAGGCCGGCAGCATCTTCGGCGCCGTGGCGGCCCTGTATGCGTGGGCCTTTATCGTGCTGCCGCTGTTCCTGACCATGATCCAGAACCTGATCTGGAACCATACGCGCCTGCAGCAGCACCAGTTCCAGTCGCAGCTGACCTGGGGCCGCACCACGTTCGTCATGCTGACCAACCTGCTCGGTATCGTCGTCACCCTGGGCCTGTTTTCGCCATTCGCCCAGGTGCGATGGCTGAAGTACCGCCTGGAAGCGACGTCGATGCTGGTGCACGGCAGCCTGGACGCCTTTGTCGCCGCCACCGGCGAGCAAGTCTCTGCCACGGGCGAAGGCATGGTCGATCTGCTGGACTTCGACCTGTCGCTGTAGCATGACGCTCGATCACCACGCGCCGGGCGCGGTCCCCGTGCCCGCGCGCTATTTCGACGGCCAGACCTCGCGCCTGTACCACGTCACGCTCAGCGTGCGCGATGGCATGGCCGTGCTGGCCGGCGACATCGAGCGCAGCTGCCCGCTGGGCGAGCTGCACGTGTCCGAACGCAGCAGCCACGCCGTGCGCAAGGTCAGCTTTCCCGACGGCGCCTACCTGGAGATCGCCGACCAGGCGGCCTTCAACGACGTGCTGCATGAGACGGGCCACCGCGACGGCTGGGTCGTGCGGCTGCAGCAAAGCTGGCGCGGCGCCCTGCTGGCCACGGTCGCCACCGTACTGGCCCTGTGGCTCAGCTATCAGTACCTGCTGCCCGTGGTGGCGAAGGGCGTCGCGTATGCGATTCCCCAGTCCGTCGAGCGCCAGCTGGGCCAGGGCGTGCTCGATTTCCTCGACGGCCACGTGTTTGAGGCAAGCAAGCTCGATGGCGCGCGCCAGCAAGCCTTGCGCGCCCGTTTCGCGCGCCTGGCCACGCCCGGCGACAGTGCGCCCGCGCACCGCATCGTTTTCCGCAAAAGCAAGATCGGTCCGAACGCGTTCGCCCTGCCGTCCGGCGACATCGTGCTGACCGATGAAATGGTGGAACTGATGCCGGACGACGACGCCATCATGGGCGTACTGGCGCATGAACTGGGCCATTTGCAGCAGCGCCACCTGACGCGCCGCCTGATCCAGACCTCGGCCGTGGGCGCCGGCGCGGCGCTGCTGTTCGGCGACGTCTCGACCGTGGTGGCGACCTTGCCGCCGCTGCTGCTGGACTTGAAGTATTCGCGCGATGTCGAGCGCGAGGCGGACGACTACGCGATTGCCATGCTGCGCCAGAACGGTATTCCCCTGGAACACCTGGCGCAGGTGTTTGTCGCCCTGGGCAAGCTGGACGAAGGCACGCCCTACCTGTCGAGCCACCCGGCCAGCGCCGAACGCATCGAGCGCATCCGCGCCGCACAACGCTAAGTACCGTGCGCGGCGTCCTATGGGCGCCGCGTTCTTTCCCACCAGCACGTTCCGCGAATCGAAGGTAGACTCAGCAATATCAGTCTGACTTTCCCGGAGTGCCCATGCACCTAGTACCATTTCGCTACCTGACCTTCATTGCGACGGCAGCCATCTTTGTCCTGTCCCTGTTTTACTATGACCATTACTGGCTGCCCGTGCTGGCCGGTGCGCTGACCCTGGTCGGCATCAGCGATCTGCTGCAAACGAAGCGCGCCCTGCGCCGCAACTACCCCATCCTTGCGCATTTCCGCTTCTTTTTTGAGAGCATCCGCCCCGAAATCCGCCAGTATTTCCTGGAAAGCGACAGCGAGGCGACGCCGTTTTCGCGCAGCCAGCGCAGCATCGTCTACCAGCGCGCCAAGGAGCAGACGGACAAGCGCCCGTTCGGCACCCAGCTCGACGTGTATGAAGCAGGCTACGAATGGATCAACCACTCCATCGCCCCCGCCAAGGTCACGGGCCACGATTTCCGCATCGAGATCGGCAACCACCCTGACTGCCCGCGCGCCAAGCCGTATTCGGCCAGCGTCTTCAATATCTCGGCGATGAGCTTTGGCGCCCTGTCGGCCAACGCCATCCTGGCCCTGAACGGCGGCGCGCACAGCGGCGGCTTCATGCACGACACGGGCGAAGGCAGCATCAGCCCCTACCACCGCGAAAACGGCGGCGACCTGGTGTGGGAAATCGGTTCCGGCTACTTCGGCTGCCGCAACCAGGACGGCACGTTTTCGGAAGAGCGCTTCATCGCCAACGCCAGCTCGGAGCAGGTCAAGATGATCGAGCTGAAAATGTCGCAGGGCGCCAAGCCGGGCCACGGCGGCGTGCTGCCCGGCCCGAAAGTGACGATCGAGATCGCCACCACGCGCGGCGTGATGGTGGGCGAGGATTGCGTCTCGCCGGCGGCGCACAGCGCCTTTTCCACGCCACTGGAAATGCTGCACTTTATCGACCGCCTGCGCACGCTCTCGGGCGGCAAACCGACGGGCTTCAAGCTGGCCATCGGCCATCCGTGGGAATTCTTCGCCATCGTGAAAGCCATGCTGGAAACGGGCATCACGCCCGACTTCATCGTCGTCGACGGCAGCGAAGGGGGCACGGGCGCGGCACCCCTGGAATTTACGGACCACGTGGGCACGCCGCTGCAGGAAGCGCTGGTACTCGTGCATAACACCCTCGTGGGCGCCAACCTGCGCGCGAAGATCAAGATCGGCTGCTCGGGCAAGATCATCACGGCCTTCGACATCGCCCGCTTGCTGGCGCTGGGCGCCGACTGGTGCAATTCGGCGCGCGGCTTCATGTTCGCGCTGGGCTGCATCCAGTCGCAAAGCTGCCACACGGACCGCTGCCCTACGGGCGTGGCCACGCAAGACCCGCAGCGCCAGCGCGCGCTGGTGGTGCCCGACAAGATCGCCCGCGTGGCGCACTTCCATCAGAACACCATGAAGGCGCTGGCCGAACTGATCGCCGCCGCCGGCCTGGCGCATCCGCAGGAACTGCGTCCGCACCACCTGGTGCGGCGCATCTCGCCGAACCAGGTGAAACTGGCGTCGGCCCTGCTGCCCTTCCTGGAAGCGGGCCAGTTGCTCGACCCGAGCCAGCTGCCGCAGCTGCCGCCCGTGTTCGGCCTGTACTGGCCCAAGGCGCAATCGGCCTCGTTCCAGCGCCTCGATTGATACGGTGTTTGCGCTAGTGGAGCAATACCACTTAATAACCACTTGCGCAAAAACCCAAATCCAATACAATACCAAAACAAGTACAAAACCAAGGCAGCTTTTCCGGTGACCGCCACGATGCGCCACCACGGTGCCAGAATACGTATGCCGTCGTCACAATCAATACCGGAGGAGTTGCAGCATGGAGCAGGGTTTGCGCGAGAAAATAGGACAGTTGTTCATGGTGGGCTTCGACGCCCTGCAGGCGGACGAGCATATCAAGGCCTTGATACGCGAAAAGAAGGTAGGCGGCGTGATCCTGTTCCGCCGCAACGTGCACACGCCCGCGCAAGTGTCGGCCCTGTGCCGCGAACTGCAGGAGATCAACGCGGAAGTGTCCGACATCCCGCTCTTGATCTCCATCGATCAGGAAGGCGGCATGGTGATGCGCATCGAGCAGGGCGTCACGCCGATTCCCGCGGCGATGGCCTTCCAGGCGGCCGGCTCCATCGAAGACTGCGAACGCATGAACCAGATCAGCGGCGATGAGATGCGCCAGGTGGGCATCAATATGCTGCTCGCGCCCGTGCTGGACGTGAACAACAACCGCAACAACCCCGTCATCGGCGTGCGCGCGTATGGCGAGGATGCCGCCACCGTCATCGACTACGGCATGGCCGCCATGCGCGGCCAGCGCGCCAGCGGCGTGGCCGTCACCGCCAAGCACTTCCCCGGCCACGGCGACACGGCCATCGACACGCATTACGCCATGGCGCTGGTCCCGCACGACAAGGAACGCCTGCGCGCCGTGGAACTGGCGCCGTTCCGCGCGGCCATTGCCGGCGGCGTGGACGCCATCATGACGGCGCACGTGGTCTTCCCCGCCTTCGAGGCCGACACCAGCGTGCCCGCCACCCTGTCGAAGGGCGTGCTGACGGACCTGCTGCGCGGTGAAATGCAATACAAGGGCGTGGTCATCACCGATTGCCTGGAAATGGCGGCCATCGCCGACGGCATCGGCATTCCCCAGGGCGCCATCGCCACTTTGCAGGCGGGCGCCGACATCGTCCTCATCTCGCACCGCGAAGCGCAGCAGACGGCGGCCATCGAGGCCGTCATCGCCGCCGTGGAGCACGGCGACATTGCGATCTCCCGCATCGACGCGGCTTGCGCGCGCGTGGCGGAACTCAAGCGCAACCGCGCCGTGCGCGACTGGCGCGAACGTCCTGTCGCCCCGCCGGCGCTGATGCAGCCGGCCGCCATGGCCCTGTCGCAGCTGCTGCAAAAGGCGGCGCTGCGCGTGCAGGGCGACTACCGCCCGCTCGACGCCAGCCTGCCCGTGACCCTGCTGACGGTGGAAGTGCGCTCGCGCAGCGAGATCGACGAAGTGGCGCTGGGCCGCAACAAGGAAGCGCGCAGCTCGATGCTGCCGGCGCTGCTCGAAGCGGGCCTGGACGTGCGCGAATATGCCTTGTCGGCCGAGGCACTGGACGACGAGGTCAACGAAGCCATCGCCTTTGCGCAAGGCGCGCGGCAGATCGTGCTGCAAACGTATAACGCCATGTTCGTCGACGGCCAGCGCCGCCTGGTCGAAGCCCTGCCGCACGATAAACTGTGGCTGGTGGCGGGCCGTTTGCCCTACGACCTGGACCTGGCGCCCCACGCGCAAGGCCGCCTGGCCGCCTTCGGCTGTCGCCCGGCCGCGCTGGTGCCGGTCGTCGACAAGCTGGCCGGCAAGGCGTAAATCCACGCCGCCCTCTCGCACATGCCGGGTATTGCCCGGCATTTTTTTATACCGCGTCGCAATCGAAGCGCACGCCCGTCATCTGCTCGCTGAGCGCCCATAGCCGGCGTGCCTGCGCGGGGTCGGCCGCCCAGCGCCGCACGCCCGGCCCCGTGCTGTCGTCCGCCGCCAGGGTAGCAATATCGCAATCCTCGCAATACACGCCGCCCAGACCCTCGAGCTGCGCGCTGGTGGCGCACCAGACGGCGGTGGCGGCGCCCTGCGCCACACTCTTGAAACCCGATTGCGGCGGCGGATTCACCTGGCCCTCGTCATCGAGCGCCCCGACCCGGCGCAAGTCGTCGCGGTCCAGATGGCGCACCAGCGGCGTCAGGATGGCGCCCGGATGCAGCGAGAAGGCGCGCACGCCGTGCGCCGCAGAGCGCCGATCCAGCTCCACGGCAAACAAGGCATTGGCGCTTTTCGACTGCGCATACGCGCGCCATTTATCGTACGGCTGGCGCAGGAAATGCGGGTCATCCAGGTCGACGCCCGCCTGCCGGTGTCCCAGCGACGACACGCACACCACGCGCGCACCCTGCGCCTGCCGCAGGGCGGGCCACAGGAGCGCCGTCAGCTGGAAATGCCCCAGGTGATTCGTCGCGAACTGCGCCTCGTAGCCACGCGCATCGCGCAGCAAGGGCGTGGCCATGATGCCGGCGCCGTTGACCAGCACGTGCAAGGCACGGCCGGTGGCAAGAAAGGCGGCGGCAAAGGCGTCGATCGATTGCGGATCGAGCAGGTCGAGCGCGGCGACCTCCACGCCGGCCATGCCGTCCAGGGCCGCTTGCGCCTGATGCGGGTCGCGCGCCGGCACCAGTACCCTGGCACCGGCACCGGCCAGCACGCGTACCGTTTCCAGCCCCAGGCCCGACGCGCCGCCCGTGACGATGGCCTGCATGCCGGACAGGTCGCGCCCGGCCAGCGCCTCGGTGGCGGTCGTGGCGGCATCAAAACCGCAGCGCAGGGGAGTTTGTTTGTTGTCGATACTGTCCATGGGATCGGCCTTTGCAAGTGGCGCCAGTCCGAATGGCTGGCGAGATGGATATGTTGCGCGCAAAGAACTGGACTGTGAATGGCGTAAAATCTTCAATACTATCGCCATCGTCCAGAATTGCCCCCCATCATGGATTTGCTCTCCGATGTACTTTCGCTGTTTGATACGCGCAGTTCCTATTTTGCCGGTCTGAAGGCGGGCGGCGAGTGGGCCATCGACTTTCCGCCGCCGGACGGCATCAAGTTCAACGCCGTGATAGAAGGCGGTTGCTGGCTGACGGTCGCGGGCATCGACGCTCCCGTGCAGCTGCAGACGGGCGACTGCTTCCTGCTGGCGCCGGGGCGCGCGTTCACCCTGGCCAGCACACCCGGCTTGCCGGCCGCGCCGGCGCTGGACGTGTACCGGCACGCGCAGCACGGCGTGGCCCGCCACGGCGCGCCGCAGCACGATTTTTTTCTCATCGGCGGACGCTTCAGCTTTGGCGACGAAGCGGCCATCCTGCTCGACTGCCTGCCGCCGCTGCTGCACGTGCGCGGCGATACGGACCAGGCCAGCGTGCTGCACTGGGCCTTGCAACGCCTGGCGCAGGAACTACAGGCGACGGCGCCCGGCGCGGCGCTGATGACGCGCCACCTGGGCCACATGATGCTGCTGCAGATGCTGCGCCAGTATCTGGCAGCGCAGGCCTCGCACCCGGCAGGCTGGCTGTTCGCGCTGGCCGATCCCCGGCTGCGCGCGGCCATCGAGGCCATGCATGCGCAACCGGCCCACCGCTGGACCTTGGCGCAGCTGGCCGCCGTCGCGGGCCAGTCGCGCTCCGCCTTTGCCGTGCATTTCAAGAACAGGGCGGGCGTGACGCCGCTCGACTACCTGCTGCGCTGGCGCATGCGCCTGGCCACGCGGCGCCTGAAGGACAGCGGTGCGCCCATCGCCGCGATCGCGCAGGCGCTGGGCTACGATTCCGACAGCGCCTTCAGCCACGCCTTCAAACGCGTCATGGCCTGCTCGCCGCGCCAGTACCGGCTGCGCCACGCGGGCGCGCAGGCGTAAAAAAACCCGCGGTGGCGGGTTTGAACAATACAGGCTCAGCGCGCCGCGACGGGTGGCAGGGCCGCCACCGCCAGCAAGGCAAAGGGTGCGAGGACCAGGCCGATGCCGAACCAGAGTCCCCCGTGGCGGCCGCGCCGGCTGGCCAGCAGCCAGGTAGCGATCGCAAACAAAAACATGAAGATCAACAGTATCGCCATTGCCACTCCTTGCCATGCGGAAAGCCCAGTGTAGCCCACGGGCACGCCCGTGACCAGACGTACATCAATCCTGGCGCTGCACCTGCATCAGGATCACGCGCTTGCTGCTGCCGTCGGCCGGCGGCGTGGCGGACGGTGGCGGCGGACTGTCGCAGGAGCCGCAGGAACCGCAGCCGCTGCCGCAGCCCGGCGCCACCTTGAAGAAGGTCGACATCTTCGCCTCATCGAGGCCGCAGCGCACCAGGCCGCGCACGATGGCGCGGCGCACGCCCGCCGGCAGGTACTTGGTCGAAAAATGCAGCAGCGCGGCTGCGACGATCAGGGCGACGATGAGGGTTTGCCACATGGTTTCTCCTAAGCGCCCAGCAACAGGGCGACGCGGTACGTGATGAACGAGGCGGCATACGCGAGGGCGAACATATAGCCGGCCATCAGCAGCGGATAGCGCCAGCCGCCCGTTTCGCGTTTCACCACGGAGAGGGTCGACAGGCACTGCGGCGCGAACACATACCAGGCCAGCAATGACAATGCAGTGGCCATCGACCACGAATGGGCGATCAGCGGTTCCAGGGTGGACGCCAGCGCGTCGCCCGTTTGCGACAGCGCATACACGGTGCCCAGGGCACCGACGGCCACTTCGCGCGCCGCCATGCCCGGCACCAGCGCGATGCAGATCTGCCAGTTGAAGCCGATGGGCGCGAAGATCACTTCCAGACCGCGGCCCAGGATACCGGCCAGGCTGTAATAGATGGGCGGGTGGATCGCGTTGTCCGGCGCGCCGGGGAAGGTGCTGAGGAACCACAGGATGATCATCAGGCTCAGGATGATGGTACCGACGCGCGTGAGGAAGATCTTCGCGCGCTCCCACAGGCTGACGGCCAGGTTGCGCAGATGCGGCCAGTGGTACGCGGGCAGTTCCAGCAGCAGCGGCTGGTTGCCGCGCACGCCCATGCTGCGCTTCATGACCCAGGCCACGGCCATGGCCGAGATGATGCCGGCGAAGTACAGCACGAACAGCACCAGGCCTTGCAGGCTCAGATAGCCCCATACCTGGCGCTGGGGAATGAAGGCGGCGATGATCAGCGCATACACGGGCAGGCGCGCCGAGCACGTCATCAGCGGCGCGATCATGATGGTAACGAGGCGGTCGCGCGGATTCTGGATGGTGCGCGCCGCCATCACGCCGGGGATGGCGCAGGCAAAGCTCGACAGCAGCGGGATGAAGGCGCGGCCCGACAGGCCCACGCCGCCCATCAGGCGGTCCAGCAAAAAGGCCGCGCGCGGCAGGTAGCCGCAGTCTTCCAGGCTCAGGATGAAGAAGAACAGGATCAGGATTTGCGGCAGGAACACCAGCACGCTGCCGACGCCGCCGATGATGCCTTCGACCAGCAGGCTTTTCAGGTGGCCATCGGGCATGTTCGCCGTCAGCAGGGCGCCCAGGTGGCCCACGCCGTCCGTGATCATTTCCATCGGCGTGGCAGCCCAGGCAAACACGGCCTGAAAGATCAGGAACATCAGCACGGCCAGGATGATGGGGCCGAAGACGGGATGCAGCACCACGTCGTCGATCTTTTCCGTCAGGTTGCCGCTGTCGCGCGTGTCGTTGCTGACGGCGGCCAGGATGCGGCGCACTTCGCGCTGCGTTTCTTCGACGGTCACGGCGTCGATGGCCGCCAGCGGTTTCGCCTCCACCACCGGCAGCGGCAGCATGGCGTCGATGGCATCCAACAAGGCTTTTTCGCCATCGTGCTGCACCGCGACGGTTTCCACCACGGGCATGCCCAGTTCCTGCGACAGCCTGGCCGTGTCGATCAGCATGCCGCGCTTGCGCGCCACGTCTGTCATGTTCAGCGCCAGCAGCATGGGCAGGCCCAGGCGCTTAACTTCCAGCACCAGGCGCAGGTTCAGGCGCAAATTGGTGGCATCGACGACGCAGATGATGGCGTCCGGTCGTGGATCGCCGCGGCGCAGCCCGCCCACCACGTCGCGCGTGATAGCTTCGTCTGGCGTGGTGGCCGACAGGCTGTAGGCGCCCGGCAAATCGAGCACGCGCACGGGCTTGCCGCTTGGCGACGTGAAATGGCCTTCCTTGCGCTCGATGGTCACGCCGGCGTAGTTCGCCACTTTCTGGCGCGCGCCCGTCAAACGGTTGAACAGGGCCGTCTTGCCGCAGTTCGGATTGCCCAGCAAGGCGATTTGTGGCTGGTGCGGCGGCTTGTGCGCGCCCGCTTCCACGATAGTTTCTACGGCACCCATATTTATTCCGGTTGAAGCAGCGGTTGAATCGTGATCAGCGCCGCTTCGAAGCGGCGCAGTGCGAACGTGGCATTGCCGACCTTGATGGCCAGCGGATCGCCGCCAGGAATACCGCGCTTGAGCATGCGGATTCGTTCGCCGGGAACGAATCCCAGCTCCATCAACCGGCGGACGAGGTCGACGCCGTCTTCCGTCTGTCCTGCCGCGTTGGGCGTGATATGCAACACCGTGCCGCTCTGGCCGACTGCCAGCGCGTCGAGCGTCATCAGGGGTGGAACTAGAGTCATGAGCAAATTCCGTTCAAATTAAGAACACCGGGGACAGACTGCTGCGCCTGGCGCATGCCCTGATGTTGTGAGGTAAAACGCAACTGTTGCGCATTACCGACAAGCGGCCTTTCAATGTGTCCAGACGGCGACCGTCCGAGACAATACCAGCATTATAAACATGAATGCGAATTGTTTTTATTTAGCCCGGAGAGCCGCCCCTGCCAAGGGCTGCGCCATGCGCGCAAAGCGCAGATCAAGCTGCCGCGCCAGGCCGCCAACTGCCGCACACTTGATCAAAATCGCTTGCATTGTCCTGCACTTTGCGCGACAATGAAACGTAATGATAATGATTCTCATTAAAACACTAGCAACAATGCTTTCAAGCACTAGTGTGTGTTCATCCTCCAGCCAGAAGGTGTATCAATGATTGTATGTGTCTGCAACAACATATCTGATCGTGAAATCCGTCAAGCCGTCGATCTTGGCCTGTCCAGCATGGCCGAACTGCGCCGCGACTTGGGCGTGGCCACCTGCTGCGGCAAATGCCACACCTGCGCGCGGGAAGTGCTGAACGATCACCTGAACGCCACCGTGGCGCTGCAAGAAACCGTATTGATGCGAGCTGTACTGACAAACTAAAGAAAGCGATGAACGCCATGACGATGATGCCCCCGCCCGTAACGGTGCAGGCCGTGCAGCAATTTGCCGACTTCGACAAGAAGCGCAACAAATTCGCGCCGCTGATGGCCATCGTCGTCCTGCATATCGCCGGCTTTTACGCCATCCAGAGCGGCCTGCTGAGCCGCGTCGTCACGGCGGCCATGCCGACCATCACCACCATCAGCATCATCGCCCCGCCGGCGCCACCGAAACCGCCGGCGCCGTCCGTACCGAAAACCGTGGAACTGAGCGCGCCCGTGCCGCGCGCCGTGATCCCGCCGCTGCCGCTGATCGCCGTGGCGCCGAGCGAGCCGACGATCACGCCGCCGCAGCCGACGCGCGCCGAAGCGGCGCCCGTCGCCACCGCCGCGCCGACGGCGCCAGCCGCACCGTCGCCGACGCCACCGGCACCAGCGACGCCGCGCACCGTCAGCAGCGTCGAATACATCAAGGCGCCGCAGCTGATCTATCCGAATCTGTCGCGCCGCCTGGGCGAAAGCGGCACCGTGGTGCTGCGCATCCTGATCAATGAAAAGGGCTTGCCCGAGCAAATCCTGATCCAGAAATCGACCGGCTACACGAACCTCGATGAAGCAGGCCGCCAGGCCGCGCAGCGCGCGCTGTTCAAGCCGATGATCGAAAACGGCAAACCCGTCCCCGTGTACGTGCTTGTCCCCCTGACCTTCCAGCTGAGCTAGCCTTCCTGCGGCCCTAGTGCCGCTGCCAGCCCGCAAGCATCGCACCCTGTGCCCTGCTTGCTTTTTTGCGCCCGTTTTTAGTCAAGCGATTTGCTTGTTTCAGTCTGCCAGCCTACATCCCCGGGCCAGGCAGACTTTTTTTTGCCCGCTATGGGGTCAGACCCTCAACACCGCCAACGCAAGGTTCAGCGCCAACTTCACCGGGGGTCTGACCCCAGCCTTACATCTCCGCCCACATGCGCAGCAGATTGTGATAATGCCCCGTCAGTCCCACGGTGGCCGGCGAATCGCCGTGTTCTGCGCGCACGCTCTGGATGTTCTGATCGAGCTCGAACAGCATGCTGCGCTTCCAGTCCTCGCGCACCATGCTTTGCGTCCACAGGAAAGAGCAGATGCGCTCGCCGCTGGTGACGGGCAGCACCTGATGCACGCTGCTCGACGGATACACGATCACGTCGCCGGCCGGCAGTTTCACTTCATGCGTGCCATACGCATCGACCACCACCAGCTCGCCGCCCTCGTACTCGTCCGGCTCGCTCAAGAACACGGTCGACGAGACGTCGGCGCGCATCGACTGCATGCCGTTTTTCGGCGTGCGGATGGCGCCGTCGATATGCAGCCCATAGTGCTCGCCGCCCGCATAGCTGTTGAAGAAGGGCGGCAGGATGCGCAGCGGCAGCACGGCGGCAAAGAACAGGGGATTGGCCATCAGCGCGCGGCTGACGATCTCGCCCAGCTCCAGCGCCAGCGGCGACCCTTCGGCCAGCTGGCGGTTGCGCTTGACTTGCGCGCCTTGCGCCCCGACGCTGGCGCGCCCGTCGACCCAGTCCGTCTGCGCCAGGCGCTGGCGAAACTGCGTCACCTGTTCCGGCGTCAGCACGCCGGGTATATGCAGCATCATCTTGCTATCCTTTTTTCAGTAAATATCGCTGCCTGATTATCGCATCGCCGGCAGCGGCCAAGAAGCCACAAAAGCAAGAATGGCCCAACATTTCCCGCCTGTTCAGCGCGGTCAGGCACGCGATCCGGCAGCGCCAAAAGCGGGCCAGAAACGCGAATGAGAATGGCCTTCATTTTCCTTAACAAATAAAAAACGGCGCAAGTGGGCAATCCACTTGAGAATGGGTTTTATTCGCACGATATTTACGTTAAAAAGACGGAAAAATGCCGTTTAGCACCGAAAACCGCCCATATTTTGCGCTATCATGCGGGCATAGCGAAACCGGCAACCTGCGCGCCACCAGGCAGCCCTGCGCCACCCGGCCGTGAACGCCAGCAGCCTGCGGTTTCATCATCGAACGCGACACAGAACAAAGGAAATGCCATGAAGGGCGATAAAGAAGTCATCCGCATGCTCAATGCACAGCTCACCAACGAACTGTCGGCCATCAACCAATACTTCCTGCATGCGCGCATGTACAAGCACTGGGGCCTGGAAAAGCTGGGCAAGAAGGAATACGAAGAATCGATCGGCGAAATGAAACACGCCGACAAGCTGATCGACCGCATCCTGATGCTCGACGGCCTGCCGAACCTGCAAGCGCTGCACAAGCTGCTGATCGGCGAGAACACGCCGGAAATGCTGGAATGCGACCTGAAGCTGGAACGCGCCGCGCACGCCACCGTCAAGGAAGGCATCGCCATCAGCGAAAAAGCGGGCGACTACGTCTCGCGCGACCTGTTCCTGATGATCCTGGAAGACACGGAAGAGCATATCGACTGGCTCGAAACGCAGATCGACCTGATCGCCAAGGTCGGCATTCAGAATTACCTGCAAAGTCAGATGGCGATTGAGGAGTAATTGCTCTTCGAGGCAGATAAAAAAACCGGCAGAGCCGGTTTTTTTACGTCCGTCCTCAAGTCTTTGTGGCCTGCGGCGGGCGCAGCTTGACGAACAGCACCGCCACCGCCGCGCACAGCAGCAGGGCGCCGGCCAGCCGGATGACGTTCTCCGGATTGCCGCCCAGCCAGCTGCGGTAATACAGGGGCAAGGTGAATATCTGGATGATCATCGGAATGACGATGAACATATTAAAAATGCCCATGTAGACGCCCGTACGCTCGGGCGGAATGCAGCCGGCCAGCATGATGTAGGGATTGCCCATGATGCTGGCCCAGGCCAGGCCCACGCCCAGCATGGGCAGCAACAGCAGCGCCGGACTGTGGATCAGCGGGATGCTCAGCATGCCCACGCCGGCCGCGCACAGGCACAGGCTGTGCATGCGCTTGGGGCCGAAGCGGCGCGTGAACGGCACCAGCGCAAAGGCGGCGACAAAGGCCACGAAATTGTAGAAGGCGCCCACCTGCCCGTTCAGCAGGCCCGCGTCGCGAAAGCCTTGCGACGCGGGGTCCGTCGTGTGAAACAGGGTCGCCGACAGCGACAGGGCAATGTACTGCCAGTAGCAGAACATGGCGTACCACTGGAACAGATTGACGAGGGCCAGCTGCTTCATCGTCGGCGGCATGTCGCGCAGGGCCGCGCCGATATCGGCCAGCGTGTGGCGCCAGCCCGGCGGGCGGCTGCGGATGGCCGCCAGTTCGGCGGCCGTAAGCGGATTTTCCGGCGTCGTCTTCAGGGTCCACAGCACCGAGGCGAGCGAGAACACGGCGCCGATCAGGAAGGCGGCGATGACGATGTGCGGAATATGGCTGCCATTGACGGCATCCTTGTTCATGCCCAGCATGACCAGCAGCGACGGCGTCAGATAGGCCAGCGTTTGCCCCAGCCCCGTAAACGCGCTTTGCGTGAGAAAACCCAGCGAATGCTGCTTCTTGTCGAGCTTGTCGCTGACAAAGGCGCGGTACGGCTCCATCGTCACATTGTTGGCCGCATCGAGTATCCACAGCAGGCTGGCGGCCATCCACAGGGTGGGACTGAACGGCATGGCCAGCAGGCCCAGGCTGCACAGGATGGCGCCGATCAGAAAATAGGGCGTGCGGCGTCCCCAGCGCGTCACCGTGCGGTCGCTCATCGCGCCGATCAGCGGTTGCACGAGCAGCCCCGTCATGGGTCCGGCCAGCCACAGGTACGGCAGGCTCGCCTCATCGGCGCCCAGGTATTTATAGATGGGGCTCATGCTGCTTTGCTGCAGCCCAAAACTGAACTGGATGCCGAAAAATCCGACGTTCATGTTGACGATCTGCCAGAACGACAGATGCGGACGGTGCGCGCTGGCGTCGCTCATGCTGGCTCCCGATCTTGCTCCCGCTCCAGCCACAGCATATGCCATGGCTGCAGGCCTACCGTGCCGGCCAGCACGCTGCCATCGAGGCTGTTGCGCCATTCGCCCGCGGGCAAAGTGAAACGCTGGCTGGCCCCGCTGAAGTTGCTCAGGTTGAGAAATCCGTCGCCGCGCAGCAGCGCCAGCACGGCCGGCGTGTCGGCGCACAGCACGCTGCGCGGCGCGGCGGCGGCCAGGGCCGGCAAGCGCCCGCGTACGTCGATCAGCTGGCGCAGCGCCAGGTACAGCCGGCCGCTGGCGCTCACGCCATCGTGGCGCCATGCCAGCAGGCTGTCGTCGAACGCGGGACGCTGCAGCCAGCGGCTGTCCATCGCCCTGTCGGCCCGCTGCGTGTAGCTGCGATCGTTTGTCATGCCCAGTTCATCGCCCATGTACAGCACGGGCAAGGCGCCAAAGCTCAATGCCAGGCCATGCAGCAGCAGCAGGCGCCGCAACGCGTATTCCTGCTCCTGCACCGTGACGGCGCTTTCCAGTCCGGCCAGCGAGGCGGCCATGCCGTTGCTGCCATGCGCCTTGTCGGCGCTGCTGCTCTGGAAGGCGGCGCCGCGCGCATAGCTGCCGGTGGCGCCGGCAAAGAACTGCGCGATGCGCGCCAGGCGCGCCGGCCCGTTCGCGCTCGCCTCATTGAGCAGCACGTTCCAGCCGATGTCGTCGTGGCAGCGCACATAACTGAGCCAGCTTGCGGCCGGCGGCAGCGGCGGCGTGGCGGCGATCACCTGCTGCAGCAAGTCCGTGCTTTCCTCCGCCAGCGCGCCCCAGCCGGCGGCCATCAGGCTGCTGTGATAGGCGATATGGCACTCGGGCGCCGCATCGCTGCCAAAGTAGGCGGGCAGCTTGGGCGTGGGCACGATGGCTTCGGCCTTGAGCAGCACACCGGGCGCGACGATGGCGGCAAGCGCCCGCAGGGCTTGCAGCAGGCTGTGGGCTTCGGGCTGGTTCATGCAGTCCGTGCCGTCGCGCTTCCACAGGAAGGCCGTCGAATCGAGGCGGAACACTTCGATGCCCTTGTTGGCCAGGCCCAGCATGGCGCCGGCCATGGCCGCGAAGACGGCCGGATTGGCGTAGTTCAAATCCCACTGGTAGGGATAGAACGTGGTCCAGACCCAGCGCTGCAGCTCCGGCACGAATGTAAAATTACCGGGCGCCGCCTGTGGAAAGACCTGGCCCACGGTGCGCTCGTAGCGGTCCGGCTGCACGCGGTCGGGATAGGTGTGGAAAAAATCGCACAGCAGCGGGTCGCCCGCCTTGGCGCCCAGCGCCCACGCATGGTCGTCGGCCACATGATTGAGGATCAGGTCCGAGCACAGGCTGATGCCGGCCGCGCGCAGTTGCGCCGTCAATGTCAGCAAGTCGGCATTGCTGCCCAGGGCGGGGTCGACTTCCTCGAAGCTGGCGACGGCAAAACCGCCATCGCTTTCGCCGGCCCGCGCACGCAAGAACGGCAGCAGGTGCAGATACGTCACGCCCAGTTCGCGCAGGTGGCCGATGCGCGCCGCCACGCCCTGCAGGTTGCCGCCGAAGCGCTGCACGTAGGCGCTGTAGCCCAGCATGGACTGGCTGGCAAACCAGTCCGGCTGTTCTTCGCGCTGCGCATCCTGGCGCAGCAGCGCCGGCGCGCGCGCCGCATACAGCCGCCCCACGCTTTCCATCAGATCGCCCAGCCAGGGCAGGAAATCAGGCCGCTGGCCATACAGGCTGCCCAGGCGGTCGAGCAAGACCGCCTCCTGGCGCGCATAGCGGCGCGCCGCATCGGCGCGCAAGTGCGTGGGGAGCGGCGCCAGCAGGCGCGCCAGGGGGCTGCGTATCGACATCATGAATCCTATCCTTGCTTAAAATGCGTATTTCAGGCTGACCTTGACGGCGCGCCCGGTGATCGAGCGGGCCGCATGGCCATCGCCCTCGACTTCCGTATAGCCGATCTTGTTGAGCAGATTGTTCGCCGTCAGCGCCACCTGCATTTGCGGCGTAAGCTGGTAATTGACGAAGGCGTTGAGCACCTGGTAGGCGGGCAAGGTGATCGTGTGCGCATCGTCGCCCCATGACTTGCCCGTGCCGACCAGGCTCGCGCCCAGGGTGGCGGCTCCCCATTCATAGGTGGGCGCGATCTGGTACACGACGCGCGCCTGGCGCCGCGGCGTATTGCCGATCAGCGCCACGTCGGCCGCCGCCGTGCCCGTGATCTCGGCATCCGTGAACGTCAGGCCGCCATTGATGCGAAAGTCGCCGGCGCTGTAGGCCGCTTCCAGTTCCACGCCCTTCGCTTCATAGCTGTTGGCCGTGCGCAGCTGGGTGGTCGCTTCGTAATTGCTTTCCCTGGTCTTGGCCTGGAATACGGTGACAAAGGTGCTCAGGGGACCCTGGCGCCATTTCACGCCGCCTTCGAGCTGGCGCACGGTGTTGATGGCCACCGGCACGCTGCCATCCAACGGCGTGCCGAACAGGATGCGGTCGGCATTGAAAGCCACGCCTTCGCTGACGCGGGCAAACACGGCCAGGCTGGCTTGCAGCTTGTAGTTCGCGCCCAGCGAGTACGACGTGTGGCCCAGGGTGTAGTCGACCTGCTGCACCGTCGACGGCAGATAGGCTTGCGCGCCGGTGGCGATATTGGCCGTGCCGCTGGCATGCTGGCGGTCTCGCCGCAGGCCGCCGTCGAGGTTCAGCGCGCCGCTTTCCCAGGCCAGATTCAGGTAGGGCGAGGTCGTGCGGTACTCCATGTCGACGGCGCGCGAACAGCAGGCGCCGAAGGCCGGGCCGATGTAGCCGGGCGTGCTGCTGGCCGTTTGCAGCAGCGCCGGCTGGTCGCCCGTGGCCTGCATCAGGTATTCATTGAAGTTCCAGGTCAGGCCCAGCTTTTGCTGCGACAGGTACAGGCCGGCCGTGGTGGTCAGCTTGCCGCTGTCGAGCACGAACGTCCTGGCCAGCTTGGTATCGCTCAGAGTATTGCTGGCGTCGTCGATCGAGGTATTGAACACCACGGCGGAAAACGCGCGGCCCGTGTAGGGCTTGCCCTGGTTCGGGCCGCTGGCAAACACATAGCTGCCGTCGCTGCCGTTATTCGACGGGAACACGCCGATGAAGCGCCCCGAATTGTCGGCGTAGCGGAAGTTTTCGCTCACGCTCCAGCCCTGCCCCAGCTTGAACGATGCCTCCAGGCCCACGGTATCGCTTTTGACGTGCAAGCCGTCGTTGACGCGGGTGGCCACGCGCTGGTTATCCTTGTTCAGCACCATGTCGGGCACCCAGTACGGCGAATAGAAGCTGGCCTTGCGCGGATCGATGCCGGCGATTTCCCCGATGCGGCCATCGCGCACGCTGACCGGCACCGGCAAGGCCGTGGGCGACTGGTCGTCGAGGTGCTTGAACGACAGGCGCACAAAGCCGCTGTCGAATTCATGCGTGACATTGCCGCGGATCTGACCGCCCTTTTCGCTGTTGACGCCGCTGTGGCGGATGCCTTCGCCCGTGCGCCAGGAGCCGCCGATGAAGAAGCGCGTGCGCTCCGACACCGGCGCGCCATAATCGAAGTCGACCCTCGTCTGGTCGTAGCCCAGGCCGCGGCTGATGGCCACGCTGCCGCCCTTCTCCTTGCCGTTCTTGCTGATGAAATTGATGATGCCGCCCGGCGAATTGGTGGCCAGGGTGGAGGCCGAACCGCCGCGCACCACTTCCAGGTGGTCGAGCGTGGAATCGATCTTGACGAAGCTGTCGGGCGTGGTGAAGTTGAAGTCGCCGAACTGCAGCACGGGCAAGCCGTCTTCCTGGATCTGCACATAGCGCGCGCCGCCGGCGGAAATGGGCAGGCCGCGCACGGTGATGTTGGCATTGCCTTCGCCGCCCGAGGACTCGGCCCGCAAGCCCGGCACCGAGCGCAGGACTTCGGCGGCGCTGGTCGGTGCATTGTGCAGGATGGTGTCGAGTTCCATGCTGCTGACGGAATTGCTCGATTTCATTTTGGACGTGCCGCCGGTGGTGCCCGTGACCACGATGCGTTCCAGGTTCAGGCCATCGGCAGTGGCGGCGCTGGCGATGTCGCTTGCCGATTGCGCCTGGGCGGCGCCCAGTTGCAGCATGGCCAGGGCGACGGCTGCGGCCATGCCGCCGCGTTGAGCAGTACGTGTCTTCATCTTGTCTCCAGTGTTGTATGCCGATACGTCGAGGTATCGGCTTGTTATGAGTCCTGGCTGCCGCATGCCGTGGCGCGCTGCCTGGGCCGGTACGTCATTATTCAACGAATAAGAATTTATTGCAATCGATTGCAATCTAGCGCTGCAACATGGGAATGTTGTTGTTTTTAAGAGAAAACTACGGGCGACACAGAGGGAATAACGCAGGATCGGACGTGAATCCAGCGTTTTTCATGCTGCGGCGCAGCATGAAAATAAAAGAGGAAATTAGAAATTATTGCAATCGGTTGCAATCACTTGCGGCACGCTTCAGCGGCCCGAGGCGCGTACGATCAGCTCAGTTGGCAATTGGCGGGATGGCGCAGGCGCGCCGTCGACCAGCGCCAGCAGCGAAGCCACCAGCGCGCGCCCGGCGGTGCGGATCGGCTGGCGCACGGTGGTCAGCGGCGGATGGAAATACGCGGCCAGTTCGATATCGTCGTAGCCGACCACGGCCACCTGTTCCGGTACGGCCACGCCGCGCGCGCGCAGGGCGTTGATGGCGCTCATGGCCAGCAAGTCGCTGCAGGCAAAGATGGCGTCGAACGGCAACTGGCGGTCCAGCAGTTCCTGCACGTCCGTCGCGCCGCCCTGCGGCAGGAAGGAGCCGGCCACGTACAGTTGCGGGTCGGGCGCCAGCCCTTGCGCGGCCAGCGCCTGCGCATAGCCCTGGTGGCGCTGCGCCACTTCGGGCAGCTTGGCGTCGCCAAAGAAGGCGATGCGCCGGCGCCCCGCCGCCAGCAAGTGTTCCGTGGCCAGTCTGCCGCCGGCGACGTTATCGCCGCCGACGGTGCAATACAGCTGCTGCGGCAATTGCGCGCCCCACACGACGATGGGCACCTGGCGCGCGGCCAGCTGGTTCAGTTGTTCATGGTGGCGCCACTGGCCGATCAGGATGATGCCGATCACGCGGCCGCTATCGAAGGACTGGGCCGCCGCGTCGAGCGTTTCGGCATCGACGCGTGAAATGAGCATATCGAAGCCCTGCTCCGTCAGCGCATCGGCCAGGCTGCCCAGCATGCTGAGGAAAAAAGGATCGGACAGGTGCTGGCGCGTGGCAGCGTCATACGGCACCACCACGCCCACCGTGCGGTTCTGTTTCAGGCGCAGGTTTTGCGCGCCGATATTGATGGAATACTTGAGCGAACGGGCCAGCGCGATGACGCGCGCGCGCGTCTCTTCATTGACCAGCGAACTGCCGCTTAGCGCGCGCGACACGGTCGACGTGGACACGCCGGCCAGGCGTGCGATATCGGCCATCTGCAGGCGTTGCTGCGCCTTCGAGTCGGAACCGGTCATCGTGCGCTCACTGCGGCGCGGTGTCCTTGAACGATGGGCGCTCGGACAGTTTGTCGAACAGGCGCGCCAGCGCCGGGTGATCCGCGCGCCAGTCGATTTCCGGGAAGCGGAAGCTGAGCCAGCCCAGGGTACAACCCACGGCCACGTCGGCCAGGGTGTAGTTCTTGCCGGCGCAATACGCGCTCTCGCCCAGGCGCGCCTCGAGCGCCGCCAGGCCCAGCGTGACTTTGTCCAGCTGGCGCTCTATCCAGGCGGCGCTTTGCTGCTCGGGCGGGCGCTGCGTGCGCTCCAGGCGCACCAGCACGCCCGCGTCGAGGATGCCGTCGGCCAGCGCTTCCCAGTTCTTGATATCGGCCCGTTCGCGGCCATTGCCGCCGGCCGGCAGCAGTTTACAGACGGGCGTGAGCGTGTCGAGGTATTCGACGATGACTTTCGAGTCGATCAAGGTGCTGCCATCTTCCATCACCAGGCAGGGCACCTTGCCCAGGGGATTGGCCTGGGCGATGCGGGTTTCCGGCACCCACACGTTTTCCAGCTCGAAGACATAGTCGAGCTTTTTTTCCGCCAGCACGATACGGGCTTTGCGGACATACGGGCTGGCGAGGGAACCGATCAGTTTCATAGCTACTTTAAGGTAAAGGATCAGCAAGCAGTATAGCATCGGCGGCAGCGGTGTTTGGCGGCACGCGCCCAGCCGTCTCCATGGTGTGGCAGGCATGCCGCATCGGGGCCGGATTCAGCCAAATTGCGGTGCGCCGGCGCCCGATGGACGGCTGGCCAGCGGCCAGCGGTGGTAAAATCGTCCTTTACTGTGGCGCCGTCAGTATTGCTGTATTGCAATAGCCCTGCCCTCCCCGCGCGCCACACGCCAACCGTTTCTTTAACTTGCGTCCGCTCTCATGACTTCTACTACTCCGTATTCCACGCTGTCGGCCCTGTCTCCGCTCGATGGCCGCTACGCCAGCAAGACCGATCTGCTGCGCCCGATCCTGTCCGAAGCCGGTTTCATGCACCACCGCGTGAAAGTGGAAATCTCCTGGCTGCAGGCGCTGTCGCAAGCCGGTTTCGCCGAAATCAAGCCGTTCTCGGCCGAAGCGAGCGCCCTGCTCGACAAGATGGCGGCCGACTTCTCGGAAGCCGACGCGGCTCGCATCAAGGCCATCGAAGCGGTCACCAACCATGACGTCAAGGCCGTCGAGTACTGGCTGAAGGAACAAGTGGCGGACGTGCCGGAACTGGTGGCGGCGTCGGAATTCATCCATTTCGCCTGCACCTCGGAAGACATCAACAACACCTCGCACGGCATGATGCTCAAGGCCGCGCGCGACGGCGTGATGCTACCGGCATTGAACGGCCTGGTAGCCAAGCTGACGCAGATCGCGCACGATAACGCCGATGTGCCGATGCTGTCGCGCACGCACGGCCAGACGGCCAGCCCGACCACCCTGGGCAAGGAATTCGCCAACGTCGTGGCCCGCCTGCAGCGCGCCGTGAAGCGCATCGCGCAAGTGGAAATCCTCGGCAAGATGAATGGCGCCGTCGGCAACTACAACGCCCACCTGTCGGCCTATCCCGGCTTCGACTGGCCCGCATTCTCGCAGGCCGTCATCGAACAGCGCCTGGGCCTGGTCTTCAACCCATACACGATCCAGATCGAACCGCACGACTACATGGCCGAACTGTTCGACGCCTTCGCGCGCGCCAACACGATCCTGCTGGACCTGAACCGCGACATCTGGACGTACGTCTCGCTGGGCTACTTCAAGCAGAAACTGAAAGCGGGCGAAATCGGCTCGTCGACGATGCCGCACAAGGTCAACCCCATCGACTTCGAAAACTCGGAAGGCAACCTGGGCCTGGCCAACGCCGTGCTCAAGCACCTGTCGGAAAAACTGCCCGTCTCGCGCATGCAGCGCGATTTGACCGATTCGACCGTGCTGCGCAACATTGGCGTGGGCCTCGGCTACACCTTGCTGGCGTATGACAGCTGCCTGCGCGGCCTGAACAAGCTGGAAGTGAACCACGCGCGCCTGGCGCAAGACCTGGACGCGACCTGGGAAGTGCTGGCCGAACCCGTACAAACCGTGATGCGCCGCTATGGCATCGAAAACCCGTACGAGCAGCTGAAAGAGCTGACGCGCGGCAAGGGCATCTCGAAGGAAGCGCTGCAAACCTTCGTCAATGGCCTGGCCATTCCGCAGGATGCCAAGGACGTGCTGCTGACCATGACGCCGGGCAACTACATCGGTATCGCGGCGCAATTGGCCAAAGCCATCTAAGCAGTTTTCACATGGGGATCGTCCGATCCCACTCCCGCGGGGCGGCCAGCACACAAATGCTGCCCGCCCCGCGGTTTTTCCGGCAATCTTTCTTGTAGAATCTCCAGCACGCAGCGCAATTTGATTTTCTTTGGTATATTAGGCCGAATTAGTCCTAATACGTACTACATTCAAGAAAGCCATCGATGCAACGCTACACCACCACCGCCATCATCCTGCACTGGCTGACCGCCCTGCTGATCATCAGCGCCTTCGTCATGGGCCTGGTCATGACGGATATTCCCGGCCTGACGCCCACCAAGCTCAAATATTTCTCCTGGCACAAATGGCTGGGCGTGACCGTGCTGGCCATCGCCGCCATCCGCCTGCTGTGGCGCAAGGCCAACGTGCCGCCGCCGCACCCGGCCAGCATGGTTGCCTGGCAAAAGAAGGCGGCCGACGCCATGCACGTGCTGCTGTACATCCTGATCTTCGCCGTACCCATCTCCGGTTACCTGTACACCCTGGCCGCCGGCGTGCCGGTGGTCTACCTGGGCCTGTTCCAGCTGCCCGTCCTCATGGCGCCGAATCCGGAACTTAAGCCGCTTTTAAAAGAGATTCATTATGTTCTGAACATGACGATGGCAGCCGCCGTGGCCGCCCATGTGCTGGCGGCGCTGAAGCACCAGTTCATCGACCGTGATGGCGTCCTCAAGCGCATGCTGCCCTGACATCGACGTCCCCTTGCTCACTGAAACTACAGGAAAAAAACAAGATGAAAACCACCCAACGCATCGTCCTCGCTTCCCTGCTGGGCCTGTCCGTGGCCGCCACCGCCGCCACCCTGCTGAAAGTCGACCCCGCCAAGACCAGCGTGTCGGCCGTGTTCAAGCAAATGAACGTGCCCGTGGAAGCGAAGTTCAAGAAATTCAATATCGCCATCGATTACAACCCGGCCACGCCGGATGCCTCGAAAGCGTCGGTGGAAATCGAGACCGCCAGCATCGATATCGGCGACCCCGAGTACAACAAGGAAGTGGCGAAGAAAGAATGGTTCAACTCGGCCCAGTTCCCGAAAGCCACCTTTGTCTCGAGCAGCATCAAGGCCGCCGGCGCGGGCAAGCTGACGGTCACCGGCAAGCTGAGCATCAAAGGCAAGACCACCGACGTGACCTTCCCCCTGGCGGTAAAAGCCGACGGCGGCAAATACGCGTTTGACGGCGCCCTGCCGATCAAGCGCCTGACCTACAACATCGGCGAAGGCGAGTGGAAAGACACGAGCATGGTTGCCGACGAGGTCACGATCAAATTCCACGTCGCTGCTCAGTAACACCTGAGAAAACGTCCATGGCTGCGTTGCTCTTGCCTCGTCGTACTATTCGTACTGCCTTCGGCAAGGCGCCTTGTCCTGAACGTTTTTCAGGCGTTACCAAAAACAACTCCACAACCTGTTCAACTTTAGGATCTGCATGAAACTTTCGCACTTGATGATCGCCGTGCTGGCAGCTGCTGGCGCGGGTTCGGCCATGGCCGCTACCGACACCTACAACCTCGACCCGACGCACACCTTCCCCAGCTTTGAAGCCGATCACATGGGCATGTCGGTGTGGCGCGGCAAGTTCAACAAGACCAAGGGGACGGTCGCCCTGGACCGCGTCGCCAAGACGGGCAGCCTGGACCTCGTCATCGATGCCGATTCGATCGATTTCGGTCTCGATGCCATGAACACGCACGCGAAAAAAGCGGACATGTTCAACGTCGAGAAATTTCCGCAAATCACCTACAAAAGTACCTCGCTCAAGTTCAACGGCGAGCAGTTGGTGGAAGTCGATGGCGAACTGACCTTGCTGGGCGTGACCAAGCCCGTCAAGCTGAATGTGAGCAAGTTCAAGTGCATCATGCACCCGCGCTACAAGCGCGAAGTGTGCGGCGCCGACGCCACGGCGGAATTCAAGCGCAGCGACTTTGGCTTGAACTACGGCATGCCGGCGTTCTCGCCGGAAGTCAAGCTGGCCATCCAGGTCGAAGCGATCAAGGCCGATTAAACACCGCCTTTCCGCAGGACAAGCCCGCCTCGCTGCCCGCAGCCAGGCGGGCTTTTGCATGCACGACGAGAATCCGCTGGACTTTTCTATCGTGCGGCATCACTATCGATTGGCATGATGTTGTTCTGACATGACACACCCACTTATCCACCGCGGAGGACCACATGAATTTCATTATCTGGATCGTTATTGGCGGCGTCATCGGCTGGCTGGCCAGCATGGTCATGAAAACCAATGCACAACAGGGCATCTTCCTCAATATCGTCGTCGGCATCGTTGGCGCCTTCCTGGGCGGCTGGCTGCTGGCGCCCCTGTTCGGCACGGGCACCATCAATAGCGACAATTTCAGTCTGGCTTCGCTGCTGGTCTCATTCCTCGGCGCCGTCATCCTGCTGGGCATCGTCAATCTTTTACGCCGCGGCAAAATACGCTAAGCAGGCAAACAGCTGCGCATCAGCAAGTGGCCGGGCCGCGCAAGCGCCCGGCCATTTTTCATTGCCGCTAGGACACGTATGGACAATACCACAGCGGCCGCACGGAAAAATGCGCGTTGGCGGCCGGTTCCTGCCCCTGCGCCACCTAAAATCATGTCGTTCAAGCAACCACGTATGAACATACCCTCCGGAAAATGTGATTGACTAGTGCGGGTTCGATACGGATACTCTATGTCGCCCGCTGCACAATCAGCGGGTACTCCGCTGATTCCGACTTCCCTACAATGTAAAAGAACAGAACTCGAATGAAAAAATCTCTCATCGCGCTCGCCATCCTGAGCAACTTCGCACACGCCGACGAAGGCATGTGGATGCCCCAACAGCTGCCACAAGTAGCCAAGGAACTGAAAGCCGCCGGACTGAAACTCGATCCGACCACCCTGACCAAACTGACCGAATTCCCGATGGGCGCCATCGTCAGCCTGGGCGGCTGCTCGGCGTCGTTCGTCTCGCCGCAAGGCCTGGTTGCCACCAACCACCATTGCGTCTACAACAGCGTGGCGGTCAATTCGACCAAGGAGCGCGATTTGCTGGCCAACGGTTTCCTGGCCAAGACCTTCGCTGAAGAATTGCCGGCCGCCCCGGGCAGCCGCATCTTCGTCACCTCGGCCGTGACCAATGTCAGCGACAAGATCATCAGCGCCGACGTGGCCAAGCTGCAAGGCAAGGCACGCATCGACGCGATCGAGAAAAACCAGAAGAAACTGGTTGCAGAATGCGAAAAAGAAGCGGGTTTCCGCTGCACCGTGTCGAGCTACTACGGCGGCCTCGAGTTTTACCTGATCAAGCAACTGGAAATCCGCGACGTGCGCCTGGTGCACGCGCCACCAGCGGGCGTGGGTAAATTCGGCGGCGACACCGACAACTGGATGTGGCCGCGTCACACGGGCGACTACGGTTTCTACCGCGCCTACGTCAGCAAAGACGGCAAAGCTGCCGACTTCAGCAAGGACAACGTGCCGTACCAGCCAAAACACGTGCTGAAACTGGCCAAGGATGGCTTGAAAGAAGGCGATTTCGTCATGGCGCTGGGCTACCCGGGCCGCACCAACCGTCACCGCCTGCCATCGGAAGTGGCGTTCACGTTTGACTGGAACTACCCGGCCTTCGTGAAAGCGTCGGGCGAAACCCTGGCCATCATCGCGCGCGAAACCAAGGATAACAAGGACGTTGCCCTGAAATACGCGGGCCAGGTTGCCGGCGTGAACAATTACTACAAGAACCGCCAAGGCATGCTGGACTCGTACGCCGGCAGCGACTTCCTGGCGCGCAAGACGACGGAACACGAAGCCCTGAAAACCTGGGTCAACGCCAATCCTGCCCGCAAGGCGGAATTTGCCGGCGACATCGAGCAAGTGGAAAAGCTGATCGCCGAGCGCGATGCCGACACCAAGCGCGATTTCTTCCTCAGCTATGCGCAGCCACGCCTGCTGAGCACTGCACGCAGCCTGTACCGTTTGTCGAACGAAGGCACCAAGGCCGATACGGAACGCAAGTCCGGCTACCAGACGCGCGATTTGCCACGTCTGTCGTCGAGCATCACGTCGGTCGAGCGCACCTACGATGAAAAAGTCGACAAGGCGCTGGTACTGAACAGCCTGACCAAGTACGCCGCGCAACCAGCCGCACAGCGCCGTGCCAGCTTCGACGCCGCCATCGGCATCAAGGATGGCATGTCGCAAGCCGATCTGGCCGCCGCCCTGGACAAACTGTATGCGGGCAGCAAGCTGGCCGACAAGGAAGAACGCGCGGCATGGTTGAAACGCACGCCAGCCGAATTCCAGGCCAGCAAGGACAGCTTCATCCAGGCCGCCGTCGCCATGTACCCGGATTCGCTGAAAAACGAAGCGGAAGACGAAGAACTGGCCGGCAAGATCCAGCAAGCCTACGCCAACTACATGAAAGCAAAAATCGCCTTCATGAAGAGCAAGGGCCAAGCCGTCTATCCTGACGCCAACAGCACCCTGCGCGTGACGTTCGGCCGTGTTGCCGGCCGTGACCATGGCGCCGACGGCACCACCTGGACCGCCTTCACCACCGTCAATGGCGTCGCCGCCAAAGCCACGGGCGAAGGCGAGTTCAATGCGCCGGCGAAACAACTGGCCGCGATCAAGGCCAAGGACTTCGGCAAATTCGTCGATCCGAAGCTGAAAACCGTGCCGGTCGACTACCTGGCCACCCTGGACATCACCGGCGGCAACTCCGGTTCGGCTGCCCTGAACGCAAAAGGCGAATTCATCGGCCTGGCATTCGACGGCACCTTGGACTCGATCATTTCCGACTGGGACTACAACAAGGCCAACACCCGTTCGATCCAGGTCGACCTGCGCTACATGCTGTGGAACATGAAACACATCGACCACGCAGACAACCTGCTGAAAGAAATGGGCGCCGAGTAATTCGCGGATAACAACAACTAATAAGCCCGGCAACGGGCGGTTGTTCCCTGAGCCACTCCTGCGGGAGTGGCTTTTTTTTTTGCCTAACGTTTTACTTTGCTAAAGCGGTAAGGCACGGCTTGCTCCTCGCCAAATACTTGCGCGCTGCCGCTTCCCAGCGGCAACATGACCCTCCGGCCCTCCTGCAGCAGCAAGGCCAGGTCGGCGCCGGGAAAGCGCTGCGCCAGCAGCGGATAGGCTTGCCGGGCGATGCGCGCGGCGGGAATCACGATGCGGTAATCGCCGTCGCCAAAGTCCAGCAGCAGCGCGGCCACCTCATCCGGCCCCGGCAGCGCCGTGATGCGCAGGCGCGTGCTGCCCTTGACGAGCTCGCAAGCCGACCATACGGGCAAGACACGCTGCGTCGCGCCGACCCGCAACTGCGGCGCCTGCCCCGCCTCCGCCGACGTCAGCAAGACGTCGGGCCGCTCCTCCGATACGGCGCCATCGACGGCCAGCAGCCAGCCCCGGTATCGTATCAGCGCGCCCTGTGCGGCGGCGGTCACGGAGCCGCCCTGCACCACCGGTTCCTTGCTCGCAGGCAAGCGCAACGGCGCCGCCTGTGCCGCCAGGCAAGCCCACCACACCAGCGCTGCCAACACTGCCTTGCCCATGCCGCCTCCCTTGCGCGTGAAACGTATTCATAACACAAGTGCGGCCCGGCCCATCTGCCGCGCCTCAAGGCGCCGACGCCGGTGCTACAATTGGCCCCTAGCGGGCGTACTTACCCAGCGCGCCTTCCCCCTCCCAGACTCAGACCGCTATGCCACCAGACTTGCGCACGACCTACGAACTCGGTAACCACAACCAGACCACGACCTGGCTGGAATGCATCACCTTCTATCAAGATCTCGCCGCACGCTACCCGCAAGTGCTGCACTTCGAACAGATCGGCCTGTCCGATTCGGGCGTGCCCATCCACGCTGGCGTCATCAGCGCGGACGGCGTATTCGACCGCGAACAGATCAAACGCGCGGGCCGCACCGTGTTCTTCAACAACAACGGTATCCATCCGGGCGAACCGGAAGGCATCGACGCCTGCATGGCCATCGTGCGCGACCTGTGCACGCAGCCGGAACGCCTGGCGGCGCTGGGCAGCACCGTGCTGCTGTTCATTCCGATCTACAACGTCGATGGCAGCCTGAACCGCGCCAACACGTCGCGCGTAAACCAGGATGGCCCGGAGCAATTCGGTTTCCGCGGCAATAGCCGCCACCTGGACTTGAACCGCGATTTCATCAAGTGCGACAGCCTGAACGCGCAAGTGTTCAACCGCCTGCTGTCCAGCTGGGACCCGGACGTGATGGTCGACACCCACACGTCGAACGGCGCCGACTACCCGTACACGATGACCCTGATCCACACGCAGACGGATAAGCTGGGCAATGGCCTCGGCCCCTTCCTGCAAGACACCATGCTGCCGCACATCTTTGCGCAGATGGAACAAGCCGGCTGGCCCACCTGCCCTTATGTGAACCCCGTCAAGGATAGCCCGGACCACGGCATCGCCGAATTCCTCGAAGTGCCCCGTTTCTCGACGGGTTTTGCGGCCTTGCATCACGTCATCGGTTTCATGCCGGAAACGCACATGCTGAAACCGTTTGCCGACCGCTACGCGTCCATGCGCGCCCTGCTCGACATCTGCATGGCCTTTACCATCGAACATGGCGAACAGATCAGGCAACTGCGCGCGCAAGCCAAGGCAGCGGGACGCACGCAAGCCGAGTGGCCGATCCACTGGAGCATGAACGAGGAACAACCGTCGACCTTCCCTTTCAAGGGCTACGCGGCCAAATACACGGCTAGCGTGCTGGGCGACTACCAGCGCCTGTCGTACGACCGCTCGCAGCCGTGGGAACGCGACATCGCCTACTACAACCGCTTCGATGCGGACGTCACCGTGGCCGCGCCGAAAGCCTATGTCGTGCCGCAAGCGTGGCGCGAAGTCATCGAGCGTCTGCGCTGGAACGGCGTCGACATGACACGCATCACCACCGAACAGACGGTAACGGCGCGCTACTACCACATCGCCAACGTCGGCACGCGGGCCACCGCCTACGAAGGCCACATGTTCCACGACAATGTAGAACTCGAAGCGCGCACGGGCCAATTCACCGTGCAGGCGGGCGATTATGTCGTCAGCCTGGACCAGGACAACGCCCGCTACGCCGTGGAAACGCTGGAACCGCAGGCACACGACAGCTTCTTCCGCTGGGGCTTCTTCAACAGCGTGCTGGAGAAGAAAGAGGCGTTTTCCGATTACGTCTTTGAAGACATGGCGTCGGAACTGCTGCGCGATGAGCCTGCGCTGGCGTCCAAGTTTGCCGAGTGGAAGGCTGCGAATCCGGCCTTGCTGAGCAATCAGGAAGCCGTGCTGGACTTCATTTTTGAACACTGCCAGCGCTTTGCCGAGCCGGAATGGCGGCGCTATCCCGTCATCGCCCTCATGTAACTGGGGACCGTAGCGAATGCAACATCCTGGCGCCGCATCGGAGACCCCGGTGCGGCGCCTCTTTCTGTGCCCTGCCCACAAGGTAATCCCATGCACTACGCACTGAACCTGCGCACCTTTATCTACAGCCATTATTTTTACCTGGGCTTGCGCGTGGCCATCGGCCTGGTCGGCCTGACCTTGCTGACCCTGGAAATCAGCGACAGCGCCACCGCCATGACAGTGTGCATCGGCGCCCTGTGCACGACCCTGATGGACATGCCCAGCCCCCTGCGCCACAAGTTCAACGAAATGCTGGCCTCGGTGCTGCTGTGCAGCGCCGTCACTTTATTGATCAGCCTGTGCGGTCCCGTGCAGTGGCTGCTGATGACGGTGCTCGTGGTGGTCAGCTTTCTTGCCAGCATGATGGTGGTGTACGGCAAGAAATCCATGCCCTTGCAACTGGCCGCCCTGTTCATCATGACCATGTCGATGGAACACCAGATGACGTGGCAGCAATCGTTTCACCATGCGGGCCTGTTCATGCTGGGCGGCTTGATCTATCTGGCCTATGCCATGGCCATCGCCTGGGTCTTGCGCCACCGCATCAAGCAGCAAGTACTGGCCGAAGCCCTGTTCGAATTAGCCGCCTACATCGACATCAAGGCCGATTTCTACGACACGCGTTTCAATTTGACGGAACAGTTCAACAAGCTGGTGCGCCATCAAAGCATTCTGGCCGACCGCCAGCAGGCGTCGCGCGACCTGATTCTGCGCAGCCACAAGAACAGCAAGGACGCCATCGTCGTACAGGTGCACGTGTGCATGCTCGATTTGTATGAACTGATCCTCTCCACGCACACGGATTACGCGCTGCTGCGCCAGCACCTGGCCGACTCCGACGTCTTGAAATCCTTGCATGACCTGGCCTACAAGGCTGCGCGCGACATCGAAGCCGTGGCGTATGCCGTCACGCGCAAGCGCGCCTCGTATGCGCAGATCAGCTACGACAGGGAATGGGCCGAGATCGAAGCGGAAATCGCTCGCCTGCATGCAAAAGGCGACGGTGCGCAGGAAGCGCTGGCCACCCTGCGCGCGCAGCGCAACAAGATCCGCGCCATTTTGAAAATGATCGCCGAGCTGCATCTGGCGACGCAAAAAGTCTATGCCGACGTGCCGTTCTGGAGCGGCGCGGACATGGCGCCGTTTTTGTCGCAGCAGAAATACGAACTGAAGACCCTGCTATCGAATCTGCGCCTGGATTCGCCCGTGTTCCGCTTCGCCCTGCGCGTGTCGATGGCCATCTCCGTGGGATTACTGATCGGCCACTGGCTGCCGTATGCGGCGCACAGCTACTGGATCGTCCTGACCATCGTCATCATCCTGCGCCCCACCTTCAGCATGACGCGCCAGCGCCGCGCCGACCGCATCATCGGCACCATCATCGGCTGCATCATCACGGCCATCGTGATCCGCTTCGTGCACAGCAATATCGTGCTGATGGCCATTTTATTCCTCTCCATCGTGGCCACGCCCACCTTCATCTATCTGCGTTACCGCTACACGGCGATTGCCGTGAGCCTGATGATCTTGCTGCAAATGCACCTGGTGGCGCCCAGCAACCCGAACCTCGTCAGCGAGCGCCTGATCGACACCCTGATCGGCGCGGCGGTGGCCACCGTGTTCAGCTTTGTGCTGGCCAACTGGGAATACCAGAGCCTGCCGCGCCTCGTGCGCCAGGTACTGAATGTGAACCTCAGCTATATGCAAGCCAGCTTCGCGCTGCTGCAGGGAAAATGCTTCGATGATTTTGCCTACCGCATCGAACGCAAGCGCTTGATGGACAGCCTGGCCGCGCTCAGCTCGGCACTGGTGCGCATGCTCGACGAACCGGCTAGCAAGCAGCGGGCCGTGGAAGACATCAACCTGTTCATCGTGCAAAATTACTTATTGGTGGCCCACGTGGCGGCCCTGCGCTCGATCCTCGGGCGCCACGCCAGCCAGCTGCCCGTCACACCCGTCAACGCCCTACTCGGCCATAGCCACACGCAAGTGTGCCTGACCCTGTCGCGCGCGCTGGAGCAGCTCGATGACAAGGCCGCCATCAGCGCGCCGCTGGCCGCCCCTGCCGCACCGCCCGTCAGCGACGTGGCCTGGTCGGGCTGGCCGCTGGTGCAGCGCCGTATTCGCCTGTTGCAGGCGGATGCGGACAAGATCGTGGTACATAGCGCGGCGATCGTGCATATTGTGGCCCCGCGCACCTGACAAAAAGTCCATGGCGTTGTTGCCGCGCCTCGCCGTACATTCGTACTGCCTTCGGCACGGCGCCTAGCCCTGAACATGTTGTCAGCTGCTTTATCCAGGCTGGCCTGCCTTGGCAGGCCACTGATCACTACTTCAAATACCGTTCAAACCAGCCGATAGTACGTTTCTGCAAGTCGCGCTGGTGCTCGGGCTTGCGGAAGGAATGGCCTTCGCCGTCGTAGATGAACAGGCTGGACGGCACGCCCATGGCGCGCAAGCCGTGCCAGAATTCCAGCGACTGGGCGGCCGGCGTTTCCACGTCGCGCTCGCCCACGTAGATCAGGGTTGGCGTCTTCGCCGCCTTGATCGATTCGATAGGCGAAGCCTTGCGGTACACGGCCGGGTTGTCATACGCGGAAGCGCCAAAGAACGGGATCATCCACTGGTTGATGCCATTCTGGCCGTAGTAACTGATCCAGTTCGACACGCCCGCCCCCGCCACCGCCGCCTTGAAACGGTCGCTGTGCGTGACGCCCCACATGGTCATGAAGCCGCCGTATGAGTGGCCGATCAGGCCCAGGCGCTGACCGTCGATGGGCGCCACTTTTTGCGCGGCGTCAATGCCGGCCAGGATATCGCGCCAGTCGCCGCCGCCAAAGTCGGCCATATTGGCACGCGTAAATGCCTGACCCTGGCCAAAACTGCCGCGCGGATTAGGCAGGAAGACGAAATAGCCTTTTTGCGTCAATTCGTGGATCAGCGTGCTCGCTCCCACGTAACGGGGCGAGGCGGCCGCGCCGGGGCCGCCATGCACGTTGACGATCATCGGGTAGCGCTTGCCCGCGTCCGCCTTCAACGGCCCCAGCAGCCAGCCTTGCACCTTGTATTGCTCGTTGTTCCAGCCCACGTTCTGCACCGTCAGTTGCGGCGCAAAGCCGTCATTGTCGCGCGTGATCTTTTTCAGCTGGCCCACCGGTCCCGCCACCAGATAGCTGGCGTGCGTAAAGTCTTCCTGTGCCGCCGCCGCTTGCAAGCCATCGGCGCTGAACGACAGACGGCCATCGCTGCCGCCGCTGCTCAGTTCTCCGAGCAGCACGGGCTGGGCGGGACCCGTTTGCGCATCGACGGGCACGAGCGCCAGCTGCGAATCGATCAAGGCCGTTGCCAGCAAGCCGGCACCGCGCCAGACGACGCCATTGAAGGTGCCGCGATAGTCTGGTGTGAGATTGCGCGGCGTGCCGCCGGCCAGTGCCACGGTATAGATATCGCCGCCGATGGAGCCAAAATCGCTCATCAGGCCGCCGATGAAGGCCACCGTCTTGCCGTCAGGTGAAACGGAAGGCAGGTTCAGCTGCATGGCCGGCGACGCGATCACGCGCAAGGCGCCCGTGTCCCCATCAATATGGCTGAGCTTGGCAACCCACCAGTTGCTGTCGCCATTGCCTTGCGCGCTGGTGGCGACAAAACCGCGGCCATCGGGCGTCCAATTATATTCATACACATAGGTGTCGGCGGGTGACAGCAGGCGCAGCTCGCCGCCGCTGACAGGCACGACGGCGATGCGCTGGGCATCGTCTTCGCTGCCCACTTCGCCCACCTGGCGCGCGCCCGCCTCCACGGCGCCGGCCAGCTTGCGCGCGCCCACCGTCGCCAGCAGCGCCAGCTGCTTGCCGTCAGGCGACCAGCGTGCCGTGCTGGCCACGCCTTTGATACTGGTCAACACGCGCGCCTGCGCCTGTGTCATTGTGGCCAGGTACAGATGCGCCGTGCCCGCCTTGGCGTCGTAGCCGACAAAGGCCAGCTGCCTGCCATCGGGCGACCAGCTGGGCTTGTCGTAGGAACACACGGCGCACGGGTCGAATTGCTGCACGATGGCGCCGTTGGCGGCGTCGCGCACGACGATGGCCGCGTGCGGACGCTGCGGCTGTTCACCCACCTTGCTCGACTCGATGGCGGCGATGCGCTGGCCATTGGCCGACAGGGCCACGGCGCGGTAATCGCGCAATGCCGGCCCGCTGGCAGGCGCGGCTTGCGCCATGGTTCCCAGAAAGCTGCTTGCCAGCAAGCCGCAGGCGGCCAGATCAGTTATTTTCATCATGTAAATTCCGGTTAGAAATAAAAAAAACCGCCGGCAAGCGCGGCGGTTTTGGATGGAACAGGCTGCATCAGCGGGCCTTCTTGCCCAGGTGCGAATGCCGCATGCTGTACAGGAAGTAAATGGCCACCGTGACCGCCATCCACACGCTGAACACGACAAACGTCGTATGCGGCAAATCGCGCATGATGTACAGGCAAGCCAGTACGCTCAGGCCGGGAATCACGTACGGCCCGAACGGCACGCTGAAGCCTTCGATGCGGTTGGCGCCCTGCTTGTGGCGCAGTACGGGCACGGCGATCGAGACCACCATGAACGCCGTCAGGGTGCCGATGCTGACCATGTCCCACAGGTAAGTCGCATCGACGGAACCGGCCACCAGAGCCACCACCAGGCAGACGATGATGGTATTGCTGACCGGCACCAGGGTGCGCGGGTGGATCTTCTGAAACGATTTCGGGATCAGACCGTCGCGGCTGACGGCAAACAGGATGCGCGTCTGGCCGTAGATCGTCACCAGGGTTACGCTGAAGACGGAAATGACGGCACCGGCCGACAGCACCAGCGCGGGCCAGGTCTTGCCCGTCACGTTTTGCAGGATCACCGCCAGGCCCGCTTCCTGGCCTTCGAACAATTTCGCCTGTTGCGCACCGAGGGCGGCCACGGCGACCAGCAAATAAAACACGGTAACGATCAGCAAGCCATACAGGATGCCGCGCGGCACATTGCGCTTGGGATCTTTCACTTCATCGCCCGCCGTCGCCACCGTATCGAGGCCGATGAAGGAGAAGAAGACGGTGCCGGCAGCAGCGGTGACGCCCGTCATGCCGGCAAAGCCCTTGCTATTGTCGGTATTAAAGAACGGTACGAAGTTGTCGGCATTAAAACCGGAAAAGGCAATGGCAATGAAGAACACGAGGATAGACAGCTTGATGATGACCATGATGGCGTTCATCAGGGCCGATTCCTTGGCGCCGCGCAGCAGCAAAAAGCCGCACATGCAGATCAAAAAGATGGGCGGCAGGTTGATGTGGCCGGAGTGGAACTCCATGCCATGCGGGCCGGAAACGATCATCGGCGTGCGCAGCATCTCGGGGATATGCCAGCCGAAGGCATTTTCCAAGAAATTATTCAGGTAGGACGACCAGCCGATGGCCACGGCACTGCCCGCCAAGCCGTATTCGAGCAGCAGGCAGGCAGCCATGATGAAGGCAAGAAACTCGCCCACGGTGGCGTAGGCAAACGAATACGAGGAGCCGGAGGCGGGGATGCGGAACGACAATTCCGCATAACACAAGGCCGTCAGGCCGGCCGTGATGGCGGCGATCAGGAAGGACAGGACGACCGATGGGCCCGCCTTGGGCACGGCTTCGACCATGGTAAAGAAGATGCCCGTGCCGATGGTGGCGCCGACGCCGATCATGGTGAGGGAAAACAGGCCGATGGAGCGGCTCAAGCCGCTGCTGCTGAGGCCTTCACCATATTCGACCGTGGTATCGATCGGCTTGGTGCGGCAGAGTTTCTGGACCAGGGTTTGGCTCACTAGACTTCCTTTATGAGGCATGCACTTGAACACCTGCCAAAACCTACTGCGCGTCGCGATTCGCGGCCTGCGATGCTCACTGTGCATTCGCACAGCTGCGCTTCTTAGCCACAACTCACTTCCGCTCGCTACGGTTTTGTCAGGTGTTGTTCGGAACATGACGGGTAAAAACACATAAAAACGGCGCTCCGGCCCTACCTGGCAAAAAACCGGAAAGATCGCGTCCATTTTCAAAACTAAGCGATTATAGGGCTTTCACCGGCTCAGCTAAACAGAACTTTGATGCAAGGAAACAACGCCAGGCGTGCGCCAGCAAAGCCGCAACAGTGCTGGCGCAGAAGAAGTTGCTTCTATGAAAGAAAAAGCGCGCCGCTGCAGTGGCAGGGGCGCGCTTTTGATTCAGCTCAACTACGCTGGTTTACTTCTTGACGTGCGGCGCATCGGCCGCAGGCCAGCCCGCTTCGTAGCCTTGCGGCACGTCGTCGCGCCGGTCTTTCGGCGCCAGGCCCAGCGCGTAATACAGCACCGTCAACAGGATCAGCCAGGCCGGTCCCACCATCAGGGCGATGCGCGTATCGGGGAAATACGCCATCAGGCCGATCACCAGCGCCAGGAACGCGAGCGAAATCCAGGAACCATACGGCGCGAACGGCATGCGGAAGGCCAGGTTCTTGATTTCCAGCGGCGTCAAGGTCTTGCGGAACTGGATCTGCGTGACCAGGATCACGCCCCAGGTCCAGACGGCGCCGAAGGTCGAGATCGAGGTGACCCAGATAAACACTTTTTCCGGCACCATGTAGTTCAGCAGCACGCCCAGCAGCAACGCCACGACGGACACGAGGATGGCGCGGCGCGGCACGCCGCTGGCCGTCGTTTCCGCAAACGCCTTCGGGGCCTGGCCTTGCAACGCCAGGTTGTACAGCATGCGGCCCGTGCTGAAGATACCGCCATTGCACGACGACAAGGCTGCCGTCAGCACGACGAAGTTGATGATGCCGGCGGCCGTCTTGATGCCCAGGCGTTCGAACGTCATGACGAAGGGGCTGCCGGTGGTGCCGATTTCATTCCATGGGTAGATCGACAGGATGACGAACAGCGCGCCGACATAGAAAATCAGGATGCGCCAGAACACGGAATTGATAGCGTCGGGAATCGATTTCTTCGGGTTCGCCGCTTCGCCGGCCGTCAGGCCGATCATTTCCACGCCCAGGTAGGCAAACATCACCATCTGCAAGGACATCAGCACGCCTTGCGCGCCATTCGGGAAGAAGCCGCCATGCGTCCACAGGTTCGAGATGCCGATGGCCACGCCGCCGTTGCCGAGACCGAAGACGATCATGCCCGTGCCGCCGACAATCATCAGGATGATGGTGACGACCTTGATCAGGGCGAACCAGAATTCGAACTCGCCGTAGGCTTTCACGGCCAGCAGGTTGATGGCGCCCATGGAACCGAGGGCCGCCAGGGCCCAGATCCAGCGCGGCACGTCGGGGAACCAGATGCCCATGTAAATGGCGACGGCGGTAATTTCCGCCACACACGTGACCAGCCACAGGAACCAGTAGTTCCAGCCCGTCAGATAGCCTTGCAGGGGGCCCAGGTAATCCTGGGCATAGCGGCTGAAGGAACCGGCAACCGGGTTGTGCACGGCCATTTCGCCCAGCGCGCGCATGATCATGAAGATGACCGCGCCACCGATGATGTACGACAGCATGATGCCGGGACCGGCCATCTTGATGGCGTTGCCGGAACCCAAAAACAGGCCCACGCCAATCGCGGCGCCCAGCGCCATCAGGCGGATTTGCCGCTCGCCCAGGCCGCGGTGCAAGCCTTGTTCACTCGTTTTCATTACGTGTCTCCGTTTTTTTCTTGAATACACCGATCCCTCCACCCCAATGGCGGTTCCGCTCTTGCTGGAAAGGAGGAAAGGGCTAGCCGGCGGCAATCGCCGGCATGCTCATGTGTTCAGGCTACTGCGTCAGGCCAGTTCGGCGATCAGCTCGATCTCGACGCAAGCACCCAGCGGGATTTGCGCCACGCCAAAGGCGGAGCGGGCGTGCTTGCCGCTATCGCCGAAGACTTCGACGAACAGTTCCGAGGCGCCATTGGTCACCAGGTGCTGTTCCGTGAATTCGGAGGTGGAATTGACCAGGCTCATGACCTTGACGATGCGCTTGACCTTGTTCAAGTCGCCGCCGCATGCATCTTGCAGGGTGGCGATCAGTTCGATGGCGATGCCGCGCGCAGCGATCTTGCCTTCTTCCGTGGTGACGTCCTTGCCCAGTTGGCCAACCCAGACCTTGCCATCCTTCTTGGCCAGGTGGCCGGACAGGAAGACGGTGTTGCCCGTGCGGGCATGCATCACGTAGGCGGCAGCTGGGGCGGCGACGACTGGCAATTCAATGTTGAGGGCTTTGATTTTTTCGTAAAACGACATGCTATTTCTCCAAGAAAACAATATAAGCGAAACCAAAATTCATGCACGGCAGGGCACGCAGGATGACGCCCTGGCAGCGCGGTAGTGACCGACAACAGTGCCAGATTAAACGTCATCATATTGGTGAACCAGCAGTTTTAGTTCACAAATAGGCCCGGTTATTCAGTGGATTATACCGACAATCAAACAAAATTCAGCATCGGTTCATGAAGCATGCTCTACAGGCATCGAGCGTGACTTTTTTCATTAAATTGTCACTTGTGCAATGTCAAGCCCTCGGGGTCAAGATTTATTGCCTCCAAAAATGCCTGGTCGTGCGAAACCACAAGTAACGCCCCCTGGTATTGCAGCAGCATCTGCTCCAGCGCCTGCAGGCTGGCCAGGTCCAGATGATTGTCCGGTTCGTCGAGCAGCAGCAGTTGCGGCGGCGCCTGCGCATACAGCTCGGCCGCCAGCGCCACCTTCATGCGCTCGCCGCCGCTGAGCAAACGGCTGGGCATGGTGGCGCGCGCGCCGGCAATGCCCAGCAGCGCCAGCCGCGTGCGCAGCTCGCCTTCCGGCAAGATACTGTTGCGTGCCTGCAAGCGTTGCACGGCGCTGCACTCGCCGTCTTGCAGCCCAGCATGCTGGTCCAGCCAGGCCACCTGCGCATAGCAGCGCGGCTCGCCGCTGGCGGGCGCCAGTTGTCCGGCGATCACGCGCAGCAGGGTCGACTTGCCGCTGCCATTGTCGCCCGTCACGGCCAGGCGGCGCGGCCCGCTCAAGACCAGGTTCACAGGCTGCGCCTGGCCATGCGGCAAGACCAGCTCGCGCAGCTCCAGGATCAGCTTGCCGTTCGGCACGGCGCTCTCGGGCGCCAGCAGCAGCCGTTCGGCCTCGGGCGCACAGCGGGCGCTGGCATCCATCACGCGCTGCTGGCGCGCCTGCTGCGCCTCTTGCGCTCGCACGCGCAGCTTGCCCTGGCTATCCTGGCTTTTCTCCTTTTTCGCGTCGAGCAGCAGCTTGCTCTGGTTGCCTTCGCGCCCTTCCCTCTCGCCGCGTCCGACTCGGCGCTGCTGGCGCTCGGCGTGCTGTTGCGCTTCACGCTGTTCGCGTCGGGCACCAGCCTTTTCCGCCTGCAGGGCCGCAGCAAAACCGGCCTGTTCCAGCGCGCGCTGCTGCGCATACAGCGCGTAATTGCCGCCATAGCTGCGCAAGCCCTGCGGCGACAGCTCGGCGATTGCATCGACGTGCTCGAGCAAGCCGCGGTCATGGCTGATCAGCAGCAAGCCGCCCGGCCAGCGCGCCATCTGCGCCACCAGGCGGGCGCGCTGCCGCGTGTCAAGGTGGTTGCTCGGTTCATCGAGCACCAGCCAGTCCGCCTGCGACAGCCAGGCGCCCTGCAGCGCGATGCGCTGGCGTTCGCCGCCGCTCAGGCTGGCCGTTGATGTATCGGCATCGACATGGCGCAAATCGAGCGCATCAAGCGCCTGGCGCAATCGGGCCTGGGCATCCCAGCGTTCGCCCACCAGTGCATAGTCGGCCTCGTCGATGCTGCCGGCGGCGATGCGCGCCAGCGCGGCCAGCAAGTCGTCCATGCCGGCCAGCGCCGCCACCGTGCGATAGCGCTCCGGATCGAGCTCCTGCGCCACGTAATGCACGCTGCCGTCACAGCGCACGGCGCCAGAAGACGGCTGCGCCCGGCCTGCCAGCAGGCGCGCGAGCACGCTCTTGCCCACGCCGTTATCGCCGACGAGGCCGATACGTTGCGGGGCAAAAGAAAATTGCAAATCGGAAAACAAGGCGCGGCCATCGGGCAGCACAAAGGAAAGACGGTCGAGTTGCAGTAATGCGGACATGGATACTCCTTGAGCAAGGCTGGCGAATCCGCGCGGCGCAATGGCGCGCTGGCGGGATGGGCAAGGCCGTGCACAGCACGGCAGTATCAATGGCGCATGTCGAAGCGTCCTGGAGAAATGGATGAAGAAGCGTCAGTGTAGCAGACGAGACACGTTAGCGCTGGCCCAGGGTCGTGTCGCCGAACAGGTTCTTGTATTCGCGCGGCTGCGAACGCCAGTACTGCGGCGGCGCCGACACTTGCGCGCCCAGCTGGGCCGCCGCATGCCAGGGCCAGCGGGGGTCGAACAGGATGGCGCGCGCCAGCGCCACCATGTCGGACTGGCCGTGCGCGATGATGTCTTCGGCTTGCTGCGCTTCCGTGATCAGGCCCACGCTGATGGTGGGCAAGCCGCTGTCGCGCTTGATGCGTTCGGCAAACGCCACCTGATAGCCGGGTCCCACGGGAATCTGCTGCTGTGGCGAAATACCGCCGCTGGAGACGTGGATGAAATCGGCGCCCAACTGCTTGAGTTCCTGCGCGAAACGCACGCTTTGTTCGATGTCCCAGCCGCCCTCGACCCAGTCGGTGGCGGAAAGGCGCACGCCCACGGCCATGCTGGCCGGCACGGCGGCGCGCACGGCTGCATAGACTTCCAGCGGAAAGCGCATGCGGTTGTCCAGGCTGCCGCCATACGCATCGCTGCGCTGGTTGGACAGGGGCGACAGGAATTGGTGCAGCAGATAGCCGTGCGCCGCATGCAGTTCGATGCCCTCGATGCCGAGCGCATGCACGCGCTGGGCCGCGGCGACAAACGCTCCCTTGATCTGCAGCAAGCCCATCTCGTCCAGGGCGAGCGGCACGGTTTCGCCCGGTGCGTGGGCGATGGCCGAAGGCGCCACCGTTTGCCAGCCGCCGTCGGCCAGATGCACGCAGGTGCCGCCCTGCCACGGCGCACGGCTCGACGCCTTGCGTCCCGCATGGCCCAGCTGCACCACCAGCGGGATCGGGGAGTGGCGGCGGATCGCCTGCACCACCTTGGCCAGCGCCGTTTGATTCGCGTCCGACCACAGGCCCAGGTCGTCGGCCGAGATGCGTCCCTCGGGCGAGACGGCCGTCGCTTCCGTCATCAGCAGCCCCGCGCCGGACAGGGCCAACTGGCCCAGGTGGATCATGTGCCAGTCGGTGGCGTTGCCGTTGTCGGCCGAGTACTGGCACATGGGCGCGATGGCGATGCGGTTGGCCACGTGCAGCGGCCCCAATGCAAACGGAGTGAATAGCTGGCTCATGGCGGACTTTCGGAAAAGGGGAAGCACCGATTCTACTGTGCTTTGGAAAGTGCGGCTTACACCTGCTTACGTTTGATACAGCGCAAGGGCTAGCCTTGGGCAGGCGGGGCCGCTAATCTGGACACATCAACAACGCCCGCAATACCACCCCAGGAGAGCACATGAACACGACGACTACCGCCAGCCGCATCCACCCCTTGATGGCCGGCGCCGCCATTTCCGTGACGGTCCTATGCCTGGTGGGCGCGGCGTCCATCGCCGGCATCCTGCCCAATTCGCGGGCGAATGTACCTGCCGTACGTGCCGACGTGGCCGCCATGACGCCGGCGAACGCCGCTGCGCTGGCAGCGCCCGCGACTGCTCCCGTAACCGCACCGCTGGCCGCTCCCGTGGTGGCGCAAGCTGCTCCGGCACCAGCCCCGGCCCCCGTCGTGCACAAGCGCGTCGTGCACCACACGCAAGTGGCGCAGGCCCGTCCTGCCTACCGTGACAACAATGACGGCTACCGCGACACGGCCTACCGCGAACCGGTCCGCCAGCAGCAGCCTGCGCCGGCGCCGGCACAACCGAACTACGTGGGCATCGGCACGGGCGCCGTCATCGGCGGCTTGATCGGCAATCAGGTCGGTGGCGGCCGCGGCAAGGCGCTGGCGACGGTGGCCGGCGTGATCGGCGGCGGCATGCTGGGCAATGCGGTGCAAAACCAGGTTCAGCAGCAACCGCAGCAATAATCAGTCTCAGTCGTACGGGCCAAGATAATCGAGCTTGCCCACGGCCACGCCATTGTTGCGCAGGATGGCGTGGACCATGGAGACGTGGAAATAGAAATTCGGCAAGGCAAAGCTGAGCAGGTAATCGTCGCCCGAGAATTTTGTCCCCTCGTCTGTCCAGTTCAGCACCACTTCCTTCTGCGCGCTGCCCGCCATCTGGCCCGCATTGACGCTGTCGATATAAGCGATGGTGTTGGCGATGCGTTCCTGTAACTGCTCGAACGACGCTTCATTATCCTCGAACTTCGGCGCCGGCACGCCGCTCAGGCGCTCGACCGACATCTTCGACGTATCGCTGGCGCGCTGCACCTGCGCCGTCAAGTCCAGCATGTCGGGCGCCAGCTGCGCACCCAGCAAAATCTCGGGCACGATGCCGTCTTCCTCGACATGCGCTTGCGCTTTTTCCAGCAGGGCCGAGACGACCCGCAAGCCGCGGATGAAGACGGGGATGGTTGCCTGATACATGGACACGGACATGGGGAACTCCTGATAGTGAACGATGAGTCAGTGTACCCGAGGCGCTGTCTTCCGGCAGCGCGCACAATGCCACTCCTGTGCGTCAGCGCACCGAGCGGCTCAGTTCATCCTACTTTTCCAGATTCACCTTGCCATCGGGCGCATGAGCGGGCTGTTCCGCTGGTTCCGGCTGCGGTGCTGGCTGCGGCTGCGGCGTGTCCTTGCGCTTGCCGCCGAAGAACTTGACGATGGCCGCACCGGCACCGACCACGGCCAGGATCAGCACTTTCTTGAAGGCCAGCAGCAGCGCCAGCAGTTTGCCGAACAGGCCCAGCTTGCTGGCCACGCCACCGGCCACCAGCGCCGCCAGGCCGTATTCGGCCACCTTGTCCGTCTTGCTGTCGAAATCCGTGTAGCGGTTACCGTCGGTAAATTCCGTGAACGCCGTCACTTGCTGCATCTCTTTCTTGATCGCTTCGATCTGCTGCATGCTGGCAATCGCATTCAGGTTCAGTACGCCTTCGCGCCCCAGCACGCGCACGTTGTAGTTCAGCGAGTGTTCGCCGCCATCGACCATCAAATCCTTGGCCCAGTACAGCTTGTGCGTATCCTTGGCATAGCTGGGTTTTTCCGCCCAGCCCATCAAATGGATGCCCGGATAACCCTGCTTCTTGCGCTCCGCATTGTTTTCCAGCACGGATGCCTGCATATCCTTGAGCAATTCGTCGTATTTGATGCTGTCCGCATCGTCATCCTTGATATGCCCTTCCTTTTCATACGTGACGATCACGCCCCAGCTATCGCGCTCGAGCACGCTGGTCTTGGCGGGCACGATCATGCCCAGCGATTCCATGCCCGGTGGATTACCCCAGGCATCGACCAGCACGCGCTCGGCGTCCGTCGGCGACAAGTAACGGAAGTTGGCGGGCAAATCCAGGGTGGCGATGCCGCCCGGCAAGGTGATCTTGCCGCGCTGCAGGTGCAGCTGGGCGAGGAATTGCTCGGCCGTCATTTCCGGTGCGGCCGCCTTCTCATCGGCAGGGGCGGCAGCCGTGAGGCCGGAGAGGGTCAGGCACAGCAAGGCTGTCAGCAGGCGTTTCAACATGATTGGTCCAAAAAATTGCAAAGGGTAAATATTTTAAACCAATCAATTGCTTAATGGATAATTATTTCTGTGCGGCATTTTTTATGAAAAAAGCGCCAGGCGGGTTTCCCCGGCTGGCGCCAAATGCTGTGTGAGGACTGGACGATCACGCCACGCGCACCACCATCAATCCGGCGCGCAAGCCCACGCGCACATCGGGGTTCGGGAACACCACCAGCTCTTCCGCGTGCCGCACCGTGTAGACGTGGTCGCCATCGCTGGCGATCACGGCGTGCTGCGGCAGGGAGGTGAAATTCTGCGTGCCGCGATCGAAGGCCATGCGGAACTCCTCGCTGTGCTTGATGATTTCCTGCGCCACCTTGAACACGTGCGGTTGCGCCTTGACGGGCTGCGCAGGCAGGCCGCGCAACAGGCCGTCCAGCGCCCGCGACACGTCGTCGAACAGCGATAAATCGTTCTGCCCCAGGGTGCCCACGCGGCCCAGCTCCACCGTGCTGGCGGCCGCGCCGCAATGCTCGGCCGAATAATAACTGTAGGTGCCGGCCGACTGCGGGTTCATGATGATGGCGCCGATGGCCGCCTGGCCCAGCCAGGCTATCAGCTGCGCCTTGGCCTCGTCGGCCACCAGGTCCGGCACGATGGCAAACGTGGGGTACACGGAAGGCCGGATGGCCGTGTGCAAATCCAGGTGCCAGCGCGCGGGACCGGCCGCGTCAAAGAACGCTTTGGTCGCAGCGATCATTTCATCGGCGCGCGCGCTTTCCGCCGCTTGCGCCAGGCCGCCCCGCACGGGACGGAACATGCGATTGAGGTCGGCGTCGATGAAACGCTTGCCGGCCCGGATCGCGTCGACATTGCCCACGCAGACGAGCAAATCGACGGCCAGCTGCGACGCATCGCGCGACAGGGCGTCGAGCAGATGCGCGAGCACTTCGATCGGCCCCGTCTCGTCGCCATGCACGCCGACAGAAACGGCCACGCTGGCGCGGCCCTTATCGGCTTGCGGCTTGACCACTTGCAGCATGCCGGGCGCCGGCAAGGCCACCGTGAAACCGGCGTTGGCGAACAGCTGCGCCACACCGCTGAAATCGGCCTGCGCCAGCGCCTGCACGGCTGGCGGCAAGCCGCCAGCGCCCTCTACTAGCTGTGTTGCATCTTGCGTCATTACACCGCCGCTTCCGCTGGGGTTTTCGCCGTGATTTTATTCACGGCTTCCGACAAGGTCCACACGTCCAGCATGGCTTGCTCCAGTTCCGTCGCCGCCACATAGGCCGACAGGCCCAGCGCGCCCGTCACCGCATCGACGGCCTGGCCTGCATTGCCTTGCTCGGCGCGCGCCAGCACCTGCGTCAGCAGACGCTGTTGCGTGCGGCGCAGGGCTTGCTGCGCATAGTTGCGCAACTGTTCCTGCGACTTGCCTTGCGCGGCCAGCTTCAGGCCACGCTCCAGGGTGTCGATGCCCGCCTGGCTGCGCAGAGCAAGGCCCACCTGCAGGAAGGCCGCCAGGTCCATCGAGGCAGGGCGCGGCACGGACAGGGCCGGGAACAGGAAGCCGGCAACGACTTCCAGCGCATCGACCGCATCCCACGCTTGCACGAAGGCCGGCGTCAAGCCCGGCACCAGCGCCGCTTCCGACTTGATGCCGACGGCTTTGAGCAGCTCGCGCTTCGATTCCGCGCCAAACAAACGCGTGAGTTCGGCCAGGCCCGCGCCGCGCAACTGCTCGGCCGGCACGGACAGCACGCCGGCGATCATCGTTTGCTGCAGCACGCGCGTTTGCGCATCGACCTTGATCGACACGTCGCGCGGCACCGTCAGGGCATCCGCGTCGAGCGCGTCGAACACGGGCGCCAGGTTCAGCGCCACCCATGCCTGGCCCCAGGCCAGGATCACGGCCGACTCGTCCACGCCGTGTTCCGCCGCCAGGTTGCGGATCATCAGCGGGCCGCAGCGGTTGATCACTTCATTGGCCAGCACGGTCGCCAGGATGGCGTTGGCCAGCGGGTGGTCGAGCGCCGAACGGGTTGCCACCAGCAAGGATGGGAAGTAGGGTTTGAGCACCGGCTCGGCCCACGTTTCGTCCGTCAGCGGCAGGGCGGACAGGATGCGCTTGAAACGGTTCTTCACGTTGGCGATCACCACCGCCAGTTCCGGCGTGGTCAGGCCCCGGCCATCGGCCTTGCGACGCGCCAGTTCGGCCACCGACGGCAGTTGCTCCAGTTCGCGCGACAGGGCGCCTTCTTCTTCCAGGCTGGCGATCAGGGCGGCATAGCCATCCTGCACGGCGCTCTCGCCTTGCGCCTGCAATTCGCGCACCAGCAAATGCGTCTGCTGCGTGTTGTCGCGCAAGACCAGGCGCTCGACGTCGTCCGTCATCGCATACAGCTCGCGGTTGCGTTCCGCTTCCGTCAGCTTGCCCGCATTGACTTCCACGTCCAGCCAGATTTTCACGTTCACTTCATGGTCCGAGCAATCGACGCCGGCCGAATTGTCGATCGCATCGGTGAAGATGCGTCCGCCCGCCAGCGCGAACTCGATGCGGCCCGCCTGCGTCGCACCGAGGTTGCCGCCTTCGGCCACGACCTTGACGCGCAGCTCATTGCCATTGACACGGATATGGTCATTCGCGCGGTCCTTCACCTGTGCGTGCGTCTCGGTCGAGGCCTTGATGTAGGTGCCGATGCCGCCGTTGTAGAACAGGTCCACCGGGGATTTCAGGATGCGGTGCATCAGTTCTTCCGGCGCCAGCGAGGTCTCGGCGATATCGAGCGCGGCGCGGATCTGCGGCGACAGCTCGATCGTGCGGGCGGAACGCGGATACACGCCGCCGCCTGCCGAGATCAAGTCCTTGTTGTAGTCGTCCCACGACGAGCGCGGCAAGGCGAACAGGCGCGCGCGTTCCTCGAACGAGACGGCGACGTCCGGTGTCGGGTCGAGGAAGATATGACGGTGGTCGAATGCGGCCACCAGTTTCAGCTGGCGCGACAACAATACGCCGTTGCCGAACACGTCGCCCGACATGTCGCCCACGCCGACCATGGTGATCGGGGTGGTGTTCAGGTCGTGGTCCATTTCATAGAAGTGGCGCTTCACGGCTTCGAATGCGCCCTTGGCCGTGATGCCCAGTTTCTTGTGGTCGTAGCCGTTCGAGCCGCCCGAGGCGAACGCGTCGCCGAGCCAGAAACCGCGCTGCACGGCGATGCCGTTGGCGATGTCCGAGAACGTGGCCGTGCCCTTGTCGGCAGCGACCACCAGGTACGGGTCGGCGTCGTCGAAGCAGACGGTATCGACTGGCGCGACGATATTGCCCAGCGAACGGTTGTCCGTCACTTCCAGCAGGCTGGAAATGAACAGGCGGTAGACGGCTTCGCCTTCGGCCGCGATGGTTTCGCGCACGGCGTCCTTCGGCATCATCTTGCAGACAAAGCCGCCCTTCGCGCCGGCCGGCACGATGACGGCGTTCTTGACCATCTGCGCCTTGACGAGGCCCAGCACTTCGGTGCGGTAGTCTTCCATGCGGTCGGACCAGCGCAAGCCGCCGCGGGCGACAGGGCCGCCGCGAAGGTGCACGCCTTCGAAGCGGCGCGAGAACACAAAGATCTCGCGGTAAGGACGCGGTTCCGGCACCAGCGCCAGGCTGCTGGTGTCGAACTTGAAGATGATCTTGTCGCCTTGTTGGTTGTTCTGGAAGTAGCTGGTGCGCAGGGTGGCTGCCATCAGGTCGGCCAGCGCGCCGAGGATTTCCTCGGTATCGGCATGGTTCACGGAGGGCAGGCCCGCCTTGATGGCGGCGATTGCCTCCAGGGCGGCCGCGTGCTGCGCATCGGACAGCGCTGGGTCGAAGCGCTGCAGGAAGGCTTCGACCAGGGCTTTGACCTGGGCCGGCTGTTTGCGCAGGCTCTCGGCGATGTAGCGCACCGAGAAGCGGCTGCCCGTCTGGCGCCAGTAGCTGGTGTAGGCCCGCACCAGCTGCACTTCGCGCGTCGACAAGCCGCCTTCGATGACGAGGCCATTCAGGCGGCCATCTTCGGCCGTGTCGTTGAACAGGGCGGCAAACAATTCCTGCGCCACGGCGACGACGGATGGCTGCGCCAGTTTCGCCGCGCTGGCGGCATCGACCGTCAGGCTGGTGATGAAATAGCGCGTGCCGTCGGACAGCGAAACCGAATACGCCTGTTCGCGGTCGATGGCCACGCCCGCGTTGTGCAGGGCCGGCAAAATGGTCGACAGCGGCGGCACCTTGTTGGCCGAGTACAGGCGAATCGTGGTCACAAAGCCCGTCTCGATGCGCACGGCCACGTGCGCCGGATCGGTATTGCGCAGGATGGTGTCGAGGTCGCGGAAAGCGATGGCCGGCGCGGTGGCGGCCACGTAGTCGAGCGGTAATGTGGCGCAGAGTTTGCGCAGGCTGGTGCGCAGGGCCACGTCGGGCACGGCGTCGGCCACGGCGGCAAAGCCGTTATGCCAGCCATCGAGCACGCCCAGCAGCGGCTGTTCGATATCCGTTTCCAGGTCCAGCGGGTAGCGCGCGGCGTGGGCGATCAGGTAGACGCGCGCCAGCGGGCCGTCGGCCACCAGGGTCTGCGTGCTCACGTGCGTGGCGCCGGAACTGGCTTGCAGGGCTTTTGCCAGGCTCGATGCGACGCTGGCGCTGTAGCGCTCGCGCGGCAGGTAGACCAGCACGTTCAGGTGGCGCGCGTACACGTCGCGGCGCGCGAAGACCTTGGTGCGCGGCTGCTTGTACAGCGAAACGACGGAACCGCACACTTGCGCCAGCCAGTCGAGGTCCGCTTCCAGCGCTTCCGTGCGCGGCAGGGATTCGAGGATTTCGCGGAATTTCTCGGCACGGAAGCCTTGCTGGCGCACACCGGCCAGGCTCAGTACCTTGGCCACGCGGCCGCGCGCAAACGGCAGCGCCGCCAGCGGGGTGGAATTGCCGGCACGGGTGAACAGGCCGACGAAGCAATGCTCGCCCAGGATCGCGCCTTGCGCATCCATGTCGCGCACGCCGATGAAGTCGAGCTGCTGGTCGCGGTGCAAAGTGCCCGCCACGTCGGCCTTGACGATGGACAGCGCCGAGTCGCGCTTGGCCAGGGTGTCGAAGTCGCCCGGGATATTCGCCAGGCAGGTGCCGTAGACCGGGTGCGCCGTATCCTGCAGTACGCCGACACGGCTCGGGATGTCGCGTTCCAGTTCGCGCACGCCCGGCTTGACGCGGTAGTAGGCATAGCCGAACACTTCAAAGCCGCCGCTGCGCGCCCATTCCAGGAAGGCGGCCACTTCCGCGCCCTCTTCGCCATGCTGCGCTGCAGCCGTGGCGACGGCGGCCAGGCGCTCGCTCATGGCGGCGGCATCGCGGCGCACGACGGCAGCGTCACGCGCGACCGTCTCCAGGGCGGCGACCAGCGCTGCCAGGGCTTGCGGCGCCAGCTCTTCGTCGAGCAGCACCAGCACATACGATTCGAGCGGATCGCCCGGCTGGCGCACCGCTTCGACGCTGCCATCAAGAGCGCGGCGCACGGGCAGCACGGTATTCATCACGCCGCGCACGGCCATGTGCTGGCGGCGCATGGCCATGACGATGGAGTCGACCAGGTAAGGCATGTCTTCGTTCAGGATCAGCAAGGCGCTCGCCATGCCGCCACGGCCATCCGCATAACGCAGGGTGGCGATTTGACAGCCGCTGCCGGTGCGCTTGGCCGCTTGCGTGAAGCCGTCGACCAGCACGGGCGCCAGGCTGCCGGGCGCGATGTCGGCCAGGTCTTCGGCGTCGAGCGAGTCGAGCCATGCCTGCACCAGCTGCACGACAGGCGCTGCCGCCTTGCCCGCATTGCCTGCCGCGTTAATCAGCTCCAGCGTTTGTGTACGCAAATCTTGTGGCGTGTGATTCATCTTGCATCTCCATTACGGTAATGTGAATGTCCAACGCTGTCGTTCGGGCTTGTGGCTGGGCGGCAGCGGTGTCAAGAGACGGGGGGTCGCCCGTCCAATTCTGTGCTACGGATAGTTTGTCTCGGATTTTTTCTGTGTGTTTTTCTATCGCCTACAAGTCGTACAATCCAGGTAAGTTGAGGATGATCGTCAATTCTTCAAGCGCCGCGTGCACTTCCAGCGCCAGCTGCGGGTCGGCCAGGTCGCCCGGCTCCAGATGGTCGCGGTAGTGCTTTTCCACCCACTGCACCAGACGATGGTACAGCGTTTCCGTCATGATCACGCCCTGGTGCATGGCGCGCGCCTCGGTTTGCGTCAGGGCCACGCGCAAACGCAGGCAGGCGGGCCCGCCGCCGTTGCGCATGCTCTGGCGCAGGTCGAAATGGATCAGTTCATCGATCGGTCCACCGCTCGCCACCAGGCCTTCCAGGTAGCGCGACACGGCGCGGTTTTCCTGGCATTCCTGCGGGATCACCAGCGCCATCTTGCCGCCCTCTTTCGTCAGCAACTGGCTGTTGAACAGATAGCTGCTGACGGCGTCCGCGATCGGCACCTGGCCCGTGTCCACGCGCAAGGCTTGCAGTTCCGCCCCCGTGGCGGCAACGGCACGGCGCAGCTGCGACAGGCTTTCCTCTTCATCGGCAAACGCCTGTTCGTGATAGAACAGCACATTGCCATTGCCGACGGCGATGACGTCGTTATGGAACACGCCCTGGTCGATCACTTCCGGATTCTGCTGCACGTACACGGTGCGCTTCGCGTCGAGGCCGTGCAATCGCGCCACGGCTTGCGACGCTTCCAGGGTCTGGCGTGCCGGATAGCGCTTCGGCGACGGCGCGGAAGGATCGAACTCCACGCGACCATACACGAACAATTCAACGGACGGCGCGCCGTGGTTCGCGCCCAAACGCGTGTGGTTGGCCGCGCCCTCGTCGCCGAAGGCGGGCGTCGACGGCAGCGCGTCGTGCACGGCGAAGTGCTGCTCGTCGCTGAAAATGGCGCGCAGGCTGCGCGCCGACTGCGCGTGCTCGAAGGCGCGATGCAGCTTGTTATTCAGGTTGGCGGCCGTGAAATGCACGCGGCCATCGTGCGTGTCCGCCGACGGGCTGACCGTGGCGGCGTTCGCCGTCCACATGGGCGAGGCGGAGTACGCGCAGGCCAGGATGACGGGCGACTCCTGGTAGGCGCGCGCCAGCACCTCGGCGTCCGTGCCCGTGAAACCGATAGCGCGCAGCAGGCGGAAATTCGGCCGGTCCTGCGGCGGCAGCAAGGCTTGCGCAAAGCCGCGCGCGGCCAGCGCACGCATCTTGGCCAGGCCCTGCAAGGCGGCCTGCTTCGGATTCGAGGCGCTTTTCACATTGCTGAACGAGGCCACGTTGCCGAACGAGAGTCCGGCATAGTTATGCGATGGCCCGACCAGGCCGTCAAAATTGTATTCGCGCGTGCTGTGCATGGGATTTCCTTAAAAATTCAGGCCGGGCGACAGCTTGGCCGGCAGTTCCAATACGCTGTTCTCGATCGACGCGACCGGATAGGCGCAGTAATCGGCTGCGTAATAGGCGCTCGGACGGTGGTTGCCCGACTTGCCGATGCCGCCGAACGGCGCCGTGCTGGCCGCGCCCGTGGTGGGACGGTTCCAGTTGACGATGCCGGCGCGCGCGCGCGTCTGGAACGTTTGCCACAGGGCCGCATCGTCGGACAAGAGCGCCGCGGCCAGGCCGAATTCGGTGGCGTTGGCAACCTTCAGGGCAGCATCGAAATCGGCCACGCGGATCACCTGCAGCAGCGGGCCGAACCATTCCTCGTCGGGGATGCCGACAGCGTTGGTAACGTCGACGATGCCGGCCGTGACAAAACCCGCCTCGGGATTCAACTGGCGCATCTGCAGCAGGGCCGTGCCGCCCTTGGCCACCATGTCCGCCTGCGCCTGCACCAGGCGCGCGGCCACGGCACTCGAGACAACGGGTCCCATGAATGGCTGCGGCTGCGCATCGGACGCGCCGATGCCCAGTTTCGCCGCCACTTCCACCAGGCGCACGACGAAGGCGGCGCCGGCGGCGTTATCCTGCACCACCAGGCGGCGCGCGCAGGTGCAGCGCTGGCCGGCGGAGACAAAGGCGGAGAAGATCGCGTGGTGCACGGCGGCGTCCACGTCCTTCACGTCCCATACGACGAGGGCGTTGTTGCCGCCCATTTCCAGCGCCAGCATCTTGCCCGGCTGGCCGCCGAACTGGCGGTGCAGGCTGATGCCCGTCTGGCAGGAACCCGTAAACAGCACGCCGTCGAGGTGGGCATTCGCGCCCAGCGCCACGCCTGTGTCGCGTCCGCCATTGACGAGGTTGACGACGCCGTCCGGCAAGCCTGCCTGCTGCCATAGCTGCACGGTTTTGATGGCCGTGCGCGGCGCATATTCGCTGGGCTTGAAGACGATGGTGTTCCCGGCGATCAGGGCCGGCACGATGTGGCCGTTCGGCAGGTGGCCCGGGAAGTTATACGGCCCGAAGACGCCGAACACGCCATGCGGGCGGTGGCGCAGCACGGCGTCGCCGTCGGCGATCCTGCTTTGCGTGATGCCCGTGCGCGCGTGGTACGACTGCACCGAGATATCGATCTTGTTGGCCATGGTGGCCACTTCCGTGCGCGACTCCCACAACGGTTTGCCCACTTCTTCCGAAATCAAGAGCGCCAGCGCTTCCGCATGTTCCTTGAGCAGCTCGCGGAAGCGTACGCAGATGGCGATGCGCTCTTCGACGGGCGTATCGGCCCATGCTTCGAAGGCGGCGCGGGCGGCCTGGCAAGCCTCTTCGACCTGTGTTGGCGTCGTTTCCAGGCTGGCCCAGGTCTGCTTGCCGTTCGACGGATCGATGGTAACGAGTTCGCGGCCCGTGCCCGGCAGCCAGGCGCCGTTGATGAAGTTCGATTGCGTGGTATTCACATTAGACATGGGGATGCTTCCTCGGGTTGAGTGACAAGGTGCGCACGGTGTCGCCGTTGCGGCAGCGCAGCAGATGCAGTTCATCGTCGTCCAGCGCGATCTTGCCGCTGTGCGGGTTGGCGCTGGTGACGATCATGCGGAAATCTTTCAGGTCGGTGTTCGACACCAGGTAAGGCTCGGCCTGGGCGGCGTCGCCGCACGCTTCAGGCGCAGCTTCGGCGTCGAGCACGGCCGGCATGCTGTCGCGCATGGCGCGCAGTTCGGACACGCGCGCCTGCAGCACGGGACCGGCGTCGAAGATGTCGACATAGCCTTCGAAGTGCAAGCCTTCCTGTTCCAGCAGGCGGCGCGCGGGCGCCGTGCTCAGATGCACCTTGCCGATGACTTCTTGCGCCTCGTCGGGCAGGTAGGCCACGTACATGGGCTGGCGCGGCATCAGTTCGGCGATGAACGATTTCTTACCGAGGCTCGTCAGATCGTCGACGTGGTGGAAATCCATCTTGAAGAAGTGGCGGCCCAGGCCTTCATAAAACGGCGAGCTGCCGTCCGGCGCCTGGTAGCCGCGCATTTCGGCGATCAGCTTTTCCGTAAACAGGTGCGGGAACTGGGCGATGAACAGAAACCGGCTTTTCGACAGCAGCTTGCCGTTGTTGCCGCTGCGATAATCGGGGTGCAGGAACAGCGAGCACAGTTCCGTGCTGCCCGTCAGGTCGTTCGACAGGTACAAAGTTTCCATGCGCGTAAACACATCGAGTTCGCGGCTGGAATGGACCAGGGTGCCGATGCGGTAGTTATAGAACGGTTCGTCCAGGCCCACGGCGCCCTTGATGGCGCATACGCCGGCCAGGCGGCCCGTGTCCGTATCCTCCATGACAAACATGTAGTCGCGCTTTTCGGGCGCGATGGTTTCGGCGAACGAGGCGCAGGCAATCGCCAGGCGGTCGCCCAGCATTTTCATGTCCGGCTTGAGGGTGGTCATGCCCGTGCCGACCTGGCTGGCCAGGCCATACAGGGCATCGAGGTCATTGGCGTTGATGGCGCGTACTACTAGCATAAAATTAACTCCCTTAGATACGCACGCAAATGACGCTGTCGCCTTCGGCCACGGCCAGCGCCTCGAGCAGGTCGGCCGGCAAGCCGATGCTGTCCTGCGCTTCGAGCGCATCGCAGGCAAAGGTCACGGCGCGGAAATTGCGCTCGGCGCCGGAAGCGACCGCATAATTGACTTTCAGGCCCGTGCGGCTGGGCGTGACGCCTGCGACGACGCGGCGCGTGAGCGAGCCCGTAAACGAGCGCAGCGCATGCTTGTGCGCCTGCAGGATCGGGCCGCCATCGAAGATGTCGATGTAATCGTCCGCTTCAAAGCCTTCTTCCGTCAGCAGATTGAACGCCAGTTCGCCGCTCGGGTGGATCTGGCCCATGGCCGCCTGCGCGTCGCCGGGCAGCAACGGCACGTACACGGGGTAGTGCGGCATCAGTTCGACGATCAGGGTGCGGTTGCGCGCACCGCCGATGACTTTTTCGGCATCGAGGAAATCCATCTGGAAGAACTTGCGGCCCAGCGCATCCCAGAACGGCGACTGGCCGTTGGCGTCGGTGATGCCGGCCAGCGGCACGAAGAAGCGGTCGCCGAAGCGGTGCGGCGCCAGCACGGCGAACAGCAGCCGCGCGCGCGACAGCAGGGCCGCTTCCAGGCCCGCCTGCTCCATATTGCGCACAAAGAAGCCGGACAGCTGCGAGTACGCCGTCAACTCGGAGCACAGGGTCAGCGCATGCACGCTGTGGCTGATGTTCAGGTCGCGCGAGACTTGCTGGATGACGTCGTTGCGAAAGGAAAAATAGGTGCCGTTCGAGCCGGCCGAGGCGAAGATGGCGGCCGTGCCGGCAATGCTCTTGTCGAGCAGGGATTCAAGCACGAAGAGGTACGACTCTTCGCTGGGGATGTCGACATGGGCGGCAAACGAGGCGATGGAGCGCTCGACGGAGGCGGCGATTTTCTCGCGCGTCTTCGGCAGGGTATGGACACCCGGCATGGTTACCGCGGCCAGCGCTTCGAGGGCTGCAATATCCGCAATTTCTACCGGACGGACAACATACATGGGTACTCCTTCAATGCTGACGATGCTGGGGGCAGAACCAAGCCGGCCCGCAGCAAAGCGGCGGGCCGGTGATCAAACAGGGAGCGAGGCTAGCCTCAGGCTTTCAGCATGCCGTCGATGGCGGCGCGCAGCAAGCGGCCCGCTTCGGCAATCTGCTCGTCCGAGACGATCAGGGCCGGTGCCAGGCGCACCACGTCCATGCCGGCGATCAGCACCATCAAGCCTTGCGCTTCGGCCGCTTTCTGGATGTCTTTCGCGCGGCCCTTGAAGGCATCGCTGACGACCAGGCCCAGCAGCAAGCCGCTGCCGCGCACGATGGAGAACACTTGCGGGTAATCCGTAATCAAGCCTTGCAGCATGGCGATGGTGTTGACGCTCGCTTCTTTCACCCGCGCCAGGAACGCTGGCGTGTTGATCGTGTCGAGCACGGTCAGGGCCACGGTGGCGGCCAGCGGATTGCCGCCGTAGGTGGTTCCGTGGGTGCCGACGGCCAGCGTTTGCGCCAGTTCATTCGTGGTCAGCATGGCGCCGATCGGGTAGCCGTTGCCCAGCGCCTTGGCGGCCGTCAGGATGTCCGGCGTGACGCCGTAGCCCATGTAGGCGAACAACGCGCCAGTGCGGCCCATGCCGCTCTGGACTTCGTCGAAAATCAAGAGGGCGCCGGTCTTGTCGCACAGGGCGCGCAGCTCCTTGAGGAATTCCGGATTGCCAGGCACCACGCCGCCTTCGCCTTGTACCGGCTCGACGATCACGGCGCACACGTCATCGCCGATGGCGGCGCGCGCCGCTTCGATGTCGTTGTAGGCGATGTGGTCGATCGACGGCGGCAGCGGCTCGAAGCCTTCCGTGTACTTGGCCTGGCCGCCGACGGACACCGTAAACAGGGTGCGGCCGTGGAAAGAGCTGAAGCACGAGATGATACGCGACTTGTGCGCGCCGAACTTGGTGTGCGCGTACTTGCGCGCCAGTTTCAGGGCCGCTTCGTTGGCTTCCGCGCCCGAGTTACAGAAGAAGGCGCGGTCGGCGAAGGTCGCTTCCGTCAGGGCCAGCGCCAGGCGCAGCACAGGCTCATTCGTATAGCCGTTGCCCAAATGCCACAAATTATTAATTTGCTTGGTCAGCACGTCGACCAGGGCCGGATGGCAGTGGCCCAGGCTGTTGACGGCGATGCCGGAGGTGAAATCGAGGTAATGCTTGCCTGACTGGTCCCACAGATCCAGTCCGGAACCGCGCACGGGCACCATGGCTGCAGGAGCGTAGGTAGGAACGAGGACCTGGTCAAAGGTTTCCCGGGTGACTGGACGAGCCGTTACGGTCGAATCAAGCTTGGCATTCATAGCATTTCCCCATCAATATGTTAGGTACTCCGCAGCTACGACAGCTACGTGTGTACTGCATTATAAAAAGCGGGATGCTAAAACTCTTTTGAATCTGCGACAAGGATTTTCACAATTCATCACAGCCGGGCTTGCCTGAATCAAACAGGTGGCATGAGCTTTCTTTGCCGCTCTTCGCGCGGTGTATTGCCAAACAGGGTGCCGAACGCCGTGGAAAAGTGCGAGCCGGAGGAAAAGCCGCACATCAGGCCTACTTGCACGATGGAATAATGTGTATCAAGCAACAGTTGCCTGGAGCGCTGCAGGCGCAGTTCCAGGTAGTAGCGCGACGGCAGGCTGCCCAGGTATTGCTTGAACAGCCGCTCCAGCTGGCGCCGCGACAGGCCCACCAGGCTGGCGATGTCGTCCGTCGACAGCGGCTCCTCGATATTGGCTTCCATCAAGGTCACCGCTTCGGACAGTTTCGGCTGCAACACGCCGAAGCGCGCCTGCAGGGCAACGCGCTGGCGTTCTTCCTTGCCGCGCACCTTGTCCACGCACAAGGCTTCCTTGACGAGCGCCTGGACGTCGGCGCCAAAGATGGTTTCGATCAGGGTCAGCGAAAAGTCGATGCTGGCCGCGCCGCCGCAGCAGGTGAGGTGCGGGCCGTCGATGTCGAACAAATGCGGCGTCAGGATGGCCCGTTCCGCCTTCGCTTCCGCATCGGCATACAAGGCCCACGGCAAGGCGATGCGCACGCCATCCATGACGCCCGCGTCGGCCAGCCACAACACGGCCGCGCCCACGCCGCCCCAGAACGGCGCCGAGCGGCAGCGCTCGATCACGGCCCGGCACAGCTCGGCGCGCAGCGGCGCCTGCGTTTCATCGGCCACCAGCAGCGCGATATGCCAGTGGCCGCCCTGCGCGGCCACCTGTTCCGGCGTGCGCACGTCCAGCTGGAACGCCTGCGGCCCCAGCGCCCGCGCGCACAGGCGCAGCGGCTGCACCAGGCCGGCCCACGTGATCGACTCGGCATCGCCGGCATGCACCAGCAGCAAACGCAACGGTTTGTCGAGGCCGATACGGGAAAGATTAGCGAAGGACATCGGCGGGCGGGATCGGGGCAAGGGCTGAGTTGCCCACATGATACCGGACTTCCGCCCCATCGAGCCCCTCATGCAAGGGCGATCCTGGCGCGGCGGAAAAAAGCGGAGCGGAAGGATATAATCACTGCCATGGGTGAACGATATTTAAAAAGTATCCGGCTGCTGGCCGAATGCATGCAAGGCTTCGAGCGGTTTTCTAGCGACTTCGTGCGCCAGTACGGCTTGACGCATGCGCAATTCGACATCATTGCCACGCTCGGCAACACCTGCGGCATGTCCTACAAGGAACTGGGCCAGAAAACCCTGATTACCAAGGGGACTTTGACGGGCGTGGTGGACCGGCTGGAACAAAAGGGGCTGGTGATACGCGAACGTTGTCCACGCGACAAGCGTTCCTATTATGTGCGCCTGAGCTGCGAGGGCGAACAGGTGTTCCATGACGTGTTCCCCAAGCTGACCAAGCAGGGCCAACAGCTGTTCGACGGCTATACCGAAGACGATTTCATGCAGTTGGAAACTATCCTGGCGGGCTTGAAGCACGCCATCGCCAACGGCCACGGCTGACCATTCACCAAGCACAGACATTCAAACAAGACAAAGGAAACCAAGTTGAAAACCACACTGCTCGAAGGCAAAAAGCCCGCACATTTCGATAAACACATCATCGGCAACCTGCTGCTCAACGCCAGCACGCCGGAACTGGTGCGCCAGGAAAAACTGATCATCGGCGTGCGCAACGAAGACGGCGAAATCTACCGCCTGATCGGCGCCACCAAGCACAACAGCTTCATGAATGCCGTCGAAGAATTGTTCGACTTGGGCTTGACCGATGAACTGGAAGACAGCGACGAGCTGGTGGAAGGCTGCGACGCAATCTTCAGCGAATCTCTCTAACAACGCGTAACAAAACCTGCTGCGCGGTGCGCTTTGCGGCCTGCGATGCTCACCGTACTAAAGTACGGTTGCGCTTCTTAGCCACAAATCCCATCCGCTCGCAATGGTTTTGTTAAGCGTTCGGAATTTCGTCGTTCAAAATGGGCACGCGTCGACTGTACGCGTGCCCATTTTGCGTTTACGGGGCTTTGCTTGCCTTTTGCTCGGCTGTTTGTGAAAAGATCACGGTTAAAAAGTTCCGCACGGAAATATTGCGAGTATAATTTTTTCAATGAACAGACTCGACGCCTTTAAAAGCATCGCCGCACAAGCCGCTCGTGGCGAGCTGACCTTTCCTGCCAATGTGGACGCTTCGCTCAAGCTGCAAGAGGCGCTGTCCGATCCCGACTGCCATATCGAGGCCGCCGCCAAGCTGGTGCAGGCAGACCCGCTGCTGGCCGCGCGCACGGTGGCCATTGCCAATTCGGCGGCGTTCAACCGTTCCGGCAATGAAATCACCAGCGTGCGCAACGCCGTGCAGCGGCTCGGCGTGCGTACCTTGCAATCGGTGGTGGCATCGCTGATCGTGCGCCAGCTGGGCAGCACCATCACCGATCCCGCGCTGCAGGCGAAGGCCAACCAGCTATGGGAACATACGGCCCATGTGGCGGCCCTGTCGCAGGTGCTGGCCCGCCGCGTCACCAGGGTCGATCCCGATACGGCCCTGTTTGCCGGCATCATGCATGAAGTGGGCGGGTTTTATCTGCTGTCGCGCGCGGCCGAATTCCCCGGCATCCTCGATGGCGAACCCGAGGACTGGGTCGAACATGGCGAACAGGCCATCGGCCACGGCGTCCTGGCCAAACTGAAGGTGCCGGAAGCGGTGCGGGGTGCCATCGATGCGCTGTGGGAGGGCTTGCGCGCCATCCCGCCCGAATCGCTGGGCGACACCCTGCTGCTGGCAAATGATCTGGCGCCCGTCTCGTCGCCCCTCAACGAAAGCCCGGCCGCCATTGCCGTACGGGCAGCGCGCGCCGCGCGCAGCATCGATTGCCTGATCGGCGACGATGCGACCTTGTCGAGCATCATGGAAGAATCGGACGATGAAGTGCAGTCGCTGCTGAAGGTGCTCGTGCACTAGCCTGCAGGCTTCTTGCCCGCTGGCGGCGGTGCCGCCGGCTTGACCGTCTCGACGATCAGCACATGCTTGTCCATGGGCTGGGTCCCCTGCTTCTGCTGGACGACCTGCGTGGCAACCGCCTTCGTACTCAACAGGGGTTTCGGATGGCGTGGCATGAACATGGCGTACCTGCTGGAAGTGGGATGTGTCCCATCTGTGCAGCGATTATCAATTTATCAAGCCGCTATTCAAAAAAAACCCGCTCGAAAGCGGGTAAAGTCCAAAGCTAGGGATGTCCTGAAAGAGACAGCCCTATCTTATGCGGTACGCCGCGCCGGCTCCGTGCGTTGACACACTTAGCGCGCACATTATCCCGGCACCAGTTCCACCTCCGTTTCCTGCCAGGCACGCAGCTGCCGCACGCGGGCGAACCACGCCCCGATATGCCGGTACTGCGCCAGCGGCAGCCGCACGGCCTCGCTGTACATCAGGGGCGCGGCCACGGCGAAATCGGCCAGGGTCACATCGTCTCCGCTGAGCCAATTGCGCGCCGCCAGATGCGCGTCCAGCACGACGGCGCATTCATGCAGATCGCGCTCGCCGCGCGCCTCTTCCAGCGGGTCCGCCGGACCATTGCCCGTCATGCCTTTCCAGGCGCGCTCCCAGGCCAGCACGCTGATGGCGGGCGCGAAGTGCTGCGCGGCCCAGAACAGCCAGCGGTTGACGTCGGCGCGCGCTTGCGGCGCCTGCGGATAAAGCGTCTGGCCCGGCACCTGCTCGGCCAGGTATTGCATGATGGCGCACGATTCCCACAGCAGGAAAGCGCCGTCGGCCAGCACGGGCACCTTGCCGTTGGGGTTCAGTTCGGCCAGGCGGCGGCGGTCGTCCGCATTCATCAGGTCGACTTCGGCCAGCTCCAGCGGCAGGCCGAGGTGGATCGCCGTCATCAAGGCACGGCGGGCATTCGAGGACATGGGGTGGTGGTACAGGCGCATGATAAATGGCTCCGGTGAGTGAAGAAGCCACCATCGTAGGGCCGGGCACTGACAGTTTTTGTCAGGAGCGAATATCAGGATTCGGGATCGATATCGTGGGCCTTGCGCCAGGTATCGAGCAAGGCGTGGCGGCGCCTGGGATAGCGCTCCTCATGCTGCTGCACGCTGGCGATGCGGTCGATGCGGAAATGCCGGTAATCGCCGCGCAGCTCGCACCAGGCGGCCAGCAGACGCTTGCCTTCGAAAAAGGCCAGGGCAAACGGCCACACCGTGCGCGAGGTGGCGCTGCCATGCTCATCCTGATAGGCGAGCGTGAGTTTCTGTTCGTAGCGGATCGCCTCGCGCACGGGCTGCACATACCGGTCGGCCGGGTCGGCCGGCTGCGTGCCATCGGCGGGACGGCCCAGCGGCACCCACAGACTGGTCTCGGCCATGCTGTCGCGCAAATCGCGCGGCGAGGCGGCCGCGATCTTGGCCAGGGCATTGCTGGCCGCCTGCGCCAGGCCCGCATCGCCCTGGCGGCGCACCCAGCGCGCGCCCAGCACCAGCGCTTCCAGTTCATCGGCGCCGAACATTAGCGGCGGCAGGAAGGCGCCGCGGCGCAGCACGTAGCCGATGCCCGCCTCGCCCTGCAGGGGCGCGCCCAGTTCGGCCAGGGTCTGGATATCGCGGTAGATCGTGCGCTCGGAAACACCGAGCTGCTGCGCCAGCTGGGCCGCCGTGACGGGCACGCGCCTGGCGCGCATGGCGTCCATCAGCAGGAACAAGCGGCCGCTGCGGCTCATGGACAGTCCTGCAAGGCCTGGTCGCCCATGACGAGCGCGGACAGGGCCGGCACGTACAGATAACCGTCGGGCGCCAGGCGAACCGCGCGCGGCCCCTCGTCCACGCCGGCGATGCCGTAGCAGCGCCGCAGGCGGGCGGCGGCCGGCCACCAGTAGACGGCGGCCTCCTGGTCGGGAAAACGCCGGCGCACGCTCTCGGCCTGCGCCGCCACTTGCGGAAAATCGCGGTAAAAGGCGGGAGCAATGCCCAGTTCCGCGGCAAACGCCGCTTCCTGCGCCGCCGTGTCGGCCAATCGGGCCGCCAGTGCCGCCGTTTCACTGCCGATGTCCTCAGCCGCCACGCCCGCCTCGGCCAGGGTGCGGCGCATCTGTGCCGGGCTCGCCTGCGCACGCAGGAAAGCCGATTCCTGCAGCGCCAGCACGGCATCGGCCGGAATGCGCTTGTGCCGCGCGGCCGGGAAGACATACAGGGCGCAGCTGCCCGCGCACACGGTGTCGATGGCAATATCCCATTGCTGCCGGCGCAGATAGCGGCCCAGCTGCATGGCCGCCAGCGCATCGCCACCCTCGCTATTGACGCGCAACAGCGTCGTCCCCGGCACAGCCAGCAGCCGCAGCTTGTCCACGTCGCCCTCGGCAATCGGGCCGCGCAGGGCGATGGCGCCGCTGTCCGCGCGGCTCAATTGCGCGGCACTGGCCAATGTGCCGATGCCTGCCATGATGCCCATCACTATCAAACGCTTCATTGTCATCCACCATAAAAAAAACGACCACCGCAAACGGTGATCGTTCCTCATTCGACCTGCAAAAAACCTGCGCTTACACCACGGCGCCGTCGGTTTCGTCTTTTTCCTTGATCGGCTTGATCAAGTCTTCGCGCTTGACGCCCAGCCACATGGCGATCGAGGCAGCGACGAACACGGACGAATAAATACCGAAGCAGATACCGATGGTCAGCGCCAGTGCAAAGTGGTGCAGGGTCTGGCCGCCGAAGACCAGCATCGACAGCACCATCATCTGGGTCGAGCCGTGGGTGATGATGGTACGTGAAATGGTGCTGGTGATCGCGTTGTCGATCACTTCATGCACGGAAGCCTTGCGCTGCTTGCGGAAGTTTTCGCGGATACGGTCAAAGATCACCACCGATTCGTTGACGGAATAGCCGAGCACCGCCAGGATCGCCGCCAGCACCGTCAGCGAGAATTCCCATTCGAAGAAGGCGAAGAAGCCCAGGATGATCACCACGTCATGCAAGTTGGCGATAATGGCCGAGACAGCGTATTTCCATTCGAAGCGGATGGCCAGGTAGATCATCACGCCGATAATCACCACCACCAGCGCGTTCAAGCCGTTCTGCGCCAGTTCCTCGCCCACTTGCGGGCCGACGAATTCAACCTTCTGCAGTACCACCGCTTCATTGCCGGCGGTGTCCATGCACGCGCTCTTGAGCACATGTTCGCCCTTGGCGGTGACGGTGTCGATGGCCTTGGTCGTGCCCTGCTCGGCCTTGCACAGCGATTCGAACACGCGCTGCGAGGTATTTGCGGCGCTGACGCCATTTTCCACCGGCAGGCGGATCATCACGTCGCGCGCCGTATCGAAGCTGGTCACGCCCGGCTCTTCATAGCCCATGGCGATCAGGGTGCCGCGTATGCCTTCAAGATTGGCCGCCTTCGGGTATTTCACCTCCATCAGCGTGCCGCCCTTGAATTCGACGGACAGGTGCAAGCCCTTGTGCACCAGGAAGAAGACGGCGGCAAGGAAGGTCACGGCCGAAATCACGTTGAAAATCAACGCATGGCGCATGAAGGGAATATCTTTTTTAATCCGGAAAAATTCCATGAAATCCTCTGAGTTCTATTCTGTGCGTCCGGCAGCTGTGCCACCGGACGCGATCGCTGTTGTCGCTATTGGGTAAGGCTGGGCCGTCGCTTATTTGCTGGTGCCCGGCACCCACACCGTGCCGATCGACAAGGTCGTCAGCTTTTTCTTGCGGCCATACCAGAGGTTGACCACGCCGCGCGACACGAACACGGAGGAGAACATCGAGGTCAGGATGCCCAGGCAATGCACGACAGCGAAGCCGCGCACGGGACCGCTGCCGAAGGCCAGCAGCGCCAGGCCGACGATCAGGGTGGTCACGTTCGAGTCCAGAATCGTGGCCCAGGCACGGTCGAAGCCGGCGGCGATCGCCGCTTGCGGCGTATTGCCGGCGCGCAGCTCTTCACGGATACGTTCATTGATCAGCACGTTGGCGTCAATCGCCATGCCCAGCGCCAGCGCGATAGCGGCGATACCTGGCAAGGTCAAGGTCACCTGGATCATCGACAGCAAGCCGACCAGCAACAGCAGGTTGGTGGCCAGGGCCAGCACGCTGAAGGCGCCGAACAGCATGTAGTAGGCGATCATGAAGATGGCGATGGCGATGAAGCCGTACAAGGTCGAGTGGAAGCCCTTGGCGATGTTTTCCGCGCCCAGCTGCGGTCCGATCGTGCGTTCCTCGATGACGGTCATCGGTGCGGACAGGGCTCCCGAGCGCAGCAGCAGCGCCAGTTCATTCGCGTTTTCCGCGCCGCCCATGCCCGTGATCTGGAAGCGCGAACCGAGTTCCTGCTGGATGGTCGCCACCGACAGCACTTCCGGCTTGCCCTTTTCAAACAGCACGATGGCCATGCGCTTGCCCACGCGTTCGCGCGTCGCTTCGCGCATCTTGCGTCCGCCGTCGCCGTTCAGGTCGATCGACACGGCCGCTTGCTGGTTCTGGTCGAAGCTGGCCGTGGCGCTGGAGATATAGTCGCCCGTCAGGATCACGTCTTTCGCCAGCACGACAGGGACGCCCTTGCCGACGGTGAACAGTTCCGAGTTGAACGGGATGGCGCTCGACAGTTCGGTGCCAGGCACGATGGTTTCATCGACCAGGCGCACTTCCAGCGTCGCCGTGCGGCCGATGATGGCTTTCGCGCGGGCCACGTCCTGCACGCCAGGCAGTTGCACCACGATGCGGTCGGGACCTTGCTGCTGGATCAGCGGCTCGGCCACGCCCAGCTCGTTGACGCGCTTGGACAGGGTGGAGATATTCTGTTTTACGCCTTCGTCGATGGTCGCCTTCAGGGCGGCCGGCTTCAGGGTGATGTTCAATTTCAAATCGCTGCCTTCGCCCGCATCGGCGAACGCCAGTTCCGACATCTGGTCGGACAGCACATTTTTTGCCTTCAGGCGCGTTTCCGCGTCGCGGAAGTTGATCTGCACGCTGTCGCCCACGCGCTCGATGCCCGCATGGCGGATATTTTTGTCACGCAACACGCTACGCGCGGCGGACTGGACGCCCTGGACTTTCTTGTTCAATACTGCTTTTGCATCGACCTGCATCAGGAAGTGCACGCCGCCGCGCAAGTCCAGGCCCAGGAACATGGGCAAGGCATGCAATTTTTGCATCCACATCGGGGTATTGGCTTGCAGGTTGACCGTCACGATGTACGCGGGGTCGCTGGCATCGGGATTGAGGTCCTTTTCCAGCACCAGTTTCGCCTTGAACTGGGTATCGGGATCGGCGAAACGCACGCGCACGGAGGCGAGGTTGCCGGCGCCATCCATGGTGACACCTTCCGACTTGACGTTCTCTTTCGTCAATATTTGCTCGACTTGCGTCATCAGCTCGCCCGTCACCTTGACGGTCGACTTGCCGCTGGTTACTTGCAGCGCCGGTGACTCACCGAAATAATTGGGTGCCGTATAAAGTGCGCCCAGCAATAAGGCGACGACGATGATGATGTATTTCCAGGCAGGATAGCGATTCATATTGATTCAGCGTTCAGTGTTGAGCGTCGGAGGCGTCGCGAGGGGCGGCGGGTAGCCGCCCCGTTCAATCATTGCCGGGGCAATGACAGCGAGGAATTACAGCGCCTTCAGGGTGCCTTTAGGCAGCAAGGTGGTAATGGAGCTCTTTTGCACCGTGATTTCGGTGCCGGTCGCCACTTCGATGGTGACGTAAGCGTCCACTACCTTGACAACACGGCCCAGCATGCCGCCGGCGGTGACGACTTCGTCACCCTTGGCCAGCGCGTCCATCATCGCCCGTTGTTCTTTGGCGCGTTTTTGCTGTGGACGGATCATCAGGAAATACATGACCACGAACATCAATACCAGCGGCAGGAAGCTGGTCAGGTTGCCGCCGAGGCCCAGGGCTTCGGTTGGGGCTTGCGCATAAGCGTTGGAAATGAAAAACACGGTGACTCCAGTTCTAATCAGTTTGAAAAAATAGCGCTGTATTCTAGCATTGGCAATCCGCCAAGCCCCCAATTGCAGGCATGGCAGCTTCAAATGGGGCTAAAAAGGCATTATGCAATGCTTTCTCGCCCCCGTCCAAGCACCAATACACAAAACTTCCGGCCATGCTGCCGCCAGAGCGCAAGCTAAGGTTTTCTTAAGTTCCGCGTGCGCGTTCCGCGTGGAATTGCAGCGTAAACGCGTGGAAACGGTCTTCGTCCAGCGCTTCGCGCATCTGGCGCATCAGGTCCAGGTAGTAATGCAGGTTGTGGATGGTATTGAGGCGCGCGCCGAGGATTTCCTTGGAGCGGTGCAGATGGTGCAGGTAGGCGCGCGAGAAGTTGCGGCAAGCGTAGCAGCTGCAGGTTTCGTCCAGCGGCGCCTGGTCTTCCTTGTACTTGGCATTCTTGATCTTGATGTCGCCAAAACGGGTGAACAGCCAGCCATTGCGGGCGTTACGCGTCGGCATGACGCAGTCGAACATGTCGATGCCGTTCGACACGCCCGCCACCAGGTCTTCCGGCGTGCCCACGCCCATCAGGTAATGGGGCTTGTTGGCCGGCAGGCGCGGACCCACGTGGGCCAGCATGCGCATCATGTCTTCCTTCGGCTCGCCGACGGACAGGCCGCCGATGGCGATGCCGGGGAAGTCGATCTCTTCGAGCTTGGCCAGCGACTCGTCGCGCAGCATTTCGAACATGCCGCCCTGCACGATGCCGAACAGCGCATTCGGGTTTTCGCCGCGGTGGAACTCATCCTTCGAGCGCTGCGCCCAGCGCAAGGACATGCGCATGGACTTGGCCGCTTCCTCGATGGTGGCCGGGCGGCCCTGAATTTCGTACGGCGTGCATTCGTCGAACTGCATGACGATGTCGGAATTCAGGACGCGCTGCACCTGCATCGACACTTCCGGCGAGAGGAACAGTTTATCGCCGTTGATGGGCGAATTGAAATGCACGCCCTCTTCCGTGATCTTGCGCATGGCGCCCAGCGAAAACACCTGGAAGCCGCCCGAGTCCGTCAGGATGGGCTTGTTCCAGCCCATGAAACCGTGCAAGCCGCCGAATTTTTCCATGACGGTGTTTCCTGGACGCAACCACAGATGAAAAGTGTTGCCCAGGATAATCTGCGCGTCGATCTCGTTGAGTTCCAGCGGCGACATGGCTTTCACCGAGCCGTAAGTGCCCACTGGCATGAAGATCGGCGTCTGCACGACACCATGGTTGAGTTTCAAGGTGCCGCGGCGTGCCTTGGTCAGGCCGCTCGTGTCGGTCTTGAGTAATGTAAATTCCAGCATGGTCAGTCTTTCACGGGAGTATCAAGGTTCAGTGCGGCGCGCGATTGCGTGGTGAGCAGCATCGCATCGCCATAGCTGAAGAAACGGTAGTTCTGCGCGATCGCATGCGCGTAGGCGTTGCGGATCGGCTCATAGCCGGCAAAGGCCGACACCAGCATCAGCAGGGTCGACTTCGGCAAATGGAAGTTGGTAATCAGGCGCGTCACCGTTTTAAACGCATAGCCGGGCGTGATGAACAGGGCCGTGTCGGCGCTGCCCGCCACCAGCTGGCCGCTTTGCGAGGCCGATTCCAGCGCGCGCAGGCTGGTCGTGCCGACGGCCACCACGTCGCGTCCGGCAAGCTGGGCGGCGCGCACGGCGTCGACGGTTTCCTGCGGCATGGTGTACCACTCGGTATGCATCTTGTGTTCGGCCAGCACTTCCGTGCGCACGGGCTGGAAGGTGCCGGCGCCCACGTGCAGGGTCACATAGGCAAAGTTGACGCCCTTGGCCTTCAACTGGTCGAGCAGGGCCTGGTCGAAATGCAGGCCCGCCGTCGGCGCGGCGACAGCGCCCGGCACCTTGTTGAAGACCGTCTGGTAGCGCGTTTCGTCGAATTCGTCCGCATCGTGCTCGATGTAGGGCGGCAGCGGCAAGCGGCCATGCGCCTCGATCAGCTCGAACACGTCGGCCTCGAAGTGCAAGGTAAAGAATTCGCCGGCGCGCTGGCCGACCGTCACGTCGAAGGCGTCGGCCAGGCGGATGCGGCAACCGGGCGGCGGCGACTTCGACGCGCGTACCTGGGCCAGCACGGTGCGGTCATCGAGCACGCGCTCGACGAGCGCCTCGATCTTGCCGCCGCTTTCCTTGACGCCGAAGAAGCGCGCCTTGAGCACGCGCGTATCGTTCATCACCAGCAGATCGCCCGCGGCTAGCTGTCCTACGATGTCGGCGAACTGGCGGTCGACCACGGTCTCGCCGTCCAGATGCAACAGGCGCGAGGCGCTGCGCTCGGCCAACGGAGTTTGCGCAATGTTTTCTTGCGGCAAATTAAAATCGAAATCGGAAAGCGAATACATGCGTTTTGCTTCAAAAGTACGTCAAAAATGATTAGGAGTGCGCAATGGAACATCTGGCACTATACTGTGCGCCTATACAGGCATTACAATAATCCGCCGCAGCAACTACGACTGCGGTACGCACAGGGTGTGCCGGACAACCCTCTATTTTACGCTAGCGGCACAAAAATCTCCGATATGTCCGAACCCAAGCCCGATCTTCCGCCCTCAGCCAAGCCGGCCGCCAAGCCGAAAGCCGCCAAAAAAGTGGTCAGCACGGAAAGCCGGCTGGCCAAGCTGGGCTTGCGCACGGATATGGACCTGGTGCTGCACCTGCCGATGCGCTACGAGGACGAAACCAAGGTCTACACCATCCGTGACGCCTGCCTGCGCGGCGGCGAGTCGTGGCAAGTGGAAGGCATCGTCACCAAGTGCGAAGTCAATTTCAAGCCGCGCAAGCAATTGCTGGTGACGATCGCCGACGAAACGGGCAATTTGCTGCTGCGCTTCATGAATTTCTACGGCAGCCAGGTCAAGCAGCTGGCCGAAGGCACGCGGGTGCGCGCGCGCGCCGAACTCAAACACGGCTTTTTCGGCGCCGAGATGGTGCACCCGACGTACAAGGTGGTCAACGAGGGCGCGCCGCTGCCCACGGCCCTCACACCCGTGTATCCGTCCGGCGAAGGCCTGTCGCAACACGTGCTGCGCCGCGAAATCGCCGACGCCATGCGCCGCATCGACTGGCAGGACACCTTGCCCGATCATCTGCTGCGCGAGATGCAGCTGTCGCCGTTCCGCGCCGCCGTGCACCTGCTGCACTATCCGCCGCAGGACATCGATGAAAGCGCGCTGATGGACCGCTCGCACCCGGCCTGGGTGCGCATGAAGTTCGATGAACTGCTGGCGCAGCAACTGTCGCTGAAACGCGCCCAGCGCGCGCGCCGCTCGAAAGGCGCGGCGTCCCTGCCCATCGTCGGCACCTTGTCGGAAGCCTTCGGCGCCGCCCTGCCCTTCAAGCTGACGGGCGCGCAGGCGCGCGTGCTCGAGGAAATCCGCGCCGACCTGCGCCAGCCGTATCCGATGCAGCGCTTGCTGCAGGGCGACGTCGGCAGCGGCAAGACGGTGGTGGCGGCTTTATCCGCCACGCAGGCGATCGACAGCGGCTACCAGGCCGCGCTGATGGCGCCCACGGAGATTTTGGCCGAGCAGCACTTCCGCAAGATCGCCGCCTGGATGGAACCGCTGGGCGTGAAGGTGGCGTGGCTGACGGGCAGCCTGAAGAAAAAGGAAAAGACGGCGGCGCTGGCCCTGATCGAATCGGGCGAAGCGCAGCTGGTGATCGGCACGCATGCGCTGATCCAGGATAACGTGCTGTTTGCCAAACTGGGCCTGGTGATCGTCGACGAGCAGCACCGCTTCGGCGTGGGCCAGCGCCTGACCCTGCGCAACAAGGGCGACAGCGCGGCCGTGCCGCACCAGCTGATGATGTCGGCCACGCCCATCCCGCGCACCCTGGCCATGACGTATTACGCCGACCTGGAAGTGTCGGTGATCGACGAGCTGCCGCCCGGCCGCAGCCCCATCGTCACGCGCGCCATCGACCAGAACCGGCGCGACGAAGTCATCGCCCGCGTCTACGCAGCCGCGCTGGAAGGCCGGCAGGTGTACTGGGTCTGCCCGCTGATAGAGGAATCGGAAGCGCTGCAGCTGCAGACGGCCACCGATACCTACATGATGCTGGCCGATGCCTTGCCCGCGCTGCAGGTGGGCCTCGTGCACGGGCGCCTGAAACCGGCGGAAAAGCAGGAAGTGATGGATGCCTTCATCGCCGGCCATATCCACGTGCTGGTGGCCACCACCGTCATCGAGGTGGGCGTCGACGTGCCGAACGCTTCGCTGATGGTGATCGAGCACGCCGAGCGTTTCGGCCTGTCGCAGCTGCACCAGCTGCGCGGCCGCGTGGGCCGCGGCTCGGCAGCCAGCGTCTGCCTGCTGCTGTACCAGGGACCGCTGGGCGGCGTGGCGCGCCAGCGCTTGATGACCATGCGCGAGACGACGGACGGTTTTGAAATTGCCCGCCGCGACCTGGAAATCCGCGGACCCGGAGAATTCCTCGGCGCGCGCCAGTCCGGCCAGGCCATGCTGCGCTTCGCCGACCTGGAAACGGACCAATGGCTGGTCGACCAGGCCCGCGACGTGGCGCACGACCTGCTGCACGCCACCACCGCGGCGGCCGCCGCCACCGTGGAAGCGCACCTGGCGCGCTGGCTGGGTGGGAAAGAGGAATTTTTGAAGGTGTAGGTCTTACATTGCATGTCGGATTACGCGCTTTGCGCTAATCCGACCTACTCATGACACAAACGGTAGGTCGGATTAGCGTAGCGTAATCCGACAACATTGTTGACCCCGCCTACTCCCGCCCAACACCCGCCACATCCACACCATCGCCGCCCCAATCCGCAGCACACCATCCCTGCTTTACATACCGGTGAAAACTCGAATACGGCCAATCGATGACTTTACTCGCCAAGCCATGCTTGACGGGGTTGTAATGGATGTAATCGACATGCTTTATAAAGTCGCGCTCGTCGCGTAGCACATGCTCCCAGTAGCGATGCTGCCAAACGTCTTTCAATCCTGCATGCTTGCTGAACCTCGTCTTGATCAAGCGCCAGCGCGTCATGAAATCGGCATCGCCTTCAGGCAGGGTCCAGATGCAGTGCAGGTGATCGGGCAAGATGACGATGGCGTCGATAGCGAATGGCCGTTGATGGCGCACGGCGCTGAATGCGTCACGCAGCAAGTCCACAGCTGTTGCCGAAGAAAAAATGGGGCGGCGATGAGCCGTCACCACCGTGAAGAAAAAACTGCCGCCAGGCTGGGATGCGCGTCGGTATCGCATGGTTTCAAGGTGTTGCCGGATTACGGCCTTCGGCCTAAGCGCCGTTGGTATTGTTTATTTTCGGGTGTTGTCGGATTACGGCCTTCGGCCTAATCCGACCTACGCGATATGCGCGGCGGCAGGCCGGGTAGGTCGGATTAGCGTAGCGTAATCCGACTTTTCGCAAACTACATTGCGCCCGCGCAGCCTACATGCACATCCAGAAGCGGTTCGCCAGGTCGAGCATGAAGTCGGGGCGCAGATAGGCCAGGAAGACGAGACCCAGCAGCGCAGCGCCGGCCAGGCGCCATAGCCATGTGCGCCAGCTGGCCATTACGCGGCCACCGCCACGCGCTTGACGGCGCGCTCGTCGATGGGCAGGTTGATCAGCGCGGCCAGCAGACCAAGGCCAATGGTGATCATCCACACGATGTGGTAACTGCCCTGGTGCTCGTACAGGTAGCCGCCCAGCCACGCGCCGAGGAAACTGCCCACCTGGTGCGAGAAGAACACCATCCCGGCCAGCATCGACAAATGCTTGACGCCGAAGATGCCGGCGATGATGCCGTTCGTCAGCGGCACGGTCGACAGCCACAGCACGCCCATGCCGGCGGCGAACAGGTACACGGACCATGCCGACAATGGCGCCAGCAGGAACACGGTGATGACCACGGCGCGCGTCACGTAGATGGCCGACAGCAGGTAGCGCTTGGCGATCTTGCCACCGAGTTTGCCCGCATAGTAGGAGCCGACGATGTTGAACAGGCCGATCAGGGCCAGCGCCGTGACGGCGATGTTCGGGTTCATCAGGCCCTGGTCCTTCAGGTAGGCCGGCAAGTGCACGCCGATGAAGACCAGCTGGAAACCGCAGACAAAATAGCCGGCCAGCAGCAGCCAGAACGAACGGCTGGCGATGGCTTCGCTGAAGGCGGCACCGATGCTTTGCTGCGGGCCGCTGGCGTGCGAGACGGGCGGCTCGCGCAGGTAGAAGGCCATCGGGATCATGGCCAGCAGCACCAGCGCGGCCAGCACATAAAAGGCGTTTTGCCAGCCCACGGCGGAGATCAGCTGCTGCTCGACCGGCATCATCAGGAACTGGCCGAACGAGCCGGCCGCCGACGAAATGCCGAAGGCCCACGAGCGCTGCTCGGGCGGCGCGCTGCGGCCGATGATGCCGCTGATGGCGCCAAAGGCCGTGCAGGCCAGCGCCAGGCCGATGAAGATGCCGGAACCGACGATGAACAGGGTGGGCTGCGTCACGAGCGCCATCCACACGAGGCCCGCCATGTAGCTGATGGCGCCGACGATGACGACGCGCATGGTGCCGAAACGGTCGGCCGCCATGCCGGCGAACGGACCGAAGACGCCCCACATCAGGTTTTGCATGGCCAGCGCCAGCGAATACGTTTCGCGCGTCCAGCCGTTCGCTTGCGAGATCGGCTGCATCCAGAAGCCCAGGCCGTGGCGCACGCCCATCGCCAGGGTCAGCACGACGCCGCTGGCGATGAGGACGGTTTTCAGGCTGGGACGCGATGCGTGCGATGTCATGGGGTTCCTGTTCTCGCCTGGTCGGCTTGGTAGACGAGGCCGATCTGGCCGCGCATGGTGTCGAGGTTGTGCATCAGCGCCACGCTGTCGGCGTGCGGCATGACGGGGCTTTCCAGCAGGCCGGCGCGGATGCAGCGCATCGCTTCGATGGCCTCGTGCGCGTAGCCATTGCCCAGGTGCGGTGCGGCGACGACGCGGCATGCGCCATCCATCGCTTCGACGATCAGGTGGTCGGGCTTGTAAAAACGGCTGGGCAGGCGGATGCGGCCCAGGCTGCCGGAAATGGTCATTTCCGTCGGCGTCTGCGCGCGCAGGGTGCAGGCGCAGGACGAGGTGCCGCCGCCCGCGTGCAGCAGCGAGAACACCACCTGTTCATCGACGCCGGTGGCGCCCATCTCGGCCAGCGCCTGCACCTGCGATACCGGGCCGAGGAAGAAGGCCGCCATCGACAGCGGATAAATACCCACGTCGAGCAGCGCGCCGCCGCCGAGTTCGGGATTGAACATGCGGTGCTCGGGCGGGAAATGGGCGACGAAGCCGATATCGGCCTGCACCTGCCGCAGCACGCCGATCTCGCCGCTGGCGATGATACGCTGCGCTTCCTGCAAGGCGGGCAGGAAGCGGCTCCACATCGCTTCCATCAAGAACAGCTTTTTCTCGCGCGCCATATCGACCACGGCCTGCGCCTCGCGCGCGTTCATCGTGAACGGCTTTTCGCACACGACGTGCTTGCCCGCGGCCAGGCACATCAGGGCATTTTCCGCATGCAGGGTGTGCGGCGTAGCGATGTAGATCACGTCCACGCCAGGATCGTCCGCCAGCGCCTGGTAGGAGCCGTGGCAGCGTTCGATGCCGAATTCGGCGCCGAAGGCTTGCGCGCCGGCGCTGCTGCGCGAGGCGACGGCCGCCAGCTGCGCTCCAGGCGCGTCGCGCAAGCCATTGGCCATCGCGCGGGCGATCTTGCCGGTGCCGAGGATGCCCCAGCGGACGGTATGCTCCATGCTCTACTCTCTTTCTGCGCCTGCTGCCTTGCGCTTCGGGCGGAACACCGCCGCGTCATTGTAAAAATCGTCGTCCTGGCCTTCGCACCAGCCAGGCAAACCAAGCACCGGCAGCGGCGTGAAGTCGGCCGTCGTGAGGCCTTGCTGCGCCAGGTCTTGCGCCACCCGCTCGTCGAGCCAGGCGCGGCGTGCGACATCGTCCAGCGTGAAATAAGCGTCGCCGGCAAAGATCACGCGCGTGTGCGCCGTAATGGCCTTGCGCGGCGCCACCAGTTTTTCCATCAGCGCGTGGCCGAACAGCCAGACTTCGGCGTCGCCGCCCGCGCCAAACTTCGCGCGCTGCGCGATAAATGCGCTGCGCCAGTCATGTCCGCGCAGTGCCGTTTCGAGCGCGCGTCCGGCATCGCTGTCGCGCAGCACCAGCAAGGCGGAATTCTCGTCAAAAATCGTCGCGCCGTCGCGCGCGGGACCGCGCGATTTTCCCACGCCGGACAGGGCGATCTGCGCCGCCTGCAGCGCATTCAACTGCCGCTTGATGCGCGGGAAAGTGAGCCACACGAGCGCATTGAAAAAATCGTGCAGATTGTCGCGCGTGGGCACGCCGCCCGTGGCGCCGATGAACTCCTCGTAGGCCACGCCTTCGGGCAGGTCCGCTTGCGGCACGAAGGCCAGCGGCAAGCCGGACGGATTGCGCAAGTCCAGCGCCCGCGCCCGTCCGTTCAGCGCCGCGATCACCGTGTCGCGCTGCAGGTCCAGCTGCCGTCGCGCCGGCAGCACCGTGGCAAACCAGGGGCGGGTCCAGTCTATCGATGGCAGCATGAACGCTTAGACCATTTTCCAGTTGATCTGCTCGCCCGCGTTAAGCGGAATCACATGGCTGTCGCCCAGCGGCAGCGAGGCCGGCAAGGTCCAGCTTTCGCGACGCAAGGTGATGGTGTCCGTGTTGCGCGGCACGCCGTAGAAGGCCGGGCCGTGGAAGCTGGCGAACGCTTCGAGCTTATCGAGCGCGCCGGCCCGTTCGAATGCTTCCGCATACATTTCCATCGCGTGCAGGGCCGTATAGCAACCGGCGCAGCCGCAAGCCATTTCCTTGGCGCCTTGCGCGTGCGGCGCCGAATCCGTGCCGAGGAAGAAGCGCTCGTCGCCGCTGGCGGCCGCCGTCATCAGCGCCAGGCGGTGCTCTTCGCGCTTGAGGATGGGCAGGCAGTAGTAATGGGGGCGGATGCCGCCCTTGAAAATCTCGTTGCGGTTGTACAGCAGATGGTGCGCGGTGATGGTGGCGGCGATCGGGCCTTCCGCTTCGGCCACGTACTGCGCCGCATCCTTGGTGGTGATGTGTTCGAACACGACGGACAGTGCCGGGAAGGCGCTGCGCAGCGGGCGCATCACGCGCTCGATGAAGACGGCTTCGCGGTCGAAAATGTCGATTTCCGGATCCGTCACTTCGCCGTGCACGAGGAAGGGCATGCCCACTTCCTGCATCACTTCGAGCACCTTGTAGCAATTCTTCAAATCCGTCACGCCCAGGTCGGAATTCGTGGTGGCGCCGGCCGGATACAGTTTCACGGCTTGCACGATGCCGCTGTCCTGCGCGCGGCGGATTTCGTCGGGCGAGGTGTTGTTCGTCAGGTACAGCACCATCAGCGGATCGAAGTTCACGCCTTCCGGCACGGCGGCCAGGATGCGCTCGCGGTAGGCGCTGGCATCGGCCGTGGTGGTAACCGGGGGTTTGAGGTTCGGCATGACGATGGCGCGGCCGAACTGGCGCGCGCTGTGCGGCAGCACGCTGGCCATGACGGCGCCGTCGCGCAGGTGCAAATGCCAGTCGTCTGGACGGGTGATGGTGATGGAATCTGGGGTGTGATCGAGTGTGGACATGGCGGCTGCTCTCAGGCGGTCATTGCGGATAGCGCCATTTTACCAGCCGCAGGACCGTCCCGCCGGCCGGGAGAGCCCGCGCATGCTGGCGGGGAAACGGCAAAACGGCCGGTATCACCCGGCCGTTTTAACTAAAAGAATGAAGAGCATCAGGACTTGGCCGATGCAGTCTCCTGCTTCGCCACCCAGGCGCGGATCTCGGCCAGCATCTGGTCCAGCTTGGCGCGGTCATACACCTGGCCACGGCTGACCACCAGGCGGATCTGGCGCGTGGCGCCGATGTCCTGCAGCGGGTTCGCGTCGAGCACCAGCAGGTCGGCCGCCTTGCCGGCCGCCACGCTGCCGTAGCGCTCCAGCTTGCCCAGGAAGCGGGGACCGTTGATGACGGCCGACTGCAAGGCTTGCTGCGGCGTCAGGCCATACTGCACGTACAGGCCGATTTCATCGTGCAGGGCCTGGCCCGGGTAGTCGAAGGAATTCAAGAAGCCCGCATCGGTGCCGGCGATGATGCTCACGCCCTGCTGCTGCAAAATGGGCAGCAGCTGTGCCGATTGCTCGAACTGCGCGTGGCGCTGGGCGATCGCATCCGGGCCATCCTTGGCGGCGCGCTGCACGCGCCAGTCGTAGGTGGCGCGCAAGCCCTTGCCGATGTACTGCAGGGCAGGATCGTGCGTGTGGTCTTCGCGGTCCAGATACGCCGTTACGCGCGAACCCCACAGGGTAGGCACGATGGCCGTGCCGCGCGCGGCCAGGTAGCTGAAGGCCTTGCGCGCCGTCGGCTCGTCGTAGCTTTGCAGGCTTTCGCGCATGGCCTCCTTGCCCGTCATCGTGCCGGCGGCCACCTTGTCCGTCAGCTCCTGTTCGCGCGGCGTGGTGGCACGCAGCAGGTAGGATTGATGTTCGATCGTGCCCAGGCCCGCATCGGCCATCTGCTCCAACGTGAGCTGCACGGGGATATGGCCCGAAGTGCGCATGCCCCGTTCGCGCGCCTGGCGCAGCGCTTCCAGGTACAGCTCCGGCTTCAGGGTGTTTTCCGTGATCTTCACGAAGTCCACTTGCTGCGCCTGCAGGCCATCGAGCGCGCGCGTGACTTCCTGCGGCGTGCCCACTTCAATGGTGCCCTTCCACAGCGGCTTGAGGCCTTCGAGCTTGGCGCCAGAGGTAAAGATCGTCGGACCTTCCAGCTGGCCCGCGTTGATCTGCCGGCGCCATGCCAGCACCGTGTCGGGCAAGTCGCCCGAACAGTCGCGCACCGCGGTGATGCCGTGTGCCAGGTACAAAGGCAGCAGCTGCTTGTTCTCGTCGATCAGTTCCGGGCCACCGCCGAAATGCACGTGCGTGTCCCACAGACCCGGCATCAGATATTTGCCGGGCAGGCGGATGGTCCGCTTCGGCGCGTAGCTGCGCAGCTGCGCGTCATCGACGACGGCGACGACGGCGACGATGCTGTCGCCCTTGAGCAGCACGGCCTTGCCCTTGACGGCGCGGCCACCGGCCACGTCGATCAGGGTGGCGTCGCGCAGGGCGATGTCGACGGCGATCTTGTCGGCCGCGTGGGCTTGGGCCAGCAAGCCCAGCGCCAGCATGGCGCCGGCGATGTGTTTCATGTCAGGCATTCATACTCAACTTCAAGGTGATGGAAAATTAATGGATGATCTTGGCGAGGAAATCGCGCGCACGGTCCGAGCGCGTCGTGTTGAAGAAGTCATCCTTGCTGCAATCCTCGATGATCTTGCCCTGGTCCATGAAGACGATGCGGTTCGCCACGCGCCGGGCAAAACCCATTTCGTGCGTGACGACCATCATCGTCATGCCTTCCTGCGCCAGGCCCACCATCACGTCGAGCACTTCGTTGATCATCTCCGGATCGAGCGCCGATGTCGGCTCGTCGAACAGCATGGCGATCGGGTCCATCGACAGTGCGCGGGCGATGGCCACGCGCTGCTGCTGGCCTCCCGACAGCTGGCCGGGGAACTTGTCCTGCTGCGACAGCAGGCCCACGCGGTCCAGGTATTTCAAGCCCTTGGCATTGGCTTCGTCGGCGCTGCGGCCCAGCACCTTGATCTGGCCGATGGTCAGGTTTTCGCGGATCGACAGATGCGGGAACAGCTCGAAATTCTGAAACACCATGCCGATGCGCGCGCGCAGTTTCGACAAATTCGTTTTCGGATCGTTGACGGTGATGCCGTCGACGATGATCCGCCCCTGCTGGATCGGTTCCAGGCCGTTGACGGTCTTGATCAGGGTCGACTTGCCGGAGCCCGACGGGCCGCAAATGACCATCACGTCACCCTTGGCGACGTTGGTGGTGCAGTCGGTCAGTACCTGGAACTGGCCATACCATTTGCTGACGTTATTGAGTTCAATCATCTTGTTCTTTCTTTTACGGTTAGCGAATGATGGCGACGCGTTTCTGCAGGCGTTTTACCAGGAACGACAAGGCATAGCACAGCACGAAATACACGACGGCGACAAACACGTACATTTCCACCAGGCGGCCGTCGCGCTGCGCGATTTTCGAGGCGGCGCCGACGAAATCGGGAATCGACAGCACGTACACGAGCGACACGTCCTGGAACAGCACGATGGTTTGCGTCAGCAGCACGGGGATCATGTTGCGGAACGCTTGCGGCAGCACGATGCTGCCCATGGTTTGCCGGTAGTTCATGCCCAGCGCCTGTCCCGCCCACACCTGGCCGCGGGGAATCGACTGTATGCCGCTGCGCATGATCTCGCAATAGTAGGCCGCCTCGAACATGATGAAGGTGATCAGCGCGGAAGAAAACGCGCCCACTTTCACGGGCTCGTTGGCGCCGATGATCCAGGCGGCGATATACGGCACCAGGAAGTAGAACCAGAAGATCACCAGCACCAGCGGGATCGAGCGTATCAGGTTGACGTAGCTCGACGCCACGCCGGAGATGATGCGGTTGCCGGACAGGCGCATCAGCGCCAGCAAGGTGCCCAGCACGATGCCGCCCACCATGGCCAGCGCCGTCAGTTTCAGGGTAAACACCATGCCGGTCTGGAACAGATAGACCCACGAGCGAGAGATGACGTCGAAATCGAAATTACCGAACATATCAGTGTCCTCCCGTCTTGGCGCCGGCGACGATGAAGCCGGGGATGGCGACCTTTTTCTCGATCAGGTGCATCAGCACCACGACCAGCAGGTTGACGACGACGTAGATGATGGTGGCGGCCGAAAACGCCTCGAACACCTGGAAGGAAAACTCCTGGATGGCGCGCGCGCTGGCCGTCAGCTCGATCAGGCCGATAGTCAGCGCCACGGAACTGTTCTTGATGATGTTCAAAAATTCGCTGGTCAGCGGCGGCAGGATGACGCGCGCGGCCATCGGCAGCAAAATGAAACGGTAGGTTTGCGGCAGGGTCAGGCCCAGCGCCGTGCCGGCCAGTTTCTGCCCGCGCGGCAGCGCCTCGATGCCCGTCGTCACCTGCACGGCCACGCGCGAGGAGGTAAAGAATCCCAGGCACAGCACGGCCGTGACGAACGGCGCATTCGGCAGCGACTTGACCCAGGCGCCCAGGTCCGGCGGCAGCAATTCCGGCATGACGAAATACCAGAGGAACATTTGCACCAGCAGCGGCACGTTGCGGAACAATTCAACGTAGGCATTGGCTACGCCCACCAGCCATTTATTCGGCAGGGTGCGGATGGTGCCGACCACCAGGCCCAATATCAATGCCATGATCCATGCCGCACCGGCCGTGGCCAGGGTCCAGACCAGGCCGGACCACAAGGTGTCCATATACGTGCCCACGCCATCGGGAGAAATCTCCCAGAAGATGCGCCAATTCCAGTTGTAATTCATGATCATCCTTCGCATGCAGCCCGAGGACAGCGGCCAGCCGGCCACCTGTCCCGCAAATAAATCGGGAGGCTTGCGCCTCCCGGTTTGTTACGCAATCTTTACTTTTTCCGTTTGTCCGAAGTCTTCTGCGCTTCCGGTACGGCCGCATATGCGGCCGGGTCACCGGAGTCGGTCGGATTGGCAAACACGGCCTTCAGTTGCGGCGGCATCGGGAATTTCAGGTTGATGTTTTTCGGCGGGATCGGCGAGGTAAACCATTTCGCATAAATGCGGTTGATGTCGTCGCTCTTGTACAGGCGGATCAGCGCATCGTCGACCACTTTCTTGAAGGCCGGATCGCCCTTGCGCAGCATGATGCCGTACGGTTCGACGGACAGCGCTTCCTTGGTGATTTCGTAGTCGTTCGGGTTCTTCGAGTTGGCCACCTGCGACGCCAGCAAGATGTCGTCATTGGCTTCGGCCACCGCGCGACCCGTTTCCAGCATCAGGAACGACTCGGGATGATCCTTGCCGACGGCAATCGTCATGCCCAGGTTCTTTTCCTTGTTCAAAATCGTCATCTGCTTGATGGTCGACGTGCCGGCCGTGGCGACCAGGGTCTTGCCGCGCAAGTCTTCCAGGGTCTTGATGTTCGAGGATTTTTTCGACAGCACGCGGTTGCCGATGACGAACATGGTGGGGGCGAACGCCACCTGCTGCTGGCGCTCCAGATTGTTCGTCGTCGAGCCGCATTCGAGGTCGATGGTGCCGTTGGCCATCAGCGGAATGCGGTTGGCCGAAGTGACGGGGCTCATCACCACTTTCAGTTCGCTCATGCCCAGGTGTTTCTGCAGGGCCGTGACGACTTTCATGCACAGGTCGATCGAATAACCCTGGTATTGCTGCTTGTCATCGAGATAGGAGAAGGGCACGGAGCCGTCGCGCACGCCGAGGGTGACGGAACCGGCTTTCTTGATCTTGGCCAAGGTGCCGGTCAATTCCTGAGCCTGGACTGGCGACATGCTGCTGATGACACCGACGCTGAGCAGCGTGGCGATGATTTTGGTCAATTTCATAAATTCTCCTGGGCGGACAAACGGAATCGATTCCGAACGAAACAACTGTGGTGCAGACGCCACCAATGGAATTAATTTTATTTCATTTTCAGCGCCGGACCAGCCGTTTTCTGCGATTGCCCTCAAATAGGCGCTATACGCGCGCCTGAATCGGCGCGGCTGTAGCATTTTTCCTACTGATTTCCCATTCCTGATTTATTTTGCTGGCGCCAACCCCGCCAACTCGTCCTCTTCCGCCTCATCGTCCCTATTCGCCTGCTGGCGTTGCCACATCTGCGCATACAGGCCGTCAAGCGCCAGCAATTGCGGATGCGTGCCCCGCTCGACGATGCGGCCATGGTCGAGCACGAGGATTTGCTGGGCGTCGGCCACCGTCGACAGACGGTGCGCAATCACCAGGGTAGTGCGGTTTTTGGCAATCTCCTTCAGCTGCGACTGGATCGCCTGTTCGGCCTTGGAGTCGAGTGCCGAAGTGGCTTCATCGAAGATCAGGATGGCCGGGTCTTTCAGCAAGGTGCGGGCAATCGCCACGCGCTGCTTTTCGCCGCCCGACAGTTTTAAGCCCCGCTCGCCCACCATGGAGCTGTAACCATCTGGCAAGCTTTCAATAAAATCATGGATCGATGCGGCTTTGGCTGCCGCCACGATGGCTTCCTTGCTGGCGCCCGGCTTGCCGTAGGCGATGTTGTATTCGATGCTGTCGTTGAACAGCACCGTATCCTGCGGCACGATGCCGATGGCCGCGCGCAGGGAATCCTGCGTGATATTGCGCAGGTCCTGGCCATCGATGGTGATGCCGCCGCCATCGACTTCATAGAAGCGGAACAGCAAACGCGACAAGGTCGACTTGCCCGAGCCGCTGTGGCCCACCACGGCTGTCGTCGTGCCGGCGGGGATCTGGAAATCCACATCGAACAGGATTTGCCGCTTGGCTTCATAGCTGAAATCCACGTGCTCGAAACGCACGGCCGCACCCCGCGTGACGAGCGGCTTGGCGTCCGGCGTATCGGCGATTTCGCGGTTCTCGTTCAGCAGGGAAAACAATCGCTCCATGTCGGCCAGGCTTTGCTTGATTTCGCGGTAAATGACGCCGAGGAAATTGAGGGGAATGTACAGCTGGATCATGAAGGCATTCACCAGCACCAGGTCGCCCAGGGTCATCGTGCCGGCGATCACGCCCACGGTGGCGCGCCACAAAATCAAGGTGACGGCCGTGGCGATGATCAAGGACTGCCCGGTATTGAGCAGGGATAGCGAGGTCTGCGATTTCACGGCGGCCGATTCGTAGCGCTGCAAGCCTTCGTCATAGCGCTTCGCTTCGTAATCCTCGTTGCCGAAATATTTTACGGTTTCATAGTTGATCAGCGAATCGATGGCCTTGGTATTCGCCTTCGAGTCGAGGTCGTTCATGGTGCGGCGGAAATGCGTGCGCCAGTTCGTCACCAGCACGGTGAACGCGATGTACGACACGAGCGCCACCGCCGTGATCACGGTGAACCAGATGTCGTAATGCAAGACCAGATAGCCGAGCACGAGGGTGATTTCCACCAGGGTCGGCAGGATGTTGAACAGGGTGTAGGAAATGAGCGAGCCGACGCTGCGCGTACCCCGTTCGATATCGCGCGTCATGCCGCCCGTCTGGCGGTTCAAATGGAAACGCAGGGACAGCGCATGCAGGTGGCGGAACACTTGCAGGGCGATGGTGCGCACGGCCCGCTGCGTGACCCGGGCGAACAGGAATTCTCGCAATTCCGTAAACAAGGTGGTCGACAGGCGCAGCAAGCCGTACGCCACCAGCAAGCCGACGGGCAGCACCAGCAGCGCTTGCGGATGCGCGGCCGTGATCGTCATGGCGTCGACGAGTTTTTTCAGGATCAGGGGTACGCCCACGTTGGCGAGCTTGGCGCCCACCAGGCATAGCAGCGCCAGCAGCACTCGCCATTTGTAGACCCACAGGTACGGCAGCAAGGTCTTGATGGTGGCGAAATCGCTGTGGCTGGCGGAAGCTGGCGAGCGGGGCGGAGGGGGAGTCTGGGAACGGCGCATGGCGAAGGTCGGCTTTTTATGGTTCAATCGCAGCAATTGTAGCCTTTCATGAGAATAAAAGATGAGCACCTCCCCAGACCGTCCCGACAACTGCCTCGCCTCCGGCCTGCCCGCCGGAAAAATGCCGGAATTGCGCATGATGCCCGCGCCGTCCGACGCCAATGTGTACGGCGACGTCTTCGGCGGCTGGATCATGGCGCAAGTCGATATCGCCGGCTCCCTGCCGGCCACGCGGCGCGCCAACGGCCGTGTCGCCACCATCGCCGTCAATTCCTTCGTCTTCAAAAATCCCGTCTTCGTCGGCGATCTGCTGTCCTTCTACGCCGACATCGTCAAGGTGGGCAATACCTCGATCACCGTCAATGTCGAGGTGTATGCCGAGCGCAACCGCCTGCAGGCCTGCATCGTAAAAGTCACGGAAGCGACCCTGATCTACGTGGCGACGGACTCCGACCGCAAGCCGCGCAAGGTGCCGCCGATCGAGACCTTATTGGCGTCTTGATTGTCGTAATCATTCCACACCATGGATAGCCAGCGCCGCATCTTCTTGCTGAGCGCTGCGCGCATCACGGCGCTGGCCGCGGCCGGCACTGTGCTGTCCGGTTCCAGCGCCGGCGCCGCCACGCGCCTGAACGGCACGGCTTATCCGTTTGCGCTCGGCGTCGCTTCCGGCTCGCCCTTGCCCGACGCCGTCGTGCTGTGGACGCGCATCTGCTACGACCCGCTGCACGCAGCCGCCACGCCCGCCATCGCCCTGAACGTGCGCTGGGAAGTGGCCGAAGACGAGGCTTTCCGGCGCATCGCCGCCAAGGGGCAAGCGACGGCCATGCCGGCCCTCGCGCACAGCGTGCACGTCGACGCGGGCGGTCTGGCGCCCGGACGCTGGTACTGGTACCGCTTCATGCTGGGCGACGCCGTCAGTCCCGTGGGCCGCACGCGCACGGCGCCCGAGCCCGCCTCCATGCCTGCCTCGCTGAAACTGGCCGTCGCCTCATGCCAGCACTGGGAATTCGGCGCGTATGGGGCGCACCGGCACATCGCGGCGGCGGCGCCCGACCTCGTGGCCTTCCTCGGCGATTACATTTATGAGTGGGGGCCGTACCAGCTGCAGCACCCGGACCGGGCCGTGCGCACGCATGAAAGTTTTACCTTGGACGAGTACCGCGCCCGCTATGCGCAATACAAGAGCGACCGCGACTTGCAGGGCGCGCACCTGGCCGCGCCGTGGATCGTCACCTGGGACGACCATGAAGTGGCCAACGACTACGGCAACGACCGCGACGAGTTGCTCACGCCCACCTTCCTGCAGCGCCGCGCGGCCGCCTACCAGGCGTTTTATGAACACATGCCGCTGCGCCTGCTGCCGCTGGGGCGTCGCGGCTTTGTCGACATGCGCATCTACCAGCGCTACGACTGGGGCCGGTTGGCACGCTTCCACGTGCTCGATGACCGGCAATACCGCGCCTACCACGCCTGCGCCAGACCGGGCCGTGGCGGCTCCAATTCCGTCACCACGCGCAACTGTCCCGACTTGCTCAAACCCGACCGCACCATGCTGGGCGAGGAACAGCAGCGCTGGCTGCAAGCCGGTCTCGATGATTCCCCGGCGCGCTGGAATATCCTGGCCCAGCAAACCCTGATGGCGCAATCGAGCCAGGTGCCCATCGTGCGGCCCGGCGACGAGCGCGTCTGGACCGATGGCTGGGACGGCTATCCCATGGCGCGCCAGCATCTGCTCGACGCCTTGCGCAGCAGCAAGGCCAGCAATCCGCTGGTGTTGTCGGGCGACGTGCACACCTTTTATGCGACGGAACTGAGCCGCAACGCCATGCGGCCCACCTACAAGGATAATCCCGTGCTGGCGACCGAGTTTTGCGGCACCTCGATCACGTCGAGTTCCCGCCCGCAGGCGCGCACCGACCAGTACGTGGCGATGAACCCGCACATCCGCTACGGACGCAGCGACAAGCGCGGCTATATGTTGCTGGAGATCACGCCAGAAAAAAGCACGGCTCTGTTCCAGGGCCTGGAAAATGTACGCGACAGCACATCCGGCATCGCGACATTGGCCAGCTTCACCGTGCAGGACGGCAAGGCGGGCCTGCAACGCAGCTAAGCTACGCTTTTCAAGGCGTCGCGGTAACGCCGGCTGACGGGCACTTCGCCGCCCGTGGACAGCACGGCGCGCGCGTCGCCCGATTCCAGCGGTATGATGGCCTGCACGAAATCGAGGTTGACGATATAGCTGCGGTGCACGCGCACAAAGCGCTTGCCGTCGAGGCGGCGCTCGATGGCGGCCATGGTCGAACGCAGCGGGTAATCGTGCCCGCGCACATGCAGGTTCACATAGTTGCCCCAGGCTTGTATCCATTCGATCTCAAGAGCAGGCAACAGAAAATCCTTGCCCAGCTTGCGCACCAGAAACCGCTCCGGCTGCTGCACCGGTTCCACGGCGGGCCCTTCATCGGGCTCGCCCAGCAAGGTCGCCTCGCCTTGCCAGCGCATCAGCAGCAACTGGTAAAAGCCCACGGCCAGCAGGACGAGGAAGTAAGCACGCACATCTTTCAGGTATTCATACGGCAACTCGCGCCACCAATGACCGAAATCGTAATCGCTGCCGGCGCTCCAGTACGCCAGTTTGCGCAAGGCCACCATGGCCGCCACATGCACCAGGCTGTAGGCGACCGACGCGGCCAGGTGCCAGCGCAGGTTCTGGCGCTGGAACACCAGGTGCAGCGGCCGGTACTGTCCCGCCAGCACGACCACGGGCACCAGCGCCAGCAGCACCAGATTGCTGCTCCACTCCCACACGGCCACTTCCCAGAATGGCGTATTGACGCCGGCGCGCCGCAGGTCCAGCCAGACCAGCCAGCTGTTGACGCTGGCCTGCAGCAGATACAGCACGATCCAGAATCCCGGCTCGGCCACGCGGCGCCAGCGTTGATAACGTTGCAACAGGTCAGTGGAAGCGATATGCATGGTTTCGGGGCTTGAATGAGTTACATGATTGTAAGGTCCCACACCCGTCCCAGGCGATCCATTCGTCCCAGCCAGCCGTCCGCTGGTCCCATTTCGCTGGCACGCTGCCCCGTCGCTGCCTATGCTGTGGTTTCCTTCACCACTCGCCCACGATCATGACCATAGCCTCCCGCCGTCACGATATCGACGCCTTGCGCTTTCTCGTCTTCAGCCTGCTGATTGTCTATCACACTGCCCTGCTGTACATGAATGGATGGCACTTTCACATGCACAGCAGCTACGCCACCGATGCCTTGAACATGCCGCTGATCTTCCTCAACCGCTGGCGCATGGAAATCGTCTTCCTCATCTCCGGCGTCTCGTGCGCCATGATGACGCAGGCCTCGCGCGGCGCCTTCCTGTGGCGCAGGACCAAGCGGCTGCTGCTGCCGCTGCTGTTCGGCATGGCCGTCATCATTCCCATCCAGCCGTATTGCGAAGGGGTCAGCAAGGGCCTGGTCGAGCCTGGATATGGGCAGTTCCTGCTGCATTACTTTGGCGGCCATGCCTGGCCGGCAGGCGCCTTCGATGGCTGGCAATATGGCTTTACCTGGAACCACCTGTGGTATCTCGTGTACTTGCTGCTGTACATCATCGTACTGGTGGCGCTGCAGCCGCTGCTGACGGCGCTGCGCCCCCGGTTCCAGCGCTTGCACGGCTGGCGTCTGCTGGTCCTGCCTGCCCTGCCACCCTTGGCGGCAATGGTCTTCCTCAAAATGCGCTATCCGGAAACCCATGCGCTGGTGCGCGACTGGTATGCGCACGCCATGTATTTCACGCTGTTCCTGTATGGCTGGTGGCTGGGCAATGACAAGGGATTGTGGGCGGAACTGGCGCGCTTGCGCTGGCATACGCTGTGGCTGGGCCTGGGCGCGTTTGCCGTGTATATGTTTTTCGACCAGATATATTCGGAAAACCTGCTGACCTGGGCCTCGTTCGGCTCCTGGCCCATGCGTAATCTGTACATGTGGCTGGCCATCTGCGCCATCCTGGGCTGGTCGCACACCTTGCTGAATAAACCTTTTGCCTGGCTGCCATGGGCGCGCCAGGCCGTGTTTCCCTGGTACCTACTGCACCAGAGCGCGATTATCCTGCTGGCTTACTGGCTGGTGCCGCTGAAGCTGAGTCCCGTGCTGGAACCGCTGCTGATACTGGCTGGCACGGTGGCGACTTGCTGGTTGGCAACGTCGCTGCTGATCAGCAAAGTGCACTGGCTGCGCCCCTGCTTCGGCCTGCCCGCCAGGCCACGGCAAGCCGTAGCGGCGGACACGGCCTTGGCGGCGAATTAAGCTACTTTCTTTTCGTCGCGCAATTGACGGCGCAAGATCTTGCCGACATTCGTCTTCGGCAATTCATCGCGGAACTCGATGTATTTCGGTTTCTTGTAAGCCGTCAATTCATGTTTGCAATGCTCGCGGATCTGCTCCACCGTCAGGTTCGGGTCCTTGCGCACGACAAACACTTTCACGGCTTCGCCCGCGTTGGCGTCCGGCACGCCGATGCATGCGCATTCGAGCACACCAGGGCAGGACGCGACCACGTCTTCCACCTCGTTCGGATACACATTGAAGCCGGAGACGATGATCATGTCTTTCTTGCGGTCTACGATTTTTACATAGCCGCGCTCGTCCATGACGCCCACGTCGCCCGTCTTGAAGTAGCCGTCGGCCGTCATCGACTTGGCCGTCTCGTCCGGACGCTGCCAATATCCCGCCATCACTTGCGGGCCGCGCACGGCGATTTCGCCCGGCTCACCCAGCGGCACTTCCACGCCGTCATCATTCAGAATCGCCACTTCCGTCGACGGGAAAGGCAAGCCGATGGTGCCCGTGAATTCCGTGATATCGACGCGGTTGCCCGTCACCACGGGTGATGTTTCCGACATGCCATAGCCTTCGATCAGCGGGCAGCCCGTCAGTTTCAGCCAGCGTTCGGCCACGTTGCGTTGCAAGGCCATGCCGCCGCCGTTGCACACTTTGTAGCTGGAGAAATCGAGCTTGGCGAAGTCCGCATTGTTCAGCAGCGCGTTGTACAAGGTATTGACGGCCGGGAAGACGACGATCTTGTGCTTGCTCAATTCCTTGACGAAACCAGGGATGTCGCGCGGGTTGGGAATCAGCACGCACATGCCACCCAGGCGCATGCCCATCAGGGCGCTGACCGTCAGCGAGTAGATGTGATACAGGGGCAAGGCGCACATGAATCCCATCGAAGTGGCGCGCATTTCAGGCGTCATCACGGGCGCCATCCACGCCTCGTTTTGCAGTACGTTGGCAATCACGTTACGGTGCAACAGCATCGCGCCTTTTGAGACGCCCGTCGTGCCGCCCGTGTATTGCAGGAAGACGATATCGTCATGCCCCTGCTGCACCGGCGTCAGGCTCAAGCGTGCACCCTCGGCCAGCATCTTGTTGAAACTGATGGCGTTCGGCAAGGAGAACGCAGGCACCATTTTCTTGATCTTGCGCACGACGAAGTTGACGATGGTGCCCTTCACGCCGCCCAGCAAGTCGCCCATGGTGGCCACGATCACGTGCTTGACTTGGGTATGCGGCAACACCTGTTCGACCGTCGTGGCGAAGTTTTCCAGCACGATGATCGCTTCGCTGCCCGAATCGACCAGCTGGTGCTGCAGTTCGCGCGGCGTGTACAGCGGATTGACGTTCACCACCGTGTAGCCGGCGCGCAGGATCGCCGCCATGGCGACCGGATATTGCAGCACGTTCGGCAGCATGATCGCCACGCGCGCGCCCCGTTGCAGCCCCTTGCTTTGCAGCCAGGCGCCCATCTGCAGTGACAACTGGTCGAGCTCGCGGTAGGTCAGGAATTTATCCATGCACACGAAGGCATTGCGGTCCGCATATTTCTGGAACGACTCTTCCAGCAAATGCGTGACGGAACGGTATTGCGTGCAATCAATCTCTGCGGGCACGCTGTCCGGGTACGACTTCAACCAAATCTTGTCCATCTCGCCTCATCTTTATCTGTAAAAGGGATGCGCCTCCTGGCGCATCCACACTGTTTATGCTGCTATCTTCGATTCATCGCGCAAGGCGCGACGCAAAATCTTGCCGACGTTGGTCTTCGGCAGTTCATCGCGGAATTCGATGTATTTCGGCCGCTTGTAGCCCGTGAACTGCTCCTTGCAATACGCGGCCAGCACGGCCTGGGTCAGGTTCGGGTCCTTGCGCACGACAAATACTTTCACGGCTTCGCCCGAGTGTTCATCGGGCACGCCCACGCACGCGCATTCGAGCACGCCCGGATGGGCCGCGATGACGGCTTCGACTTCGTTCGGATACACATTGAAGCCGGAGACGAGAATCATGTCTTTCTTGCGGTCCACGATCTTCACGTAGCCGCGCTCGTCCATGATGCCCACGTCGCCCGATTTAAAATAGCCGTCCGGTGTCATGACCTTGGCCGTTTCATCGGGACGGTTCCAGTAGCCGCTCATCACTTGCGGGCCACGGATGGCGATCTCGCCCGTCTGGCCCAGCGGCACTTCCTTGCCGTCATCGTCGAGGATGGCGATATCGGTCGACGGAATCGGCAAGCCGATGGTGCCGGAGAACGCCGTGCTGTCAGCGCGGTTGCAGGTAGCGACAGGCGAGGTTTCCGACAAGCCATAGCCTTCGATGATGGACACGCCCGTCACCTGCAGCCACTTGTCGTTGACGGCTTGCTGCACCGCCATGCCGCCGCCATTGGCGATCTTCAAGCCCGAGAAATCGAGCTTGGCAAAATCGGGATGGTTGACCAGCGCGTTATACAGCGTATTGACCGCAGGCAGCAGGTTGAACTTGTATTTTCCCAGTTCCTTGATCAGGCCCGGGATATCGCGCGGATTCGGGATCAGGATATTCAGGGCGCCCACGCGCGTGCCCCACATGGCGCAAGCCGTCAGGGCAAAGATATGGTACAGCGGCAGGGCGCAGACGACGATCATCTGTTCCTTGCTGTTCTGGTCGAGCGCCGCGCCCGACCACGCTTCGCTTTGCAGCACATTGGCGATCACATTGCGGTGGCTCAAGGTCGCGCCTTTCGACACGCCCGTCGTGCCGCCCGTATATTGCAGGAAAGCGGGATCGTTGATGCTCAGCTCGACGGGCGTGAGCTTCATGCGGCTGCCCAGCGCCAGCGCCTGCTTGAAACGCATGGCGTTCGGCAAGGAATACGCGGGCACCATCTTCTTGACGTTGCGCACGACAAAATTGACGATCATGCCCTTCAAGCCGCCGAGCATTTCGCCCATGCTGGCGACGACGATGTGCTTGACGGCCGTCTTGCTCAATACTTGCTCGACCGTATGGGCAAAATTTTCCAGCACGATGATCGCTTCGCTGCCCGAATCGTTGAGCTGGTGCTCAAGTTCGCGCGGCGTATATAAAGGGTTGACGTTGACCACCGTGTAGCCGGCGCGCAGCACGGCCGCGATCGCGACCGGATACTGGAGCACGTTCGGCATCATCAGGGCCACCCTGGCCCCCTTCTTCAGCCCACGGCTTTGCAGAAAGGCCCCCAGCTGGCGCGAATAGGTATCGAGTTCGGCATAGGTGAGAAATTTGTCCATGCAGACATAGGCATTGCGATCCGCATATTTTTGAAACGCTTCTTCCAGCAAATGCACCAGCGAACGATATTGATCAGGATCGATGTCGGCGGGGACGCCGGGAGGATACGACTTCAGCCAAATTTTTTCCATCCTGTGCCTCTTGTCTCGAATAATCGTGGGGGAGCCGGCGCATCTTGCCGACGCGGATCATCGCTGCGGATTCTGTCGTCCTGCAGTCAGTTTGAGCATTCTGACGAGCAATTGCTCTATGCTACTAATGCGATGCTATCGGGCGCCGCGCTTCCATGCAAGCGCTTTCAACAGTATTCGAGCAGCAACTCTAAGGCCTTTTTATGCTGCGTTGCAGCATGATAAATACGCTGTTACCGAATCGCTTGCCTCGGCGTACTGGACAATCTTTACGGGTCAGGGGCTGGACAATTGTTCCAGCGCATGCCTGCGCTCAGGCTTCTTGATCTGGGCCATTGTGTGCACTGCAGCATAAAAAGCACGAAAGTTCTTTTTTTCTTCCAGCAATTTTTTAAAGGCAGGCAAAAATTCATTGTAGGTAGACACCGATGCCAGGTGCGCATTGCTCAAGGGCTGCTCGAACCAGCGGTCGTAACCGGCAAAACCGCCCCAGTTTTGCTTGAGCACCTGATACGCGTCTTGCAATGCTGCAAACACCTGCGCCTTGCGCGCGCGCTTGTCCGCATCGCTGGCGTCGCTCGCATACACGGCGTCCAGCTTCCCCCGGTATGTCAGCAGCAAGGCCAGAAAATCCTGGCGCCGCGCCGCGTACTGAGCGTAGGCCGCGCGCATCGCGTCATTGCCCTCGCGCGCCAGCCAGCGCTGCACGCCCGCCTCTTCCACGGCGCTGGCAAACGATTCGTTGAAGGCCGAATCGCCGGGCACGTACACCACCTGGTGCGCCAGTTCATGGAAAATCAGGCGCGCCAGTTCCGCATCGTTGTAGTTGATAAAGGTCGACAGCAGGGGATCGTCGAACCAGCCCAGGGTGGAATACGCGGGCACGCCGCCCACCTGCACGTCGTAATGCTGGGCGCGCAGCTCGTCGGCATACGCGAGCGCCTCATCCTTGCTGTAATAGCCGCGGTAATTCACGCAGCCGGCGATGGGAAAACACCATTGCAGCGGCTGCAGCGACAATTCCGGCGTGGCCACCACGTTCCACAGCACGAATGGGCGCCGCAGGGCCGCGTAATTCTTGTAGCTGCCATTGTCCGGCAAATCCAGTTCGCTGACGGCAAAGCGGCGGATCTGCTGCGCCTTGGCCAGGCGCATTTTCAGGCGCGGTTCGGTGGCCGGGTCATCGAGCCAGGCATCGACGGGGCGCGCGCCGGACCACAGCGCATATTGCCCCTGCGCCGCTTGCGTGTAGTAGCGCAGCTGCGTGCAGCCGCCCAGCGGCAGGCACAGCATGCCGACAAGCAGGCGGGCCGGCCAGCGGGCCATGTCAGGCAACCTTTTCCACTTCGACCAGCGTGTCATAAAAGGTGGGTGCGCGGCCCATGTCCGTCAGGCGCTGGCTCGTCACTTCATTGGCGTTCTTGCCGTCGCTGGCGAGCTTTTTCCACCACACGGACAAGCCCACCACCAGGCCACGTCTCGCCTTGTCCGTGACCCTGGCCTTGGCGACAAAGCTGCCACGGTCATTGAAGATGCGCACCATGTCGCCGGCCGCGATGCCGCGCGCGGCACAATCGTCCGGGTGGATGTCGAGGTGCGGCTCGCCCTCGGCCGCGCGCAGGCTTTTCACGTTCACAAAAGTGGAATTGAGGAAGTTGCGCGCCGGCGGCGAAATCATGGCCAGCGGGAAACGCGCCGCCAGCGCGGGATTGCTCGCTGGCGATTCGTGCGGCGCAATGTAGGTCGGCAAGGGATCGAGTCCCGCCTGCGCCATGGCGCTGGAATACAACTCGCACTTGCCCGATGGCGTGGGGAAACCACCCTCGGCAAAGGGCGCCTCGGGCATGGCCAGCTTTTGCCAGCCCGTGCGTTTCAGCGATTCCCAGTCGAAATGCACGGCACGGGCATCCGTCGCATCGAAGGCCTTGGCCGCCAGCGCATCGTCGCTTTCCTGGAAGCACGGGTCATCAAAGCCCATGTGTTGCGCCAGCAGGCGGAAGATTTCCGTATTCGCCTTCGCTTCGCCCAGCGGCGCCACGGCCGCATTGTTCGCCATCATGTACAAATGGCCGTAGGTGGAATGCGCATCGACGTGTTCCAGCTGCGTGGTGGCGGGCAGCACGATGTCGGCGTAATCGACGGTATCGGTCTGGAAGTGCTCGAGCACGACCGTAAACAAATCTTCGCGGGCAAAACCCTGCGCCACTTTCGACGAATCGGGCGCCACCGCCAGCGGATTCGAGTTGTAGACGATCACGGCCTCGACTTGCGGGCCGAACTCGGGCGACGTGGTTTTCAGCAGATCGTCGCCGATGGTGCTCATGTTGATGGTGCGCGGCGTGCCTTTCAATAAGTCGGGGCGCTGCAAGGCCTTGCGGTTGACGGGGAAGGAACCCGAGCTCGACAGCTGCATGCCGCCGGCCGGATGGCGCCAGGCACCCGTCAGGGCCGGCAGGCAGGCGATATTGCGCACGGCCATGCCGCCGCCATGCACGCGCTGCACGCCATAGTTGGCACGGATGGCGGCGCCCTCGCCGGAACGGCAAGCATGGCCGTACAGGCGCGCCAGTTCCACCACTTCCGTGGCCGTGATGCCGCACACCTCGGCCGCGCGCTCGGGCGGCCACGCCAAAGCGCGCTGTTTCAAGGCATCGTAGCCGACCGTGTAGCGTTCGATGTAATCATGGTCGACCAGGTCTTCGGTGATCAAGACATGCATCAAACCCAGCGCCAGGGCCGCATCGGTGCCCGGCAGCAAAGCGATATGCTGATGGCATTTTTCTGCCGTCAGCGAACGGTAAGGGTCGATGGCGATCAGGGTGGCGCCGTTGCGCTTGGCCTCTTGCGCGCGCATCCAGAAGTGCAGGTTCGAGGCGATGGGATTGCCGCCCCAGATGATGATCAATTTCGCGTTCTGGAACTGCTCCAGGTCCGTACCGATGCTGGCGCCCACCGTGTAGCGGTAGCCCGTGGCGCCGGCCGAGGCGCAGATGGTGCGGTCCAGCAGGGAAGCGCCGAGCTGGTTGAAGAAACGCGAAGACATCGATTCGCCCTGCACCAGGCCCATGGTGCCGCAGTAGCTGTACGGCAAGATCGCCTGCGGATCGCGCGCGACGATCGGTTTCAGGCGGGCGGCGATGGTCTGCAATGCTTCTTCCCAGCTGATGCGCTCGAACTTGCCTTCCCCCTTCTTGCCCACGCGGCGCAGCGGATGCAGCAGCCGGTCCGCATGGTAGGTGCGTTCCGTGAAGCGCGATACCTTGGTGCACAGCACGCCAGCCGTGGTCGGGTGGTCGGGATCGCCCTTGACGGCGGTGGCCACGCCATCGGTCACGGTGACCAGCAAGGCGCAGGTATCGGGGCAATCGAGCGGGCAGGCGGCGCGCACTTGGGTGGTGGTCATCGGGTAATCCAAAAACGTTGGGGGAAGGCGATACTGTAAACCATTCCGCGCGCTTGCTGTTGGCGTCAGGGCAAGCTGGTCCGTGCGCTGGATTTACCCCGCAAACAAGGGCTACAATGCATTATTAGCCGCGTCTGTTTTTGATCAAACAAGCGCGGTCCGGCGCGCCATACATTGCTGCGTGCCAGCATCCACAGGAGAGTCCCATGAAACTAGTTGATCCGATCTTGGCGTTTCAATCCGAACTGCAAGGTATCCGCCGCGACCTGCATGCGCACCCCGAGCTGTGCTACGAAGAACAGCGCACCTCGGACGTAGTCGCCGCCAAACTGACGGAATGGGGCATTCCCGTGGTGCGCGGCCTGGGCCGCACTGGCGTGGTCGGCATCATCAAAAATGGTACGTCGACACGCGCCATCGGCCTGCGCGCGGACATGGATGCCTTGCCCATGCAGGAAATGAATACCTTCGAGCATGCCTCGCGCCACCCGGGCAAGATGCACGCCTGCGGCCACGACGGCCACACGGCCATGTTGCTGGGTGCCGCCCATTACCTGGCGCAGCACCGCAACTTCGATGGCACGGTCTACCTCGTCTTCCAGCCGGCGGAAGAAGGCGGTGCCGGCGCGCGCGAAATGATAGCAGACGGCTTGTTTACCCGCTTTCCCATGGATGCCATCTACGGCATGCACAACTGGCCGGGTGCGGAAACGGGCACCCTGAGCGTGGTGGAAGGCCCGATGATGGCGTCCAGCAATGAATTCCACGTCACCGTCAAGGGCAAGGGCGCGCATGCGGCCCAGCCCCACAAGGGCATCGATCCCGTCATGGTGGCCGTGCAAATCGCGCAAAGCTGGCAAACCGTCATCACGCGCAACAAGAGTCCGCTCGACACGGCCGTGCTGTCGATCACGCAAATCCATGCGGGCAGCGCCACCAATGTGATTCCCGATGACGCGAGCCTGGTCGGCACCGTGCGCACCTTTACCACGCCCGTGCTGGACCTGATCGAAGAGCGCATGCGCGACATCGCCGTGCACACGGCCGCCGCATTTGGCGCCGAAGTCGAGTTCCACTTCAAGCGCAACTATCCGCCGCTGGTCAACCATGCGAAGGAAACGGCGTTTGCCGTCGACGTGATGAAAAGCGTAGTGGGCGCGGACAAGGTCAACGCGAATGTCGAACCAACGATGGGCGCGGAAGATTTCGCGTTTTTCCTGCAGGAAAAGGCCGGCTGCTACATCTTTATCGGCAATGGCGATGGCGAGCACCGCGATGGCGGCCACGGCCTGGGACCGTGCGTCTTGCACAATGGCAGCTACGACTTCAACGACAATCTGCTGCCGATCGGCGCCAGTTTCTGGGTCAAGCTGGCCGAAGCGAGCCTGCCCGTCGCTTGATTCAGCTCAGCTTATCCGGACCAGTGCCCAAACGCTGACCCGGATTCAACGCTTCCAGGGCCAGCAAGGCCGCCGCATGGTCTGCCGTCGGGTGGCTGGTGGCGAGGGTTTCATAGCGCTGCGTCACCAGTTGCGTCACCGGCAAGGTGACGTGGGCCGCCTCGGCCGCGGCGAGGATGTTGTGCATATCCTTGATCTGGCTCTTCACCTGGCCACCGGCAACAAAGTTGCGCTCCAGCATGCGCTGGCCATGCACCTCCAAAATCTTGCTCTCGGCAAAACCGCCACGAATAGCGGCGCGTACGGCGCTCGCATCGGCGCCGGCCGCCTGGGCCAGCAGCAAGGCTTCCGCCACGATAGTCAATGTCGCGCCGACGATCAGCTGATTGCACAGCTTGGCAACCTGGCCGCTGCCGGCCGGCCCCACCAGAGTCGGGCGCCCCATGGCCGCCAGAATCGATTCAACCCGCGCGTAATCGCTGGCACTGGCGCCGGCCATGATGGCCAGGGTACCCGCCTGCGCTCCGCCGACGCCGCCCGACACGGGCGCATCGATGAAGCCATGGCCAGCGGCGTGCACAGTGGCATGGAATTGCTGGGCTTCTGATTGTCTGGTGGAGCTCATGTCGATCCAGATCGCGCCAGTTGCCAGGGCCGGCAGCGCTTCTTGCAGCACCTGCGCCACGATGGGACCGGCTTCCAGCATCGAGATGACCACGTCCGCGCCATTGACCGCCTCAGCCACGGAAACGGCCGGCTGCGCCCCTGCCGCACGCAGGACTTCGGCCTTGCTGTGCGTGCGATTCCAAATTGTGACAGAATATCCAGCGCGTAGCAGGCACCGGACCATCGGATCCCCCATCAGACCGATACCAAGAAATGCGATTTTTGTAGAGAATGTCAATTGAACCCCTGAGATCAACAAGTGGCGAGAGCGGCATGCAAAGCAAGGTGCCTGTACAAACAAGACAAGCCTAACGGCCAATTTTACGATGAAAGCCTCTATGTTCTTCAAGAAGAATCTCCTCAAATCCATCGCCGCCGTTACCGCGCTGATGGCGGCCAACGCCGGCTTTGCCGCCGACGACAAACTGATCGACTCCGTCTACGGCGAATATGCCAAGGGCGTCAAAGTGCAGATGTTGCGTGCTGGTGTGACCTCGAACTGGGATAAAGCCTGGTTTGTATCGAATGGCACGCAGCTGAGCGGTTACTGGGATGCCAGCATCGGCGGCTGGGATGGCAAGAGCTATCGCAACGTCCCTGGCCAGCATCAAAAACTGTGGGACCTGGGCTTTACCCCTGTCTTCCGCTTTGAAAACACTAACAAGCTGGGCTTCTACGCGGAAGGCGGCATTGGCGTGCACATGCTGTCCAAGCTGTACGATAACGACGATAACCGCCTGTCGACCCACTTCCAGTTCGGCGACCATATCGGCATCGGGTATGTCTTCAATAACAAATGGGAAGTCGCTGCGAAAATCCAGCATTTCTCGAACGGCGGCTACAAGAAACCGAACAGCGGCGTCAATTACATGAACGTCAAAGTCGCTTATCACTTTTAATTGGTTTGATAAATGACAAAGGCAGCGCGCAGCGCTGCCTTTTTTTCGTCTGTTGCATTGGCAGCTGATGAACAGCCGGGGTCAGACCCTCCATGCCGCAAACTCAGGAGCTTGTGCTGTCGCCATGGGGGTCGGCGTAGGTCGGCTTAGCGCCGCGCGCGTAAGCCGACAGCCACCGACACAAAAGCACAGACGAAAAAAAACCCGACCATTGCTGATCGGGTTTTTCTCAAGAAACCACAGCCAAAGGCTGTTGCTTCAAATAACAAGCCTGACGATAACCTACTTTCACACTGGTTGCAGCACTATCATCGGCGCAAAGTTGTTTCACGGTCCTGTTCGGGATGGGAAGGGGTGGGACCAACTTGCTATGGTCATCAGGCATAACTTGTACCGGCGTTTGTCTCCTGTAGGACGACAAGGCCATGAATCTGGAAGAAGCAAAGATTGGGGGTAATGAATTGGTGTATCAACACACACGCAACGTTGTACCGTCTTATCCTCTGTACCTGCTAAGGTTATAGGGACAAGCCGTACGGGCAATTAGTACTGGTTAGCTTAATGCATTACTGCACTTCCACACCCAGCCTATCAACGTCCTGGTCTCGAACGACCCTTCAAAGAGCTCAAGGCTCTGGGAAATCTCATCTCAAGGCAAGTTTCCCGCTTAGATGCTTTCAGCGGTTATCTCTTCCGAACTTAGCTACCCGGCAATGCCACTGGCGTGACAACCGGTACACCAGAGGTTCGTCCACTCCGGTCCTCTCGTACTAGGAGCAGCCCCCTTCAAATTTCCAACGCCCACGGCAGATAGGGACCAAACTGTCTCACGACGTTTTAAACCCAGCTCACGTACCACTTTAAATGGCGAACAGCCATACCCTTGGGACCGGCTACAGCCCCAGGATGTGATGAGCCGACATCGAGGTGCCAAACTCCCCCGTCGATATGAACTCTTGGGAGGAATCAGCCTGTTATCCCCAGAGTACCTTTTATCCGTTGAGCGATGGCCCTTCCATACAGAACCACCGGATCACTATGTCCTACTTTCGTACCTGCTCGACTTGTCAGTCTCGCAGTTAAGCACGCTTATGCCATTGCACTATCAACACGATGTCCGACCGTATCTAGCGTACCTTCGAACTCCTCCGTTACACTTTAGGAGGAGACCGCCCCAGTCAAACTGCCTACCATGCACTGTCCCCGATCCGGATAACGGACCAAGGTTAGAACCTCAAACAAACCAGGGTGGTATTTCAAGGTTGGCTCCACGAGAACTAGCGTCCCCGCTTCAAAGCCTCCCACCTATCCTACACAGATTGGTTCAAAGTCCAATGCAAAGCTACAGTAAAGGTTCATGGGGTCTTTCCGTCTAGCCGCGGGTAGATTGCATCATCACAAACATTTCAACTTCGCTGAGTCTCGGGAGGAGACAGTGTGGCCATCGTTACGCCATTCGTGCAGGTCGGAACTTACCCGACAAGGAATTTCGCTACCTTAGGACCGTTATAGTTACGGCCGCCGTTTACTGGGACTTCAATCAAGAGCTTGCACCCCATCATTTAATCTTCCAGCACCGGGCAGGCGTCACACCCTATACGTCCACTTTCGTGTTTGCAGAGTGCTGTGTTTTTATTAAACAGTCGCAGCCACCAGTTTATTGCAACCCTTTCACCCTTCTGGAGTAAACCAGTCAAGCTACCGGGGCGTACCTTTTCCCGAAGTTACGGTACCAATTTGCCGAGTTCCTTCTCCCGAGTTCTCTCAAGCGCCTTAGAATACTCATCTCGCCCACCTGTGTCGGTTTGCGGTACGGTCTCGTATGACTGAAGCTTAGAGGCTTTTCTTGGAACCACTTCCGATTGCTTCGTGAATAAATTCACTCGTCCCATCCCCTTGAATCCTGCGCCCGGATTTGCCTAAGCGCCTTCTATGAGACAGAAACTGACTATTCCAACAGTCAGACAACCTTCCGCGATCCGTCCCCCCATCGCATCATACGACGGTGCAGGAATATTAACCTGCTTCCCATCAGCTACGCATCTCTGCCTCGCCTTAGGGGCCGACTCACCCTGCTCCGATGAACGTTGAACAGGAAACCTTGGGCTTACGGCGTGGAGGCTTTTCACCCCCATTATCGCTACTCATGTCAGCATTCGCACTTCTGATACCTCCAGCATCCTTTACAAGACACCTTCGCAGGCTTACAGAACGCTCTCCTACCATATGCTTACGCATATCCGCAGCTTCGGTGACTGGCTTAGCCCCGTTACATCTTCCGCGCAGGACGACTCGATCAGTGAGCTATTACGCTTTCTTTAAATGATGGCTGCTTCTAAGCCAACATCCTGACTGTTTTAGCCTTCCCACTTCGTTTTCCACTTAGCCAATCTTTGGGACCTTAGCTGGCGGTCTGGGTTGTTTCCCTCTTGACGCCGGACGTTAGCACCCGACGTCTGTCTCCCAAGCTCGCACTCATCGGTATTCGGAGTTTGCAATGGTTTGGTAAGTCGCAATGACCCCCTAGCCATAACAGTGCTCTACCCCCGATGGTGATACTTGAGGCACTACCTAAATAGTTTTCGGAGAGAACCAGCTATTTCCAAGTTTGTTTAGCCTTTCACCCCTACCCACAGCTCATCCCCTAATTTTTCAACATTAGTGGGTTCGGACCTCCAGGGCGTGTTACCGCACCTTCATCCTGGCCATGAGTAGATCACTTGGTTTCGGGTCTACACCCAGCGACTGATCGCCCTATTCGGACTCGATTTCTCTACGGCTTCCCTATGCGGTTAACCTTGCCACTGAATGTAAGTCGCTGACCCATTATACAAAAGGTACGCAGTCACGGAACAAGTCCGCTCCTACTGTTTGTATGCACACGGTTTCAGGATCTATTTCACTCCCCTTCCGGGGTTCTTTTCGCCTTTCCCTCACGGTACTGGTTCACTATCGGTCGATTACGAGTATTTAGCCTTGGAGGATGGTCCCCCCATATTCAGACAGGATGTCACGTGTCCCGCCCTACTTGTCGTACGCTTAGTACCACCGGTCCGATTTCACATACGGGGCTATCACCCGCTATGGCTCCTATTTCCAGAGGATTCTGTTATCGGTCCGACTATCACGTACAGGCTCTTCCCATTTCGCTCGCCGCTACTTTGGGAATCTCGGTTGATTTCTTTTCCTGCAGCTACTTAGATGTTTCAGTTCGCCGCGTTCGCCTTGCATACCTATGTATTCAGTATGCAATACCCTAAAAGGGTGGGTTGCCCCATTCGGAAATCTGCGGATCAAAGTGTGTTTGCTCACTCCCCGCAGCTTATCGCAAGCTACTACGTCCTTCATCGCCTGTAATCGCCAAGGCATCCACCATGTGCACTTATTCGCTTGTCCCTATAACGTTAGCCTCTTCATTCTTTCAAACGAAAAGAGCGCTACAGGGATAAGAAAGTACAACGTTGTTGCTTGTTTGTTGATACATACAATCATTACCCATCGATCTGCGTTTTACGGCAAACCGATCAATAAATAATCTTTACTTCTTCCAGATTGTTAAAGAACGAAACAGCTTTGATCGCTAAAAGATCAAACCTAAACCACAGTCTTGTTGACCGGCTTACGTTTGCACTTTCAAAGTACTTGGTGGAGGATGACGGGATCGAACCGACGACCCCCTGCTTGCAAAGCAGGTGCTCTCCCAGCTGAGCTAATCCCCCAGGATATTTCTACGACTCGGGTCTTACTGGTAGGGCTGGTTGGACTCGAACCAACGACCCCCGCGTTATCAACACGGTGCTCTAACCAGCTGAGCTACAGCCCCAACGCGGAACTTCTACGACTACTGTTTCTTCTTTGACTAACAGCCGATAAGTGTGAACATTTGATGCGTGAACCAGTTACCTGATTCGTGCAAACTCTAGAAAGGAGGTGATCCAGCCGCACCTTCCGATACGGCTACCTTGTTACGACTTCACCCCAGTCACGAATCCTACCGTGGTAAGCGCCCTCCTTACGGTTAAGCTACCTACTTCTGGTAAAACCCGCTCCCATGGTGTGACGGGCGGTGTGTACAAGACCCGGGAACGTATTCACCGCGACATGCTGATCCGCGATTACTAGCGATTCCAACTTCATGCAGTCGAGTTGCAGACTACAATCCGGACTACGATACACTTTCTGCGATTAGCTCCCCCTCGCGGGTTGGCGGCGCTCTGTATGTACCATTGTATGACGTGTGAAGCCCTACCCATAAGGGCCATGAGGACTTGACGTCATCCCCACCTTCCTCCGGTTTGTCACCGGCAGTCTCATTAGAGTGCCCTTTCGTAGCAACTAATGACAAGGGTTGCGCTCGTTGCGGGACTTAACCCAACATCTCACGACACGAGCTGACGACAGCCATGCAGCACCTGTGTACTGGTTCTCTTTCGAGCACTCCCCAATCTCTCGGGGATTCCAGCCATGTCAAGGGTAGGTAAGGTTTTTCGCGTTGCATCGAATTAATCCACATCATCCACCGCTTGTGCGGGTCCCCGTCAATTCCTTTGAGTTTTAATCTTGCGACCGTACTCCCCAGGCGGTCTACTTCACGCGTTAGCTGCGTTACCAAGTCAATTAAGACCCGACAACTAGTAGACATCGTTTAGGGCGTGGACTACCAGGGTATCTAATCCTGTTTGCTCCCCACGCTTTCGTGCATGAGCGTCAATCTTGACCCAGGGGGCTGCCTTCGCCATCGGTGTTCCTCCACATATCTACGCATTTCACTGCTACACGTGGAATTCTACCCCCCTCTGCCAGATTCTAGCCTTGCAGTCTCCAATGCAATTCCCAGGTTGAGCCCGGGGATTTCACATCAGACTTACAAAACCGCCTGCGCACGCTTTACGCCCAGTAATTCCGATTAACGCTTGCACCCTACGTATTACCGCGGCTGCTGGCACGTAGTTAGCCGGTGCTTATTCTTCAGGTACCGTCATTAGCAAGAGATATTAGCTCTCACCGTTTCTTCCCTGACAAAAGAGCTTTACAACCCGAAGGCCTTCTTCACTCACGCGGCATTGCTGGATCAGGCTTTCGCCCATTGTCCAAAATTCCCCACTGCTGCCTCCCGTAGGAGTCTGGACCGTGTCTCAGTTCCAGTGTGGCTGGTCGTCCTCTCAGACCAGCTACTGATCGATGCCTTGGTAGGCTTTTACCCTACCAACTAGCTAATCAGATATCGGCCGCTCCACGAGCATGAGGTCTTGCGATCCCCCACTTTCATCCGTAGATCGTATGCGGTATTAGCGTAACTTTCGCTACGTTATCCCCCACTCCAGGGTACGTTCCGATATATTACTCACCCGTTCGCCACTCGCCACCAGAGCAAGCTCCGTGCTGCCGTTCGACTTGCATGTGTAAGGCATGCCGCCAGCGTTCAATCTGAGCCAGGATCAAACTCTTCAGTTTAATCTCTGTTACTTTGCCATTTTATTGGCACCGTCATTGCTGACGGGTCGCTCACTCAAAAAACTGACAGGCCACTACTTTCGTAGCGCCTATTTCATTATTTCTTGTGAACATTTGATATATTTTAAGTTAGACGCCAATCCGAAGATTGGCGCTGCACTTACATCAAATGCCCACACTTATCGACTGTTAATTGTTAAAGAACTGTATTCGGTTACTGCTTACGCGCTATCGACAAAGCGTTGTGTTTGTCAGCTGCGAAGAAGGAAGAGTATGAAGCGTTTCGACTAATTCGTCAACCTTCTTTTTTGCCGTTTGCTACTGCATCCGGCTCCCTCTGTTTCGCTAAAACCACTGCGTCTCATTGGGGAGGCGAACTATAGCAAAGCCACTCAAAGGCGGCAAGCTTTATTTCAGCAATTCGGCAACCGCCATGCCCACATCGGTCGTACTGGCGCTGCCGCCCATATCCGGCGTACGCGGACCATGCTCGAGCACCCGCTCGATGGCGCGCACAATCGCGTCATGCGCCGCCGTGTAATTGGCATCGCCATTACCGAGGAAGTCCAGCATCATGGCGCCCGACCAGATCATGCCGATCGGGTTGGCGATATTCTGGCCATAGATATCGGGCGCGGAACCGTGCACCGGCTCAAAGACGGAGGGGAATGTACGCTCCGGATTGATATTGGCCGATGGTGCGATGGCAATCGTTCCCGTGCACGCAGGTCCCAGGTCAGACAATATGTCGCCAAACAGATTCGAAGCGACCACCACGTCGAAACGTTCGGGACTCAATACAAAGCGAGCCGCCAGGATGTCGATATGGTATTTATCCCAGCAGACATCGGGAAAGCTCGGGCCCATCGCTTCCACCCGTTCATCCCAATACGGCATGCTGATGGCAATGCCATTCGACTTGGTCGCCGATGTCAGGTGTTTTTTAGGCCGGCTTTGCGCCAGCTCAAACGCATACTTCAGGATGCGGTCGACGCCTTTGCGCGTAAACACGGATTCCTGCAGCACCATTTCGCGCTCGGTCCCCTCGAACATGCGTCCGCCCACGGATGAATATTCTCCTTCCGTATTTTCACGCACCACATAAAAGTCGATATCACCCGGCTTTTTATTCGCCAGCGGACATGGCACGCCCGGCATCAGCCGCACGGGACGCAAGTTGACGTATTCGTCGAATTCACGCCGGAACTTCAGTAATGAACCCCACAGCGAGATATGATCGGGCACCTTGTCCGGCCAGCCCACGGCGCCAAAATAGATGGCGTCGAAATCCTTGAGCTGCGCGAACCAGTCCGAGGGCATCATTTGCCCGTGTTCCAGGTAATAGTCGCAATTGGCCCATGCCATCGTCGTAAACTGCAGGTCGATATTGAAACGGTGGGCGGCCGCTTCAATTACACGCAAGCCCTCCGGCATGACTTCATTGCCAATGCCGTCACCGGCGATGACGGCGATTTTATGTATGCTCATGGAGGAAACCCTGTTGGAAATAGACGATGGAAGCCCGTATTTACATCTGCTGCGTCACGTCCGGGTACAGACGCGCCAGCACATCGGCAGTGATTGCCGTGATGATGGGCTGCACACATTCGGCAGCCAGTTCATTAGACTTCGCGCGGCGCACCTCTTTCCATAACTCGACCAATGCGCTCTCATGACGCGCCACCGCCTGCTCGACTTCATCCTGCCAGAAGGCCGGCGCCTCGCTTTCGACAAAGTTGCCGCGGCCACGGCCAAAGTGCGCCACCGCCAGGTAACGCAGCACGCCCGCCACCACCAAGGTGCGCAGGAAGGCATCGGTAAATTGCATCGTGGGCTCGTTGCGGTCCGTTCCGGAATTAAAGCCCCAGGCTGCGCCCGCAAACGTCAACGCACCAACCACACCGCCAAGCAGGGCGCCCGTGCCCAGGGTCAGGCCGCCGGAAATCAGGTCGGCCGACAGCCCTGTCGCCGCACCGGAAATCATCGCGCCCAATAGCCCGGCTTGCGCCTTGTCGATCGGCGCGCGCACGGCGAAGTTCTCCCGTATCCGGCTATTGATCTTATGCGCGTCGGTCGGGTCGAGTTTGTGCAGGATCAAAAGCTCACGCGTGGTGATACCGCTGTGCGCATTAAGCCGCGCCACCAGGCTGGCCATGGCCTTTTCCTGGCGTTGCTGCTCTGCGTTCTTGCCTATGCCAACGACCTGCAAGGCCGATTTCAGCAGCCCCTTAGAGGCGGGCTCGATGGCTTCGCGATCCTGCCCGGCCACCGCCAGTTGCGTGGCCAGCAAGTGCATCGCCTGCCGGAAACGTGCCGTATTCTGCTCTTGCCAGGCAGCAAACAAACGCGCATAGCCTGCTTGCTGCGACTGCGGCAACAATTTACCCACAGCTTCGTAAAACACGCGTTCATGCACCCAGCAGCGGGCAAAGGCATCGAGCGCCAGGACATCGCGCACGATTGGATACTGCTGCAAATGCTCGCGCCAGCGCGCCTGCTCGCCGTGTTCCTCATTCCCCGGACGCGGCGGCCCCATCTGATTGAGCAAGACCACCACAGGCTTATCCAGCCAGGCGAGGATTTTCATTTCCGCCGGCAAGTAGCCCGCATCCTTCGGATGTTCCGAGGAATTCACCAGGTACAACACCACGTCGGCGGAGTCCTTGGCCGTGCGCAGCGCCTGCTGGCTGAGCCAAAACGGGCGGTCGCGATAACGGTCCAGCACTTCACGCAGAAACCAGCCGATGGGATTGCCTGACTGGCCCAGGCGCTTGAGCAGACGCACGGAGTCGCCAAAGCCGGGCGTGTCCCACAATTGCAAAGCATCACCCTGTGGTGTGGCCAACAAGGTATGCGATTCGGCAAACACAGTTACGTGGGCAGCGTCGCGCACTTCGCCCACATCCACGCCCACGAGGGTACGCGCGAGTGTCGTCTTGCCATTATTCGTGTGCGAAATCAGCGCAAACTGAATCTGCACCGCGTCATCTTGCACATCTTTATTCACGTTCACACTCATGCTGTTGCCGATACTTTCAAGCCGACACCGGCATCAAGCGGGTGCAAGGCAGGGTTGAGCAGATTGACCACGGTGGCCGTGGCTTTATGGAACTGGCAAAACTGCTGCCACAAGGCGACCCGTTCCGCCAGACGCGCGCCGTTATCCGCCTGCTCGCCCGCGCGCTCCAGGTAGCTGGACTCGTCGATCAGGACAGCGATGCCGCGCGCCGACGATTGCACCAGGTAATCGAGGAAGGCCCCGTGATTTTCCTTTTCCGGCGTCGCTGTCAGATTGAACAGCACGGCCGTGATATTGACTTGTGGATCGTTCAAGTCCGTGTCGCGCAAGACGTCCTGCGGCTCTTCGCCATACGACGTTGATGGACGCAGCATCATGCGCCCCTGCTCGCCAAACAGCATGAGGGCGATTTGCCCCAGACCCTTGTGGCGTGCCTCATCGACAGTAAAGCTGTAGGGCAAGACGCGCAGCATGCCGCCCGTGGCCACACCGATGCTTTCATTAAGCTTGCGGAAATACGGCTGATCGAGATCCAGCGGAAACTGCCTGGCCAGGCGCGCGGCGCGCCAATTATTGACCAGGGCCAGGATCAGGCGGGGGACGACCACCAGCAGGAAAATCGTCGCCGCATACAAATGCACCCAGCGTGCGCCGCCTTCGACGGTCGTCGTTTGCGGGAAGCGCAGCGCTTCGATTTCCGCCAGCGAAAAACCTTGTAAGTGAAACAGGGCAATGGCCGGCGCAAACAGGGTCGACAGCAGGCTGTGCACCTGGCCGGCATTCAGAAACGTGCTTTCCCAGCCGGCCGCGTATTGCGACAGAAAACCGCGCGCATACAACGAGGCGACGGCGCCAATGGCAAACATGGCAGCGCTCAAGTGGATGGTACGGCCCAGGCGCGCGGCCGTCAGCTTGGCGCTCAAATGCGCCCACTCGCCCATGAAACTGAGCAAGCCCGAAGACAAGGCGTGCGGCAGTTTGCGCGGCAAGGCAAGGCGCCCTACGCTCAGGTGGCGCACCAGCCCCGCTTTCGGCCAGCCGAGCGAGTGCGAAGGGATGCATAGCCAGATCAGCAAGCCCAGGTAGACCAGCACATTCCAGGCGATGATCAGCAGCAAGGGCGCCGACAGCAAGTCGACGCGATGGGGGTCCGTTATACGGTCCAGTCCGGCGCCCAGCAGCAAAGCCAGCAGGGGCAAGGCCAGCGCCATGGTCTTCATGCCGTTGCGACGCTTCGCGAAAGCAGCGAAGGCGGGAGTGCGCTCGGTGATGCGCTTGAGGATCAGCTCGGAACGCTGCTGCAGGAAATCGTCACCCGTGACTTCGGCCTGCTTGCCCGAAGCTTGCCACTGCGCAAGCTCACGCGCACTGCGGCTGGCATACATGCGGTCATCCTCGCTGAGGACTTCTTTTTTCTGGTCGGCCGTCTCGATAGCACGGACCAATACCACTTCTCTCGCAATCTGCTCGTTCATGGTGCTCCTGTTTTTGTATGAAACGACAACTCGACAGGCAGATTGTGACGTACTTTCGTGTTTCAGGCCAACGCGTCCTCGGCCCGGAACAAATGATGCAGCAGATAGATCAGGAAAGCAGCAATCCAGGCAGACCACAAGGTGTGTGTAAAGAATTGCGTACCTTGCAACTGTTGCTGCCAGCTTGCCGCCAAACCGCACAGCAGCATGACGCAAGCGAGCAGCAGCGCCGTGCGTGGTCGCCCGGGCAGACAGAACAATGGCAAGGCCAGCATCCACCAGGCAGTGTTCGCCTGGGTAGCAGGCAGGCATGCCATGGCAGATGCGCTGGCTGGCAATGTTTCCAACAGGCGCGTGTACGGCTCCAGTCCACCATAACGCAACAAATCCGTGGGACAGGGCACGTCGCTGAAGGAAGAGAGCAAATAGATGCTTAGCGGCACGAAGATAGCCGACAGCGCCACCACGCGCAAGGCGCTGCGACGCGAAGCAAGCCAGGCCAACGGACGCAAGGTGTCCCACACGGTCAGCCCGATCATGACGGCGCCAAGCAAGATCATACCGATCTGAAAACTGCGCGCCCACACGCTGTCAGCGCCGACAAATTGTCCACGCGCACCGTCGAACATACTGTCGGCAATCATGAGGTCGAGGTTGCTGTAATTACCGATCCAGAGTATCAGCATGGCCGACAGCATCAGGATGCTATCGATGCCTTTGGGAGTTTTGACGAGTTTAAGCTTGGCCAGCATGGGTGCACACGTTACTTGATGAGAATGGACGTCATCGTACAGTGTCAATATGAAGAGAACATGACGGTGCCCGCCGTTCACAACATGTGGTGATAAATGACAAAGGCAGCGCGCGGCGCTGCCTTTTTTTCGCCTGCTGAACAGCCGGGGTCAGCCCCCCCTCACACTGACCGTCAATCGGCGGATCGGGCAGGTCGGCGTAGGTCGGCTTAGCGCAGCGTCAGCCGACAACCACCCGCGGCGCCCCGCAAAACCGCCAGACGAAAAAAAACCCGACCATTGCTGATCGGGTTTTTCTCAAGAAACCACAGCCAAAGGCTGTTGCTTCAAATAACAAGCCTGACGATAACCTACTTTCACACTGGTTGCAGCACTATCATCGGCGCAAAGTTGTTTCACGGTCCTGTTCGGGATGGGAAGGGGTGGGACCAACTTGCTATGGTCATCAGGCATAACTTGTACCGGCATTTGTCCTCAGTGGAGCGACAAAGCCATGAATCTGGAAGAAGCAAAGATCGGGGTAATGAATGGTAGTATCAACACACACGCAACGTTGTACCGTCTTATCCTCTGTACCTGCTAAGGTTATAGGGACAAGCCGTACGGGCAATTAGTACTGGTTAGCTTAATGCATTACTGCACTTCCACACCCAGCCTATCAACGTCCTGGTCTCGAACGACCCTTCAAAGAGCTCAAGGCTCTGGGAAATCTCATCTCAAGGCAAGTTTCCCGCTTAGATGCTTTCAGCGGTTATCTCTTCCGAACTTAGCTACCCGGCAATGCCACTGGCGTGACAACCGGTACACCAGAGGTTCGTCCACTCCGGTCCTCTCGTACTAGGAGCAGCCCCCTTCAAATTTCCAACGCCCACGGCAGATAGGGACCAAACTGTCTCACGACGTTTTAAACCCAGCTCACGTACCACTTTAAATGGCGAACAGCCATACCCTTGGGACCGGCTACAGCCCCAGGATGTGATGAGCCGACATCGAGGTGCCAAACTCCCCCGTCGATATGAACTCTTGGGAGGAATCAGCCTGTTATCCCCAGAGTACCTTTTATCCGTTGAGCGATGGCCCTTCCATACAGAACCACCGGATCACTATGTCCTACTTTCGTACCTGCTCGACTTGTCAGTCTCGCAGTTAAGCACGCTTATGCCATTGCACTATCAACACGATGTCCGACCGTATCTAGCGTACCTTCGAACTCCTCCGTTACACTTTAGGAGGAGACCGCCCCAGTCAAACTGCCTACCATGCACTGTCCCCGATCCGGATAACGGACCAAGGTTAGAACCTCAAACAAACCAGGGTGGTATTTCAAGGTTGGCTCCACGAGAACTAGCGTCCCCGCTTCAAAGCCTCCCACCTATCCTACACAGATTGGTTCAAAGTCCAATGCAAAGCTACAGTAAAGGTTCATGGGGTCTTTCCGTCTAGCCGCGGGTAGATTGCATCATCACAAACATTTCAACTTCGCTGAGTCTCGGGAGGAGACAGTGTGGCCATCGTTACGCCATTCGTGCAGGTCGGAACTTACCCGACAAGGAATTTCGCTACCTTAGGACCGTTATAGTTACGGCCGCCGTTTACTGGGACTTCAATCAAGAGCTTGCACCCCATCATTTAATCTTCCAGCACCGGGCAGGCGTCACACCCTATACGTCCACTTTCGTGTTTGCAGAGTGCTGTGTTTTTATTAAACAGTCGCAGCCACCAGTTTATTGCAACCCTTTCACCCTTCTGGAGTAAACCAGTCAAGCTACCGGGGCGTACCTTTTCCCGAAGTTACGGTACCAATTTGCCGAGTTCCTTCTCCCGAGTTCTCTCAAGCGCCTTAGAATACTCATCTCGCCCACCTGTGTCGGTTTGCGGTACGGTCTCGTATGACTGAAGCTTAGAGGCTTTTCTTGGAACCACTTCCGATTGCTTCGTGAACAAGTTCACTCGTCCCATCCCCTTGAATTCCGCGCCCGGATTTGCCTAAGCGCCTTCTATGAGACAGAAACTGACTATTCCAACAGTCAGACAACCTTCCGCGATCCGTCCCCCCATCGCATCATACGACGGTGCAGGAATATTAACCTGCTTCCCATCAGCTACGCATCTCTGCCTCGCCTTAGGGGCCGACTCACCCTGCTCCGATGAACGTTGAACAGGAAACCTTGGGCTTACGGCGTGGAGGCTTTTCACCCCCATTATCGCTACTCATGTCAGCATTCGCACTTCTGATACCTCCAGCATCCTTTACAAGACACCTTCGCAGGCTTACAGAACGCTCTCCTACCATATATATCTGTGATAAATCACAGAACAATATCCGCAGCTTCGGTGACTGGCTTAGCCCCGTTACATCTTCCGCGCAGGACGACTCGATCAGTGAGCTATTACGCTTTCTTTAAATGATGGCTGCTTCTAAGCCAACATCCTGACTGTTTTAGCCTTCCCACTTCGTTTTCCACTTAGCCAATCTTTGGGACCTTAGCTGGCGGTCTGGGTTGTTTCCCTCTTGACGCCGGACGTTAGCACCCGACGTCTGTCTCCCAAGCTCGCACTCATCGGTATTCGGAGTTTGCAATGGTTTGGTAAGTCGCAATGACCCCCTAGCCATAACAGTGCTCTACCCCCGATGGTGATACTTGAGGCACTACCTAAATAGTTTTCGGAGAGAACCAGCTATTTCCAAGTTTGTTTAGCCTTTCACCCCTACCCACAGCTCATCCCCTAATTTTTCAACATTAGTGGGTTCGGACCTCCAGGGCGTGTTACCGCACCTTCATCCTGGCCATGAGTAGATCACTTGGTTTCGGGTCTACACCCAGCGACTGATCGCCCTATTCGGACTCGATTTCTCTACGGCTTCCCTATGCGGTTAACCTTGCCACTGAATGTAAGTCGCTGACCCATTATACAAAAGGTACGCAGTCACGGAACAAGTCCGCTCCTACTGTTTGTATGCACACGGTTTCAGGATCTATTTCACTCCCCTTCCGGGGTTCTTTTCGCCTTTCCCTCACGGTACTGGTTCACTATCGGTCGATTACGAGTATTTAGCCTTGGAGGATGGTCCCCCCATATTCAGACAGGATGTCACGTGTCCCGCCCTACTTGTCGTACGCTTAGTACCACCGGTCCGATTTCACATACGGGGCTATCACCCGCTATGGCTCCTATTTCCAGAGGATTCTGTTATCGGTCCGACTATCACGTACAGGCTCTTCCCATTTCGCTCGCCGCTACTTTGGGAATCTCGGTTGATTTCTTTTCCTGCAGCTACTTAGATGTTTCAGTTCGCCGCGTTCGCCTTGCATACCTATGTATTCAGTATGCAATACCCTAAAAGGGTGGGTTGCCCCATTCGGAAATCTGCGGATCAAAGTGTGTTTGCTCACTCCCCGCAGCTTATCGCAAGCTACTACGTCCTTCATCGCCTGTAATCGCCAAGGCATCCACCATGTGCACTTATTCGCTTGTCCCTATAACGTTAGCCTCTTCATTCTTTCAAACGAAAAGAGCGCTACAGGGATAAGAAAGTACAACGTTGTTGCTTGTTTGTTGATACATACAATCATTACCCATCGATCTGCGTTTTACGGCAAACCGATCAATAAATAATCTTTACTTCTTCCAGATTGTTAAAGAACGAAACAGCTTTGATCGCTAAAAGATCAAACCTAAACCTGACTGGCTTACGTTTGCACTTTCAAAGTACTTGGTGGAGGATGACGGGATCGAACCGACGACCCCCTGCTTGCAAAGCAGGTGCTCTCCCAGCTGAGCTAATCCCCCTATGGGTCTTGCGTGGCTTTGACCTCTAAAAATCATCTGGCTTTGCCAGTGGTTTTTAGCTATCAACCAAACGAAAGTAGGTTTGTACTTTCGTTTGACGCTTTTACTGGTAGGGCTGGTTGGACTCGAACCAACGACCCCCGCGTTATCAACACGGTGCTCTAACCAGCTGAGCTACAGCCCCAACGCGGAACTTCTACGACTACTGTTTCTTCTTTGACTAACAGCCGATAAGTGTGAACATTTGATGCGTGAATCATTTACATGATTCGTGCAAACTCTAGAAAGGAGGTGATCCAGCCGCACCTTCCGATACGGCTACCTTGTTACGACTTCACCCCAGTCACGAATCCTACCGTGGTAAGCGCCCTCCTTGCGGTTAAGCTACCTACTTCTGGTAAAACCCGCTCCCATGGTGTGACGGGCGGTGTGTACAAGACCCGGGAACGTATTCACCGCGACATGCTGATCCGCGATTACTAGCGATTCCAACTTCATGCAGTCGAGTTGCAGACTACAATCCGGACTACGATACACTTTCTGCGATTAGCTCCCCCTCGCGGGTTGGCGGCGCTCTGTATGTACCATTGTATGACGTGTGAAGCCCTACCCATAAGGGCCATGAGGACTTGACGTCATCCCCACCTTCCTCCGGTTTGTCACCGGCAGTCTCATTAGAGTGCCCTTTCGTAGCAACTAATGACAAGGGTTGCGCTCGTTGCGGGACTTAACCCAACATCTCACGACACGAGCTGACGACAGCCATGCAGCACCTGTGTACTGGTTCTCTTTCGAGCACTCCCCAATCTCTCGGGGATTCCAGCCATGTCAAGGGTAGGTAAGGTTTTTCGCGTTGCATCGAATTAATCCACATCATCCACCGCTTGTGCGGGTCCCCGTCAATTCCTTTGAGTTTTAATCTTGCGACCGTACTCCCCAGGCGGTCTACTTCACGCGTTAGCTGCGTTACCAAGTCAATTAAGACCCGACAACTAGTAGACATCGTTTAGGGCGTGGACTACCAGGGTATCTAATCCTGTTTGCTCCCCACGCTTTCGTGCATGAGCGTCAATCTTGACCCAGGGGGCTGCCTTCGCCATCGGTGTTCCTCCACATATCTACGCATTTCACTGCTACACGTGGAATTCTACCCCCCTCTGCCAGATTCTAGCCTTGCAGTCTCCAATGCAATTCCCAGGTTGAGCCCGGGGATTTCACATCAGACTTACAAAACCGCCTGCGCACGCTTTACGCCCAGTAATTCCGATTAACGCTTGCACCCTACGTATTACCGCGGCTGCTGGCACGTAGTTAGCCGGTGCTTATTCTTCAGGTACCGTCATTAGCAAGAGATATTAGCTCTCACCGTTTCTTCCCTGACAAAAGAGCTTTACAACCCGAAGGCCTTCTTCACTCACGCGGCATTGCTGGATCAGGCTTTCGCCCATTGTCCAAAATTCCCCACTGCTGCCTCCCGTAGGAGTCTGGACCGTGTCTCAGTTCCAGTGTGGCTGGTCGTCCTCTCAGACCAGCTACTGATCGATGCCTTGGTAGGCTTTTACCCTACCAACTAGCTAATCAGATATCGGCCGCTCCACGAGCATGAGGTCTTGCGATCCCCCACTTTCATCCGTAGATCGTATGCGGTATTAGCGTAACTTTCGCTACGTTATCCCCCACTCCAGGGTACGTTCCGATATATTACTCACCCGTTCGCCACTCGCCACCAGAGCAAGCTCCGTGCTGCCGTTCGACTTGCATGTGTAAGGCATGCCGCCAGCGTTCAATCTGAGCCAGGATCAAACTCTTCAGTTTAATCTCTGTTACTTTGCCGTTTTACCGGCACCGTCATTGCTGACGGGTCGCTCACTCAAAAAACTGACAGGCTACTTCCGAAGAAGTATCCTATTTCATTATTTCTTGTGAACATTTGATATTTTAAGTTAGACGCCAATCCGAAGATTGACGCTGCACTTACATCAAATGCCCACACTTATCGACTGTTAATTGTTAAAGAACTGTATTCGGTTACTGCTTTCGCGCTATCGACAAAGCGTTGTGTTTGTCAGCTGCGAAGAAGGAAGAGTATGAAGCGTTTCGGCTCATTCGTCAACCTTCTTTTTTACCCTGCTTTACTCGGCATTTGCATGCGTCGTTCAGCGAGGGGGCGAATTATAGCCAAGCGACAGCGTGTCCGCAAGAGCCATTTATGGCAAGACGAACGATTTCACCAAGGTCAGCTCGCCGGCGGCCCGCATCGGCACCTGGAAGCTCTGCAGCTTTTCCCGCGGCGTGCCTTCATTGGTGATGATCGACAGGCGGGCGACGGTCAGCATGGCGGTGTTCTCGCCGCTACCGTAGTAATTGACATACGCGTGATAATTGCCCTTCAGGGGTGCCGCGCTGGAAAAGATTTCAGGGCCATAGCCGGTCGTCACGTCCACATCCAGCGCGCCGCCATCTTTCAGGACGCGGTTGCCGTACCAGGCGTGGCCGCCGTCCGGCGTGACCACATGCAGATCAAGATCGGTGCCGGCGCTGTCCCACGACAGCACGATACGCAAGCGCGCTTGCGTCTTGCCCTGGTAGCTGTCGACAAACTGGGTCCGCGCGCGGCTTCTGCCATCGGGCGAGCGCACTTCCACGCTGTTCGAGCCGCTGCCGAAACCATAGGGGCGACCGTAGCTGCCATCCTCCCCCACCTCCATCGGCATCGCCACGCCATTGACCACCAAAGTGGCGGGCTTGCCCTTGACGGCGCCCGCGATACGCCCCCGTATCTGCGCCGTCTCGGCCTGGCCCGGCTGCAGGTTGGCCGACGCGGCGGGATAATTGACCGCTTGCGTGTATTCCTCCTGCGCGCCAGCCGAATTGCGCCAGCCGCCCTTCGGTGCATCGATGGTGACCTGGGCCTGCGCCCATAGTGGCAACAGCATTAGCGGAATCGAGCAACGGATATAAAAACTCACAGGGCCTCCAGGTTAAGGTCGACGAGCCGGCGGGCCAGCCGCTCGACATATTCTTCGTCCTGGCCGCGCGGATGGCGGCGCAGGCCAAGGTGCAAATATTCATGGGCCAAGGTGATCCGGTCTTCGCGCGTGGCCAGCGGGCGCATGAAGATGCGGTTGCGCGACTGTTCCGAATACGGTGCGCCGCTGGACAGGGCGCAGACCAGCGGCGCTTGCGGCGGCGCCTCGTAGCCGGCCTCGCGCAGCAGCACGCGCTGCCAGCGCGGCACGGACCGCGCCAGCCAATCCTCGTTCTGCGCCAGGCGACGGCAACGCACGCCGGTATTGCCAACGGTGCTCAGCGCGCCGCCCGGATAGGCCGCCGCCAGCAATTCATCATAGTGCTTACCCTGTCTGGCCTGCCGCACCGCCTCGCTCCACGCCATCGTGCCCTCCGACGCTTGGTTGCTGTGATAGCGCACGGTGACGCCATCGACGATCAGCTGGTCGGTCCAGCGCGCAATCGCCAGCGCCGCCGGCGTAGCGGGGCTGGGACTGACGCGCTGGGTCGCGCTGCTGTCGGCAATCTGCTGGCAGCCCGCCACCGTCACCGCGTTCTGCTGCAGATACGTGCGCGCGGCAATCGCCAGCGCCTTGGCCGCTTCCGGCTCATTCGCGCTCGCTTCGCGGTCGAGCACGCGCGCCACATATTCATTGACGCCGAAACGGCCGCGCAATTGCGGGCGGCCTCCCTGCTCTTGTACCAGCATCAACTCGCCGCTGCTGCGCAAGGCCAGGTTCTGGCCATTTTCGAACCGAACATGGTAGCGGCCATTCAGCGGGCCGGGCACGGCCACGCCGCGCTCGCCGCGCACGGCACGGATCGGATAGCGCTTGAAGTAATCGACGACCACGCACCCGCCATCGTCGGCCACACCGACTGGCGGCAGACTGGCGGCCAGCCTGGGCGCCCACTGTTCAAAGACATTGCTGCTGCCGCCTGCGCCGCCAAACCAGATCGGGGTGCCATCGGCCAGCCAGCCGGCCGCGCCGCCAATCCGTTCATCTGTCCGGCGCTGCTCGTGCCAGGAATACGTCTTGACGCGCAGCTGGCTGCCGAACCAACGCGCCGTGCCGGCACCGCGTCCATCGAGCACCACGCGCAGCAGCGCCGCTTCGGCGCCCACGCGGCTGGCAGCCGGTATGCTGTCCAGCGCGCGCAGCAGGCTATCCAGCCGTAACAGCCGCCCCGGCGCCAGTTGCGCGGGGTCCGCCAGCCAGGCAAAGTCGCCTGCCGGCGCGCTACCTAAACGGGCGGTCCAGTACCGGCGCCACGGCGCGGCCGCGATCATCAGGCGCCGGGGCGAGAAGAAGGGGCCGCAAGACTGCGCCAGCGCCGCATCGTGGCCGATGCTCTGGCCCGCATCGCAGCAATACACTTCTTCCGGATCGCGGCCGCCGCAGCGGTAGTCGGGCATCGCCACCTTGTTATCGCTCGCGTAGACATATACGAACAGCTTCCACAGGCTGGCCAGCGGCACTTGCCGCGTGCCGTCAAACGGCGGCGAGAATGGCAGCTTGGTGCCGCCCTGGCGCAGCTGGCGCACCTCCATCTTGCCGTCGCGCCACCAGGCCACGTCCAATGAAGCCGACCAGGCAGGCATGGCCAGCAGCATTGCCGCCATCAATGCAGGACGTACAAAGCGCATCACTCGACCTTCAACGCGCGCGTGCTCTTGCCGCCGCCCTCGAAGGCTTTCTGCTCCGGCTGGTACATGCGGTAAAAGCGCGCCGGCGGCAGCACATAACTGCCCTTCTGCGCAAAGCGCAGCAGATGGCGCACGGTCACGGCGCCTTCCAATGGCTCGACCGGCACCGCATAACCGTCGCGGCGCTCCGTGTGACGCGCGCGTTCCAGCGCGGCCGGCTTGTCGCCCGCCATGACCATGCCCCAGGTCGTCGATTCCACCATGGCACCGGGCGGCAGCGCCACCTCCAGCAAGCCAAAGCGGTGCTTCGCACCCGGTGCCGCTTTCAAGGTGATTTCATCGAGGTACAGCGCGTCCGTGCTGAGCGCCTCGCCCGGCTTGACCAGCTCCGTCGTGTAGCCGCCCTTGCCCGCCTTCATGCGCAGGATGCGCCGTTCGACGGTGACCGGCAAGGTCTGCGCTTCGGCGGCATAGCTGTCGTACTGCACCACGGCCACCGTGCCGGCCGGCGCCGGGGCGGCGAGACGCAGTTTGTCAGGCACGCCCTTGGCGTCAAGCCAGCGCCACAGCGGATGGCCGCTGCGGCTGTCGCGTTTCTGCCAGGCGCCGTCCAGCGCGACGGCCGGCCCCTTGCCGAACGATGCGCCACCCAGCTTCTTCTGCACCCACATCAACGTCATCGCGCGGTCCAGGGTCGGCATCTCGGCGCGCACGCCGGCCAGCACCGCGTCCGCCTGCGATGGCGGTATTTCGCCGGCCAGCATCAGCAAGGCTTGCGCCACTGGCGCTTTGGACTCGCGCAACACCTGCCAGGCGCTGGCCACTTGCAGTTGCAGCCCATGCGGCAAGGCGACGCCATTCTGGCTGGCGACCAGCGCCACCAGGCCAAGGCTCATCGCTTGCGCTTCGCGGTCAGATGCCCCGCCCAGCAGCAGGCTGCCGCTGTCGCCCGCCTGGCGCGGCTTGCCGCCCAGGACGGCGATGGCGCTGTCGTCCACCAGGCCCGCTGCCAATGTCTGCGTGGGCAAGCCCATCTCGCGCGCCATCCACAGCACCAGCGCGCGGTCGCCCATCGCATCCTTCAAGCCATGCTCGCTGTAGACGGCCAGCAGCTTGTTCCAGTGCTCGGGCGGCAGTTCGATGTGCAGCGCGCGCGCCGCGTACCAGTCGGCGTAATAAGCGTACGCCGTCATCAGCGCATTGCCGGCCGTGGCATTGCCCCACCAGCCGAAGACGGCATTCGGACCGGCCATCGAGACCAGGCGCAGGCGCTGCGCCGTGAGCAGCGTTTGCAGGGCGCCGGCGTCCGGCCCCAGGCTTTGCGTGGCCAGCGCCAGCGGAATCAAACGGCTGGCCGTCTGCTCGACGCAGCCATACGGATAGTCGATCAGGTCGTCGGCAATGCGCGCGAACTGGCTGGCTGCTCCTTGAGCGAACGAGACGCGGAGATTGCGCGCGTCGGCCGGCAGCTTGAGCGGCATATCACCGGTCGCGCCATCGAGCGGCAGCACAAGCGAACGCGGGCTGCTCCAGGCGGCGGGCAGGGTTTGCATGGCTGCCTCCAACGCGTCGACCGGCTTGCCGTTCTGTTTCAGCTCCAGGCGCAGCGGCCCGCTAGCGCCAGCAGCGAGCGGAAATTCGACGTAGTTGACGCCCGGTTTGGCGGACAGCTTTTCCGTCTTCGGCTGCGCCCCGCCCGAGAGGACGACGTCGAGCGCCTGCTCCTTGCCCGTCTGGTTGAACACGGCCACCGAGGCGCGCGGCGCATCGCCGGCACGCATCCAGTCGGGCGCCGTCCACTTGGCATAGAAGTTTTTGTCGGAACGCAGATAGGCGGTGCGCTGGCCCACGCGCCCCTGCTCATCCATCGTGCGGCCGGTGATCCTCCAGCGGGTCAGCGCGTCGGGCATGGTGAAGCTCACGCGCGCATTGCCGTTGACATCGGTCTTCAGCGATGGCGCCCAGTAGGCCGTATCGATATTGTCGCGGCGCGGGCGTTCAAGCACCTTGACGCCGCGCTCGTTGTAGTTGTGGCGCGCGGGCGCGCCGGCCGTGCGGCCCTGCGCCATGTCGTAGCTGATGAAGGACAGGCTGGCCGTGGTGCGCACGTTGTTGCGGCGCGGATGGTAGAAGAAGTCGCCGATGTCGGGCGCGATTTCCGGCTGCAGCACATAGATCATTTCATCGACGACGCCCAGCGCCACCATGGTGCTCAAGGGCTTGCCGTCCAGCGTGGCCTTGACGTCCAGCGTGACCTTTTCGCCCGGCTGGTAGACTTCCTTGTCGCTCTTGAACTGCAGCGCGATGCGCGGCTCGATCACTTGCAGGCCGGCGTTCTCGAACACGAAATCGCCATTGCGCGTGTACGCCACCGAGAACGTCATGTTCGGGCCATGCTCTTCTTTTACCGGGATGCGCACTCTCCACTGCCGCGGCGCCACGCGCTTCGCCTGGTACCAATCCGCGGCGCCGGCCATCAAGCCATGGTGTTCCACCTTGTCGCGCTCGAGCGTCAGCAGCGCCTGGTCGACCTTGTCGGAGAAGGTGATCAAGGCTTCCGCGGTATCGCCCGGACGGTAGCGGGCGCGGTCCAGCACGATCTCGATGCTGCCCGGCGTCGTCTGCACGCCATCGCCGGCGACCCAGTGGCTGGCGGCGGCCAGCAGGTTGCCCCGTTCGTCGCGCAGCGCCAGCTGATACGAGCCGGAGGCCGGGAATGTCACGTCCCAGCCCTTGGCAGCCGGATCGAAGGCGCCTTCGGTCTTGCTCTGTTTTTCCAGCTGCACCATCTCCCAGCGCACGGGCTTCGCCGCGCTTTGGCCATCGGCCAGCAAATCGAAATGCACGTTTTGTCCCGGATCGGAAAACTGGCGCACGGCCTTCAGCTGGTAGCTGCTGCTCGAGCGCTCTATCATCAGCTCGCGCGTCGTCTTGACGCGGTAGGCCGCGCCATCGGTTGCCAGCACGGTCAAGATGTAGCGCGACGGATCGGCGGCGGGCGGCAAGGTGAAGTCCACATTGCCGCTGCCGTCGCTCGTCACTTCCTCGGTCTTCAAGGCCACCGGGAACAGGCCGCTGTAGCGCAGCTCCCCCTCGACCATGGTGTTTTGCTGGCCGCGCAAGGACAAGGTCATTTTCGCGTTTTTCACCGGTTTGCCATCGGGGTAGCGCAGCGCGATGCTGCCCTTGACCGCCTCGCCCGTCTTGAATTCCGGTTTCGATGGCTGGACGTTGATTTCAAAATGCGGCTTGACGTATTCGGCCACGCGGAAGGCCGCGCCATACACGCCATCCTTGTAATTGAAGCGCAGTTCATAGCCGCCGGCGGTGGCTTCCGTGGGCAGGCGGAAGCGCGTGTCGGCACCCGTATCGCCGGACAGCTGCAGCGTTTGCGTCAGCAGCGGCGTGCCGTTCGGATTGAGCACGCTCAAGCTGATCGGTGCAGCGCTTGCTGCCTGCGAGGCGCGCGCCGAGGTGAATTCGCGGCCCAGGAATTTGACGTTGACCTCGTCGCCGGGACGGTACAGGGGCCGGTCGGTCACCGCATAAATCTTGGTGTTATAGATTTCGCTGTCATAGTAAAAATTCTCGGACACGAACACGCCGCCGGCGCCGTCCTGGCCCAGCACATACGTGTGTTCAGGGCTGCCGCGCTCGAGCGACGCGACGCCATCAATGCCCGTCACGGCCGACTGCAGCACGCCGGTACCGTCCGTCCACGCCACGCTGGCGCCGGCCACGGCGGCGCTGTTGTCGCGCCGCGCCGTCCATACCAGCATCTGGCCGGAAGAGACCTTGGTGACGGCCACCGTGTCCGACACGAACACCAGGGTGGTGGCGCGGTGCTCGCCGATGATCGCTTCGACCAGGTACAAGCCCGGCTTGCGCTTGCCCAGCGGGATCATCACGTTGCCGGCACCGGCGACGATGAAGTCGCTGCTCGATCCATCGAGCTTGACGCCTTTCGGCGGCGCGATGGCCTTGGCCTGCCAGATCGGATAGCGGAAGCTGTCGACCAGCTCCATGCCCTTGATCGGCTTGTACTGCGGATGATTGGCAAATACGGTCGGCTTGCGGATCGCGTCCTTCGTCGCCAGTTGCGGCTGTTCTTTCGTGACCGCGAGGCGCGCTTCGCCGGAAAACAGCTTGCGCCAGGCCAGGCGCGACTGCTTCCACCAGCTATCCCACAGAAAGCTCAAGGTATTGGCCAGGCCCTCGCCCTGATAATTGCCTTCGACCTGGATGCGGTGCAGATTGCGCTGCTTTTTCAGGAATTCCATCGGCTCGGGCACGCGGTAGACGACAATGTCGGCGCCCGAATACGCTTCCAGGTTCATGCGCCCCATGTCGCGCCCGGGCACCTCGAGCCGCACGCGCGCTTCATCCAGACTGCCGTAGCTGGCGTCCGACAGCAGGAAGAAAGGCTCGCCCTTGAAGGTGCTGTAGTTGCTCGATTCGCGCTGCTGCGCAGAGGCGCCGCCAATGAGGACCAAGGCCAGCAGGCTGGCAAAGAATAGCTTCATGACAAAAATCGGCTTCATGATAAAAACGCCAGCCGGAACACGCCGGCGAAATTCGGATTGTTGACCACAGGTTGCCACCGCGTGTCCTTCCAGCTCGTGAGTTCTTTGATATCGACGGTCCGCAGACCATTGTCGTCGGGGGTGACGGTGCCGGTGTGATAGGCGATGCGCGCGCCCATCCAGACCATCAGGTGCTGTTCGTCGCCCTGGTCGAAAAACAGCAAGTCGCCGGGCAGTGCCTGGCTGATCTCGCGGGCGACGAAGCGGCTGTTGTGCTGCACCAGCGCCAGCGCCGTGACGAAATGGCCGACCTTGCCATCCGTCTGCACCCAGCGGTTGCGCAGGGCTGCCTGGTTCGCGTCCAGTTCCAGCTCGGGCGGCAAGCGCCGGTCGCTGGCGATGCCGTTCGCGTGCAGCCATTTCGCGTCATGCACGGTGAGCGCTTCGTTGACGGCAAAGCGCACCAGGCCGGCGCAATCGCGGTGCGTCCAGCGCGGCGACGGCCCCCGTTCGATCTGCGCGTTGACGATGCGCAGCATCCAGGCCTGGAAGGCGCGGCTCTGGGCTTGCGACAGCAGTACTTGCCCCCCGGCGGCCGCGCGCAGCGCCCAGGCATTGGGTGCGGCGACAGCGGCGACGCACACCGCCAGCGCAGCGCGCCGTCCATGCGACACCGTCATCGCGCCGTCTCCTGCCATTCCAGCGTTTCCCACGACGTGCCGCTGGCTGGCTGCCGCTTGAGCACCATGCGCAGCGGCGGATATTTTTTCAGGGCGTTCAGGCGCGGCACCAGGTGTTCGTTGGCGGCCGCGCGCAAGACCGGTTCGTTATTCGCCGGCAGGGTATCGAAGGCTTCCAGCTGGATCAGGCGGGCCAGCGAGGCCGGCGCGATCAGGCCGATCGTGTGCGCGCCATCGGGCAGCAGGTCGCTGGCGGCCGGCGCCTGCTTGCGGCGCACGGCCAGCACCTGGTCCACCAGCTTGCCGTCGGCCGAGAAGACAACCGTATTGCCGGCCACGGCCAGCGCCGGCGTGGATTGGCCAAGGGCCGTGGCGACGCCGCGCTCCCAGCGAATGGCGCCATCCTTGCCGGTGGTCTTGCGCACGGGGTCCTTGCCGCCGATGGCCGCCGCGAACAGGCTGCCATAGACAGCGTCGTCGCCGGCCTGCGCACTGCGCGTGGCGACAAACACGGGCGTATGCAGGCGCGAACTGCCGTACCAGCAGGCGGCGGCGGGGCCTTGCAAGTGCCCGGCCAGCGGCACCACCGGCTCCGATGTCTTGTCGCCCAGGCGCTTGAGCACGGGCTGCAGCGCGGCCCAGTCCACCGGCACGCTGAAGCAGGCGCTCGGGTTATGCGGCAGCTGCGGCCACAGGGCGCTGCTGTCATACGCACCGTTTTTCAGTTTATCGGCATTGAGCAGCACCTTCGATTGCCAGGCGCCCTGTTGAAAATCGAAGCGCAGCGCTTCGAGCGCGCCAAAGAAGGGCTGGTAGCCGAACGACAGGAAGTCGGCCTTGACGGCGATGCTGTGTCCCTCCGGCGCGGCTGGATCGAGATGGAATTGCGCATGAAAGACGTTTTGTTTCGCCGGCTCTGGTGCCAGCAGGCTGGCCACGGTTTTCTCGGCCGTGCCATCGCCATGCTTGCCGTCGCTGCCACCGTACAGCATGCCGGGATGGGACAGGATGACCAGGCGCTGGCCGTGCGCGGCGAACAGCAAGGTGCGCTGGTAGGCATAGTTCAGCGCATACACGGGCACCTGGCCACCATCGACGCGCAAGCTGCCGGCCACGCGCATCTGCGTATCCTTCAAGGCGATCTTGCCCGCTTCCTCGAGCAGGCGCGTCAGCTGGCTGCGCGAGACGGCGATGGCGAAATGCTTGAGCGAGCCGTCGGCGTCGCGCCACAGGGCCACTTCCGCCGGCTGGTCCAGCACCATGCGCAGCAGCTGGTCGCCCCATCCCAATTCATGTTCATAGGCGATGCGGCGCAGGCTGCCCTTCAGGCCCAGCCGGTCTTCGCTCTGCTCGTAATAGAACAGGAAATCCTCGCGCAGCACGTCGCGCGCCAGCGGCACCGTCAGCAGGTCGCGCGGCAAGGCCGACAGGCTTTTCGTGCGGACCAGCGCGTCGGGCCGCGATAAATCCAGCTTCAGGCCGTTGACCGGCCCCAGCGTGCCCCAGCCGAACACCCGGTAACCGACCAGCGCGGCCGCCACCAGCGCCACGCCGGCCAGTGCCCCGACCAGGACTTTTTTATTGAGTACTTTTTTCGCCAGCACCTTGTATCCCTTTTAGCCTGCCGCAGCATTGACAAGTTAGTAATTGTTGACAAATGGTAACATGGCATTGGCAGCCGCAGCGCACAGCTGACGCGACAGCGTAAAATAGCGGATTCGCCGTTTCCATCGCCTCCCATGACCATCCTGCTCTCCACCCTGAACGCCCGCTATACCCACGCCTCGCTGGGATTGCGCTATCTGCTGGCCAATATGGGCCCGCTGCAGGCGCAGACGCGGCTGCAGGAATTCGTCATCGGCACCAAGACGACGGAACTGGTCGAGCGCATCCTCGTCAACAAGCCCCGTATCATCGGTTTTGGCGTCTACATCTGGAACGTCGAGGAAACCACCAAACTGGTGGCCATGCTCAAACGCGTGGCGCCCGAAGTCATCATCGTGCTGGGCGGGCCGGAAGTGTCGCACGAGGCGGGCGAGCAGGAAATCGTCAAACTGGCCGACTACCTGATCACGGGCTGGGGCGACGTCACCTTCCCCAAGCTGTGCGGCGAGATCCTCAACGGCCCGAAGCCGCTGATGAAGATCCATGCGGGCGTGCAGGCGCCGCTGGCGGAACTGCAGCTGCCCTACTCCTTGTACACCGACGACGATATCCGCCACCGCACGATTTACGTGGAAGCGTCGCGCGGCTGCCCGTTCAAGTGCGAATTCTGCCTGTCGGCGCTGGACAAGACGGCCTGGCCCTTCGCGCTGGAGAACTTCCTGGCCGAGATGGAGTCCCTGCATGCGCGCGGCGCGCGCCTGTTCAAGTTCGTCGACCGCACCTTCAACCTGAACATCAAGACCAGTTTGAAGATCATGCAGTTCTTTTTAGACAAGATCGAGGCCAATCCGGACGATCCCATCTATGCCCACTTCGAGCTGGTGCCCGACCACCTGCCCGACGCCTTGAAAGAAGGCATCAGCAAGTTCCCGCCCGGCGCGCTGCAGTTCGAAATCGGCATCCAGAGTTTCAATCCGGACGTGCAATCGCTGGTCAGCCGCAAGCAGGACAACCAAAAGGCGGCCGACAACATCCGCTGGCTGTGCGAGGAATCGAACGCCCACTTGCACGTGGACCTGATCGCCGGCTTGCCGGGCGAGGATGAAGCGAGCTTTGCGGCCGGTTTCAACAAGCTGGTGGCCCTGAAACCGCATGAAATCCAGTTCGGCATCTTGAAGCGGCTGCGCGGCACGCCCATCATCCGGCATACGGAAAACTATGGCATGGTGTTCGACCCGCACCCGCCATACACCATCCTGGCCAATAAACAGCTCGATTTCATGAGCATGCAGCGCCTCGTGCGCTTCGCCCGCTACTGGGACCTGGTGGCCAACTCGGGCCGCTTCGCCAATACGGTGCAATGGATGCTGGGCGAGTCGCCGTTTGAAAACTTCATGGATTTTTCGAACTGGCTGTACGCCCACACGGACGCCACCCACCGCATCGCCATGGAACGCCTGGCCAAGCTGGTGGCGCAATGGCTGCAGACGCGCGGCATGAGCGCGGCCGAGGCCAATGCCCTCGTGGCCAGCGACTATGCGGGCGGCGCGCAGGCGGCCGCACATGCCAAGCCAAGCGAAGTGAGTACTAGCAACGCCAAGGTGCGCCCGGACGTCGCCCTGCCGCAGCGGCAGGCGCGCCACCTGGCGTCCTGAGGGGCGGGCGATTGAACAGCGGTGGCGGTCTGCGCCATTCTCCCTTAAACTGGCACGATGCCGACTGTACAATCGCCGAAACTGACCCTCTCCCAGACCAGCTCCCAACAGGGAGCCCTTGTCACTGCCAGCGGCACCTGGCAGGTGCACGCGCTGGCGCATGACAATGCCATCAAGGCCATCGAGGCCCAGCTCAAGCCCTTGCAGGGTGATACCAAGGCGCAATGGGATTTGTCGGCCATCGACAGCATGGACCATATCGGCGCCCAGCTGTTCTGGAATGCCTGGGGCAAGCAGCGCCCCGCGCAGCTGACCCTGGCGCCGTCGCAGGAAGAGTTTTTCCGGCGCATCGAAGAGACGGGGCCGCTGCAAACGCCGCCGTCGCGCGCCAACCGCCTCACGCCCGTGATGAAGCTGGGCATGGCCATTTTGCTGTTTTTCGAACATTTAAAGGGCTTTATTGCCCTTGTCGGCCAAGTGACGCAGGATATCGGCCGCTTCGCGCGCCACCCGATGCGCGGGCCGTGGCGTGAAATTTCCGCCAATATCTTCCATGCGGGCTTCCAGGCGCTGGGCATCACGGCCCTGGTCGGCTTTCTGATCGGCGTCGTGCTGTCCTATCTTTCCGCGCAGCAACTGCGCGCCTTTGGCGGCGATATTTACCTGGTCAACCTGCTGGGCATGAGCGTGATCCGCGAACTGGGGCCGCTCCTGGCGGCCATTCTCGTGGCCGGCCGCTCCGGCTCGTCCATCACGGCCCAGCTGGGCGTCATGCGCGTCACGGAGGAGCTCGATGCCATGCTGGTGATGGGCATTTCGCACGGTTTCCGCCTGATCATGCCCAAAGTGCTGGCCCTGGCCATTTCCATGCCCCTGCTCGTCATCTGGACGGATACGGCCGCGCTGATCGGCGGCATGGTGGCGGCCAAGGTGGAACTGAATCTGTCGGCGCGTTACTTCATCCAGAAGCTGCCCGATGCCGTGCCGCTGGCCAACTACATGATCGGCCTGGGCAAGGGCGTGATCTTCGGCATGCTGATCGCCCTCGTCTCCTGCCACTTCGGCCTGCGCATCAAGGCCAATACGGAAAGCCTGGGGCGCGGCACCACCACCGCCGTCGTCACGGCCATCACCGTGGTCATCCTGGCCGACGCCGTGTTTGCCATCGTCTTCAATGGAGTGGGCTACTGATGGCGAACGACACCGATATCGCCTGCAAGGCGAGCGAGGGCCAGGACGGCCAGTTCGATCTGCATGGCGACGCGCCCGTGGTGGAAATCACCAATCTCTGGACCAAGTTCGGCCGCACCGTCGTGCACCAGGACTTGAACCTGGAAATCGAGCGGGGCGAAATCCTTTCCATCGTGGGCGGTTCCGGCACGGGCAAGACGGTGCTGCTGCGCCAGATGCTGGGCCTGGAACATCCGGCACGCGGCTGCGTCAAAGTCTTTGGCGAAGATATCAACAAGGCAAGTTCCGACCAGCTGCAGCAGTTGCGCAACCACTGGGGCATGCTGTTCCAGCAAGGTGCCCTGTATTCGGCCCTGACCGTGTTCGACAACGTGGCCCAGCCCATGCGCGAATTGCGCGTGCTGCCCGAAGCGCTGATCCACGACGCGGTATTATTAAAGATGAACATGGTGGGCCTGGGCCCGGAACATGCGCTGAAAATGCCGTCGGACTTGTCTGGTGGCATGATCAAGCGCGTGGCCCTGGCGCGTGCCCTGGCGCTGGAACCGAAGCTGCTGTTCCTTGACGAACCGACGGCCGGCCTGGACCCGGACTTGTCGGAAAGTTTTGTCGCCCTGATCCAGTCGCTGCACCGCGAACTGGGCTTGACGGTGGTGATGGTCACGCATGACCTCGACACTTTGTTTGCCCTGTCCACGCGTATCGCCGTGCTGGCGGAAAAACACGTGATCGCCATCGGCCCCACGCGCGAGGTAATCGAAGTGGACCATCCGTTCATCAAGCAATTTTTCCTCGGCGACCGCGGCAAGCGCGCGCTGGCCGTCCTCGATGAAAAACAGGCGGCGGACAAGGCGGCGCAGCCAGGCGACGACGCCGGCACAGACAAGAAAGCGGAGAAGTAATGGAAAACAGATCACATGCCCTGATGACGGGATTTTTTACACTGACCTTGCTGGTGGCCGCCATCCTGTTCGGCGTCTGGTTCAACCGCGACCGCGTGGAACGGGTGCCGTATTTGCTCGCCACCACCCTGTCCGTGCCGGGCCTGAACCCGCAGGCGACCGTGCGCTACCGGGGCCTGGAAGTGGGCAAGGTCGACGCCATCGACTTCGACACGCAAAAGGCGGGGCAAATCCTCGTGCACATCAGCGTGGCGCCCGATACCCCCGTCACGAATACCACCTTTGCCACCCTGGGCTACCAGGGCGTGACGGGCATCGCCTACATCCAGCTCGACGACGAGCACGTGGGCTCGACACTGCTGGGCACCAGCAAGGACAAGCCGTCGCTGATCCCCCTGCGCGCGGGCTTGCTCGACCAGCTGGAAAAACGGGGCAAACGCATCCTCGACCAGGCCGAGCAGATCACCAACAAAGTGAATAATTTGCTCAGCCCCGACAACCAGGCGGCCATGCTGGGCGCCTTCACTGAAGTGGGCAAGGCGGCCAAGGCCTTTGGCGCCATCCCGCAGCAGCTGGAACCGACCCTGGCGCAATTGCCGCAACTGACGGAACAAACGCGGCAAACCTTGACGGCCGTCAGCACGGCCAGCAAGAACGTGTCGGACTTGACGGCCACGTGGAAAAAACTCGGTAACGACATCCAGGCGCCCGGCGGCGTGCTCGACAAGGTCAATGGCACGGTCGACCGGGTCGGCCATTCCGTGGAAACGGTGGCCAATGGCGTGTCCCTGGAAGTCTTGCCGCAGGTGATAGAGCTGAGCGGCGAGGCGCGCTCCTCGATGCGCGCCCTGAAAACCACCATGAGCACGCTCAATGAACAGCCGCAGAGCATCTTGTTCGGCGCCCCAGACATCCCGCCCGGCCCGGGCGAGCCCGGTTTTTCGGCGCCCGGCAAATAAGGAGAACACCGCATGCCTATTCCTCGCCATCTCACCGCACTCATCGTCGCCGGCGCTTTTTTGCTGGGCGGCTGCGCCAGCCGCGGCCCCGTGTCCACGTTCTATGATTTCGGCCCGGCCGCGCCGCAGGCAGCGGCACCGCAAGCGGCCGCGCCAGCCGTGCCCGTGCTGGTCATTGCCGACGCGAACGGCCCTTCGTGGCTGGATAGCCAGCGCATGTATTACCGCCTGCTGTACGCCGATGCGCAGCAATCGCGGCCGTACGCCTACAACCGCTGGAACACGCCGCCGCTGCAACTGTTAAGCCAGCGCCTGAAAACGCGCGTGGCGCAAAGCGGCGTGAAAGTGCTGTCGACCACGGACGCGGCCGCCGGCATCCCGCTGCTGCGCATCGACGTCGATGATTTTTCGCAAGCGTTTGACACGCAGACGCAAAGCAGCGGCCATGTGTCGCTGCGCGCCTCGCTGTTCCGCGGCCACCGCCTGATCGACCAGAAAACATTCAGCCGCAGCGGTCCGGCCGGCAGCGCCGATGCGCAAGGCGGCGCGCAGGCGCTGGCGGCGGCCTCGGATGCCATCGCCGCCGACCTGCTCACCTGGCTGGGCACGCTGAATATTCCGAAAGAATGACCGACCCCGCATCCCCCGCCAGCCCGGCGGCGCCGCTGCCGCCCGTCCGTTCCTCGCCCGTGTCGCGCGCGACCCTGCTCGCCTACGTCTTCCTGATCGTCTACGCGAGCTGGTTTCCGTTCACGGGCTGGCACAGCAATGGCTTGTCGCCGCTGACTTTCCTGGAAAACACGCGCATGCCCCGTTACTGGACGGGCTTCGATGTCGGCGTAAATATCGTCGGCTACATCCCGCTGGGCGCCTTGATCGTGTATTCGTTGTTTCCAAGGATCACGGGTTTCTTTGCCGTCATCGTCGCCAGCCTGTGCGGCATGTTGATTTCCGGCAGCATGGAAGCCGTGCAAACCTATCTGCCCAGCCGCGTATCGTCGAATCTCGATTTCTATACGAATGCGGCCGGCTGCTGCATCGGTTCCATCATCGGCGCCCTGACGGCGCGCAAGCTGCTCGACCACAGCCATTTGTACCGCTTGCGCCAGCGCTGGTTTGCCCAGCACGCCAGCCAGGGCCTGGTGCTGGTGGCCCTGTGGCCGCTGGCGCAGATTTATCCGCAAGGCTATCTGTTCGGCCTGGGCCAGCTGCTGCCCATCCTGTCGGACTGGCTGTCGCAGCTGGCGGGCGTCGACATCGACCTGGCCACGTATCTGCGTCCCGACGTGGTCTTAACGGTTGAGCAATATTGGCTTTCGGAAACCATCATCACGGCTTGCGGCATGACGGGCGCCGTGCTCACTTTGCTGTGCCTGCTGCGCCGCGCCGCGCCGCGCGCCATCCTGATGCTGACCCTGATCGCCGCCGCCTTGACCGTGCGCTCGATGGCCAGCGCGCTGCTGTTTTCGCCGGAAAATGCCTTCGTCTGGATCACGCCGGGCGCCCAGGGCGGCTTTTTGATCGGCCTGATCATGCTGGGCGGCCTGGCCTTCGCGCCGCACGTGGCGCAGCGCCGCATCGCAGCCGCCACCTTGCTGCTGAGCCTGGTGATGGTGAATACGACGCCGATCAATCCCTATTTCATGTCAACCTTGCAAGGCTGGGTACAAGGCAAGTTCCTGAACTTTAATGGCGCGGCGCAATTTCTCGCCTTGCTGTGGCCCTTCGTGGCCCTGTGGTTCCTGTGCCTGCCCTCGCACCGCCTGAACCGGCAGGACGATGTGCAGCGCCAGCGTCGCGAAGACCACCCATAAGCGCTATCATGGCGCATTGATGAATCAGCAGGAGCATAGTATGAGCGACGCACCGTATTTTGAACGCCACGTTTTTTTCTGCATGAACAAACGTGAAGATGGCCGCAACAGCTGCGGCGACCATGGCGCGGAAGCGGCGCAAAAGCATTGCAAGCGCCGCATCAAGGAACTCGACATGAACGGCGCGGGCAAGATCCGCATCAACCAGGCCGGCTGCATGGACCGCTGCGAGGAAGGCCCGCTGCTGGTGATCTACCCGGAAGCGACCTGGTACACCTATGTCGACACCAGCGATATCGATGAAATCATCGATACCCACCTGGTGGGCGGCAAGGTCGTCGAACGCCTGAAAATCTAAGAACGCTTAACAGAACCTACTGCACGTCGCGATTTGCGGCCTCCGATGCTCGCTGTGCTCAAGCACAGTTCCGCTTCTCAGCCACAACTCACTGCCGCTCGCTACGGTTTTGTTAGGCGTTCTATGCCGCATATTTAATCCTAATTTAAGCCTACGCCACCAGTATGAGCATCATGAACAGAAACTCGGAAAAATTTACCCTCGCCGGCCATGCAGGCAGCATGGAAGGCTTGCTCGATTTCCCGGCAGACACCCCGCGCGGCATCGCCCTCGTTGCTCATCCGCACCCGTTGTACGGCGGCACGATGGATAACAAGGTCACGCAAACCCTGGCGCGCGCGTTTGTCGCCCTCGGTTACGTGGTGGCGCGCATCAACTTCCGCGGCGTGGGCGCCTCCGAAGGCGTACATGACCATGGCGCGGGCGAGACGGACGATATGCAACTGTTATACGAACACATGGTCGGCCTGTACCCGGGCTTGCCCGTGGCCTTGTCCGGCTTCTCGTTCGGCACCTACGTGCAATCGAAACTGCAGGAACGCCTGGCCGCCGCCGGCACGCCCGCCGAGCGTCTGGCGCTGATCGGCAGCGCGGCCGGCAAATGGGCGATGGCCGACATTCCGGCCGACACCATTTTGATCCACGGCGAACTGGACGACACGATTCCCCTGTCCGCCGTCTTCGACTGGGCCCGTCCACAAGACATCCCCGTGATTGTGATCCCCGGCGCCGACCACTTTTTCCACCGCAAGCTCAACCACATCAAGAACCTCGTGATTGCGCTGTGGCATGGTGACAAACCCGCAATCGCAGCAGATGATCATTGAAGTGTGGGCTTACTAGCGCCTCCACGGCTATAATTGATCCGTTTTTTCCACGCGGCCACGTACGCAGCAACTGCGTGGCCCTCAGCCTTCATCTTTTTCGCAGACCAGCCTCCATGAAAAAACTTTTAGCGGCACTGGCCTCCAGTGTACTTTTCCTATCCGCCGCCTACGCGCAAACCGTTCCAGCCCCGACCATCGCCGCCAAGTCCTGGCTGCTGCTCGACGCCACCAGTGGCCAGATCATTGCTTCGCAAGATCCGGACGCGCGCATCGAGCCGGCCTCGTTGACCAAGATCATGACGGCCTACCTGACGTTTGCCGCCATCCGCGAAAAGAAGCTGGCGCTGGACCAGAAAGTGAACGTGTCCGTGCGCGCATGGAAAGTCGATTCGAGCAGCTCGAAGATGTTCATCGACCCGGCCACGCCCGTGTCGATCGACGACTTGCTGCACGGCCTGATGATTCAATCGGGTAACGACGCTGCCGTGGCACTGGCCGAAGCCGTCGCCGGCGATGAAGGCACCTTCGTCGTGCTGATGAACCGCGAAGCCCAGCGCATGGGTCTGAAAAACACGCGTTTTGCCAATCCGCATGGCTTGCCTAGCCCCGAGAACTATTCCACGGCGCAAGACTTGTCCGTGCTGGCCAAGCGCGTGATCGCCGACTACCCGGAATTCTACAAAATCGATTCCATTAAAAGTTTCACGTACAACAAGATCACCCAGCCTAACCGCAACCGCCTGCTGTGGCTGGACCCGACCGTCGACGGCATGAAGACGGGCCACACGGAAGCGGCCGGCTATTGCATGATCGCCTCGGCACGCCGTCCGGGCGGCACCGGCGAGCGCCGTTTGATCTCCGTGGTGCTGGGTACGACGTCGGACCAGGCCCGCACGCAGGAAAGCCAGAAGCTGCTGAACTGGGGCTTCCAGAACTTCGATACGGTCAAGCTGTACTCGAAAGGCCAGGCCGTCGCCACGCCGGAAGTGTGGAAGGGCTCGAAAGGCACCGTGAAAATCGGTTTCGCCCGCGATGTTCTCGTCACCGTACCAAAAGGCACGGCGGCCAAGATGAAACCTGTGCTGGAGCGCAAGGACCCGCTGGTCGCGCCATTGGCGGAAAACGCCCCTGTCGGCAAGCTGAAAATGATGGTCGATGACAAGGTCCTGCTGGAACTGCCCGTCGTGGCGCTGGAAACCATCAACCAGGCAACGATCTTCGGCCGCGCCTGGGATTCGATGCGCCTGTGGATGAAATAAGCCCTTAGCATTCCCCATAAAAAATGCCCGCATCGCTGCGGGCATTTTTTTTCGTCCGTCGACGTTACTTCGCCGGCGCATCCTTCAGGTGCGGCTGGCGCGCCACAGGCGGGAACGTGCCGTGGCGCCCTGCCGCAAACGTCGCTTCCGTCTGCGATGGTTCCACCGGCACGGACAGCTTGCGCACCTTGGCCACCTGCGCCGCCGTCACGGGCGTGCCCCGGTTGCCCCAGCTGGTCTGGATGAAGGTCACTACCTGCGCGGTTTGCTCATCATTGAAAATGTCGGCATACGGCGCCATCGTCAGCGCCGACGGCGCCGTGCGCGTGGCCGGCACGGCGCCGCCCGACAGCACGATATTGATGGCCGAGGTCGGATCGTTCGTCTGCAGCACGGCATTGCCGGCCAGCGCAGGGAAAGCCTTGTCGTAGCCCTTGCCGTCGGAACGGTGGCAACCGGCGCAGCGGTCCAGGTACAGTTGCGCGCCTTTCGAGTTGACGATGCCGCTGAACAATTGCTTGCCCAGCTTGTCGTCGGCCACGAAGGTGGGCGTGCCTGGATTCGATGGCGGCAAAGACTTCAGGTATTTCGCCATCGCCGCCAGGTCGCCATCCGTCATGTGCTGCATGGAATGGGCCACCACGTCGTTCATGGCGCCAAACGAGGCCGTGTGGCTGTTGCGGCCCGTCTTCAGGAATTCGGCGATCTCGGCTGCGCTCCAGCGCGCCAGGCCGCCGCCATGTTCATTGCGCAGCGAAGGCACGGACCAGCCGTCGATCACGCCGCCGCCGGCCAGGAAGGTCGTGTTGCCCTCGTCCGTCAGCGATTTTTCCTGCATGCCCACGCCGCGCGCCGTATGGCAGGCGCCGCAGTGGCCCAGGCCCTGCACCAGGTAGGCGCCGCGCAGCAATTGCGCGTCGCCCGTGGCCGGCGTTTTATACGGCTGCGGCGTGGGGGCAAACGCCCAGCGCCAGATGGTCAGCGGAAAGCGCATCGACAATGGCCACGGAATGTCGGCCGCCTTGTTCGGCGTCGGGTCCGCCTTCACGCCATGCATGAAGTAGGCGTACAGCGCCTGCATGTCCGCCTCGCTCAGGCGCGAATACGACGGATACGGCATGGCCGGATATACGGTATAGCCGTGCTTGGTCACGCCGGTGCGCATCAGCTTGTCGAAATCGGCAAAGCTCCAGTCGCCGATGCCGGCCTTCTTGTCGGGCGTGATGTTGGTGGAATACACCTTGCCGATCGGCGTTTCCATGCCCAGGCCGCCCGCGAACGGTTTGCCTTTCGTGCCGGCCGTGTGGCAGGCGATGCAGTCGCCGGCGCGGGCCAGGTATTCGCCCTGGCGTATCAGCTGGGCGTTCGGGACGGTGGCGGCCGTGGTGGCAGACAGGACGGTGCAGGGGGTACTGGCGGCGAGCGCCAGCAGCAGCGCGCCCACGGTATGGGTGAATGTGTTGTTCATCTTCTTGTTCTTTATCAAGCGACCAGGGGACGGGGATCTTTCAGGTATTGCTCGCGGATGGCCTTGGCCGACCAGTAGGTCAGCGCGCAAGCGAGGCCCGTCGGGTTGTAGCCGATGCCGACCGGGAACACGCTGGAACCGACGGCAAACACGTTGTGCACGTCCCAGCTTTGCAGGTAGCGGTTGACGACGCTGGTCTTGCGGTCCGTGCCCATGGCCGTGCCGCCCGCCCAGTGCGTGGTCTGGTAATTGCGCAAGTCGAGGTGGTCGCCCACGCTCTTGACCGATACCTTGATCGATTCGGGATTCATGGCTTCGGCCACCTTCATCATCTTGTCGGTGACGAAACGGCTCATCTTGATGTCGTTTTCCTTCCAGTCAAAGGTAAAGCGCAGCAATTGCTGGCCATACTTGTCCGTGTAGGTCGGGTCGAGGTCGACATAGCAGTCGCGGTAAGTCATGTTGGCGCCGTGGCAATCGAACGACACCGTGTTCAAATAGCTCTTCTTGACGGCCTTTTTCCAGGCAGCACCCCAGGCGGGCGTGCCGTCCGGCGTGGCGATGCCCGAGATCGGCTTCGAGCCGGCCGGGTTGCACCAGGCGGGCGAACCGCCCACGAAGCCCAGCGGGCCATGGTCGAAATTGTCGCCATTCCAGTCATCGAGCGCGACACCGGTGCCGCCGGCGCCGATGAACGGGTTCGTGTTCGTGTCTTCCTTGAAGAAAGTCTGGATGGTCGACATCATCTGGTAGGCGATATTGCGCCCCACCACGCCTTCATTGCTGACGGGGTCGTACGGCTTGCCGATGCCCGACAGCAGGAACAGGTGCGCATTGTTGTAGGCAAAGGCACTGGCGATGACCAGGTCGGCAGGCTGTTCGACGGCCTTGCCATCCGCATTGATATAGGTCACGCCCGTGGCGCGTTTCTTGCTGCCGTCGAGGTTGATGCGCACGACGTTGCAATTGGCGCGCAATTCAAAGTTGGCCACCATACGCAGAGCCGGCATGATGTTGACGTTGGGCGAGGCCTTGGAATAGTTGTAGCAGGCGTAGCCGGAGCAGAAGCCGCAGAAGTTGCACGGGCCCATCTGGCAGCCGTACGGATTCGTGTACGGACCGGACGCGTTCGACGAGGCGTTGACGAACGGGTGGTAGCCGACGGCCTTGGCCGCGCGGCGGAACAGTTCGGCCGTGTACGGCACTTTTTGCGGCGCCAGCGCGTAATTGTCGGAGCGGTCGCCTTCGAACACATTGCCGTCACCGACGACGATGCCGTTGACCTTATACGCCTGGCCCGAGGTGCCGAAGACTTTCTCGACGAAATCGAAGTGCGGCTCCAGCTCGGCGTAAGTCACGCCAAAATCCTGGATCGTCATGCCTTCAGGGATGAATTTCTTGCCGTAGCGGCGTTCGTAGTGGCTGCGGATCTGCAGCTCTTCCGGCAGGACGCGCCAGTGCATGCCCGACCAGTGCAAACCCGCGCCGCCCACGCCCGTGCCGGGCTTGAAGGCGCCGATCTGGCGGTACGGCACGGCCACGCCCGTGATGCTGTGGCGGAAGGTGAACGTGCTCTTCGACATATCCTGGAACAGCTTGCTGCGCTGGATATAGGTCAGCTCGTCGAGGGTCTTCGGATAGGCGCCGTCGGGATAGGTGTCGCGGTACTCGCCGCGTTCCAGCGCGACCACGTTCAGGCCCGCCTCCGTCAATTCCTTGGCCATGATGGCGCCGGTCCAGCCGAAGCCCACAATCACGGCATCGACAGGCTTCATTTTTACATCGGGTTTGATATCACTCATGATGGTTTTTCTTTTTCTTTGATCGGGTACTAAAAGTTTTACGCTATGGACACGGGAGGCAACGGGTATTTCTTGCCGTACTGCTCCACCCAGTCCATGTAGTCGGCGCGCGCGCCAGGGAATCCGACCATCTTCCAGGCCAGCATGTCCTTGTTGCCGCCGTGCACGGGGTCGCAAAAATAGCCTTCGCGGGTGTTTTGCAGCAGCTGGTTGAAGAAGATTTTCGACGGCACTTCGCCGATGTCCAAGGTGCCCTTTTGCAATTGCGTGATGACGGCGTCGCGCTCGGCCGCGTTCAGCTGGACGAAAGGCTTGCCCGACTGTTTCTGCACGGCCGCATTCACGCCCGCCAGGGCGCTCTTGTACAGCTCGCGCGGCGCCATGTGGAACTGGTAGCCGAACTGTTCGATCGAGGGCACGAACGGCCCTTGCATGTACCACAGCGCGCCATACGCGTAAGGCGTGTTCATCTGCGCATCGATGAATTCATGCGCGCCCGATTCCAGCGCGCCCGGCCCTTCGCCATCGGCGGGGATCAGGCGGTCGACCAGCGCGCTCAATGTGGCCCACTCGGTGGCGTCGAAAAAGCGCGGTTTGTAGGCAGGCTGGTCTTTGGAGACGGCCATGGCCAGGCCGCCGCCGGCGCCAGCCAGCAAGGCCACAGCAGGCGCGGCGCCGACGGCCTTGCGCAAGAAGTTACGCCGGTGGGGCGAAATCCCGATGATTTTCATAGGTTGTCCTCAGGCGGCATAAGCCGCCACAGTGATGGATGTGGGAGTCAGAAAGAAAATGCGGACACGCGCCGCTGAGATGGCAGATTTCACGTAAAGATGGCTGGAGTATCGCGGCGCGGTGCATCCGCCTGCCGGTTAATTGATCAAGATGATTGACAAGCGCTAGCTTTGCATTTACGGTGCGCATCGTACCATAATTAAAAGAAACATTCAGAGACAGGTGAGACGTGACTACAAAAGAGGCACCGGTGCGTGGCCGCCCGCGCAAGGCGGGCGTGGAAGATGCAGTACTGGAAGCGATCGTCATGCTGGTGCGCCAGCATGGACTGGAGGCGGTGACGATACAGATGGTGGCCGACGTGGCCGGCGTGGGGCGCCAGACGATCTACCGGCGCTGGCCGCGGCGCGAAGACATGCTGCTCGACGCGCTCGTCAAACGCACGGCGGAAAAACTGCAGCGCGCGCTCGACATGCCGGACGGCCAGGAAATCGAGGCGATCTGCGCGCGCATCTTCGACAACCTGAACGCCGACGGCCGCTTCACCTGCGACCTGCTGGTGCTGATCCACAATGATGCGGCGGCGCAACTGCGCTTTCGCGAGCAGATCGTCGCGCCATGGATCACCCTGGTGGTGCAGCGCCTGGTCAACATCGGCGTGCGCGCCGACCTCGACCTGCGCCTGTTCGCCTTCATGCTGCAATCGGCGCTCGTGTACCAGATGCAACTGGGCGGCCAGCTCGACGATGCCCTGCAGGAGCGTTGCTGCCGCTTTATCCGCAGCATGCTGTAGATTAGCTGGCTATAATCGTGGCGAGTCCCATCACGTCACCACCAGAAAGCCAGCCCATGAGCCATGTATTTCCCGCCAGCCTGCAAGCGCCGCGCAGCCGTTTAAGCAGCAACGGTCCCGAACTGTCGCGCATCGTCGCCGGCATGTGGCGCATCGGCGAGTGGAATATGTCGGCGCAGCAGCGCCTGGCTTTCATCGAGCAATGCCTGGCGCTGGGCGTATCGAGTTTCGACCATGCCGATATCTATGGCGATTACAGCGCCGAAGGGCTGTTCGGCGAAGCGCTGGCCCTGCAGCCGGGCTTGCGCGACAAGATGGAGCTGGTCAGCAAGTGCGGCATCAAGCTGCTCTCGCCGCACCGTCCCGGCCACGCCATCCAGCACTACGACACGAGCGCGGCGCACATCACCGGTTCCGTGGAACACAGCTTGCGCCAGCTGCAGACGGACCGCCTGGACCTGCTGCTGATCCACCGCCCCGACCCGCTGATGGATTTCGACGAAATCGCCGGCGCGTTTACCCAATTGCAGAAAGATGGCAAGGTGCTGCACTTTGGCGTGTCGAACTTCAGCCGCCACCAGTTCGAATGCCTGCACCGGCGCTTCCCGCTGGTGACGAACCAGGTGGAATGCTCGCCGCTGCACGTGGCGCCCCTGTTCGACGAAACCTTCGACGGCTTGCAGGACGTGGGGGTGGCGCCGATGATCTGGTCACCGCTAGCGGGCGGGCGCCTGTTCCAGGGTGGCGATGCGAATGTGGAGAATTTGCGCAATGTCATCAAGCAGATCGCCGACCAGCTGCAGCGTCCGTTTGCCAGCGTGGTGTTTGCCTGGATCATGCAATTGCCTTGCCGCCCCCTGCCGCTGACGGGCACGGGCCGCATCGAGGCCGTGGGCGTGGCCGTGGAAGGCACGCAGTTCACGCTCAGCCGCAGTGACTGGTTCGCCATCCTGCGCGCCGCGCGTGGGCACGAGGTGGCTTAACGTTTAATCAATCTCATCCGGGTCGTTAAAAACCTGGGGTAAGGCAATACCGCGCCAGCCCAGATGCCATGCCAGGTTGAGCAGCAGGGTGGCGGCGATGTAGACGGCGAAGAACAGGGCGAAGAAACTCGTCTTCAGCCACACCAGCAGGGCGATGGCAAGGATCAGCACCAGCAGCGCGGCCAGGCTTTTCTTTTGCTTGGAGCTGGGGAAACGCAAGGTCGACACCATCAGGCTGCCCACGCCGACGAGCAGCAGCATCAATAGATAGCTGTGCAGCATGGAATCGATGGGCGCCGGCCAGGCTACCACCACGGCCGCCACGCAGGCGGCGCCGGCCGTGATTGGCATGCCGACGAAATACAGGGGATCGGTACGCCCCACGTTCACATTGAAGCGCGCCAGGCGCATGGCCCCGCAGGCGACAAAGAAAAAGCTGGCCATGCCGCCAAAGCGCAGCAGCAGCGGATCGTGCACGCCCATCTGCACGAAGCCGTAGCAATACAACAGGACGGCCGGGGCGCAGCCGAAATTCATCACGTCGGCGATCGAATCGAGCTGCACGCCGAACTGCGAACTGGTTCCCGTCAGCCGGGCCACGTAGCCGTCGAGCGCGTCAAACACGCCGGCGAGCACCAGCAGCGCCGCCGCCAGCCGGTAGGCATCCGCGTCGCCCACGGCGGCGTTGTCGACGGAAATGACGATGCTGGCAAAACCGCAGGCTATCGAAAGCAAAGTCACCATGCTGGGCAAGGCGTATTTGGCGCGCTGCAGGCGCGACTTGGGTAATGTGTTCAAATGTATGGGCAATCAAAAAAATCGGAAGTAAGGCAATGCAGCGGCAAACGCTGCGCTGCGCCCATTCTACCCTGCGCAGCGGCGGCACCGTCCCCGCACGAGCGCGACATATCTTTTCACGGATGCTCTACGCGTGATCAAAATACCTTAGAATCGTTTTACAGGACAGCACGCTGACCCCACCGCTGCCCGCCTACCTCTACAGGAGTCGACTTGATTGCCTCGTCACTGCGTTGGAAATACTGGATACCTGCCCTGCTGAGCGCAGCCCTGCTGAGCGCCTGCGGCGGCGGCAGCGATAGCGGCAATACGTCGCTGAGCAACTCGACCCCGGCCGGGCAATTGACGCAGGAGCCGGGTGCTCCCGTTCTCAGCAACAATATTGCCACCGATGGCTTCAACTGGTTCAACTACCGGCGCAGCCAGATCGGCCTGTCGCCGCTGGTGCGCAATAGCCTGATCGACAGCGCGGCCCTCGGCCATTCCAGCTATCTCAATCTCAACAATACGGTGGCGCACGAACAGGTGCAGGGCAAGCCCGGCTTTACAGGCGTCACACTGGGCGACCGCCTGGCCAAGGCCGGCTACGTCGTCACCTCGCTGCAGGGCGAAGTGATCGCCGGCGCGAGCAACACGTCCGGCTTTTACCTGGCCGAAGAACTGGTCACGGCCATCTATCACCGCTTCGTCATTTTCGAGCCGCTGTTCAAGGAAGGCGGCGCGGGCGCGGCCGTCAGCGGCGCCGGCTATGCGTATTTCACCACCGACCTGGCCGGCAACCGCAGCTATGGCCCGGGGCTGGCGGCGGGACAGATCGTCACTTACCCCTACAGCGGACAGCAGAAAGTGGCCGTCAGTTTTTCCAGCAATAACGAATCGCCCGATCCCGTGCCGAACCAGGACGTGGTCGGCTACCCGATCAGCGTGCATGCCAATTACGGCACGCCCGTCAGCGTGACGGCGTTCAGCGTGCGCCAGCGCGGCGCCTCCGCAGACCTGGCCGTGCGCCTGCTCACCAGCGGCAATGACGTGCATACACCGGTCTCGGCCGCATCCATCATCCCGCTGGCGGCCTTGAACGCGAACACCAGCTATGACGTGAGTTTCATCGGCAAAGTCAATGGCGCGGACGTCACGCAGAGCTGGTCATTCACGACGCGCTAGGCGGCAAGCTGGCGCCTAGCGGACGCAGTGCAGAGTACGACTGGATGTAAAATAGCAGTTCCTGCTTTACTGACATTGACAAGTTTTGGGGCGCTCTGCACAGCATGCTGAAACCACACGCCACTTGCGATGATGATGCCGCCGTTGCGGCATCCGACATGGTCCGCATTCTCGACGTTGAGAACGGACTGGGCCGCATCATGGGCGACCGCATCCTGTACCTGAAAATCCTGCGCCGCTTCCTGCACGACCACGGCACCACGCCGTGCCAGATCCGCGCCGAATTCGACACGGGCAACTACGTTTCCGCGCGTCTGAAAGCGCATACCCTGAAAGGCGCCGCCGGCATGATCGGGGCGCGCCATGTGCACAGCCTGTCGGAAACCCTGGAATCGGCACTGCGTGCGCAGGCGCCCGACCTGGCCCAGCAGATGCTGCAGCTGGAACTGGCGCAGGATCAATTGCTCGGCGCAGTCAGCAGCATGCTGGGCACGCCGGAGGCAAACCACACGGCGGCGCAGGACGTGGCGCCCGACCCGGCCGCGCCCGCCATCCAGCTGCTGCTGGCGCGCCTGGCCAGCCATTTGCGCGAAGGCGACGGCGCGGCCATCGACATCCTGGAAAACTCGGCCAGCCTGCTCGCGGCCAGCCTGGGCGTGAATGTGTACCAGGAGGTGGCCGCCGCCGCGCACGAGTTCGATTTCGAAGGCGCCCTGGCGGCGCTGCTGCGGCGCCGCTAGCGCACAGCGAGCTGCCGCTCAGCTGTTGAACTGCGCCTCTTCCGCATACGCCACGCAACAACTCTTGCAACAGAAACGGCGCACGGCATCGAGCGGCTTGTCGCAGTACCAGCATGCACCTTTCGGCGGCAGCGCTGCGATCAATTGCGGCAGGGAAGGCAATGGCGGCGCCGCCATGCCCCTGCTTTCCACGACTTCCGGCTGTTCGCTGTCCATGGCGCTTCCTTTCCTAGCGGCACTTCAAGGCCGCTCAGCAAGATTACGTCAGCACAGTTTGAAGCCCATGACATTTCTCAACCGTGGCCACGCTTGCCCCATCGGCACCTTGAAATTTCCAAACGACAACGTTGTCACTTCACACTACAATCAGTGCTCCGTTCACTTGCGCGCACGCCATGAAACACATCCCCCTGTTGCTCTCCTGCCTGCTGCTCAGCGCCTGCGCCACGCGCGCGCCCACCGCCTACACCCTCAATTCGGGTGCCGAACGCACGCCGGAACAATTGGCGGTGGTATTCGAACATGCCGACCTGACCCTGCGCATCGATCCGGCCCGCCGCAGCATTGCCGGCGATGCGCGCCTGACCTTCCTGGCCACGCAGCCGATCTCGCGGTTCGCGCTGGACCTGGACCGCAACCTGCCCGTCGATGCCATCGAAGTCGACGGCAAGGCGCTGCGGCCGCAAGACTATGCCAATCCGGACGGCCGCCTGAGCATGACCTTGCCGGCCACCCTCGCGGCAGGCGCGCGCACCACCATCCGCATCGTCTACCACGGCGTGCCGCACGTCGCCGTGAAAGCGCCGTGGGATGGCGGCATGGTGTGGTCGAGCACCGCCGATGGCGCGCCGTGGATCGCCAGCGCCGTGCAAGGCGAAGGCTGCGACCTGTTCTGGCCCTGCATCGACCACCCGATGGGCAAGGCCCGGCTGATCGACCAGCACATCCAGGTACCGGCGCCGCTGGTGGCGGCCGGCAACGGCATCGCGCTCGGCATGGATGAGACCGACGGCTGGCGCACCTGGCACTGGCGCGCCAAACACCCGAGCACCTATGGCATCGCCCTGAACGTGGCGCCCTACCGCAGCCTGCAGGGCGAGTATGCTAGCCGCTACGGCAACCGCATCCCCCTGCAATTCTGGTACTTGCCGGAAAGCGAGGCCAAGGCAGGCGCCCTGTTCGCGGAATTGCCGCCCATGCTGGACTTTTTTGAAAGCGTCATCGGCCCCTACCCGTTTGGCGATGAGAAAGTCGGCATCGCCGAAACCCCGCACAAGGGCATGGAACACCAGACCATCAATGCCTATGGCAACAAATTCGCCAAGACCAGCTATGGCTACGATGAATTGCTGCAGCATGAGTTTGCCCATGAATGGTTCGGCAACCAGCTCACCAACAGCAACTGGGACGATATGTGGCTGCACGAAGGCTTCGGCACGTATATGCAGCCGCTGTACATGCAATATCTGCGAGGCGAGCAAGAGTATTTTGCTTCGTTGCAGCAAATGCGGGCCGGCATCGTCAACAAGGCGCCCATGGTTTCGGGCAAGCCGAGAAGCGAGGAAGAAGTCTACGACCAGAAAAAGGGCGGACCGGGCGGCGACCTGTATGTGAAAGGGGCGCTGGTGCTGCACACCTTGCGCGGCCTGATCGGCGACGAGGCCTTCTTCCGCGCCGTGCGCCTGCTCGTCTACGGCACGGAACAGCCGCTGCCAGGCCAGTTCCAGCCGCGTTACGGCAGCACGGCGGAATTCATGGCCATCGTCAACAAAGTCACGGGCAGCAATTACGACTGGTTCTTCCAGGTTTATCTGTACCAGGCGGCATTGCCGGAACTGTCCTCCGTGCGCGACGGCGACACCTTGCGCCTGCTATGGAAGACGCCTGCCGACATCGCCTTCCCGATGCCAGTGGAAGTGCGTATCGGCAAGGAAATCCATACCGTGTCCATGTCGCTGGGCTTTGGCGAACTGCCCCTGCCGGCCGGCGCCACGTACACGCTCGACCCGCATTCGCGCGTGCTGCGCCGCGCCGAGCATATCGGGGCGTTCCAGAAGTTCAAGGAAGAACAGGCGAAGGGGAGGAAAGGGTGACAAAACCTGGGGTCAGACCCCCTCGCACCTGAGCGATGACCTTTGTGTTAGCGGTGTTGAGGGTCTGACCCCGGCCTTTTCGCCGTTCGGACTTATTTCCGAAAGCTCCTGACCGCGTCATTGGCATTCTCGGCAATGACTTGTTGCAGCTTCGGCTGCTTCGCGTATTTCACGCGCAAGCGCTTCCACTGCCGCTGCGCCTGACCGCACGAGCTGGCCACGGCTTGCGTGATCTCGCGCTGGCGCGCCTTGTCGTTGTCATCCCATTCGCCGGCGAAGTGCTCGCACATCTGCGCATTTTCGACGAATTTCGCCACGTCTTGCGGCAACTTTTCCTGCGCACCGGCCAGCAGGGGCAGGCAGGCGAACATGACGGCAAACAGCAGCTTCATCCGATTCTCCTTACTTGCCGATGCAGAAACGGCTGAAGATCACGCCCAGCAGATCGTCAGGCGAGAACTCGCCCGTGATGCTCGACAGCTGCACCTGCGCCAGGCGCAGCTCTTCGGCGAACAGGTCCAGCGACTGGTCGTCCTGCGCCGCGTGCGCGGCGGCGATATCGAGATGCTTGCCGGCCGATTTCAAGGCGATCAGATGGCGTTCGCGCGCCAGGTACAGCGATTCGCCCGTCTGCTGCCAGCCGGCGATGCGCAACAGTTCCGCGCGCAGCAGGTCGATACCGATGTGCTCGTGCGCCGACAGATACACGTGGGTGGCGTCCGGCATGTTGTCGACGCCGGGCTTGTGGCCCGACAGGTCGATCTTGTTCCACACGCGCACCACGGGCACGCCTTCCGGGAAGGCGGCGACGATGGTTTCATCGGCCAGTGTCGGGCCATGGTCGGCGTCGAGCAGGTGCAAAATCACGTCCGCCTTGCCGATCTCGCCCCAGGTGCGCTCGATGCCGATGCGCTCGACGGCGTCGATGGTGTCGCCCGCGCTGCGGATACCGGCCGTGTCGATGATGTTGAGCGGAATGCCTTCGATCTGGATGGTTTCGCTGACCTTGTCGCGCGTGGTGCCGGCGATCGGCGTGACGATGGCCACGTCGGCGCCCGCCAGCGCGTTCAGCAAGGACGACTTGCCCACGTTCGGCTGGCCGGCCAGCACCACGTTCAGGCCTTCGCGCAGCAGCGCGCCCTGCGCCGCCTGCGCAAACACTTTATTCAACGCTTCGATGACGGCTTTTAATTGACCGCGCGCATTCGATTTTTCCAGGAAATCGATTTCCTCTTCCGGGAAGTCCAGGGTGGCCTCGACCAGCATCCTTAAACCCGTCACCTGTTCCACCAACGCGTGGATGGTGTTCGAGAACGCGCCCGACAGCGATTGCGAGGCGGACTTGGCGGCCGCTTCAGTGGAAGCGTCGATCAGGTCGGCGACGGCTTCGGCTTGCGCCAGGTCCAGCTTGTCATTGAGAAAAGCGCGGCGCGTGAATTCGCCCGGTTCGGCCAGGCGCAAGCCGCTGTCCTTGCCCGCTTCGAGCACGCGCGCCAGCAGCAGCTGCAGCACGATGGGGCCGCCGTGGCCCTGCAATTCCAGCACGTCTTCGCCCGTGTAGGAATGCGGGCCCTTGAAGTGGATGGCGATGCCCTGGTCGATGATGCTGCCATCGGCTTCCGTGAACGGCAGATAGGTGGCGTGGCGCGGTTTCAGCGTTTGCGCGCCGAACAGGGCCGTCATCAGCGGGGCGAGATTTTTGCCGGAGGCGCGTACCACGCCGATGCCGCCGCGCCCGGGAGCGGTGGCGATGGCGGCGATAGGGGAAGAGTCGAGTTTCATGGGGATATTGTAATAGGTACGGCAAGGGAAGGTGCAGCAACGTAGGTCGGCTTAGCGCGCAGCGCGTAAGCCGACGCAGCACACGCTGGCGATAGTGTCGGATTACGCGTGGCCTTGCCACGCTAATCCGACCTACAAGAATTAAAAAGCCCGCACTAGGCGGGCTTTTACTTCGCTAACCCTGCTTACACAGTGGACGGCGCGTATTTCTTGGTGATCACCCATTGCTGGCCGATCGACAGGACGTTGTTGACGACCCAGTAGAGTACCAGGCCCGACGGGAAGAAGAAGAACATCACCGAGAATGCCAACGGCATGAACAGCATCATCTTCGCTTGCATCGGATCGGCCGGGGCCGGGTTCAGCTTGGTCGTGATGTACATCGAGATCGCGTACAGCACCGGCAGGATGCACCATGGGTCATGCTGGGCCAGGTCGGTGATCCAGCCGATCCATGGCGCGCCGCGGATTTCCACGGACGCGTTCAGCACCCAGTACAGGGCGATAAAGACGGGCATCTGGATCAGGATCGGCAGGCAGCCGCCCAGCGGATTGATCTTTTCCGTCTTGTACAGCTCCATCGTGGCCTGGTTCATCTTTTGCGGATCGCCTTTGTAGCGCTCGCGGATCGCCTGCATCTTCGGCGTGACCAGTTTCATCTTGGCCATGCTGCGGTAGCCGGCGGCCGACAATGGGAAGAACGCCAGCTTGATCAGGATCGTGAAAGCGATGATGGTCCAGCCCCAGTTGCCCAGCACGCTGTGGATGTGTTCCATGACCCAGAAGATCGGCTTGGCGATGATGGTCAGCCAGCCGTAATCCTTGACCAGTTCCAGGCCAGGCGAAACGTTTTCCAGCAGGTGCGCGATTTGCGGACCCGAGTACAGCTTGCTGTCCATGCTGGCCGTGGCGCCTGGCGCCAGGGTCGGCAGTGGCAGCACGTTGCCGATGGCATACAGGTTGGTGCCGAGCTTTTTCGTGAAGATGTCGCGCTTGGCGTTTTCAGGCGGAACGAAAGCCGACACGAAGAAGTGTTGCGAAATCGCAAACCAGCCGCCATTCGCCGTGGCCGGATGCAGGCCCTTCATGGCGTTGTCGTTGCCCTTCTTCTCGTCTTCCACGGCCGCTTTTTCGATTTTCTCGAACGTCAGCTTCTGGTACTTGTCTTGCGGCGTGTACAGGGTCGGACCCGTGAAGCTGCTGTTGAAGAACGAGTCGCCGACCGGCTTGTTGCCGTCATGCGTCAGTTGCAGATACAGCTGCGGCGTGACAGGGGCCGCGCCCACGTTGGCCACGTCGTGGCGCACGTCGATGACGTAGTCGCCGCGCTTGAACGTAAACGTCTTGGTCAGCTTGACGCCGCCTTCGACCGCTTCCATCACCAGTTGCACTTGCTTGCCGTCACCGAGGGTGCGCACGCCAGGCTGCACGGTGAAACCGCTCGCGTGGGTAGGGAAAGGACCGCCGACCAGGCCCGATTGCGCCAGGTAGGTGTGGTTCGCGCCTTCGTCGAACAGCACTTCGTTTTGCTTGCCTTCATCAGGCTGGCACCATTTGAACAGGCCGAAGCAGCCGCCGAACCAGCCCGGATTGCCCGCGCCCTTGAACTTCAGCAATTCCAGACGCTTGACCTGGCCGCCCAGGGTGTCGATATCGACCTTGATAACGTCGGTGGTGATGGTAATCACTTCGCGCTTGAACGCGGCGGGATCGGTCGCTTCGCCAGGCACGGCGGTCGCGCCGGCAGCAGCCAGGGCGGCCGTCTTGGCCGGGGTGACAGGCGCCTTGGCGGTTTGTTCCGTGTTCGCGGAGAACATCGACGGCTTGCCGTTCGAGATCATCCATTCGTTCCAGAGAATTACCAGCGAGACGGAAAACACGATCCACAGGATGGTACGTTTATTGATATCCATTAGGGTATTTGTCAGGAGTGGTTGCAACCGCAAGCGGTCGTTGAAGATTGTTTGCCATCGGCCGGCGGCACCGGGTCGACGCCCCCTTCATTCCAGGGGTGGCAACGGCACAGGCGCTTGGCAGCCAGCAGGCTGCCCTTGGCCGTACCGTGCACGCGCAGCGCTTCCATCGCGTAATGCGAACAGCTCGGATAGAAACGGCAATTCTGTCCCAGCATGGGGCTGATCAGCAACTGATAAGCACGCAGCAGGAACAGCAGCAGGGTTTTCATGGCGCGGATGGTGGTGGCGCAGCAACAGAACGGGCCTGGGCGGCGATTTGCGCCGCGAACAGGCGGCTCAATTCTTCACGCAGCTCGGCTTTGAGCTTGCTCGTGGTGGCCGGGCCATCCTTGCTGTTGACGGCGCGCGACAAACGCACCACGCAGTCGACCGGCGGCATCGCGCTGTTGCGAAACAGCTCGCGCGTGACGCGCTTGATCGTGTTGCGGGTCGCCGCGCGCGGCGCGAAACGCTTGGCCACAACGACGCCCAGCCGCGCATGCGGCAATTGATTGTGTCGGGTGTACAGCACAAAATGCGCTGTTTTTTGCGAAGGGCGCAAACGAAAAACGGATGAAAATTCATCCGTTTTAACGATACGCCGAAAGCGCGCGAAGTCGTGTGAACCTTCGCGTTGATTGCCGACTGGAGTACAGCTAGCCACGCGATCAGCTGTCAACGACAAGCCTAGACGGCCAGACGTTTGCGGCCCTTTGCGCGACGTGCGTTGAGCACATCACGGCCACCACGGGTAGCCATACGAGCGCGGAAGCCGTGCGTACGCTTGCGGCGAACGACGGAAGGTTGGTAAGTACGTTTCATGTTGGTCTCGCTAAAAACAAAAAAAATGCAAAATCGGGTCTGACGTCCCGTCAGTTTTTGGTGCCAATGACAATCGCGCACTTATGCCAAGGCACAAGCTGGCCAATCTCATCGCCCGCTTGAACGCGCACCAAATCGACTACGCGGAGCGATTTGCGGCCTCCGGTGCTCACTGTGCCTTCGCACAGTTGCGCGCCTCAGCCACAACTCATCACCGCTCGCTACGATTTGGTACTGCGTCGTTAATCCACGCTTAGTCCATATTGTCGTTCCAAATGAATAAACACGGAATACGGGCGGGGAACCCTGAATTATTCAGCATATGCCCCCCTCTTGTCAAGGATTGCCGTGATCGCCTGGAAATTTGCGCGCGGCTCCCCACCTGCGCCGCAGGCCGCGCCAGCACTGCCTGTGACGGGATAACCGGGGGATAAGTCGCTTCTTATACACATGGCGCCCCACCCCGCCACACAAAAATAAGCGTCGTGCCTGTGGATAACTTTGTCAGTCGGGAGTAGAATAGCGCGTTACGTGTGGCGAGCCCTCGCGCGACGCCGGCCTTGCAACACGGTGACCGCAGGGCAGAATCGATACGCCCTCCCACACCTTTTCACATAGACATAC